>NZ_LLYB01000101.1:27945-64769 GCF_001440475.1 Bradyrhizobium lablabi | reverse complement strand
TCATCTATGAGGATGGATGCGAGCAGCTAATTCTTGGTTCGGGCCAGATGGGCAATGTGCAGCTATCGCCGGAAGCTGAGACGTATTTTGCGAAGAAGGGTTGCGCGGTTCTATTGCAGCCGACCCCCAAGGCGATTCATACGTTCAACAGCTCGCATGCAAAGAAGATCGGCCTTTTCCACATTACCTGCTAGATCGGGCCCGGCCGCTCGCATGAGAAAAAAGCCCGAGAGCGCATTGAAACCATCGATTGGTCGCGCGGTCGTGCTTGCTGATCGGTGGCGGAAATCAGAGTCGGCTTTTGGGGCCAACAACAGCCGCAATCAGGCTCGGCGTGCTATCAGATAGACTGTTAGCCTCGTTGACACGATTCTTAGTGTTTTTACCGTCCTTCGCTTGGCCCGTTGGGCACTCTATTATCAGATTCTTGGCCCCGGCCCTTTTGTGCTTTCGGCACCGCCTCGATCAACAGCGCGAGCGCCTTGTCGAAGCCTGAATTGGCGTAAAGTGCGCCCCGATAGTGCCCGAGACGCACGACGACGAGATCGTGCGAGGGAATGATCAGCGTGGTCTGCCCGCCAGCGCCCGCCATGTAATAGGCGTCGCGTGGGACTGGATATTGCCCGTCGCCGTTGAGCCAGAAGAAAGCTCCATAGATCGGCCGATCGTCCGCGGCCCAGGCCGGCGCAAGAGTGCTGACGAATGTTGTGTAGCCCTCTGGGAGAATGCGCTCACCGTTCCAAACGCCCCCCTGAAGAAAGAGATTGCCAAGCCGCGCCCAATCGCGCCCGGAGCCCACCTCATAACCCTGCCCCAGAAAATTTCCGAACGGATCAGTTTCGATCACCATGGTACGGATGCCGAGCTTGTCGAACAGCACCCGCTGAGGAAATGAGAGATATTCGTCGCCGCGTTTTTCGACACCGAGCCGGATCAGATAGTTGATCAGGACCGGATCGGTGTTGCGATAGCGTCCGACCGTGTTGGGAGGCCATTGCAATGGCCGTGTCGCCGCGTAGCGAAAAGAATCGATGCCGCCCGTATAAAGATAGACGTGATCCGGATAAGGCCCCGTGGGGTCATGATCCGGATCTTGGGGCGCCCTGATCCGAAGCCCGCTCGACATGTGAAGGAGATCTGCAATGCGTATCTTGGCGCGCGGGTCACCGGGCGATTGCCATTCAGGAATCGGTGCCGCCTGCTCTAAATCATAGACGCCGTCTTTGACCAGAATGCCAAAGAGCGCTGCCGTAACGCTCTTGCCCATGGACCAGCCTTCGAGAGCTGTCTGCGACGTAATACCTTCCGCGTAGCGCTCGGCAATGAGGCGGCCTCTCCACGTCACAACGAACGCCGCGGTCAATCCTTCGGCCGGCTCGAAAGCGGCATTCACGGCAGCCTTGAGTTTCCCGGCATCGATCTCTGTCGGCAACGGCTCTTGAGGCAGCATGTCGCCCATTGGCCACAACTGGGTTGCGGGATCGGGCAACCGGCTCTTGACGGCGACCGGCTCGAAGTTCATGGCGCTCGCGCCGATCGGCAACGTGACGCACCCCTGGCTTCCGAGATATTTGGCGGTACGGGTCATGCCGCCAGGAAGCGTGACATGGACCGCCTTGTTGGCGCGATCGATGACGGGCTTGCCGAGCTTCGCGCGCGCTCCGTAGGGTGCGGTGAAAAACCCGACATTCTCGGCCGCGAAATCGGGCGCCAGGCCGGTCATGAATACAGCCGAGCACATGACCTTCGCATATCCGGCGGCATGATGTGTCAAGGGGTCGCCTGGCGGCGGCACGTAGGGCGTATCGAGTTCGAAGGATTTCGCGCGAGCGATGAGCGCGTCGTTGGCGGTAACCTGCGCTGCCGCCGTCGCACCGCCGAGAGCGACAAGAATTGTCACCAAAAGACACTTACTCATGATCGCTCCCGCGAAAACGAACGATAGTCGTTGGGTTCAATTGTTGTGCATGCAACACATCAATATGCCCCAACGCGCATCTGAGTGAGAGTATGGCCAGCTCGGGTGCAGGATATCAGATTGGCGGCACAACTGCGCTGCCGCCGGCCCCATGCGGAATTGTTCGCACTGCGGAACAAGTCCCCGCTTTTGCATGATGGCGTTGCCCTGACTACCACCAGCCCCCGGTAGACTTTTGCGAGGGGTGGCGGCATCCTGCCTGTCGAAATCTCAGAACATGACGTGCACGGGCGGTTGCGGCCGTGCCGGGGAAACAGAGGGCAGACATGATCAAGACGCGATTCACCGAGCTCGTCGGCGTCGAGCACCCGATCGTCCAGGGCGGCATGCAATGGGTCGGACGCGCCGAGCTGGTGGCGGCCGTCGCCAATGCCGGCGCGCTCGGGCTGATCACCGCGCTGACGCAGCCGACGCCGGAGGATCTCACCAAGGAAATCGCGCGCTGCCGTGACCTGACCGACAAGCCGTTCGGCGTCAACCTCACCATCCTCCCCGCGATCAAGCCGCCGCCCTATGCCGAGTACCGCCAGGCCATCATCGAGGCCGGCATCAAGATCGTCGAGACCGCCGGCAACAAGCCGCAGGACCATGTCACCGCGTTCAAGAAGCACGGCATCAAGGTCATCCATAAATGCACCAGCGTCCGCCACGCGCTGTCGGCCGAGCGGATGGGCGTCGATGCGATCTCGATCGACGGCTTTGAATGCGCCGGCCATCCCGGCGAGGACGACACCCCCGGCCTGATCCTGATCCCGGCGGCCGCCAACAAGGTCAAGATTCCGATGATCGCCTCCGGCGGTTTTGGCGACGGCCGCGGCCTGGTCGCCGCGCTGGCGCTGGGCGCCGAGGGCATCAACATGGGCACGCGCTTCATGTGCACCAAGGAAAGCCCGATCCATCAGCTCGTGAAGGAACGCATCGTCGCCAATGACGAGCGCGAGACCGAACTGATCTTCCGCACCATGCGCAACACCTCGCGCGTTGCCAAGAACGCGATCTCGACCAAGGTCGTGGCGATGGAGAAGGAAGGCGCCAGGTTCGAGGACGTGCGCGAACTCGTCGCCGGCGCCCGCGGCAAGATGGTCTACGCGTCAGGCGATGCCGATGAAGGCATCTGGTCGGCCGGCCAGGTCCAGGGCCTGATCCACGACATCCCGACCTGCGCCGAGCTGGTGTCGCGCATCGTGCGCGATGCGGAAGCGATCATCGCCAGCCGGCTCGGAGGCATGATGTCGGGTGCCCAGCGGCAGGCCGCCGAATAGGTGGCTTGACGCCAGCAACAAGGAAGGCGGCCGAACAAGCCGCCGTCGGCCAACAACGAGAAGAAGCCATGAAAGCCTATGTGTATGGCGCCAACGGCAGCGAAATCACCGAAGTCGCAAAACCCACGCCGAAAGGCAGCCAGGTGCTGGTCAAGGTCCAGGCCTGCGGCCTCAACCGCGCCGATCTCGGCATGACCAAGGGCCACGCCCATGGCTCAGCCGGTGGCGTCGGCACCGTGCTCGGCATGGAATGGGCGGGCGAAGTCGCCGAGCTCGGCCCCGACGCTGAGGGCGTCAAGGTCGGCGACAAGATCATGGGCTCGGGCGCCGCTGCGTTTGCCGAGTACACGCTGGCCGACCATCGCCGGCTGTTCCGCGCCCCCTCGAACATGAACTTCGAGGAGGCCTGCACCCTCCCCGTCGCAATCACCACCATGCACAATGCGGTCGTCACCAACGGCGCGCTGCAGGCGGGCCAGACTGTGTTGATTCAGGGCGCCAGCTCCGGCGTCGGCCTGATGGCGATGCAGATCGCAAAATTCAAGGGCGCAAAACTCGTGATCGGCTCGTCGACGGACGCGATGCGCCGCGGCCGCCTGAAGGAATTCGGCGCCGACCTCGCGATTGATTCCAGCGATCCCGGCTGGGTCGATCAGGTGCTGAAGGCGACCAATGGCGAAGGCGTCGACCTGATCGTCGACCAGGTCTCGGGCAAGGTCGCCAACCAGAACCTTGCCGCAACCAAGGTCAAGGGCCGCATCGTCAATGTCGGCCGGCTCGGCGGCACCCACGCCGATTTCAATTTCGACCTCCACGCCGCCCGCCGCATCAACTATATCGGCGTCACCTTCCGCACCCGCACCATCGATGAAATCCGCGAGATCTTTGACGAGGTCCGGAAAGACATCTGGCCGGCGGTGGAATCGCGAAAACTGCAATTGCCGATCGACAAGGTCTATCCGTTCGCCGAGATCGGAAAAGCGTTCGAGCACATGGAAGCCAACAAGCACCTCGGCAAGATCGTGGTGACGCTGTAGCCGATGACGCTGCGCTGCATCCTCGACGGCGGGCGTTACTACGAGGGGCCGCGCTGGCACGCGGGCCGGCTCTGGTTCGTCGACTGCATGGAGCGGACGCTGCTCAGCCTCTCTCTGTCGGGCGAGTGCGAGCAGCACGCGAAATTCGACGACGCGCCGTGCGGCCTCGGCGTGCTGCCTGATGGCACGGTGATCGTGCTGACGATGTTCCGCAAGCGCCTCCTGGCCTACCGCGACGGCGCGCTGTCGCTTTACGCCGACCTCTCTAAAATCGCGACCGGCACCATCGACGACATGATCGTCGATGGCTTGGGCCGCGCCTATGTCGGCGATCTCGGTTTCGATCTGCCCCCGCCGCCCGATCGCGGCGCTCCCGGCCTCATCCTTCTGGTGATGCCCGATGGCGCGACGCGCGTCGTCGCGGAGGGATTGCGGTTTCCCAACGGCATCGCCGTCTCTGCCGATCATCACCGGCTCGTCGTCGCCGAAATGGATGGCGGATGCCTCGCCGATTACGAGATCGCAGCCGACGGCGGCCTGAAACTGCGTGGGCGCTTCGGGAGCATGACATCTCCCGATGGCATCTGCCTTGATCAGGAAGGCGCCGTGTGGCTCGCAGCCTTCGAGGAAGACGCCTTCATTCGCCTCGACGCCGAGGGGCGCGAATTGCAGCGCATCGAAGTCCCCCGCCGCCGCGCCCTCGCCTGTGTACTCGGCGGTCCAAACCGGAAAACGCTGTTCTGCCTAAGCGCAGCGACCTCCTACGAGGAACTGCGGCAACGCAAATCGTCCGCACGGATCGACGTGGTCGATGTAGACGTTGCGGGCGGCGGTTATCCCTGATAGCGCGTAGGATGGGTGGAGCGAAGCAATCGTAGCCTCGGCATGGTATCCACGGAGAGATCAATTGATTGGCGAGACGGTCAGGTTCACCGCGAGTGACGGCAAGTGCGCCATCGTAATTGAGGACGATGGAAGAGTCGGCTACGCTTACCTCTTGGATTCTCGAGGCGAGATCTGCGGTGACGTATGGCTTTACAATCGTTGTCCTGCTCCGGACGTGCCCGAGTGGCATGATCCGAGTGGTGCGCCCTTCGCGAATCCATTGGCCTACGTTCAATGCTGCACGGAGTTTCGTTTTCCTAACTCCTCCGCTGACATCGATATAGATTGGGCTTGCGAAGATGGCGCGTGTTTGGCGCGTATATTTATGAAGAAGAAATTGGTTGCAGTGTTGAAGAATGGGGCCAAGCCGGGCTGGGCCCTCTTGGCGAAGAAGGATGGACCTTTGGCTAAGTCTCTCAAATGAAGTCGGGTTTAATGGATACACCGGTGGATTACGCCTTCGGCTAATCCGTCCTACGGCTTCCTAAGTATCCGAATATTCACGCTCGCGGGCTGAATGTTGGACGGCGAGAATTACAATTCCCTCAGCCTCGTCGTCAGCAGTGTAATAGACCAAATATGGATAAGGCCGCGTCACTAGCTTGCGCGCGCCCTCCACCTTCTGTTGCCGTCCCATGTGCGGAAACAAGACCAACCCTGGAGCGACGCAAGAATCGCAGCCCGCACGCGAAGTGCGGCTTGCGGGCTATACTCGCGTACATAATCGGCAATCTCGGCGATATCCCGAACTGCGCGCGGAGTAAAACGAAGCTTCATTGCTCGAAGCGACGGAACGCGGCTTCGACCTCGGCGTCGGTTGCGAATTGGCGGCGCTTGGCTTGCGCAAGCCCCTCCAGCACGGCGGGAAGATGCGCAGGATCAATCTCCTCGGGCTCCCCCTCGTGGCCGCTCAGGGTCAGCATGGCGAGTGCGATTTCATCCTGGTCTTCAGGCGGCAGGCGCCGCACGGCTTCCAGGGCTTTTTCGAGTAGCTTTGTCATAAGTGAAAGATACGGTCGAACCGCCTAAAATGGAAGGGCCCGCGTCCGCACGATCATCTTGCCTCGCCAGCGAACGCCTGCCGCAGCTCCGACAGCCGATCGAGCGCCGCCTGTGGCATCGGGCCCTTCTCGACCGCGGCGAGTGCGTCCTCGAACTGCTGCGGCGTCGCCATGCCGACGAGGATCGTACCCATCGCCGGGTGCGACAGCGCAAACCGCGTGGCGGCTTCGGTCAGGCTGGCGGCGAAGCCTTCCCTCACCAGCGGCATCAGGCGGCGTGCGCGATCGATATCGGCATCGTAACTCAACGCCGAACCGATCGGCTCCGGCGCGGCGCCCGCGATCGGATGGCGATCGGCCGACCCCGACAGCGCGCCGCCCGCCAGCACGCGGATGCCGACGACGCCGACACCGGCAGCCTTTGTGTGGTCGAACAGCCGTCCATAATCCTGCGCCGGATAGTTTTGCGGCAATTCGTCCGCCGCCGACGGATTGAGCATGTTGTAGACGACCTGCGCACTGTCGAACACGCGCGCATCCATGACCTGATGCAGCGCCGCGGTATCGCCTAGCGCCGTGATGCCGAGGAAACGGATCTTGCCCTGCTGCCGCAGCCGCTCGAATGCCGGCACCACTTCGTCGAGCACCTGCCGCACGCTCAGCGCCGGTCCGCTGCCCTGCCCGGTAATCGGATTATGCAGATGCAGGATATCGACCCGCTCGAGCCGCAGCCGCGAAAGGCTGCCTTCGAACGATGTCCTCACCGCCTCATCGATGCGGCCACGATCGCTTGGCGGCAGCCGCACCTTGGTGCCGACGACGACATCAGCCGGCTTCAGCTTCTGCAAAATGCGGCCAAGGTTCTTTTCGGATTCGCCATCGCCATATTGCACCGCGGTGTCGAAGTAATTGACGCCGGCGGCGATTGCGCGGGCAACCGTCCGCTCCTGGTCGGCCGCATCGCCGCGCACCATCAAGCCGCCCACTGCGCCGCAGCCAAAGCCCAGCACCGAGAGCTGCATCCTCGTGCGCCCAAAGACCTGCGTTTGCATGGCCGTCCCTCCGCGTGAGTGGGAGATTATGCAGGGACGAACCGCCGTTGCTCAACCCTTGATGTTGCGGGAGTTCAGATCGACGGACGGATTGGCTGGGCCCATGCCCACTCTCCCATCGAAAGCAGATAGTCGACGATGCGATGGGCACGCCCGCCGTGCGCCGCGAACATGCCCTCATCGCGCGAGCAGCGCGAGACTCAATCAATCACAGGTGATAGCGTCCCGCGCGACAGGGATGCGGCGCGGCATCCCTGTCGCCGTTATCGCGCCGGCGTCGAACAAGAACAATCAGCGTGGGGAGAGCTGCGCGGGCTAGACCCGGGCTTAAGCGGGAGGCGTGTATGAATCGAAAGGCCGTTGGAATGATCTTGAGCATTGGCGCTGCGGTTGCGTTGGACGGCGCCGCGAGCGCACAGAATTCGGCCGGCAGCGCGGCCCTCGACGCCAGCCTGCGCGGCGCGGTCGAGCGCAAGGACGTGCCGGGCGTGGTGGCGCTTGTCACCGATCGCGAGCGCGTGCTGTATCGCAGCGCCTTCGGCGTCGCCGACGTCGCGACCGGGCGCCCGCTTGCGGCAGAGGCGATCTTTCGTATCGCCTCGATGACCAAGCCGGTCACATCGGTCGCCTTGATGCAGCTCGTCGAGCAGGGCCGCCTCGGTCTCGATGACCCGGCCGAAAAATACCTGCCGGAGCTTGCGGGGCTGAAGGTCTTTGAATCCTTCGACACTGCGACCGGCGCCTACCAGCTTCGCCCGGCGTCACGGTCGCCGACCGTCAGGCACATCCTGACGCACACGTCGGGCCTCGCTTATCCCTTCACCAGCACGATCTGGCGCGATTTCAAGCCGCGCGCCGGCGAAACCTATCCGTTCGGCGGACCGCTGCTGTTCGATCCGGGCGAGCGCTGGCACTACAGCACCTCTACCGATGTCTGCGGCAAGCTGGTCGAGGTGATCTCAGGCCAAAAGCTCGAAAACTATTTCCGCCAGCACATCTTCGCCC
This sequence comes from Bradyrhizobium lablabi, assembly GCF_001440475.1. GTDB lineage: Bacteria > Pseudomonadota > Alphaproteobacteria > Rhizobiales > Xanthobacteraceae > Bradyrhizobium > Bradyrhizobium lablabi. Next base: position 56,549 of record NZ_LLYB01000101.1, on the reverse strand, counting down.
CGCTGAAGATGGAGGACACCGCCTACAACGTGCCGGAGGCCAAGGGCCCGCGCCTCGTCGCGCAACAGCAGCGCGCCGGCGAGCGCATGGACGGCGCCGTCGAGCTGCAGAAGCCGCAGCTCGGCCTCACCATTGCATCGCCAATCGGCGGCGGCGGCCTCGCCTCGACCGCCGATGATTACGGTCGCTTCGTGCGCATGCTGCTCAACGGCGGCGAGCTCGACGGGGCACGCGTGCTCAAGACCGAGACGGTGGCGCTGATGGGCCAGAACCATATCGGCGCGGTCTCGGTCCCCGCGCTCAAGAGCGTGTTGCCGCGCAGCGCCGACTTCACCTTCATCGCCGACGGCCGCGACAAATGGGGGCTCGGCTTCCTGATCACCGCCGACCAGGTGCAAGGCAAGCGCTCGCCCGGCAGTCTGAGCTGGGGCGGCATCAACAACACCTTCTTCTGGATCGATCCCGCCCGCGGCATCGCCGGCGTGATCATGATGCAGTATCTGCCGTTCGCCGACGCCAAGGCGCTCGCCGTCTACGATACTTTCGAGCGCGGCGCCTACCAGCTCGTGACCCCCGAGCGGTAGAAGTCTCGCCATGTCCGGCCGGCGTCATGCCGGCCGGGCGCAAGCGCGGACCGTGTCATGGCCGGCGCGGCGATACCGCGCCCTACTGCGGAGGTCGCAGCTCGATGCCATAGCGCGCATAGATCCGCGCGATGGTGCCATCGGCCAGCAGGGCCTCGATGGCCGCATCGACACGCGCGCGCAGCTTGTCGTCGGGGCGAAGCAGCCCGGCCGCGATATTCCAGTTCAAATCCTGATCGGTGTCGAACGCCGGAATGATGCGCAACGGCTTGTCGGCGTGCTGCAGGTTGAACCAGCCGACCGTCATCGGTGTGACGGCGGCCGCCTCGATCTCGCGATTGGCCAACGCTGCGACAATATCGTCCTCGTACACGAACGGAGACGTGGTGGCGCCGCCCTTGGCGAGCGTCATGGAAACCAGCGAGCCGACCGGCACCCCGACCCGCTGATCGGAACCGAGATTGGCCAGCGACGATGCGGGTGAATCGCCCCGCACCGCAAGCACGACGCCGCTGCGATGATAGGGACGCGATACCTGCACGCCGCCCGCGGGCGGCGTATCCTTGCGGGCGATGACGTCGAGCACGAGGTCGCAATCGGCGCGGCGATACTGGATCGCACTGACCACCCACTCCCGCGTCAGCTTGACGCCGAGCTGCTGGGCAATTTTCTCGCCGAGTTCGACCTGGAATCCCGGGACCGGTCCGGACTTGCTTGCAAACGGCAGGGCGTTGGGGCTGGCACAGAGCGTCAACGCGCCGCGCTCGATGACGGTTTCCAGCGAGCGGGCATCCGCCAACGCGCTCCAGAGTATCACCAGCGCGAGGCTCGCCGCGTATCTGATGAGGCGACTTCGCGGAGACGGCACTCTAGTCATCGAGCCCTCGAATGTAGGCCAGGATCGCGATGATCTGGCCATCGGTGAACACCGAACCATATGCGGGCATGGCGCCCGTCTTGCCCTTCTTGATACGCTCGATGATGTATTCGTCGCTGCGCTCGGACTTCGACAGCTTCGGTCCCCTGCCCGCATGACGGCCGCCATCCTGGTGGCAAAAGCCGCAGGTGGTAGCGAACATTTTCCCGCCCTCGATGTCATCAGGCGAGGCTTCGGCTTGCGGCAGCGGATTCGCAGAGCTGGCCGAGTTGGACTGTTGCGCAAACGAGGCGGTCGGCAGCCACGACCAGATGATGGCCAGGGCAGCAACCATTACAAACGATATTCGCATTCCGTTATCCGTATTGACCGCAAGGGCGGCAGGGAGAGATCGATCCCTGCCGCCCCGCGCGTGTCATTGTCTGAGCGCGAAGACAACCAGGGCACCGGTATTCTTCGGCATGCTCTTGAAGGGCTCGCCATAGAGCGCGACGAACTCGTCGGCCACCAGGCTGCCCCAGCCCGCCGGTACGGCGACGTACTGCTTGCCGCCGGCCATGTAGCTGATGATGCCAGCGTTGTGTCCCATGCCGTTGTTGCGCGACCAGAGCTCTTCGCCGGTGTCGGCATTGTAGGCGTGCACGATGCCTACGGAATCCGGCACGAATACCAGATTGCCCGCCGTGGCGAGAACGCTGGCGAGCGGCGGTTGCGGGTACGTGACCTCCCACTTCTTGGCGCCAGTGACGGGATCGCGGGCGCTAAGATGACCGCGGGCCGGTCCGTCCGGAGGCGGGATAAACTTGAACGTCGCGCCGATGTTGAGCTGGGCCATCGGCTCCAGGATCGGCGTGGTCTTCTCGACGGTCAACTCCATGCACCACTCCTGCCCGATCCGGTAGAACAGCCCGTTCTTGGGGCTGTAGGCACCGGAGTTCCAGCTGATGCCGCCGGCGATAGCCGGGCACAATGGCGGGTCCACCTTGCCTTCCACGAGATCGCGGCGACCGATCAACTCGCCGGTCTTCGGGTCGATGCTCTTGACGAAGTTGATGTTCTTGACCAGCGGCCAGACGTTCTCGATCTTGGCGTTGGAACGATCGTAGACGAAGATGTGTCCGCCCTTGTTCGCGTGCACCACGAGCTTCTTGCCGCCGCGGTCGATCATGACGAACTCGCCCACGGACGAGTCGAAGTCCCAGGCATCGTGCGGCAGCTCCTGATGGTAGAATTTGAGCTTGCCGGTGTCGGGATCGAGCGCGATGACCGATGTCGTATAGAGGTTCTCGCCCGGCCGCGGTCCGCTCTTCTTCCAGTCCGCGCCTCCCCAGTCATAGAGCGGTGCCGGGTTGGCGGTGCCCCACCACACTGCATTGGTTTCCGGATCATAGGCTCCGGGCATCCAGCCCCCGCCGCCCCCGGTCCGCCAGGAGTCACCACCCCAGGTCTTCATGGCCTCTTCGGTGCCGGCGACCGTGAAGAATTCCCATTTCTTCGCTCCGGTCTTGCCATCCACGCCGAAGATCGGCCCGCGATGGGGCCATTCGCCGCCCTGGGCGCCGATGATCACCTTGTCCTTCACCACCAGCGGCGCGCCGGTGAAGCCGACCGTCATCTTCTTGGAATCCAGCAGCTTCGTGTCCCATACCGGCTTGCCGGTCTTCAGCTCGAGCGCGATCAGCCGACCATCGACCGTGCCGACATAGAGATTGCCGTGTCCGATGGCGATGCCGCGGTTGTAGGGCGAGTGCGTCTGCTTGGCGACCAGCTCCTCGTCGAGCTCCGGCGCATAGGCCCAGATCGTCTTGCCGGTCGCGCCGTCAAGTGCGTAGACCCGGCTGTAGGAGCCCGAATAGTACAGCACGCCGTCAAGGGCCAGCGGCGTCGACTGAATGCCGCGGGTGGCGCGCTCCGGAAAATGCATCCAGGCGACTTCGAGATTCTTGACGTTGCCGGTATTGATCTGGTCGAGGCCGCTGTAATGATAGGATTTGTAGGTGCCGTGATGCGTCGGCCAGTCGTTCTGGGCCGCCTCGGCATTCAGGGCTGCGTCGGTCGGTTGCGTCGGCGCCTGAGCGTGCGCCGGCGGGATAGTGACCAGGGCTGCCACCGCCAGCGCGGCGCAGCCGACAAGATATCGATCATGGAAAATCATCTGCATCCTCCCCTTGTCGTTTGTTTGGTGGGCCGAATTTTCGTCGCGACCCTTCCAGGATGCCTCAATTCCTCATCGGGTCGGGAGTTCCAGGTAGATGGCGTGGACAGGCAAGACTGCCGTGAAGAAACGGCAGCACCTCGTTTCGCCTGGATAAGAAGCGGGCTGAGGTTCGGGCGAAGGGATTGTTTTCGAGGAAGGTACCGTTCAGTGCACGGCGGCACATGCAATCATTGGCGGGGCTTACCTGCCCCGTCCTGCCCCCGGCGATGTCGGTGCGGTGCACCATGACACGTCCCTCGATGCCGGCGCCATTAGTTGACCGGATTGTTGTTTTTTTGTGGACCGCCTGTCGGTTGCGGCAACCTTGAGCTGACTCCGACCACGGCGCACAGGGCTGACGGCATCCTATTCTGTCGGCGACGCCAGCGGGAGACGCTGACCGCGGCAGCGGATGACAAGCCGGAAGCGGCACAACTTCCCGTCGCCCGATCCGGCGTCCGACACTGGTGAACGACATGGAAGGGGCGGCAGCGAGCCGCCCCTTTTTGTGGCCGGAAGCCCGCCGATGCGTTTGAGCCAGGGCCACCGTCGTCATCTTCTTGAGAGTTACTTTGCTGCTTGTTGCGCCTGCGGCGGCGGCTTGGGAACCGACGTCAGCATACGGATCTTCCATTGACCGTTTTCGCGAACATTAACTGACGACCAAATAACATTTGCCTCCAGCGGATCACCTTTCTCGCTCTTGCCGGTGACGCGAGCTTCGCCGGTTTGCATCACCATGTTCTCTGATAGTTCTTGAACGTCGCTCGTCTTTATTTCCAGATGGTTCATGCCATTCTTGAACGCGCCTTCGTAATACTTCGTGTTGTCAGGCTCAATTCCATTCTGAGTCACACGCAGGTAGTCCTTCGTAAAAAGAGAAGTAATGCCTGCAGCATCCTGCTTGTTGAAGTGCTGCTCATATGATGAAGCTACCTTACCAAGTTCGTCCTTGAGATTTTGATCTGATGCAGTCGCGGGAATTACCGATAGTAACAGTGAGAAACATACAGCTTCGAATCTGCGCATGATGTTACCTCCTTCTGTTGAGCCTCCCTCGAGGTTGGAGACCAGGACTGCCTCCACGCTCCTTAGTCAGCGATTTCCGATATTTCCATTTGATGCAGATCAACGGTTTGCCTTGTCTGCAAGGTATGCGGCGCGGCTGGCTCTGTGGCCATCACGTGCCAAATTCGCATGACATGAAGACCGCTGAAAGCGCCCGTCTTCGTCAGGGTGGATTCGATACCGAAGCCGAATACCGGCGTGGGCGGTCCGCCCGCCCACGCGCCATACGACTGCGTCATGTAATCGCGATCGGGCAGCCGTTGCTTCCTGTCGCGCCCTTGATGGGAGCCGGGGTAAAGCAATAGACGAACTGGTACTTCTTGTCGGCGATCAGCTCGTCGAAGATCAGGTTCTCGTGGTTGTGTATCCCGTGCTTGGTCTGCAGCTCGGCATGGACTGCAAAGGCGAGCGACTTGTCGGGATTGGGCACCACTTCGACCGCCCAGTTGTCTGCCGCAGTGAGCGCGAGGTCCTTTTCAATCACCCATTTGGCGGCGTCGAGGCCGATACCCGGCTCTCCGCTGTTGAAGCGGTCATTGTTCTTCATCCACAGCGAGCCCCAGCCGGTATGGAACATGATGGCGTCGCCCGGCTTGACGTCGCTCTCGGGAATGTTCTGCTTCTGCAGCGCCGCCTTGATATCGGCCGAGGTGATCTCCTGACCGGCATCCATCATCCCGCCCTTGAGTGCGACCATGTCGATCAGATGCGCGCGGGTGAACAGGGGCTTGAGCTTCTCAGCGCCGAGCTTCTTGAGACCGTACGCGTCGCTGATCTCTGCCGCGGTGAAGCCGTTGTAGAACCGCATCTCGCTCTTGTCGCCATCCTTGCCCATCTGGATGCCGATATGACCAAGGCCGTCGAATTGCGTGCCGGTCTGGGCGATCTCGGTGGCGAGAAACTCGTCGTGATAAACGAGCTTGTTGTCGCCGAACGGGCCGCCGGTCGGACTGCCGGGAATGCGCAGCGCGAACACGCGCGCGCCGAACAGCGGCATGGCGGCCTCATAGGTGCGGCCGATCTTGTAGATCTTGCCGTCCTTGATCCATTTCGCGGCGTCGAGCACCTTCGCTGGCGTGATGTGGTTGGATGCGCCGGCCTCGTCGTCCTTGCCCCATTTCGAGGGCCACCATGGCTTGTCCACTCCCTTGGGCATGGAAGTGGCCGTCTGCGCCTGTGCTGTGGTGACCGGCGCGAGCGAAAACTTGCCATGCATCGCACCCGCGAGCGCCGCTCCCGCAGCGCCCGCCAGGCCGGCGGTGCGTAGCAAGGTGCGGCGATCGGTTTCCGCCATTCCGCCTTTGTGCTCCTGTTGCTCCTCTTGGCCCCTGACGTCATCGTCCATCGTTGCCTCCCAGGTTGTGCCCAGAAGCTGGGCTTAAAAATTCATTTTCGGCATGCTCCTCCTCCGCTAGGCTGCTGTCCAGCGACAAAAATAAGACGGTTGAAGTGAGGGCGCCGATGAGCCTCTTCGAGAACGACAAGTCAGCCGAGCGCATGCCGGTATCGCTGATCACCGGCTTTCTCGGCAGCGGCAAGACCACACTGCTCAATCGCTTGCTTCGCCACGACGCCATGAGGGACAGCGCCGTCGTTATCAACGAATACGGGGAAGTCAGTCTCGACCATCTCCTCGTCGAGCGCGTCGATGGCGAGGTGGCCGTGCTCGCGAGCGGTTGTATTTGTTGTACAATCCGCAGCGACCTCGAGGAGACGCTGCGCGCACTGCTGGTGAAACGCGATCGCGGCGAAGTGCCGCCATTTCGCCGCATTCTGGTCGAGACCACGGGTCTGGCAGATCCTGCCCCGATCGTGCAGCTGCTGCTGAACAATCCATTGGTCTCGCATTTCCTGCGGCTCGATACCGTCGTGACGACGGTAGATGCCGCCAACGCAGTTCATCAGCTCGACCATCAATATGAAGCGGTGAAGCAGGTGGCGCTTGCCGACCGGCTGCTGATCACCAAGTGCGATTTGGTCAGCAACGTTGCCACATTGGAGTCGCGTCTCCGTCGGCTCAACCCCGGCGCCAGGATCGAACGCGTGATGCATGGCGAGATCGATCCGGCGGGGCTATTCGGCGCCGGCCTGGTCGATCCCGAGAAGAAAGCGGTCGATGTAGGGCGCTGGCTCAACGAGCGGGCGTTCGCAGGATCCAGCGAGCCGGCGCACGAGCACCACGATCACGCCCATCACAGCCACGATACATCGATCACCAGCTTCATGCTCGCGTTCGACGAACCGCTCGACTGGATGGCCGTTTCGCACTGGCTCGCGTATCTTCGCAGCGTGCGCGGAGAGGACCTGCTGCGGGTCAAGGGCATCCTCAATCTCCGCGGGGAACAGACGCCGGTCGTGATCCACGGCGTCCACCATATCTTCCATCCACCGGTGGCCCTCCCCGAATGGCCCGACGCCGACCACCGCTCACGCATCGTGTTCATTACCCGCGGCATCGCGCGCCAGGAGGTGTTCGCACTGTGGCAGGCAGGCCGCGAAGCAGCCTGATACGGTCATGCAGAAGCTTGCAGGATATCCCAGGCCTGCGGGCCATAGGCAGAACGCCTTTGCCTCCTTCTGCACGCCTGATCGCCTTCAATTTGTGAGTCGCCGGAAACCGACAGATCCCTCCTCTTGCTGCCTTTCTATGGTTGCCTCCCCTCGCGTCGGCGCTGCACAAATATTGGCCCGATCGCCATCAACGCGAAACGAGGATCTTGCGCTCGACATGCTGCGAGTGGTCAACTCGCTGATCGGAATACGCGTGTGCTGTTGGAGAAAACATGATGTTCAGGATGATTGCGATCGTGGCTGGCTTGGGGCTGGCACTCTCCGCCACGGCGGAAGCCCAGACGCCGCGCAAGGGCGGAACCATTCGCATGACGGCGCCCTATGGCTCGAGTTTCACCAGCATGGACATTCATACGACCCAGCGCGCCCAGGACGAGATCGTCGCCAAGGGTCTGCATCGCTCGCTCTACATTTGGGACTCCGCGGAGGGCAAGCCGGTTCCGGAGCTTGCCAAGGAGGTCATCGTCTCGGGTGGCGGTCTTGTTCATACCTTCAAGCTGCGCGACGATGCCTATTTCCACCACGGTCGCAAGATGACGGCTGACGACGTCATCTGGAGCTTCAATCGCATCATGGACGGCACCAAAGCCTATCCCGGCGCGCGATTTGTCCGCGTGATCGAGGGCGCGGCCGAGGTCGAGAAGGGCCAGACCAAGGAAATCTCCGGCTTAAAGAAGATCGACGACTTCACGCTCGAAATGAAGCTGACCGAGAAAGTCGATCCAGGCTTCTATTTCTTCACGGCGCTGACATCGATCTATCCCGCCGATGAGGGCGCCAAGGAAGGCTTCATCCAGAAGCCGATCGGCCTCGGGCCATTCAGGTTTGTCGAACATGTGCCGGGATCGCGCGTCGTCATGGAGCGGTGGGACCGGTTCTACAAGCCAGGCAAGCCGTATGCCGACAAGCTCATCGTCTCGATCATGGGCGAAGCCGCGGCGCGCGACGTCGCCTTCCGCAACAAGGAGATCGACACCTCGGTGCTCGGGCCGGCGCAGTATGTCGCCTATCAGGCCGACCCCAACCTCAAGGGCACCATCGCTGAAGTCGCCGAGGTTTTCACGCGTCACATGGGAATGAACCCGACCTTCAAGCCGTTCGCCGACAAGCGGGTCCGGCAGGCGATCAATCACGCGATCGATACCGACCTGATCATCAGCAAGCTGGTCAAGAACAAGGCCTATCGCGCCACGAGCTGGCTGCCTCTGACATCGACCTCGCCACTCTACGACAAGACGATGAAGCCCTACGCCTTCGATCCCGCGAAAGCAAAGCAGTTGCTCGCGGACGCCGGCTATCCCACCGGCTTTGAATTCGAATGGACGACCAGTCAGAATGAAAGCTGGGGCCTGCCGATCGTCGAGGCCATTATCCCGATGCTGGACCGCGTGGGCATCAAGGTGAAGGTCAAGCAGGTCGAGACCGCGGTGCTGGCGGACGCAATCAAGAAGGGCGACTTCCAGGCCTATGTCTATTCCATGTCGACAGGCCCGGATCCCCAGGCGGCGCTGAAATGCTTCTACTCGTCAACACCGCAATCGGCCTGCAACTACACGACCTTCAAGAATTCGGACTTCGACAAGATGATCGATGAGGCCGGGCAGACCGACGACGCCGCCAAGCGCACCCAGCTACTGCAAAAGGCCAATGCCCTGCTCTATGACGAAGCGCCGGTCTGGTTCTTCAACTACAACAAGGCGGTCATGGCGGTGCAGCCGTGGCTCAAGGGGATTCAGCTGAACGCGACGGAACTGACCCATCAAAACGTCGAAGACCTCTGGGTCGATGAAACCTCGCCCGCGAAGTGACACGCGCGCTCACCCTCCCTCCATCGCAAAACACGATGGCGGGAGCGAGGAACAGTTCCAATGCTCGCCTTCCTGATCCGTCGAATCCTGCAAACCGTTCCGACCGTACTGGCTGTCGTGCTGGTGATCTTTGTGCTGTTCAGCGTCGTTCCTGGCAGCATCGTATCGAGCATGAACGATGACGGCCGGGGTCCGACCGACCCGCAGGTCGTGGAGCGCATGAAAAAGCAGCTCGGCCTCGACGATCCCGTCTATGTCCGCTTCGGCGCCTACATTGCCAAGCTCGCGACAGGCGATTTGGGGACGTCGTTCCGCACCCGCGAGCCGGTCACGACCATGCTCGCCAAACGGATGTGGCCGACGCTGCAATTGATATTCGCCGCCATGACGTTTGCGATTGTGATCGGCGTACCGCTCGGCTTCGTCGCAGCGCTGAAACCGGGCAGCATCGTCGACACGATCTCGATGGTCCTGGCGGTGTCGGGTCTTTCGATGGCCAAGTTCTGGCTCGGGCTGCTGCTGATGTACCTGTTTGCGTTGAAACTCGGCTGGCTGCCGAGTTTTGGCTATGGCGATGGAGGGCTCAAATATCTGATCCTGCCTGCCGTGACACTCGGTGTCTCGCCCATGGCGCTGCTGGCACGGACGACGCGCGCCGCGGTCCTCGAGATCATGACCGCGGATTTCGTCCGGACGGCGCGCTCGAAGGGCATGAGCGAGACCCGGGTCGTGAAGTGGCATGTGATGCGCAATGCCCTCGTCATCATTCTCACGACGATCGGCCTGCAATTCGGCGCGTTGATGGGACAGGCGGTCGTGGTCGAGAAATTGTTCTCCTGGCCGGGCATCGGTTCGCTGCTCGTCGACAGTGTGCTGCAGCGCGACATTCCCGCCGTGCAGGGCTCTATCTTCGTCGTGGTGCTGTTCTTTCTCGCGACCAATATGTTGATTGACGTGCTCTATGGCGTGATCGATCCCAGGATCAGATACGCATGAGCGGTGGTCGGCGTTATCATGCCTGCGCGCGATTGACTGAACCGCCAGCCGCGGCGGGGCGGACGCGATGAAGCTTGGCGCCAGTCTCATCATCGGCGGAGCGTTGTTCGCCCTTGCGATCTTCGTCGGCCTGTTCGCGCCCTGGCTGGCGCATACGGATCCCGTCATGGATGCCAATCTCATGAATGCGGAAGAGCCGCCGAGCTGGATCTGGTGGTTCGGCACCGATGCGCAGGGCCGCGACATTTACTCCCGCGTCGTGCACGGCGCGCGCATCTCGCTGACGGTCGGCATCGTCTCGCAGCTCGTCAACAGCGTCATCGGCGTGACGCTCGGCTTGACCGCGGGCTATTGGGGCGGCTGGTGGGACGATTTCGTCAACGGGCTGACCAATCTCATGCTCGCGATCCCCTCGCTGATCTTCGCGCTTGCCATCATGGCGGTGCTTGGACCCGGCCTGACCAGCCTGCTGATCGCGCTCGGGCTGACCAACTGGTCCTTCACTTGCCGGATCGCACGGGCCTCGACGCTCTCGCTCAAGAGCCAGGGCTATGTGCAGGCGGCAAGGGTGCTCGGCTACGGCGATATGCGCATCATGATCACGCAGTTGCTGCCGAACATGCTCGGACCCATCATCGTGATCGGCACGCTGGGCATGGGCGGCGCGGTATTGGCCGAAGCCGCATTGTCGTTCCTCGGCCTTGGAATCCGCCCGCCCTATCCAAGCTGGGGCAGCATGCTGTCGGAGGCCCGCGACCAGATCACGACGGCGCCGTGGCTCTCGATTTTCCCGGGCCTCGCCATATTCCTGACGGTGCTCGGCCTCAATCTGCTCGGCGATGGCTTGCGCGACATTCTCGATCCACAGTCCCGGAGCCGGCGCACATGACGGGCCCTCCCCTGATCGAAGTCGAAGATCTGCGCATCGATCTCGATGTCGGACCGAGCCGCGTTGCGGCGGTCGAAGGTGTTTCGTTCCGCATCGATCGTGGCGAGACATTCGGCCTTGTCGGCGAATCCGGCAGCGGCAAGAGCATTACGGCGCTCGCGCTGATCGGCTTGTTGCGCCAACCGCTTTCGATCGGCGCCGGCGCTATACGATTTGAGGGCCGGGAGATCCAGGGATTGCCGGCGGCCAGGCAACGCGCGCTGCGCGGCAACCGCATCGCCATGATCTTCCAGGAGCCGATGACGGCGCTTAATCCGGTCTCGCCCGTCGGCCGGCAGATCGCAGAGATGTTCGTGCTGCACAAGGGCAAGAACTGGCGGGAAGCCAACCAGCTGGCCGTCGAGGCGCTCGCGAGCGTCCGCGTCCCCGCCCCCGAGCGACGGGTGAACGATTACCCGCACCAGCTTTCGGGCGGCATGCGACAGCGCGTGATGATCGCCATCGCACTCGCATGCGGGCCGGACCTTCTGATCGCCGACGAGCCGACAACCGCCCTCGACGTGACGGTGCAGGCGGAGATCATCGAGCTGATGCGGAATTTATGCGCCGAAAGAGGTACGGCCATCTTGATGATCAGCCACGATCTGGGCCTGGTCGCCAACGTCTGCCGCCGCGTCGCCGTCATGTATGCCGGCCGCATTGTCGAGCAGCGCGGCTCGGCCGATATCTTCCGCGCCTGCGCGCATCCCTATACGCAAGGCCTGGTCGACTCGCTGCCCCGGCTGGGGAGCCGCGCAGTACTCGGCCGGACACGGCTCAGGGAGATCGCGGGCGTCGTGCCGGCGATCGCGGATTTCCCGAACGGCTGCCGATTCAATCCGCGCTGCGCGCGAGCGACCGAGATTTGCCGGACCACCGCGCCGGAGACGACGTTGCTCGGCGCAGACGGACTAGTCAGGTGCCATCACCATGCATGAACCTGCGAGGCGACCTGATGGCGATGTCATCCTCAGCGTCGAGGATCTCGCGGTCCATTTTCCGGTTGGCGGCGGATTGCTGGGCGGCGGCCGGCGGCTGTTGCGCGCGGTCGACGGCGTCGATCTCGAACTGAAGCGCGGTGAATGCCTCGGTCTCGTCGGCGAATCCGGCTGCGGCAAGTCGACCCTCGCGCTTTCGATACTTGGCCTGCAGACGCCGACGCGAGGCCGCATCGTGCTCGACGGGCAGGTCGTGACGGGCCGGCAATCGGTCGACCGCAAAGCATTGGACCGAAAAGCATTGGCCCGTATCGTGCAAATCGTGTTTCAGGATCCCTACGCCTCCCTCAATCCACGCCAGACCGTTCGCCGCACCCTTGAAGCCCCGCTGCGCCTGCACGGTGTGACGGCCAAGAGCGAGATCGAGGGACGCGTTGCCACGATGCTCAGGCATGTCGGCCTCCGGCCCGAACAGGCTGACCGCTACCCGCATGAATTCTCGGGCGGCCAGCGCCAGCGCATCGGCATCGCCCGCGCGCTGATCCTCAATCCCAAAATCGTCATCTGTGACGAACCCGTATCGGCGCTGGATGTCTCCATCCGTGCCCAGATCATCAACCTGCTGCTGGAATTGAAGGAAACGCTCGGCCTCTCCTACATCATGATCAGCCACGACTTAGGCGTGGTCGAGCACATGAGCGACAGGGTCGCCGTCATGTATCTCGGCCGCATTGTCGAGACCGGCGACTGGCGCGAAATCTTCGAACGGCCGGCGCATCCGTATACGCGAACCCTCATCGCCGCGATTCCCGATCCGCTGCGCCACGCTCCGCTCGCGACGACAAAGGGCGAGCTTCCCAATCCGCTCAGCCCGCCGGACGGATGTGCGTTCAGTCCGCGCTGTCGTTACGCCGAAGCCGTGTGTCATCGTGAGCCCGGACCATCGCTGGAAACGCGTCCCGACGGACACGCGGTCCGCTGCTGGCGAGCCGATGAGATTGCCGGTCAGCCGGCGTTGTCCGCGACCGAAAGCGGACATCCTTAAGGGACGGAGAGCAGCCCCACCATGGGTCTGGCCCGGACGCCACCACAACGCGCTTTCCTTCGTCCGATTTGAGTGGCCGTAGATCTTGCCGGTGGCGATGGGGCGGCTTGAAAAACGCTCTCAGCGGCGGCAATCTCGGCCTTACTGATGCCCCGACCTGCAGAATCTCGGCCTATACCGATCGCAAGGATCGACGATGAAGCAGCGGCCTACAATGTGGCTTGCCGTTGTTGCGGGCGTCGTCCTGGTGCTCGCTGTCGCCTGGGCCGCCACCCTCTGGATTCGCCCCGAGCCTATTCGCATCGCCTTCGCCAGTTCGCTCTCCGGCTCGTCCGCCCCGGCTGGGGAGGAAAGTCTGGTTGCAACGCGGCTTGCAATCGACGAGGTGAACGCCAAGGGCGGCGTCAACGGACGGCCGATCGAACTCGTTCCGTTCGACGACGCAAGCAACCCAGCCGTGGCGCGCGCGAATGCGCAGGCGATCGCCGACAGCCCATGCGTCGCCGTGCTCGGACATTATCTCAGCTCCGCATCGCTCGCGGCAGCGCCGGTATACAAGGATGCGCGGATCCCGGCGCTCACGGGAAGCGCGGCTGCCGACGAACTGACATCCGCCAATGAATACTATTTTCGTGCGCTGTCGCCGATCTCCGAGCAGGCACGCTCGGTTGCGGAACATCTGCGCGCCGTGATGAGGGAACCAAAAGTCCGCCTCGTTCACACGCGCGATTCCTACGGCAAAAGTTTTGCGCACGGATTTGCGTCGACCTATCCGATGGAGCTGTTGCGTGTGTTCGGACTGGACGTCGCCCAGGGTCAGATCGGGTCGATGGACGAGGCGCTGGACGCTGCCGCGCAGGAACCCGGACCCGGCGTTGTCGTCATCGGCTCGGCGGCCGATTTTATCGCAGACATCGTCAAGGCGCTGCGCCGCCGCGGCATCAAGGGGACGATCATCACATCCCAGGGCGCGGCCCGCGAAAGCTATTTGCAGAATTTCGCTAACGAACCCGAGGAAAAAACACGTCCGGGCTTCTTCAGTGAGAATCTGTATGTCGCATCGTCGCTGATTTTCGACAGCGCCGGCGTGGCGGCGCAGGCTTTTGCCGCTGACTACATGGCGAGAGCGGGAACCCCGCCAAGCTGGGTTGGCGGCGGCGCGCATGACGCCGCGCGCCTGATGATCGATGCGCTAAAACGGGCCAACCTTGAGAATCGATCCGACAGCAAGGTTGCAGATCGCGACCGTATGCGCATCGCACTCGCCGCGATCAATGGCCCGAAATCGGCGGTAGCCGGGCTGACGGGGTGGCTCTATTTCAACGCGAACCGCGACATTCCGCGCCCGATCCGAATGGGCTTCTTCCGTTATGGTCGGTACGTCACGGCGCCACTCCAACTCGTGCGCATCGATCAGCCTGATGGAATCGATCTCGCTGCGGAACACGAGAAGGGCCATGTCATCGAGTTCGAGGATCGGCGCTACTGGATCCAACGCGTCGTCTATACGGGCATCGATATCATTCGCGTCAACCGGATCGACCTGAAGCAAAATTCGTTCAACGTCGACTTCTATCTCTGGATGCGGTTCGCTGGCGATGACGAGGGGCAGACGCGCGTCGAATTTCCGGCCTTGCTGGATCGCGGGGCGTTCGAGCCAGCTCGGCCGATGCAGGCTGGAAAGGAAGATGGCCTGAGCTATCGGCTCTACCGCATCAGCGGCGATTTCAAGGCCCGTTTCGATCTCCACCACTACCCCTTCGACACGCAACAATTGCTTCTGCATTTCCAGAACACGGAACAGCGGCGGGAACTCATCACCTATGTCATCGATCGGTTCGGCTTGCGCCTCGCTGACGATAGAAGCTCGCTGGCCGGGGACGGAGCCTATTCCGGACTTCAGCTCTGGCGATTTCTCGGACTGACCTATTTCGTCGAATCCCTGTCCAGCGGATCGACGCTCGGAAAGGCGTCGTTGTTTGGTGCCGAGGCAAAGACGGAATTCGCCGGGTTCGACGCGGCCATCATGCTGGGCCGCAGCTCCGCCATCTACATGCTGAAGAACCTGCTGCCGCTGTTTCTGCTCGTGCTCGTCGTATTCGCGACGCTGTTCTTTCCCGAAACCATGATTCGTGAACGCGTGACGATTCCAGTGACCGCGATCCTGACGAGCGCAGTGCTGCTCCTGGCGGTGAACAGTCAGATCGGCGATGTCGGATACACGTTGGTGGTCGAAGAGATCTTCTACATTTTCTTCGGACTATGCCTGATGACGATATTGGCGGGCTACGGACATGAGAAACTTCGCGACGCCGGCCGAAAGAGCCTCGCCATTGTTTTGGATCACGTAGCGCAGGTCGTCTATGTCGGAACGGTGCTCGCTGTCATCGTCCTGCTCTACCGGCGTTATGCCGTGTGAGGCAAGCGTGGATACCTCGCCGGTTGAGCCCATGCTCGCCGGTCTGTCAACGCGTAGCCGGAGGGGCGCTCAAGGCTCCGCTTTATTCGTCCTTCCATTTGATCGAGCAGCCAATAGACGCTTTTTGGTCAGCCGGCGCCACACCGGTGAGCGCTATTGCACGCATAGCCTCGACAAGCTCCCGGGGTGCCCCCGCGTGAGGCGGAGATGTGCGGCCCTCGTCGAGCCGGCCGCGATACTTGAGCTTGCGGTCGGCATCGTAACCGAAGAAGTCCGGCGTACAGACCGCCCCATACGCCCGAGCGACTGTCTGGGTCTCGTCATGGAGGTACGGAAACGGAAAATCATGAGCCTTGGCGAAGCGCTTCATGTTCTCATATGAGTCTTCGGGATAGCTCGCCGCATCGTTCGAGCAAATCGCCGCAAAGCCTACGCTCTCCGACATAAGTACACGGGCGTCCGAAACCATGCGGTCGATCACCGCTTTGACATAGGGACAATGGTTGCAGATGAAGACGACGACCGTGCCTTTTTCGCCGGCAACGTCATCCAGTGCGTAAGTCTTGCCGTCGGTGGCCTCAAGCCGGAACTCAGCCGCCGGCGTATCAAGAACGGCTTGGGTAGATGTTGCCGCCATATCGCACCTCCTTGTGTCCAGATATATGCTGCGGCAGTGCTGCGTGCTACGTCATCATGCTAACCCTTCTTCGGTGACCAGCCATAGGCCTTGGCGCAGGCGCCGCCCATCAGCATCGCCCGCTCGGTGTCGCTCAAGCGGGTGGTCTTGAGAAACGGCTCGACGGCCTGCTCGTAATTGACGACGGCGAACGCGCGCGTCCAGTCCGTGCCCCACAGGCAGCGATCGAAGCCCCAGGCATCGAACACGCGCTCCAGCGGGTCCCAGATGTCAGGAAAAGGATACGGCTCGCGTGACAGCGTGCAGGCGCCGCTGACCTTGATCACGGCGTTCGGCCGGCTGGCAAGCTCCAGCACCTTCGGAAGCTCGGCCCATGGCTCCGGCGGCGCCGGCGGCACGCGCGGCTGCAGGATGCCGAGGTGGTCGATGATGAAGCGCGTGTCGGGATGCCGATCGATCAGCACCCTGCCCGCGTCCAGATTGTCCCAGCACAGCAAATTGACCGGAAAATCATGGCGAACCGCCGCGCGCGCGATGCGGTCGAGCCCGGGATCGTCAGGCGCGCGCGCCGCCTCCTTCCGCAGCATGATGCGGATGCCGACCGCGCCCGGCGTCTTCTTCCATTCGGCGACGACGTCGGCCACATGTGGGTCATCGGGATCGACCGGCTTGACGATGGCGAGCCGGCCGGGATGCGCCCGCTGCACCTCCACGGCATAGCTGGCGTCGTAGCGATACATCGAAAAGGCGGAAATGAAGATCGCGCCGTCGACGCCCACCTTGTCCATCGCCGCCACCATCTCGTCACCCGTGACGTGATCGGGCCAGTTCGGCACGGTGTGCCAGGGCCGCTTCGGCGTGTTCGCCTCATAGGCATGAACCTGGGAATCGATAATCGGCATCGGGGCGCTCCTCTGTACGGAGCGATTTTGGACAAAGCGACGCGCTCATGTCCAGACGGCAAGGACGCGGCGCTGCAATGCGTTTGACGGCGCCCCGGATCAGCGCCTCATCCGCCCCTGGCCCGGGAGAAGGCAGAAGGCGAAAACGCAGCCATCCTGTTTCAGATGGTGTGGCGGATTACGCCGGAGCCTGTCATCACCGCGCGAGCGCTTTGCGCTCGTCGTGGGTCGCGCGTTGCACAGACCCGTCAGCGCGCGCCTGCTCGGAAAGGGTCCTGTTTCGGCTCAGATCATCAATGCGTTTGGCTACGGCAATGTCGGAAACTGCTCCCTTCAGATCGCCCATGCGGTGCAGGACAATCCCGCGATCAACGTAGCAATCCGAGCACGCGGGGTCCTGCTGGATCGCCAAATCGAAATTGGCAAGCGCAATGTACAGATCCCCGCTGCGATACGCCGAGACGCCCCGCTCCCGATAATATTTGACGTCTTTGGGCCCCAACTCGCGAGCCGGGGAAACATCTGCGCTTGCAGAAGCAATGCCTGTCGTCACCGCAGATGCAATGCTGTCCGGTCTGGCCGGCGCCTTGAGATTCTCGGGTTTCACGTCGAGCTTCGTGTCGGCCCCGACATCTTCGGGCTTGTCGCCTGGGCGAGTCCGGTCCTGCGAGGATAGTTCGGTCGATCTGACGGCGACGGTCTGCGCCACCTCGCGCCTCGATATCTCGGGCACCTGCGCCGAAGCGAGGGGCAGCCTGTCGACGGGTTTAAGCAGGAAGTAGCCCGCAATAAACACGGTCGAGGCGACGGCGCTCACTATTGCGTCAACGCCGAGCCTGCGGATGCGAGTGGCGTAGATACTGCCCTTTGGTTTCTGACCTTGCTGCCGGCGCGCCACTTCGAGCAGCCGGTCATAAGCCGCTCGTTGCCGCTCATCGCTCAGAATGGCGTTGGCGCGAACAATCCGCCTGAACGTGTGTGGAGCTTCCGGATCGCCGGGATTGAGGTCGGGATGGTTCGCCTTGACGGCCCTGCGGAAGGCAGACCGCAAGCCTTCCGCGTCGTCGTCCGGAAGTGCACCAAGTAAATCGTAAAGAGTTTTCATAGTTACTTTCTAAAAAATGATCTTCGAAAATTCCCTCCCCAAGCCAAACACCATAAAATAAAGCCCCAAACCCGCGAAAACGTGAGACGGCGGAATGGCAAAAAAGGGACCAAATTGAGGAATGTCGCCCCGCCATTGTCATCAAGATGACACAGGCCTTACCGGGCACCGATAGTTGCTATTGATGGAATTTGGAAGTGTGTGCCGCGGCCATGCGCGACCTTTTGCGAACGCCGAGACTCGCACCAACCGTCGACGAGACTAAGCCAGCCCCGGCTGCACGGAGTGTTACCGAACCGGCGTTGGCTGCCGGACCGGTTCAACCTCGCATCTGCTCGATGATTGCAGCAAGCTCAGGCGGTCGCGCGCAGCCTTCTCTGCAGCCTGGTAGCACTGCCGCTCGTATTCGACCTTCAGGCGGGCCCATTCATCCGGATCCACGGTCTTGAGGTCGGATCTTTTGAACTCGCAATCCGGTGCAGGCTGCGGTGAAAGCAGCGCCGGATCCGGCTGCCGGATCTTTACCTCGGCATGGCGATGCGGTTCGGAGTGTCGGCGGGGCACGGCCGCACGGGCGGGAGGCGCCTTGACTTCGCGCTGGACCGGATTGAATTCGCGCTGCACCGGATTGCGCGCGCAACCGGCAACGGAGACCGCGCACAAGATAGCGCAGACGGCCAACAATTTCGGCGCAAGCGATTTCAGGCTGGCGGCATTCAACCGCTCACCTGCAAGCTCACAAAATTCCTGAGCACGCCCTGCACCGATGATCGCCATGATAATGATTCCGAATCAACGCGGGTCTTGCTGGAGCGCCGATCAAATGGAATTCCGCGGAAACGCGGCGATCATGGCCAGAAAATTTGAATCGAGCTCTAATAATTACAATGAATCAAATCTAAATCGTCCGCCGACAACGTCGGCCACGTCAAGATATCATCAGGAGTCGACCGGCTTGACGATGGCGAACCGGCGGCGATCGTCTAAAAGCCGTCGCCGGACGACGCCTTCAACTGATCTCGTCGAGCAAGGCCTTGGCCTTTCGCAGATCGCTTGTATCAAATCCTTCGGTGAACCAATCGTAGATGGGCGCGAGAAGGTCACGGGCCATTTTCCGTTTGCCCTGACAGCGCAACAGCCGCGCCGAGCTGGTAGCCGCGCGCAATTCCCAGGACTTTGCATGCTGCGCTCGCGCGATGGCGAGCGAATGCTCGAAATACGCTTGCGCCTTCACCTCGCCCCGCTGCGGCCACCTCAGCGCGATTTCCCCGGCAACGCGATGAGCCTCGGCCTCGCACCATCTCTCCTTGGTTTCCCGCATCGCCGTCATGGCCTTGCCGATGCAGCGCCAGGCATCATCGAACTGGCCCGAATCCGCATGCGCAATTGCCAGCATGAACTCCTGCTCCGGAGTAAAGATCGTCGATCCGGCCGACCGCCATAGATCGATCCCCGCCGTGACGGTCTCGACCGCTTTCGCCGCTCCCGTCAGCGTCAGGATATAGCCCCGCCGCAACACGCCTTCGGCTTTCCGGAACGGGGCGCCTTTCTCCTCCGCCAGCGCGACAAGCTCTTTGAGATGCGCATTTGCCGCGTGGTAATTCCCGCAATAGGTATTAACAAGGATCGGGAAATTCAGCGTAAACATCAACGTGGCCGCATGCTCGACCTGGCGCGCTTCCATCAGCGCGCAGTCGGCATCGTTCAGCGCAGCTTCGGGATAACCGAGCAGCCATGAGGCCATTGAACGGAACGCCAGGCACGTCACCCGGAGGTCCTGGCCAAATCGCGTCATCAACCGGCGGTGCTCGGCGGGACGATAGAGCGCGAGGGCTTCGTTGTAGTGCGCCCTCGCTTCGACAAGGTCCCCCCGCAACGCGAGCGTACTTGCCATGGTGCGGTGTCCGATCATGCGCGGGACCGCCGCCCCCTCGTTGTCGCCGAGCTCCAGAAAGCGGCTTGCGAGCTCGCGCGCGACGTCACCGTTGAAGTTTATGAAATTGACGATCCACTGGCCAAAGAGGGTCGAGAGCAGCAGCGAGGGGTCATCGGGAGACTCTCCAAGCTGTCCCGCCTGCTCGATAAACGCCCTCGCCTGCGCCACCGCAGTCTTGGTTTCGGGAGCGCCATATCCCTTGACATGCATCAGCGTGTTCAGGAGCGCGACTTGCAGGATGATCTGCTCGCGTCGCAGGTCAGGCGTGCTGGGCAGGGTCGCGATTTGCGCCAGGGCCTGGCCGAGTTGCTCTGCTGCTTCGACCAACGCCGAGCGCTCCTGTGACCGTAGCCCCGCCTTGCCCCACAGACGCGCCGACTTCTCGATCAGGTCGGCCTTTGTGTAGTGACGCGCGAGCAGTTCGGGCTGGCTCTCGGCAATTTCCGGGAACTGGCTTTCAAGGATTTCGGCGATCCGCGCATGCAGCGCCCGCCTCGGCTCGCGCAACAGCGTACCGTAGGCTGCATCCTGAACCAGCGCATGCTTGAACAGGTAGCTCGCATGCGGCGGGATGCCGTGTCGAAACAACAAACCCGCTGCAATGAGCCGGTTGAGATCGGCATCCAGTTCCGCTTCGGGCTTTCGCGCGACCGCAGCCAGCAGCATGTGAGGAAATTGCCGGCCGATCGCCGCGCCGACCTGCGCGATGTCCTTTGCCCGCCCGAGCCGGTCGAGCCGCGCCATCAAGGAAGCCTGCAAGCTCGCCGGAACCGCCGCGACAGGCGCTGGTACCTGCTGCGCTTCGCTCTCTCCCTCCGCATCCAGCACTGCCTTGGTCATCTCCTCCACGAACAGTGGAATGCCGTCGGTGCGCTCGATGATGTCCTGGCGGACGCTCGCCGGCAACGACCGGTTTCCGACGACCCCCTCGATGAGGGAATTGATGTCGCGCGGCGCCAGCCGATTGAGGATCAGCTCCGTCACGTGTGGCCTCGCCATCCAGAGCGGGCTGAATTCAGGCCTGAACGTAACAAGTATCAGGAGCCGGTGGCTCACGGCCAGGTCTACCGCCCGGGCGAACAATTCGAGGCTGGTTGGATCGGCCCAATGCGCATCTTCGAAAATGATCAGCACGGGATTGATCCGCGCCAGCGCCTCGAGTTGCAAGCCAAGTGCTTCCAACGTTTTCAGTCTCCGCAGCTGCGGCTCGACTTCAACCGGGGGGTAGCGTCCATCGTTGGGCAGCGACAGCATTTCGGCAAACAGCGCCGCATGCTGAGGCGGCGTCGAGCTCTGCGCCAGCAGCGCATCAAGCTTGTCCGTTTTCGCTTGCTGGCTGTCCTCGTGAGCGAAGCGGGCGGCACGCCACATCTCGCCGATGACAGGATAGAGCATGCTGTCGGTATGCTGCGGCGAGCAGAAGCACCGCAGACGTATGTGCGGCTCGCGCGCAAGCTGTTCCAGCAGCGCGACGGTGAGCCGTGATTTGCCGATGCCCGCTTCGCCGGAAAGCAGCACCACCTGACCTTCGCCGGCCCTTGCCCGCTTCCATCGGCTCAGAATTAGCTCCATTTCTTCATCACGACCGATCAGCGGCAGCACATCGCCGCTTTGCAGCGCGTGCGATCGGCTGGTCACCGTCGTTCTGCCGGCGACTTGCCAGGCTGCAACCGGTTTTACGAAGCCCTTGATCTCGACTTTACCGAGATCGAGATACTCGAATTGCGGTCCCGCGATCGTCTTGGTGCGGCCCGAGATGACAACGGCGCCGGGCTCGGCGAGCGATTGCAGCCGGGCGGCAAGATTCGGGGTGTCACCGAGGATGCCATGCTCCTCGGAAATCGCGCTATCAGACATGTCGCCGACAATCGCAACACCCGTTGCAACGCCGACGCGCGCGCTCAACTTCTCTTTCGCCGGCAAGGCGGCGATCGCCTGCACCAGCGCGAGGCTGGCCTGAACGGCGCGCTCCGCGTCGTCCTCGTGCGCGTGAGGATAGCCAAAGCATACGACGGCGCCGTCCCCATGATGTCGCGCGACAAAGCCGTCGAAGCGGGCAACGGTTTCAACAATGCAGCGCCGGTAGCCGGCAATGATTGCGCTGAAATCTTCGGGATCGAGTCTCGCCGAGAGCGCAGTCGATCCGACCAGGTCGCAAAACAGGACGGTGAGCTGCCGGCGCTCGATCGGCCGCGGGTCACGCGCCGTCGGCGCCACCGCGCGGGACTCCACGCGCAATTGGGTCCCGCAGTCGCCGCAAAATCTGTTCAGTGCCGGGTTCGCCACGCCGCAGGCCGGACAGCGTCGCACGACCGCCGCTCCGCACCGGCTACAGACTTTTCCTTGCTCCGGGACTTCGGCTGCGCAATTCGTGCAGTGCATCCGCACCTCAAGGGAATCCAACAACGCCAGTACGATGCGTCGGAAGTCGAGCGATCCATATGATCTTGGTCACAACTCCAGTTCATTGGTCTCAGGGTTCCATAGCGATTCTAAAGCGCTGACGTTTGAGGTCAATCATGCCAGACCGCCTCTAAAGCGTGGCAGTGCCGCGAGATCCCAACGCATGTTTTCGTAGGATGGGTGGAGCCAACGGGTCGCGCGAACGCGCGCCCGATGACAGGCTCCGCGATACCCAACACTGCATCCGTTCCACCGACGATGGGTTTCGCTGCGCTCCACCCGTCCTACGAACCATAATCGTACGACCTGCAGGTGCTTCGTCGCGCTTTTGTGCATGTGGTGGTGCGGTCACAGTACCGAAACGCAACAGACGACCACAATCAGATCTCAAGGTCAGAGTTGTAATGAGGGAACCAACCAGACTCAGGTTAGATTCAGCGCGATTGAAACTTGGCTGGGGGCTGCAATGCCATACTTCAATTTTGATCTCGTCATCGGCGCAGAGTTCAAATGCCAGGGCGGCATGATCCTCGAAAACACGGAAAATGCGATCGATAAGGCTGACAGCCTCGCGGGCGAGCTTCGCATCGTTCGTCCCGAGCTCTGTTCCACCGGGTGCGCCGTGCGCGTAACCGACGGTGACAGTAACGAGCTCTACCGTACGCCGCTCGAGCTGATCGGCCGCAGATGAAATCGACCCATCGTGCGCGTAAGCGCACGAGACCGAATTGGTCCATGGATCACGGCAAGGGCGCCAATTGAGTTGGCAACGCTTTCCTGCCCACGGGACAGCCTGTTGGTCCCTGGGACTGAGGCCGAGCTGAAGATTCCCTGGAATGGTTCGGATCGGATGCCGACTGTTCCGCCGTACGCATGAACTCGGCCACGACCGTGTTCGATGACCATTCCACGTAACTAACGACGGCGAACGCAAGTGTGAGCAGGATGAGAAGGTCGACCACCACCGTGGCGGCCATTCCCTGCCAACGGATCTGGCTGTTGAGCAAGGGCATCGCACACCTCCCGAAACCGGGCTTGCGACGGCTTTAAAACAGCACGCGATTTCCAAATGTGAACTGCTTCACGTCTCACGCGCACTTGATGCCGCGACGGAGCACTGGGACGTCCTTCTGCCTGCGCGGTTCCGTCGCGCAATAAGCATCATTGAGAGCAGAGAACGCTTAAGAGGTACCCCGTAATATTGCGGATCCGCTGCGCAGCAGGCGGCAAACAGAAAAACAACAGTCTGCTTAAATGAGCAGATCACTCAGAAATGAGATTCCATTTTTCCCTGAATGTGACCTGATTAGTTGCCGGAGAGTTCGTGTGATTCGCAGAATGCTAAGTTTGGTGACAGTCCAGAACGGAGGCTGCCATGAAAGCGTTCGGTCGCGTACTGACGGCACTAGGTCTTCTTGTCTTATCTTCCATTCGGGCTGACGCGCACGATCCGTCGATGCCGCACCACGAGTGGTTCAACAAGCAGGAAATGAACGCGGCCGCCCGGCAGCGTCTCGGCGTTCCTTGGAAATCCTGCTGCGACAATGGCGATGTATTCAAGACCCGCTTCAGAGTCGGCGAAGATCGCTCGGACCAGTGGCAATACCTGAAAGACGGCGAGTGGAAAACCATACCGCCCGACGTCGTCAAGGAAGAAGATACCCCTGATCATGTCCCCGTGCTGTTCATCAACCGGCACACGGGGGTTGAGCTTTGCTTCTTCGTACCGCGAGGGGGTCTTTGACGGGCAGCCGCGATACGATGTGCGCATCTGAAAGATGCGCACAGGCGCCTGCACTCGCCGTCCGGATGTCGGTTCGTAGGCCCCGCTTCGCGGTCATTCGCACATGGCGGGACGATGTCCGGCAGCCCTGAATACCGGCGCAAACGCGGACACCGGTAGTTTGGTCTGCGCGTCAAAGAACTTCTCTGCTCCTTTGATTTGAATCAACGCGACCTCGCGGTGCGCGATCTCTTTTCCGCGGTGCCTGGGGGCTACCTACCTAGGAGATCGCCGATGATGAAAATAGTAGTGGTTGGAGCAACTGCACTCTTCCTTACTGCATCGCCGATTGCCCACGCGCAAACTCCCTCTCCCGCTACTCCGGAACGCTTGAATACGGCGGACCGGAATTCGCTGACGGACTTGCGCATTGAACTGATAAAGGCCGCGTTGCAGCTCACACCCGACCAGGAAAAATTATGGCCGGCCGTAGAGAGCGCCATTCGTGCGAGGGCGGAGGACCGGAAGGCCCGCGTTGCAAAAATCTCGGAAACGGTGGGCAGACGGGCCGACCAAAACCCCATCGAGGTCATGCGCAATCGTGACCCCATCGCGTTCATGCAACGCCGATCGGAAGCTTTGGCTCAGCGATCAGCCGATTTGGACAAGCTCGCCGAAGCGTGGCAGCCACTCTACAAGACATTTAGCCCCGAACAGCGGCGGCACATGGCGGCCCTCGCGCTCTTTGTACTCCACGATATGAGTGAAGCCGTAGAACGCCGTCGTGCGCAGCCCGACGAAGAGGACTGAAGCAGGGTAATTTGGTTCGTAATCTGCCGCGTCATGGTCGCAGCATACGCGGCTGACTGACTTTAAGCCTGGGCGAAGTCGGCTTTAGGTCACGGCTTCCCCGGGCTGTTCCGCCGCGTCACCAATTTTCCAGCAAACGCCGCTGGAGAGTCGCAGCATTGGGCTGCCTCGCGACCCACTCCCTGTTGTACTCGCCATCGATCATCACCCAATACGTACGGGTAGGCGCATCGCTCCCATTAAGTGAGTTGAAGGCGCATGTCGCCCTCTCTCGAATGATGGCGCCGATCGAGTCCTGGGCTTGGTAGTCGATGAGCGCGACATACCGAACCGGCGGCACCCGTGCGACTTGAACCATGGCTTTTCTGGTTGCCTCAGATACGGCGCGCATCGGGTCGGTGAAAAACTCGTCGAATGTGATGGCCCTCCTGGACTCCTCTACATTAATCCGTTGGTAGGTGGACGGAACCGCCAGCCGTTCCTTGACCGCCTTCTCGCAGGTCTGCACAAATTGAGAGGTGAACGGCGGGTTGCCACGAACGTAAGGGTAACCAAGGCCAACAACACCAAAGACCAGGAATACCGCGATTGCGAGCTTAGCCTTCATCTGTGACTCTTACCGGTCTTTGCCAACCCCGATTGCGTCCTGGCCAACGCGCGCACCTTGCACCACGTAAAATCAAAGAAACCAAAATCAGATGCAGATCATTTGGTTTGCAACCGTTACTAAACGCTAACGATGCAGCCTTTGGGTCACTAGCGGAAGTTTCTCGCCTCCCCCGCTCCATGTCCGTTCATAAGCGGACCTCTTTTTTCCGCCATCTCGCCTGAGAGGCAACGACGGATTACACCGGAGCATGTCATCACTGCGCGAGCGCAATTGCGCTCGTCGCGGGCCGCGCTTTCGCGCGGACCCATTGGGCTAACTGCCCTACGCGCCATTCTGTATTGCAATTGCACCCTGGCGAGAACACAATCGCAGGACGGATCAGCAATACCTTCCCCATTTGGAGGCAGTGGCGGATTACGCCTGCGGCCAACGCTCGACCGGAAGAGACGCTAATCCGCGCAGAATGGAAGGACGTCATGGAGCTCTCATCTCAGCAATTGGCGTTGAAGGAAAGAGCCCGCGCTCTGTCAAACGGTTTGCCGCGCAAACGCGCTGCCGAGATCGATCAATCGCGTGAGTATCCCTGGGATGTCGTAGAAGCGCTGAAAGCCGAGCGCTTCATGGGAATGACCATTCCGAAGGAATACGGCGGCCAGGGTCGGAGCTTCCTCGATACGGTGTTGGTCATCGAGGAAATGGCACGCTCGTGTACGGTCTCGGCACGTATCGTCGTTGAGGCCAACATGGGTGCGATCTCGACCGTCATGGCGTACGGCACCGATGCCCAGCGCAAGCGCGCTGCCGACCTCGTGTTGGCGGGCGACAAACCGGCCATCTGCATTACAGAGCCTGACGCGGGCAGTGACGCGAGCGGCATGAAGACGCGGGCCGACAAGCGCGGTAACCGCTACGTGCTCAATGGCAAGAAGCATTGGATCACCGGCGCTGGCGTGTCGCGTCTGCACCTGATTTTCGCACGCGTGTTCGATGAGCGCGGTGAGGAACTGGGCACCGGCGGTTTCCTGGCCGTGCGCGGGGAGGCCGAGGGGCTGCGCATGAGCAAGCGCGAAACGACGATGGGGCTCTGCGGCATGCCCGAGGGCGAACTCGTGTTCGAGGATCTCGAGATTACGCCAGACATGGTGCTGTTACCCCCTTCAGGCTTCAAGCGCGGCTTCGCCGATCTTATCAACGCCTACAACAGCCAGCGTGTCGGCGCGGGCACGGTCGCCATGGGGATTGCGGCGGGCGCGTTGGAGCATGCCGTTGAATGGGCCAAGGCGCGCGAGCAATTCGGGCGGCCGATCGGCGAGTTCCAGGGCCTGCAATGGATGCTCGCCGATATGCAGACGCAGCTCACCGCATCCCGCCTGATGCTGTATGCGGCGGCGTCCTCGCGCGGCCCTGGCGACAGCTCATTTCCAGATCCGGCCCTCGCCGCGCAGGCAAAGATCTTCGCGTCGGAAGCCGCGATCAAGATCGTGAACGATGCCCTGCAGGTGTTCGGGGCGCGCGGCTATTCGCGTGACTTCCCGCTTGAGCGCATGGCGCGTGATGTGCGCATGTTCACGATCGGCGGTGGCACGGCACAGGTGCTGCGAACGCTCGTCGCGAGCAAGGTTCTCGGCTGGAAGCTGCCGCAGACGCGTGACGGCTATGTGATGTCGAAAGCCAAAGTAGATCGGGACTAGCGCTGCCGATGTGGGCAGCGAACATCCAAAGCCCAGGATCATTTTCTTCGCAGAATTTTGTCCATTGCTTTTCCGCGCGCCAGCTCATCGATCAGTTTATCTAGGTAGCGAATTTCTCGCATAGTTGGTTCCTTGATATCTTCCACCCGGACGCCGCAAACCACGCCCTTAATCAAGGTTCGCGAAGGATTGATCTTGGGGGCCCCTGCAAAGAACGATTCAAAGTCAGTCTGTTCTTCCAGTTGAGTTTCCAGCTCCTTCTGACCATAGCCTGTCAACCAAGAGATGATCTGATCGACCTCTGTTTTTGTGCGTCCTTTCTTCTCTGCTTTCGCGACGTAAAGTGGGTAAACGCTTGCGAAGCTCGTTGTATAGATCCGGTGTTTTGCCATGAGTGCTCCGGGAGAATCTTATTAAAGCATGTAAGGCCCGGGATCGTCTGGCTGGCCGGGCACGCCTAGGTACACTGAAGCTGTCACTATTCCCGGGTTTGGCGCAAAGAATTTGCCCCAAACGCTAGTGAGGCAATGCGCTCAAAATCAATCCGATGCACGCGGCGTGTGCAAAAAATCGTTTTTCTGCAATAACCTATTTTTCATAGCAACTTCAACGTGATTTGCCCCGTCCAGTCGTCGCATCAAAAATATTCCGCTTCATCCTCAACCCAAATCACGCTTACAAATCCGGCCATCCCGTCCCGACAAGAGGGGCGTTGGCCATCGTCACGAACGTGGGGCGGGATGCGGTGGACGCGGCAGCGTCGGCGCGAGAAGTGTTCGCAGGGCGGCATTGGCCGTGAGTGGACACGGCGCGCAGGACGTACGGCGCTGAANCAAAACCGTGTGGTCCTGACACCCGTGGCTGGTGCCAAGCTGCCGGTGGCGAGTTTGATCCAACCGGATCGATCTGGCCATCAAGCCGGCCGTGATGGAGGCAAGAGGAATTCGTCTCCAGGGAGAGCTCGGCATAAGCCGTCAACCCATCGCGCAGGGAATGCCGGGCTGCTCCGGCTGTACCTGTATGCTCGTGTGCGTATTCCCTAGCGCATTATTGCACACGAGACCGTGGGTGCAGCAAGCACCCGGCATTCCCTGCGCCCTCTCCTTCAGGGCGAACGAATTTGCAAAGCTCGGGCATCGCGCCGCGAGAACGCCGACACACATTCACTTGTCATCGCCCGGCCTTGTGCGCAATTGCGCACTGGGACCGGGCGACCCAGTATCCCAGAGGCAGCAGTGATTGAACCGATAGGCCGCAGCGTACTGGCCCCCGCCTGCGCCGGGGATGACAATCGAGTGGCGCGTCGCTATCCCAGCGTCATTGCGAGCGAAGCGAAGCAACCCATTGTCGCCTCGC
>NZ_LLYB01000101.1:19569-27937 GCF_001440475.1 Bradyrhizobium lablabi | reverse complement strand
GATTGCTTCGCNAGCCTGTCATCGGGCGCGCATTCGCGCGACCCGTTGGCTCGCAATGACGGCAGCTCCCTTAACTCAGAACAATTCGCAACAAATCGCTCCTGCGAGTGAGTGGCGATTGCGCCACCTGTCCGCTTTAATCTTGCGTAACCCCCTGCTAAACCGCCGGCCATGACCAGTCCCCCTACCCTCAAGACCAACGTCGCCGCCATCTCGATCTTCGCCAGCGCCGGCATGGCGGCGGCGAAATTTGCCGTCGGCATTGCGATCGGCTCGCTGGCGCTGATCTCGGAGGCGCTGCACTCTTCCGTCGACGTGATCGCGACCGTCATCACCTGGCTGGTGGTGCGGGTGTCCGACCAGCCGGCTGACGCTGAACATCATTACGGCCACGGCAAGTTCGAGAGCCTGTCCGCGCTCTTTGTCATCGCGCTGCTCTATGTGCTGGCTGGCGGCATCCTGGTCGAATCCTGGAGCCGGCTAAGCGAGGGCGCGCCACCCCCGACGCTCTCCGCCATTCCGTTCGTCGTGCTGGTGATCGATATCGCCGTCAATTTCTGGCGCGCGCGGGCGCTGCATCGCACGGCGCGGGAGACGCGGAGCCAGGCGTTGGCGGCGGACGCGCTGCATTTTGCCTCCGACGTGCTCGGCTCGATCGCCGTCATCGTCGGCCTCGTGCTGACCGGCTTCGGTTTTGCCTGGGGCGACTCGGTCGCGGCGATAGCGGTTGCCGTGATGATCTCGATCCTCGGCCTGCGGCTCGGCCGCTCCACCATCGAAACCCTGCTCGACCGCGCGCCGGAGGGCGCGTCCGAAAAGGCAACCGCTGCGATCCGCGCGGTACCGGGCGTGGTCGGCGTCGAGCGCGTGCGCGTGCGCATGGTCGGGCCGACGCATTTCATCGACGCCATCGCCAAGGTGCCGCGCACCTATCCGATCGACCGCGTCGAGGCGATCAAGAAATCCGCGCAAGTCGCCGTCAGCAAGGCGCTCGGCGACGCTGACCTCACCTTCACCGCGGTGCCGGTTGCGCGTGACAACGAGAGCGTGCGCGAGCGCGTCATGGTGATCGCCCGCAATTCCGGCCTCGCCGTTCACCATGTCACCGTGCACGATCTCGGTGAAAAGCTGATCGTCAGCCTCGACCTCGAAGTCGACGGCGACATGGAACTTTTGGCCGCGCACGACATCGCCCACGATCTCGAGCACAGCATCCGCGAGGATTTCGGCGAGGACGTCGAGGTCGACACCCACATCGAGCCGCTCGAGCCGGAACTGCCGCACGGCACCGACGCCGCGCCCGCGCGCGTCGAAGAGATCAAGGCCGCGCTGATGCGCTTTGCCGGCAATGGCGCGATCCACGACATTCATAATGTGCGTGTGCGCGACACCGACGCCGGCGAAATCGTTAATTTCCATTGCCGCGCCGCGCCGTCGCTGAGCGTCATCAAGGTGCATGAGAACGTCGACGAGATCGAGCGCGCGTTGCGCCGCGCGTTCCCTTCGATCAAGCGCGTGATCAGTCATGCCGAACCGCCGCGCGCGTAATTTGCAGGCACGTTCCCGTTTCGGACTCGCATCAGCGTGCCTTAATTTGCGTTGGACAAGATTTATTTCAAATTAACGAATCGTTGACTCTCGACAGCCCCAAAAAAGTGGATTCAAATCGGCATGATTCGGGAGTTGCATGGGGTGCTTCCGGACAGTGTGCAAAAGAGCCTTCGGCGGGGGTCTAGAGCATGGCGAGTGCGCATGCGGCGAACGTGCGCGTCCAATCCGATTCGATCAAAGGATTGGCGCAATCGATCGCGAAACCTGCCTATCACCGGCTGCTCACCGCGGAGCCGGCGCTTCGTCGCGCCGTGCCGACGCTCATCATCGCCTTTCTGATCACCATCTGCCTCGGCGCCTTCGTGCAAGTGATCGACCAGAGCCGGCAGAAGCGCGCCGCGATGAAGCGCGACCTCTCCGCGCTCACCGATCTGCTCGCCGAACGTCTCGACCGCGTCGCCTCGATCCGGCAGGACCGCGCCCTCAATATCGAGCGGCTGCAGAGCCTGCTGCCTGACCTGATTCCGGCCTGGGGCCTTGCCAACGGCCGCCACGTCATCATCACCGGCGCCGATCACCGGATCATGGCCCGCGTCCCGGTCGAGGGCAGCCTCGGCGGCGGCGACCGCGTCCTCGACGTCATCAGCACGGCGCAACTCCTCGCCACGCCCGGCCAGCAGGGCGTCATCAACGACATGACGCTGCCGAACGGCAACGGCGCCATGGCGATCTCGAAGCTGATCAAGTCGCTGCCGGGCCAGGTCATCGTCATCCAGGAAAAGAACGAGCCGCTGTGGGGCTCGGATGCCGCGCTGTCGGTGACGCTGTCGGCCACCACGGGCTTCGTCGTGCTGATCCTCGGCTTCGCCTTCCACTGGCAGTCGACCCGCGCCCGCGAGGGCGATCTCATCAACGACGCCGTGCGCGGCCGGATCGACACCGCGCTCAACCGCGGCCGCTGCGGCCTGTGGGACTGGGACCTCTCCCGCGGCCGGATCTTCTGGTCGGCATCGATGTTCACGATGCTTGGCCTCGATTCCCGCAACGACCTTCTCACCTTCGGCGAAGTGAACGCGCTGGTGAAATCCGACGACATCGACCTGTTCGAGATTGCTGACCAGATGATCGCCGGCAAGCTCGACCACATCGATCAGACCTTCCGCATGCAGCATACCGGCGGCCACTGGATCTGGCTGCGGGTCCGCTGCGAGCTCAGCCAGACCCTGGCCGACGGCGGGCTGCATCTGATCGGCATCGCGGTCGACATCACCGAGCAGAAGAGCCTGGCCGAAAAGACCGTGGAAGCCGATTTGCGGCTGCGCGACGCGATCGAGACCATCCCGGAAGCCTTCGTGCTGTGGGACGCGGAAGACCGCCTCGTGCTCTGCAACTCGCACTTCCAGCGCCTGCACAAATTGCCCGATACGGCGGTGACCCCCGGCACGTCGTATGAGACCGTGATCGAGGTCGGCAGCATGCCGGAAGTGCGCACAAGACTGCAGGAGACCGGCGCGCAAGCGCCGGGAGCGCGCACGTTCGAGGCGCAACTCGACGATGGAAGCTGGCTGCACATCTCCGAGCGCCGCACCAAGGACGGCGGCTACGTCTCGGTCGGCACCGACATCACCCGCA
This sequence comes from Bradyrhizobium lablabi, assembly GCF_001440475.1. Lineage (GTDB taxonomy): Bacteria > Pseudomonadota > Alphaproteobacteria > Rhizobiales > Xanthobacteraceae > Bradyrhizobium > Bradyrhizobium lablabi. The sequence continues at coordinate 24,754 of NZ_LLYB01000101.1, read as the reverse complement.
TCAAGGAGCACGAGCAGAAGCTGATCGAGAACGACGCTCGCCTCCGCGCCAACGTCATCGATCTCAAGCGCTCGCAGGCGGAGTTGGCCGACCTCGCCGAAAAATATTCGCGGGAGAAGAACCGCGCCGAGGAAGCCAACCAGGCCAAGTCGAAATTCCTCGCCAACATGAGCCATGAGCTGCGCACACCGCTCAACGCCATTATCGGCTTCTCCGAGATCATGGGCAGCGGCATGTTCGGCGTGCTCGGCTCCGACAAGTATCAGGAGTACTGCCACGACATCCTGACATCAGGCAAATACCTGCTCGAAGTCATCAACGACATCCTCGACATGTCGAAGATCGAGGCCGGCCGCATGAAGCTCGACATGGAGCCGCTCGACCTGTCGAAGATCCTGGCGGAGTCGCTGCGCGTGGTCTCGGGCCGCGCCGAGGACAAGAACCTGACGCTGGACGCCGATATCGAACGCACCATCTCCGTCGTGGCCGATCGCCGCGCGGTCAAGCAGATCTTCGTCAACCTGCTCTCCAATGCCGTCAAGTTCACCCCCGACGACGGCAGGGTCACCGTGCGCAGCCACGTGCTGCCCAACTCGATCGTGCTGATGATCGCCGATACCGGCATCGGCATCGCGACGGCCTCGCTGCAGCGGCTGGGCAAGCCGTTCGAGCAGGTCGAGAGCCAGCTCACCAAGACCTACCAGGGTTCGGGTCTTGGGCTCGCCATCGCCCGCTCGCTGACCAGCCTGCATGGCGGAACGATGCGGCTGCGCTCCAAGCTCGGCACTGGCACGGTGGTCCGCATCGTGCTGCCGCGCGAACCCGAGCAGCCGAAGGCCATGGCAAAGATCGAGGCCGCCGCCTGACTGCTCACGCGCCCTTCTTCGACCGGCTGGTCGCAATCAGCACCAGCATGAACGACACCGCGGTCATCAGCGTGCTGATCGCCGCAATCGTCGGGTCGATCTCGTCGCGGAGCGCGGTGAACATCCGCTTGGTCAGTGGTTGATACTGACCGCCGGAGATGAACAGGGCGACGATGGTCTCGTCCATCGCGGAGATGAAGGCGAAGATGCCGCCTGCGATGACGCTGGCCTTGATCTGCGGCAACGTCACCACGAAGAAGCTGCGCAGCCTGTTCATGCCGAGGCTGCGCGCCACCATCTCCTGCGTCGCATCGAAACTCTGCAATCCCGCCGCGACCGAGATGATGACATAGGGCAAGCCCAGCATGACGTTGGCGAGCACAAGGCCGGTCATGGTCGCGACCAGTCCGACCTTGGCGAAGATGAAGAAGATGCCGACAGCGGTGATGATGATCGGCACCACCAGCGGCAGCAGCAGGGTCATGTGGATCAGCCGCATGATCCGCCATTTCGACTGGCTGATCGCATACGCCGCGGCCACGCCGAGTGGGGTTGCGATGACCACGGTGAGCACTGCCACCGTCAGCGTTACGCGGGTCGCCTGCATCCACGCCGGATTGCCGACATACTCCTGATACCAGCGCAGCGACAGCGATGGCGGCGGGAAGGTCAGGAAACGCGCGGCCGAGAACGACATTGGCGCGATGATCAGGATCGGCAGGATGAGATAGAGCAACACCAGCGCGCAGACGACAATCAGGGCGATGCGGTATGGGCGGGACATCGTCATTTTTGCCCCAACACGCGATCGAGCGGAATGAAGCGGCTGACAGCGAAGAAGATCAGCCCGACCGCGACCAGCAACACCACGCCGACGGCGCTGGCGGCACCCCACTGATCGTACAGCTCGACATTGCGACTCACCAGCATCGATATCATGATGGTGCGGCCGCCCCCGAGCAATTCGGGCGTGATGTAGAAACCGAGCGTGAGCACGAAGACCAGTGTGCTGCCCGCCAGCACTCCCGGCAGCGAGAGCGGCAGAAATATCCGCCAGAAGGTGAGCGTGGGACCGGCGCCGAGACTTGCGCCGGCCTGCATCAGATCGCGCGGGATCTGCTGCATCGTGGCGTAGAGCGGCAGCACCATGAAGGGCAGCAGAATGTGCAGGGTCGCAACGACGGTGCCAAAGGTGTTGTGGACAAGCGCCAGCGGCTCGTCAATCACGCCGATCTGGCGCAGCACCTGGTTGATGACGCCGGTCCGTTGCAACAGCGCGAGCCAGGCATAGGCGCGGACCAGCACGCTGGTCCAGAACGGCAGCACCACCAGCGCCAGGATGACGATGGCCCACCTTTTCGGAGCGACGCTCGCCGCATAGGCGATCGGATAGCCGAGCAGAAGCGCCAGCAACGTCACCAGCACGGCGATTTCGAATGTCAGGGCAAAACTGCGCCAGTAGATATCCTCGCTCCAGATCCGGCGGTAGTTCGCAAGCGTAAAGCCATCGTGGTAGACCGACTGCCAGGCGAGCCAGCCGACCGGCAGCACCACCAGCAGCAGGATTACCAGCAGCGCGGGCAGCGCCAGCGCCAGCATCAGGCGCTGCTCGCGACGCTGGTGCCGGAGCGAGATGTCTGGCGCTGGGCTGTGCACGATCATGGTCTCCGCTGTGACGCTATTTCTGCATGAACGAGACCCAGCGCTTTTCTGCCGCCTCGCCGGCGGGCGACGACCACCAGGCATACGACATCAAAGCCTGCTTCGATGCATTGTCGGGCGCGCTCGGCAGTTGCGCGACGCGTTCCGGCTTGATCACGCCGGTGTCGAACGCCTTGGGATTGGCCGGGCCGTAGTCGATATGCAGCGGCAGGTTGGCCTGGTGGACGGGATCGACAGCTTCGTTCACGAAGCGCACCGCCGTGGCGAGATTGGGCGCCCCCTTCAGGATGCAGAGCGACGTGCTCTGCAGGATACCCTGGTTGAAGGTGAACCCGACCTTGGCGCCCTCGCCCATCAGTGCGCTGACGCGGCCGTTCCAGGCCATCACCATGTCGACCTCGCCGTCGTTGAGGAGCTGCGCCGACTGCGCACCCGAGGTCCACCATACCGTGATGCTGGGCTTGATCTCCTCGAGCTTCCTGAAGGCGCGATCGACGTCGAGCGGATATAGCTTGTCGGGTGCTACACCATCGGCCATCAGCGCCGCCTCCAGCGTCGCGAACGGATGGTTGCGCAGAGCGCGGCGACCCGGGAATTTCTTCACATCCCAGAAATCGGCCCAGCTCGACGGCGCGGCATCGGGGAATTTCTTCCGGCTAAAGGCGAGCACGCTCGAATAGAATTCGTAGGTGACGGAATAGGCAGAGCGATAGGCCTCCGGCATCGTCGCCGCGTTCGGCAATTTGGCGAAATCCAGCTTCTCGACGAGACCCTGCTCGCCGCCGCGCAGACAGTTGCCGGTCGGCATGTCGACGACGTCCCAGGTCGGCTTGCCGCTCGCCACCTGCGATTTGACTGCCGGCCAGGCGTCGGGAATGCTGTCCTGATTGATGGTGATGCCAAGCTTCTTGGCCGAGGGATCGAGGATCGCGACGGTCTGCGCCTTCTGATAGGCGCCGCCCTGGGAGACGAAGGTGATCTGGTCCGCGCTGGCCGGGAGCGCCGACAGCGTCGCAAGGACACCAAGGGAAACGCCGAGCAGTGCGCGCCGGCAGCAAGATGCAATCATCATGTTCAACCCCTCTTGTTATGATCGGACCCGGAACTCCTAACGCCCGATCGCATCCAGAAATTGATACCAGCCGGCCACCATGCGGACGGCCGGTTCACGCAGCGAATAGAATGGAATGGTCCTGATACGGCGCGCGTCGAGCAAGCCAAGGTCGACCGCCTCCCCGCGCACAAGCGACGCGAGATAGCGGCCCATCAGGCTCGACATTGCGACGCCGGCGCCATTGTAGCCGACTGAATAGAGGGTACGGTCATCGATGCGGCCGACATGCGGTACGGAATCGAGCGTCATGCCGACAAGTCCGGACCAGCGGTACTCCAACGGAACGTCCGCCAGTTCGGGGAAGATACCGGTCATGGCACTGCGTAGCGCCTCGAACGCGCTCTCCGAGTCCTGTTTGCCGAAAGCGCCGCGGCCGCCGAAGATGACGCGATCGTCGAACTTGCGGAACCAGCGCATCATCCGCTTGGTCTCTGTATAGGTTCGCCCCGTCGGCATCAGACTGCCGGCGAGGTTCGGTGACAGTTTTTCCGTAGCGATGAGAGCGCTGCGGAACGGCACCAATGTGTGCTGCAGCCGCACCGTGGCTGACGTCAGGTCGGAATAAGAGTTGGTGGCGATGATCGCCTGACGCGCGCGTACACTGCCGCCGGGCGTCTCGGCGACAATGCCATCGCCGTCGCGACGGAGCGCGAGCACAGGGCTTTCCTGGAATATCGGTACACCCCGCTGCGCAACACCTTTAGCCAGACCGCGCAGGTAATTCAGCGGATGGATGCCGCCGGATCCTGGATTGAGCACGCCGCCGACAAAGCCCCGCGATCCCGTCTCTTCGCGCACCTGATGGGCATCGAGGATACGAACCTCGGTATCGCCCATCTGTCGCTTCATCCATTCGGCCTCATCGATCGCCGCCTTGAGCGTTACCTGATTGTGCGCGGCCTTGACCTGCCCGTTGCGTGTCAGCCGGGCACTCGTGATGCCGAATTCGGACACCAGCTCATCGACCATCTCGACGGACTCGTGCGCGATCTCGTACATGCGCCTGGCCATGGCACGGCCATGAACAGTATCGACGTCGCGGAACGAGAGGCGAAATTTGGCGGTGACGACGCCGCCATTGCGGCCGCTCGCGCCCCAGCCTGGATGATTGGCTTCGAGCACAATCGGAGCAAGACCGCTCTTCGCGACGTGATGCGCTGCAGACAGCCCCGTATAACCCGCGCCGATGATGACGACATCGGCCTTCACCTCGCCGGCAAGCTCCGGAAAGGCAGGCAACGGCTCCGCCGTACTCGCCCAGAGCGAGGCGGCCGGTGCCATCGGGGTCCAGACCTCTGTCATGTCTGTCGCCCTGCTCTCTTTCAGCTTCCAAGCGCCGCGTCGGCGAATGCCTTCATCGTGGCGAAATGGAAGTCGGGTTTTGTAAGCTCCGGCACCTCAGGCGTTCCACCGAAGCCCTTCATGCCCTGGCGCCGCTCGATCCAGCAGACCTTGTAGCCAAGCTTGCGGGCGACACCGATGTCGTGATGCTGGCTCTGCGCCACGTGCAGGATTTCGGACTGCTTGTAGCCGAACGCGGACT
>NZ_LLYB01000101.1:0-19517 GCF_001440475.1 Bradyrhizobium lablabi | reverse complement strand
GTCGTGGAAAGGATTATCGAGCGCGTGGGAATAGCACGACAGCGCGACGCGATCCGCATTGGTCATCGCCACCAACCGGAACCTGGTGCGCAGGCGCTTCAGCGCCTCGACCGAATCCGAAAACGGCTGCCAGCGCAGCACGGCGAGCTGGAAGGCATCGCAAGCGGCATCGTCGGCCGCTAGTCCCAGTTCCTTGGCGAGGTGCCGGTAGACATGGAACATCACTTCGCTCGACCGCTCCGGATGCGCATCACGGCCGCGCTTGTAGGACGCGAAGATCTGATCGTCGCTGAGCTCGGCCGCTTTTCGGCCGGAGATCCGGCGCACGGCATCGAGCACACCGGCCTCGAAATCGATCAAGGTGCCGACGACATCGAAAGTGAGAACCTTGAAGCTATCGTAGGACATTTTCATCTCTTGTTCTGGTTGGTCTGTGGTTGCACTTGCATTTGAATGTCGGCACTCATTCCCGCGGCTTTACTGCGCCTTCTCCTGCGCCTTAGGCACGACGATGGTGTCTTCGGGATGGAGAGTGACGGTGAGTTCGCCGCCTATCGGAGGTAACAGGCGCGAGGCCTGGTAATGGCTGGGCTGGCGCAGGCTGAGACAAGTCCCGTCGGGCAGTTGCAGGAACACGCGAAGGCTTTCGCCCTGATAGACGATGTCGGTGACCTTGCCGGCAAGACGGTTGAGCGCGGCATCCGCCACGCCGTCCGCGATCAGGAGTTTTTCGCTGTGCACCGCGAGCATCAGCGCCTCGCCGTCCGGGATCGCGCGCGCGCTTTTCAGGACGGCCGGCCCGAGCGCCACGCTGCAGGCATCGATGCGCCGGACCGGCAGCAGGCTCGCCTCGCCGATAAAGCTCGCCACGAATGAGTCCGCCGGATAATCGTGCAGCCGCTCGGGGCGATCGATCTGGACCAGCCGCCCGTCCTTGAGGATCGCGACGCGGTCACTCATCGTCAGCGCCTCGCGCTGGTCGTGAGTGACGTAGATGATGGTGGCGCCGATCCGCCTGTGCAGTTCGCGCAATTCGATCTGCATCGCTTCCCGCAACTGCTTGTCGAGCGCGGACAGCGGCTCGTCCATCAGGATCAGGCGCGGCTCGAAGATCATGGCGCGTGCCAGCGCCACGCGCTGTCGCTGGCCGCCGGAGAGTTGGGCGATGCCGCGCGCCTCGTAACCCGACAGCCCGACCATGGCCAGCGCGGCGCGCACTCTCGCAGCCCAATCCGCCTTTGGAATCCGGCGCGCGCGGAGTGGAAAGGCGACGTTCTCGCCAACGCTCATGTGCGGAAACAGCGCGTAGTTCTGGAACACCACACCGATGTCACGCTTGTGCGGCGGCAGGAACGTCACGTCGCGGCCGCCGAAATGGATCGAGCCGGACGAAGGCTGAACGAAGCCGCCGAGAATGCCGAGCAGCGTGGTCTTGCCGGACCCGGACGGCCCGAGCAGGGAGACGAACTCGCGCGGCGCAACGTTCAGGGTGACGTCATCAAGCGCCAGGACCGCGCCATAGCTCTTGCTCGCGGCCTTGATATCGACGCTCTCTCCGCCCTGGTCCAATGATCGACCCCGTTGCGTTGCCGAGGGCGTGCACCGATGCGCGCCATCGACGTCACCTGCGATCGCGCAAGCGACGGTTGAAACCGGCATGATCTCGTCTTATAGACCGGGCACTTCAGGCTAGCCCCCGAGGCTGTCCCTGCTGCGCCGGTTTTTCAATCCCGCCCGTCCTGGCAGACTATCGCGCAAGCCAACCAGAGTTGGCCGGCAGGGGCAATTGCCAAATTCTCACCGGCGGCATAACATCAGGTTATGCCTGACCTTCGACGGAAGCTGCCCTCGAGCCACGCGCTGTTCGTCTTTGACGCCGCCGCGCGCAACGGCAGCTTCACGGCGGCGGCGGCCGAACTGAACGTCACCCAGCCCGCGGTAAGCCGGATGCTCGGACAGTTCGAGGACTATCTCGGCGTTCGTCTGTTCGACCGCACCAATGGCCGCGCGGCCCTGACGGAAGAAGGCGAGATCCTCTATCGCCACGTATCGGATGGATTCCGCAGCATCGAGGGTGGCCTGATCGAGATCGACCGCCGCCGCAAGGGCACCGAAACCGTCACGCTCTCGGTGTCCTCAGCGTTCACCACCCACTGGCTGATGCCCCGCATCGACAAGCTGCAGCGCCAGTTTCCGACTGTCGATCTCCGCTTCCAGCTTATCTCCGGCCCGCTGCGCGGTCCGGTCGACAATGTCGATCTCGGCATGCGGTTTCGCGACCGATACGATCCCGCGCGGAACGGCGCGCTGGTCATGAAGGAAGTCATGCTGCCGATCTGCAGCCCGGCCTATCGCGACGCCGATAGCGCCGACGGGCCGATCGAGGCCAACACCATCATCCGCCTCGCCGATACACCGGGCGATTGGGCTGCCGAATATCCGGCCTTTCTCACCAAACGATCGGGACCCGCGAAGTCGCTGAGTTTTTCCGATTATGCGGTCGTGGTGCAGGCAGCGTTGCTCGGTCAAGGCATTGCGCTGGGCTGGCTCACGGTCGCAGCCCATTGGCTGCTGACCGGCGCCCTGGTCCCGGCCTCGGAAACCCTGACCACGACACGGCGGCTTTGCGAACTGGTGCACCCGCATGATCGATCGATCCGGCCGGTGGTCAGCGACATCAGAGACTGGATCATCGAGCAGATGCGCAGCGACATGGCCGCCATCGACCGGCTCTATCCGCGTCTACGGCTGATGCCGGCGAGTTACTAGGGCTGTACTCATAAAAGCGCGATTGGATAACAGTGCGTGATCAGTGTCCGCTTTGGCCCACTTTGCGGACTCAAGTCGGACATCTCGCGAGGTCCGAGGGGGGCCACAAGCGGAAGTTCGTTTCCTACGAGATGCGCGTCTCCAAAAAGAAGTCCGCGTCAGGTTTGACCAGAGAATTCATCGCAATGTGCAGCAAGTGTACGCGCTCGCCATGTTGCTTAACGTATTCGTAAGCGGCGCGCTCCCGTTCCAGATCCGGGTAGATGAGTTCACCTCGATACGTGAAGGCCGGTATCGTTTTGCCAAAGCCTTCCAGCGCTTCGCGACGCATGACGCGATAATCTGTGGCAAAATCCATGTCTATAAAATGTTGAAAAAAGGCGTGCAGCCTGGCCAGAAACTCCTCTTCACTCACCCCGTCACGTAAAGTGAAGATGCTGCTAAAGCTGACTAACGCATTATGCTGCATCGAGCGGTCTCTCTAGAGCTTGATCTGCAATGCGTGGTCGGAGAGCACACATCTCGTGGGTGGAAGCGGTCTCGGACAGATATAGCCTTTCAACTCGCGCTCGGCGCGTCCGCGCCCGGTCGCCGCGCAACGAAAATGGTGGAAATGCATTCCAGCACCGTCTCGCGCTTTTGATTGCGCAGCAGGTTTTTGTTGCGGACGATGCCCCACTCGGGTTTCGATTTCGAGGCGCGCAACTCCAGAATGGTCATTTCGAGATCGAGCGCGTCACCCGGGCGTACCGGGTTCGTCAGCTTCAGCTCTTCCCAACCCAATCCCATTAGGACCTGATAGTGCGGCTGAAGCTGACTCGAGAGTAGGATGTAGACCGCAAACGTGTTCGACCCCGATGCCGTCAATCCGCCAAACACTGATTTCGCCGCTGCTTCCTCGTCGATGTGGCGTGGTATCGGATCATATTGTTTCGCGAACCGGATGATCTCGTCCTTGCCAAGGAGGTAGGGTCCAGCCGTGCTGCGGCTCCCGATTTCCAGTTCTTCGAAATAAAGGTTGGTCATCGATGCCTCCGACGCAGAAGCGAGTACCGGCCTACGCCCTCGAAGCCGTCCGGATAAGCTACCGCGAGTCCGACGGAAGGAAAACACCTCGAAGTTCGGTTTCTTCGCCTCGCTTCAGGAAGAAGGACTGCTAGGGGTCAGGCTCGGTCATTCGGCCAATGTTGGCTTGATGTCCGGTTTGCCTGAAAGCGGACACGCTGGGCGATTTATGAGCGCCCTGGCACGGCACGATCTACTCCAGCGTCGGCGCCACCTCGCGGGCGACCTGCACCAGCGCTGCGATCAGCGGCGTCATCGGGTCGCGCTGCGGAACCACGAGGCCGATGCTGTAGTCGACGACGGGATCGACGATCGGAATGCTGCGCACGGAATCCGACAGCCCCAGCGTCTCCGCAAGCTTGGCCGGCATGACGCTCGCCCAGCGCCCGGTCTTCACATGGGTGTAGAGCACCAGCAGCGAGTTCGAGGTCAGCGTCGGCGTCGCCTCGGCCCCGACGGACGCCAGCGCGCGATCGATGATGCGGCGGTTCTGCATGTCCGGCGTCAGCAGGCACAGCGGCACCTGCCCGACCTCTTTCCAGGTCACCCGGTCGCGATCGCCGAACATGGCATCAGGCGCCGTCAGCAGGCGATAGTTCTCGTTGTAGAGCGGAATGGTGCGCACCTTGCCGATCGGCTCGTTCTCGATATAGGTCAGCCCGGCATCGACCTCGAGATTTTCCAACAGGCCCAGCACGTCGGCCGAGGTGCAGGACTGGATGCGAAAGCGCACGTCGGGATAGCGCGCGCGGTACGGCGTCGTGAGCTGCGCCACCATGCCGAGCACGGTCGGGATCGCGGCGATCCGGATCTCGCCGGAGAGCTTGTCCTTGAGGCTGTTGATCTCCTGCCGCATCGCCCGCGCATCGCCGACAATGCGCCGCGCCCAGTCGAGCGTGCGCTCGCCCTCCGGTGTGAAACCCTGGAAGCGCGAGCCGCGCTGCACCAGCATGACGCCGAGGATCTCCTCGAGCTGCTTGAGGCTGGTCGACATGGTCGGCTGGGTGACGCCACAGGCTTCCGCAGCCCGTCCGAAATGCCGCTCCTTGGCGAGCGCGAGCAGAAGTTCAAGCTTGTCGATCAAGGCGTCATTCCCAGGAAGTTAAACATTTGTGGCAAGGGCCCCCGCCCGGCTCGCCACAGATAGCACGGGCGGGCAGCCGCCAATACTTCAAAAGCGGCGTCGGATGAGCATGTTGCGTGATCGATTGGATTGTCAAATTGGACGATTTTTCGCCGTTATCGGATATGCCAGCCGCGCAGGATGGGTGGTGCGAAGCGATACCCATCGCCATGCTGGCCGGCGTTGACGCCGTTAGCTGACGAGATCCAATTCGGGCGATGTGCGACGCCGCATGGGCGCGTCGGCACGGACCACGGCGAAAACTTCCAGTGCACGATCGTAGCCCTTGATGGTCCGCTCTCCGATGGATGCCAGCGCGATGCAGCCCTTGGCATGACCGCTAACGACCGGATCCACCAGGATCTGCCTATCCTCCGCCAAGCCGCAAAGCCGCGATGCCAGATTGACCACGCTTCCGATCGCCGTGTAGTCGAGGCGTCCGTGCCAGCCAAGCGTTCCGACGGTCGCGGGCCCCATCGCGATACCGACACCGAAACCAATGGCGCAGCCGCGGGCGTTCCAGGAATCGGCGAGCGATTGCACCGCAGCCTGCATGTCGATCGCAAGCCGCACGCCACGCTCCGCCGGATCGTCGCAGGCGACCGGCGCGTTGACGAGGACCATCACGCCGTCACCGGCGAAGCGGATCAAAGTCGCCGAGTGGCGCTCCGTCACGGCGCCAATCGCTTCATAATACTCCCGCAGCACCGCGATAATGACATCGGGCTCGGCGCGCGCGGAAAACGCGGTGAAGCCGCGCAGATCGCCGAAGATCGCAACCACCTCCCGGCGATGTCCGTCGAGCAGCCGCTGATCGGAGTGTTCGACCAGCTCGGCCACTTGCGGCGCCAAGAACTGCTTCAGGCGATTGATGCGCTCGGACTTCTGCTGCGAGACCGCGAGTTCCTCCGCCATCTGGTTGAACCGGACCGCCAGTTGCTCCAGTTCGTCGCGGCTCTGGATCGAGATGCGGTGGTCGAGTTGCCCCATCCCGATCCGCTCGACGCCGGCCTCCAATTGCCGGATCGGTCCCCACATGCGGCATGCCCGCCAATAGGCCAGGACAAACGCGAAGACGATTCCGAGGCCGATGAGGATCAGGGAACGCCACAGCGCGGCGCGGATCGATTCGTACGCCTCCTGTACGGGCTGTTCGGCAATCACCGTCCAATCCAGATTGGCGGCACGCACGGAAAGTGCGACCACGGGCATACCATCCTCGCCGGTCGTGGTGATCGCGGATCCGTTCGCGGCGCTGACTTCTGACTTGAGCCGATTGAAGTCGCCTGCCCCGGCGCCGCTGCGCAGAACCAGGCTGATATCCGGATGGGCAACAAGACGCCCTGTGTCGTCAACAATGAGCGCGTGGCCGGTATCGCCGATCTTGATCCTCGCAATGATGTCCCAGATCAGTTTCAGGTTGATGTCGGCAATGACGATCCCGGCGGCCGCGCGGTTTCCCGCCACCGCGATCCGCATGTAAGGCTCGGAATCGTGCCGATAATGCACCGGGCCGTACCAGACCCGGTTGGCGCGCGCGCCGACCACCGCAGGATCCGCCGACATGTCCGCGCCGGCGCCGGTTCTGTTCATGCTGACGCGGGATACGAAAACGCGTTCGGTACCGGTCGGGTCGACCATCGAGAGCGAAACGATCGCCGGCACTTGCTGCAGCAGGCGCAACCCGTCGATCCGGCGCCGGTCGTCCTCGCCCTGGGTCCAGGGAAACTGCACGACCCAGCCGAGCTGATCGCGTATTCCGTCGGTGAACGCCTGTATCCGGTCGGCCGCCGAGCGGGCCTCGACCTGGAGAAGTTCATCCAGATCGAACCTGTTATCGCGAAAGGCAAACCAGGCTTCGGTTGCCGAGCCAAGCAGCAGCGGCACCACCACTGCGACAAACAGTGTGGTGAAGTACTTGACGAACAGCGAGCGGCGCGGACGGGTCACCGAAACAACATCCAAGCAAAAGAGTTTCAAACCAATATGAGATACACCTGCTTCATTCGATCACCCTGTTGGCGCGAAACAGGACGGACGATTTGTCGAGGTCGATGCCGAGTTGTTCGGCTGTCCTGAGATTGACGACCAACTCGAACTTCGTAGGCTGCATGACGGGAAGATTGGCTGGCTTCTCGCCGCGCAAGATCCGGTCGGCATAGGTCGCGAGCCAGAAATAGGTCGCGCGCTGGTTGGCCCCGTAGCTCAGCAATCCGCCGGCCTCACAATATTCGCTCCAGCCGAACATCGACGGCAGCCGGTGCGCGATGGCGAATTGGGCAATCTTGTTCCGGTGTACCATCGTCAGAACATCCGGGAACACCAGCAAGGCGTCCGCACGGGCCTCCCCCGCCGCGGCAAGTCCGGCGTCCAGCGCGTTCGGGCCGGCGAAGGGAACATAGACCGGTTCAATGCCCAGCTTTGCCGCGGCCTCCCGGGTCGCGCGCCATTCCGATTGTTCTCCCGGATGGTTGCTGTTCGAAAACACGGCCAGCCGGCGCAGGGTCGGCACGACCTCCTTGAGCAACTCAACGCGCTTCCCCGCCAGTTCAAGCGAAAGGAAAGTCGAGCCGGTGAAGTTGCCGCCAGGTTGACCGAGACTCTCGACGACGCCCAACGCCACCGGGTCGCCGCTGAGGGCAAACAGGACGGGAATGTCCTTGACCTCCGTCAGCGCGCGCGTCGCAGGACCGCTCGATACGGCAAGATCGATATTGCCGCGCCTCAGTTCGGCCACCACCTCGCGCAGCGCATGGGGATTGCCGAAGTGTAGTTCGAGGGCGAGGTTCTTGCCCTCGATATAGCCGCGCGCTCGCAATCCCTCCCTGAAGCCGTCCAGAAACGGGTCGGGCTGGGATTGGATGGAGACCCAGAAAATTCGATAGACCTTTGCCGAATCCTGAGCGAACGCGGCGACCGGCCAGGCCATCGCAGCACCCGCAAGCGCAATGAATTCTCGTCGTTTCATGCCGGCGAATATGGCCCGTATCGGCGCGCCGCGCTTAGAGCCCGTATTCAGATAATCTGAAGATAATCTTGATTTTGGCTTGGCGGGCGATGTCGCCAGCGCCCGCCGGCCGCAAAATGCGTCACGGCAACTGACCCACCGTTATCAAACCGGCCCAGACTGCCTGCGGCGCAGCATGAAGCGGGCGATACCCGGCACACCCAAACAACGTGCTATGGTGCTGGTGTTGCACCGATACGCGAATATTGCGTCTACACCGCACAATCGAGATGGGGTGTTCAGATGATCACGATCCCGGAACTGGTAGCGCAAGCCCTCGGCACATTTCTGACCGCGGAAACCAAGAGCCGGTTTGGCTCCTCCCAAGCCCGACTGGCGGAGTTCCTGCCCTATGCCGCCCGGCTCACATTGGAGTGCATCGGCAACAGCGACGCGCTCTATCACAACGTCGAGCATTCCCTGCTCGTTACCCTGGCCGGCCACGACATCCTGATGGGACGGGCGGTGCTGCGGCCGACGACGCCCGACGACTACGCCAACTTCATCCTGGCGTGCCTGACCCACGACATCGGATATGTCAGAGGAACCGTTCAGGGAGATGACAGCGAGTCCTATGTCGCCGACCTCAGCGGCCGAACCATCCGCCTGCCGAGAGGCTCGTCCGATGCGTCGCTGGCGCCCTACCATGTGGACCGCTCAAAACTGTTCGTCTTCGAACGCCTCGACACAATGGACGAAGTCGACGCCAGCCGGATCGCCAGAGCGATCGAATATACCCGCTTTCCCTACCCGGAAGCATCGGGCGACGATCTGATCGAAGAGGAAGGATTGTTGCTGCGCGCGGCTGACCTCATCGGCCAGCTCGGCGACCCCAATTACCTGAAAAAGTCGAATGCCCTGTTCTATGAATTTCAGGAGATCGGCCTGACCAAGCAGCTCGGCTACGAGACGCCGGCTGATGTCGTCTACAAATATCCGCAGTTCTACTGGAACAACGTCGCGCCGCAGATCCAGACAGCGATACGCTATCTCAACGTCACCTCAAGGGGACGGCAATGGATTGCAAACCTATATAGCAACGTGTTCCGCGCCGAGCGCGAAATGAACCTGTCCGGTCCGCAGCCGTGATCACGCCAAGCTAGGCGCGCGCGATACCGGCGACACGCAGGCCTTCGACGAAGCGATCGATGAAGCCACGATCATTGCAGAAGAACAGCTCCTGTCGCGCCGTCTCGAGGTTGTAGTTCGGCTTGCGCTGCAGCAGTTCAGCAGCCGCCGCCTTCGCCTGCGCCTTCTCACCGAAAAGTCCAAGCGACGCGGCAAGGGATGCAAAGGCCTGGTAGGTGACATTGGGCTGCCGTGTCGCCCTTCGAGCGAACTCGGCTGCTATGTCGTATTCGCCGAGGGAGAAGTGCGTCCAGGAGCGGACGTGGTGGAAACTCCACAGATGGCTGTCGCGCGGACTGAGCATGGTCGCCTGATCGAGCAGCGTTTCTGCCTCGATCTCCCGCCCGTACCAGAGCAAGTTGAATCCTTGCGCGAAATAGGCTTGCGCAAAGCTCGGATTGAGCTCCAGGGCTACGTCGAGAGCTGCCAGCGCTTCGTCATTCTGATGGGTCAAACAGAGGGCTCGTCCGAGGACGCAGTGGCAAAAACAATCGAGGTCGTCGAGCGCGACGGCAGCACGGGCCTGACGCAACGCCGCTTCCAGTCGCGCCGGACGATCTTTCGGCTCGTCAACAAAGGCGCGCTGCAAATTGACGTAGCTGAGAGCGCCGTGGCCGCGGGCGAAATTCGGATCTGCTGAAATCGCCCGCTGAAAATAAGCTTCGGCCGAATCGAACCCCGGCGTGGTGAAGCGCCAGAAGTTCCACAGACCGCGCTGGTAGCAATCCCAGGCATCGAGGCTTTCCGGCGCCTTGCGGGCGGCGAGTTGCTGTTCGACCTTGGACAGCTCAGGCTCGATCGTTGCGGCGATCTGGCGAGCCATCTCCTCCTGGATATCGAAGATATACTCCAGCTTCAGATCGTATTTGTCGGCCCATAATTGCTGTCGATCGGCCGCCCGGACCAGTTCCGCCGTTATCCGCACGGCATCGCGACTCTTGCGAACGCTGCCGACGAGCACATACCTGACACCCAGTTGCTCGCCGATTTCGCGCGCGTCCACCGTCCGTCCCTGGAACGCCATGGTCGAGTGCCGCGAGATGACCGAAAGCCATCGGTTGCGGGCGAGGAGACGAATGATGTCTTCCGTCAACCCGTAACTGAAATAGTCGTTCTCGGGATCGTCAGACATGTTTCCAAACGGCATCACGGCGATCGACGATCGCGTGACCGCCTCTGCCTTGATGGATTCCGAGACGACGTCATCAAGGCGGGGCACTTCGGCAAAAACCGAGACGCGGTGTGGGGGATGGTCCGGCGTAACCGCATCGTCAGGAACGAGCGGCGCGGCCTCTACGTCGGCTTTCGGCGCATCGATGGCATGAACATCGCCGACAAAGCGGAATCCCCGCTTATGCAATGTCCGAATAAAGAGCTGGTCGTTTCCATTGTCGCCAAGCGCGCGCCGGGCGCCGTTGATGCGGCTGGAGAGCGCGGCTTCGGAAATGATCCGGCCATTCCAGACCGTCTCGATCAGCTCGTCCTTGCTGACGATCCGGTCATGGTTGCGCACCAGGTGAACGATGAGATCGAAGACCTGGGGCTCGATATGCACGGCTTCGCCTAGCCTGCGCAGCTCATGCTGGCTGAGGTCGATTTCATATTCGGCGAATCGGTACTGCACTACCACCTCTGTTATTCCGACGCGAGGCAGGTCCGCCACTATCAGGCGGTTTACGATACAAACTAAGTAAAAACAGTCACTTCCGGATGAAAAACAAAGGTCTTCTCAAGGACTCCGCCAAGCGGGAACACGAATCCCAATCTACAGACGGGCCAATCATCGTTCAATCGGAGATCCCATGATTGGCCTGTTGCTCAATCCCACCAAGCCGGCTGTTCCACCAGAAGGCTTGTTGCCGCACGACGGCGCCGCCCGGCCTTGCGCGCCGATCGAGGCAAGCCCCATCGCCGCCCCGCTGATTCTGCCCTCGCGACTGCGCGGCCTTCTCGACAGCTGGATGGCCGCCGCCATCGCCTACCGCGATCGGCAAGCCGCCTGGCTCGCGGCGCATCAGGCCGGAGATCGCGACCTGAAAAACAAGCGCATCTATCTCAGCCCGATCGACCCCGCACTCGAAAGAGCCGCGCGGCGTCGCAAGCGGAAACGCCTCGAGCTGTCCTGAACAAAGCATTTGTCCGACGTCACCATTTCCAAAACCAAGGAGATTTCGAATGTCGATTACGATGCAAAATGGTCCGAATGCGGCGCGTCCCGCCGTTGCCTCCCTTGCAACGAGGTTGCTTACCCTCTGCTATGGCGGCCTCGCCTACCTGATCTTCTTCGGCACGTTTCTCTACGCGGTCGGCTTCGTCTCGGGATTTGTCGTACCCAAGACCGTCGACACCGGTCGTGCGGCCTCGCTGACGACCGCCTTGCTGGTCAACCTGGTGCTGATGTCGATTTTCGCCGTTCAGCACAGCGGCATGGCGCGGCAGGGCTTCAAGAAGCTGTTCGCGCGCTTCGCCTCGCCTGCGATCGAACGCTCGACCTATGTGCTGCTGGCGAGCCTTTCGCTGATCCTGCTGTTCTGGCAATGGCAGCCGATGCCTGCGGTGGTCTGGCACATCGAAGCCCCTATTCTCGCCGGCGTCGTGACCGCAGGCGGCTTTCTGGGCTGGCTCATCGTGCTCTACAGCACCTTCCTGATCAGCCATTTCGAGCTGTTCGGATTGACCCAGGTGGTCTCGCATTTTGCCGGACGCGTGGTTGAGCCCATGAAGTTCAAGACGCCCGGCCTCTACAGCCTGATCCGACACCCGATCTATCTCGGCTTCATCATTGCCTTCTGGTGCACGCCGACGATGACGCTCGGCCATCTGCTGTTCGCTGCAGTAACGACAGCCTACATTTTCGTCGGCATCTATCTCGAAGAGCGCGATCTGCTGTCGATGTTTGGCGATCAGTATCGGCGCTATCGCGAGAAGGTGGCGATGCTGGTGCCAGGCGTTTTCTGAAAACGGCGTCTAAATGTGCAAATGCGCCCGTCAGGACCGAGCTGGCGGGCGCGTTTCATTGCGCAATGTGACGATAATCAGGCGTTAACCGCAATCCGGTCGCCATGAACCCATAGGCATTGCCTATGTCCTTGTCTTGATTGCGTTTTGAAATCGCAACATGAGACAGCTTTATTGATATTCCGCGCGATTCCCCTACTCATCAGAGTGCACAACCTCTGATGAGAACGCGGAAATGACATCGGTATACGAACCTTGGAATGAGGCGCGCGGCGCCGAGATCATCGCCGAACACGACAAGCTCGAAGGCGCGACGCTCGTCATCCTGCACGCGATGCAGGAAGCGTTCGGCTACGTGCCGGAGCCCGCCATTCCGATGATCGCATCCGCGCTCAGCCTGTCGCGCGCCGAGGTGCATGGCGTATTCACCTTCTATCACGACTTCCGTCACGAACCCGCCGGCCGCCATGTGCTGAAAATCTGCCGCGCCGAGGCGTGTCAAGCCGCAGGCGGCGACGCGCTTGCCGCTCGCGCGGAAGCCAAGCTTGGCATCGCCATCGGCAACACCACTCCCGACGCACGCGTCACGCTGGAGCCGATCTATTGCCTCGGCCTCTGCGCCACCGCGCCATCGGCGATGCTCGACGGCCGCGTCGTCGGACGGCTGGATGAACAACGCCTCGATGCACTGGTTGCGGAGGCGCAGCGATGACGATGCGCATTTTCGTTTCCAGCGACGCCGGTGCAGTCGCCGTGGGCGCCGATGACGTGGCCCGCGCGCTGGAACAGGCCGCCATCAAATCCGGCATCGCCGTCGAGATCGTCAGGACCGGATCGCGCGGGCTCTATTGGCTCGAGCCGATGATCGAGGTCGCGACATCGCAAGGTCGTGTCGCCTTTGGCCCGGTGAGCGCGGCGGACGCTGCGTCCGTGTTCGATGCGATGACCGCCGGTTCTCCTCATCCGCTGCGGCTCGGCCTCACCGAGGAGATTCCCTGGCTGAAGCGGCAGACCCGCCTGACGTTCGCGCGTTGCGGCGTGATCGATCCCCGCTCGGTCGGGGATTACCGCGCCCATGACGGCTACAAGGGGCTGGAGCGCGCGCTGACGCTCACTTCCGATGAAATCCTTGCCGATGTTACGGCGTCCGGATTGCGCGGCCGCGGCGGCGCCGGTTTCCCGACCGGCATCAAGTGGAAGACGGTGGCGCAGGCCAGCGCCGACCGCAAATATATCGTCTGCAATGCCGACGAAGGCGACAGCGGCACCTTTGCCGACCGCATGATCATGGAAGGCGATCCCTTCGTCGTCATCGAAGGCATGACGATCGCGGGCATCGCCGTCGGCGCCACCAAGGGCTACATCTACATCCGCTCGGAATATCCGCATGCGGTGGCGGCGATGAACGCCGCGATCACGGCAGCCCGGCGCACCGGCTATCTCGGCGAGCGCATCGTCGGATCCAACCACACTTTCGATCTCGAAGTCCGGGTCGGCGCCGGCGCCTATGTCTGCGGCGAAGAGACTTCGCTGCTGGAAAGCCTGGAAGGCCGCCGCGGCATCGTCCGCGCCAAGCCACCCCTGCCGGCACACAAGGGCCTGTTCGGCCGGCCGACCGTGATCAACAACGTGCTGTCGTTCGCGGCAATCCCCTTCATCCTCGCCGGTGGCGCCAAGGCTTATGCCGATTTCGGCATGGGCCGCTCCCGCGGCACGATGCCGATCCAGCTCGCCGGCAACATCAGGCATGGCGGGCTGTTCGAGACCGCGTTCGGTGTCACGCTCGGCGAACTCGTCGACGACATCGGCGGCGGCACGTTTACCGGCCGCCCGGTTCGCGCGGTGCAGGTCGGCGGGCCACTCGGGGCGTACTTCCCCCGCGCGCTGTTCGACACGCCGTTCGACTATGAAGCGTTCGCGGCGCGCGACGGGCTGATCGGCCATGGCGGCATCGTCGTGTTCGACGATAGCGTCGACATGGCAAAGCAAGCGCGGTTCGCGATGGAATTCTGCGCGGTCGAATCCTGCGGCAAATGCACGCCGTGCCGGATCGGCTCGACGCGCGGCGTCGAGACCATCGACAAGATCATCCGCGGCGAACGCACATCCGAGAACCTCGCCGTAGTCGAAGACCTCTGCAACACCATGAAATTCGGCTCGCTCTGCGCGCTCGGCGGCTTCACGCCCTACCCCGTCATGAGCGCATTGAAACATTTCCGGGAAGATTTTGGCCCGGCACCGGCCACGCTGCAGGCCGCGGAATAGGAGAACGCCATGTCGCTGATCCAGGAAACCGATTTCGGAACGCCCCGCTCCAAATCCGAGACGATGGTGACGCTCACCATCGACGGCCAGAGCGTCACGGTGCCCGAGGGCACCTCGATCATGCGCGCGGCGATGGAAGCCGGCACGCAGATTCCAAAACTCTGCGCTACCGACATGGTCGACGCGTTCGGCTCCTGCCGGCTGTGCCTGATCGAGATCGAGGGCCGCGCCGGAACGCCGGCGTCCTGCACCACGCCTGTGATGAACGGGCTTGTCGTCCATACCCAGACCGAACGGCTGAAGAAGCTGCGCAAGGGTGTGATGGAGCTCTACATCTCCGACCACCCGCTGGACTGCCTGACCTGCGCCGCCAACGGCGACTGCGAATTGCAGGACATGGCGGGCGCCGTCGGCCTGCGCGACGTGCGTTACGGCTATGAGGGCGAGAATCATGTTTTCGCCAAGTCGGACGGCTGCACCAACGACAACTGGATGCCGAAGGACGAGTCCAACCCCTACTTCACCTACGATCCCTCGAAATGCATCGTCTGCTCGCGCTGCGTCCGCGCCTGCGAGGAAGTGCAAGGCACCTTTGCGCTGACGATTTCCGGCCGCGGCTTCGACAGCCGGGTGTCGCCCGGCATGAGCGAAAGTTTCCTCGGCTCCGAATGCGTGTCCTGCGGCGCCTGCGTGCAGGCCTGCCCAACCGCGACGCTGACCGAAAAATCCGTCATCGAGATCGGCCAGCCCGAGCATTCCGTGGTCACGACCTGTGCTTACTGCGGCGTCGGCTGCGCCTTCAAGGCGGAGATGCGCGGCGAGGAAGTCGTTCGCATGGTGCCGTGGAAGGATGGCAAGGCCAATCGCGGCCACTCCTGCGTCAAGGGCCGTTTCGCCTGGGGCTACACCACCCACAAGGAACGCATCCTCAAGCCGATGATCCGCGAGGATATCGCCGATCCCTGGCGCGAGGTATCGTGGGATGAGGCGTTCAGCTTTGCCGCCGCCAAATTCAAGGGCATTCAGGCCAAGTATGGCCGCGACGCGGTCGGCGGCATCACCTCCTCCCGCTGCACCAATGAAGAGACCTATCTGGTGCAGAAGCTGATCCGCGGCGGTTTTGGCAACAACAACGTCGATACCTGCGCCCGGGTCTGCCATTCGCCGACCGGCTACGGTCTAGCGACGACGTTCGGCACCTCGGCCGGCACGCAGGACTTTGACTCGGTCGAGCATACCGACGTCGTGATGGTGATCGGCGCCAATCCGGCATCCGCCCACCCCGTGTTCGCCTCGCGGCTGAAGAAGCGGCTGCGCCAGGGCGCCAAGCTGATCGTAGTCGACCCCCGCCGCACCGAGATGGTGGAAGGGCCGCATATGTCGGCGCTGCATCTGCCTTTGATGCCCGGCACCAACGTTGCCGTGCTCACGGCGCTGGCGCATGTCATCGTCACCGAAGGCCTCGTCGACGAAGCCTTCGTGCGCGAGCGTTGCGACTGGAGCGAGTTCGAGGAATGGGCCGCCTTCGTGGCGCTGCCGAAGAACAGCCCGGAATCGACCGCGATCATGACCGGTGTCGATCCCAAGGTGTTGCGCGAAGCGGCACGCCAGTTCGCCACCGGCGGCAATGGCGCGATCTATTACGGCCTGGGCGTCACCGAACACAGCCAGGGTTCGACCACGGTGATCGCGATCGCCAACCTCGCGATGGCGACCGGCAATATCGGCCGTCCCGGCGTCGGCGTGAACCCGCTGCGCGGCCAAAATAATGTCCAGGGCTCCTGCGACATGGGCTCGTTCCCGCACGAACTCCCCGGCTATCGCCACATCTCGGGCGATGCCGTGCGCGACCAGTTCGAGGCGATGTGGAACGTCAAGCTCAACCCGGAACCGGGCCTGCGCATTCCCAACATGTTCGACGCCGCGATCGAGGGCACGTTCATGGGCATCTATGTGCAGGGCGAGGACATCCTGCAGTCCGACCCCAACACCAAGCATGTGGTGGCCGCGCTGTCGTCGATGGAATGCGTCATCGTGCATGACCTCTTCCTCAACGAAACAGCGAATTACGCCCATGTGTTCCTGCCGGGATCGACCTTCCTGGAAAAGGACGGCACCTTCACCAACGCCGAGCGCCGCATCCAGCGCGTCCGCAAGGTGATGACGCCGCGCAACGGCCTTGCCGACTGGGAAGTCACCATCGGCCTTGCCAAGGCGATGGGCTATGACATGCACTACGATCATCCATCGCAAATCATGGACGAGATCGCGGCGTTGACGCCGACCTTCACCGGCGTCTCCTACGCCAAGCTCGACGAACTCGGCTCGGTGCAGTGGCCCTGCAACGAGAAGGCGCCGCAAGGCACGCCGGTGATGCACATCGACGGCTTCGTGCGCGGCAAGGGCAAGTTCGTGATCACCGAATATGTCCCGACCGACGAACGGACCGGACCTCGGTACCCGCTGTTGCTGACGACGGGACGCATCCTCAGCCAGTACAATGTCGGCGCGCAGACCCGCCGCACCGACAACGTCGTCTGGCACAGCGAGGACCGGCTCGAAATCCATCCGCACGACGCCGAACAGCGCGGCGTCCGTGATGGCGATTGGGTACGGCTGGCGAGCCGCGCCGGCGAGACCACGCTGCGGGCGGAGATCACCGACCGCGTGGCGCCGGGCGTGGTCTACACCACCTTCCACCACCCGGACACGCAGGCCAACGTCATCACCACGGACTTTTCGGACTGGGCCACCAACTGTCCGGAATACAAGGTCACGGCGGTGCAGATCTCGCCGTCGAACGGTCCGTCCGACTGGCAGAAGGCCTATGACGAGCAGGCCCGCCACTCCCGCCGCATCGCGCCGGCGGAAGCCGCGGAGTAAGGCATGCCCGATCCGGTCTACACCGCCGATCGGCAGATCTGGCGCAACGGCCAGCTCGGCGAAGGCGCGCGC
This sequence comes from Bradyrhizobium lablabi, assembly GCF_001440475.1. GTDB lineage: Bacteria > Pseudomonadota > Alphaproteobacteria > Rhizobiales > Xanthobacteraceae > Bradyrhizobium > Bradyrhizobium lablabi. The sequence continues at coordinate 2,247 of NZ_LLYB01000101.1, read as the reverse complement.
CTGATCCCGGAGGAGACGGCCATCGCGCTGACCTACAATGGCGGCACCTATGCCGTCATGATGGGTACGCCGCAGGACCTGCGGGACTTTGCGATCGGCTTCAGCCTCAGCGAAGGCATCGTGCAGTCGCCCGATGAGATCGAGACGCTCGACGTCGTGGAACTCGACAACGGCATCGAGCTCAGGATGTGGCTGAAACCTTCCAGCGCCGAGCTGGTCAATGAGCGGCGGCGGCATATCGCGGGCCCGACCGGTTGCGGCATTTGCGGCGTCGAGTCGATTGCGGAAGCCATCCGTCCCGCCGCGATCGTGCCGAAGGGGCGCACCTTCTCGCCATCGGAGATCATGACCGCCATGGCGAGCATGACCCTGCTGCAGCAGATCAACATCCAGACCCGCGCGGTGCATGCGGCCGCGTTCTGGACGCCGGCGCACGGCCTCGTGGCGTTGCGCGAGGACGTCGGCCGCCACAACGCGCTCGACAAGCTCGCCGGCGCGCTGGCACAGGCTGCCGTTCCCGTCGCCGACGGTATGGTACTGCTGACCAGCCGGGTCTCGGTCGAGATGGTACAGAAGACCGCTGCGATCGGCGCCCCGCTGATGGTCGCGGTGTCGGCGCCGACCGCGCTGGCAGTGCGGACGGCACAAGCCGCCGGCATCACGCTCGCGGCGATTGCCCGATCCGACGGCTTTGAAATCTTCACGCATCCGGAGCGGATTGCGGTTCCACAAACCCCCGGCGTTGCGGAGGCTACCCATGTCGCCTGATCGATTGATCTACATGGCCAACCAGATCGGAAAATTCTTCCAGAGCCAGGGCCACGACAGGGCCGTGCCGGGGATTGCCGAGCACATCAGGAAGTTCTGGGACCCGCGGATGCGCAAGGCGATCTTTGCGCATCTGGACGCGGGCGGCAGCGGGCTCGATCCCAATGTCCGCGACGCGCTCGAGACGCTGAAGAAGGCGTAGACAGCGATCCCATAGTTCTCCGGCAGATCGCGCCATGGTGCACCCGAACCAGAAGCCAAAGGTGCCATTGAGCACGCGACGGTCATTCACCCGCCGAACGCCGCGCTCGCTCCTATCGCAATTGCCTCATACGGACATCAGGACTCGCGACAAGCGACTCGAAGCCAGCCCCTATCAATGCACTCAGTTGGCCTGATACGATGCCTCGCTGGGGATTGACCGTCCATCGGCGCTGACCGAAGGCGTCATCCTGCAAGGAGGGCCCTGGAATGAAGAGGACATTGGCTGCCTTCGTCGCGGTGGCCACGATCGCTGGTTCGCTCGCCGCGACGCCCGTAAGCGCACAGCCTGGCGTCGCCGCGGGTGTCGCGGCTCCGGGCCGCTATTATGTGCCCGCTCCTTACGGAGCAAGTCGCGGGCCATACGACGATTTTGGCAGTTGCGAATGGGTGAACCAGCGTTTCTGGGACGGCCATGGCTGGCGGGTCCGCCGGGTGCGAGTCTGCGGCTGATCCGCGATTACGGTGAGATTGAACGGCTCGTAGCGACCATCGACGTCGAGCCGAGGCCGTCGAAATGACCAGGGCCGTTTGATCCGTCAGGGGACTTCGGCGCTATCAAGTCGCGCGCGTGTATTTCGATTGACCTGACGCTCTCTTAAACGCCGAGTAGATGGACGGGTTACGAGCCATGGAAGAGTGTGAAAAGGTTACCAAGTAAATCGATAAGGTGTTCTACGCTTCGGCGACCCGAGAGATGCTTCGATTCAGAGCGGCTTGGCATCAGGAGGAGAAATTGAAATGCGCAAGTCCATTGGAGCCGTAGCGTTTGTAGCCATAGTGTTCACAGCGCTATCGGCATCTGCTCAACCCAACGATCCCTACGATTATCCCTACTGCCTGCAAGGCAAGGATTACGGCCTCCCGGGCTTGTGTCAGTTTACAAGCTACCAGCAGTGCCAGGCATCGGCCTACGGAACATTTTCGTATTGTGGCGCGAATCCTCGATTTGCATACGGATGGCAACAGCGCGGCTGGCGACCTTACCAAGTGCGATGATCGACCCAGTTGCGACGCGTCTCAAATCGTTATGCCTGAGAATGGGCGTGATCTTGTGACGGGTCCGTCCTTCGGGATCGTTGCAAGGTGATCGAGTGAGCCTTGGCGACTTCTCCGTTGTTGGCACTTTTCAGAAGTGATCGACCTTACTGACGATGTCCGCTCGTAGGGGATACCGTTGAAGAAGTCGGTCCGCGACCGCGGGCGCCCCCAATGCAG
>NZ_LLYB01000100.1 GCF_001440475.1 Bradyrhizobium lablabi | reverse complement strand
GACTGCACGATCGCGGCAAAGCGGACCGCGCTTTGGATGGCAGCCGAGCTGGCGACGGGATGGATTGGTCATCCAGATGATCCAGCACTCGCCGAAGCTCCCCCTGAGAAATCTGCTCTGCATCGAACGCGACGTGCCCTTGAATCAAAGCCGACGGGGCGGGTTGATCATCCCACCGTCCCTGAAGCTCCTCTGGCCGACTGCCAGCTTCCTGCGACGCGCTGTGCTGCGCAGCGGCAGCGGCGACGCGCCTCGACTCTATCAGTTCCGCGTCTTGGGGATTGGTGAGGGCCGCGTTCTGGGGGAAGGATTCAGCTTAGCGCGAGCGCGTCCTGGGCGCACGACGGCTACGCCCGTCGACCGAAAGGTCTGGAGATGCTCTAATGCCTTGACAAGTCTCTTATTACCCCCTCCGGTGAACTCGTGTACGTCGCCGCCATCGCTCAGCGCCTTACTGTCGAGCCGAGCAACAATGCTCTGCCTGTTTTTTGCGAAGAGCCAGCGGCTAAAGCTAAGAAGAGAACTTACATGCTGCTTCGCGGGGGTGGCGGTCATCCCGGCCTTGATGAGGGCCTCCTCAAGCCCCAAGATAACGGGAACATCCTCGGAGTAAAGAGGCCGCCTGTCCCACTGCCCCCGTATCACGGTCCCCGCTGGCTGAGCCGGCTGCAGCGCCGAGGCGGCGCGCATTGCTCCATCACCTCCACCTGAATTGGTGAACTCGCTCATCTGCCGCTCAATGGCAACGCCTTGCGGATTGTTTACGGCCCTCGGCCTCTTCGCTGCTCTCAACTCCGCTGTGTCATGCTCGTGGTTGATGAGGACCTCCGCGCTTGGCAGGAGGTTGCTCCTGGCAAGCGCACCCATCAGTTCGTCTGAGGACTGCTGGCCGTCACTAGACACATTGGGAGGGGGGCTACGGCGCAGCCCTTCGTCGGGCATCGCGGTATCGGCCTCGCGCGCCTCGTGCAACTGCTGCTCAAAGGCCTCTTGCCCGGGTCGGTTCGCTTGATGCTCTTGCAGCCCAGCGTATTGCACCTGGGGCCACGCTGTTGAATTGGATGCGTCAAGATTTCGGGTCCACGCTAGCCTCGCGTCCAATATCAGTTGAGCAGGTATGCTACTCGGGCGAGCTTTCGAGAACCTGACGAGGCCACGGCGCTAGCGTGGAGGCATTCGCGTCGCTCAGCCTGACCGTATTGCCTCATCCACGAATGATAGCCTGATGGCACCATCGATGCTGAAGGCCCGAGGAACCGATCGGTTGAGTCTAGGACGATCGACGCTCGCTCGACGCAAGGACTGTGGGCGGGTCGGGCCCTTCATCGCCCGAGCCGTCCACAAGTCCGGTCAAAGGGCCAGCAATCGTTGCAACTTGGCGGTTCCTGAGCAATGAGCTTCTCGGCGGTCTTCTTCCTGAGTGCCNTTGAGCAGATGCTGCACGATCGAGTGTTGTTTCATCCCGAACTGATCGGGGTNGATTCTCGGTCAGCCGGCCGATGACGGCGAGCGCGGTCACAGTTTCGGTTGACAGGATGAGCCCGCCCTTGGTCTTCTCCGGCTCGATGTAGATGCCGGCCAAGACCTTTGTTGTTCAGCAGCTCGATGCTGCACAGATCGCCGATGAGTTTCATCAGCTCGGCCTTCTGGTCCTCCGACTTCGAGCCGGTTCCAGTGTCGAAACGCGTACCGTCCCTTCCCACTTCTCCTACTCTTTCAGGATGTCTTCCATCGTCTCAGCGAGCAGCGTGCGCGCGTCGGCGAGCGCCTTTCGGCACCCCTCTTGTGCGGATATCGGCCCCAATCTGTGAGATTACGTGATGACGTCGATCACTTATCCAGCTCATCAAGCTTGGCCTTAAAAAGTTTGGCCAGCTTGGTGTCGGTGGTGACGCTTGTTTACAGCCCGCCCACCTATTTCCGACCTAATTGCAGGAGCGTCATGCCGGTCGTAAGCGCCCGGTTATGGCCGCCTTTCGTTGTGGGGTTCGGATCGGATAGC
>NZ_LLYB01000099.1:65738-76768 GCF_001440475.1 Bradyrhizobium lablabi | reverse complement strand
GAATGGCACCGCAGACCACCTGAACCGGTCAACGCGTGCTCAAGTCTCGCGGAAACACCCAAAATCCTTGCTGTTCGACTGACATCCCGTCTCCATAAAAACGACCGACTTCTGCAAAGCCCTCGCGAAAGCGGGTGACCCAGTATTCCAGAGACATCAGTGATCGAATCGAGAAGCCGCAGCGTACTGGATCCCCCGCATGCGCGGGGGATGACGGGTGGTGTGCGGCGGCCCGCCAGGCAAGTCGCGCGAGCCGGCGCCCGTTCGCCGAGGCGGGCTCGGGCTGGGAGAGCCTGCCTTCATGGGAGGAGGCGGCGCTTGGACACCGGCTCGCGCTTGCCGATCGTGCCCGCCGAAAGGACCGGATTCGCGGCCGGAAGACTTTGACAATTCCTCGATTTATCCTTCATGCGGGCTTGATACGGCGGGAGCATAGCGTATTCGGGCGAAAGCCTGCCCCGATGCCGGTTCGCCTAGCAATCAAGTTTACGCAGATTGCGTAGACTTATCTGCGCAGAAACCGCGTCAAAACCCCTATCCGAGCTGCAATACCGTCTCGATGGCGGCCGCAAATCCGTCGCGCTCGTTGCTTTCGGTCACATGCGTCGCGCGCCGCTTGATGCCGTCGGCCGCATTGCCCATCGCAAACGAAACGCCGCTTTTGGCAAACATCGGCAGGTCGTTCTCCATGTCGCCGATGGTCGCTACCGCTGCGGGCGAAATGCCTGTCAGCCTGATCATGGCGTCCACGAAGGTGCCCTTGTCGTGGCCGGGCGGCGTGACGTCGAGATAGTAGGTCTGCGAGCGCACCGCGGTCGCCTCAAGGCCGACGGCCTCCTTCATCGCGGCCTCGCAACGCTGCAGCAGTGCCGGGTCCGAACTGGCGCCGACGATCTTGCAGGCCTCGTTAAGATGCGGCGTGAAGTCGGCGATGATGGTCGGGTCAGCCTTGATGGCCCGCTTCTCGTGCGGGACATACTCGCCGTCGGGATTGCGCGTGTACCAGCGTTCGTTGCTGAACAGCCAGATATCGACGCCGAACGCGTTGAGCACCTCGAGGCTGCGCTGCGCCACGGCAGGCGGAATGAGGTGCTGCTCGATCGGCTTGAGCTTGTTATCGACGATCGAACTGCCATTGAAAGCGCCGATCGGAAGCGTGATCGAAAGCGGCTCGATCAGAAAGCCCATGCCGATGGTCGGGCGGCTGGAGACGATGGTGAAGCCGATGCCGGCCGCGTGCAGCTTGCGCACGGCCGCCCTGGCGCGCTCGGTCAGGATCTTGTCGTGCGTCAACAGGGTGCCGTCGACGTCGGAAACAACGAGTGCGATTCGGGTCATTGGGAAACCAGGTTCAACTGACTGACGATGTCATCGACGATTGCCTCGACCGGGGTATCGATCGATACCTTGATCGGGCGCTCGTCGCTACCAGGCGGCTCCAGTGTTCTTAACTGGCTGGCGAGCAGGCCCGGCGGCATGAAATGTCCCTTGCGGGCCGCAAGCCGTTGCGCGATCAGTTCCTGCGTTCCCTGGAGGAAGACGATGCGGACATCCTCGCGCCCATGCACGAGAATGTCGCGATAGGCGCGCTTCAAGGCCGAGCAGGCGATCACGGCGCGCTCGTCGGACGCTGCGAGGCGGTCGATCTCGTCGGCAATCGCCTTGAGCCACGGCCAGCGGTCCTCGTCGGTCAGCGGGTGGCCGGCGCTCATCTTCGCAACATTGGCTGGCGGGTGAAAGCGGTCGCCGTCCTCGTAGCGCCAGCCGAGGCGTTTGGCGAGGTGATCGGCGATGGTGCTCTTGCCCGAGCCGGAAACGCCCATCACCACCAGCGCGCAAGGAGTTCTGTCGCTCAACCAAAATCCTCCGGAAGCGCGTCCCGGTCGACCAGCCAGATCGTCTCGCCGGCAGATCGCGCGCGGTTGGCGGGCAGGTTCTCGCCTGCGAACAGGCGCGTCAAGATCGCGCGCTTGGCTCCGCCAGCAAGCTCGAACAACATTTCGCGGCAGGAGGCAAGGGTGGGCAGCGTAAGGGTGATCCGCGGGACGAACGGCTCGACATTCGCCTTGGGGACGCCAACGACCCAGCGCGCGGTCTCGTCGAGCGCGGGATCGCCGGGAAACAGCGACGCAGTATGGCCATCGGGGCCTGCGCCCATCAGCACGAGATCGAACAGGGGACGTGCCGGATCGAGCGTGTCTGCGCCATAGAACGACCGCAGCTCCTGTTCGTAGAGGGCGGCGCCCCGGTCAGGATCAGCCGGGTCGGCGGTCGCCGTCGGAATCGGATGGATGTTGGCCGCCGGCGCGCATCCGTCCAGCAAGGTCTTTCGCGCCATGCCCATGTTGTTGAGCGGATCATCCGCCGGCACGAAGCGTTCGTCGCCGATGAACCAGTGCACGCGCTGCCACGGAATCCGGCTTCGATAGGTATCGCTTGCGAGCAATTGATAAAGCTGCTTCGGGCTCGACCCGCCGGTCAGGCAAATCGCCACGCGGCCGTTGTTGGCGGCCATTCGGGCCAGCACCCGTTCGGCCGCGGCCGCTGCCAGCGCCGCCGGATCGGCAACCGCAATCACGCGGCGATTGTCGTTCGCTGCCATCGCTCACCCGAGCTTTCGCCAGCTTCGGCCGTCGCGTTCAAGCAGATCGTTGGCTTCCTCCGGTCCTTCGCTGCCCGGCTCGTAGACCTTCAGCCCCTTACCGCCGGCCTTCTTCCAGGCATCGAGGAACGGCTGCACCGCCTGCCAGCCGGCCTCGACGCTGTCGGCGCGCTGAAACAGGATATTGTCGCCAATCATGCAGTCATAGATCAGCGTCTCATAGCCGGTGGACGGCTCGGCCTTGAAGTAGTCCTTGTAGCGGAACTTCATCTCGACGCCGTCGATGTTGATGTTCGGCCCCGGCACCTTGGTGTTGAATTGCAGCGCGATGCCTTCGGTCGGCTCGGTCGATATGATGAGGTAGTTCTGCGACAGCCGGTCCACCGGCGTGTCGCGGAACATCGCGAACGGCGCCTGCTTGAACTTGATGGCGATTTCGGTGCGCTTGACGCCGAGCGCCTTCCCGGTGCGGAGATAAAACGGCACGCCGGCCCAGCGCCAGTTGTCGATGGTCAGCTTCAACGCGGCATAGGTCTCGGTGGTGCTGCCGGGCGCGACATCGAGGGTCTTGCGATAGTCGTCGATTTCGGTATCGCCAATCCTGCCGCCCCGATATTGGCCGCGCACGGAATTTTGCAGCGCCTCCTGCTCGGTCTGGGTCTGGATCGCGGAAAGCACTTCGGCCTTTTCGGAGCGAACTGAATGGGCGTCGAATTTCACCGGCGGCTCCATCGTGACCAGCGACAGCAGCTGGAACAGATGGTTCGGCACCATGTCGCGCAACGCGCCGGTCGCGTCGTAAAAGCTGCCGCGATGCCCGACACCGAGTTTCTCGTCCACGGTGATCTGGATGTGGTCGATATGGTTGCGGTTCCAGATCGGCTCGAACATGCCATTGGCGAAGCGCAGCACCAGGATGTTCTGCACCGTCTCCTTGCCGAGGTAATGATCGATCCGATAGATCTGGTGTTCTTCAACCAGCTTGAGCAATTCACTGTTGAGCGCTTTTGCCGAAGCGAGGTCGGTGCCGAACGGCTTTTCGACCACCAGCCGGCGCCATGCGCCATTCTCCGCCAGCATGCCGGTGCGGCCGAGCTCACGGCTGATCGGCAGGAACGCGTTCGGCGGCGTCGCCAGATAGAACAGGCGGTTGCCGCCGGTCTGACGAGCGGCCTCCAGCGCGTCGAGCTGCCGGCTCATCGCATCGAACGTTTCGGGCTCCTTCGGATCGGCCTCGACACAGGTGACGCATGCAAGAAGGCGCTCGGCGATTGCATCGTCGACGGCGCGGGTGGCGAACTGCCGCAAGCCCTTCATCAGGCTGTCGCGCAGTTGATCGCTGGTCATGCCCTTGCGGGCGACGCCGACCACGCAGAATTTATCCGGCAGGAGATCGGCGGCCGCGAGGTTATAGAGTGCGGGAATCACCAGCCGGTGCGCGAGGTCTCCGGTGACGCCGAAGATGACGAAGGAGCAGGGATCTGGCTGTTGCCGTGCTGCTTTACCGACAGCCATGACAGCCTACGCCTTCGTATCAGGTTTCTTCGGCGGCTCCTTGTGGCCGCCGAAACCGGCCCGCATCGCGGACAGGATCTTTTCCGCAAAGGTGTGATCCTTGCGCGAACGGAAGCGCGCGTAGAGCGCCGCCGTCAGAACCTCCGCCGGCACCGCTTCGTCGATCGCCGCGTTGACGGTCCAGCGGCCTTCGCCGGAATCCTCCACAAAGCCGGAGTAGTTATCGAGCGTCTGATTTTCGGCGAGTGCCGACGCCGTGAGATCGAGCAGCCAGGACGGGATCACGCTGCCGCGCCGCCAGACCTCGGCAATGTCGGCGATGTTCATGTCGAAGCGATGTTCCGGAGGCAGCGCATCGATGTTGGCGTTCTTGAGGATATCAAACCCTTCGGCATAGGCCTGCATCAGGCCGTATTCGATGCCGTTGTGGATCATCTTGACGAAGTGCCCGGCGCCGGACGGGCCCGCGTGGATGTAGCCCTGTTCGATGCGGGGGTCGCGGCCCTCGCGGCCCGGTGTGCGCGGGATGTCGCCGATCCCAGGCGCCAGTGTCTTGAAGATCGGATCGAGCCGGTCGACAACGGCCTTGTCGCCGCCGATCATCATGCAATAGCCGCGTTCTATACCCCAGACGCCGCCGCTGGTGCCGACGTCGAGATAGTGCAGGCCACGTTCCTTCAAGGCCATGCCGCGGCGGACGTCGTCCTGCCAGAACGTGTTGCCGCCGTCGATGATGACGTCGCCAGGCTGCATCAGCTTGGCCAGAGCCTCGATGGTCGCCTCGGTGATCTTGCCGGCCGGCAGCATCACCCAGGCGGTGCGGGGCTTCTCCAGTTTTGCCACGAACGCTTCCAGCGTATCCGCGCCGGTTGCGCCTTCGCCGGCGAGCGCGGCGACCGCCTTGGCGTCCTTGTCGTAGACCACGGCGGTGTGGCCGTTCTTCATCAACCGGCGGACGATGTTGCCGCCCATCCGGCCGAGGCCGATCATGCCGAGTTGCATCTGACTTTCCTAACTGAGCGCTTCCGAAATCGCCGCATCGAGTGCGGCCAGTCCCGGTCCGAGGCTGCCCTTGAGATGGACGCGTAGCGCACGCCGGCCGCGCTCGGTGAGCACGTCGAAATCGCCGCGCGCCTGCGCCGCCTTGATGATGCCGAAACTCGCCTTCTGTCCGGGCACCGGCAGATCCTCGCCATCGTCGGCCGTGATCTGCAGGAACACGCCGCTGTCGGGGCCGCCCTTGTAGGCCTGCCCGGTCGAATGCAGGAAGCGCGGACCGAATTCGGCGCAGGTCGCGAGCTGATGCGTGTCGCGCACCGCGAGCCGCATTTTTTGCAGCGAGCCGATCGTGCCGGGATTGCGCGCGATATAGGCGAGCAGGGCGACGTAGTCGCCGCTGTCCGCACGCGAAAGCTGCGCTTTGATCCAGGAGCCGAGCGTGCCATCGGCGCCGGCCTTGCGCAGCTCGGCGGCGTTGTGCGCGTCGGTATAGAGATCGGCCTCGTCGGTCGAAACCACCGGCTCCTCCGCCGGCAGCGAGCCGGTCTTTTCAAACGCGCCGGTCAGTTCCCGCGTCTTGATCTTGGCCGCTTCCACGTCGGGCTGGTTGAACGGATTGATGCCGAGGACCGCGCCGGCCACGGCGGTCGCCATCTCGAACCGGAAAAATTCCTGGCCGATATGGTCGATCGATTTCATGACGATGCGGGCGACGGGATGTCCGGCTGCCTCCAACGCCTTGAGCCGGTCGTCATGCGAGGCATCGTCCTCGCCTTCGGTCCTGATATCGATGAAGAAGCGGTCGTTGCCGTAGAGCGAGGGGGCACCGAGCGGCTCGCCGTCGATCGGGATCAGCCCCTTGCCTTCCTTGCCGGTGGATTCGGCAATCAGTTGCTCGGCCCAGGCGCCGAAATCGGCGACCTTTTCGGAGGAGGTGATCGTCACCTTGTCGCGGCCTTCGAGGCCGGCGAGACCCATCGCGAGCCCAAGCTGCACGCCCGGGTTTTCATGCGGCGGCACATCGGCGCCGCAGGAGCGCACCATCGCGAGCGTGTGCGTAATCAGGCTGCGAACGTCGATGCCGGCGGCAGCCGCCGGCACCAGGCCAAACGGCGACAGCACCGAATAGCGTCCGCCGATCGTGGGATCGCCGTAGAAGATGCGGGCGAAGCCCTGTTTGATCGCATTCTTCTCCAGCGACGAGCCGGGATCGGTGACGGCGACGAAGCGATGGCCGGCCTTGTCCTTGCCGACTGTTTTGGCGACGCGATCGAAGAAGTAATCCTTCATCACGTTCGGCTCGGTGGTGCCGCCGGATTTGCTGGACACGATGAACAGCGTGTGGGCGAGATCGACCGCATCCTCCATCGCGCGCACCTGTGCGGGATCGGTCGAGTCAAGCACATGCAGCTTCGGAAAGCCGGACTTCTTCGCGAACGTCTCCGCCAGCACCTCCGGCCCGAGGCTCGATCCGCCCATGCCGAGCACGACGGCATCGCTGAAATTCTGCCCCTTCACGCGCTGAGCAAAATCCTCGTAGTTTGCGACGTCGGCGGCAGCGGGGCTGTCGAGCCAGCCGAGCCACTTGTTTTCGTCGTCACCGGTCCAGACCGATTTGTCCTTCTGCCACAGCCTTCGGATTTTCGCCGATGCGCGCCAGTCCTCGGTGCTCTTCTCGACGGCCCTTCGGATGCCGTCGCCGAGCGCGAGTTGCTGGTGGTCGATGCCGCCGCCGAGCGAGGCGGCGCGCTTGTTCGCGACCGCGCCATAGAGCTTGTCGGCGGCATCCGCGAACAGCTTGACGCCGTCCGTGACCAGCTCGGCGGTGATATCGTCGAGCGAGATGCCGGATTTTTCGAGCTCTTCCAGCACGCGCTGGGCATCATCGATATCTTCTTCCAGGCTGTCGCGCAGCTTGCCATGATCGCGGAAGGCATCGAGCGTTGCCGGCGGCACGGTGTTGACGGTGTTGGGACCGATCAGTTCCTCGACATACAGCACGTCGCTGTAGTCCTTGTTCTTGGTGCCGGTCGATGCCCACAACAGCCGCTGCGGCTTGGCGCCCTTGGCGGCAAGCTTCTCCCAGCGCGGACCAGAGAACAGGTGCTTGTAGTCCTGATAGGCGAGCTTGGCATTGGCGATGGCGACCTTGCCTTTCAGCGCGCTCAGCCGCTCCTTCTCGCTGGGGTCATTGGCCTTCGCGATCTTCTCGTCGAGCTGCTTGTCGACGGCGGTATCGATGCGGCTGACAAAGAAAGACGCGACGCTGGCGACGTGAGAAGGATCGCCGCCTTTGGCGACGTAGTTTTCGAGGCCCGCGATGTAGGCTTCCGCCACCTCGCGATAGACATCCTGCGAGAACAACAGCGTGATGTTGATGCTGATGCCTTCGCCGATCAGATATTCGATTGCGGGCAGGCCTTCTGGTGTGGCCGGCACCTTCACCATCAGGTTCTGCCGCTTGACGTCCCTCCAGAGCCGCTCGGCCTCGGCAATCGTTCCCTTGGTGTCCATCGCCAGATAGGGCGAGACCTCGAGGCTGACGAAACCGTCATTGCCGTTCAGGTGGTCGTACACCGGCCGCAGCACGTCAGCGGCATTCTGGATATCCTCGATGGCGACCGCCTCGAACAGGTCGGCGACCGGGCGGTCGGCCGCCTTGAGGGCATGGCTGATCGCACCGTCATATTCGTCCGAACTACCGATCGCCTTCTCGAAGATCGAGGGGTTCGACGTCACGCCCTTGACGCCGTCAGTGTCGATCAGCGCCTTGAGGTCGCCCTTGGCGACGAAGCCGCGGGCGAGGAAGTCCAGCCAGATCGCCTGGCCATGGTTTTCGAGTGCTTTGACGGGATTCATGGTGCCTGTTCTGTTCGATCGGTCGATTTTGGGGCTTCCGGCAGCTTTCGGGGGCAGGGCCGGAAAGTCAATATTTGGTTGGGTTTGCGGCCGGACGGGAGAGATTTTCCCTGCGATATTAACGCCATTGGCACCGGTTCGATCCCGCAAAATGGCTGGTCTTGATGCCGGCTGGCCGGTCGAACCGGCTTTCGGAATGGCGACACCAACGGGACAAGCACGAAGTTGTGAAGGAGCCTGTCATGAGCCGTTGTTTTTCGTCTCCCGCCTGCCTCGTGCTTTTGCCTGGCCTGCTCGCTCTCGGCCCGAGCGTGGCGGAAGCCGCCGGCGTCGGCGTGCATTTGCGGGCTCATGGGCAAAACATTCCGCGGGCGGTTGCAGGGGGACACAACCCGCATGTCGGCGTAGGAGCGGGCGCGCAGACGCCATCGCGACTGCATCCGAACACAAGAGGCATTCATCTCGATGGAGCGGGCGAAAGTGCGGCGACCAGATCGCTCAAATGAGCGGTCGACGTGAAACATTCACGTCAATCGGCAACACCTCAAGGTCGCAGATAAAGATAGCCTTGCGATTGCAATTCGGCGATCCGAACCACGCCACCGCGCTCCGCCGCCATGAAACCCGGCAACAGATCCTTCTGCGCGACATTCTGCGATTTCATCGTGTTGCTGCAGGCGGCGAGTTCGATTCCGGATTTGGCGAATTGATCGACGCGCCGGGAAATGTCGGGATTGGCGGACGCCGAATGAAACGCCCGCAACGCCTGGCCGTGAACCACCAGCGCGATCGTGACGTGATCGGGGCCGCCGACACCGTCGAGATGGTTCTGGATGTTGCCCAGCACGAAGCTCACCTTGTCGAGATCGTTGAGGTGATACACCACCTTCAATTTTGCTGATGGCGCTTCGGCAGCCGCGTTGGCGCGAGAGACGGCAAAAACCGCGCTGAGCGCCGAAACCGCGCCCCACAGCATATTGCGTCGATGCATAACGTCCTTCCAGCCTAACATGACGTCGTTCCAGCCCAAGTGGTGTAGTTCACAAACCTAAGTAGGTGCTTCACCAACCTATGTAGAGTGGCTCACTTGTGCCTGAGTGCCGCAAGCTCCTTGCGATCGGTCACCAAGTCGGAGCATTCGTGCAGATCGGCACGGTCAACACGGAAAATCTTGTCGTCGGCGCCGGCAACCAGATCGTCGCCGGCGTCTTCGTCGGCCTTGTTGCGTTGCCAGATCCTGATCCGCTCCAGCCGGATCAGCGCGGATCGCGCGTCCTTCATCGCCACCTCGATGCCGCCGCCTTCGCAATCGACGCCGCAGCCGAGCCGAATTTCGCCGCCGGAATTTTCGGCGACGATGTGACTGCAAAAGCCACTGGAATCGAAATTGCCGGCGCGGTGGCGATACTTGAAACCGAGGCGGAAGGAATAGTTGACGATCTTGTCCTCCGGCGCTTCTTCGGCTGTCACCAGCAGCTTCATCGCGCTGACTTTCTGCCTGGGGTGCTGCGCCAGATGGCTGGCGTCATAACGACGCACGAAGCAGGCATAGCTCTTGTGGCTGAACGGTCCGCTGAACATCTTGATGTCGAAGGTGGCGGCTTTCGCCTTGTCGACCGCCTCCTGGGCGAGAGAGACATTGGCTCCGACGAGGGAGGCAACGGCTGCGACGAACCAGACGAATTTCATGGCAGACTCGGATTAAACGCGCGGCACCGTACTTTAGTTGCAGGTGGCACAGGGTGCGTTCAACGCCCGGCCCGCGAAATGAACGGGTGTTAATCTTGGCCCTTTTGGCGATTGGCCGGCCTGCCGAAGTGACAAAAGGCCACCGTTCTCGCACCTTTGGGCCGCCCGGAATCCGGATTTTCTCCGCTTTGCTGCTTCAGACTGCCAAAGTCGCCGTCGAATCGAGCAGTGCAGTGCGCAGAATCGTTAAAAAACCCCTTATCGCCCACTCGGTATTAGCCCGGTGCAAAATGTTGCCGCGCGGATACAACGGGAGCGAAATGGCACCGTATCTTTACGAGGCTGAGCCGCTTAGCACGACTATTGCATTGCATTGTGATCTGGCTCGCGTGTCCAATCAGTGCAGGTGCTTATGGTGATTCGCGAGACGGAAGCTGTGACGCTCCGATACTGGAACCCGACGGTGCGTCCGGCATTTATCAGGTGACCATGGAGAGACGGATCATGTACAACGATTCTCTGTTCAATGCTTTCGCCCGGTCCTTCGAAGCTAGAAGCCAGACCGATATGTCGATGGCGGAATATCTGGAGTCGTGTCGAAACGATCCGATGCGATATGCCAATGCTGCGGAGCGACTACTAGCTGCGATCGGCGAGCCTCAGATGATTGACACGGCCAAGGACCCTCGCCTTGGCCGTATCTTTTTGAACCGCACGATGCGGCTCTATCCGGCCTTCGCCGGCTTCTACGGCATGGAAGATACGATCGAGCGCATCGTCGGATTCTTCCGCCACGCAGCTCAAGGTCTCGAAGAGCGCAAGCAGATCCTCTATCTGCTCGGTCCGGTCGGCGGCGGAAAATCGTCGCTCGCCGAACGCCTCAAGTCGTTGATGGAAGTTCACCCCATCTACGTGTTGAAGGCCGGCGATGAACTGAGCCCCGTGTTCGAGAGTCCGCTCAGCCTGTTCGATCCGGAATCGCTGGGACCGATGCTTGAGGAAAAGTACGGCATTCCGCGCCGCCGCCTCACTGGTCTGATGAGCCCGTGGTGCTACAAGCGCCTCGAAGCCTTCGGTGGCGACATCTCGCAATTCCGCGTCGCCAAGATCCAGCCGTCGCGGTTGCGCCAGATCGCGATCGCCAAGACCGAGCCCGGCGACGAAAACAACCAGGACATCTCGTCGCTGGTCGGCAAGGTCGACATCCGCAAGCTGGAGACCCTCGCCCAGAACGATCCCGACGCTTACAGCTATTCCGGCGGCCTCAATCGCTCCAACCAGGGCATTCTCGAATTCGTCGAGATGTTCAAGGCGCCGATCAAGATGCTGCATCCGCTGCTGACGGCGACGCAGGAGGGCAACTATA
>NZ_LLYB01000099.1:49318-65693 GCF_001440475.1 Bradyrhizobium lablabi | reverse complement strand
GGCAGAGCTTCAAGACCAACAAGAACAACGAAGCCTTCATCGACCGTATCTGCGTCATCAAGGTGCCGTATGTCCTGCGTGTCACCGAAGAGCAGAAGATCTACGAGAAGCTGATCCAGGGCTCCGAACTGGCCGCCGCACCGTGCGCTCCGGCCACGCTGGAAACGATGGCGCGCTTCTCGGTGATGTCGCGCTTGCGCAGGCACGAGAATTCGACCGTGTTCGCCAAGATGCGGATCTATGATGGTGAGAGCCTGAAGGAATCCGATCCGAAGGCGCGCAGCGTTCAGGAATACAGGGATGCTGCCGGTGTCGATGAAGGCATGGATGGCGTTTCGACCCGCTTCGCGTTCAAGGTTCTTGCGGCGACGTTTAACCACGACACCAGCGAGGTCGGTGCCGACGCGGTTCATCTGATGTACACGCTGGAGCAGGCGATCCGGCGCGAGCAGCTTCCCGACGAAGTCGAGAAACGATACCTCGAATTCATCAAGGCTGAACTGGCGCCGCGCTATGCCGAATTCATCGGACACGAGATCCAGAAGGCGTATCTCGAATCCTATTCGGACTACGGGCAGAACCTGTTCGACCGCTATGTCGACTATGCCGATGCCTGGATCGAGGACCAGGATTTCAAGGATCGCGACACCGGACAAATGCTCGATCGCGAACTGCTCAATCAGGAGCTGACCAAGATCGAGAAGCCGGCGGGCATTGCCAATCCCAAGGACTTCCGCAACGAGGTCGTCAAGTTCTCGCTGCGCTCGCGCGCCCAGAACGGCGGCAAGAACCCGGCCTGGACCAGCTACGAGAAGATTCGCGAAGTGATCGAAAAGCGGATATTCTCGCAAGTAGAGGACCTGCTTCCCGTGATTTCGTTCGGCTCGAAGAAAGACGGCGAGACCGAAAAGAAGCACGGCGAGTTTGTCGCGCGCATGGTCGAGCGAGGCTATACCGAGCGGCAAGTTCGCAGGTTGGTCGAGTGGTACATGCGCGTAAAACAGGCAGGCTGAGGCGGATGAGACCGTGGCCATTCACATCGTCGACCGGCGCCTGAATCCGGGTAGCAAGAGTCTGGAAAATCGCCAGCGCTTTCTGCGTCGAGCGAAGGCGTTGGTTCAAGGGGCGGTGAAGAAGTCGTCGCAGGAACGGGACATCAAGGATGTCCTGGAAGGCGGCGAAGTCAGCGTCCCCATCGATGGCATGGACGAGCCGCGCTTCCGCCGCGAGGGCGGCACGCGCGACATGGTGCTGCCTGGAAACAAGAAGTTCGTCGAAGGCGACATGCTGCCGCGGCCGAACCAGAGCGGCGGCAAGGGCAGGGGTGCGGGCGAGGGCGACAGCGAGGATACGTTCCGCTTCGTTCTCAGCCGCGACGAATTTGTCGACCTGTTCCTCGATGACCTCGAATTGCCCGATCTCGCCAAGCGAAAGCTGGCCGAGGTCGAATGCGAGGGCATTCGCCGGGCGGGTTACTCCACATCCGGCTCGCCCGCCAATATTTCGATCAGCCGAACGGTAAGCCGTGCCTTGGCGCGTCGCGTTGCGCTGCGGCGGCCGCGGCCGGAGGAACTGGCGGCGCTCGAAGCCGAGCTTGAGGATTGCAGCGAGGCGCGTCGCGTCGAGGTGCTGGCCGAGATCGAGGCCCTGAAGGCAAAGATCAAACGGATCCCGTTCATCGATCCGATCGACATCCGCTACCGTCGGTTCGAGACGGTGCCGAAGCCGGTGGCGCAGGCCGTGATGTTCTGCCTGATGGACGTTTCCGGTTCGATGACCGAACACATGAAGGATCTCGCCAAGCGCTTCTACATGCTGCTCTATGTGTTCCTGAAGCGGCGTTATCGCCATGTCGAGATCGTCTTCATCCGGCACACCGACCGGGCCGAAGAGGTCGACGAGCAGACGTTCTTCTACGGACCGGCTTCCGGTGGCACGCTGGTGTCGAGCGCATTGCAGGCGATGCACGACATCGTGCGCACGCGCTTCCGCCCCGAGGACTGGAACATCTATGCCGCGCAGGCTTCCGACGGCGACAATTCATACGCGGATGGCGAGGTCGCAGGCCGGCTTCTGACCGACAAGATACTGCCGGTCAGCCAGTTCTTTGCCTATCTGGAGGTCGGCCAGGAAAACGGCCTGTCCTACGAAATGCCCAATTCGGCCCTGTGGACCCTTTATGAGGGCCTGCGCGCGAACGGCGCGCCGCTGTCGATGCGCAAGGTCAACGAACGCAGCGAGATCTTCCCGGTGTTTCACGATCTCTTCCAGCGCCGTACCCAGCAGGAAAGGACTGCGTCATGACCGCGACCGACCAGTTGCTGTTTCAGGGCGCCGACTGGGACTTCCGGACGCTGCAGAAGATCTGCGATACCTGCGAGCAGGTTGCGTGCGATGAATTGGGGCTCAATGTCTACCCCAACCAGATCGAGGTCATTACCGCCGAGCAGATGCTGGATGCGTATTCGTCCGTCGGCATGCCGCTGTTCTACAAGCACTGGTCATTCGGCAAGCACTTTGCCTTTCAGGAGGCATCCTATCGCAAGGGACTGATGGGGCTGGCCTACGAGATCGTCATCAACTCGTCGCCGTGCATTTCCTACCTGATGGAGGAAAACACCGCGACGATGCAGACGCTGGTGATCGCGCACGCCGCCTTCGGCCACAATCATTTCTTCAAGAACAACTATCTGTTCAAGCAATGGACGGATGCCGACGGCATTCTCGATTATCTCGAATTCGCCAAGCGCTACGTGGCGCATTGCGAGGACCGTCACGGCCGGCAGGCGGTCGAGCACACGCTCGATGCCGCGCACGCCTTGATGTCGCACGGCATCGATCGCTATCCCGGCAAGAAGAGTCTCGACCTGCGCGCCGAGGAAAAGCGGGCGGGCAGGCGCCGTGCGCATGAGGAGGCCGCATTCAACGATTTGTGGCGCACCGTTCCGGGCGGCAAGGTGAAGAGCAGCGCGATACTGGATGTCGAACGCCGCCGCCAGATGCTCGGCCTGCCGCAGGAAAACCTGCTGTATTTTCTCGAGAAGACCGCGCCACGCCTGCGCCCCTGGCAGCGCGAATTGCTGCGGATCGTGCGCCACATCGCGCAATATTTCTATCCGCAGAGCCAGACCAAGGTCATGAACGAGGGCACGGCGACCTACGTTCACTATCGCATCATGAACCGGCTGCATCAGCAGGGACGGCTGACGGACGGAAATTTCCTCGAATTCCTGCAGTCGCACACCAACGTGGTGTTCCAGCCCGAATTCGACGATCCGCGTTATTCCGGCTTCAACCCGTATGCGCTGGGATTTGCGATGATGCAGGACATCGAGCGCATCGTCACCGATCCGGACGCCGAGGATCGCGAGTGGTTCCCGGATATCGCCGGCAAGGGCGATGCCATGGCCGTGCTGCGCGACATCTGGGCCAATTATCGCGATGAAAGCTTCATCAGCCAGTTCATGAGCCCGCGGCTGATGCGGCAGTTCCGCCTGTTCCATCTGCATGACGATCCGGAGGAGCGCGCCGGCATCCTGGTCGACGCCATCCACAACGAGCGCGGCTACCGCCGGCTGCGGCGCGAACTGGCGCGGCAGTACGACGTCGGCTTCATCGATCCGAATATCGAAGTCGTCGATGTCGACCTTGCCGGCGATCGTCGGCTGATGTTGCGCCACACCGTGGTGAAGGGCGCCCAGCTCACCGAGACCGACACCAAGCGCGTGCTGCAGCACCTCGCCGATCTCTGGAGCTATGACGTGTCGCTCGTTGAAGCCGATGCCGCCGGCACGGTCCTGAAGGAGTACGTCGCGCATCCGCGGAACCTGGCCGCGGCGGCGTAGCCGGCTTTACCACGTCATCAGTCCCTCATGTGGATGAGGGGCTTGAGCAGCTTTGATGCAGTAGGACTACCGCAGGCTGGCGTTGATCTTTTCCAGCGCCGTCGTGCCGGGGCACAGGTCCTTGGCTTCAAGCGTATTGAGCGGCGTCTCGACGGTGTCGAGATGGGTGTGCAGGTCTTCCGCATCCGGATCGACGTAGAGCAGCCCGGTGACCACCTGTCCCTTGGCGGCGTGCTTTTGCAGGAAGGTCATGGCCGCGAGACGATCGTTGGCGTCGTAGTCGGCATCGATCTTGCGCAGCGCCAGCCGCGTGCCGTCATGCTGTTCGACCACCTGCACCGTGCCCGGCGCATACTCCACCGTAATCGGGTCGCGGCCGGTGAGTACGTCGAGCCGGTTCACCGCGTCATTGTGCTCGCGGACATAATCAAAACTCTTGGTCGAGCCGGCATGGTTGTTGAAGGCGATGCAGGGGCTGATGACGTCGATGAAGGCCGCGCCCTTGTGCCGGATCGCGGCGGCGATCAGCGGCACCAGCTGGCTTTTGTCGCCGGAGAAGCTGCGCGCCACGAAGCTCGCGCCGAGTTGCAGCGCGATCGCCACCAGGTCGATGGCGTTGTCGGTGTTCATCACGCCCTTCTTGGACTTCGAGCCGCGGTCGGCGGTCGCCGAGAACTGGCCCTTGGTCAGGCCGTACACGCCGTTGTTCTCGACGATGTAGGTCATGTTGACGGCGCGCCGGATCGAATGCGCGAACTGGCCGAAGCCGATCGAAGCACTGTCGCCGTCGCCGGAGACGCCGAGATAGATCAGGTCGCGGTTGGCGAGGTTGGCGCCGGTCAGCACCGACGGCATGCGGCCGTGCACCGAGTTGAAGCCGTGCGAATTGCCGAGGAAATAGTCCGGCGTCTTCGACGAGCAGCCGATGCCGGAAATCTTGGCGACGCGATGCGGCTCGATCGACAGCTCGTAGCAGGCTTCGATGATCGACGCCGTGATCGAGTCGTGGCCGCAACCGGCGCACAGCGTCGAGATCTTGCCCTCGTAGTCGCGGTGCGTGTAGCCGAGATCGTTCTTCTTCAGGCCGGGATGATGAAATTTGGGCTTTGCAATGTAGGTCATGACACAGCCTTGCGGAGAGGGGTCACCTTGAGATGGTCCTGGTGGTCGCCAATGGCGTTGGCGATGAAGCGCGCGGTGATCGGTGTGCCGTCATAGTGCAGGATCGGTACCAGCCGGACCGGATCGATGCCGTTCTCGTTGACGATCAATTGCCGCAACTGGGCATCGCGGTTCTGCTCGACCACGTAAACGAAATCATGGTCGGCGATGAAGCTTGCCACGCTGGAGTGGAACGGGAAGGCGCGGATGCGCATGCGGTCGAGCTGGTGCCCGCGCGCTTCCAATAGCCCGATCGCCTCGTCCATTGCGGGCGCGGTCGAGCCGAAATAGATCACGCCGTATTTGGTCGGCTTGGCGGCGTTGGCCTGCAACGGCCGCGGCACCAGGTCCTGCGCGGTCTCGAACTTGCGCACCAGCCGTTGCATGTTGTCGGCGTAGACAGCGCCTTCTTCCGAGTAGCGGGCGTAGCGGTCGCGCGAGGTGCCGCGGGTGAAGAACGAGCCTTTTGTCGGATGCGTGCCCGGATAGGTGCGGTAGGGAATGCCGTCGCCGTCGACGTCGAGATAGCGGCCGAAATCGCGGCCCGGCTCGTCGAGCATTGCCGCCGTCATCACCTTGCCGCGGTCATACTGCCTCGCGTCGTCCCACTTCAGCGGGCGGCAGAGGCGGTGATTCATGCCGATGTCGAGATCGAGCATCAGGAAGATCATGGTCTGCAGCCGATCGGCGAGATCGAACGACTGTGCCGCGAACTCGAACGCTTCCGCCGGGTCTTCCGGGAACAGCAGGACGTGCTTGGTGTCGCCGTGCGAAGCGTAGGCGCAGGCAATGATGTCGCATTGCTGGGTGCGCGTCGGCATACCCGTCGAAGGGCCGGCGCGCTGGATGTTCATGATGACAGCCGGAATTTCCGCAAAATACGACAGGCCGATGAATTCGGTCATCAGGGAAATGCCGGGACCGGAGGTCGCGGTAAAAGCCCGCGCGCCATTCCAGGAGGCGCCGATCACGATGCCGATGGAAGCAAGCTCGTCCTCGCCCTGGACGATTGCGTACTTCGCCTTGCCCGTCTCGGGGTCGTGCCGCAGCTTCTTGCAGTGGCTCGTGAAGGCCTCCGCCACCGACGAGGACGGCGTGATCGGATACCAGGCGCAGACGGTGGCGCCGCCATAGACGGCGCCGAGCGCGGCCGCGCTGTTGCCCTCGATGAAGATGCGGTCGCCGACCTTGTCTGATTTTTTCACCCGCAGCCCGATCGGGCATTTCAGGTTCTGCAGCGCCCAGTCGCGGCCGAGATGCAGCGCGTGGACGTTCGACGACAATAGCTTTTCCTTGCTCTTGTACTGTTCGCCGATCAGTTGCTCGACCAGCTTGGGGTCCATGTCGAGCAGGGCGCAGAGCGCGCCGAGATAGATGATGTTCTTGAACAGCTGGCGCTGGCGCGGATCGGTGTAGGTCGAGTTGGTGATCGCGGTCAACGGCACCCCGATCACGTTGATGTCGGCGCGGAATTTCGACGACGGGATCGGCTTGGTCGAATCGTAGAACAGATAGCCGCCGGGCTCGATCGAGGCGACGTCCTTGTCCCAGGTCTGCGGGTTCATCGCCACCATCATGTCGACGCCGCCGCGGGCGCCGAGATGGCCGGCTTCGGTGACGCGCACCTCGTACCAGGTCGGCAGGCCCTGGATGTTGGAGGGGAAGATGTTGCGCGGGGAGACCGGCACGCCATGACGCAGGATCGAGCGCGCGAACAGTTCGTTGGCGCTCGCCGAACCCGAGCCGTTGACGTTGGCGAAGCGGACGACGAAGTCGTTTACGCTGCTGATCGGGCTTTGGTCTGGCATGTTGATCCCGCGTGAGTCATATCGATGAGGTACTTTTGCATGTCCCAGGCGCCGGTCGGGCAGCGCTCGGCACACAGCCCGCAATGCAGGCAGACGTCCTCGTCCTTCACCATGACGCGGCCGGTCTTGAGCCCTTCGGCGACGTAGAGCGCCTGGTCGTGGTTCGGCGACGGCGCCTTCAGCCGCTGCCGCAAATCCTCTTCCTCGCCGTTTTGCGTGAAGGTGATGCAGTCCATCGGGCAGATGTCGACGCAGGCGTCGCATTCGATGCAGGCGGGCGCCGAGAATATGGTCTGCACGTCGCAGTTCAGGCAGCGCTGCGCCTCGCCGAGCGCGAGCTTGACGTCATAGCCGAGCTCGACCTCGGTCTTGATGTCCTTTAGCGCGATCACCTTGTCGCGGTGCGGCACCTTGTAGCGCTTGTCGCCGGAGATGTCGTTGTCGTAGCTCCACTCGTGGATGCCCATCTTCTGCGAGGAGACGTGCACTTCAGGCAGCGGGCGTTCGTTGATGTCCTCGCCGGAGATCATCTTGTGGATCGACAGCGCGGCGTCATGACCATGCGCCACCGCCCAGATGATGTTCTTCGGTCCGAACGCGGCGTCGCCGCCGAAGAAGACTTTCGGGTTGGTCGACACGAACGTCTTGGGATCGACCTGCGGCATGTTCCACTTGTCGAACTCGATGCCGCAATCGCGCTCGATCCAGGGGAAGGCATTCTCCTGGCCGACCGCAACCAGCACGTCGTCGCAGGGGATGGTCTGGTCCGGCTCGCCCGAGGGAACGAGATTGCGGCGGCCCTTGGCGTCGTATTCAGCCTTCACCTTCTGGAAGGTGACGCCGATCAGCTTGCCGTTCACCTGCTTGAACGCGACCGGCACCATGTAATTGAGGATCGGAATGTCCTCGTGGATGGCGTCTTCCTTCTCCCAGGGGCTCGCCTTCATTTCCTCGAAGCCGGAACGCACGATGACCTTGACGTCCGTGCCGCCGAGCCGGCGCGCGGTGCGGCAGCAATCCATCGCAGTATTGCCGCCGCCGAGCACGATCACACGTTTGCCGATCTTCTCGACATGGCCGAACGAGACCGAAGCCAGCCACTCGATGCCGATGTGAATNGGCGTCCTTGCGGCCGGGAATATCGAGTTCACGGCCGCGCGGCGCGCCGGAGCCGATGAAGATCGCGTCGTAATTTTCGGCGAGCAGCTTTTTCAAGCTGTCGATGCGGTGCCCACCCTTGAACTCGACGCCGAGGTTGAGGATGTAATCGGTTTCCTCGTCGATGACCGTATCGGGCAGGCGGAATTTCGGAATCTGGCTCCGCATCATGCCGCCCGCCTTCGGGTCGGAATCGAACACGGTGCAGTGATAGCCGAGCGGCGCCAGATCGCGCGCTACCGTGAGCGAGGCGGGACCGCAGCCGACCAGCGCGATGCGCTTGCCGTTCTTCGCGACCGGCTTCGGCAAACGGTGCCTGATGTCGTCCTTGAAGTCGGCGGCGACGCGCTTCAGGCGGCAGATCGCGACCGGATTATCCTCGACGCGGCCGCGCCGGCATGCCGGCTCGCATGGACGATCGCAGGTGCGTCCCAGAATTCCGGGAAACACATTCGATTTCCAGTTAATCATATAGGCGTCGCTATAACGCCCCTCGGCAATCAAACGGATGTATTCGGGAACCGGTGTGTGTGCGGGGCAGGCCCATTGGCAATCGACCACCTTGTGAAAGTAGTCTGGCGCCGAGATATCAGTCGGTTTCATTCCTACCTTGTCCGCGCCAACAACCGGAACGCGGCCTTATTTTGCTTATGGAGCGCTTAGCGAGCGTTCTTGTGGTTTTTGAATTGGATCATAGGCTTATCTTATTAGAGCCATTCCAGACCCGGCACAAAGGCAATTTTGCGCGATCTCCCGCTTTCAAATGCATGGAGACGTGGACTTAGCGTCGCAGCGTTGATGTGGCACTGCAGCATGTGCAGTGCAGCTTTTTATTCAATGCTGAATGAACAAGCAGACGTCAGATCATCCGCAACGCAGCGCCGGCCGCCGCGAGAATGACGACGACGATCCATGGCGGCAGTTTCCAAACCGTCAGCAGCAGGAAGCCCGCAAGCGCCACCGCGAAATCGCGCGGGGTGAGAACGGCGCTGGTCCAGACCGGATTGTAGAGCGCGGCGCCGAGGATGCCGACGACGGCGGCATTGGTGCCGCGCATCGCGGCCTGTGCGGCGGGACGCTGGCGTAACGCGTCCCAGAACGGCAGCATGCCGTAGACCAGCAGCAGTCCCGGCAACGACAAGGCGACGAGCGCAATCACGGCTCCGGCGAGGCCGTTGGGAGCAGGGCCCGTGACAGCGCCGAGATAGGCCGCAAAGGTGAAGAGGGGGCCGGGCACGGCTTGCGCCATGCCATAGCCGGCGAGGAAGTCCGCATTGCTGACCCAGCCCGGCGTCACCACTTCCGCCTGCAGCAGCGGCAGCACGACATGTCCGCCGCCGAACACCAGCGCGCCGGAACGGTAGAACGCGTCGAACAGGGCAAGTCCCTGCGAGCCGGTTTTTGCCGTCACCAGCGGCGTGACCAGGAACAGCACCGCGAACAGCACAAGCGCGGCGACGCCAAGCCGATGCGACACTGAAAATCCGAGATGGCCGGTTGGCTCAGGTCCTTCTCCACGGCACAGCCACAGTCCGGCTGCCGCGCCAACCGCGATGGCGCCGATCTGCCCAAACGATCCGCCGATGAAGACCACGATCGCAACGGCCGCAAGCGCGATGGCGGCGCGCTCGCGGTCGGGCGTGAGACTTCTGGCCATGCCCCAGATCGCCTGCGCCACGACGGCAACCGCGACCAGCTTGAGCCCGTGCAGCACACCTTCGGCGAACGGGCCGGTGAAGACCGTCGCGCCGAGCGCAAAGGCGAACATGACGACGGCGGAGGGCATGGTGAAGGCGAACCACGCCGCCAATCCGCCGAGCAGGCCGTTGCCGCGAAAGATGCCGAGCGTGAAGCCGACCTGGCTGGACGCAGGCCCCGGCAGGAACTGGCACAGCGCAACAATGTCGGCATAGCTGCTTTCGCTCAGCCATTTCCGCCGCTCGACGAATTCGGTTCTGAAATAGCCGAGATGCGCAATCGGCCCGCCGAACGACGTGAGGCCGAGCTTGAGGAAGGCGGCGAAAATCTCGGCGACGGTACCCGCGGACTTTTCCGCCATGCAATGCGACTCCAGTGTCGGCTGAAGATACCGGGAACCGACAACCTCACCAACCGGTTGGAGTGACCTTCATCTAAGGCATCGAGGACATCAGTTCACGGAGAGCATTAGCAACACAATTGAGAGCGATGTTAGAGACTTCGGCGGAAGCTCTCATCTGTCTTCTCAAGGCGTTCGACCATTATGCGAAGAGGAATCGAGGTCGCCTGACGCAAGCGTTGGTCGTGTGGCCCCGCTCTGAACCGAGCAAGCCTTGCGAGAGAGCTAGTCTCAGCTACCAGTTTACCGACGTCATGTTAACAGCACCTTATCCGTGGTTCTACGGAGCGACATTGCCAGTTTCCGTTCCGGAACGTCGCGATCAAGCCGCCGACCGCCCACGCAACTTCGCGCAGCCGTCGGGCGGTAGCGAACGCGCTAGCCGATATCGCTCTTCGCCAGATCCCACATCAGGCGGTAGATACCGCTCGAGATCGTAAGCGGCTTCAATGTGATGTTGCCGCTGAAGCGCAGCATGGCCGCCGGCAGTGCGCTGACATCCGTGGCATCGATCAGCACGAACCAGTCGCCGGCGCCGGGATTGGGCGCGGCGGGATCGTCGGTGATCGGCTTCGACAGCGCCGGGTCGCTCTCGATCAGGTGCAGCGAAATGATCCCGTCGAGCTGCGCCGGATCGAGCTGCTCGTGCAAGGCGGCGCGCAGCTTGTCCTCGCCGCCCGATGGCCGCAGCCGGATGATGCCGAGCGCTGCACCGCGGCCGGTACCCCGGCTGATCGTGATGCGCGCGACCGCACGGATCATGTTCTGGAAGCGGGCGATGTTGGCCTTCGACCACGCCGTCTGGTTCGCCAGTGCGGTGCGATAGGCCGGGCTGTCCAGCACCTCGAAAGTCTTGGTGGAATAGAGGCTGAGATATTTCGGGTTGCCGTCATGGGCGACATAGCGGCGGGCTTCGAGGAAACCCTCGATCGCAACGCGCTCTTCGAGATGCTCGCGGTCGTACCAGCGATTGAAATCGGCTTCGTGCTCGGCGTCGACGTTCATCGACGTCAGCAGCATGCCTTTTCCCGCCATCGGCATTTTCTTGATTCCTATTTACTGGTTCGGGACGCCATGTCGGCGATCGCCTTCATCACGGCGTCGCGAACGCCGGGGTCGTACAGCGTGTGGCCGGCGCCCTCGATCACGCGGATTTCGGCCTCGCGCCAGATCGCCGCGAGCGCATGCGAGGTCGCGGGTGGACACAGCAGGTCGTAGCGGCCCTGCACGATGATGCCGGGGATGCCTTTGAGCCTGCCCGCTTCGTGTAACAATTGGTTCGGCTGCATGAAGCAGTCGTTGGAGAAGTAGTGCGCTTCCATGAACGGCGTGGCCGGCGTGCTCTTTGACGAATTGAGCGCCGTCAGATCGAGGCGGGTGCGGTTTGGCGTGTGTTCGGAAAGAATACGTTCGGTCTCGCCCCAGGCCCGCGCTGCGGGAATATGCACGTCGGGATTGGAGTCGAGGATTCTGCGAAAATAGGCCTGCAGCGGTTGCGCGCGTTCGTCTTCGGGCAGCATGCTCAGGAAGTCGTCGTAAAGGCCGGGATAAAACCCTGGCAACGTGTTGAGAAATCCGTTCTCGATTTCCTCTGATGTGCCGAGGAAGGTCGCACGCAACACGAGTCCGGTGACGCGCTCGGGATGGGCTTCTGCATAGGCCAGCGCCAGCGTCGCGCCCCAGGAGCCGCCGATGACCATCCAGCGCTTGAAGCCGAATTTCTCGCGGATCGCCTCCATGTCCGCGATCAGATGGGGCAGCGTGTTGGCTTCGCGGCTTCCCTTGGGACGGCTGCGGCCGGCGCCGCGCTGGTCGAACAGCACCGCATGAAAGCGCTCGGGATCGAACAGCCGGCGATGGTCCGGCTGGCAGCCGCTGCCGGGCCCGCCATGCAGATAGACCGCGGGAATGCCGCTCGCGCAGCCGACGCTTTCGACATAGATGTCGTGACCGTCGCTGACCGCAAGCTGCTCCGACGTCAGCGGGGCAAACGGATCGGCGCGTTTGATGGATTTTCCGGCATCGGCGTCAGGCGCCATGCTCGCCTTCCGTCTCCAGCGTGCCGCCGGCGAAATTGCGATAGAGGAAGCGGTCCTGGTGCGCGGCGGCCTCGCGCTCGGCCTGCTTGAAGATCTGCTCATGCATCGGCGACAGCGTGCAGGCCGGATCGGTATTGCCGGCATCACCCGTCAGCGCAAAGGCCTGGCAGCGGCAGCCGCCGAAATCGACCTCGCGGAACTCGCAGCTCTTGCATGGCTCGGGCATCCAGCCGGTGCCGCGATAGCGGTTGAAGGCCTCGGAATTCTGCCAGATCCAGGCGATCGAATGGTTCGAGCGCACGGATTCGAATTCGAGCCCGGTGATGCTCTCCGCCGCATGGCAGGGCAGCACCTTGCCGGCGGGCGAAATGTTGAAGAACTGCCGGCCCCAGCCGCCCATGCATTTCTTCGGTCGCAGCGCGTAATAATCCGGCACCACATAGTCGATGGCGAGAATGCCCTTCAGCCGCGTCGCGGCCTCCTCGACGATGCGGCTGGTTTCCTCGATCTGTTCGAGCGTCGGCATCAGGGCGGCGCGGTTCTTCAAGGCCCAGCCGTAATACTGGACGTTGGCGACTTCTAGCCGGTCGGCATCGAGATCGACCGCCATCTGGATGATGTCGGAGAGCTGGTGCAGGTTCTGGCGGTGCATGACCGCGTTCACCGTCAGCGGCATGTCGAGCTCGCGCGTCCACTTCGCGGCTTCGAGCTTCTTCTCATGCGAATTCTTCAATCCGGCGACGCGGTCGGCCACGACGGGCTCGTTGCCCTGGAAACTGATCTGCACATGGCAGAGCCCGGCATCGGCGAGCGCCGAGAGCTTCTCCTTCGTCAGCAGCACCGCCGAGGTAATGAGGTTGCTGTACAGCCCGACATCGGTCGCGTGCTGCACCAGTTCGACCAGGTCCTTGCGCGCGGTGGGCTCGCCGCCGGAGAAATGGATCTGCAACACGCCGATCTCGGCAAGCTCGCTCAAGACCTTCTTCCACTCCTCGGTGGTCAATTCAGCGCCCGCACGGTCAAGCTCGACCGGATTGGAGCAATAGGGGCATTGCAGCGGGCAGCGGTGGGTCAATTCGGCGAGCACGGCGAGGGGAATGCCGAACGTCTCCGCCGTCGAACGGTTCTGCTCGAGCACCGCAAGCCCGTCGCTGGGTGCGGCGGTGCCGGCGGTTTTGCCATCTGCGAGAATGTCGCTCATGACGTCTTCTCACGCGCTTCGGTCAGAAAACCCTTGTCGGCGAGGTCCTGCAGCATCGCGATGACGTCGGTGCCAATCGCCTCGCGGGGAGCTGTGTATTTGATGGTAAGCTGGTCGATGATGTCGCCGACGCTGCGCACGCCGTCGCAGAGCTGCAGAACCTCGACCGCGATCTCGTCCGGCGCCAGAACCCGCTCCGGCGCCAGGATCACCCAGACCTGCCGCGTCTCATCGAATTTCAGCTTGGCGTGGCGCGGCAATTTCGGCCGGCTCTCCTCGCTGACACTGATGTTGCGGCTCGCCATCGCTAATCCCCTTTGGGCACGAACGCGCCGGGCGGTATGTGGCCCTCGACATAGGCATGATACAGCGCGTCGAGCTGAACCCATAGCACATTGGTCTTGAAGATCAGCGCATTGCAGACCGCCTCGCGCTCGGCCTGCGTCTTCGCGTGCGCCTTGACGTATTCGAGCGCAAAGCCTGCGTCGCGCGGCGCCTGGCTCAGGCGGCGGCTGAAATAGCTCATGATGTCGGGATTGACGAAATCATAGTGCTGCAGCATCCCGGAGATGCGCTCCTCGTGCAGGTTCGGCGCGAACAATTCCGTCAGTGAGGAGGCGATCGCTTCCAGCGGCGTCTTGTCCCGGCAGAAATGCACATAGGCTTCCACGGCAAACCGCGTTGCCGGAAGGATGCCCTCGGTCGATTCCACATAGGCGCTGTCGAGCCCGAGCCCTTCGGTCAGCTTCAGCCAGCGCTCGATGCCGCCTTCGCTGCCAACGTCGCCATCATGATCCTCGATGCGGTGCCGCCACTCGACCCGCGTCGCACGATCGCGGAACCGGGAGATCACCATCGCATCCTTCAGCGGGATCGTGCTCTGGTAATAATAGCGGTTCAGCGCCCAGGCCTGCACCTGTCCCTTGTGGAGCTTGCCGCCGTGCAACAGCCGATGGAACGGATGCAGGCTGTGATAGCGCGTCGCGCCGATATGGCGGAGCGTCGCCTCCAATTCCTCGGCATTGTTGAGCGTAATGCCCTTGCCGATCGAGAGCGCGGTCATTCCGCTGGTGGGCACGACATTCACAGCGTGATCTCCGTTCCGTCGGCTGGAATCTGCCAGCCCGCCTGTTCCAGTGCCGTTCGCTCGTCCGAGCCGGAGAGCAAAGCGGGGTTGGAGTTGTTGATATGCAAGAACACCCTGCGGCCGATGTCGAGGCCGGCAAGGCTCTCGATCGCCCCATGTTCGCCCGACATCGAAATATGGCCCATGCTCTGTCCCGTCTTGGTGCCGAGGCCCTGGACGATCAATTCATCGTCGCGCCACACCGTGCCATCAAAGAACACCAGCGCGGCGCCGGAAAGGCGCGATTTGAGATCGTCGGTCACGTCAGCGCAGGCGGCCAGGAAATAGAAGTACTTGCCGCTGGCCTTGTCCAGAATCCGCAAGCCCAGCGTATCGCCCGCGGCATCGCCGCCCGCCGGATGCGCCTTGCCTTCGAGATACCATGCGCCCTTGCCGGGAACCGCGAAGGGAAGGATTTCGATGCCGGACGGCGAGCCGTCGGGCAGGGTGGGCTCGAACGCGACGTCCGTCTCGATCGGCCGCCGCTTGACGTTGTTTTCGCCCAGCACGTTAAAGATGCTGTTGGATCGCAAAATCGCAAGCACCCGCTCATGCGCATAGAGCGTGAACGGCGATCCCTCTCGCATCGACAACAGCCCGGCGACCGCATCGACTTCGCCATTGGTCAGGATCACGCCGGCGATCGGATTGTGCCTGAGTTGCCCGGCTTTGGGATGAAGCTGCGGCGTCGCGATCAATTGCTGGCGCAGGTCGGGCGAGGCATTAACGAGATACCAGTGCTCGCCATCGGCGCTGACCGCGATCGAGGCCTGGGTGCTCTGCAATTCCCGAGTTTCGGTTCGTGCCTTCGTGCACACCGCACAACCGCAGTTCCACTGCGGAACGCCGCCACCGGCCGCGGCGCCCAGGACGACGACGCGAAGCATGATCCGTCTCCTGGAGAATCAAACTTGAAGATGCGAACTGATACAAACACCACGAGGTGGACTCCGGGCTCAAGCACAACCCCGCCATCGGGGATGCGTCATGCCCGCAAATCCACCTGCGTGAGAAACGATAGGCGCTACCGCTTACTTGCGGGTGGCGCACATATACATGTTGATTTCCATGCCGACCGGCACTTCGACGATTTTCGGCGCTTTCCAGGCCATTTAGCCTCTCCCTTTGCTACCGGACGAACACCGCCCATATCCTTAAGGTACTGCGGATCAAAAAGTTCGCCAGTTAAATCTTTTTCCCGGAACCCCTAATTGTTATGCTGCGCTGCAAAGGGGTTTTCACGGTGTTGTGCGGGGCGTTCCGGTCAAATCAACGTGGGATCAAGCATTTCTCGGTTGTTCGCAGCGCCGCGAATGGCAATTTTGGAAGGACGGAGCGCTGCCGGCTCCGCAAAAGAACGTGTAAGACAGTGGCGGCCTCCGGTGGCGGGGTCCTAACGGAATCAGGTTTCAGCCGATGCCGAGNNNATATTATTTCAACACCCGTATCGGCGATGAGCTGATTTCCGATCCCGACGGTNGAAGTGCTGGTCGATCCCGATCGCGCCTGGGAAATGGCGCGCGCCATGATCCGGGAACTGCTCAAGACGGACGGCGCCGAGGGTGCGCTTCTCAGCGCGACCATCGAAGTCACCGACGACGACGGCGAGATCGTGCTGGAGTTTCCGTTCTCGGAAGCGATCCTCGACGCACCCGGCGGCTCACTCACCAGGCACTGACGATCCCGCAACCGATGGTCGCCGGAGCTTTGCGCTGCATTCGTTGTGGCAGTGCAACCTCCAAGCGCGAAGTTTTCCGATTGCACATTGGCGGACAAATATGGAGAGTGCCGGCCGGCAAAGCCTCCGGCGCCGGCATCATGCGACGCCCGCGCGATGAGAAGGGCTTTCCGCCAGGGAGAACGCCCATGATGAACTATCTGTCGGTGCCGCGCAGCCTGCTGCTGTCCGGCGCTTTTCTGAGTGCCTTGACGCTGGGAG
>NZ_LLYB01000099.1:0-49302 GCF_001440475.1 Bradyrhizobium lablabi | reverse complement strand
CCGGCCGCCGCTACGCCACCGGCCGCCGGAGCGGCGCCTGCGGCTGCACCGCTTCCGCCTGGGTCGCCGTTGATCGGCCGTCCCGCCGGCAACGATGCCGCGGCCAAGCTTGCGCCGATCGCGCCGCCGCCGATCGCAGCCACGTCCGACAAATTGCCGACGGCGAAGCTCAAGGTGCCGGCCGGTTTCAACATCGAGGTGTATGCCGCCGGCATGGCGAACGCCCGCTCGCTCGCGCTCGGCGACAAGGGCACGGTGTTCGTCGGCAGCCGTCTGGTCGACAAGGTCTATGCCATCGTCAACAAGGACGGCAAACGCGAGGTCAAGGTGCTGGCCTCCGGCCTCTATCGGCCGAACGGCCTAGCCTTCAAGGACGGCACGCTCTACATCGCCGAACTGTCCAAGGTCTCCAAGATCGAGAAGGTCGAGGACAACCTGGACAACCCGCCGAAGCCGACCGTGATCTTCGACAAGCTGCCGAAGGACGAGGCCCATGGCTGGAAGTTCATCGCCATCGGTCCCGACAATAAGCTCTACGTTCCGGTCGGCCAGCCCGGCAACAACGTCCTGCACGACGACGAGCACGGTCTGATCCAGCGGATGAATCTCGACGGTTCGGGCGCAGAAGTGATCGCCCGCGGCGTCCGCAACACCGTCGGCTTCGACTGGCATCCGGAGACCAAGCAGCTCTACTTCACCGATAACGGCCGCGACTGGATGTCGGAAGACGTGCCGGAGGACGAGCTCAACCGCATCACCAAGGTCGGCGAACATTTCGGCGCCCCGTTCTGCCTGCAGGGCAATATCGTCGATCCCGAATTCGGCTGGGGTAAATCCTGCAGCGAATACACCGCGCCGGTGGGACTGTTGGGGCCGCATTCGGCAGCGCTCGGCATGCGCTTCTACACCGGCAGCCTGTTCCCGAAAGCCTACAAGAACGCGGCCATCATCGCCCGCCACGGCTCCTGGAATCGCTCCAAGAAAGTCGGCGGTGACCTCATGGTTGCCAAGTTCAACAAGGACGGCACGATGAAGTCGCTGGAGCCGTTCCTCACCGGCTTCCTGGAAGACAATAAATATATCGGCCGCCCGGTCGATGTGCTGCAGATGAAGGACGGCTCGCTGCTGGTCTCCGACGACTGGAACGGCGCCGTCTACCGCATCACCTACGGCAAGCAGAAGGTGGCGGGGAAGTCGTAGTCTCAATCGTCATTGCGAGCGCAGCGAAGCAATCCATTCCGCCACTTGCGGAGGCGTGGATTGCTTCGTCGCTTCGCTTCTCGCGATGACGGAAGTGCTTGGAATAGGCCGATGCGCAAAACAATAACGATGCTGGCGTTCGCTTTAATCGCGGCCTCCGCCAATGCCGAAACCATCGAACAGCGCATCGCGCCGTGCCTCGCCTGTCACGGCGAGAAGGGCCAATCGGAGACCGAAAACACGCCCTCGCTCGGCGCGCAGCAGGCGCCATACGCGCTGATCCAGCTCTTCATGTTCCGCGAGAAGCTGCGCGTCTTCGAGCCGATGAACGAGATGGCGAAGCCGCTGACCGACGACGATCTTCGCCTGTTCTCGGACTTCATCGCCAAGATGCCGAAGCCTGTAGCACCAGGCGAAAATGGCGATCCGGCGCGGATGCAGCGCGGCCAGGCGCTGGTGCAGCAGCACCGCTGCGACACCTGCCACAACCCAGATCTTTCGGGGAAGGAAAACGTCCCGCGCATCGCCAACCAGCGCGAGGACTATCTCGCCAAGACGCTTGCCGAGTACAAGGACAACAGCCGCCACGGCTATGATGCCAGCATGGCCGACGTGATGGCGCCGATCTCGGTCGCGCAGATCGCCGATCTCGCCTATTACATCGCCCATATGCGCTAGCTTTAATCAACCTCGCCCCGCTTGCGGGGAGAGGTCGGATTGCGAAGCAATCCGGGTGAGGGGGTACAGGTCTCACCACAGACGGAGCTCGCGGAAGCAGCCCCTCACCCCAACCCTCTCCCCGCAAGAACGGGGAGAGGGAGCGCGCGGGCCCTGCCATTTCCTCCCGCTGGCATTGCCCTGCGCCCGGCGGTAGATTTTTGATTTGACGCGTTTTCCTGACGCGAACCGGTTTCCACTTCGCTTGAAAACGCTCTAAAAGGGCGGCAATCGAATGGAGTTTTGCATGCAGGATCTATGGCGTCTGTCGGCTGCTGAAATGGCCTCGCTGATCAGGTCGAAGAAAATCTCGGCCAGGGAGGCGGCGACCGCGGCGCTGGCGCGGCTGGATGCAGTCAATCCCAAGATCAACGCCGTCGTCGACCACAGGCCCGAGGACGTTCTGGCTCAAGCCTCCGCTGTCGATGCCGCCATCGGGCGCGGCGAAGACACCGGTCCCCTCGGCGGCGTGCCCGTCACGGTGAAGGTCAATATCGACCAGGAGGGCTTTGCCACCACCAACGGGCTGAAGCTGCAGCGCGATACCATCGCGAAGAGCAACAGCCCGGTGATCGACAATCTGCGCAAGGCAGGCGCCGTCATTCTCGGGCGCACCAATTGCCCGGCGTTTTCCTATCGCTGGTTCACCACCAATCTCATCCATGGCGACACCAAGAACCCGCGCGATCCCTCGATCACGCCGGGCGGATCGTCCGGTGGCGCGGGGGCCGCGGTCGCGGCCGGCATCGGGCATATCGCGCACGGCACTGATATCGCGGGCTCGATCCGCTACCCGGCTTACGCCTGCGGCGTGCACGGCCTGCGCCCGACCTTGGGACGCGTCGCCGCGTTCAACTCGGCGCTCCCCGAGCGGCCGATCGGACCGCAGATCAGCGCGGTCTCGGGCCCGCTGGCCCGCACCATCGGCGACATCAGGATCGCGCTGGCGGCGATGTCGGTGAAGGATTATCGCGATCCCTGGTGGGTGCCGGCGCCGCTGGAGGGGCCGGCGATGCCCAAGCGCGTCGCGATGTGTCTCAATCCTGACGGCCTCGATCCCGTGCCCGAAGTGAAGGCCGCCATTGCCGACGCCGGCAGGCGGCTTGAACGCGCCGGCTGGACCGTCGAGGAAATCGCGAATACGCCGCCGCTGCGCGAGCCGGCGGATCTGCAGACAAAGCTCTGGCTCGGCGACGGCTACGAGGCGCAATTGGAAGCGGCCGAACGTGAGGGCGACCCCGGCGCGCTCGCGTGCCTGCGCGGCAACCGCGCAAAAGTGCATCCCTTCGACCTGTCGAAGGCGCTGACACGGCGCGCGACGCTGACGCGCGAATGGCTTTCGTTCTTCGAAAACTACGCCGTGCTGCTGATGCCGGTATCGGGCGAATTGCCGTTCCCCGATCATCTCGACCGCAAGGACGAGGCGTCGTTCGCGCGCGTCTGGCATGCGCAATTGCCGCAGATTGCGATTCCCTTCATGGGGCTTCCCGGGCTAACGGTTTCGACGGGATTGGTGGGACGCGTTCCCGTCGGCGTGCAACTGGTTTCCGGGCGTTACCGCGAGGATCTCTGTCTCGCCGCGGGCGAGGCAATCGAAGCCGGCGGAACGCCCGCGGCGGCGATCGATCCGGTCGGCTGATAGAGAGGACCATGCCAGGCGTTTATGATTTTACGGCGCAGTCGCTCGCCGGCGAAGAGGTTCCGCTGAAGCGGTTCGAGGGCCAGGCGCTCCTGATCGTCAACACCGCGAGCGCCTGCGGATTCACGCCGCAATATAGAGGGCTGGAGCAGTTGCATCGTGATTTCGCGCCACGCGGCTTTGCGGTGCTCGGCTTTCCCTGTAACCAGT
Source organism: Bradyrhizobium lablabi (assembly GCF_001440475.1). Classification (GTDB taxonomy): domain Bacteria; phylum Pseudomonadota; class Alphaproteobacteria; order Rhizobiales; family Xanthobacteraceae; genus Bradyrhizobium; species Bradyrhizobium lablabi. The sequence continues at coordinate 45,536 of NZ_LLYB01000099.1, read as the reverse complement.
TCGGCGGCCAGGAACCGGGCGACGCCAAACAGATCGAGGCGTTCTGCACGAGCAAGTATGACGTGACGTTCCCGATGTTCGCCAAGATCGACGTCAACGGCAGCCAGGCGCATCCGTTGTTCAACCATCTGAAGAACGCGAAATCGGGATTGCTGGGTTCGTCGATCAAATGGAATTTCACCAAATTCCTGGTCGACCGGTCGGGCGGGGTGGTCGGGCGTTACGCGCCCACCGCGATCCCAGAGGGACTAAGAAAAGATATCGAGGCACTGCTGTGAGCGAGAACGACAAGCCAATGAGCGACCAATTTCCCGACCGTCTCTCGGTCGATCCGAACAGTCCGTACTACAACGCCGAGATTCTCGCGCGCGACGTCGGCATTCGCTTCAAGGGCGTCGAGAAGACCAATGTCGAGGAATACTGCATCAGCGAGGGCTGGGTGCGCGTCACCGCCGGCAATGCCAAGGACCGTTACGGCAACCCGCTGACCATCAAGGTGCACGGCCCGGTCGAGCCGTATTTCCGGGATAAGGCGAAGTCCTGAGGAGGTCTCTCGCTCGTCATTGCGAGCGCAGCGAAGCAATCCATATCTCCGCTTGCTGAAGCATGGATTGCTTCGTCGCGGAGTTTATCATCGGGCCGGCCGAAGGCCGGACCCGTTGGCTCCTCGCAATGACGGTGGAGGCACATAATCCGATCTCTAAAACGAAATGAAGGCGCTGGCGGCGTAGGGCCGGATGGCATAGGAAAGGGCGAAACCAATGGCCCCGACCGGACGTTCGCTCTGCCGCTGATCGCCGATTTCCGGGCCGCCAGTTTACCATTCATCCGCTGAAGGACGCTGCGATCTTGGCCACCACGCTTCCCCAACTCTCGCTTGCGAAGGACAAGATCCGGGTCTTGCTCCTTGAAGGTGTCAACGACAGCGCCGTGCAGCTGATCGAGGCTGCCGGCTATTCCAACATGACGCGCCTGCCCAAGGCGCTCGAGGGCGATGCGCTGAAGGAGGCCATCAAGGGCGTGCATCTGCTAGGCATCCGCTCGCGCACGCAAATCACGCCGGATGTTCTCGAGGCCGCGGACCGCCTGATCGCGGTCGGGTGTTTCAGTGTCGGCACCAACCAGGTGGACCTCGACGCCACGCGCCGGGCCGGAATTCCGGTGTTCAACGCGCCGTTCTCCAACACGCGTAGCGTGGCCGAGCTCGTGATTGGCGAGATCGTCTTCCTGCTGCGCCGGATCGTCGCGCGCTCCAACGCGGCCCATGAGGGGCGTTGGGACAAGTCGGCCAACGACAGCTACGAGGTGAGGGGCAAGACGCTTGGCATCGTCGGCTACGGCAATATCGGCTCGCAGCTCTCCAACCTCGCCGAAGCACTGGGCATGCGGGTGATCTTCTATGATCACACCGACAAGCTTCGCCACGGCAACACCGAGCCGACCGCGAGCCTGCATGAGCTGCTGGCGCAAAGCGACGTCGTGAGCCTGCATGTGCCGGAAACTGCCGCCACGCACGGCATGATCGGGCGCGACGAGATTCGCGCGATCAAGCACGGAGCGTATTTCATCAACAACAGCCGCGGCACGGTCGTGGACCTCGAAGCGCTCGCCGAGGCGCTGCGCGAGAACAGGCTTCGCGGCGCCGCGGTCGACGTCTTTCCGGTCGAGCCGCGCTCGAACTCCGATCGCTTCGTCTCGCCGCTGCAGGGACTGGAGAACGTCATCCTGACGCCGCATATCGGCGGCTCGACCGAGGAGGCGCAGGAGCGCATCGGCGCCGAGGTCGCGCGCAAGCTGGTCGATTACAGCGATTCCGGCTCGACCATGGGCGCCGTCAACTTCCCGCAGGTTCAGTTGCCGTCGCGGCCGTTAGGCACGCGTTTCATTCAGGTGCAGCGTAACCTGCCGGGTATGCTCGGGCGCTTGAACGAAGTGCTGGCGCGTCATGCCGTCAACATCGCCGCGCAATATTACGAGACCGCGCATGACGTCGGCTATGTGGTGCTGGATGCCGATGCGTCGGCCGCCGACGGCGAGCGCGTGCTCGCGGACATAAGGGCGCTGGAAGGCACCATTCGGGCCCGGTTGCTCTATGAGTACAAGACCTGAAACGAAAACGCGCGATCGCTCCGATCAGTTCTCGGATAACAGCCCCTTGTCGATCGCCGATTGCCGGTTCCGGAAAATCGCCATAGCGGTCTTCATCCGCAGAAAGCCGAACTTCGCATAGAACGGCTCGCGACCGGCGACCGCATAAAGGATGATCTTCGCGTGTCCTTGTGACATGGCGAGCAGTCGTTCGACGATCTGCTTTCCGAGACCCGTTCCCTGATGGGTCGGCAGAACCGCGACGTCGCAGAGATAGGCGCAGTCGCGTCCGTCAGCCAGCACACGGCCGACGCCGACCAGCCGGCCGTTGTCGCGGGCAAAGCAACAGAACATGCTGTTGCCGAACACCACCTTGAGATCGTCCGCATTCTTGTTGCCGAGCGGAGCCGCCCGATAGAGCGCTTCCAGTTCCTGCCAATCCATGCCCGCCTTGTCGTCGGTCCAGTCTATCGTCATCGCGCCGCCTCAACTGGTGAATGCAACATCGGCTGTCGTACACCATACATCAACGTACGCCACAGCCATTCGACAGGGCCGTACCGATAGCGGCGCAGCCACCACGCGCTGAACAACACCTGTCCGACGTAGACGGCGATGCCGATGGCCAGCGCGCTGGCGACCCCGAGACGGCCGAACAGGCCGAGGCCGTAGCCGTAGAAGATCCAGCCGAAGATCAGGGACTGCATGAGGTAGTTGGTGAAGGCCATGCGTCCCAGCGGCGCAGCCCAGCCGAGCAGCCTCTTTCCGCTCTTGAGATTGGCGGTGCCGATGATGGCTGCCCCGTAACCCAGCGCCAGCAGTATGGTGCCGAGAGGCTCCATCAGGGAGCCGATCCGGCCGCGTGCGATAAAACCGTTGGCATGGCAAAGGATCAATGCCGCGCCAAGGCCGATACAGGCGGCAGCGATCGAAAACAGCAGGCGAAGAGGCGGGCTTCGCAGAATGCCGGTGCGCCATGCGAACGCGCCGAGAAGAAACAACCCGATCGTGCGCAGAAAGATAAAGACGTGCAGCGGAAAGAAAAGGGGAAGCTCGCGAATCCGGAACGCCAGCACGTCGAGGAAGCCGCCCGTCGCATAGATGCGATGCGCCTCCGCCACGCCCTGCCTCAGCGCAGCCGTGCTGGGCCACCATCCCGACGGGGGAAACGCCTGCATCGCAAGGTACAGCCCGAGAGCCGCCAGCGCGGCGACAGCCACGAGCCAGCGTGGTCCGAACAGGAACGGCAGGACGATCAGGCCGGCGAGCGCATACTCGGTGAGAATATCGCCGTTCCAGATCAGGCAAAGGTGAATGAGCCCGAACGCCAGCAACACGGCGAGCCGGCGCACGAGGAGCGAGGTGCGACGTTCGCTCTTGGCAAGCCGTTCGAACTGGATCGCAAGACCTGCGCCGAACAGCAGTGAAAACAGCGCAAGCGCCTTCAGATCGACGGCCAGCATCAAGATCGTGTCGACGGCACGGTCGATCGGCGATGCCAGGGGGGTCTGCGGAAGAAACCGCTCGAAGATCGAAACGCGAAATATGGTTACGACGTTGATTGCGAGCACGCCGAGCAGGGCGATGCCCCGCAACACGTCGATGGCGTCGATCCGCTCAGCGGGACTTATCGGCCGGAAAGGTGCGGCGCCATCGGCCATTGCAGCGTGATTTCCAATCGAGCGGCGAACGGATCACTCGCCGGTCAACGACAGCCGCATGTCGAGCAGCCGCCGGCCGCCCTCGGTCTTCAGCAGCTTCTTCACCGCACTGGAAGCGGCGATTTCGCCCTGGTTGGCGTAGGCCTCGTGGTTCTTCTCGATGTCCTCGAGCCGGTAGAGGTAGTTGACCATGATGCCGGCGGATTCGCGCAGGCCCTTGGGCGAGAGGTCGCCGAGCCAGTCGATCTTCTCCAGCCGCGCGCCGTTGCCGATGTGGAAGCGGGCCACCGAATCGACCAGCCGGCCTTTTGAGGTGCGGGCTTTGAGGAAGTAATGCGCCGCCAGCGGTTCGATCACGGCGCGCAGTTGCGCCGTTAGTTCGGCGTTCTCGTACCAGTCCGGCTTGTCGAGGGCCTCCAGCAGCGTCCGCTCCTCGTCGCTGAGCGGAACGTCGTCGCCCTTTTTCAGCCATTGCATGAAGCCCGGCACCGGCGACAGCGTGATGAACGTATCGAGCTTGGGCAATTCGCGCCGCAATTCCTCAGCCACCTGCTTGATCAGGAAGCTGCCGAAGGAAATGCCGCCTAACCCCTTCTGCGTGTTCGAGATCGAATAGAACACGGCGGTGCGGGCACGTTCGATCGGTACCGGCTGGCGCTCGGCGGCGAGCAGCGGCGCGATCGCGGTCGGAATGGTCTCGGTCAGCGCCACCTCGACGAAGATCAGCGGTTCGTCGTTGAGCTGGGGATGGAAGAAGGCGTAGCAGCGGCGGTCGACCGGGTCGATGCGGCGGCGCAGGTCGGCCCAGTCGCGGATCTCGTGCACGGCCTCATAGCGAATGATCTGTTCCAGAATATTGGCCGGCGTCGACCAATCTATTCTTCGCAGCACGAGAAATCCCCTGTTGAACCAAGAAGACAGCAGATGCACCACGTCGCGATCGAGCGCGGCCAAATCCTTGTTGCCCTTCATCAGGGCAAGCAGGTCGGCGCGCATCGCCACCAGGTCGCTGGTGCCGCCGGGCGCGCGGTTGAGCCGACGGATCAATTCCTGCCGCCGCGGTTCGGAAGCGAAGTGAAGGTCGCTGGCGTCAGTGTCGTTCGGCTGGCTGCGCCAGCTCTCGATCGCCTGCGACAGTTTCTCGCGGTCCGGGCCGAAGTCGCGGGCCAGCGCTTCGAAGAAGGTGAGGCGATGGGCGGCGTCGAGGTCGTGGTAGCGATCGAGCACGTCCCGCGCCAGCGCGGTGGCTGAGGCTTCGCCGCGGCCCGACAGCAGGGCCTCACAGAGTTCAAGTAGTTCGGAGGAGTCTTGGCGGGCGACCGACGGATCGCCCCGGCGCAGCAGCGTGCGGCCACGTTCTGAGATCGTCGCGAGAAGGTCGGAGAAAAAGGCGTTGGCCATGCGGTTAAGTCGAATCCAGTGAGGGTGCCGGAATCTTATACGGAATTTAGGGCGGTGCCGATCACAATCAAGCGCATGGATCGTACGGAAATATGTCATGTCTCCGCAAAGGGATTACTCACTCCTTGCCGGCGAATTCCGTTGGCGTCTTGCCGGTAACCTGCCGGAAGGCATGGGAAAACGCAGGCACGCTGGCATAGCCCAGATCCGAGGCAAGCTGCTTGACCGAGACCCCGGCCTCGGTCGACAGCTTCTCGATGGCGGCTGCAATCCGGGCGCGCTGGCACCAGCTCTTGAAGCTCAACTGGGTTTCCGCCGAGAACAACCGCGACAGCGTCCGCGCCGAGGTGCCGACTTCGCGCGCCAGCGTCTCGATCTCGTGGTCGACGGTCGGGTCCGCGAGCACGATGTCGGCGGCGCGCCGGCAGCGCGGCTCGTGCGGCAGCGGAATGAAAGTCGCGGAATCCTCGGCCTGGTCGAGCTCCATCATGGCCAGCCGCAGCAAAAGCTCGGTTCGCTCGCGGTCGTCGCGATCGTCGAACAGAGCGAGGATGGTCTGGTGCAGGAGCGGCGACACCCGCACCACGAATTCAGCGTCCAGGCTGTGGCTGCGCGCCTCGCGCTGCAGCCAGTCGAGTTCGAAATAGAGCGTCCGCATCTCGATATCGGCGAGCACGTCGATTGCATGTTCTGATAGGGCCGGGACCCACACCGCGCGGTCCGGCGGCACTAGCCAGCGGCCTTTCGGCGTCGTCACCTGCATCGTCCCCCTGGCCGCATAGACCAGCTGCGCCTCGCGGTGCATATGGGTGTGGATCCGAAAACCCTTCTTGTAGCTGTTGGCGATCATGTGGATGCCGTCGCCGGTCGAGGTGAGGCGCCCGATAATGGCGGCAATTGGCTTTTCGGCGATATTCATTGGCGACATCCCGTCAGGACATCCCCGTATAACCTATTTCAGGACATTACGGGATTCGGGAATCGACCATGAACAGCCCCAGCCGGGTTATCACTTTCGTCAATGCCGCCCATTTCATCGACCATTATGCGATGCTCATTTTTGCGGCCGCCGTCATCATCATGGGCCCGGCGCTCGGCATGGCCTATTCGGAGCTGTTGCCCTATGCCACCCCCGGTTTCGTCGCTTTCGGGGCGGGCTCGCTGATCACCGGCTGGCTCGGCGACCGCTGGAGCCGGCGCCACATGATGGTGATCTTCTTTCTCGGCATCGGCGCGTCGATGATCGCCGTCGGCTTCGTGCAGACGCCGCTGCAGCTCGGCGCGGCGCTGCTCGCAATCGGCCTGTTCGCCTCGATCTATCATCCTGTCGGCACCGCGATGATCGTCTCCTATGCCGACCGGCTCGGCCGCGAGATGGGCCTGAACGGCGTCTGGGGCAATCTCGGCGTTGCCTCCTCGGCGCTTGTCACCGGCGTGATCGGGCAATATCTCGGCTGGCGCTGGGCCTTCATCGCGCCCGGAGTCCTCACCATCCTGATAGGCGTCGTCTTTGCGTCGATGGTGGTGCACGAGGACCGCACCGGCACCAAGCAGGCGGCAGCGCAGGCGAGGGTGGCGAAGCAGGACATGTGGCGGGTGCTGCTGGCGCTGCTGATCGTGGTGATCGCGATTTCCACCACCTTCAACGCCATCACGGTGGCGATGCCAAAGCTGTTTGCCGAGCGGCTGGCCGGCGTGACCGAGAGCCCCGCCTTGCTCGGGATCATCGCGGCCGGTGTCTATGTGTTCGGCGCGATGACGCAGTATACGATCGGCAAGCTGATCGACCATTATTCGCTGAAGACCGTGATGCTGCCGCTGTCGTTCCTGCTGGCGCCGTTCATGTATTTTGCGGCCACGCTGTCGAACCTGCCGCTGATTGTCGCCTCCATCGGCATCGTTATGGGCGCGTTCGGGCAGGTCACCGTCAACGACGCCATGGTCGGCAAATACACTACCGAGGAATGGCGCTCGCGCGCCTATTCGGTGCGCTATTTCGTCGGCTTCACCGCGGCCGGCGCCTCCGTCGGCCTGGTGGCGTGGCTCTATGAAAAGGGCGGCTTCTCCACCATGCTGCAGGCGTTCGGCGCGCTATGCCTATTGGTGATCGTGGCTGCCATCATCCTGCCGCAGGAGATCAAGGTGCCGGCCGCGCAGACCGCGCCGTAACTTCATTCGATCGTCGGCAGCACCATCTGCAGGTGATGGTTCGAGACCTGCATCAGACCCTGGAAGGGGTGGCTGAGATCGACGATCAAAAACAGCGCGCTCGATACCGAGAGCGCGAATACGAGCGTCGATACGACAACGACCGGGCCTGGCTCGGCGAACAGGCTGAAGCTTCCGAAGATCACGACCAGCCAGAGCACCAGTACGATGAAGAACGGCGGCGGTATCGCGTCGTCGGCTTGCGTGAACACCAGAAGCCGTGTCCGGCCCATATCGGTCGTCAGCTGAATGATACGCGCCTTCAGCGAGGTCTGTTCCGTGTTGGACGGCTTGAGCGCTTCGACCGCGCTGTAGAACCGCTCGGCGGTCTCGCTGACGACGAAGGTCGCTTCGTCGGCTTTGCCCGCGACGTTTTCCCGCCAGATGCGGGCGGCTGCGGAGGGGATGATTTCGCGCAGCAGGGTGCGCGCCGCCTTTGCGTCCGGTCCGTATTTGTCAGCATCTGGTCGACCAGCACGGCGTTGGTGCCGAGCTGCCGGATATTTGAGTTCTGGTTGTCGTAGGTATTCTTCGCCGACGCGATCATCAGGCCGATCACCAGCGCGGCCAGGGTTGATAGAAAGCCGGCGCCGAGGCGGATGGCTTCCTTGGAACCTCCCTCGAGAAGCTCGGCGCGCAAGGTGCGCCTCAGGACCACGCCAATGACTGCGCGATCAGGATCGAGGCGAAGGAAGCCAGAAACGCGGCGGTCGAGCTCATGGCGTCATGACCCTGTCATGGTGCATTCGGCTGGTATAAGGGGTTATTGCATATCGGGGCGTGTACGCCCGCGCCAGCCGCGACGATTTGTTGCGGCGCAATAGCCCAAGGCAGCGCAGCTAAATCAAACAGACCACTTGACCATCGCCACCCTCCTTGTGTGAGGTGCGCGCATGACCCGAATCCGGCTTTTCCTTTGTATCATTGCGATGTCAGTGCCTTCGCTAGCGGCAGCGCAGTCCATGAATTTCGAAAATGCGGCGGCCATGCTGGCCGCGAGCTGCGGCAAGGACATCGATGACAATTGCCGCGGCGTCAATCTTGACGCCACGCGCCTCAGGGAATGCCTGGGCCGCAACCAGGACGTGGTGTCGGCGAAGTGCAAGACCGATTATCCCCAGGCCCTCGGCGCCATCCAGGCGCGCATTACCGCGCGTACCTCCCTTGTAAAACTGTGCAATTGGGAGCTGAACCGGTTTTGCGGCGAGGTGCGGCAGGATCCCGTCAAGGGACTGCAATGCCTGTTGGAATCGACCAAGAAGGCGACCCCGAACTGCAACAAGGCGATCAACGCGGCGGGGTATCAGTGATGCGGGGGGGAAGAGGAAAGCTGCGCGACATCGGCCTTTTGCTGGGTGCCCTGTCCCTGATTGTGTGGCCGACGGGCGCGGCACGCGCGCAAACCGCGACGTCGACCGCTGACATGATTGAGAAGCTTGCGGTCGAAGCCGAGTCGGATGTCGATCTGGCTGCGTTGCGCCAGCAGGCTGCCGATCGCATCAAGGCGAGGGCGGATGCCCAGCCGCAAAAGCGGCCGCCGATCGCGCCGCAATTGACGAAACTGCCGCAGATCCGTTTCGACGTCGTGTTCGACCAGGATTCGTCGCTGATCCGGCCGGCGTCCTATCAGACCATCGGCAGCATCGCCGACGCGCTCACGGACCCGAAGACGCGGCCCTATCGCTATCTGATCGTCGATCACGTCGAATCCGCCGGAAGGCGCGACCATAATCTGATCCTGAGCCAGCGCCGCGCGGAATCGATCCGCGACGTGCTGGTGAACACCTTCAAGGTGGCGCCAAAACGGCTTCAGGCGCTTGGCTTGGGCGAAGAACAGTTGCAGGATGTCAACCGTCCGGCGTCCCCTGCCAATGCGCGCGTGCAGATCATTGTGATCGGCAAGTTCGAAACGGCCGAGCCGGCCAAGCCGGCAACGCCGGCTGCAGCACCAAAAGGCGCGGCAAAGAAAAAGAACCGCTGACCGTCTCCGCATGGATCAGCGCTGAAGGTCCGCAATAAGCGGGCCGGGAGGAGCAGCCATGTTCAATCAGTTCCGGCCGGGAATGTCCGGCCTCCTTCTGGGATTAGCCATCATGACGACAACGCCCGCCAGCGCCGATGCGCTGAAAGACGAAATCGCGCCGACGGGGAAGCTGCGGGTGGCGATCGCGATCAGTCCGGCCGGTGGCGCATTCTGGTCGACGAAAACCGAAACCGGCTACGCCGGCGTGCCGGTCGATCTCGGCAAGGCGATGGCGGAGCAACTCGGCGTCCCCGTCGAATATGTCGCGCACAACAATTCCGGGCAGATCGTCGATGCGGTCTCGAAGGGCACCTGGGACATCACCTTCCTGCCGAAAGATCCGGAGCGTGAGGGCCGAATGTCGTTCGGCCCGATCTATGAAGTTGCTGACGCGACCTACATCGTCAAGCCGGGCTCGACGGTCACGAATTTTGCGACGCTGGATCAACCCGGCGTCAAGGTCGCCGCGGTCAACAACACGACCACGATGCGCGGTGCGATCGCGCATCTGAAGAACGCCAAGGTCACGGGCTATCAGACCTACGACGAAATCTTCGGCCTGCTCAAGGCGGGCGAGATCGACGCGTTCGCGCTGTCGCGCGACCAGCTCAACGCGATGGCCAAGCAGATCCCGGGCACCCGCGTGCTGGAGGAAACCTTCAAGCAAACCGTCACGGCGGTCGCGGTGCCGCCCAATCATCCGCTGTCGCTGGCGTTCGCGGTCAAGTTTCTGAACGAAGCGATCGCCAACGGCACGCTGCGCAAGGCTTATGACAATAACGGCCTGAAGGACCGGCCGGTGCGGACGCAGACTAATTAGGCTGTCTACCTATAAGCTTGGTGGCGTGACGCGACGACGTTATGTCCGCTGTGCTCGTAAGCGACTAAACCTGCGCGGCGGCGCAATATGTCACGAAGGGCCGTTTCCGGACCTCGTCGCAACGGAGGTCCGAGTCCGCGGTCATCACCGGACATTGCCGGCGCCGGGGATCGCGCGACTAAGAGCACCTTTGCAATCATCGTCCAGTTTGGCGGCAGCAGACCTCAGGCAAGCCTCGAGGCGGCCCTGTCCGGGTTCGACGCTCGCACACTCTTGGTTGAGCCGCTCCCTGCATGTTTGGTCAAGCGCACTGAGCCTAACAAGCGCCAAGAGGCAAGCATCTGAAAGTTCGTGCATGTGCTCTCGAAAGCAGGCGCGGAGATTGTCTCGGCCCGGCTGAATCCCGGCGCACAACTTTATCTCGTCGGCTGTGCAAGGTCCTACCTGCGTCTCTTGCGCGGTCGCATTCGATGCCAACGGCATGAGGGCGGCGCAAACCATCAGAGCGATCTTTATCATCGACTCTCTCACCTTTTGGGTGGCGTGCAACGTGTCCTGTACCCGGCATCGCAATGTCACTTTTCTATGCGCCCCATTGGGGGTGCGCTAGGTCCGAACACTTGATCTGGATCAAGATTGGAGCATCCGCTCAACCGGCGGCAGGGTTCCATCCAAGCGAGCGGGGCGATGTCCGCTATGGGGCATTTTCGGCTGATTCAGCTAGGACTATCGGCCGGTCAATGGCCGCTTTGCCCGGTGAGCGATCAAACTTGCGCGCTGGCGCAATATGTCGCGACGGGCCCGGAGCCGACATGGGCAACATGAAGCTTTTCGGAAATTGCTCAGTCAAGCCTTAATCACTTTCGATTATTAAGGTGACTATTACAATCTTAAGGCGAACCGACAATGGACACGTTGACGCGTCCTGCAGCGATCACCGGCATCGTGTTCGGCGTTGTTGCCCTTCTTGCGGTGGGCCTCGGCGTCTACTGGCTCTTCAACAAGCGGGCAAGGCTGAAACATTTGGCCGAACTGAGGAAGAGGCTTGATGACCTCAGACCTGCCGATCCTGAATACGGCGCGGCTAGAGCGCTTTACACGTCCATGGTCATAGATGCGCACCGCTGGGGCTTCTTTCATTCCGAGACTGGATCAAGCGACGGCAGCGGGAGCGCTCAACATGGCGGCGACCATCACGATGGTGCTGGCGGGGGCGGAGATCACTGATGATGTGTAGCCGGACATGAGCACAGGATTGCTCTGTCAAGCCATAGCAGCGCGGGCAATGGTGTCGTTCACGCATCGAGGCGAACGGTACAGTGTTGAGCCCTATTCGGTTGGATACGAGGCGCGGGATGAGCGCGGCCGGCCGCTCCTTCTCCGCGCATGGTCTGACGTCGAGTGGCGGGATTTCGAAGTCAAATTCATGAGCCAAATCGAAATTGACCGACGACTTTACGGCTGACAGGCAGGGCCATGAGGGGATGACCATCGTCCTCTGCGATATCAATGGAAAGACGTGGCCGGTACAATCGCCTTCCGTAGATTGACCGCCTGATATGAAGAAGATCTGCCAACTGATGCGGCTGAATGGTGTGACATGAAGATCGGGGATCGAGTTGAAGTCGTAGCGGTGCCGGCATCGCTGCCGTCCGGAATGGGCACTCAGGCGTTGTTCGAAGCCTGTGTAGGTCGCGTCTTTCCTATTGATGGCTTCGAGAACGGGCTTCTGGAGTTGCACGTGGGCGAAGTCGTCGGCGAGAAGAGCTACATGCACACCATCTGGATTGAGCCAGAGTGCGTTCGTCTGCGCCCCTGATGCGGACGATAACTGATTCAGTGAGCGCCCCAGACTTGCGCAGTGGTGCAATATGTCGCGAAAGGCCACAGGCAGACATGCGTCATTAAGCAAAACCCCGGCAGCAAGGCCGGGGTTTTGTATTTGAGAGATGCAGTTCGCCTACAATGATGCAGCCATTTTCCTGTAGTCGTCCTCGGCGAACGCTCGACAAGTCTGCGTCCGTACAAATCCGAGAGCTGCCGTCCCCATGGCGAGTTTTGTGGCCACTTCGTCGTTCGGCGCTTCGATAATGGACACGGCATCATATTGGCCCGTTACGAGGTAGAAGGCTTTCAATTCGGCACCAGCATCGCGGAGGCGTTGCTTTGCCGCATCGAGGCGCTTGGGCCCGTCCTTGATTGCTTCGGCGCCCTTCTGAGTGAAGTTGATTAAGGAGATATAGGTGGGCATAGGTAAGCCTCCCTGGTCATTATCAGGTTGACCGGTCTTCGGCATTCCGTGTGGACAGACCAGACAGCATAACGCGGAATGCCTGTCTTTGACTTAAATCAACGAGGTGTAACTACTCGTTCGCTGCCGATCACGAAAGCGGACACCGCGCGACACAATCGGCATGTCTCAACTGGGGCCCAAAGCGGACAAGCGAGCATGGCCGATACTGACAGGTGGCCAATCCTTGATTCCGCGCGATATGCTAGTTGCCGTCAATTGACCAGCTTTAGCCAAGGAGACCCTCATGGACAGGCGGTTTTCGTTCCTTTGCGCGATCACGTTGGTGACAATCGTGGCTAATCCAAACAGCAGCATTGGCCAAGAGGCGTCACTTAAAAGCCAACTCGTCGGGACGTGGATTTACGTCTCGAGTACGGCCAAGCGTGACGATGGCAGCGATGTTCCACGCCCGAGCTTGCAGGGCGCCGTGACCTACACCAATGAAGGTCGATTTCACTTCATAACTACGCGCACCGATCTGCCAAAGTATGCGTCCAACGACTCCGCTCGCCCTTCCCCGGAAGAGGCTATGGCCGTCGCCTCGGGATCGATCGCCTATACGGGAACGTACACGGTGGACGAAAGCACAAAAACGATCCACGTAAGTATCGAGACGGCTACGTTTCCGAATCTTGTAGGAGCCCCCAATCAGCGGCGGATCGTTTCATCCATTGGCGCCGACGAAATGAAGTTCATGAATCCTCGTACACCTGCCGGATTAACACTGGAAATCGTGTGGAAGCGCGCGAAATGAGCAGCTCAGCCAAAATGTCGCCTTCCGGCCGATTGTGTTGAAAAAGTCGAAAATGCCGCGTCAGAAAAATTCGCGCAAAAGCGAGCTTATCGCCGACTTCGGCCGGGGATGCGTTCTCAGAGCGTGTCGGAGGCCACTGAATGAATCCGCTCAAGTCGAAGCGGTCCCCCACGTTCCTAAACGCCTTGCGCAGCGGCGGCTCTTAGAAGATTGGTCCCAACGCCGGAGCGGACTTTTTTCAACACAATCGGCCATGAGCGGACATTCGCATTATCGCTGCGCGACATGGACGAAAATGGATACGTAGGGCAACTTTTCACCTAGAAATTGTCAATGGCTTTACGAAGGTCTTGATAGCTACTTGGCTGCTCTAGCAAAAAGTCAGTCGCAGCCTTGAAATGATGCCAAATGAAAGCGCCAGGATCGCTCTTTCTAATTTCCGCAGGCTTGATCGCGATGGGGGCAGGTTGCATCGATCAGGGCGCGTTCCTTATTCCTATTCCAGCCGCGTTTGCGCCTGTAACTAAGTTTGGATGCCCAGATGCTGGAACGATTTTCACTTATAACGTTCCGGCATGGAACACCAATCGTCCCAACCGGATGGTTGCGATCGAGCAAGATCAGTTCAATTGCCGGATTAGGTCGGACGCTCAAGGAATCTACGACTGGTTCGGCGGCCTTGGTGCGCATCTCGACGACAGCGATGTCGCCGAAAAACAATTGGTCAGCGATCTATGGCCACTTAGCAGCGGCTCCATCAGAAGAACTAGCAAGTATGATCTTCCTCCATCCAGATACGGTGAAATAGAATACGTCGTTTCCTATGGACTAGCTCGCGTTCCGGCAGGTCTGTTTTGGGCCTACAAAATCAGGAAGGATTATTACTGGCAACACAAGCTCTATCGCACCACTACGCTTTGGTGGTCTCCTTCATTGAGGTGGACAATACGGCAATGGCCTGAGGAGCCCGGCAAGGTTTCGCAAGTCGGGGGATTTAATTGGGAGCTGTTGTCGGTATCTTCTGAATAAGACCAACTCGCGGGGCACGACCGCTTTGGGTCATTTTCGGCGGATTTAGCTGAGACCATCGGGCCGGCTAATGTCCGCTTTGACCTGTGAGCGACCAAGCCTGCGCGGTGGCGCAATATGTCGGGAAGCGCGATAACGAGACGTGGTGCGCTATGCGGTCTTGTGTGGCGCCGCCGTTTTGGCATCGCCGGTATTTGGCGTTCCGGTCGGTTCGATGAGCAACAGGTGCACTTCCTCGCGGGCAACCGGGCGATGCTCGACGCCCCTTGGCACGATGTACATTTCGCCGGGGCCGATCGTGATCGTTCGGTCACGCAGCTGGATGTCGAGAACGCCCTTCAGGACGAGAAAAAAATCGTCCGTGTCATCGTGCTTGTGCCAGACGAACTCGTCCTTCACCTTCACGACCATGACGTCATAGTCATTGAGTTGCGCAACGGTTCTCGGCGACCAGTACTCATCGAACGTGGCCAGCTTGTCGGTCAGGCTGATCTTGTCTTTCATCGTTGCACCTTCCAGTCCTTGAGGCGGGCTGACCGTCGAGGTCTGAGGATAGTCCTTACGTCATTCGGGGACGATGCAAGCCTCGAACCCGAATCCATCGAGCCGCGAACGTACCGAAATCGATTCCGGCCCACGGCGTGCGTGCCCCGGAATGACTGATAGGGCGGGCCGCGCGGCAGGCGCAACATCTGTGCAACTGCACAAATACAAGGCATCAGTTCCGGTCGGGATATCCCCGCGATGGGGCCATAACCACGTAGAAATACGCGCTTTTTCCAAGCCTGCGGCCCGGTTTCGGGTTGGCACATCGATTGCTTAATCCTGTCTCAGTCAATGACGACTGCCGTCCGTTCGGATTGCCAAGGCCAGCGTTGGCCGAAGGCGTTGGGATCAAGCAGCCTCGCGTGAGGCGCTTCGAGCAGTCTTCGGGACCACCTCACGATAGCTCGCGCATCCCAAGTCCCTGATCGGGCCTGACCTGCGTCGTTCCGTGCCGTTCAATGGCGGTACGGGATTCGTCGCGCACGAGGACGGCAAGATTTTTCACTCAATCGGTGCACGGCTGCGCAGCATCCGGCGCGCTCTAACGTTGTCTCGAAAAGGGGAACAAGGAATGGCCTATCTCGCGCCTTCGGAATTTGTGACCAAGATGGTCGACGCCGGAGAATCCAAAATCTTCATGTCGACGCGCGATACGGTCATCCGCGCCTACATGGCCGGAGCGATCCTCGCGCTTGCCGCGGCGTTTGCGATCACCATCAACGTGCAGACCGGTGTGCCGATCGTCGGCGCCGCATTGTTCCCGGTCGGCTTCTGCATGCTGTATCTGCTCGGCTTCGACCTCTTGACCGGCGTGTTCGTGCTGGCGCCGCTCGCGCTGATCGACAAGCGCCCGGGCGTGACGCTCGGCGGCGTGCTGCGCAACTGGGGCCTCGTCTTCCTCGGCAATTTCGCCGGCGCCTTTACAGTGGCGGTCATGATGTCGATCGTGTTCACCTTCGGCTGGTCGCAGGCGCCGGACAAGGTCGGCCAGGTGATCGGCACCATCGGCGAGAGCCGCACCGTCGGCTATGCCAGCCATGGCGCGGCCGGCATGCTGACCCTGTTCATCCGCGGCATGCTCTGCAACTGGATGGTTTCCGCCGGCGTCGTCGGCGCGATGATCTCCACCCATGTCAGCGGCAAGGTGATCGCGATGTGGATGCCGATCATGCTGTTCTTCTTCATGACCTTCGAGCATTCCATCGTGAACATGTTCCTGTTTCCGTCCGGCCTGCTGCTCGGCGGCAAGTTCACCTGGTGGGACTATATCTTCTGGAACGAGATTCCGACCGTCGTCGGCAACCTCGTCGGTGGCCTCGCCTTCACCGGGCTGACGCTGTACGCGACCCATGTGCGGACCGGCCCGTCGCGCAGCGCCTCTGCTGCCGCATCTTCGCGGCCGTCCTCGCGCATTGCCGCTTGATCCCAGGATGAAGATGGGCCTCTCCTCGCCAGGGGAGAGGCCCATTGTCGTGAAAGCCGGAATGCCGCGCCAGCTGAAAATATCGGTCGGACAATTTTCCGATAAGGGAGCCAAGGAAACCAATCAGGATTTCCATGGCGTCCTGATCCCGGACGAGCCGCTGCTCAGCCTCAAGGGCATTTCCATCGTGCTGGCCGACGGTATCAGCACGAGCAAGGTCAGCCGGGTCGCCGCGGAATCGGCGGTCAAGGGGTTCTTGACCGACTATTACTGCACCTCGGAATCCTGGTCGGTGCGTACCTCGGCGCAGCGCGTGCTGGAGGCAACTAATTCCTGGCTGCATTCGCAGACGCGCAGCCAGTATGCCTATGACAAGGACCGCGGTTACGTCTGCACGCTGTCCGCCATGGTCATCAAGTCGACCACGGCGCATCTGTTTCACATCGGCGATTCCCGCATCTATCGTCTCTCCGGCAACACGCTGGAGCAACTGACCAACGATCACCGCATCGTCATCTCCTCGCAGCAGAGCTATCTCGGCCGGGCGCTCGGCGTAAATCCGCAAATCGAGATCGACTACCAGATGCTGCGGATCGAGCCGGGCGATATCTTTGTGCTCGCGACGGACGGCATCTACGAGCATCTCAGTGCCCGCCAGCTTGCAAAGGCGGTGAACGAAGTCGGCGGCGATTTCGACGCGGCCGCGAAGGGGATTGTCGACCAGGCTTTTGACGCCGGCAGCACGGATAATCTCACCGTCCAGATCGTCCGCATCGATGAAGTGCCCGACGGCGCCGCGGCCGAAGTGTTCGCGCAGCCGCATGAGCTGCCGCTGCCGCCGCTGCTGGAGGCGCGGGCGGTGTTCGACGGCTACCGGATCGTGCGCGAGCTGCACGGCTCCAGCCGAAGCCACATCTATCTCGCCGTCGACATCGAGACCGACGCGGTCGTCACCATCAAGATCCCTTCGATCGACCTGCGCGACGATCCCGCTTACCTGAAGCGGTTCATGATGGAGGAATGGGTAGCGCGGCGGATCGACAGTCCGCATGTGCTCAAACCCTGCCTGCTGCAGCGCAAGCGCAACTTCCTGTACGTCACCACCGAATACATCGACGGGCAGACGCTGACGCAGTGGATGATCGACAACCCGAAGCCGAATCTGGAGACCGTGCGCGACATCGTCGAGCAGATCGCCAAGGGGCTGCGCGCCTTCCACCGCAAGGAAATGCTGCACCAGGACATCAGGCCCGACAACATCATGATCGACGCCACCGGCACCGTGAAGATCATCGATTTCGGCTCGACGAAAATCACCGGCGTCGTCGAGGCCGAGCCATCAGGCATGCGCGACGACATCCTCGGTACCCAGCAATATACCGCGCCGGAATATTTTCTCGGCGAGCCGGCGACGACGCGCTCGGACCTGTTTTCGCTAGGCGTCATCACCTACCAGATGATGACAGGAAAACTGCCCTACGGCGCGCAGATCGCCAAGGCGCGCACAAGGTCGCAGTTCAGCAAGCTGGTCTATCGTCCGGCGTCGCATGGCGACCGCGAATTGCCGCAATGGATCGACGGCACGCTGGAGAAGGCGGTGCACCCCAATCCCCTCAAGCGCTACGACAGTTTTTCTGAATTCTTGTTCGACTTGCGCCAGCCCAATGCGAACTATCTCTCCACGTCGCGGACGCCGCTGATCGAGCGCAATCCGCTGCTGTTCTGGAAAAGCACCACCATCGTGCTGGCGCTGGTCGTAATCGTGCTGCTGGCGATGCAGCATATGCATCGGTAGTTTCGTCATGTCCCGCTTTAGGCGGGGCATCCAGTACTCCGTGTCGTCAGCTTTCTTTCACAATGCCGGCTGCGGCGTACTGGATCGCCCGATCAAGTCGGGCGAAGACAGCCGGCTAGTTCGTCGTGCTGGCCGCAATCGGATCGAGCCCGCTCTTGACGATTTCGCCGCGCGCGGCAGGCGAGGCGAGAAACTTGATCAGCGCCTTGCCGGCGTCCGGCTCCTTGGAAACGCTGGCGATGCCTGCGGAAAATACCGTGATCTTCTGCAGTTCGTCCGGCAACGGACCGACGATGTCGATGCCTTCCACCGGCTTCAATTCGCTCATCTGCTGGAAGCCGATTTCGGCCTCGCCGCGCGCGACGATCTCGCCGACGGGGGTCGCCGGGATTTTTCTCGCCTTGTCCTTCATTTCGTCGGCGATGCCGAGCTTGCCGAACATTTCGGTCGAGACGTAAACGCCGCTGGCGCTGTCGGAATAGGCGACGGTCTTCACCGCCAGCAGCGCGCGCTTGAGCGCTTCGGGTGTGCTGATGTCCGGCTTCGGCGTACCCGATTTCACGGCAACCGCGATCGGCGACTTCACGAGATCGACGCTGGTACCGGCCGTCACCTTGCCTTTTTTGGCGAGATCTTCGAGTGCATAGCCGACCATGATCAACACGTCCGCCGGCTCGCCGCGCTCCAGCCGCACGGGAATCGCATTGGTTGTCGTGCCCATCGAGGGCCCGTAGGCGGTCAGTACCTTGTGGCCGGTGGTGCGTTCGAATTCCGGGACCAGCGCCTTGTAGGCGGCGGACAATCCGCCGGAGATCATCACCCGCACTTCCGCGGCTGAGGCCGTGGCGGAGAGCAGGATGGCGCTGACGGCGCCGAGTGCGAGGGCGCGGAGATTTGCTGAAAGTCGCATTAGTTATTCCTCCCGGGCCGACTCTTGAGCGGTCGGCCTCGGGAGGGTTTTACAGTGCGAAGGGGAGGACGGCTAGAGCCGCCAGCCCCGTCATTGCGAGGAGCGGGGCGACGAAGCAATCCATGCATCCGCGCGTGCGGCGCGATGGATTGCTTCGCTTCGTTCGCAATGACGTGGAGAGATCGCTGGC
The DNA here is from genome assembly GCF_001440475.1 of Bradyrhizobium lablabi. Classification (GTDB taxonomy): domain Bacteria; phylum Pseudomonadota; class Alphaproteobacteria; order Rhizobiales; family Xanthobacteraceae; genus Bradyrhizobium; species Bradyrhizobium lablabi. The sequence goes on along the minus strand of NZ_LLYB01000099.1, from coordinate 26,395 downwards.
TCTCTCACGAATTCACATGCACGAAATCGCGCAGCAGCGGATAGATCTCGTTATTCCAGCGCTTGCCCGAAAACACGCCGTAATGGCCGACGCCGGCCTGCATGTGATGGACCTTGCGATAGGCGCGCACGCCGGTGCAGAGGTCTTGTGCGGCGAGCGTCTGGCCGATCGAGCAGATGTCGTCCTTTTCGCCTTCGACCGTCATCAGGCCCATGCGCCTGATCGAGGCCGGGTCGACCTTCCGGCCGCGATGCATCAGTTTGCCCTGCGGCAACAGATGCTCCTGAAACACGTCGCGCACGGTCTCGATGTAGAATTCGGCGGGCAGGTCCATCACGGCGAAATATTCGTCATAGAAGGTCTTGATGACTGCCGCCTTCTCCTTCTCGCCCTTCGCCAGGTGATTGGCGAGGTCGATATGCTGCTTGATGTGCCGCTCCAGGTTCATCGAGACGAAGGCGGTGAGCTGCACGAAGCCGGGATAGACTTTTCGGAACGCGCCCTTGCACTGCACCGGCACGTAGTTGATCAGGTTCTTCTCGAACCAGTTGATCGGCTTGCTCTTGGCGAATTCGTTGACCTTGGTCGGCTGGATCCGGGTGTCGATCGGCCCGGCCATCAGCGTCAGCGTGGCCGGGCGGGCCGGGTGGTTGCCCTCCGACATCACGGCAGCCGCAGCCAGCGCCGAGACCGACGGCTGGCAGATCGCCACCATGTGCGCGCGCGGGCCGATCTTGTCGAGGAACGTGATCAGATGGTCGGTGTAATCCTCCAGGCCGAAGCGGCCGGCATGAAGCGGAATGTCGCGCGGATTGTGCCAGTCGGTGATGTAGACGTCGTGGTCCTGCAGCAGCGTCTTCACCGTGCTGCGCAGCAGGGTGGCGAAATGGCCGGACATCGGCGCCACCAGCAACAGCCGCGGCTGCTCTGGCGCGTTCTCCTTCTTGAAGTGCAGCAGCGACCCGAACGGGGTCGCATAGGTGACCTCCTCGGTCACCTCCAGCTCCTGGTTGCCGACCAGCACCCGGTCGATGCCGTAGGCCGGCCGGTGATAGGTGAGGGAGGAGCGCGAGATCAGTTCGAGCGAGGCGGCGAGCCGTCCGAACAATTTGTCCGATACGCCCTGCGGCACCAGATTGAGGTATTTCAGCGCCGCCGACGCCCCGGTCCGCCATGGCGCCGTCAGGTCCATGTGGTTCTGGTAGGCCTGGTACATCATTGACATCATTCACATCAGCCCCTGTCCCCGGGGGCCATGCAATATCGACGCCAGAGCGGGGCTGATCGCCTGCAAAACTGGCACGTGGCTTGCTGCGTACAGGGCCCGGCGCACAGGCATTGGGCGGCGGCGCGGCCGGCTGTCTGGGCCCGCGGGGTGTTTTGGGGTTCGAGGAAAAGGCCATATGGCGAAGACCACACTGACCATCTCCAGCAAGAACTACTCGTCCTGGTCCTTGCGCGGCTGGCTGCTCGCGAAATTCTCCGGCCTCGAGTTCGAGGAGGTGGTCACCGCCCCGGACGATGCCTCGGCGCGGGCCGAAATCCTGCTGCTTTCGTCGTCGATCCTGGTGCCGTGCCTGCGCCATGACGGCGCCACCATCTGGGATACGCTGGCGATCGCGGAATACCTCAACGAGGTCAGGCCGGAGGCGGGCCTGTTGCCGGCGGACCGGATCCGGCGGGCGCATTGCCGCTCGATCTGCGGCGAAATCCATTCCGGCTTCACCACGCTGCGCGCCTCACTGCCGGTCAACCTCAAGGGCCATTTCCCCGGCTTCAAGATCTGGTCGCGCGCGCAGGCCGATATTGACCGGGTCTGCACCATCTGGCGCGAATGCCTCGCTGAATCCGGCGGGCCGTTCCTGTTCGGCGAGCGCACCATGGCGGACGCGATGTACGCCCCCGTCGTCACCCGCTTCATGACCTATGACGTCAAGCTCGAACCGGCGCTCGCAGCCTACGCCAGCACCATTATGGCGATGCCCGAAATGCAGGAATGGATCGAGGCCGCCAAGGCCGAGCCCGCCGATATCGAAGAACTCGAGGTCGAATATTAGGCAGGGGCGCGAGGCCTTGCCCGTTTGAACGGCTCAGGCAACGCGCAGGCCTTGCCCAAGCCGGTGCCAGCGGCGAACGGCACGCGCAGTCGTTCCTGGCCGTTTTGCACAGGCTGCGGAATCGGAATTCCTGCCTCCAGCCAATCGGTTCACTGCACTGCCGCCATCCTCTCGCCGCAGTGCAACGCGGCTGGCGCGGATTTCGCATAGCAACACGTTAGCCGTGACGCGACGATGCGAGGCTGCCGAAAATTTGGACGCTCTCCGCTTGGCCGCGATCCCGCCAACGCGAACCGTGGAGGCTTCATTGAACAAGCAGGCTATCGTCAGCAAATTCTCCCACGTCAAACCCGGCGATACCGAATTCAAGGGCGGAGGTCTGCGCGACTTCTTCCTGTATCGCGATCTCGGCATTGCCGATGCCACCGGCGGGCAAGTGATCTGCCATCTGGTCAAGGCCAATCCCGACTTGCCGCCGGAAGAAGGTACCGGCTGGCACAAGCACGAATGCGAATTCCAGATCGTGATCATGACCAAGGGCTGGGCGCGCTTCATGTATGAGGACAAGTCGACCCTGGTGCAGGCCGGCGATGTCGTGCACCAGCGGCCCGGCATCACGCATTACCTGTACGATTACTCCGAGGACATGGAATACCTCGAGATCGTGAGCCCCGCCGACTTCAAGACCGTCGATGTGCCGCCTGCCGTCGACAAGGTGCCGCCGCCCACCCCCTGGAGCTGACTGCCATGTCGTCCCCTGAAGAATTAACACTTGTCGTCGGCCGCTGGCTGCGGCCGATTGTGATGGTGCTCTATGTTGTGCGCTGGTTCGGATGGCGAGCGACATCTAGCCGTGAACAACGGAGTACGGTGCCACATCAGTGATTCGGGCGCGGTTCGTTCCGCCCGCGTTCCCTAAGTTAACACGGCGCGTGTTCCCGTCGCATTCTGGCACAAATGCGGGGTGCGGCTGACCGCGCCCCGCGGTTTCTTTTAGATCGCGCCGGAGCGCGGCAGCCGCCAGCCGACCACCGTGGCCTCGACCATGCCGCCGGTCCTGTCGTTGCGCCATTGACCATCGATCCAGCGGCAGGCGAAGGGCAGTTGATAGGTTCCGCTGTGATCCTCGCAAAGAACTTCCACCGGCAGGTTCGGCGGCGGCTCCCCGTTGCCGTCGAACTGCGCCAGCCGCTTTTCACGCGTTGCCATACAATCAATCTCCACTGCCGCGGCCGGTGAATACCGGTTTGAGGTTCGCGGCTAAATCCATCCACGTTAAGGGAATGAAGCACAGCGCCTGAATGAGGTATCAGTATGGTATCTCTGCGTTCGGGGACCTGCTTGGCGCAAATTGCCGTGATAGATGTTCCCTGCGCCAGATGCATTTGGAACGAGGATTTGATGATTGCTCCGAGGATCGCTTTCGCCGCTTTCGCGCTGCTGATGGCCTCAATACTTTCGACCGTCCACGCGCAGGACGTTCCCGGTATCGAGATCTGCACCGTCGAAAAAACCATGGAGCGGCGTACCTCCTGCCTGCAGAGCAATGTTGACTTCCTGCAGAAGACGATCACCAAGCTCACGACCGATCATCAGCAGAAGCTGGATGCCAGTAACCGCCAGATCGAGGCGCTGAAGGGCGCGGTCGTGAGTCTGCAAAAAGTCGTTAGCGATTTGCAGGCAGCGCAGAGCAAGGCGGCGGACGATGCGAAGAAGACAACACCCGCGGCTAAGGATGCCGCGCCTGCTGCGAAGGATGCTGCGCCGGCAAAGGACGGCGCGAAGTAGCGGCTATCCGCGGATCACGCCACGCGATACTGCTCCATGACGGCCTTGTCCGGCTCATAACCGAGTCCCGGCCCCTGCCGCACCTCGACATTGCCATCACCATCGACGTCGATGCGGCCGCGCCACAAGCACGCGGCGCGTTTCATCGAGAACACCTCGACAAAACTTGCGTCGTCGCGCAACGACATCAGGTGCAGTGTCGCCAAAAAGCCCGGCCCGAAATAGGGCGAATGCGGTGCAAGCCTGACGTCGAACTCGTCGGCGAGGTCGACGACATCAAGATATTCGCTGATGCCGCCGACCTTGATGACGGAGGGCTGCGCGTGGCTCACCGCACCCGCTTTCATCATCTGCCTGAACTGATGCACCGTGCAGGCATTCTCGCCGGCCGCCACATTGAGTCCGCCCTTGGTCCGCACTTCGGCCAGCGTTGCAAAATCTTCCGGCGGCCAGACTGGCTCCTCCAGGAACAGCGGCGCGGCGTCGCGGCAGGAATGCGCAAACGCAATCGCATCCTCGCCATTCAGCGGACAGTTCATGTCAACCATCAGCGGAATGTCGGGGCCGATCGCCTGCCGCGCAGCAAATACTGCGGGCGTCGTGGTCTCATGCAATTTGATAGCCTTGTAGCCCTGTCGCAGCGCCGTCTCGCACTCGCGTGCGATCAATTCGGGCTTGCCGATCCGCAGCAGGCTCGCATAGGCGGGAACGTGCGTACGCCTGGCTTCGCCGATCAACCGGTGCAGCGGCATGCCCTCGACCTTGGCGGCAAGGTCCCACAACGCGATATCGAGCGCCGAGATCGCAAACATGGTGATGCCGTAGCGGCCGAACAGATGCAGGTTGCGCTGGATCTGTTCCATGAAGGCGGGAATATCAGCCGCGTCCGGGACTTGCTGTCCCTGCGTCTGCGGCGCAATCATTTCCTCGATGGCGGCAAAGCTCGTTCGTGGGCAGACATAGGCAAAGGCATCGCCCCAGCCGGCGATGCCGGCATCGGTGGAAACTTCCACCATGACGATTTCCAGCGCCGAGATCGCGGACGCGCCTTGCTTGAAACTCGCCACCCCCGCGTCATAGGGAATGCGGATATGATGGGCCCGAACCTTCGTGATGAGCATGGAACCCCTCCCAAAGCGTCGCCTACATTTGTCAGTGAAGATCGAAGAGCAAGGACTGTCAAATGAGGCGCGGCATAACCGGCGATAATGCGCTTGCTTCGCATGAAAGCTGTCAGTCATGAACCCGGCCCAGAAAGCACTCTGGTACATTGAAAGCCATCTCGCCGAGCCGCTGACGCTCGATGATATCGCCGGCATCGCCGGCGTCTCGCGCTTTCATCTGGTGCGGGCGTTTGCCGCCGCCACCGGTCTGTCGGTGATGCGCTACGTACGCGCCCGCCGGTTGACCAAGGCGGCGCAGGCGCTCGCCGCCGGCGCGCCCGACATCCTAAGCCTCGCGCTGGATGCGGACTACAGCTCTCACGAAGCCTTCACCCGCGCGTTCCGCGACCATTTCGGCACGACGCCCGAAGCGGTCCGCGCCGCAACGTGCCTCGATCATCTCAAGCTTCAGGAGCCCATCGTCATGGATTCCACCCTGCTCGAAAACCTCAAGCCCCCGCGTTTCGAAACCTCCAAGCCATTGCTGGTCGCCGGCATCGCCGAACGCTGCACCCACGAAAACAGCGGCGCCGGCATTCCGAACCTGTGGCACCAGTTTCACCAGAGCGTCGAGCATCTCCCGACGCGGATCGGCAAGGTCGCCTATGGCGTCTGCTGCAACGCCGACGATGCCGGCAATTTCGACTACGTCGCCGGTGTCGAGGTTTTGGACTTCTCCGACCTGCCGCGCGAATTCGCCCGCGTGCGAATACCCGAACAGAAATACGCGGTGTTCACCCATTCAGAGCACATCTCGACCATTCGCCGCACCGTCAACACGATCTGGAATCACTGGTTGCCGAATTCCGGCATGAAGGCCGCCGATGCCCCGAGCTTCGAGCGCTACGACGAAAAATTCGATCCGGTCACCGGCAATGGCGGGCTGGAGATCTGGATCCCGGTCAAGGAGTAGGAAACGGGTAGCGCGTAGGATGGGCGGAGCGGAGCGATAGCCGTCCTCCCTTGCGAGTCCCGATTTGATGGGTTTCGCTTCGCTACCCACCCTACATTTTGCAAAACTCTATACCTTGCCCCGCCAACGACGTGACCAAATGCCGGCAACGCACATCCACCCATCCCACGCACTCCTCGGGGATCACGCGGATGCCTTCGCCGACGATCCTGGTCAACGGACCCGGAACCCATGCGACCAGGTAATTCGTTTGGTCATCCTCGTGGAGATACGCTACCCACGTATCCCAAGGCGGTACGTTGTCGACGGTGAAGAAGCCCTGCGTTTCGGCCTCCGCGACGCCGCATGCGAGATTTTCGTCTGGGAAGTACGCGAGCAGTTTGCCCTCGTAGCCATAGAACTTCTTTTGCAGGGAAATGTTGCCGCCACCGAGGGCCCGACGACGCTGCGTTGCGACAGACTCAATCCATGACTTGCGACTGCTGCTTCCGAATTCGGGCGCGATATCGATGCTTCGAAAGGTCACCAAGGGCGACCAAGGTCGCGGCCGCGATGAGCACCAGGCAATCGTCTCCGCCATGTTCTGAATGAGGTCACCCAAGGAATGGCCCTTCTCGCAATCGAGGTTCATTGGTCTTCCTCTTGCAGTAGCAAGTAGTCGTAGGACGGGTGGAGCGAAGCGATACCCATCCTACACTGGCACCGGACCAAACCTGCCGCAATGCTGCCCTGCGCTTCGCGAACGCCCGTGGTTGCTTGGCAAGCGATATCGACTTTGCCATAACAAGCGCGACAAGAAACGTTGCGCGTGCGGGGTCGTCCGGAATCCGCCTGCAGCCGAAAAGAGCCGGGAGGATTCATGGCCAATATCCGCGTTCTCGCCACCGACCTCGAATTTCCGGAAGGCCCGGTGGTCATGCCTGACGGCTCGGTGGTGCTGGTCGAAATCCGCGGGAAAAGGCTCACGCGGGTCTATCCCGACGGACGGAAAGAGGTCGTCGCGCAAATTCCCGGTGGCCCCAATGGCGCGGCGCTCGGGCCCGACGGCAAGATGTACATCTGCAACAATGGCGGCTTTAGCTGGATTCCGACCGGCAAGATGATCATGCCGGGGCCGCAGCCGGAGGATTATCAGGGCGGCTCGATCCAGCGGGTGGATATGCAGAGCGGCAAGGTCGAGACCGTCGTCGACCGATGCGGCGAGCATGCGCTGCGCGGGCCGAACGACCTGGTGTTCGACAGGCACGGCGGGCTGTGGTTCTCCGATCTCGGCAAGCGCCGCGCCCGCGAGATGGACGTTGGCGCGTTCTACTACATCAAGCCCGGCATGAAGGAGATCGTCGAGGCCGTGCACGGCGTGCTGCCCGCCAACGGCATAGGCCTGTCGCCGGACGAGAAGACGGTCTACATCGCGGAGACGCCGACCGCGCGGCTGTGGGCCTACGAAATCGCCGAGCCCGGCACCATCAAGCCGCGCGACGTGATCTATCGCGGCGAGCGCGGCAAGCCGATCGCGGGGCTTGGCGGCTACCAGATGTTCGACTCGATGGCGGTGGAAGCCAATGGCAATGTCTGCGTCGCGACGCTGGTGTCGGGCTGCATCTCCGTGATCGCGCCCGACGGCACCTTGGTCGAGCAAGTGCCGACCGGCGACCGCGTCACCACCAACATCGCCTTTGGCGGGCCGGAGCTGAAGACGGCCTACATCACGCTGTCGGGCAAAGGCGAGCTGATCGCGATGGACTGGGCGCGGCCTGGACTCGCGCTGAATTTCTTGAACAAGTGATAACGTCCGTCATTGCGAGCGCAGCGAAGCAATCCATGCCGCCACACAGGGATAGATGGATTGCTTCCGCCTTCGCTTGTGCAGCTTCGGCGGACAAGTCGTCGCTGCGCTCCTCGCAATGACGGCGAAAAGAGGATAACCCTCATGGTGAGGAGCGCGGAACGCGCGTCTCGAGCCATGAGGCCAGAGACGGGGCCTTCATCCTTCGAGACGCCGCTTCGCGGCTCCTCAGGATGAGGAGAAGGAGTGTACTGAATGGCCTTTCTTGAACCGGTAACCCTGCAGGGCACGCATGCCCGGCTCGAGCCGCTGTCGCACGATCACGCCGACGGACTGGTGGAAGCCGTAAGCGACGGCGAACTGTGGAAGCTCTGGTACACCGCCATCCCGACCGCCGAGAACATGAAAAAGGAAATCGACCGCCGGCTCGGCCTGTTCGCGGCGGGAACGATGCTGCCGTTCACGGTGTTTGACGCCGAGGGCAAGATCGCGGGCATGACGACCTACATGAACGTTGACGCCGCCAACCGCCGCGTCGAGATCGGCTCGACCTGGTACGCCAGGCGTGTGCAGCGCAGCGCGCTCAATACGCAGTGCAAATTGCTGCTGCTGACTCATGCGTTCGAGAAGTTGAATTGCATTGCGGTGGAATTCCGCACGCATTTCTTCAATCACCAGAGCCGGCGCGGCATCGAGCGGCTGGGGGCCAAGCAGGACGGTATCCTGAGAAGCCACCAGATCGCGCCGAACGGCACGTTGCGCGATACCGTGGTTTACAGCATCATCGCCAGCGAGTGGCCAACGGTGAAGGCCCATCTCAATTATCAACTCAACGACAAGCCGCGGTAATTAAGCCGCGCGAGAAGCGAGACGATGGAAACGTTCGATTACGTGATTATCGGCGCGGGCTCCGCAGGCAGCGTGCTCGCCAACCGTCTGGGAGAAGATCCCGCGAGCCGCGTCTGCGTGCTCGAAGCAGGCCCGAGCGACTGGCATCCCTACATCCATCTGCCGGCCGGTTTCATCAAGACCTTCCACATGAAGAGCATCAACTGGGCCTATCAGCAGGAGCCCGGGCCGTGGACTGGCGGGCGCAGCATCTACGCACCGCGCGGCAAGACGCTCGGCGGCTCGTCGTCCATCAACGGCCATATCTACAACCGCGGCCAGCGCCAGGATTTCGATACCTGGGCGCAGCTCGGCAATCGCGGCTGGGGCTATCCGGACATCCTGCCCTATTTCAAGCGGATGGAGCGCCGCGTCGGTGAATGCGACGACACCTATCGCGGCCGCGACGGCAGTCTCACCGTCACCACCATGGACTGGCAGGACCCGCTCTGCGAAGCCTTCATGGAAGGCGCGGTCAGCCTCGGCATTCCGCGCAATCCTGATTACAACGGCGCAATCCAGGAGGGCGTGTCCTACTGCCAGCGCACCATCGAGAAGGGCCTGCGCGTCAGCGCCGCGACGGCGTTCCTGCATCCGGCGCGCAAGCGGGGCAACGTCGACGTGCGAACGCATGCGCATGTCACCAACCTCATCTTCGAGGGCAAGCGCGCCGTCGGCGTGCGTTATCTCAAGGGCGGCAAGGGCGGCACGCCCGTCGAGTTGCGCGCCGGCAAGGAAGTCATCCTTTCCGGCGGTACCTACAACTCGCCGCAGTTGCTGCAATTGTCCGGCGTCGGCTCGCCGGAACTGTTGCAATCGCACGGCATCGAGGTCCGCCACGCGCTGCCGGGCGTCGGCGAGGGCCTGCAGGACCATTACGCGCCGCGCTCGGTCGCGCGCGTCAAGAATATCAGGACCATCAATGAACTCAGGCGCGGCGTGAGCCTCTGGGTCGAAGCGCTGAAATGGGCGACGACGCGGCGCGGCCTGCTCTCGCTGTCGCCGACCATGGTCTATTGCTTCTGGCATTCCGGCGAGACCACCGAAAGCTCCGACCTGCAGCTCACCTTCACGCCCGCAAGCTACAAGGAAGGCGTGCAGGGCCAGCTTGAAGATGAACCCGGCATGACGGTTGCCTCATGGCAGCAGCGCCCCGAGAGCCGCGGCTATGTCCGCATCCGCTCGGCCGATCCGTTCGCGCCGCCGATCATCCAGACCAATTATCTGGTGGAAGAGATCGACCGCCGCGTCGTCGTCGCCGGCATGAAGCTGGCGCGCCGGTTGCTCGCGTCGAAACCGCTCGCGCCCTATTACGCCTATGAGGATTTCCCCGGACCGAAGGTGCAGAGCGACGACGAATTGTTGGCCGCCGCCACCGAGCGCGGCACCACCACGTTCCATCCCGGCTGCACCTGCCGCATGGGCCCGGCGGATGCCAAATGGGCCGTGGTCGACGACGAGCTGCGCGTACACGGGCTGCAGGGCCTGCGCGTCGTCGATGCCTCGATCATGCCGCGCATGATCTCGGCCAACCTCAACGCCTCGACCTTGATGATCGCCGACAAGGCCTCCGACATGATCCGCGGCAAGACGGCGCTGGAGGCGGTGAGGTTTCCGGTGCCGGCGTAGCGCATTTCAACAAGTGGAATGACGGTCAGCCCGGGACCGAGCTCAGTTTCAAGTTCTATCGTCAGGCAACGAACAAGATCGTCGGCATCTCGGACGAAGCTGCGGCGTTTCTCGGCGAATTTTTCCAGGACGTGTTCATAAAGGCGCAGATGCCCGCTTCTGATGGCCAAGCGGAACTTACGATCAGTTAGAGTATTACCGCTCGTGAGCCACAGCAGACCTGGGCCGGGGATTCCCCCTTTTCAATAAGGGATTGCTTGATGCAGATCAAAGCGGCTCCTGCTCTTGCTTGTGATTTGAATATTTGGGTGGGCAACCGGAGTTGGCGCAGGCGGTATCCCGCTCCGCCTGGGTGAACAAGATGACCATCACACCGGCAACCATCTACGTTGTCGACGACGACTCATCGTTTCGGGTTGCTATTGCCCGGCTGCTCCGAACTGCTGGTTACCGGGTCATGGTCTATGAATCCGGCCGACAGCTTCTCGCAAATCCGCCGCGCACGGAAACAGGCTGTGTACTGCTGGACATGCGCATGCCCGACCTCGATGGGCTCGACGTGCAGGAGCGATTGAACGAAATCGGCTCTGGCTTGCCTATCTTGTTTTTGACGGGACACGGGAGCGTTGAGACCAGCGTGCAAGCGATCAAGGCTGGTGCTGAAGACGTTCTAACAAAGCCGATCCTAAAATCCACGTTGCTCGAAGCCATTGAGCGGGCCGCCCGATGCCGCGGTCGCACCGAGCGGCGATCGAAATCGACAAGCCAAATCCGGACCGCTCCGGCAACTCGCTCTTCTGCCGAGCCGGCGGGCGGACTGGATGCGCGATTCGCCGAAGTCATGGATGCCGCCCCGGTGATGATCTGGGTGTCCGGACCGGACAAGCAATGCATCTGGTTCAACCGGCCATGGTTGACCTTTACTGGCCGCGACATGCAGCAGGAACTCGGTAATGGTTGGTCGGAGGGCGTTCATCAGGAGGATTTCGATCGCTGTCTGGAAACCTACGTCAGCCACTTTGACGCGCGGAAGGAATTCAGAATGGAATATCGGTTGCGTCGCCATGATCGCACCTATCGTTGGATCGATGATACTGGAATTCCGCGCTATGCTCGGGACGGTTCCTTTCTTGGATACATTGGCTCTTGTACCGATATCCATGAGTACAGGGAAACGCAGAGCGAACTCCGACGTCGTCTCCTCGAAATCAGTCGATTAACTCGGCGTGCCGACGCTGCGGCGATAGCCTCGTTGTTTGCACACGAATTGAATCAGCCCTTGGCGGCTATCCTGAGCAATATCGAATCCGCAGAGCTGGACGTTGAAGGGTCTTCCGCGCCCGTTGGCGTGAAGGAAATCCTTTCCGACATTCGTCGCGACAGCCTGCGCGCGTCACAAATCATCCGTCATATGCAGAACCTGTTGCGAAGCGGCGAGCCGGAGATACAAAAGATCGACTTGAATGACGTCGTGGGTCTCGTTCATGAAATCTTGAAGCCACATGCTGCCGAAGCAGGTGTCGAAATGAAAACACACCCCTCGCAAAGCATGCTGGCGGTGCGTGTCGATCCGACTTGGTTGCAGCAGGTTGTGTTGAATTTGGCGTTGAACGCGATGGACGCAACGATGAAAGATCGTCCGGGCCAACGGCGGGTCGTGATGGAAACTCGGCAAGTCGATCGGTCCAAAGCGGGGTTTTCCGTCTCTGATACGGGAACAGGCATTCCAGCTCACCAGCTTTCCAGCATCTTCGAACCGTTCGCGTCGAAGCGAGGCGGTTCGGGGCTTGGGCTGTCCACGTCGCGCGGGATCGTTGAGGCTTTTGGCGGAAGGATCTGGGCAACGAACAAAGCGGGCGGCGGTGCCGTTTTTCAGTTCACGTTGCCATTGCTCGGCGCATAGTTCGTCCAACGTTGCACCGTATGAGTCCGGCTCTGGCCTAAGAGGACATCACAGCCGTGGCGCCAAACGTCCGTTATTGGAGGAGGTAGAGCGGAATGGGCTTGCGCTCGGTGATGTCGCTTAATGACCGGCAGCGTTGAAAAAGTCCTCTCTCGCTGCGACGTGAGGGACCATATCAATTACCGCATTAGCTATCGCTGCCGTCCGTATCGAGTCTACAGAGCCTTGTAGCGGCTGAAATCGCCAATGCGCTACATTGGCGAGATTTTCGGAGCCCGGCGGCTTCGAGTTTTCAACACAATCGATCCCCAGCGGAACTCGTCGAGACAGTGCTCTACGCGAGGCTCCGTTCAGTCATGTTGCTGACGCAATCTCTGTCTTAGTCGATGAGAACTAAGAACGCTGTGCGAGGACCATCGTCGGTTCCCACAACGGTTCCCGTCGCCCGGGTTGGCGCGAATCCGCAAAGAGTTGGCATGAGTTCGTGAACGCTTCCGCGTTCGCTTGACCATGTTTTGCGGCATCGGGAACCGGCCGATCGTAGAAAATCAAAGGAGCTATGATGCTGTTCCGCTCGAGCGCCGCAATTTGCGGCGCGCTGGTTGCGCTTGTCATTTCCGTTCCCGCTGCTCGAAGTGAAATCGCTGCAGTTCATTCAATCGCTGTCGTCGCGGCCGCTTCGGGAGATGCGATCGTTGGTGCAGCATCCACATACAATCCGTTCAAGCCCGGATGGCGAGAGGGCGGCCCGAACACAGCCTCGGGCGAGCGCTATGATCCCTCTGTCTGGGCGGCCGCCATCAAGACAAGCCTGCGTCAGAAATTTGGTGGGGTCCTGTATGGCGCGAGAGCGAAGTATGCCCTCGTTGAAGCTGTAGGCAAGAAGGTCATCGTCAAGATAAATGACGTGGGGCCACTAACGCCTGGCCGCATCATTGATCTCAATGAGCGGACGATGCGCTATTTCGATCCAAGCATGCAGCTCGGAGTACTTAACGGCGTAAAAGTAATGCCGCTGTTGGGGGACTATTGGATCCCGGGACCAGTTGGCTAAACATCGCACGCGAAAAGGTAGAGCACGGCGTCGAAGCGCTAGAAAGCCTCAGCCCGGTACAGCGTGTCGATCGTAACGACCCCGATCGCGCGCGACACGCACGGGCAGATCTTGCGGTTCTCGCGCTTCTGCTGATCGCTGAAGAACACGTCGCGGTGGTCGATCTCCCCCTCGACGGCTACGATGTCGACGGCGCAGACGCCGCATTCGCCGCGCTGGCAGTCCGATATCACCTCGAAGCCGGCGCCGTTCAGCGCGTCGAGCATCGAGCTGTTCTGGGGCACGACGAGTTCAGTGCCGGTATCCTTCAGCCGCACCCGAAATTCCGCTGTCGGCATCAGGCCGCTGGAGCCGAAGGTCTCAAAGCGCAGATCGGCAGGCGCGCGTCCTGCGTCATTCCAGGCGCGGCGCGCGGCTTCCAGCATTCGCATCGGCCCGCAAATGACGGCGATGGCGTCGCGCGGCAGCGCGTGGAAGGTGGCGTCCAGATTGAGCCGGGCGCCCCGGTCGGAGGCGTGCACGGTCAGCTGGTCGCCGAGCAGCGCCGTCAGCTCATCGAGGTACGCGGCGTCGCCATGCGACTTCACGGCATAATGCAGCGGCGCGTCGATGTTCCGGCGGCGCAGCGCCGCAGCGATTCCCGTGATCGGCGTGATGCCGATGCCCCCGGCGATCAGGCAATAGTTCTTCCTCGTCCAATCGATTTCGAGCAGCGATGTCGGATTCGAGGTCTCGATCCGCGCGCCGGCTTTCAACTTCCACATACCGCGCGAGCCGCCGCGGCTGTCCGGCGCCAGCCGAACCGCGATCCGGTAGGTGCCGGCGTCACTGTTCTCGACCAGCGAGTAGGAACGCCGCGCCGGCTGTCCGTCGATCAGCACGGTGACGCTGATGTGGCTGCCGGCAGGGTAGGGCACGACATGGCCGTTCTCGGGGCGCAGGCGAAATTCGCGGATCGTCGGCGTCACGTCGCAGATCGCGTCGACCGTGCACCAGCTCCATTGTTCGGCAAAACGCATGGCGTTCCTATTCGGCTGACGATTTGAGCAAAGCGAGTGCAGGCATCAGCTCGAGATGCGTGCGGTTGCGGACCGCGAGCCGCAGATTGCGCGCGGCAAGCCGGGAATGCTCGCGCATCACGGCCTCGGCCCGCGCGCCCTCGCGGTTCTCGATCGCGTCGACCACGATGCGGTGATGATCCTGCCCGAGCAGCAGGATCTGGTGCGCTTCCGGCAATGCCGACTGCGCCATTACGAACGCGCTGGGGGAAGCGAACGGCAGCGCCGAGACGCGGTCGATTTCGCGGATCAGCGGCGCGCTGGCGGACAGTTCGTTGAGCATCGCGTGAAAGCGCGCGTTCATCGTCACATAGGCGGAAAACGCTTCCACCGAAATTGGGTCCTGCCGAACCAGTTGGTCGAGATCGGCAAGGCATTCCTTGAGCGGCTCGAGGCTGCGCGCGCTGACGCCGCGCTCGGCGGCGAAGCGGGCGGCGAGGCCCTCCAGCGTGCCGCGCAGCTCGATCGAATCCAGGATGTCGCGCTCGGTGAAGGCCTTCACCATGAAGCCGCCGGAAGGGATCGCCTGCAGCAGGCCTTCGTCCTCCAGCCGCACCAGCGCCAGCCGCACCGGCGTTCGCGACACGCCTGTGATGTCGACCGCCTGCAATTCGCTGATGCGCTCGCCCGGACGCAGCCGCCCGGACAGGATCATGTCGCGCAGCGCGAGTTGCGCACGCACGGTCTGCGAGACGGAGCGCTCGGTGTCGCGTTCGCTCACGGCTTACTCCGCAGCTTGCATGGTCGGTGGCGTTTTCTCGCGCGCGACCATGCGGTCGATCACGCGCCGCGCCCACATCGCACCGGCATCGATGTTGAGGTTGTAGAAAGTGCGATCCGGATTTTCGTCCATCGCGCGCTGCTGCGCTTCGAGGATGATTTCATCCTCGTGGAAGATGCCGGCAACGCCCTCGCGGATTTCGGTGGTTAGTTTCTGCTCCGTTATCCGGTAATTGCGGACGAAGGCCCAGAAATAGTGACAGGTGGTCGCGGTCTCCGGCGTCATGGTGTTGAGCACAAAGCCGTTGACGCCCTGCGAGCGGTCGCCTTCCGGCGCGCCGGTGCCGGCGGGCGCGACGCCGACGTCGATATTGACGGTGCCGGGCGCCTGGAAATGGATGATCTGCCAGCGGTCGACCGCGCCCGGCTTCTGCAACTGCGCGGCCCAGAACGGCGGCGCGTCGATGCCCTTCATCCAGCGCGTCACGGTCACGGTCTTGTCGCCATGGGTGACGTCGAACGGGGCTTCAGCGACGTGGTCGTTGCCGATGCTGGAGCCGTGCACGAAAGTCTCGTGGGTCAGGTCCATCAGATTGTCGACCACGAGGCGGTAGTCGCATTTGACGTGAATGGTCTTGCCGTCGCCGGCCCAGGCCGGATCGTCGTTCCAATGCATGTCGGGCACCAGCGCAGGGTCGGCCAGCGCCGGATCGCCCATCCACAGCCAGATGAAGCGGTGGCGCTGCACCACGGGATAGGAGCGCACGCAGGCGGAGGGATTGATGGTGTCCTGCGAGGGCATGTAGGTGCAGCGGCCCTGCGCGTTGAATTTCAGCCCGTGATAGCCGCAGATGACGGTGTCGCCGTCGAGCCGTCCCTTCGAGAGCGGCACCAGGCGGTGCCAGCAGGCGTCCTCCAGCGCGGAAACCTGCCCGTTGGACTGGCGATACATCACGACATGCTTGCCGCAGATCGTGCGCGGAAACAGCGCGTGCTTGATATCGACGTCCCAGGCAGCGGCGTACCAGGCATTGAGCGGGAATGAGGACGGCATGGCTGCACTCCTGTTTGAGTGCAGGATGTATACATCGATGGCTCTGAGTTCGCAATTTGTATCTTTTTTCGGTTCTATAATACCATGTAAGTATACATTAAATCTGTGAACGAGTTCATTTCGCCAGCTTCGGTTAGCCGCCACCTTGATCGAAACCGAGCGTGGGGCTTTCGCGGACGGCAGGCTAGGAGGCGTCATCAACGCAAGTGACGGTTGAGCTCGCCTGGGCAGCGATCGACCGTGACCAAGGGGAGGCAATGGCGACGATGTTCCCGCAGGCTCCAGGAAGCTCCGGCCGCCGCAAGGCGAGGCTGCGACCGCTCGTCGGTCTTGCCGCCATCGTTATGGCTCTGGCTGCGCCGATATCCGCGCGCGCCGATTGGCCCGAGCGGCAGGTCAAGCTGATCGTGACGTTTCCGCCCGGCAGCGCCAATGACGCCGCGGCCCGGATTTTCGC
Source organism: Bradyrhizobium lablabi (assembly GCF_001440475.1). Lineage (GTDB taxonomy): Bacteria > Pseudomonadota > Alphaproteobacteria > Rhizobiales > Xanthobacteraceae > Bradyrhizobium > Bradyrhizobium lablabi. The sequence goes on along the minus strand of NZ_LLYB01000099.1, from coordinate 9,925 downwards.
GGATGCGCTTGGCAAGAAATGGGGCAAGCCCGTCGTCATCGAGGATCGGCCCGGCGCCGAAGGCACGATCGGTGTCGGTTCATTTATTGCCGGCCAGGATGATCATGCGCTGTTGTACACCGTGGCCGGCTCGATCACCGTCGCGCCACTGCTGGTCGAGAAGCTGCCTTACGACGTCAACCGCGATCTGGTGCCGATTTCCGCCACCACGGCGATCGTCCTGATGCTCGCCGTCAGCAACCAGCTATCCGTGAGCAGCATCCCGGAACTGATCGAGGCGTTGCGGGCCAATCCGGGGAAGTATGCCTGGACTTCGGGGCCGACCCTGCCGCGGTTTGTATTTTCGGCATTCCTGAAGCAACACGATCTGAAGATGAACTTCGTTAGTTATCGCGATGCCTCCCAGCCCCAGGCCGATCTGGGTGAAGGCCGCATCCAGGCTCTCCTGACCTCGTTGACCGCATCATCCTCGCCCGTTCAAGCCGGCAAGGCGCGCTTCCTGACTGTCGCCAATCCGAGCCGCGCAGCGACACTTCCCGACATCAAGACCGCGCGCGAACTCGGACACCCCGAGCTTGAAATCGAGGGATTGGCGGGAATTTTCGCCGGCAAGATCATGCCGGAGGCCGTGCGAAGCCGAATTGCCGCCGACGTTACCGCCATCTGTCGCGAACCCGATGTTCGCAGCAAGCTGGAGGCAGGCGGGCACATTGTGTTGAGCGGCACGACCGAGGAACTGAAAGCGGGGATCGAAAAGCAGCGATCCGCGATGAACGAACTGGCCAAGATAATCGATATCCGAAATCCGCAGTGATGTGGTGAAAGGAGGCACGATGGCATCTCAAGTATCGGCCCTCAGGCTTTTCGACCTCATACAGTCGCACCGTGTGACCGCAGTGATCTACGTGGCCGCCAGACTCGGGCTCGCCGAGCTGTTGAGCTACGGGCCGCAGACGGCTGGCAAGCTTGCAAAGGCAACCGGCGCGGATGAACGGTCGCTTCGACGTCTGCTCACTGCGCTCTCCACCATCGGCATATGTTCGCGAACCGGCGAAGATAGCTATGCCTTGACGGAGGTGGGCGCCTGCCTCGACGGCGCGGCGGAGCAGTCGGTCAAGGGCTGGGCGATCCTTGAAGCCGAGATGCTTTCAAAATCCTGGAGCGGGATGCTTGAATCCGTGATGACCGGCAAGACCTTCGCGGAATTGCAGGGCGTTGCCGACAGTTTCGAACTGATGGGGCGAACGCCTGGAAACGTCGACAAGTTCAATCTTGCGATGACCGAACTCACGCGACTTGTCACACCGGATATCCTTCGCTCTTACGATTTTAGCGGGATATCCCGCTTGATGGACGTCGGCGGCGGCTCGGGCGAGTTGCTCGGCGCCATCGCGCAGCAAAACCGGAAGCTACGCGGCACCGTTTTCGATCTTCCGCGGTGCGCCGAGGCCGCTGGCAAACATCTTCGGCAGATCGGCGTCAGCGACCGGGTCGAATTCGTCGCCGGTGATTTCTTCGAATCGGTTCCGGCGGTGGCTGACGCAATCATTCTCAAGAGCATAATCCACGATTGGAATGATGCGCGCAGCATCTCGATCCTGCGCAACTGTCAGCAGGCGCTGCCGGGTGGCGGCAAATTGCTGTTGGTCGAACGGCTGATGCCGGAGGCGCCGGGCGTGACCAACGACGACAAGGCGCATGCAATGAGTGATCTCAACATGATGCGCGGGCCCGGCGGCAGCGAGCGCACCAAGGGGCAATATCGCGACTTGCTCGAGCGAAGCGGCTTCGCTCTGGCCGCGGTTCATCCGGCCGGCCGCTTCAACGTGATCGAGGCGCGTTCCGCCTAGGAATGCCGGGTGAGGGGATGCGCCGCTCACCCGGCATCACACCTCAGCCGTAAACGAACGCCTTGTCTTTGAGGTCGATGGCCGGAAACTCATCCTTCTCCGCCCAGTAATCCTGATTGTGCTGCCATTCCGGCTTTTCGCCGCGCTTGGGCAACAGGTGCATGCCGCGCATCATGTAGCCGGGATTGAAGTTCTCCGGATCGATCCAGGGCAGCAACGGCATGTTGTGGTCTTCGGGACGAAGCTCCGCCGTCACCTTTTTCGCGCCGGTCGCCTTCATGTGCGTGAGCAGCCGGCAGACGAAGTCGGCGACGAGGTCGACGCGCAGCGTCCAGCTGGCGCGGAAATAGCCGAACACCCAGACGAGGTTCGGCACGCCCGTGAACATCATGCCGCGATAGGTGACGGTATCGGCGAAGTCGAGTGGCTTGCCGTCGATGGCAAACTCGATGTCGCCATTGGCGCAGAGGTTGAAGCCGGTCGCGGTGACGATGATGTCGGCCTCGAGCTCCTTGCCGGATTTCAGCAGAATGCCCTTTTCGGTGAAGCGATCGATCTCGTCGGTGACGACGGAAGCCTTGCCGGACTTGATGCCCTGGAACAGGTCGCCGTCAGGGATGAACGCGATGCGCTGCCGCCACGGCCGGTATTTTGGCGTGAAATGGGTCGCGATGTCGTAGTCCTTGCCGAGATAGGCTTCGACGGCGGACAAGAGATCCTTCTTGGCCGCTTCCGGTTCGGCAAAGGTCTTGCGGGTGAAGGCATCCTGGTCGAACAGGATTTTTCGCCGGGTGATCTCGTGGATCCAGTGCTCGTCGACCTGTAGTTTCCGCAGCTCTTCGGCGATCTCGATGGCGTTGCGCCCGGTGCGAAAGTAAGTCGGCGAACGCTGCAGCATGGTGACATGCGCGCAGTCGGCCGCCATCGCCGGGATCAGCGTCGCGGCGGTAGCGCCGGAGCCGATCACGATGACGCGCTTGTTCCTGTAGTCGAGATCTTCAGGCCATTTCTGCGGATGGACGATCCGGCCCTTGAACTTGGCCATGTCCTTCCACTCCGGCGTATAGCCCTCGGTGTGGCGGTAATAGCCCTGGCACATCCAGAAGAAATTGGTGGTGAAGCGCCGTCGCTCGCCGGTGTCGGTACGCGTGGCCTCGATGGTCCAGAGGTTTTCCTCGCTCGACCATTTCGCCGAGGTGATGGTGTGCTGATAGCGGATGTGGGGAGCGAGATCGTTCTCCTCGATCACCTCGCCCATGTATTTCAGGATCTCCGCCGCACTCGCGATCGGCGCCGTGGTCCACGGCTTGAAGCGATAGCCGAAGGTGTGCAGGTCGCTGTCGGAACGGATGCCGGGATAGCGATGCGTCGTCCACGTGCCGCCAAAGGTCTTCTGCGCTTCCAGCGCCACGAAAGTCGTTCCCGGGCACTGCGTGGTGAGGTGATAGGCGGCGCCCACGCCGGAGATGCCGGCGCCCGCGATCACGACGTCGAAATGCTCGGTGGTCCGGGGCGCAGTTGTGTCGATCTGGGTCTGAACGTTCATCTTCCCTGTTCTTTTTTCATTTGTTGTGTCGTGAAAAACGAAACGCCAGAACCGTGAGGTTCTGGCGCCGTAGGTCGTCAGCGAATTACACTTCGCGCCGGCTGAGGAACGCCAGCCGCTCGAACAGGTGCACGTCCTGTTCGTTCTTGAGCAGGGCGCCGTGCAGCGGCGGGATCAGCTTGCGCGGGTCGCGCTCCCTCAGCATTTCCGGCGTGATGTCCTCGTTCAACAAGAGCTTCAACCAGTCGAGCAGCTCCGAAGTCGAGGGCTTCTTCTTCAGGCCCGGCACTTCGCGCACCTCGAAGAAGATGCGCAAGGCTTCTTCCACCAGGCGCTTCTTGATGCCGGGGAAGTGCACGTCGACGATCCGGCCCATGGTGTCGGCGTCGGGGAACTTGATGTAGTGGAAGAAACAGCGGCGCAGGAACGCGTCCGGCAATTCCTTTTCGTTGTTGGAGGTGATCATCACGATCGGGCGCAGGCTCGCCTTGATGTTCTCGCCGGTCTCGTAGACGAAGAACTCCATGCGATCGAGTTCGAGCAACAGGTCGTTGGGAAATTCGATGTCGGCCTTGTCGATCTCGTCGATCAAGAGCACCGGACGCTTGTCGTGGGTGAAGGCCTCCCACAATTTGCCGCGCTTGATGTAGTTGGAAATATCGGAAACGCGGGGATCGCCGAGCTGGCTGTCGCGCAGGCGTGATACCGCGTCGTATTCGTACAGACCCTGCTGCGCCTTGGTGGTCGACTTGATGTGCCAGGTCAAAAGCGGCGCGCCGAGCGCTTTTGAGACTTCCTCCGCCAGCACGGTCTTGCCGGTGCCGGGCTCGCCCTTGATCAGCAGCGGCCGCTCGAGCACGATCGAGGCGTTGACGGCGACCTTGAGGTCGTCGGTGGCGACATAGTCCTTGGTGCCGGTAAATTTCATCTATCCGTTTACCTTGTTGCTAGTTCTTGGGCCGCTCGCGGCCTGAACAGTAAACGACCGCCGGTCCGGCGGTCGCGATTGGAGTAGCTGGCGGCTTCGTCAGCGTCTGATCAGCGACAGGATCACCAGGATGATCACCGCGCCGATGGTGGCGTTGATGATATCGCGAACCCAGCCGACGCCGAGGCTGACGCCCAGTTGCGGCAGCAGCCAGCCCGCCAGCAGCGCGCCGATAATGCCGACCACGATATTGCCAATCAGCCCGAAACCTGCGCCGCGAACGATCAGCCCGGCAAGCCAGCCCGCAATACCGCCGATGATCAGCGCCGCAATGATGCTCATTGAATTTCCCCTGCCGGAATAAACCCTTTACGGCTCAATTGTAATTGAAAAAGCCTCCCGGTCTAGGCCTGACAGCTATGCGCTGGCCTTTGACATGCTACGGCCCTTGACGGGCGCGGGCGGGCAGGCAATCTGTATCCCATGTTCCTGCAATTCTTCACATCGCTCCGCGACGCACAGGTCCCGGTGACCTTGCGCGAATACCTGACGCTGATGGAGGCGCTCGACGCCGACCTCGCCGACCAGACGGTGGAGAATTTCTACTACCTGTCCCGCGCCGCGCTGGTGAAGGACGAGCGCAACCTCGACAAGTTCGACCGCGTCTTCGGCACCGTGTTCAAGGGGCTGGAAAGCCTGCTCGACGCCATGGACAAGGCCGAGATCCCCGAGGAGTGGCTGAAGAAGCTCGCGGAAAAATATCTCACCGAGGAAGAGAAGAAGCAGATCGAAGCCATGGGCTGGGACAAGCTCATGGAGACGCTTCGCAAGCGCCTCGAAGAACAGAAGGGCCGCCACCAGGGCGGCAACAAGTGGATCGGCACCGCCGGCACCTCGCCGTTCGGCGCCCATGGCTATAACCCGGAAGGCGTCCGGATCGGTCAGGAGAAGAACCGCAACAACCGCGCCGTGAAGGTGTGGGACAAGCGCGAGTTCAAGGATCTCGACGGCAATGTCGAGCTCGGCATCCGCAACATCAAGGTCGCGCTGCGGCGCCTGCGCAAATTCGCCCGCACCGGCGCGCCCGACGAACTCGATCTCGACACCACCATCCGGGAAACCGCCAACCACGGCTATCTCGACGTCGTCATGCGGCCCGAGCGTCGCAACGCGGTGAAGGTTCTGGTGTTCTTCGACATCGGCGGCTCGATGGATTCGCACATTGAGCAGGTCGAGGAGCTGTTCTCGGCGGCGAAGTCCGAGTTCAAGCACATGGAGTATTTCTACTTCCACAACTGCCTCTATGAAGGCGTCTGGAAGCAGAACAAGCGCCGCTTCACCGACCGCACGCCGACCTGGGACGTGCTGCACAAATATCCGCACGACTACAAGGTGGTGTTCGTCGGCGACGCCTCGATGTCGCCTTACGAGATCATGGTGCCGGGCGGGTCGGTCGAGCACGTCAACGAGGAGGCCGGATCGGTCTGGCTCGAACGCGTCACGCGCACCTATCCGCACACGGTGTGGCTCAATCCGGTGGCGCAGAAGCACTGGGACTATTCGGAATCCACCACCATCATCCGCCGGCTGCTTTCGGGCCGCATGTTTCCGATCACGATCGAAGGCCTCGAAGGCGCAATGAAGGAATTGGTGCGGTGACTGTCGTCATTCCGGGGCGATGCGCAGTATCGGACCCGGAATCTCGATCGGATGAACTAATCTCTGGATTCTCAGATGCGCAACTGCGCATCATAGTTCGCGCTACGCGCGCCCCCGTAATGACCGCAAGAACAACGAAAGGCGCAGTCCAATGCCCCAGACCATCCACCGCGGCATCAAATCCCTGATCGACGAAGCCAACGCTGCCATCGAGACCGTCAGCGCCGCCGACGCCATCAAGGCCGCGCAGGATCCGAATGTCGTGATCGTCGATATCAGGGATCCCCGGGAGATCGAGCGCGAGGGCAAGATCCCCGGCGCCTTCTCCTGCACCCGCGGCATGCTGGAATTCTGGATCGATCCGCAAAGCCCTTATGCCAAGCCGATCTTCCAGGAAGACAAGAAATTCATCTTCCACTGCGCCGGCGGCCTGCGCTCGGCGCTCGCCGCCAAGACCGCGCAGGACATGGGCTTAAAGCCGGTTGCGCATATGGGCGGCGGCTTCGCCGCCTGGCGCGACGCCGGCGGCCCGGTCGAGAAGTGGGAGCCGAAGAAGAAGGGGTGATACTCATCACACGCGGGCTTGACCCGCGTGTCCATCCCTTCAAGAAATCCTTCGAAGCAGATGGATTGCCGGGTCAAGCCCGGCAATGACGTCTGGGAAATATTGGAGACCTGAAACATGCCCGCCACCACTGATCCGCTCGTCTCCACCGAATGGCTCGCCGCGCACATCAGCGATCCCAACGTCAAGGTGATCGACGCCTCGTTCAAGATGCCGGGCGTGCTGCCGCTTCCGAAGGACGACTATCTCGCGTCGCACATTCCAGGCGCACTGTTCTTCGACGTCGACGCGGTATCAGACCATTCCAACCCGCTGCCGCACATGTTCCCCTCCGCCGAGCAGTTCGGCCGCGATGTCGGCGCGCTCGGGATCGGCAACGACGACACCGTCGTGGTCTATGATTCCGGCGGCTGGGTTGCGGCACCGCGCGCGTGGTGGATGTTCCTGTCGTTCGGCAAGGAAGTGCGCGTGCTCGATGGCGGCCTGAAAAAATGGGTTGCGGAAGGCCGCAAGGTAGAGAAGGGCGAGGTCGCGGCAAAACCTTCGACGTTCAAGGCGACGTTCGATGGACGGCGCGTGCGCAGCATGCAGCAGCTCGTTGCCAATCTCTCGAGCCGCGCCGAGCAGGTGATCGATGCCCGCGCCAACGAGCGCTACCAGGGCAAGGTGGCCGAGCCGCGGGCGGGGCTGCGTTCCGGCCACATTCCGGGCAGCCTCAGCCTGCCCTACAACAATCTGTTCGATGCGGCGACCGGCACGATGAAGCCGCTCGATGCGTTGCGGGCGGCGTTCGCGGGCGCCGGCGTGAAGCTCGATGCGCCGATCGTGACGAGCTGCGGCTCCGGCGTCAGCGCCGCGGTGCTGACGCTGGCGCTCTATCGTCTCGGCGTCGAGAACCCGGCGCTCTATGACGGCTCATGGACGGAGTGGGGCGCCGCCGACGGCCCGCCGGTCGCGACCGGGCCGGCCTGATCTCCTTAATCGAGCCCGCTACCGCGTCACGCGCGGCGGCTGGAGTTGCGTGAACGGATTGGCCAGCAATTGTTGCTGCTGCGCCGCCGCCTCGCGTGCCAGGCGTGCGCGACGCACGGCCAACTGCCGCTTTTCCCGGGCCCGCTCCGCGGCCCGCTTCTTGACGGCGTTGCGGTCCGGCTTCGCTTCCGTGGTCGCGGAAGCGGCCGATGTCTTTTCCTCGATGACGACAGCGGGACCGCCGAGCGTCGCGATCCGGGGCGCGGCAGGGCTGACTTCAGGCGAAACCGCTGCCGTCGCCGGCTCGGCCGGGGACGGGGGTGTTACGGCCGAAGGTTGCGTTTCAGCGATGGCGGCGAGCTTCTCTTCCGTATTTGCCACGGGCGCTTCCGCTGCGGGCGCCGGAGCAGGCGGTGTCTCGGCGTTGGTCTCCTGCGCAGAAGGTGCCGGCTTGGCAGCTTCCTTGGCGGCTTCCTTTACGGCTTCGGCCTGCACGGGCTCGGCCGTTTTCAGCGCCGCCAGTTTCTCAGGCTCGGCCGGGCCGGCGTCCGGCGTTTGCCCGGCGGTCACCGGGGCGTCCGTGGCCGCTTCCGGAATGGCGTCGGCCGGGACGTTCTCCGCCGGCTTGTCCACGACCGGCGGATCGACGCGCAGCAGCGCCAGCGTCGGTAGCGAGTCGTCGGTCTGGCGGGCAAACATCGGCTCGGGCGCCGCCCGTCGCGAGGGAAGATTGGCAAATTCCTCATGCGCCGCGCGCAACAGCGCGGCGGCGCCGAGGCCGAAAATCAGGACCGACATCGACAGGATGATTGCAGTGAATAGAAAACGAAAGCCGGGAAGCATGGACGCGAGTTCCACCCCCTCCTTGATCGCCGGAGGGTTATTGATTGCCAAGGGAACGCGGTGACCACTGTGCGGCTGGATTTCGCGGGGAGCGCCGCGCGCGAATCAGGCCGATATGAGAGTATCTCAACGCCCGGCAGCTTTTTGTTACAAAATCTGCGGTTTGGAGTCGTGAGCCACGCGATATCGGCGATTTCCGGTGCGCTGAGGCATCTTTGCCGCAGCCAGGCGTCGATCACAAATGACTGGTTTGGGCCGGGTTTCCGGGATTTGTCTTGAATGCGCCGCTATCTTCCGTCATCTGCTGTTAACCGTCCGGTCGGGCTTGGGGTCTATAAAAAGGCGATGATGAACAACCGCATTCTGACGATTTGTGCCGCCATTGCCGCTGCCATGGCCGGAACTTCGCTCGCCCATGCGCAGGGCTATCCGTCAGCCCAAGGTCAAGTCTATTCGACAGCTCCCGGACAGTATGTGCCCGGTGGTTACGCGGCCGAGGAACGTCGCAGCCCCGGCGCGCCCGATTTCGATGCGCTGGACGATGATGACGAGGCGCCGAACGCGCAGAGTTCTGCCGCGTTGCCACCGCCTGGTCCGGTGCTGTCGCCCAGCGATCCCCGCTATGGCCGGCCGGCGGGTGCGCCGGTCTACTCGGACCGTGGCGCTCCGGCGCCGACGGGCCCGATCCTTTCCCCGGACGATCCGCGCTATGGCCGCCCGGCCGGTGCCCCGGTTTATTCAGACCGTGGCGCTCCGGCGCCGACCGGTCCGGTTCTTTCTCCTGACGATCCGCGTTATGGCCGTCCGGCCGGTCCGCCGCCGGTGATCTATGCGGACCGCCCGCCCGCTTCGCAGCAGCAGGTCTATTCGGACCGCGGCGACAGCCGTATTCCCGGCGCCGGCATCGTCTATCCGAACGACGACCGCGCTGGATTGCGCCCGCCAGGGGCCATCGGTGCGGCGCCTGCGCAGGCACCAGCAGCTACCGGCGGGCTCCCGCAGCAACCCGCCGTTGGAGCTGACGGCAGGCCCGTGCAACTCGCCGCGCTGCCGCCGGAAGAGCAGCCGGAAGTGGGGCCCGCACAGCTTCCCGCGCATCTGCGCCGCCAGGAAGTGTCCTTCGCGACGAAGGAGCCCGCGGGCACCATCGTCGTCGATACCGCCAACACCCATCTCTACTACGTGCTCGGTGGCGGCCGCGCGATCCGCTACGGCGTCCGTGTCGGCCGCGACGGCTTCACCTGGAACGGCGTGCAGAAGATCTCCCGCAAGGCCGAGTGGCCGGACTGGCATCCGCCGACCGAGATGATCGAGCGCCAGCCCTATCTGCCGCGCTTCATGGCCGGCGGCCCCGGCAATCCGCTCGGCGCCCGCGCGATGTATCTCGGTTCGACCGTCTACCGCATCCACGGCACCAACCAGCCGTCGACGATCGGCAAGTTCGTCTCCTCGGGCTGCATCGGCATGCTGAACGAGGACGTTTCCGACCTGTTCGACCGGGCCAAGGTCGGCACCCGCGTGGTGGTGATGCCTGGCGGTCCGCCGCCCGCCAACACCGCCTC
>NZ_LLYB01000098.1:570-23535 GCF_001440475.1 Bradyrhizobium lablabi | reverse complement strand
CTCTCGCTGCCACCGTCCTATGGCTGCGATAAGTGTCCACACCACCTAGGGGGCGGATTTGGAGCTGGCCGGCGAATTGCACGCCGGTCATGCCCAAGGCCTCGCGTATGGCCCGGATCCAACTTTTGGCGGCATGCGGAACGGCTCGGCTGGTTTGAGCCCGTCTAGTCGTTCATCCAACCGCTGCGGGCGAGAAGTCTTGACGTCGTTTCTCATCTTACAAACCGATTTCCTCGGCCTTTCATCAGCCTATGACCTGATTTTGATTCATGAAATCAGGATACAATGACTCTTCATCAAGAAAGACAATATGGCCAGCTTTGCGTGTAAAACCAATGGCTTGCGGCGGTAAGTTAAAGCACAAATCGCGGTCATTCGCCTACGTTGACTGCCGATGACGAATGCCACGCTCACGGAGACCCAGCCTAGCGTGGCGGGTGAAATGCCGCGGCCGACCGCCCGAATATTTCAATCAGCCTTCGCGGGTTCGACACCGAGGAACATGCGCGCGCATTTGGCAACCTGGCCACGACGTATGTACACACTTTCAGCCGCTATATCGACTTGGCCGCGCTTGACGGCACCACCATCGCCTCCGACTACGCGCAAGCGCTCCTTCAGCTCAACCGCGGCTACGAGATCAAGCACAAGCTCACCCCGTCGGAAGGCATCGTATGGGCGTCGCCATGACCCGCCGTCATGCGCGACGGCACAGTTAGGAGCCACATGCTCTTGAATGCCGGTGTCCTGCTTCTGCTCGAAGACGAGAACGAGTTCTACGAGCAAGCACTCCACACCCTGACTAATGAATGCGCCATGTCGAAGTGACAGAACGCTTCAATGCGGCCTTCCGAGCCTGCTCCTGCAGAGCAAGCCCCCGAATGCACATGCGCAATACCGGTGGGAGATCATCAAGGCGTGTTGGGACGAATATGCGGTGACGCAGATTCGCGGGCTTTTGGGCAGCGCCTAACCGACCGTTACGGGGAGACGTTCGTCACCCCACTTGGTGAGACGCGGCGCGCGACCTCGGCGTGGAGCAAGGAGCGCGGGCAATCAACCGCTGCGGCCTACGTCCCGCTGAGCTTTGCGCCGTCGAAGCATGCCAACTCAACTGGAGTCACGAGGTGGCCTTGCTGAACGGCACCACGGTGACGCCCATCTCCGGCTCTGTCATAGCCGCATGCTGTTCGTGCGGACTTCTCCGCGGGAGACGCAGGAGATGGTGTTCGACCCCCGTGACCAGGCGTTCCCCCGTTCAAGGGCACCTAGTCGCGGCATCTACGACAATATGAAGGCCGCGGAGGAGACGATCTTTGGCGGCAACGATCGCCGCTTGCTGCAGATGTGTAGCCACTAGCTGGTCGAGCCGGGTGCCTGCACGCCGGCCCGGGCTGGAAGAAGAAGGGACAGAACCAGGTTCGCCTGGTTCGGGCTGGACGATCGCTGAGCGACCATCCGGCCCATCTCGAGGTGCCGCTGCCGCCGATGGTGGGCGAAGCAGGCGATCTTGGCAAAGCTGACAGCCGAGCGGCGGCAAGCAGTTGCGTCGTTTTCAGCCTCGACGGCAAGCGGCCACACGGGCCGCTTTCCGTCTAAGTGAAATTACGGCAGGTTCGTCAGCTTTCGGAAAGCCAGTCCGAATACAAGACCGTTGAAGTTAGCGGCGCGTGCTAGAACAGCGGTTGACCAGGACAGAGAAAGCGCAGCGTCACATCGCGACTAACTTCAATTGCAGCGCGGGCGCCGTAGGGACAGCGTCGATTACGCAACAAACGGCGCCGAGTCGCGTCCGCGCTGCTTCCAGTCGCTGGACTGGATCGCCAGGCCACTGGTGCCGTCGGAATCTGTCAGCCAATGACACGAGTGGCATGATGGTGTTTTTCATGGTCGTCGGACGGCTTGGAGCTGGTGTGCTCGTCAGCTTCTTGAAAGCTGGCCCTGGTAGTTGTGAACTTTTCGGGTGATCTGAGGAGGTGAGTGTGGACAATTTCAAAGTAACAGGTTGGTCGCAGGTGTCACAGCCAGTTGCGCAGGAGGAGCAGGCGGTACAGCCCGGGCAGATCATCGCTTTCGAACAGCAAGTGCACCCGTTCCTATCCGATGATCTCTGTGCGTGCTACCCTCATCTGTCTCATGAGGATCGGAGTTTGATCGAGAGTGCAATTCGTGCCGCTTTTGTGAGGGGGGACGTGGACTTGGCAGCCGGAGGCCGGTACGCCAACAATCTTGCCAGTTTCGCGAATAGTCTCGGATCTAAGGGTCTATCGATGGTTGGGCTCAATACCAACGAGTTGAACGCTGAACTAAGGGCTGGACACAATCGCGGCGCGTATTTACCTAAAGCGTTGGATTACCTTCGTAAGTTCCGCGATCGCGACGCATCTGCAGAAGCAGGGAGCTCACGGCAGCCTCGGAGTCAGGCCAACATCATAGATTTTCGAGATGAGCAGCTTATGAGCGGCCCTCCACCAAAACGTCGGCGACTGCTGGATGACGAGCCCCCTCAGTTGACGGTCTCGGTCGATCCAGGGGAGCTTGGCGGATTGGAAGCGCGGCTACATGAGGAGCTTCAGCCACAGCGGAGTGCTGAGCCCGGGCCGTTGGCGCTGGTCCATCCAGATCACTTCCCCTTCGATCCAGTGCAATTCCCTCCAGCTGAGTTTCGGCAGGTGCTAGATGATCAACCCGCCGCGGCGCCATTCTTCAATGTCGATCCAGAGAACTTCACGCTCGATCCAGTCCAATTCTCTCAAACTGAGCTTCGGCGATTGCTGGATGATGAACCCACGCCTTTCGAACAGCAAGTGCGCCCGAGCTCACGGCAGCCTCAGAGTCCGCCCGACATCATAGGTCTTCGAAATGAGCAGCTCATTGACAGCCCTGCAGCAAGAGTTCGGCGACTGCTGGATGATGAGCACGCTCCGTTGACGGTCTCGGTCGATCCAGGGGACCTTCGGGAACTGGAAGAGCGGCTTCGTGAGGAGCTTCAACCACAGGGAGGTGCGGAGCCCGGGCCGTTGGCGCTGGCCGATCCAGAGGACTTCACCTCCGATGCAGTGCAATTCCCTCCAGCTGAGTTTTGGCAATTGCTAGACGATGAACCCGCCGCGGCGCCATTCTTCAATGTCGATCCGGAGCACTTCACGTTCGATCCAGTCCAATTCCCTCCAAATGAGCATCGGCGATTGCTGAATGATGAATCCGTGCCTAATGAAGCGGGTCCGCTGCCACCCTTGTCGTTTTATGCACCTCCGGGCTGGCAGCACGGGGAACAGTGGGCGCCGGAAGACCTCAAAGAAGGAATGCTCTTGCACAACGTGCTGCCAAGCCTGTCCGAGCCAGAGAGAACTTTAACTCTCCGCGGCGTGAACTACACGGCCACTATTGGGCCGCCAGGCCTGGAGCATGAGATTTTTCTCCGCAGGACAATTTGAACAGTTTTGCCTGGCATAGCCTGCAGTTCTTCCGGGATCCAACTTGGCGGCCCGTGGATTACCCCCGAGCCTGGAGAGCCAGGTGGTCAGCTTCGCTTATGCAAGAGCTCATGAAAGCAGGCCCGGCGCGCCGTCTCGTCGAGCAGGCTGTCAAGCTGGTCACGGATGCGGGGAGCTGCAATCGCGCCAGCATGGCGTCGCGCCGATCGATCGGGGCTCGGGTTGTCTTCTTTGCGCGCACCATCAGAAGCTCCCGCAATAGCTGCTTTGTATTCGGCAAGAGGACCCAACAACCGATAGCGGTGGAGACCCGCGGCAGCGTAGCTGCCGTAACAACGATCCGAACGACGGCTGCGCGCCGAGCGGCTCGAACCGGTGTGCCTCGTGTCGCGCAAAGCGCGCGATCGGCATCTCGCTTGTTGCTATGTGTATTGCCTCACCTGAGGATGTTTGAGGGATGTAGTCCCGACTGTCGGCCGGTGCGAGATTGCGTCATTGCTCGCAGGATCGAAGGGACAGGGGACGTCGCGGAGTGCCCATCACACAGCAGCGGCCCCAGTCCGGGGATCACGGGACAGTGCCGCACCCTCAGCCGTGCGCGGGATGTTCGTCTCGGTTGCTTTGCGCATGAGCGATTGCAACAAGCGCTGCACAATGGTGTGCTGCGGCGGACCGAATTGTTCGGAGCGTTGTTCAGCGAGGCGACCTAGAATTGCGAGCGCGGTCAGACGGGGCTCAGCGGATCGAGCATTGATGGCATTCTCATGCGCTTTTTGTATGACTTGCGCATACGCAGATGGATGATGCGCTGCTCCCCTAGATGCACCTCATTGCCGATCCCCTTCGCGACGCTGCTGCGTTCTTGGTCGGTGCCGGGTGGCTGGTTGCTCAACCTCGGATGCGCCAGTGCCCGTTCACTTGGCTGAACATGGTAGCGCTTGACCACCTTCGCGCCTCGCATCGCCGACGCATTCGTGTGAAGCGTGTTGAGACCGTCCGGAACAAACTAACGTTTCGAGCCTCAAGGATTCCCAAACAGGGCACCGCCCGCTGATCGCGACTGTCGCTTCGATGCAAGTGGCTCCAGCAGTTCTTCCCAAGAACTCGTCGCCTGACCGAGGCAGCCGCACGGTTGACATCGGGTGCGATTTCGCGCACCGAAACTTCCGCCACAAGAACGGCAAAACGCGCCTGCTCGCGCTGAATCAACGAATGGCGTCAGCAGAATTCAGGCGGCGGCGAATTCTACCCTGCTTCGAACGGACGTTGATCCCCCAAATCCGGCACGCCGGCCGCACGCACTCGCCAAGATTCTCATCGCAGCCTCCACGTCCTCCTTCGCCGACAAAAGTGCCATGGCTCGGCTCCATGGCCGCAAGGTGGACCGTCGCGGTCCGTCTGCTCCACCGCCGTTCCAGCCGGAAGCGGTGCGGCCGCCTCCTCCGGCGCCTTGCGCGCTCTCAGAAGGCCGAGCTTGGCGCGTCCTGGAAACGATGGAAGAATGAATGAGACTATTGCCGCTGACTGAACCTTGCGCGATGAGGCGCATCGAACTCGGTGATCTCGCTCGCGGATCACAAATGTACTCGCAGACCTGACGCCGGAATTTAAATCCTGCACGAACGCCAGAATCAATTTGCGCAATATCCGGCGTTTGCTCGCGCAGAAGCATCCAGGTCCTTGCGGATTTCCTATGCCTTGTCGCTCGAGGATCTCACCCGCGCCGGCGACCGCATCATAGCCGCCTGCGTGGCGCTCTCCTGAAATTTCTCACGATGTCATCCGCCAAAGCCTCCGCCCCCGTATGGCCGAGACCGGCCTTGTTCACATCATGGCCGCCATGGCCTGCTGTCGACGGTTCTCGCAGAAGAAGCGGATTCGATGGCTTGTGGGCTTCCGCTGGGGCTGGAGATCGAAGAGCACCCGCGGCACTTTTGCCGGCTCGCGTGTCCACTTGCGAGAAGAGCGACCGCCTCGGCGATGGTGCTGCGCTTAAGACGCGGTCTTCAATTAGAAGAGGCCATTGGCGTGCAGCGAAGTTTCGTTCTCGATCGTACGAATCGCACGTCCTCGAGAACAAGAAGCCGTTTTTCTGCTCTGGCTGCGCCAGATCAGCAGAAATTCGGCTTCAATCATCGAATATGTAGGTATCTTTTGCGATGGAATTAGCGTGAAAGCTGAAGGACATTTGCGGAATGTGCCGAAGCAAAAGATGGCCGCGCAGGGCGCTGAAGTGCGGCATTGCACGCGAAGGAGCGTAGTGCGCGGCTAAGGGAAAGAACCAGTTCGGGGGGCGCTCTATCTGCTCGCTCGCCCCTCCGGCCCAATAGCGGTGCACGACATCGAAATAGAACGAGAATTCCCCCTCGATCCTTGCCGTTGGCGTCGTCCTTTTCACCCATCGCTTCAGACCTTTTATCGCCATTCCACCCCAAGCCCCACAGGTCCGCCACCGCGTTGGCTCGCACGGAGCGATAAAGCCAGTCTTTAATGCCCAGATTCTTTGTAAGTGAGTGGTACGAAATCGTTTCGCGCTCGCAGGGCAGCGCGCTATCAAGGATTAGTTTTTCAGAGTCGAAATTGAAATCGACGCTTCCAGTACGGTTTCCCCTCATATCAAGAGTGACACCATTACCGCTTCCCACAACCCAATTCGAGAAGCGCGTCGTCGCGGCAGCAGGAACCCTCCGAGTTAAACCGGCACCCGGAACGATGTCCGCTTCCGATTTCGGATTCAGCGTGACCGCGATCTTCCAGTTTCGTGCGTTGAACAATTCGTGCGGCGGCACCTCTCGATCAAAGCGTACCGAGCGCATCCTGAAGTTCACAGGCCGAATGGAGCATGATCTCCCGCATTGGAAGTGCCCAGTCCGGTGCAATGTCGGGCATGATGGCGCACCCGCCGAGCGCGCATGTAAGCGCAAGCGCTGTTCGATGCAATCGTGCCATTTTCGCCCCCTTACCGTTCGTTCGCAATCGCCGTCCGTTTGAAGATTGCTCTCCCTCGCTATTGATCGTTTACGGCTGTCGTCTAACTCCTATTGTGCGCCATCCCCTGCGATGCGCTCTTGCCGCAGCGTCACGTATCCGGCCCACCATCCGCGCCAGCGATCGATAGCGGGACCGCTTTCCAGCCGGTACGCAAAGACGGCAGATCCTCCGCCGCTATCAATATTGCAGGTAATATCGTTGGCATGATTTGCGCTTTCCGCCTTCGGAGTGCACGCGACGATCTTGTAGCCGGGCTCTGCCAGGAAACGAGATTGATAGTTCCGGGAATGCGATGCCAACGCTACCGGATGATCGTCCTTGGTCTCTGAAACTGTATAGCTCCGTTCAAGTTTGGTAGGACCCAGAGGTGCTTTCGATGATCCTGCATCACCGACCGCGATTGAGGTGCTCGCATCGACGACGAGATCCTCCTGAGATGCACGCCAGCAGCGCTTTTCCTGAGGGATTTTGTCTATGTGCTGATAGAGGGGGCTCGCCACGAGCTCTGATACCGGGATGAAGTAGTTTACGCCGTTCACATTGCGCGTCTCTCCGCCGATCGTCCACTGGACGATGCCGCCGGATGCGATGCCCAATAAGAAGCCATGGTCTTCGAATGCCGGTCCCCCGCTATTGCCCGGGTTCATGACGGTGTCAGTCTGCCATCTGATTTCTTTCGGAGGTGAGCCATGGTTGCTGATCAAACCGCCCGATAAGCTCAGGTCTTGGTTGAGCGGAAATCCGAGTACGAGCACTGTAGTACCCATCGGGGCTTGGGATGGGTTCGACACAATAGGCATTGGACAATGCTTGCCGCCGGCATCCAGAACGGGCGTACTCAACTCCAGCAACGCCAAGTCCCGCTGAGGATCACGTGCCAAAACAGTAGCAGTTTGCGGATTGTTTAGGCGGGATTTGAGGCGGATAAAGATGTCCAGCCGCTTGTAGTTGTTCGCTTCCGGAAGAACATGATTGTTGGTAACGATAAGCGTCTCACCAATTAAAAGGCCTGAGCCCGCCCCGACGTCTTGTTTATTGTTGAAGAGCGTCCCAATCGTCTCTACGTGAGCGACGCGGGCATCGTATTTTCCGGCGACCTTGACCGCAGCCTCGTCAGCCAAGGCGCTGACGGTAAGGCATTGCGCGATCGAGCACCCTGGCCAGGTTTGCCATAAAAGGTTTGTAGCGCCTCGATGTCGAGGTCGCTTAGTTTGCCGTCGCCGTTCCATATCGGGTTACAATAATTCATGATGGATTGTGGATCGTACTTCGTAACATTGTAGTCGCCAGTCGTGCCTTGGGCGTCCTTGCGGCATTCGGCGGGAGCATCTGCACGATTTTGCTCATGGGCAAAACCCAAGGCATGCCCGAACTCATGAGCCGCGACGGCGTACACACAGAACTCGCGGGTCGCCTGACAGCTTTTGCTCCATGTCTTGAAGGTAAAGTTGAGGACCATCCCATCGGGGCGCTGGTCGAGAAACTTGCCGAGTGCCTTGGTGTGGGCGCCCTCCTCCGCAATGCGGATATGGATTCCGGGCGTGTCTTGCGCACACTTCCCCCATCCTTCGAATTTAATCTTTGAATAGCGCTGCCACGTTTCCTCCACGGCCGATCGCACGATCAAACGATAAGGCGCGTCGTCTGTGACAGGATTTTCCCAGCAGACCTGGATGTTCAAACGCTCCCACTTTGACGCTTTCAGGACGGTACCGAAGCCCTCTTCCTTGGAGACACCCGCTGGAAGCGCGGCTTGAGCTCTCGCGCTGGACGGCTGAATCACAGCTGCGCCAGACGTGACGAGGGCGAATAACGCGAAAGCCAAACAGCAACTCTTCGAAGGCATCGTAAACGCCCGCGCTTCAAATGCATCAATGAACAAATCAAATCAATCATAAGTTGGCACGGATCGCAAGTGCCCGCGAGCGATCACTTCCAATCTCTCATTGAACGATCGCTTCTTCTCGTCCCTCAATGGCCGAAGTTAGATGCCGACTTGCAACGACAGGACATGTAGAGGCAGCTAAGCGAAGCACCAAATACCGGTCACCGCCCTCGCACAAACAAGCGCAAGCCGCCCGCCCGTGGAGGTAAGCCGTCCCTCTTTCGGGAGGCGGCGACGCTACGAGGCCGCATTGAGCTGTTTCGGGTCTCTCGTCCCGGTTCGAACCGCAATGCGCAAAGCCCGACACCGGCCTACGGCTGCCACAAGTCGCAGTTGTCGCAAAAGGTGATGCTCTCGAGATTTCTGATATCCAGCGTCTCGGCGGGCCCGAGCCTTAGTCCATCGTCAGATGCCACGGCCTCCTGAAAGCCTATGCTGCTGAGCTGGCCGCTCGCCAGCGTGCAATCCGAAAAATCTACTGCCCCCTGATTGGTTGGTCCGATCTTGCGGACGACGCTGAACTGGTCAGGCGTGTCGGTGCGTTGAACTTGCGCAAAACTGCCCTGAACGAACGGGACATTGCAGAGCGTGCGCCCGGGAGCCCAGGTAATGCGTCCGAGACGCATCTTTCCGTCACCCATACGTACAACGTCAAAAGGAGTGGCGAGCGCTACTGGTATATCGAGCACCCGGGACGATCGTGTTGTTTTCCGAAGATCGCTGGAGAAGCGGCCGCTCGACAGGATTCGCGCCTTGCGCCTTGCACCGGCCGTGAATTCCTGGAGCAAGTTGGAAGCAAAGGACGCCAGCGGGGCGGAGAACGATGTACCGCTCAGCACGACCGGCTCGAACTTTTGCGATGTGCTGTTCCAGGACAAGGTCGGCACCGCGCAACCTGGCGCGCCGATATCGACAAAGGATTGGCTCTTGTTGGATTTCGTCCAATATTTGTTGTCGGATGACACGGCGCCAACCGTCAGTACATTTCGCTTGGAAGTGCCGCCCCACTGCGCCGGGATGATGCCGACCACGTCGGCTCCGTCATTGCCGGCAGCGATCACAAACAGAACTTGTTGCTGCTCGTTGAAATAGCCGCTGAAGTCGGGCGCCTCTTCCATCGTCTCGATATTGAATTTGAGGCTGAGGTTGACGGATACGATATCGGCTTGACCCCAGCCTGTTCCGGACAGGCTTCGCGTGACCGCGTTGGCATCGACACCCAGCTTGTTGCCGGGAAGCCGCTGATAGCCCATCAAGTCGACGATGAAGCCGCCTTGCGTATCGATGTGTTGCCAGAGCCAGCCTTCGTCCAGAAGCTGCGTTCCTCCGAGCGCCAGCGCGAGCACGCCGACGCCGTGGCTGGCATTCTCCGAGTTCTCGTTGAAGTATTCCGGTGGACGCGCGACCGTCCACAAGAAGCGCTCTCTCAGTGGATCGTCATCGCGCGGACTGGGATGGAAGAAGTTTTGGTTGAACGGGGCGGTGCCGACCTTCCCGCGCGGGAATCCGGTGTCGAGGATCAGTAGTCTGCCCGTAAGCGGCATTTTACCGATGCGTTTGCGCGCTTCGAGGACGGTCTTGAGTTCGTCGAGATCGATCGGCCATTTCTTGGCCGCGCCGGGCGTGCAGTCGCCGGCGCCGCCACTGAGCGGTTCGGCAAAGTACGGCGTAAACTTCGACAATTGGCCGACTGCCGAGGCCGTCGGCGGCAAAGCCGCGAAGATTTCCTTCGCGGCCGCCTTGACATCGGTGCCTTCCTTGAGGGTGAGCTGATATCCGCCAGGCGCGAAATCCGACGTAACAACGCTGGAGCCGGTAGGCAGTCTGCTGAAGTCGGTCGTCTGATTTGACGCCCGAATATCTTGCACTCGCGCGATCCGCTCGAAGGCGGCCGAATTCAGGATCAGGTTGCTGTCGAGCGACGTTGCATCGGTGGCGAGCGATCCTTTCAGCAGCTTCTTGTATTGTTCGCTCGCACCAGGATCGAGAATGCGCCCGCTGTCGAATCCCGCGACGATGGCGGGGCCCTGCTGGACCAATTTCTTTGGAATCGTCTTGTTGAGATGTTCGTAGCCTATCAGTTGGCCGCCCCAATTAGTGCTGGAGACATCCTCGAGCGCCGCGGTCGTACTCGCGCTTGCGATCCATTTGGTGCTCTTGGGGAGCGCGGCAACAGACGGCTCGGTCTTGCGCATCGCATCCTGCAACGTACGCGCCGTGGTCGGGGTCAGCTTGCCCCATTCGATGCGCGTGTTCGATGCCTTGGCCGTCGCAAGCTGCTCGTCTGCATAGAGGCAGGCCGGAAAGACCAGCGTTGCGTCCTTGGTAAGGATCGTCTTCCCAGATCGAATATCCTCATTGCCGGCGTTGGCCGACAGAAAGACCGGAAGATAGTAGCGGCGCGCATTGGCGGTACCGCAGATCTCCGCGATCAGCTTCAAGATGTCCGAGTTGGCCTTGGCCGGGATCATCCGTTCTTTTCCGAGCTTGGCGGCTGCTACCACCAGCTCGGGAGTGAGTTTTGTCGTTTTTATGAGAAGGTCCTTGCTGGTGTCCTGGCCAAGAGCCGATGGCGAACAGAGTCCAAGCAAGGAAATAATGCAGCAGGAAACGAGCAGCTTACGAGCGCGCATCGTGGCCCTCAAGGCGAGAATCGATCGTGACAAAACCGCGCGTCCTGGTGAACGCCGCATATGCGTGCCTTCCGGTCGTCCGCCCAGTCCCGGATGAAGTCCGCCATCACCCCGGTAAGTCCTGTTATCGCGGAGACGCGGTTAACCGCGATATAGCCCGAATTGATGCCGACGATCGACCGTGGATTTACCGGCTTGTCGTCGACCGCCAGCAAGTAGGCGGAGCCGCCGCTGTCACCCGGACAAATCACGACGCCGCCCCGGGTTCGAACATGGCCGGTCGGCAACGTGGCCAACTGGTATACCCTCGCGCTGCCGCCATAAAGCTCGCCGTCGGCTGCGAGGGTATTCACATTGCGACAGCCAAACCCGAGCAGATACAGGTTGCTGTCGATGCGAACGCGCGTCGACCGCAGATCGAGATTTTCAAATCCTATGGTGCTGGGGAAATCCTTCGAACTGTAGCACAAGGCAATATCGGCCTCGAGTGTCTCGCGGACGAAAAGCGGATGCGTGGTGCAGTCGATCGGAAATATATCGGCGCCCAACTCCACTTTTGCCTGGGTCGCACCAGCGACGCAATGTGCCGCCGTTATCACCGCGCGTTCGCCAACGATGGTGCTGGTGCAGGCAAAGTTATCCGACAGAAAATATTTGAGCGTTGCCGGCCACGTCGCTACGTCCTGCCTGGTGCCGCCGTCGATCTGAGGAGCGCCTGCGCCGGCAGGCGTAGCTTTCTTCATGACGATTTCGGCCGCGTAACCGGACGAAATGCTGCCAATCGCGAGCAGCAGCGCCGCAGCGCCCAGCAACCGTATCACGCGCTGGCGACGGGATTCATTCGACATTGCGAAGCTCCAGCCTTATTGCTTCGGCTGGGCGCGGAATAGCGACCAAACGAAATCCAGTTGAGTATAGCGGAGGATCGACTTGCCGTTGGCGTCCTTGGTAACGAACCAGTTCGAATCCGGCGGTCCGTTAGCGCTCTCGCCATTTGGCATAAAGACCTGTAGCCGATCGTTGCCGCTCGCGCCGATGGTCGCGCGTGCATGACAAGTGATGCACGACGAGCTCTTCTGGAACCCTCCTTCGGGTTGCGAGTTGGCGAGCAGCGTAATGTTTCCACGCGAGTCGACGAAATCTGTTTGCGTGCCCCTCAGCCGAAAGAATGCCCATTTCGTTCCCTGTAAACCGATTCCGCTGGGGGCCAAGTTGCAATTATACGGAGCGGCCGGACATGCAAAGCTGTCGCGCGATTCGAGCATCCATGGCTCATTTCCCGGGCGCGTTGGGTTATCGACATGTTCGAAGGTTGCCCAGAACCAATTCGGCAGATCCTTCGTGGTGATATGAAGCGCGGTTAGACCGAAAATGATGGTCGTGTTGCCCTGGCGAAGTGTCGTCCAGTGGTACCGGGGCTTATCCGCTTCGCTAATCACACGCCATTGCGCCTTGATCTCCTTGGCCGGAAGCGGGAAGGAGATCGTCAATTCACCGGCCTTGGCGAGCGCGTTCTGACCATCCCGATTGTAAAGCGTCTTGCTGCGGACGAATTCGTAGGCCTCCTTGTTGAGACGGGTTTCGTTGATTTGGTTTATTGCCGCGAGGGGATCAAACGCCGGCTGAAAAATTCCAAGCTGATTGTCGCGGGCGATTTGTTGGAGCGGCCTGGGATCGACGTCGGCAGCGTTCCGCGAGGCGACCACAGCCGGCAGGTCCAGCCAATCGCCGGGATCCTTTCCATCCGATCGAAAAACCTCACCGCGCGCGTTCTTCCAGGTTTCCCAGACAACCGGTCCGTCCGCACCGAATTTTGCGGCAGGACTTGCGGCGCGCTTTGTCACATCTGCGGGCCAATTGAGCGCGACAAACAATTTCCACGCGTACTCGTCAGGGCGATTAATCGCGGCCGCCGTGTCCTGCGGAATATCATAGGGCTCGCTTTGGGCAGGTGTCCCTGACGCGAAGCAAACCGCAGTCAAAACCATAAAACGTCTAATAAAGGCCGGACTATTGAAAGATGCGGAAATGAAGAACGGAACCAGGCGATACATCGCAGCCTCGGATCAATAAAATATGCCCATATCATCGGTTGCACGACCGAGGGATGTCAAGACAAAGATTTCAATCGAGGATAGCGGTACCCGGATCCCTCTGACGGCCCTTGGGTTCGCCTGCTCGTTCCGGTTGACTTCGGCAATCCGAGCTCTACAATCAGAAGTAGCATATTTGGCGTGGAATCGAGGCGCAATGAATTTGTTGCACACCTCTCAATTGCGCATCTCCGATGCATGTGCGGACCCAGTCATCGAACGCAATTTCGATTGGTGAAGCGGATGGCCAACAAGATCAACGCATGGACGGATTTCCAGCAATTCATGGATGATTGCTGTCAGAGGCTGAATGTCGATCCTGATGTGTCGGGCCACGGTCGCTGGTGGCGCGCCATGACCTATCAGGTATTCGTCACCGAAGGGAAGGTCAAAGGTCAGAGGATTGTCTTGCCCGGCGATCCCGACAATTCAATTGTACTTCATGCGTTGCGGGGCGACACGCCTGATTTTAGCAGCACGGGCCGTTTCAGGCGCATGCCGCTGGGTGGACCGTTTTTTGATCATGCCGATATTCTCGAAATTGAGGACTGGATTCGTCGCGGCTGTCCGGAGAATCCGGATCCTATCCCAATGGCCTGAAGTCCTTGTAGAGACTACAGAGCGCCCTCCGAGAAGAGCGCGTTCGACGTCGGGGACGGCGGCGACGTGACGCCGGAAGGCCGTCGTTGGGAGTTATACGAATCCCGCCACCCGGCCCTTGATGTCGACGCATTGGGACGAATGCAAGTTACTGCCAATCGACGTATCCGCCGTCGAGCGACGTCCCTGGACGTACGAGTCAACTGAGCGGCCCTCAGCAGCGCCATGATGCTCGGTCCACTGTTTAACCTACTAGTCGCCGCCGGTGATCGACAGGAGTCTGCTGCCCTTAGCGATTCCGGAATTGCCCCAGCGCGACATTTGCTGCGGTTGCACAAAAGGTGGTCGGTATCGAAGCAAAGCAGATGAGGTGGATGGCTCCCGCTCACGGCATCTAGGTGCCAAGGTGTGAAGGCTATCAAGCATTCACGAGCAAAATGGGAGCCATCCGTCATGGAGATTACCACGATCGGCCTCGACCTGGCCAAGAGTGTTTTTCAGGTTCACGGCGTTGATGCGACCGGTCAGGTCGTTATCCGCCGGTCGCTTCGCCGAGCGCAGATGCTGCCATTCTTTGCCAGGTTGCCTTCCTGCCTGGTCGGCATGGAGGCGTGCGGCACCTCGCATTACTGGGCACGCGAGCTGATCAAACTCGGCCATCAGGTGCGCCTGATGCCGCCGGCTTACGTCAAGCCGTATGTCAAGCGCGGCAAGACCGACGCGGCCGATGCGGAAGCGGTTTGCGAAGCGGTGACGCGGCCGACGATGCGGTTCGTGCCCGTGAAGTCGCCCGAACAGCAGGCGGCGCTGTCGATGCATCGGACACGCGATCTGCTGGTCAAGCAGCGCACGCAGTTGGTCAACATGATGCGCGGCCTGCTCGCCGAGTTTGGCATCGACATCCCCAAGGGGCTCGAGCGGGCGCTGTTGATGGCAAGACGGATCGTCGACGGTGAAGCACCAGATGTACCGACGGAAGCTGCCAAGATCGTCAGTACGCTGTCGCAGCAGGCGCTCGACATCCACATCCGGCTTCGCGAGATCGATCGCGATCTGCTTGTCTGGCAACGTGGCAACAATGTTGCGCGTCGTCTCATGACGATCCCTGGCATCGGGCCGATCGGCGCGACGGCACTTGCCGCATCGATCACCGACCCACGTCAGTTCCGCTCGGGGCGGCAGTTCGCCGCCTGGTTGGGATTGACGCCGCTTCAGAAGTCGAGCGGCGGCAAAGAGCGGCTCGGTCGCATCAGCAAAATGGGCGATAAATACCTGCGCAAGCTGCTCATTGTTGGCATGACCTCACTGGTGCGACGGGCAAAGTAAATCCCAAGACGGTCGATCCCCGGCTGGCCGATCTGCTCGCACGCAAACCCGTGCGGGTCGCGACCGTCGCGATGGCGAACAAGACAGCGCGGATCGTCTGGGCGGTCATGGCACGTGGCGAGACCTATCGTGCCGGCCACCGGCCAGCATTGGCGACATAAATCAACGATTACAAGGCTTGGCTGAAGAGGAGATCAGCTTCACGGGGTTGCGAGAGCGATGCGATGTGATGGCAAACCGGTCAGACCGGGAACAGGAACAACCCACCCGATGTCCAAGGCGTCAGAGCCTGATAAGCAGAATGGGATCTTGTTCGCGGACTCCATCAGGGCCAGCAGTCTCAACCGACTGCATCAACAGGCCGGACAGAAGACTGCACCCGACCAAAGCCAGCACATCCATTTACCCCTTGCAACGCGGGAGCCATCCACAGAGGACATCGCGAACGATCATGAGTACGTGTCCTAGTTAGCGACCGCGCTTTAGCCTGAAATTCGGACTCATATCCAGGCGCACGATGAGGGACCGGACTCAGCTTGGGAGAAACCGGGACTCAAAGTGGTCCGAAAATTCCTATTGAAATCATTGAGTTTTTATCGTCAATTGACTCATTAGTTCTGAAAAATGCAATTATCGCAGATGACCTTCTTACCGAAACCCTGCGCGAGGGTGGCATCACCGCGGCGGAAAACGAATCCAGCGTGGTTCTCTATGGCCAGATCGACGGCCGAAACATCTTTCTGAGGGCGGACGCCGGATTGAAGGCTTTGGGGGCGGCCGTATCGTACGGGAACGCCATTGGTCTGCAGTTCGGAACCGCCCTAAACGTGTTTCGGGTGCCGCATCACGGCAGCCGCAACAACATCTCCCCTACGCTTCTCAATCGGATCGTGGGGAATGTCTCAGGCTTTGGAACGAGAAATTCCATTGGTTGCGTCATCTCGGCGGGGCCTGATGATGAAACTCATCCCCGGCAAGTCGTGGTCAACGCGCTGATACGACGTGGTCTCGTGCCGCAGGATACAAAGGGAGGTATCCTTCTGTTCAATCACGGCGTACTGAACCGACAAGGTTTCGGTCCGGTTCAAACGCTGCAGTTCGCGACCAGGGTGGAGGCCTACGATTGACGCGGATGATGTCGGCATTTTCTTGATCCGGCCCAGATCCGACATGTGCCACGCGGGTGATGGTTCGCACCCGGGCCCCGGCGGTCACATCCGATTTCCCGCTGTGGGAAGCTCTTCCGGGTCGTCGGTCGCGATCGTCGGGTCATTCAGGTCGTAGCTGAAGCCTTCGTACACGAAAGCGCTGCGGATGAGCTCGCAGTCCCTTTCGCTGACACCAGCCTGGCGGGCGACCGCGTACCAGGAGGCGCCGACGGTTTCGATCATGCCGTCGATGATGCGAGTAGCCTCCTCCTGCGAGACGAGAAATCGCTCGCTTTGGGAAAGCAGATTGGTGCGGTTGGCGTACCGGCCCCAATCCCCGAAAGCCATCGCGAGATCACGGCGCTCCAGCGCGATCATCGGATTCGGCGTCAGATCGTAGGCAGGCGACAGCGACCAAGCCGTATCCTTTGCGACGATCGCGTGATTCCGAGGATGGTCGTCGGTGTTCGAAATCAGCGCATTGAAACATACGCGACGGAAGAGTTCCGGAAGATCCCTGGTCTGACTTGCCGTAGCGGCCCGCCGGACTTCGTCGGCGAGCAGCAGATAGGACCATTTGCGGCGTTTGTCCGCAGTCTCGGGCGAGTCGTCCGCATCGATAAGCGTCAAGGCGCTCACCATTCGGCTACGCAAATATCCTTTCTCCGTTTTGTGACGGTCGAATCGCTTCACCAGGAGCACGTCGCGAGTACCGACGGTGGTCAATCGACTTTCCGCGCACGAAATCCCGCACGAGCGCGCGAGTGTCAGCATCGCATGCTCGACGCGAGGATTATTCCACCGGTCGTCGGGATGCGAAAATTTGGCTACCCAAAGCGCATCCTCATCTTCGACGGTCGCCTTCGGACGCGCGCCGCCCATAGACGTTCCGGCATTCAGAAGCGCTTCGGCCTGTTCGGCGTCGGCACCCGCGGGCTTTGGAGCATCCGGATCCCTCTCCGCCGCGACGATCTGGTCGGCGAGGTCGATGAGCTTGGCCAGATCGATAGTGCGATTGAATTTGCGCACAGGTGCCGGCGGTTCGACATTGAGACCGAAGCCGAGCGCGCCGGCGCGGTCGTCGGGCGAATTGAGCAGATACTGAATCTCTGTCGGTGCGACGTTGCCCAGCCGCTTCTCGATCAGTTTCCGCCCCCAGGCGTCGGGAGAACTGTCGCGAAGCGCTCCGAAGTTGCCCCGCAGCTTGGTCGTCCGGAACACCGGCACTTGAAGCTTGAGTTCGACCGGATCGAATTCGACCCGGTCGTTTCGCGAGAGGTAGCTCTTGCCATAGACAAATTGGCCTACCGCCGTCCCTTGGCGGCCCGTATCGAGTTGGTACCTCCCGGCGGTGACCGGTTCGGTTTGTCCTGGCAGCGTGATGTAGACGAAGCACTCCTCAGAAGGCATTGCTGGGCCCTCCTCCGGTTCGCGCGCGCTCGCGCTCTTCGAGGCCGCTGAGGGCCAGTCCCTCTTCGTCGGTCTTCGGGTCGGCCACACCATCTAGCGTCTGAAGCAAATTCATGGCCCACAGAGCTGCGACGTAGATGCCCGCGCTGGTACCGAGCTTGCCCTTTTCTGCGTCGGAGAGCACATGGCGATCCACACCGAGTTTTGCGGCGAGCTCTGAAAGGCTGAGGTTGCGCCGAAGCCGCGCCGTCCTGAGCTTGTTACCCAAGTTTTGCAGAGCTTCTTGGACAGCAATCGGCGGGGCATTTGTGAGTGCGCTGCGGGGCGGCATGGCGTCTTAAGGCTCCCTTATCCAGGTTAAAGGCGTCTCATGGCTCCAAAAAGATAGGCCTGCCTCAGTCAAAAGTCAAGCCATTGGAACCATAACCTACCCTAAACTGCCTTAATGGCGCCTTAAGATGCCAAGATGACCAAATTTGAGGTGCCGACCGAGCCGACCGCGCCCCCAGCCAGGCCGACAGGTTACCCGGCTCAGCCGATCCTTCTGAACGTATATTTTGCGGGAACTTTTTCCTGGATACTCTTCATCGAGAACAAGGTTTCATTCGAACGCGTCATCCGCGACGCCAGAGAAGCGCTCCTGGGTGGACGATTCACTCCCTATGCCGGCGCCGCCTTGATCTACTCACGTGGGGACGGCCGGGCGGATGCTAAAATCGTCCGGATCCAGGGCGTTTTATTGTCTGGACGCAGTCTCTGCTGCAACTGAGCTGGAGGCATTCGATGCGGCCTTCTACAGCGACCTCGACGTCGACGCAGCCTTCTGGGGCGACCTCGACCATGCCGGCATGGCCATCCTCTCGAGCCTGCGCATCAACTTGCCTTCCGCGCGGGCATGGGAGCCAGGGTACGCGCCCATGGTAGTTCGCCTCGATGCCGGGGAAGGCCACACTCCGGAGGAGGCCAAGAAAACCGGCCAGAAACCGATCCTATCGACCGGCTGCACGTATGCCGACAGCGTCCTGATACCCGCCTTGGCAAAACAAAAGTCGATTCGTCGACCAGGAGTGAGTGGCTAGGACCGCATCGGGAGCCTATGGCAAAAAATTGCTAATCGACGTCGAGCTACCCCCGGCGGCATCAAAAAAGCCGCCTTCCCGCTCGGCCCCACGGGTGGTCATTGGACAGATCGCCGACTCGCTGCGGAAGCCGAGGTTCCCGACGAGCAGTTCTGCGCACTGGTGATGCAGCACGCCAGCGGGCGCCACGCTGCTGCTAGGGATCTACACGCCCGCCGGGCCCGCCCTCACCTCGACTTCGGGTCCCCCATCATACCCGGCGTGGGCGGTCGACCCTCGGCGCCGTCCTGCTTGCGCAGTCGAGCTCCGACGGGCTGTGAGCTACTTTCGCGACTTTATAGGCCAGAACGAGTGGAAGAAGCGGCGCAATGCTGCGGCCAACCGCTTGTATGCGGCGTCGCTCGGCCGTGTCGACCAGACCGACCGCGGCAGATTTTTTGAGGAGTCCGACGTATTCGGTTGGTACCTCTTCTTGGCCGAAGCCTTCATCGATCATGTCTGGAATTTCGAGCCGACGTTGGGATCGCGGGTCGTGCCGGTTTTCAAGGCTATCGGGCGCAATCTCGATCTGCTTCTTTCGGTCGATGGCATCGAGGAACGGGTACGCCGCCTGGTCACCAGTGAAAGGCGCCAACCAAATGGCGGGCTCTTTGAACTGCTGGTCGCATCCGCCTATCGTTCGTCGGGAGCGCGGGTAAATTTTGTGCCCGAGCAACGCGGGCTGAGCCGGACATACGACATGGACGTCGACATCGGTTCCCGCTCGTTCGCGGTCGAGTGCAAGCGCTTGGAGACGAGCCAATACGGCGAGCGGGAACGAACCGCAATGCGCGAATTGTGGTGCCACAGCGCGACGGGGTTTTCCCAGAACGAGCAAAGCGCATTCTGCGATGTCCATTTCCGCGTTCCTATCGATCGGGTGCCGCCCGATTATCTGACCGAGAAATCGCTGGAGTGGCTCAGATCCAACCTGCCGTCGCTGCTTTGGAGCGACGATGTCTCATATGGTGCGATGGGCGAGCTCGATCTCGACCCTTTGCGCGACGTTCTTGCCGACCACCATGTGCTTGCGTCGAGCTCACGAATGCTGGAGCTGCTCTGGGGCCGCTACGTGAGGCACGCCAACTACATTCAGGTGAGCCGCTTAAAACTCGCCGACAACCCACGATATGTGCGCGCATGCGATCTTGCCGTACTACTCCGTTGGGAATCGGCTTCTTCCGAAGCCATCGATGCCAAGGCCCGCGACATCACGACGAAACTATCCGAAGCCAACGATCAGCTTCCCGTGGGTCGACCCGGTGTCGTCCATATCGGCTTCGAGGCCGTCGAAGGGGATGGCGTGGAACGCGCCAGACATCGGAAAATCATCGAAAGGGCGCAAGCTTTCGACCCGAAGGGCAAGCCGTTGGAGTACGTGTACTGCCACTACTTCGTGCCCGAAAGCCCGCCGACCAGGCGTGGGCCTTCGACGAGACGCTCCAGTGGGTAGGCATCACGCCGACCGGTCCCCATCCTCTTGGAGAAACGTTGCTGATTCTTCCGGCGGAAGGCGTTCGCGAAGGGCCTCACTGGCGTTGAAAGTCGCCTAGGCCCCTAGTGCCGGCCGATGTCGCAACGAGGGCGGTCGAACGATGGCGACCGGCGCTCCAGGCAATACGGCTTTCCGCTTATCTCTTTCAGAACTTGAACGGATAGGCAGGTGGAATAAATTTGGAGAGGATTCGAGAAACGAAAACGCCGTCGCCATGGTTGCCTGATTGCAAATAGAAGAACACACTGAGCCGAATGAAAACCCAAAACGTTCGATTTTCGACCAGTTAGTCCCCGGTCTCGAAATCCGAAAACCGGAGCTGCAAAAGTCCGCCGACGTTCTCTGTCAGCATTGCACCGGAACCGGTTGCGGAATCTACAATATCCGTCCGTCCGTCTGCCGGACCTGGTTCTGCTTGTGGCGCCGCATAGAGCAATTGCCTGACTATTTGAGGCCGGATCGCTGTGGCGTGGTCTTCTCGCTCGACCAGCACGATCCGCCAAGGATCCTGTTTGAGCGTCTATGCATCGTGGCTCGAGCGGTCGACCGCGCGGAAGCCTTCGATGTCGGCCCGGTTCGCGCCGCCCTCGATATGTTCGTCGAAGAGGGGTCGCTCCCCGTTTGGCTTAGCTTCAAGGGCGCGAAGCGGATGATATATCCGTCGCCGGAGTTCGCCGAAGCCATTTTAAGGCCAGACCAGACCACCGGCGATGAATTGCTCGCACGCGCGGTGAGCTGGAGAAAGCGTTACGGCCTGGACTGAGAGCGACGCGCCGAGGATTGCGATTGGCGGTACGATCTCCTCCTGGGACCCAAGATCGATCTATGCCAGCATAAGATGACCGTCATCTGCGCAAGCGGGCCGCAAAACGATGCAGGGCGACCCGATCGCTATCGATCATCAGAAAGCCGCGTGACGGAAAGTCGTCCGTGCCACCCAGAACTCGCTCATCGTCGATCTGCGCGACCAGGTAAGCGAACGGGGGTTGAAACGACGAAGCGGCCAGCCAGAATCTTCGTGCAGTTCATCCGCTCCGACGGTCCCTGTTCCGGATTTGGCCAGCGCAATATCGACGAGAGCGACGACATCGACTTCGGGATTGCTTTTTCCCGTATGAGGATCGAAGGCGATGAACAGATCCGCAGTCGTGAACATACGGGGTAGCCGCTTCGAGATGAGTGGCCCGAACCGCTCGGTGATCGCGTTTTCGGTGTATTCGCGGACACAGCGCGAGAATTCGATCTGCCAGGGCTCGCCGTTCCAGGCTTCGGCATTGGAGGAAACAAAGAGATTGACCTGACACGAGATGCCGCCGGAGAGCCAATCAGCTATCTCGCCGATATGGCGATTGAGGTTGGATGAGCGGCGTCGAGAGCCCGACATGTAATGCAACGATGCCATCCGCTCTGGGCCCAAAGTAAAGCCAGGCTATCAGCCCTCCGGCGAGCGCCAACAGCATGGAGACGATCCAATAGAACGGGTTCCGAGTATAGCTAGGTAACGTTCCCTCTCGGAGCAAGCCTCTCCAGTGCAAAAGTTCAAGTAGAACACCTCCCACCGTCCCTACCATAAAAACCTGCCACGCAGAGGTCAGAGACATAACGATGCTCCAGATCAGAGACCGGGTTCGCTGGCCAAGCCTCAGCGCACCCGCGCGATCGTGCGGCCCAGGCGCTCTGTTCGAAAACGGATCTCCTTTATATCTCCGCGCGAAGGTTTCGACACTGGGCATCTCCCTAGGTTGCGGTAACAGCTCCAGCCGGGAAAACTGGTTACGGCCTTGTCGTAGATCTCGATGTGGCGAACATGCAGCCGAAGGAACGCACGGCGGATTGAGGAACAGAACTCGTTTGGCGTGTGCGAAGGGCCTTCAGATTTTTATCGCGCTGCCTTGTCGAGCCCTCTTCAGATTGGCATGAGCTCGATGTGCAGGGCGAGTTGCCGGGACGGCGCGGCCAGTACCCACCCAATCAGAGGAGGTTCACTGTGAGGGAACATCACCGCCTCGAACCGGGTCGTCGCTGATATCACCTACATTCAGACTGCCGAAGGCTGGATGTACCTGACTGCCATCGTGGACCTCTTCAGCCGCAAGATGATCGGTAGTGCGATGCGCGGCCACATGCGGATCGAGCTCGTCTCCTCCGCGCTATCGATGACGATCCGCTAGCAGCGGCCCGCTGCCGGATTGATCAGTCATTCGAGCGCGGCGTGTAGGGCGGATTCACAGGAATATCGCGCCGCCCTCGTCCCGCCGATCTCACCGCTTGTCTTCGGACGTGAATTTGGCCGGGCGTTCAGACGGAGGGCATGATTGAAACGCTTGCAATGTTTAGTTACCTCGAGAACCGAGAGTGCTGGTGCTGGCTTGTCGTTACATTAAGAAGGTCCAATAAAACGATCAGTCGTGACTGGCCTCGAATGCGGATCGAAGCGTCAACATACGGCCCTCATTCTGGAAGATGCGCACCGCTGCCTAAACCCCCGGTTTTCCTAAAAACTTCGAAGGATAAGGGCATGCGCCTGCGGCGTACACCGTTGGAGGACCGCGATCTGCGGGTATTTGCGAAATATCGAGCATATCGCCCCTTCCCGCCCCTCCGGTATCGAGTGGCTTCGGTGTAGGTATTCAAGACGTTTTTGAACCGACTGCGATCGTCCCGGTCAGTTCGTTGTAATGCAAGTTGCACGGGATCTTCTTTATTCACCCGCAATCAGAGAATTCGAAAACTCTCATCGGGTCAACCGATCTCCACGACAAGAGCTGACCGAAACTACCATGCGAGTTATCTTTGTGGTTCGGCCAGATTGATTCCGCTCACGTAGAC
>NZ_LLYB01000098.1:0-473 GCF_001440475.1 Bradyrhizobium lablabi | reverse complement strand
TCACCATTGGCTGGCTCCATTTCGTCATTTCCCTGCCAGCCGAACTCGACGGCATCACCGTGGCAGGCTCCATGAATGGAGCCTGTGAGGCAGTCGAAGGCGAACTCGCCGCCGTCCTCATCGAACAGGATGTAGGCGCCCGCCAAGGCCATGTCGAAGCCGGGCGTCTCAACGACCCGCCATCTGCCCCGAATGCTCATGCCGGTGCCGCCAGAAGCTTGGGAAGCCGGATCAGATTATAGGCCGCAAGCGCCAGGACAAAGACGGCATCTACCCGGTCTCGGCCTCGCAGTTTTACCTTGGCCAAGCCAGCGGAACTCTTGATCCAGCCGAAGATTTCCTCGATGCGTTTGCGGCAACGCTGGCTGATGTCATAGCCGCTGTGACGCGTGGTACGCGCGTCGATCGCCGTCTTGCGCCGCTTGCCGGTCTTACTCAGATGTCCGTCGATCGCAATATGCGGGGTTACCAAT
>NZ_LLYB01000097.1:27338-46891 GCF_001440475.1 Bradyrhizobium lablabi | reverse complement strand
GTCCGCTGGGTGCGGCCCGCCGCGTACCGCTGGCCGCGAGGCGGAGCCATTGCCGCGGGCGCTGCGATCGGCGTCGTCACGGCCGCGACAGCAGCAGCGTGGGCAGGCGCCGCGCCGGCACCAGGCATGTGCTGGTACTACACCGATCCGTCCCGCACCCAGGGCTTCTGGGACTACTGCCAGTAGCTGACGATACGAGGCAGCATCATGAAGCCGGCGGAGGTCACAACGCAGGCGGATGCGCGCCAGACCGACGACTTGGTCTGGATTGAAGGCGGCGCCTTTCGGATGGGGTCGAACGATCACTATCCGGAAGAGGCGCCGGTTCACCGCGCTTCTGTCGACGGTTTCTGGATCGATCGCACGCCGGTGACGAACCGCCAGTTCAAGCAATTCGTCAAGGCAACCGGCTACGTCACCACGGCGGAGATTCCGCCCGATCCCAAAGACTATCCCGGCGCGCTGCCGCACATGATCTATGCCGGCTCGCTGGTGTTCTCACCGCCGCGCCGCGTCACCGATCTGCGCAACTGGAGTCAGTGGTGGACCTTCATGAAGGGCGCCGATTGGCGGCATCCTTACGGGCCGAAGAGCAACATCAACGTTTCAGACAACCATCCGGTCGTGCACGTCTCCTTTGCCGACGCGATGGCCTATGCGCAATGGGCCGGCAAGGATCTGCCGACGGAAGCCGAGTGGGAGTTCGCCGCGCGCGGCGGGCTCGACGGCGAGGAATTCGCCTGGGGCGATGCGCTGACGCCCGACGGCAAGCACATGGCCAACATTTGGCAAGGCAATTTTCCGATCGAGAATCTGAGCCAGGACGGCTTTGAGCGGACCTCGCCGGTGACCGCGTTCCCGCCGAACGGCTACGGCGTGCACGACTTGATCGGCAATGTCTGGGAATGGACCACCGACTGGTGGTCCACGAAGCACGAGGCCGACGCGCCGAAGGCGTGCTGTGTTCCGCACAATCCGCGCGGCGGACCGGAGGTTGCGAGCCTTGATCCATGTCAACCCAACATCCGCATTCCGCGGAAAGTCTTGAAGGGCGGCTCGCATCTCTGCGCGCCGAACTACTGCCGCCGGTACCGCCCAGCCGCACGCCACGCCGAACCGGTCGATACCTCGACGAGCCATGTCGGCTTCCGCTGCGTGGTGCGCTCAACCGTTCCACCCGTGAAGCCTTGAAGGAGAAGTTCAATCCACCCAGGGAGCGTAAGAATGAGTAATGAAGTGCATAAGGCCGACAACGGCCAGGTCATCGATCGCCGCAATCTTCTGCTCGGGACCTCCACCCTCGTTGCTGCCGCAACCCTGACCTCGGAAGTATTGGCGCAAGCGCAGAAGGCCGCGCCGGCAGCCGCTCCCACCGCAGCACAGTCCGCCGCAGCCTCCGGCAGAAAGCCGAACATCCTCGTCATTTTCGGTGATGACATCGGCGTTCCGCAGATCAGCGCCTACACGATGGGCATGATGGGCTATCGCACGCCCAACATCGACCGGATCGCCAACGAGGGCGCGATCTTCACCGATGCTTACGGCCAGAACAGCTGCACGGCCGGGCGCGCCTCGTTCATTCTAGGACAGGAGCCGTTCCGAACCGGCCTCCTTACCATCGGCATGCCGGGCGACCCCCACGGCATACAGGACTGGATGCCGACCATCGCCGACGTACTCAAGACGCAAGGCTACGCCACCGGGCAGTTTGGCAAGAACCACCTCGGCGACCGCGACGAGCACCTGCCGACCAAGCATGGCTTCGACGAGTTCTTCGGCAATCTCTATCACCTCAATGCGGAGGAGGAGCCGGAAGGCTATTTTTATCCGAAGGACCCGGCATTCCGAAGGCAATACGGCCCGCGCGGCGTCATCAAGGCAACCGCGGACGGCAAGATCGAGGATACTGGTCCGCTCAATGTCGCCCGCATGCCGACGGTGGACGAGGAGTTTCTCGGCGCCGCCAAGGACTTCATCGGCCGTCAGGCGAGAGCCAATCGGCCGTTCTTCGTCTGGTTCAACTCGACGCGGATGCACGTCTTTACCCATCTGAAGAAGGAATCGCTTGGCAAGACCGGCAAGGGCATTCACGCCGACGGCATGGTCGAGCATGACGGCATGGTCGGGGAGCTGCTCAAGCAGCTCGATGATCTCGGCATCGCCGACAACACGATCGTGCTATACACCACCGACAACGGCGCCGAGATTGCGCTGTGGCCGGACGGCGCGATGACAATGTTCCACGGTGAGAAGGGCACCACATGGGAAGGTGGCTTCCGTATCCCGATGATGGTGCGCTGGCCCGGCGTGATCAAGCCCGGCACGCAAATCAATGAACCCATAGCTCTGATCGACTGGATGCCGACGCTCGCGGCAGCAGCCGGTATTCCCGATCTCAAGGAGAAGATGAAGACCGGCTTCCAGGCCGGCAACAAGACCTTCAAGGTCCATCTCGATGGCTACGACTTCCTGCCGTTCTTCAAAGGCGACTCCAAGACGCCGCCGCGCGACACAATCTACTATTTCGACCAAGGTGGCAACTTGAATGCCATCCGCTGGAACGACTGGAAGCTCAGCTTCGCAACGTCGAAAGGCAATATCGCAACAGGCACGCGCGAGACGTCGGCGTGGGCGCTGATCGCAAATTTGCGCATGGATCCTTACGAACGCGGGCTTGAAGAGGGTGGCGGCGCTATCGAGTTCCTGGCGCGCAACATCTGGCTGCTCGTGCCGGTGCAAAACAAGATCAAGGAGTTCTTCAGCGACTTCGATCAATACCCGTCTCAGGCAGGCAACTCGCTCAATGCCGGCGGCATCAATTACGCGATGCTGCGGCAGCAAGACGCCTTGAAGCGGCTCAAGGACTTGGAGGGCATGAGGCCGCGGTAACCGGCGGCAGTCTCAAGCCGGAGGTATCGAACCATGAACGATCCGGGAGCCAGCCCGCGGCAAACCGTGACAGCGCAGCCGGGTACAACGCACTCGGCTGCGCGCGAGGCGGTGCTGGAATTGAAGAAGCGGATCGGCGCGTCGGTGCTCGGTCAGGACCACCTGATCGAGAGCATGCTGATCGGCCTTCTCGCTAACGGCAACATGCTGATCGAAAGTTTGCCGGGCCTTGCCAAGACGCGCGCGGTGAAAACGCTGGCAAAGAATCTGGCGGCAGACCTTTCGCGCGTGCAGTTCACGCCAGACCTGTTGCCGTCAGATGTCACCGGCGCGGAAATCTACCTGCAGACCGACAAGGGCGGCCAGTTCCAGTTCCAGAAGGGGCCGATCTTCGCCAACCTCGTGTTGGCCGACGAGATCAACCGCGCGCCGGCCAAGGTGCAGTCCGCGTTGCTCGAAGCCATGGAAGAGCGGCAAGTCACCGTCGCCGGCAAGACCTACAAGATGCCCGGCCTGTTCATGGTGCTGGCGACGGAAAACCCGATCGAGCAGGAAGGGACCTATCCGTTGCCGGAAGCGCAGCTCGATCGCTTCCTGATGCATGTCGTCATCACCTATCCCGATGAGGCAGTCGAAGGCGAGATCATCAAGCTCAATCGCGCGGAGAATGCACAAGCTCCAAAGGAGCGTGCCGCGGAGCCCGCGCCGGTGCCGCAGCAGGCGATCTTCGATGCGCGCGCCGAGATTGACGACATCTTCGTTGCCGACCTCGCGCAGAAATACATGGTTGACCTGATCTACGCGACCAGGTTTCCCGGCCGCTATGGCGATCCCCTGGGCGAATGGATCCAGGTCGGGGCCAGCCCGCGCGGCAGCCTTGCGCTCGACCGCTGCGCCCGGGTGCGCGCCTGGCTCGATGGCGAGACGTTCGTCACGCCCGATCACGTGCGCGCCGTGATGCACGACTGCCTGCGTCACCGCCTGATCATGACCTACGAGGCGCTGTCGCAGGGCGTCAGCGCCGATCAGGCGATCGACAAGATCGCCGAACTGGTCACTGCGACTTGAGGGTGCCATGACCGACGCCGCGGGAAAAATGCCAGGCGTCTACATCGATCTCGACGACCTGCTTGCATTCGAGCATCGCGGCCGCAGAGTGTCGTTCCTGCCGCGGCAACCCGTGCATAGCCTCTTGTCGGGCCGCTTTGCCTCACGCATGCGCGGACGCGGGCTGAACTTCGAGGAGATCAGGGATTACCGGCCGGGCGACGATGTGCGCTCGATCGACTGGAAGGTGACGGCACGGCTGCAAAAGCCGCATGTGCGCGTCTTCAACGAGGAGCGCGACCGCCAGTCGCTACTGGTCGTCGACCAGCGGCTGTCGATGTTCTTTGGCAGCCGGCTTGCGATGAAATCCGTCACCGCCGCGCAGGCCGCCGCCATCGCCGCATGGCGCATCCTCGGCGTCGGCGACCGTGTCGGCGCCATCGTGTTCGACGACCGCAGCCTGGCCGAATTCCGTCCGCGGCGCAGCCGTTCGACCGTGTTGCAGATTCTCACCGCGATGGTGTCGAAGAATCGCACGCTCGGCGTTGGACGCGGTATCGTGAGCGCGCCATCCATGCTCAACGAGGCGCTGAAGCAGGCACAGCGCCGCGCGCTGCATGATGCAGCCGTGATCATCATCAGCGATTTCGACGGCGCCGACGACGAGACGCGATCGATGATCGGCGCCATGACCCGTCATAACGACGTGGTGGCGCTGCTGGTGCACGATCCCCAGCAGAGCGATTTGCCGGCCTCGGCCAGCATGACCGTTACCGACGGCGAGTTGCAGATCCAGCTCGAGGTTGGCCGCGAGAGCGTCCGCAAGCGCCTGTCGGAGGCAACGCAGGAGCGGTTGAAAGGCGTGCTGGCATGGACGCAGGAGTTCGGCGTGCCCGTGCTGCCGCTGAGCGCCGCCGAGGATACCGCGCAGCAACTGCGACGCCTGCTTGGTGCCTTGCCAGCGCGTGGCCGCAGCGGCCGTGGCGCCGGTCCCGGCCAGATGGAGGCAGGCCTTGGCTGAGATGCAACCCGCACAAGCCGATCCGGTGGCTGGCCTGATCGACATTCCACTGCCGCCACAGGTCAGCCTGTGGCCGCAGACCTGGACGTCACGGATTGCGATCGTGCTGCTGCTGGCGGCAGCGGTCGCCGCGCTCTGGCACCTCATTCATTCGTGGCGCGTCAACCGGTATCGCCGCGAGGCGCTGTCCGAGCTGGCAGGAATTGGGCGCCGGCTCGATGCCGGCGAAGCCGGCGGCGAGCGGCTCGCTGAGCTCTCGATGTTGGTGCGGCGCACGGCGCTGGCGGCATTTCCGCGCGAGGCAGTCGCGCCGCTGGCAGGGCCGGCGTGGCTTGGTTTTCTCGACCGCAGCTATGGCGGGCAGGGGTTTTCCGAAGGGGCGGGGCGGCTGCTTGCGAGCGCGCCGTACCAGCGCACGCCGCCGGACAAGGATCAGCTTGGCGCACTCGCCACCCTCGTTCGCCAATGGATCAGGGGGCATCATGCTTGAGTTCGCCTGGCCATGGATGTTTGCACTGCTGCCGCTGCCCTTGCTGGTGTGGTGGCTGATGCCGTCGTACCGAGCGCGGCAGGCCTCGGTGCAGATTCCGTTCTTCGAGCGGATGGCCGCGGCGACGGGGCAGACTCCGCAGCGCGGGGCGGTCGTCCTGCAGCGGCGTGCGACACAGATGATCGTGGCCGCACTGATCTGGATACTTGTTGTGGCCGCGTTGGCCCGACCCCAATGGGTCGGCGACGCCGTGACCCGCGAAGTATCCGCGCGTGACCTCATCCTTGCCGTCGACATTTCCGGCTCGATGGACCAGCGCGATTTCCGCACGGCGGATGGCCAGATGCTGACGCGGCTCGACGGCGTCAAGCGCGTCATCAAGGATTTCATCGCGCGCCGCCGCGGCGACCGCATCGCGTTGATCCTGTTCGGCACCAAGGCGTATGTGCAGGTACCCTTTACGCAGGACCTGCAAACAGCTGCGCAATTGCTGGAGCAGATCCAGGTCGGCATGGCGGGGCAGCAGACCGCGATCGGCGACACCATCGGACTTGCGATCAAGACGCTGGAGAAGAGCACCGCGCAGCAGAAGGTGCTGATCCTGCTCTCCGACGGCAACGACACGGCAAGCCGGGTGCCGCCAGAGCATGCCGCTGATATCGCGCAGCAGAACGGCCTGGTGATCTACACCATTGCCGTGGGCGACCCAGGGGCATCGGGTGAGAACCGCGTCGATCTCGCGACGCTGCAGGGCGTCGCCAGCACCACGAAAGGAAAATTCTTCCGCGCCGAGGACGGCGCGCAACTGCAGGCGATTTACGCCGAGATCGACGCGCTCGCGCCGGTGAAGCTGCAGACGCTGTCGTGGCGTCCGAAGCTGCCGCTATTCCAGTGGCCGCTTGGCGCAGCGGTTCTCCTTGGCCTGCTGCTGTGGCTCGGTCTGCTTGCGGCCAGCGAACATGGACGGAGGCCACCCGCCCATGCCTGACGCCGCGACCATCCCGTTCCATCTGCTGCGGCCGCTGTGGCTGATTGCGCTGGTGCCGGTCGTTGCCGTCGTGCTCCTGGTGCGCTGGCGCGAGAGCGTCACGGCGCGCTGGGGCGGCGTCATCGCGCCGCACCTTTTGAAGAACCTGATCGTTACGCCGGGCCGCACATGGAGCATCAGCCCGATCTATCTCGTCGCGATCGCCATGACGCTCGGCATCGTCGCGCTGTCGGGCCCCACCTGGCGGCGCGAGCTGCCGCCTTTTGTCGAGGACAAGGCGCCGCTGATGATTGCGCTGGCCGTATCGTCCTCGATGGGCCGGACCGACGTGGCGCCGTCGCGTCTCGAACGCGCCAAGCAGAAGATCAGGGACCTGCTTGCCGTGCGTGCCGGGGCCCGCGCCGGCCTGATCGCCTATGCCGGGTCGGCGCATCTGGTGATGCCGCTGACCGAAGATCGCGGCGTGATCGAGCCGTTCCTGGCGGCGCTCGCGCCTGGACTGATGCCCTCTGACGGCAAGAACGCGGTCGGCGCGATTGCGCTTGCAACGCAATCGCTTGTGACTGAGCCGGTTGCCGGCACGATCCTTGTGGTAGCCGACGATCTCGGCAACGCGGATGGCGCAGCGTTACGGCAGGCCGCCGGGCGGAACAGTCTTGCGATGCTCGGCGTGAGCCCGCCGCAGGATGGTGGCAGCTCGCCACTCGATGCGGTGCGGGTGACCGTAGATAACGCCGACATCCGCGCACTGGAGCGCCGCATCGAGACCCGTTTCCAGTCAGCGCAGGGCGATGCCTTCGGTACGCAGTGGCGCGACGAAGGTGTCTGGCTGTTGCTGCCGGTCGCGCTGCTCAGCCTGCTCTGGTTCCGGCGCGGGACGACGGTGGCCTGGGTCCTTGCGCTGTCCATGCTGCAGGCGTGGCCTGCGCAGGCGCAGGATGCGCGGCGCTTTGCCGATTGGTGGCTGACGCCGGACCAGCAGGGACGACTTGCCTTCGATCGCGGCGACTATGCGACCGCGGCGAAGCGCTTTGCCGATCCGATGTGGCGCGGCATGGCGGCGTATCGCGCGCTCGACTTTCTCACCGCCGCGCAGGAGTTTTCCCACGTTGACAGCGTCGAGGGACGATTTGCGCTCGGCAATGCGCAGGCACAGAACCACGCCTATGAAAAGGCCATCGCGGCCTATGACGAGGTGCTGAAGGCGCAGCCCGATCATGCCGCGGCAAAGACCAACCGGGCCATCGTTGTCGCGGCGCTGAAGGCGAAGGAGGAGAAGCGCCGCAAGCAGGAGGACCAGGATGCGCCACCGCCGGACCTGAAGGCCGACGAGATGAAGGTCGATCCCGACCAGAAGGGCGGCCAGAAGATACAGGTCAAGCCGGACGACCTCACCACGGCTGGCGCCGCGGAAGCGTGGATGCGGGAGGTGCAGACCTCGCCTGCGGACTTCCTGAAACTGAAGTTTGCGATACAGGCGGCATCGGGCCCGGCAGCAACGGGAGCGCCGCGATGAGATATTTGCGCATCGCCATTGCCTTGCTGTTGCTGCCACCAGCGGCCCCGGGGGCCTTTGCACAGCAGGCAACTGCACCCGAGCCGATCCTTAACGTCAGCGTCGATCCGGCACGCGTGGTGGTCGGCCAGAAGGTGCTGCTTCAGGTCGAGGTGATGGCGCCGAATTACATGACCTCGCCACCGGAACTGCCGGGCTTCCAGGTTCGCAACGCCGTGACGCGGCAATTGCAGAACGTCAACACCAATGATGAACGTAACGGCGTCAGCTATGCCGGCGTGCGCTTCGCGTTCGCGATCTATCCGCAGGAGCCCGGCTCCTATGCGATAGCGGACCAGAAGCTCACGGTGCGGTACGCCGCCGAGCCGCCGGCCACGCGCGAAACCGCGCTTACCGTGCCCCGGATCGCCTTCGAAGCCTTCATTCCCGATGCGGCGTCCGCGCTTCGGCCATTCGTCGCCGCGAGCAGACTGAGCGTAGAGCAGACGGTGCAACGCTCGTCGGAACAGCTCAGGTCGGGCGACGCCGTGACGCGGACGGTGACGATCAAGGCCGAGGGGCTGCCTGCCATGCTGCTACCCCCACAGTACTTTACGGCGATCGACGGGATGGCGCTCTATCCGGCGCAGCCGTCGTTGCAGGATCATGTGGACGGACGGACCGACTCGATGACATCCACGCGGATCGATTCCGCGACCTACATGCTGCAGCAGCCGGGCAGCTACGTCCTTCCCGCTATCGATATCGCCTGGTGGAATACGGACAGCGGCAAGGTCGAGCGCATCCATCTCGACGAGGTGCCGCTCATGGTCGCCGTTAATCCTGCCGAACCGGCAGCGGGCGGCGCGACCGGCCAGGGCAGGCGCTGGAGCGTGAGTGCGTTCGTCGATCTCGTTGCCGAACACTGGCTGGTTGCCTTGCTCGCCCTGATCGTGCTTGCGGCCATCGCCTGGTTCGCGCCTCGCGTCTCGCGCGCCGTTGCGACGGATTGGCGGCGGCGTCGCGCGGCGTATCTGCAATCCGAGGAATTTTCCTTCCAGCAGTTGCGCCAAGCTGCCCGCGGCGGCGATGCGAAGTCGATGTATTTCGCGCTGCTCGACTGGCTGGGGCGGTTCGAGCCAGCCGCGCCTGATCATACGATCCATTCTCTGAAAGCAGCGGCAAGGGATGCCGAGCTCGACTCCGAACTCGGATTGATCGAGCAGGAATTGTTCGCGCCCCGGCAAAGTCCCGACCATTGGTCGCCCCGCCGGCTGCTGCGGCGGGTCAAATTGGCGCGGCGCAACCTTCGTCGGCAGGCCATCGCTGTCAGTGCGAGGCGACAGTTACCATCCGAAATCAATCCGGGAGGCGGCGTCGCGTTGCCAGGCCGGGTCCGGCGGCTGCCGGCGAGATGAAAGGAGCGCAGCAGGTAGAATCACGGGCCATCAACGAACTGTTGGCATGACGCCTTCTCAGCCAAATGAACCCATTTTGTTCAAGATTAAGGAGTCGAGGATGACAATCCGAAGAACTCTAGCTGCGGCGCTACTCGCGACATGTCTTTCACCGCTCGCGCAATCACCGGTCCTTGCCCAGCAACCAAGCGCGGCCAGGCCAAACATTCTGGTGATCTTTGGCGACGATGTCGGCCAGTCCAACATCAGCGCCTATACCCGCGGACTGGTCGGCTACAAGACGCCGAACATCGACCGCATCGCCAATGAAGGCATGATTTTCACCGACTATTACGCGGAGAACAGCTGTACGGCCGGCCGCTCGACCTTCATCACGGGCCAGGTTTGCCTGCGTACCGGGCTTTGCAAGGTCGGCATTCCCGGCGCTCCGGTCGGTCTGCAGGATCGCGACATTACGATCGCGCAGGCGCTCAAGCCGCTCGGCTACGCGACCGGGCAGTTCGGCAAAAACCACCTCGGCGATCGCGATGAATTCCTGCCGACCAGGCACGGCTTCGACGAGTTCTTCGGCAATCTCTACCATCTGAACGCGGAGGAAGAGCCGGAGCGTCCGTACTATCCGAAGAATGACGCGGCATTCGTCAAGAGCAACTCGCCGCGTGGCGTGCTGAAGGCATCAGCGGACGGCAAGATCGAGGACACCGGCCCGCTCAACAGGAAGCGGATGGAGACGGTGGACGACGAGACAACCGCTGCCGCCGTCGACTTCATCCAGCGGCAGGTGAGGGCCAACAGGCCGTTCTTCACCTGGATGAATACGACGCGCATGCACGCGTTCACCCATGTGCGCGAGTCGATGAAGGGCCAGAGCGGCATGCCCGGCAACGAATATGCCGACGGCATGGTCGAACACGACGGCGATGTCGGCAAGCTCCTGAAGGCGATCGACGATCTCGGCATCGCCAATAACACCATCGTCATCTACACGACCGACAATGGTCCGAACCAGTGGTCGTGGCCGGACGCGGCGACGACGCCGTTCCGCAGCGAGAAGGATACCAATTGGGAAGGCGCATTCCGCGTGCCGGCGATGATCCGCTGGCCCGGCCGCATCAAGGCGGGCGAGGTGTCAAACGAGATCGTCTCCGGCCTTGACTGGTTCCCGACGATTCTGGCCGCAGCGGGCGATGTCGACATCAAGGATAAGCTCGCAAAGGGCGCCAATATGGACGGCAAGACCTTCAAGGTACATCTCGATGGCTACAATCAGTTGCCGTACCTGACCGGCCAGCAGCCGAAGTCCGCGCGCGACGCGTTCTACTATTTCAACGACGACGGTGAAATGGTTGCTTATCGCTACAACAACTTCAAGATCGTGTTCTGCGAGCAGCGCAGGCCTGGCGGTTTTGAAGTATGGTCCAATCCTTTCACCTGCCTGCGCGCGCCAAAGGTCTTCAACTTGCGGATGGACCCGTTCGAGCGCGCCGACATCGTGTCGGACCAGTATTACGACTGGATGGCACAGAACGGCTATCTCATTCAATACGGCGTGTGGCGCGTAGCTCCGTTCCTGCAGACCTTCAAGGAATATCCGCCGAGCCAGCGCTCGGCGAGCTTCAGCATCGACCAGATGGTTGAGGCACTGATGAAGAATCTCGACAAGACAGCTTCGAAGTGAGGCGTGAAGGGACGTTGGCGGCAGCGCCGGCGTCCCCGATCGGCACGAACATATCGAGGGAAGCAATGAGGTAACTGAACACAACCGCGGAGGAGAGCAACATGTCAGAGACCCT
Organism: Bradyrhizobium lablabi; assembly: GCF_001440475.1. Lineage (GTDB taxonomy): Bacteria > Pseudomonadota > Alphaproteobacteria > Rhizobiales > Xanthobacteraceae > Bradyrhizobium > Bradyrhizobium lablabi. The sequence goes on along the minus strand of NZ_LLYB01000097.1, from coordinate 35,750 downwards.
GATCAACCTCATCATCCAGCTCATTGCCGGTGCGCTTGGCGGGAATGCCGCGGGCGCCTCCATGAAGAATCTCGATCTCGGCACGCTTGGCAACACCATTGCCGGTGCGCTCGGCGGCGCTGGCGGCGGAACGCTGCTGACGGCACTGTTGCCGATGCTGCAGGCGGCGGAAGCCGGCGGCATTGATATTGGCGTGCTGGCCGGACAGGCCGTCGGTGGCGGTGTCGCCGGCGCGATCGTCACGGCGATCGTGGGTGCCATCAAGAACGGTATGGCCGGCGCGAGGTGACGTCGAACTGAATCGGACCTCGCCGGACCGCACGTAGCAACATGAAGCGGGACTGGAAGGAGGTCTTTTCAACGGAGGCGAAACGATGAGCGGCTACGACATCTTCGCTTGGATCGTGCTGATCATCCTCATTGCGGTCGTCATCGGGGTGTTCTGCCTGATGGGCGCGTTGCCCGGCCACATCGCGCGGTCGCGCGGACATCCCTGGGCGGATGCCGTGAGGGTTGCGGGGTGGATCACGCTGATCTTCGGCTTCGCGCTGTGGCCGGTGGCGCTGATCTGGGCCTATGTCGACGTGCCCGCGCCGCACGTGTCGGGGAGGCCGCAGCCATGATGGTTGCGATTATGGCCGTCTATCTGGCGCTCCTGTTCACGATGGTGTGGATCGGCGCCATCCGCTTCAACACCTTCTGGAAGGTGTCACCGCTGATCGTGTTGCTGTTGCTCAATCTCGGCCTGTTCATCCCGATGAGTTGGGGTGCGCCGCAGGGGCCGGCGCTGGTGTACCGAAACTCGGTGTCGATTGTGCCTGACGTTGCCGGCGAGGTGGAGGAGGTGCCGGTCACCGCGAACGCGCCGCTCAAGGCTGGCGATGTCCTGTTCAGGATCGATCCCACGCCCTACGACGCGCAGGTGAAGACGCTCGAGGCGCAACTGAAGCTTTCTGCCACGCGCCTGTCGCAGATGACGCAGCTTTATGAGCGCGACGCTGGCCGCGGTTTCGACGTCGAGCAGCGGCAATCCGAAGTGGACCAGCTCACGGGCCAGCTCCAGGCCGCGCAATGGAATCTCGACAAGACCGTGGTCCGCGCGCCGGCCGACGGCTACGTCACCAACCTCGCGCTGCGCAAGGGCGCGCGGGTGGCGAACCTGCCGCTGTCGCCGGTGATGGCGTTCATCGACACGTCCGATACCCGTGTCGTCGTCGAGATCAACCAGATCGACGCGCGCTACATCGCGCCGGGGCAGGAGGTCGAGATCGCATTCAAGTTCGTTCCCGGACAAATATTCGGCGGCCGGGTCGAGAGCATCCTGCAGGCGGTGGCGACTGGGCAGGCGCAAGTTTCAGGCACGGCCGTGGCGCCGAAGGCGATCGCCACCGTGCCTTTCATCGTGCGCGTCAAGCTCGATGACGATGGCTTCGCTCAAAAACTGCCGGCCGGCGCCACCGGCACGGCTGCGATCTACACCGAACACGTCAAGGTCAGCCACATCATCCGCCGCGTGCTGCTGCGGCAGGTGGCGATCCTCGACTACGTCAATCCGTTTTGAGGGAGGGAGACGATCATGAACAAGAAGCCGCTCCTTGCGTGGCTGGTGCTATTGTTGCTGGCACTACCCGCGCACGCGCAAAACCCTTCCACCGACACTATCACCCGCCGCATGATCGAAGGCCGCGCGTTGGAGGCGGCGATCTGGGGCATGTCGGCGGTCAACACCGACCTGATGCGCCAGGAAATGCTGACCAAGACGCCGGGCAAGGTGAACCAGTTCATCTATTGGGGCAGGCCACTCGACTGGAAGAACCAGACCCTCACCCCCAATCCCGACACGCTCTATTTCATGGCGTTCTACGATACGAAGGTTGCCGGCCCAATGGTTTTCGAAGTGCCACCCGGCGATGAGAAGGGCTCGCTGAATGGCAACATTGTCACGGTCTGGCAGACTTCCTTGGAGGACGTGGGGCTGCTTGGTGTCGATCATGGGGCAGGCGGCAAGTTCGTCATCCTCCCGCCAGGCCACAAGGATGCGATCCCGGATGGCTACAGCATTCTCCGCTCGGACACCTACAGCGGCTATGCGCTTGTCCGCTCCAACCTCAAGAGCCACGGCGATGCGGACGTGGCGGCAGCGATCGCCTATGCGAAGCGCGTAAAGTTCTATCCGTTATCCGCCGCGGCGAGCCCGCCCGAGACAGTGTTCACCGACGTCAAGGACGTGAACTTCGACTCGACTATCCGCTACGACGCCAGCTTCTATCGATCGCTGGACCGTGTGGTGCAAAGCGAGCCGTGGATCGAGCGCGACCGCGCCATGATCGACCAGCTTCGCAGCATCGGTATCGAGAAGGGAAAGCCGTTCGATCCCGATGCGAAGACGCAGGCGGTCCTCACAGCCGCGATCGGCGATGCCAAGGCGTTGCTGGAGCAGCGTTATGACGCCGGTTTTCCGGTCTTCTATCCCGGCACGCATTGGACCATGCCGGCGCTATCCGAGGCCATCGAGGGGCAAGGTACAACCTATGCCAATCCCGACAAATACGCGGTCGANCGCGCGGGGCGTGGCCTACACTTACGCCTACGTTGCCATCAAGCGGCTGGGTNGCGGGGCAGTTTTATCTGATCACGATCCGTGACAAGGACGGCCAGGCTTACGACGGCGGCAAGACCTATCGCCTGCGGGTGCCGCCGGATGTTCCGGTCGCCCAGTATTGGTCGGTCACAGCCTATGACCGCGAGACCCACGCCCTGATCAAGAACATGCCGCGCGCGAGCCGCGCCTCCAATGCCTCCGACCTGCAAAAGAATGCCGACGGTTCGGTCGATATCTATTTCGGACCCACCGCGCCCGCGGGCAAGGAGACGAACTGGGTGCCCACCGATCCGGCGCGGAAGTTCGAACTGATGGCCCGTTTCTACGCACCGAGGAAGGAGTTCTTTGAGAAGAAGTGGACGCTGCCGGATGTCGAGAAGATCGACGTCACCGTTGGAAGCGGAGCAAGGCAATGAAGGCGGTTATCCCCTGCGTTTTCCTGGCGGCGACTATTGGCATCGCGTATGCGCAAGGCGGAAATCCTGTTCCTGTCTCGCCCGACAATTTCAACCGGGCCGAAAGCGACATGTACTTCGCGAGTTCGGCCAAGGAGGCCGGCGGAACGGGAAGCCTTCTGCATCGGCGCGAGGTCGTGCCTGTCGAGAAGCAACCGGTGGTGCGGGCGAACCGCGACACGCTCTATTCTTCGGGCGTGTTCGATCTCGACGCCGGCCCGGTCACCATTACGTTGCCTGAAGCAGGAAAACGCTTCATGTCGCTGCAGGCGTTCAACCAGGACCACTACGTGGTGGGTAACGTCCGATATGGTGCAGGCAACTACCGGTTCGACAAGGGGGATGTGGGTACCCGCTACATGCTTGTCGGCATTCGCACATTGGTCGACCCCAATGATGCTAATGATGTCAAACAGGCCCATACGTTACAGGATGCGATCAAGATCGATCAGCAAGGCGCTGGCAAGCTCGAACTGCCCAGTTGGGATCCCGTCAGTCAGAAGAAGGTGCGGGATGCGTTGCTGGTCCTCAACACGACCTTGACCGATACGCACCGGATGTTCGGTGCAATTGATCAGGTCGATCCGGTCAGACATTTGATCGGGACGGCCATGGGCTGGGGTGGCAACCCCGAGAAGGATGCGTTCTATTTGCCGACAACGCCGGCCAGGAATGACGGCACCACCGTGTACAAGCTCACCGCAAAGGATGTGCCGGTCGAGGGCTTCTGGTCGATCACCGTCTACAATGCCGACGGCTACCTGCAGGCCAATCCGTATAACGCTTACTCGCTGAACAATATCACTGCGCGCAAGGATGCTGCCGGTGCCGTTACTGTTCAGTTCGGCGGCTGTGACGGGAACAATCCGAACTGCCTGCCTATCACCGCTGGCTGGAACTATCTCGTGCGGCTCTACCGGCCGAGTCCTGACATCCTGAACGGCAAGTGGAAATTCCCGGAACCGCAGGCGGTGAACTGAAATGCACGATGCAATGCATAAGAGTGACGCGGTCCCCACACTCAGGCGCAATTGCGAGTGACTTGGTCGCTCGCGCGGACGGCGGCCTAGGATTGCAGATCATGGTGCCCTGCAAATCGGAGTCGATACAACGAACGATTTGAGACCCGGCCGGATAGGGCAGGGCAACAACAAGAAGGGGATCGTCATGGGACAGATGAGAACGCGCCATGCGTTCGGCGCCGCCGTCGCGCTCACCTGGCTGGCGTGCCCGCAGACGGCCTGGGCCGATGCTGGCGGACTCAGCTTCTGGCTCCCTGGCATATTCGGCAGTCTCGCTGCTGCGCCGGCGGTGCCGGGATGGTCGACCGCCACGATCTATCTGCACCTGCAGAGTTCGGCCGGTGGAGAGAAGGATTTCATCAGGGGTGGCAACGTCGTTGCCGGCCTCAATGCGAGGGCGGATGTCGTCGTGCAGGGATTCACTTACACCTTTGCGACGCCCCTCCTGGGAGCCCAGGCCGCGGTCAGCATTCTCGGCGCGCCTGGAAATGTCGATGTCGGTATCGACGCGACACTTACGGGCCCACGGGGCAACACGATCTCGGGAAGCCGGAGCGACAATCGCTGGACGTTTGCCGACGTATTCTATCAAGGCACGCTGAAATGGAATCAGGGCGTCCACAACGAGATGGTCTATGTCACGGGAAACATTCCGAGTGGCACGTATGACGTCAACCGTCTCGCCAACTTGAGCTTCGGGTTCGTCGCGGTCGATGCCGGCGCCGGCTATACCTATCTGAATCCCAAGACCGGGAACGAGTTTTCTATCGTAGGAGGACTGACTTACAGCTTCGAGAATACGGCCCTGCAATATCAGAACGGCATCGACTTCCATGTTGATTGGGCCGCGTCGCATTTCCTGAGCAAGAACATGCTCGTCGGCCTCGGCGGCTATTACTTCCAGCAACTCACGGGCGACAGCGGACCGGGGGCGAGGCTCGGCGACTTCAAGGGAGGGGTACTCGGCATTGGGCCGCAAGTCGGATTCATCTTTCCGCTCAATGAGGGCTATCAAGGCTACCTCAACCTGCGGGGGTTCAGGGATTTTGCCGCGGAAAACCGGCCCGAAGGCTGGACGGCCTGGCTCACCTTCGCGGTGTCGCCGGCACCGCCGGAGCACGCCGCGTCAAAGCCGATCACCCGCAAGTACTAGGAGACAAAGGCAACGACCGACCCGATCAAGGACACGCCTCCCACGGGCCCGATGCGGCTGCGCATCGGCTTTCGAACCTCGATCATCACGGTGTTCATCGCCGTCGTGCTGTTCGTTGGCCTCACGCTGGTCTATCTCAGCTTCGAGCGCGTCTCGCAGATCACGCGCACGGCGGCGGCCGGTTTCATCGACAAGGTCGCCCAGCTCGGCGCCGACCGCATCGACAGCCAGTTCAGGAACGTTCGCGACGGCCTCGTCATCCTCAGCGGGCTGCCGTCGATCCAGGAAGCAGATATCGATGACAACACGAGACTCTATGGCCTGATGGCCTCGATGCTGCGCAACAACCGGCAGCTCTTCAATCTTTACGTCGGATATGAAGACGGCTCGTTTCTCGAAATGGATATGATCGATCGCGCCAAGCCCGGCTTCCGCGCGAGCCTCAATATTCCCGAGGATGCGCTGTATCGCGTGGTCGTCATCACGAAGACCGGCGCCTCGGCTGCGTCAAACACGCTGTACCTGTCCGAAAATCTCATCCAGGTCGGCGAGGCGCCGGGTCCCGCCGGCTACGATCCGCGGCAGCGGCCATGGTATGCCGACGCTTTCAAGAACCAGAAAACGCTGCTGACCGGCCCGTACGTTTTCTTTTCCACGGGACAGCCGGGCTACACGCTGCGCATTCCGCTGAAGGAAGGCCGCCGTGGCGTCGTTGCCGGCGATATCCTGCTCGACCAATCGGAAGCCATGCTGAACCAGCAACGACTCGGAGAATCCGGCACGGCATTCCTGTTCAACGATGACGACCGCATCGTCGCGCATCCCAGGATGAGCGAACTGATGAGCGACCACGAACACGGCGATGAACTGCCCGGCATCGGGTCGGTCAAGCTGGCAGGCCTCATGTCTGCGATCCAGTCCTGGCGCAGCCAGGGAGAGGCCCAGCAGTTCTTCGAGGACAAGGCGGGACGGACCTATGTCGTCGCCTTCCATCGCATCGAGACCGCCGGCGAGGCCAATATCCGCCTTGCCGTGATCGCGCCGCTCGACGAGTTCTTCGCGCAGATCATCGCGGAACGGCGCACGCTGTTCGCGCTGGCGCTGGCCTTTGTCGGGGCGACGCTGCCGTTTGTGTTCTGGCTCGGTTCGCTGATGGCGCGATCGTTACGAAAGCTGGCCCGGGAAACCGACGAAATTCGGCGGTTCCAGATGGCGGACCATCCGCGCATTCACTCGGTCGTCGCCGAAATCGAGGATCTCGGCCGCTCGGTGTTCACGATGCGCACGGTGGTGCGCAATTTTTCAAGCTTCGTTCCAAAGCAGATCGTCCGGCAACTCATCGAAACCGGGACGTCCCTGGAGCTCGGCGGGTCACGTCGCGAGGTCACGGTGCTGTTCACCGATGTCGCGGACTTTACCGCCAAGACCGAAAAAGCCGACCCTTCGCAGGTCATGATCTACACCTCGCGCTACTTTGCTGCGCTCTCCGAAGAAATCATGAAAAGCGAAGGCACGGTCGACAAGTTTATCGGCGATGCCGTGATGGCATTCTGGAATGCGCCGGCCGACGATCCCGATCACGCAGTTCATGCCTGCCGGGCCGTACTTGCGTGTTTGAACCGAAACGACGAACTCAACCGGGCGTTCGAGCGTGAGGGTTGGCCGTCCTATATCACACGGTTCGGACTTCATACCGGAGACGCGGTGGTCGGGAATATCGGCTCGGCCGACCGCATGAATTACACCGCGCTCGGCGCCACCATCAATCTCGCGTCGCGCCTGGAGGGTCTCAACAAGGCTTACGGCACGCGCGTGCTGGTCAGCTCGGCGGTGCGCGAGCGAACCGGGGGCGTCTTCCTGTTCCGCAGCGTCGACCGCATCAGGCCGAAGGGATTTGCCGAGCCTGTCACGATCAGCGAATTGCGCGGCGAGCGCGAGACGGCCGGCGCATCCGAACGAAACTTCTGTCGCCGCTGGGAGGAGATCTACGCCTTGATCGAGCGCGGCGACCGCAAGGAGGTCACCATCAAGCTGCGCGCCTTTCTCATCGACTATCCCGGCGACGGTGTCGCGCAGTATCACGCCGGGCAGTTTCGCGTTGCGGTCAAACGGGAGAGTGCGCGTGAGTGATCCTGGCGGCAAGCGATTCCAAAGCGTGAACCGGCGGCAGTTGATGGCGATCGCAGCCGGTACCGTGACCGGCACAGCGATCGGATCGCCGCGGATCGCGCAGGCGCGAACGAAGATCCGGCTCGGCTATCTGCACGTCGTCGCCGTGGATGGTCAGATCTGGACCGGCCTCGAGCGCGGCAGCTTCGCGAAGCACGGCATCGAGTTCGACCTGCTCGAATGCAACACCGGGCCGGAAGTGTTTGAGGCGATGGCCGCCGGCAAGCTCGACGTGCTCTCGGCCGGCGGCGTGATCTCCAACTATCTGGCACTCGGGCAGGGCCGTGCCTTCCTGATCAACGACATCGAGGTCGCCACCGCGCAGCTCTGGGTGAGACCGGACAAGGGCGTGCGGACATTTGCCGATCTCAAGGGCAAGCCGATCGCCACCACGGCCAAGACGACGGCGCATATCTTCCTCGATCGCGCGCTCCGCGCCAACAATCTCGCCCTTGCCGACATCGAGTTGCGCAACAGCAGCATGTCGGCGGCGGTCGCCTCGTTTGTCTCGGGCGAGGTCCCGGCCGTGGCACTATGGGTGCCGTTCAACATCGCGGTGCGCGAGAAGCTGCCGGGCTCGGTCAAGCTGGTCGACGCCTCGGCCTTCTATCCGCAATCGGCGGTAGTCGGCGGCTGGGTAGCGCGCCCGGACTATTACGCAGGCAACAAGGAGGTGCTGGCCAGCATCGTCAAGGGCTGGGCTGAGGCCAATGATTACATCGTCCGCAATCAGGCTGCCGCGGCCGAGGCGCTGCAGAAGAATCACTACCCCCACGCCACGCCTGCCGACATCACCGAGGCGTTCAAGGCGCAAAAGATGTTTTCGGCGCGGGAATGGAAGCGGCTCTATTCCGACGGCACGGTCACCAAATGGCTGCAGCAGGTCAGCGACTTCTTCATGACCGATGCGGGCGTGGCCAATCCCAAGCGCGCCACCGATTATTTCGACACCAGCATCTATCTTTCGACGATCTGACGATCTTGCGTCGCTCNGCGCCTTCGACGCGCTTC
>NZ_LLYB01000097.1:0-27330 GCF_001440475.1 Bradyrhizobium lablabi | reverse complement strand
TCTCTCTCTCTCTCTCTCTCTCTCTCTCTCTCTCTTGCGTGAGCCACGCGATCTTCGCGGCAATGACGCCGAATTCGCGTGTCTCAACCAATCATGTGCGATGCCAACAACGCTCAACGCAGGCGCGCAGATTCGTCTCACGCGATAGCGCGAAGAATAATTTTTTGAAGGTGAAGCAGCTCACACCAGTGTCTTCAGCGGTAGGCTCATCTTGCCAGCTTGGGGTAACCAAGATGCACGATCGAACCGCCATCCCCCAAGTAACGTTCGGCAAGCTGCCGGAGCCGAAAGGCCAGACCCGCGACTTGCGAATAGATGCCTGCCGAGGCATCGCGCTGTGGTTCATCTTTCTCGATCATGTCCCAAACAACATCGGTAGCTGGCTGACGCTGCGANCGATGCCGCGGAAGTATTCATGTTCGTCTCGGGCGTAACCTGCGCGCTGGCGTACGGTAAGGCGTTACGGTTCGAGGGCTGGACCGGGGTGATACGCCGGACCTTGCGGCGAAGCTGGGACATTTATGCCGCATTTCTGCTGCTCATACTCGCGATCGCCATCCTTGTTCACCTCGCAGGAGGCGGCCGTTTCGCCGACGAGAGCAATACGCGCGTTCTGTTGGACCGTCCGGGCGAGATGCTCGCGCGCGCGGCGATACTGCAGTACCGTCCGGTCAATACCGACGTATTGCCGGCCTTTGTACTTCTTCATCTCTTGTTCGCGCCGCTGTTGTGGTTGCTGCTGCGGGCGCCGAACGCCACGCTTGGCGCCTCGTTGGTGCTTTATGCGTTGGTGCACGCCTTCGGATGGACCGTCCCGGCGTGGCCGAACGGTAACTGGGCCTTCAATCCGCTGGCCTGGCAGTTTCTCGTCGTGCTTGGCGCGTGGTGGATGATCGAGGGCAGGAACGTCGGACCGTGGGTGATGTCGCGTACGGCGCTTGCACTTGCCGTGCTGTATTTGCTCCTCAGCCTGCTCATCGCATTGAGCTCGCGCATCAGGCCGCTGGAAGCACTGATCCCGCAGGCGCTATCGCAGTCGCTGTATCCGTTGGACAAATCGAATCTCGATCCATTGCGACTGCTGCATTTTATGGCCATCGCGGTTTTGGCGGCATGGCTCATGCCTCGGGATTGGCGGGGGCTAAAGACGCCATTGATGCGCGGCGCGATCCGCTGTGGCCAGAACTCGCTGCCAGTCTTTTGCGTCGGCGTTCTGCTGGCGTTCGCCAGCCACATGGCGCTGATCGAGATCTCGAACGGGCTTGCGATGCAAATTGCACTCAGTCTCGGTGGCATCGGAGCGATGATCGCGACCGCAATGCTGCTGGGCTTGATCGGCACCAAACCCAAGCAGCGATCATGATATTTCCTGGCAAGCGTAGCCGGCGTGAGCCAGCGGGTCACGCGAATGCGCGCCGGCGACGAACGCATTTGCGCTCGCGCAGTAATGACAGGCCCCGCGACATGCGGAAATGCGGTTGTTGGCGGAGCCGCGGATGTCGCCGCTATTTGCCCGCCGTCTTCTGCTTGCTGCCTTCCGCTTCCAGCCCGAGCGTGCGGCCCGGAAAACCGGCCGTGTCGAAATAGCGCTGCGAGCCGACGCGCTGGAAATTCAACACGGTGCGCAGGCCGTTCGCAGACGGTTTCGACGTGATGGTCTCGGCATGAGCCTTCGGCGTTGCGCCGTTGGGCATGGCTTCCGTCATGACGCGGCCGATCAGTCTGCCCTTGGCCTTTTGCGTGAGGCCCAAGAGCTTGGCCGCAGTGGCGCCGACGTCGGCATTGCTGACGGGGAGGGGATCGACGTAACCCGATTTGAAGTCGGGGCCGATCGCCGCCATGAAGTTCAAGGTATCGCCGCGGCTGAAGCTGCCGTGCATGCCCTGGCCCTGGCGCAGCACGGTGTCGGCGACCTGCACCGAACAGTTGGTCGGCTCGTCGCATCCCGACGACCACGAGCGGAAATTGACCACGATCGACGGGTGCGGCACCACCGCCTTGCCCTTGAGCCCAAGCCGCGACATCGGCAGCGTGCCCGGGAAATTTCCGAGCTCGTCATCGACAAAGAGGCCGCTGACGTAATCCTGCTCCAGCAACGCCTTGATGGTGCGGTCCGCGAGCTTGCGATCCTTGGCCGGGATATAGATCAGGTCCGACCCGCCATTGGTCGCGATCACGACATCCGGTTTGGCGGGATCGTTCCCGATCAAGCCATTGCCCGCTTTGGGATGAGCATTGTCCGCCACGCGCGCATTCTTGTCGTTGGGATCGAACAGCGGCAGGTTCAGCGCCTTGGCGAGATCAATGGCGACGAAGCCCATGGGCAAGAAATCCTTCGGCGTGTCTTCGTAGGAGATTTTTGCCGAGGGGCTGGTCTTGCTCTCCTTCGAGATCGTGGAGAAGCCGTGGTCTGAGGAGACGATGATGTTGGTCGAGGCGGCGAGGCCGAGTTCGTCCAGCGTCTTGCGGAGCTGGGCGAGGTTGTTGTCCGCGTTCTTGATGCCGGCCATCGAGGTCGGTCCATTGATGCCGGGCGTGATGGTGTTGAGGCTGTCGCCGGTGTTGTGCTGGCTGCCGTCGGGGTCGCGCGACCAGAACACCAGCACGAACGGCTTGTTGCGTGCCTTGAACATCGGCAGCACGACCTTCGATGCGACATCGGCCATGTAGGCCTGCTGCGCGACGTTGGCGCTCGTGGTGCCCGGCGTCTTGGCGTCGCCGGCCTTGCTGTTTTCGCCGCGCGGCGGCGTCTCCAGCGGCAGGCCCGCTTTTGTCAGCGCTTCCTTCATTTCATCCGACAGCGGTACGCCGTTCTTGCTGCCTGTGACGTCGTCGATGATGATGGAGTGCAGCCCGGTCGTGCCGACCTTGTCGGTGTGGTCGAAGATGAAGGTCGGGCCGTGCTTGCCAATGGCCGCGGTGCTGTAGCCCTTGTCGCGCGCCATCTTCAGAAGCGTTTCTTCGTTCAGATAGTCGCCGCCGAATTGCTCGTCGACCTCGAGCAGGACGGGATTGACTTCGAGGAACGGCGTGACGGTGTTGTTGGCGTGGGTAACGGGGCGGGCGGTATAGATCGTGTTGCTGAAGGTGCCGGTGTCGCCGAGGTAATGGCCGCTCGCCATCGCCGATCCGTTCGCCATGGTGAAGGTCGGAAACAGCGAATGCGAGTTCTTGAAGTTGACGCCCTTGTCGCGCAGCTCGGCCATCGCCGGCGCGGTCTGTGGCGTCACGATGCGACCGCGCAGGCCGTCCGGCACGAACAGGATCAGGTTACGCGGCGTGGCGTTCTGTGCCGAGGCGGCGCCTGCCGTCAGCGTTATCAGTCCGGCGGACAGCAACAGGATTGTGCGGCGCATCAGTTTCTCCCCAAGGTCCAGGCCGAAGTCACGGCGTTTGGCCGTCGTCCTCGTTTAGTTTTTCTCTGCAACAGGATTGTTACATTTGATGGAACCGGGCTCAAGGGTGGGGAACTGGGTGCAATCGCTGCGAACCGGCAAGCGGAAACATTGCGGCTTGAGGCCGTTTTCATGGGCAGGAGGCTGCCATGAGCAAATTTCACGAGAAAGCCGAGGCCCAGACAAAACAGATCATCGGGCAAATGCTCGGCGATGAGCTTTTGGTCCAGGAAGGCAAGGATCAGCAGCGCGAAGCGACCGAGCCTGAACCGCCGGCCAAGGGAAAGGACGAGGGAAAAGACCAGGGCATCGTCCGCGATGAGCGCGGGCAAGAACAGCCCCGCGACAAGGAGCGCGCCCAGCGCGTGAGCCGGGTCGACCGGGGCGGCGATCCGCCCGGGAAAAAGGTTCGAAGATCATCTTCGGACGTCTCGTCACGCTAGCACGGAAACGAAAAGGAGGCGGCCCGAGGGCCGCCTCCAGTCGGCATCCGCCGTTATTGTTTACTGACAGATGTGGCGGCGACCATCCCCACCCAGGAACACCGTTCCGGGCTGACAGACGAATCCGTTGTTGTAGCCGCCGTAGTATCGCTGCCCGTAATAGCCGTCATTATAGGCGTAGACGTCGTTACGGAACGGCGCGGTCGCAATCGCGCCGGCCGCGCCGATGGCGCCGCCCACCACGCCCGCGGCTATTTCACCGGGCCAGAAACCGCTGTGATGATGGTACATCCGCTGCTGCGTTTGCGGCGAACGGATCGAGTCAGATCTTCCGTGAGAATCCTGCGCCAGCGCAGGCGCCGCGATTGCGGTGGTCAGAACTGCGGCCGCTGTCAGGAACTTCAAGTTCATCAGTCTTCTCCGTTATGGTGACGTCGGGCCAACGACCGGTATCCGCCACCGTTCCTGTATCGTGATCGGTCCATTTCAAACGGATGTGAGGTTTCAGTTCCCTGACATGTTCCGCAGTCGGCGGTGCTTGGCGGAGTCGAGAGGGCTCCAGCGCTTCGACCGCTCCGGGAACGATGTCAGGCCATGCCGATTGATCGGGACCACTCGAGCGAGGTCACCCATGAAAAGCAAGCGTATCGCTGCGGACGATAAAGCGCAGGTTCACGTCGTCATTCTGGATACGGGCGAGGAGGCTTTTGCCGCGCTCACCCGGTTCGTCAGGGAAGCGGGAATTTCGGCGGCGTCACTGACGGCGATCGGCGCCTTCGAACAGGCGACGGTCGGATGGTTTGACGTCGCGTCGAAAAGCTACCGCAAGATCGAGGTCGGCGAGCAGTGCGAAGTCCTGAGTGCCCTTGGGGACGTGGCGGACGGCGATGACGGCCAGCCCAGCCTCCACGTACATGTCGTGCTTGGGCTTGCCGATGGCTCGACGCGCGGCGGTCATCTCCTGGCGGGCACGGTAAGGCCCACGCTCGAAGTTGTTCTGACCGAGGTGCCGGCGACCCTTCGACGCAGGAAGAGGACGGACCTCGGGATTGCGCTGATCGATCTTGCGGCCAGCGACTGACGCAGGGGCCGGCGCGCTTTAGGAACCATTTCACGCGATCCAAGCTTGTCAGCCCATCATCGATGGAGGAAGTCATGCCTGACAAGGATCTCAACGAATTGTTTCTCGATACGCTCAAGGACATCTACTACGCCGAAAAGCAGATCCTGAAGGCTCTGCCCAAGATGGCGAAGGCCGCCAATTCGGACAAGCTGCGGGCCGCATTCGAAAAGCACCACGACGAGACTGAGGGGCATGTCGAGCGTCTGGAAAAGATCTTCGAACTCCTCGGCAAGGCGGCGCGCGGCAAGAAGTGCGATGCCATCGAGGGCATTATCGACGAGGGCAAGGAGGTCATGGAGGAGTATGCCGACACACCAGCGCTGGACGCCGGCCTGCTGGCCGCGGCGCAAGCGGTCGAGCATTACGAGATTTCCCGCTACGGCACGCTGAAAGCCTGGGCGCAGAAGCTCAACAATCCACAGGCCGTAAAGCTGATCGACCAGACGCTCGCCGAAGAAAAGAAGACCGACGAGACCCTGACGAAGATCGCGGAAACAGCCGTCAATTACGAAGCCGCCGCCTGAGAATGATGCGGCGGCCGGCGGTGCTCCTGGCTATGCGACACGGAGCACCGCCGGCCATGGCCATGTCGCTATCGGCCGGATGCGCCATATCCTGTCCATCGCCTGAGCAGCCGCTCGATCGCTGCTCCGATGGCGAGACCGGCAACCACGTCGCTGGTCCAATGGGCGAGTAGTACAATCCGTGTCATCACCAGCCCCGCGCCAACGGACCAGATCATCCCGCGCTTGCCTGGAGGCAATACGGAAGCCGCCGATGCCAATGCGCCGACATGGACCGCATGGCCGGAAGGAAAAGCGTCGAGAGGCTTTCCGGAATAGGGTGCACCGTGCAGATGCGCGCGGGGCATGCGGCGGTCCGGGCGTTCCTGATCGAAGATGCTCTTCAGGACATGCGGCAGAATCGTCACCGCGGCCGTCGTCAGCAATACATGGCTGCTATCGCGCCGCGCCTGCGCGCTGCCGCCGAGGCAACAGAGCCACCAGCCTGCGGCGAGCGCGCACAGAACATGTTCGTCCGCTCCCCAACTGAGGATCTGGGCGGCCGTCTCGAGTTTGGGATTGGTGTGCCGGGAAATCGCTTCCGCGATCTCGATGTCGGTTTGGGTTGGTTGGACCCGAAAGAACGCCATCGTCTGCCTGCGTCGCCTCGTAAAAAAGCCCGCCACCCCCCGTCGATCGGCGCTCCGGCGGGGCTACAGTTCGACGTCGCGGGATGAAACGCCGATACGGAAAAACCCGCATCGTGTCGGATCGTTCCTGATCGTATCGCGCAGGGCGCGCCGCATGAAAATACCCGCCGTAGTAGTCAATTTGCGAGCTCTTACAAATATTTGCGCAGGAGGCGCCAACGTAAGCAAACGTTTAGTCGCCGCCCGTAAAATGCTGACATCAGCTCCTGCATTAACCCCTGGTTAAGCCATGCGCCTGCTGCCGATGAAAGAGCCGGATAGGTCCTGGCGATCGATCAAGGGCCAGTGGAAGAAAGACGCCGAAAGCGTCGGCGAGGACTTTTCGACCTTTTCGACGGGGATCTTTTCCGCCTACGACGCGCTGACGAAGGACGGCGACAACCCCAATCTCTATTGCCTTTCCGACGGCGAGCGGATTCATGCGGCCTGCCAGGTCAGCCGCCTGATGATGAGCAAGTTTCCGGGTCCCATCCTGCGCGCGCGCTTCATCGTGGTGTCGCCGATCTACGAACTGGGGATCGTGGGCGCCGGCCAATATGCCCAGATGATGGTGGCGCTGTTCTCCGGCATCGTGTGGCTGTCGCGTGATACGATGACGGCCAGCCACATCCGCTTCTTCCTGAAGAGCCCGGGGGATGCGCAATTCTTCGCGCCGCTGCAGGCCGCGACCGCGCAGTCGCCGTTCTCGGAGTTTTCGATCGAGGGGGCGCTGATCGAGTGCAGCCTCAAGGAAGCCGAGATGGCGGAAAGCGCCTGATTCCGCGGCCGGCTTAACCTTGCGATAACTGATTTTGCTAACGCCCTTTTGGGTTGTGTTCCCTACAACAAGCGGCTGTGGGGGCAGCGAAAATGCTGAGCAATTCATCGAAAGTCGTCATCGCGGGGAGCCGGCCGCTGTCAGGTCGCGCCATGCCGTGGCGGGCGAGGCTGGGCGCGATCCAGTGGCTGATCCTGAGCGCGACGGCGCTCGTGATCGCGATCATGCTCGGCACCGCCTATTTCGCCATGCAGTATCGCGAGCGGGCGCTGGAAGTCGCCGAGCGGGAGCTCAACAACAGCGCACTTCTGCTGTCGCGGCATTTTGACCAGCAATTAAGCGATCTCCAGCATGTGCACCAGGACGTGGTGGCGCAGTTGCGGGCCGAGGGGGTCAATACATCAGACGAGTTCGAAAGGAAGATGTCGACGCTGAGCGCGCACGAGATGTTGCGCACGAAGCTTGCGGTGCTGCCTCATGTCGGCGCGCTGAACCTCTGGAGCACCAGGGGCTCGCTGGTCAATTCTTCCGAGATGTGGCCGGTGCCCGAGGCTGATATCGTCGACCGGGGCTATTTCAAGCAGTTCATGTCGGGACAGCCGACACCCGACGTGATCGTCGAGCCGCTCGTGAGCAGGGTCACCAAGGTTTGGACCACGGTCTTTGCGCGCAAGATCATCGGCCGCAACGGCGAGATCATCGGTTTTGCCGTTCGCGGCGTTGAGCCCTCCCATTTCGAGGACTTCGTTGCGTCGCTGGCGCTGGATGCCGACACCGCGATTTCGATGATTCATCGGGACGGCACCGTCATCGCCCGCTATCCCAAGGACGACAGGCTCATCGGCCTTAACGTCGCCAACACGCCGTCGTTTCAGCGCGCGCTGGCGGTGGATGGCAATATATCCGGACGGTTCATCAGCGAGAGGCTGACCGAGGACAAGGTCGGCGCGGTCAAGTCGCTGATGCATTTTCCGATCCTGATCGTCGCGACCACCAGGACGGAGACGGTGCTCGCCGACTGGCGGGCGCAGACCCGGCTGCAATTCTTCGCCGCCGCGCTGGCGATCGTCGTCGTGATCGGCATGGTCTTCCTGATCGTGCGCCAACTTCGCCGCCAGCATGCCGCCGCGCAGCACAAGCTTTCGGAAAAGAGCCAGCATCTCGACACCGCCATCAACAACATGACGCAGGGCCTGCTGCTGTTCGATGCCTCCGGCCGTCTGGTGATCTGCAACCAGCGCTATATCGACATGTTCGGGCTGTCGCCGGAGATCGTCAAACCCGGCGCTCATCTGCGCGACTTGATCCAGCACCGCCAGGAACGCGGCTCCTTCATCGGCGACATCGACGCCTATTGTGCGCGGTTTCTAGATCCCAATAGCAGCCTGGTTCAGGACACCGTGACCTCGACGCCGGACGGGCGCACGATCCGGTTGATCTTCAAGCGCTCGCCGGACGGCGGTTGGGCGACGACCTTAGAAGACGTCACCGAAGGGCGGCGCGACCAGGCGCGGATCGAACATCTCGCTCACTACGACGCACTGACCAATCTGCCAAACCGCACGCTGTTCCAGCGCCATGCGGAGGGATTGCTGCTGGAAGCCGAGGGGCGCAAGTTCGCGATCCTCTATATCGATATCGACGAGTTCAAGCGCATCAACGATACGCTGGGACATCTGATCGGCGACGAATTCCTGAAGGGCGTGGCGGAGCGGCTGCGCCAGTCGGTCGGGGCCGAGGATTTCATCGCTCGTCTCGGCGGCGATGAATTCGCCATCCTGCAGGACGGCATCGAGAGCGCCGAGGACGTTCATGCGCTGGTCGCGCGGATCTATCAGGCGCTGCGCACGCCGTTCGATTGCCACGGCCATCGGCTTTCCAGCGACGCCAGCATCGGGATTGCGATTGCGCCGCGCGACGGCTCGGACCTGTTCGATCTCCTGAAGAACGCCGATCTCGCGATGTATGCGGCGAAGGCAGCGGGTCGGCGAACCTATCGCTTCTTCGATCCCGAAATGGAACAGCAGGCCAATCATCGCCGCGAGCTGGAGGCCGATTTGCGGGCGGCACTGGCGGAAGGCGGCTTCGAGCTGCACTACCAGCCGCAGGTCGACCTGCGCAGCGACCGCGTCACCGGCTGCGAGGCGCTGCTGCGCTGGCGACACCCGGTGCGCGGCATGGTCTCTCCCGCCGACTTCGTGCCGGTCGCCGAGGAAACCGGCCTGATCGAGGAGATCGGGCAGTGGGTGTTGCGCACCGCTTGCGCGGAAGCTGCGACCTGGCCGTCTCATGTCCGCGTCGCCGTCAACGTCTCGCCGATCCAGTTCCGCTCGGAAACGTTGTCGCTGAAGGTTGCCGCAGCCCTCTCCGAAAGCGGGCTTGACCCGCGCCGGCTGGAGCTGGAGATCACGGAAGCCGTTCTGATCGCGGACGACGACGCCGCGCTGGCGACGCTGAACCAGCTCCGCGCGCTCGGCATTCACATAGCGCTCGACGATTTCGGCACCGGCTATTCCTCGCTGCAATATCTGCAGCGCTTCCCGTTCGACAAGATCAAGATCGACCGTTCCTTCGTCAAGGAAGTGACGCGCGATTCCTCGTCGGCCTCGATCATCCGCGCGGTGGTGAGCATCGCCGCCGACCGCACCATGATCACGACGGCCGAGGGCGTCGAGACGCTGCAGCAGCGCGAGACCGTGCAGAATCTCGGCTGCACCCAGATGCAGGGTTACCTGTTCAGCGCAGCGCGTCCGGCACAGGAAATCCGTGCGCTGCTGGCGTCGGGCAGGGCGGGGGTCGAGGTCGCAGCGTAGGCTGGAGACCGGGCTGTTTCAGGCCTCTTGCGGCCGCGCCTCGGAAATTGCCTTCCTGAGAATCCGCGACAGCAATTCCACCGAATAGGGTTTCTGGATCAGTTCGAAGCCACGGTGGGCGTTTTCCGCCAGCACGTTACTGTAGCCGCTGGTCAGCACCACGGGCAGGCCGGGATAGCGCTCGCGCACGATGCCGGCGAGCTCGACGCCGTTCATGCCGGGCATGATGACGTCGGAAAACACCAGATCGGCGGAAAACTCGTCCTCGGCGAGGATCGCGAGCGCAGCATCCGCGCTGGCGACGCGGCGAACGGTGTAGCCGAGATCTTCCAAGAGCTCGGTGGAGAATTGTCCGACGTCGTCATTGTCCTCGACCACGAGCACGCGGTAGCCGCGGCCGCGGGTTGCGGGCTCGCTGCCGGTTGCGGCGGCGACGACGGCGTCGGCCGGCACCGCAGCCTGCGGCAGGTAGATCGTAAACGTCGCGCCGTGGCCGGGATTACTCGCAACCTCGATGTCGCCGTCGGATTGCTTGGCGAAGCCGAACGCCTGGCTGAGGCCGAGACCGGTGCCCTTGCCGACTTCCTTGGTGGTGAAGAACGGCTCGAAGATCGTCTCGAGCAATTCGGGTGCGATGCCGCAGCCGGTATCGGTCACGGTGATGGCGACGAAATCGCCGTTGCGGGCGGGCTGGGCGCGGAGCGGCGGAATCGCGTCCACCTTGCGTACGCGGATGACGAGCCGGCCCTCGCTGTCCATGGCGTCGCGGCTGTTGACGGCGAGATTCATCAGCGCCGTTTCGAATTGCGCGATATCGGCGATCGCAAAGCAGTTGAGATTGGCGATTTCGACGTCGATCTTGATGCGGGCGCCGACGAGGGGGCGGATCAACTGTGCCACGGACTCGATCTGGGTGCCGACATTGAAGACCTGCGGCTTCAAGGGCTGCCGGCGGGCGAACGCCAGCAACTGCCCGGTCAGCTTGGAGGCGCGCTCCACCGTCTCGCCAATCGCGTCGATGTAACGGCGGCGACGCTCCTCCGGCAGTTCGCGGCGGCGCAGGAAATCGGTTGCGGAGCGGATGATGGTCAGGAGGTTGTTGAAATCGTGCGCCACGCCGCCGGTCAATTGTCCGACGGCTTCCATCTTTTGCGACTGGCGCAGCGCTTCCTCGCCCTGGCGGCGCTCGGTGACGTCGATGGCTTCCGGCACCGCGCCGATCACGATGCCGTGGCGGTCGTGCAGCGGGCGCATCGCAAAATCGAAATAGCGGTCGCCGATCGGCAAATGCAGCAGCATTTCGATCTTGACCTCTTCACCGCGCATCACGGCGATGAAGGCGTGGTGCACGGCGTCACGCATGCCGGAAGTCTCGGCAAACCACGGCGTGTCCCAGAACGGCTGGCCGACCACGGCGCTGGCCGCGGTGCGGATTCCGGCAAGGGCCGTCCGGTTGGCATAGAGCACGTCGCCATGCTGGTTGAGCAGCGCCTGATACTGGTGGCTGGTCTCGAAGATCGCCCGCATCTGGGCTTCGCTGGATTCGAGCTGCGCGGTCCGCTCGGTGATCCGCAATTCCAGGGTTTCGTTCAGCCGGCGCAGATCGTGCTCCGCCTGCTTGGCCGACGTGATGTCGTGGGCGACCCCGATGAAGCCGATATGGTTGCCGGTCGGGTCCCAGCGCGGCTGGGATTCGGAGCGCAGCCACCGCCATTCGCCGTCGGCGCGCTGATAGCGGGCTTCCAGCACGAACGGTTTCAGCGAGGCTTCGCCGGCGACCGATTCCTGCAGGGTGCGCGCCATGTCGTCCGGGTGCAACCGCTTGCGCCAGTCGAACACGATGGCTTCCTCGAACGGCAGGCCGAGAAAATCGAGATAGGCCTGGTTGGCGAAGGAGCGCGTGCGGTCGAGCTTGGTGACCCAGATCGGCACCGGCGCGCTGTTGGCGATCAGGCGGAAGCGCTCCTCGCTTTCGCGCAAGGTGGCCTGCGCCAGCATCTGCGCGGTGACGTCGCAATCGGCGCCAACGAGGCGAACCGCGCGGCCGTCGTCTTCGCGCTCGATCTTGGCAACGACACGAATCCAGCGGGTCGCGCCGTCATTCGGCCGCACGATCCGGTATTCGGCGGAATAATCCTCGCTCCCGCTCTTCAGTATGCCGAACAGGTGCTGGACCGTGCGCTCACGATCCTCGGGATGGATCCGGCTGACCCATTCCTCATAGGTCTCGTTGGCAGCCTCGGGCGGCAGGCCGTGAACGAGGAGATACTCGGGAGAGCGGCGGTTCTTGACGCCGTCACGGAAATCGATTTCGAGACCGCCGACGCCGGCGATGCGCTGGATCCGCGCGAGTTCCGCTTCGCGCTCCTGCAGCGCGCGATGGGCTCTGTCGCGCTCGTTGGCGATTTCCTGCAGATGTTGCCGCAAGCTTTCGGCGGCGGCAGCTTCGGGCAGGACGTTCGTAGTGTCGGAAGGGGTCATGCGGGCCGGCAACCTCTACCGGCACACTTTCACACAGGAAGCGACAAACTTTCCAGCTTCATTTGCTCTTCGATGGTGACCGGCAGTTGTAGGCCCTACGGAACCCGGCCGCCTGCGCATCATCCTCGGAACAGAACCAGCGATCCGACTTCAATCCCGGATAGGAGCGGCACCCCTGCAGATGATAAATGCCGAGGTTCCCGGTGACGCGCGCACGCACCGCATACTTGCCCTTGATGTTGCAGCCCGCCGGCATCACGAGATCATCGGGGAACAAGGTCTCGCGGATTTCGCGGTCGCGGTCGGCGCGGCATGCAGTGCCGAGCAGGGCGGCGTCCTTCTTCCCGGCACGGAACTCGCTCGGCGCGACGAAGCAGCCTTTCCACAGCCCCTGGCGGTCGTCCTTGGCGCGGGCTTCGTCCGGCTTGAAGCGCCCGCTGGCCGAGGCTTCGACGTTCAAGGCAAAGCCGTTGCGAACCAGCACCTGGCTGAGACTTGTGGTGTCGCCCTCAATCTTGCACACGCCGATGCGCCGTTTCTTGTAGGCGGGGTCGGGACCGAGGTCGTCGCAGCGGATCTGCTTGCCGTCGATCAGCTTGGTCAGTTGATCGCGCGCCTCGATCCCGCAGGTCCAGCTATCAGCGTGCTCGTCGATGCAGAGCTGGTCGACGGTCGGGACATCGATGCCGTCGAGGCGGAAGGTCACGTTGCCGAGCTGAAGTGTGCTGCCATCCCGGACGATGGCGGTGGCGGCCGAACTCTGGCTGGCCGGAAGGACGATCGACAGCAACACTGCAAGCAGAAAAATTCGTGACCGCATCTGTTTCATTTCAAATCAATTCCGCACCTGCCGGTGTCTTCTAGCACATGTCAGTATCAAGGGACCAAGCGTTGCGGCCTATGCCTCTCTGACGTCTATACCCTGGTCGCTCAAGGCATCGAGGAGAGCTTCGATGTCCTGAGGTTTAAATTTGTGGGCAGGCGCGAGCTCATTCATGAGCTCATTAATTTGGTCGAATGTGATGAACCCGTGTTGGTTGCCGATTTCAATCGCTCTTCTGATGATTGCCGATAAATCCATGTGATCGCTCTCCTGAAATCGGTGCTCCTACTAAAGGGGAGCATAAGATGGTTGACTTGATAAGAACAAAAGAAGAACATGCGGCTTCACCCGATACGGAATAGCTCTCATGTCGTTCTCTTCACAGCCGAAATCCGAAGAGAGCGATGAGCTTGAATCGGCGGTCGATCAGGCCATTTCCGCCTGCGGCGGCGATATGCGGGCGACGATCCGCGCGCTGATCCTGGCCAATGAATATCTGGAATCCGAGGTCGGCGAGCTGATGAAGGCGGTATCCCATGCCTATGCGCGGGGCCGCTTCAATTCCTATTCCGGGTAAGTGGCCGCTCGCGCCGGGCGGCCATCCGATACGAGACCGTTGCCTCCATCGATTTTTGCTGTACGACGGGTGGGTTACCCGCGTCCCGCATGTCTCAATGCGGGGGAGGATCCTGCCTAAAGCTCAAGCAAGAAGAACATGTTCAAGAGAATTCTGATCGCAAATCGCGGCGAGATCGCCTGCCGGGTCATCAAGACTGCGCGCCGAATGGGGATCGAGACGGTCGCGGTATATTCCGAAGCCGACCGCGATGCGCTCCACGTCGAAATGGCCGACGAGGCCGTGCTGATCGGCCCGCCGGCCGCCGCCGAGAGCTATCTGTTGATCGACAGGATCGTCGAGGCCTGCCGCAAGACCGGCGCGCAGGCGGTGCATCCCGGTTACGGCTTCCTGTCCGAACGCGAAGCGTTTCCGCGCGCGCTGGAAAAGGCCGGCATCGTCTTCATCGGACCCAATCCGGGCGCGATCGCCGCGATGGGCGACAAGATCGAATCCAAGAAGGCTGCGGCCAAGGCCAAGGTCTCGACGGTTCCCGGCCATCTCGGCGTCATCGAGGACGACAAGCATGCGGTGAAGATCGCCGACGAGATCGGCTATCCCGTGATGATCAAGGCCTCCGCCGGCGGTGGCGGCAAGGGCATGCGGATCGCGCATTCCAGGGCGGAAGTCGCCGAAGGTTTCAACCTCGCCAAGGCCGAAGCGAAATCCTCGTTCGGCGATGACCGCGTCTTCATCGAGAAGTTCATCGTCGATCCCCGCCACATCGAAATTCAGGTGCTCGGCGACAAGCATGGCAACGTGATCTATCTCGGCGAGCGCGAATGCTCGATCCAGCGCCGCAACCAGAAGGTCATCGAGGAGGCGCCGTCGCCGCTGCTCGACGAGACCACGCGCCGCAAGATGGGCGAGCAGGCGGTCGCGCTGGCCAAGGCGGTGAACTACGATTCCGCCGGCACCGTCGAGTTCGTCGCCGGCCAGGACAAGAGTTTTTATTTCCTGGAGATGAACACCCGCCTGCAGGTCGAGCATCCCGTCACCGAATTGATCACGGGTATCGACCTCGTCGAGCAGATGATCCGGGTTGCCGCCGGCGAAAAGCTTTCGATCGCGCAGAAGGACATCACGCTGACCGGATGGGCGGTCGAGTCACGTGTCTATGCCGAGGACCCGTTCCGCAACTTCCTGCCCTCGATCGGCCGTCTCGTAAAATACCGGCCGCCGGCGGAAGCGAGCCAGGACGGCGTCACCATCCGCAACGACACCGGCGTGCAGGAAGGCGGCGAGATCTCGATCCATTACGATCCGATGATCGCAAAGCTCGTCACGCATGCGCCGTCGCGGGCCGCCGCGATCGAGGCGCAGGCCACGGCGCTCGACGCGTTCTACGTCGACGGCATCAGGCACAATATTCCGTTTCTCTCCGCGCTGATGAACCATCCGCGCTGGCGCGAGGGCAAGCTTTCCACCGGCTTCATTGCGGAGGAGTTTCCGAAGGGATTTTCCGCGCGCCCGCCGGAAGGCGAGATCGCGCGGCGGCTCGCCGCCGTGGGAGCTGCGATCGATCACATGCTCGGCGAACGCAAGCGGCGGATTTCCGGCCAATTGACCGGCCGGCTGGTGCAGCGCGAGCGCCGCCGCGCGGTGTGGCTCGACCGCGACGAGATCGCACTCGACGTCGCGCGCGAGGCCGACGGCATCGCGGTGCGCTTCATCGGCGCCGATGGTCTGCCCGGCAATCCGCACAATCTGGTCTCGGCATGGACGCCGGGCGAGCCGGTCTGGCAGGGCACCATCGACGGCCACTTCGTGGCGATGCAGGTGCGCCCGATTCCGAACGGCTTCCGCCTGGCGCATCAGGGTTTTGAAGTCGCGGTCCAGGTGTTCACCGAAAGCGAGGCCGCGGCGGCACGGCTGATGCCGGTGAACTCGGCGGCCGATACCGGCAAGAAGCTGCTGTGCCCGATGCCCGGGCTCGTGGTGTCGATTGCGGTCTCTGAGGGGCAGGAGGTCAAGTCCGGCGAGACCCTGGCCGTGGTCGAAGCGATGAAGATGCAGAACGTGCTGCGCGCCGAGCGCGACGGCACGGTGAAGAAGATCCACGCCGCTGCCGGCGCCACGCTGGCGGTGGATGCGTTGATCCTGGAGTTTGCGTAGACCCACCCCCGTCATTGCGAGCGCAGCGAAGCAATCCATGGCGCGGCAAGGAAAGTATGGATTGCTTCGTCGCTGCGCTCCTCGCAATGACGAATGAGGAGCTTTGTGATGGCTTTCCGTCAGCGCCGAGAGAAACTGCGTTCCATCCTCAACGGCTCCACCTGCATCCGCCCCGGGTCGGTCTACGACGCGACCTCTATCCGCATCGCGGAAGATCTGGGCTTTGAACTCGGCATGTTCGGCGGCTCGGTGGCCTCGCTGGCCGTGCTCGGCGATCCCGACATTGCGCTGATCACGCTGACGGAGCTGGCCGAACAGATGCGCCGGATGTCGCGCGCCGCGGCGTTGCCGGTGCTGGTCGATGCCGACCACGGCTATGGCAATGCGCTCAACGTCCGCCGCACCGTGCAGGAGCTTGAAGCTGCCGGCGCCGCCGGCCTTACCATCGAGGATACATTGCTGCCGCAGGCGTTCGGGCAGGCCGCAACGCAACTGATCCCGCTGGAAGAGGGCGTCGGCAAGATGAAGGCCGCGCTCGACGGACGCAGCGATCCCTCGCTGGTCGTCATGGGCCGCACCGGGGCGGTGTCCATCACCGGCCTCGACGACGCCATCGTACGTGCAAAGGCGTACGAAGCCACCGGCGTCGATGCGCTGTTCTTCACCGGCATCAAGAACCGCGCCGAGCTCGATGCCATCTCGGCTGCGACGAAGCTGCCGATCGTGCTCGGCGGCGCCCCCGAGGAAATGACCACGCTCGATTATCTCGAAAGCCGGCGCGTGCGGATCGCGCTGCAGGGGCACGCGCCGTTCGCCGCCGCGACGGGGCTGGCGTCGTCCGAACTGACCGGCCGGGCGATGCGCGATGCCGACATGAAAACGCGTGCGAACGCATTTCTCGGATTGAAGAAGCAATGACCGACGCGATCCGTCATGTCACGATCCGTGGCCGGGTGCAGGGCGTCGGCTACCGCGCCTGGGTCGAGCACCGGGCAGTGGCGCATGATCTCGAAGGCTGGGTGCGTAACCGGCGCGACGGCAGTGTCGAGGCGGTATTCGCGGGCCCTGTGGAGGCCGTTAAAGCCATGGTCGACGCATGCCGGCGCGGACCATCATCGGCGCGGGTCGATGCGGTGCAGGACGAAGCTGGTCCTTCCGACTTGCTGAACCTGCGGGACCCAGGCGAGCGCTTTTCGGTGCTGCCGACGATCTGAGCGTCGTGATATGCAGGACCCGCCCGAGGCGACCGATCGAAGCCGCACTCCGGACGCGCCGTAGACAAGCTTAGGCCAATGGCGCCGAAGCAATTTACGATCGCGTATCGATGCGCACGAGAAAGGCGGCCTTGAGCCGCCTTTTGTCCTCGTTCTGGCAGCCCTACTTACACATCTGCACCAGACCGTCGGCAGCTACGTAGAGGGCGCCGCGGGTGCAGGCAGGAGCAGCGCCATAGCTGGCGTAGCTGCCATAACCACCAGCGTAACCAGTACCAACGTAAGGACCACTACCCCAACCCAAAGGCTGGGTGGTGGCTGCGACAGCGGCTGCTGTGCCGACTGCGGCGGCGCCAACGCCGGCGCCGATGACGCCCGCGCCGTACCCGTAGGCAGCCCGGCGGTTTTGTCGGCGCGCAACCCCCGCAACACTCACGGGAGTCAATGGGCGGCCGACCCTCGCCTGGGCACTGTCGACGGACAGACTGGCGCCGCTTTGCTCAGACCAGGTGAAGGAAAACAGTGCCGCGCACGCGAAAGCCGTGGTCGCAATCGCAGCTTTGCCTAGACTTATCTGCTTCATGCTTGCCTCCGTTGCCGCTGCCCCTTTCCCCGGAGGAAATATCGTCGCAGGTGCAAATCCGTTGATGCAGGTCAAGGAAATCCCATCGGCAAAACCCACGCTTGAAAACGGGGACTAGCAACGGAGGAACGAGGATGAAGATGAGCCTCAAAACAGTAACGATTGCTGTCGCAAGTCTCGCATCGGCGACGCTGTTTTCGCCAGGCTGGACCGAGCAAGGCGGCTGGTCCCTGGCGACCAGCAAGGCGGAGGCGCAAGCCCGCGTATACATCACGCGAGGTTACGCCGCGAGCTCTGGCTACACCACCGCGACAGGTCTGTCCTGGTACCCCGTGAGGGCCTATTATTTCGGTGGGCCATGGTCTGGTCCCGGCTGGAGCTACACCGGCTGGAGTGACTACGCCGGACGCAACGGCATCGGCTGCACGCCCGGCACCGCCATCAAGGGCGGCGACGGCATCATGTATCTTTGCCAATAGAATCGAAAGTGTTGGACTGGTTGCGCGCCGAACGATCAATCCACCAGTTGCAAGCTGATTGACATTTCGACTGCAGAGGCAGTGCGAGCAGGCTCAAGAGCGCGAGCCAATCGCGCTGCCTCGTTTTGTGTTAGATCAACGCGGCACCGCAGGGCGTGAACATTTTGCGAGGACGCGCCGTTAAGCGCGCGCTTAGCGTCGATACCTTTTTGGTTTCGGCGATGCGGTCGGCGCCATGGCTGCCGATGCGGCGAGAGGATCACCTTTGATGTGCTCGCGGGCAATCTCGCGGCGCGGCCACACGAAATCGTCGGCACGGCCGGCGGGTGGAGAAAGTGCTTCGCCCTTCACCAGCGCGCGCGAAGCGATGGAATCGAGCGCGGCCGGGCGTGAACCCGGTCCGCCAAGCAACTGATCCGGCGCGATAGAGGAGGCGACCAAGGGGATGATCGGCCCGGCCAGCGGCCGCGGCGCGGGTTGGCCGGGCACGGCGTCGGCATCGGGTGTTGCCGGCTCGCTCGGCAGCGCGGTCGGCGGCAAACGCGCCAGCAGGCGCGTGATCTCGCGCTCCACATAGTGCGCAAGCTTGCGCGCGCCGGCCCTGGTGAAGAAGACACCGTCATTGGTCCGCAACTGACGGATCTGGCCCTCGAAGTCAGGGCCCTTTTGCATGAAATTGCCGGCCTCGTCGACAAAGCCATCCCAGACGTCGACGTAGGTGATGCCGCCCTTGCCCGCAGCTTCGCGATAGAGCGCATCGAGGAACAGCATGTCGGAAGTGCTCTTCTGGCCGCGGATGGCGGGCAGACCGACCCACAAGACCGGTACGCCCTTGCTTTTGAGCACCCCGATCATCTCGTCCAACTTCTTGTTGTAGAGCTTGACCCAGCGTTCGTCGCGGAACTCGGAAACGCCGTTCGGCGAGCGCGCCACCTTTTCGGGTGCGTCCGTCTTGCCGGCCTCGTCGGGCGACAATTCGCCGTCGATGCGCTTGCCGTCTGCACTGGCCGTATCATCCGGCGCGCCAGCCTTGCCGGATTTGGTTTCAGCCTTGTTGGTTTCAGCCTTGGCTTGTGGACCCTTTGCGTCACCCTTCTTGTCGGCAGATTTCTCGTCAACAGGTTCCCGAATTGACGTGCGGTCGTTGAGGCCGAGCATGACAACGATCGCATCGGCCTTCTCAACCGGAAGAATGACCCTGGCGGCCGCGACCCAGTCTGCGGGCTCGCCCTTCGGCTGATACTTGATGAGGCCCGAAGTCGTCTTGTGCTTGCGGATCACGCCGAAGTCGGGCTGCTCGGAATAGACGCTCTCAAGTCCGTAGGCCAGCCAGTCGGCCATGGCGTCGCCGATCACCAGGACATTGCGTACCGGGACGGTTGCGCGCTTCTCGGGCGGCGGCGCCCTTGAAAAATCCTCCCGCGGCGGCGGTGCGGATTGTCGCCTCTCCAGAGGCGGCGCTCGCTGCTGGAACGGCTCGAAACCGCCGCCACCGAACCAGCCGCCGCCACCGAACCAGCCGCCGTTGCGCTGTGGCTGCGGACGCTGCTGCTGCTGATATCCGCCGAAATTGAAGAATTGCGCCGAGCTAGGCCCGCCGACACCCAACAACATGCCAGCCGCGATTGCCAGTACGATCAGCGGGCCACTTCCGGCAAAGAATTGTCTGGGCTTGTTGGACATGATCTTCAAGAACCTGGACCCAACGCGGCCATCAAGCCAGATCACCGATATCTGCACAACTGTCTTGATGTGCGCGCCGGTGCGTTATCACGGATGTTTGTTGCTGGCCTTGCGGAACCGGAACTTCTGCGCATTTGGGATCAGCAAGCGCCTAGAAGAAACCCGGGCTCAGATCGACGCCGTAAGTCAGCATCAGCAGGGCAACGAACAGGCCGGCCGCGCAGAATAGCGCGAGTTGCTTGAGAATCTCGATGTCGTTGATGGTGGAAATGGCGCGCGAAAGAGCCCGTGCGATAGCGGTCATCATGACCCTCCAAGCGTTTAGCGCCCGCATCATTGATAGCGCGGGCAGCTTCGCCTGGGTGTGAGCTGGCTCACCATGATAGAGAGGACGTTGGGCGTTACTGCCGGGAGTTTCGCGCTAATGCGTCCGTTCCCGCGGTGCGGTTTCGCCATCGTGCTGGATGGAGGCGCTCTCGACATATTGCAGGTCGAGCGAGGAATACACGATGCTGCGATTGCGGCCGAGACGCTTGGCTTCGTAGAGCGCGGTGTCGGCTTCTCCAACCAAGGCGGCCTCGTCGAGCGTCGAGCGGGTCTTGGCGGCGACACCGGCGCTCATGGTGATGTAGCCGCGGCTCGAGGCCGTGTTGGGAATGCCCAGCGCCCGAACCGTCAGGCGGATGGATTCGGCAACCTTCAAGGCTTCTTCTTCCGAGGCATTCGGCAATACGACGGCAAATTCCTCGCCGCCATAGCGCGCGGAAAGTCCCGATGTGTTGGCGGTCGCATTGCCGATGGCTTTCGCAACGGCCTGCAGGCAACGGTCGCCGGCCTGATGACCGTAGGTGTCGTTATAGCCCTTGAAATTGTCGATATCGAGCAGCAGCACCGAAATCGCTTCGCAGGCTTCGTATTCGCGTCGCAGGAAGCTGTCGAGGGTGCGGCGGTTGGTCAGCCCGGTCAATCCGTCGGTTGCGGCAAGCTGGGTGAGGCGGCGATTGAGCTGGGTCAATTCGTCCTCCATCCGCTTGCGCTCGGTGACGTCGCGGATGACGCAGAGGAATTCCTTGCCGGTGGCGTCGCTGGTCTCCGTCGCCAGCTTGAATTTGCTTTCGACCCAGGCCAGCGTGCCGTCGCCGCGATAGTGCCGGAACACGACCGTGCTGACGCTACCGATATCGCCGAGCCGCGTGGTCGCCTGCATGACGCTTTCCCGATCGTCGGCGTGGACCAGGTCGAAGCATGATTTTCCGACCAGGTCCTTCGCGCGCAGCCCGAGCACCGGCTCGACGGACTGAGAGACGTAACGCAGCAGGCTGCGGGCATCGATCAGGATGATGATGTCGGCGATGTTGTTGGCGAGCAGCCGATAATGCGCCTCGCGTTCGCGCAGCGCCCGCTCGCTCCTGCTGCGGAAGTGGAATTGCAGCGCAAGCAACGCAGCCAGCATCAGGATCATGCACAGGAGCACGCCGGCGACGATGGCGTCGGTGCGCAAGGTCTTCGACCATTCCGAAAGCAGCCAGTCTTCCGACATGGCGACGGTGACCACCATGGGATAGTTCGGCGTCTCCTCATAGCCGAGGTGCTTCACGACGCCGTCGAACGGCGAGATGATCTTGTAGTATCCGACAGAGCTCAGCTTGAGATGCTTTGAGAACAGGTCGGTCTTAGAAAGGTTCGTGCTCTTGTCCGACAGCGGCCAGCGTATCAGGAGCGTACCATCACTCCGTATCAGGCTGATGCCCCCGTCCGGGCCAAGCTGAAACGTCCGATAAAAGCCGTTGAAGTAATCCTTGTCGATTGCTGCGGCGACGACCCCTCCGAAGCTGCCGTCGAGCTTGGTGATACGTTTCGACAGAACGATCATGGAGGATTGATCGTCGACACGGGACTGCAGCAGCTCGCTGATCCGAAGCGCGTTGTCCGGCGTATCGCGATGGTAGGCGAAATAGTCGCGGTCGGAGATGGTATGGCGCGGCATCTCCGCCAACGACGAATAGATCCAGTTGCCCTTGGCGTCCGAAACGCCGATCCCGC
Source organism: Bradyrhizobium lablabi (assembly GCF_001440475.1). Taxonomy (GTDB): domain Bacteria; phylum Pseudomonadota; class Alphaproteobacteria; order Rhizobiales; family Xanthobacteraceae; genus Bradyrhizobium; species Bradyrhizobium lablabi. Next base: position 5,549 of record NZ_LLYB01000097.1, on the reverse strand, counting down.
GCAACTGGGGTAGCGTTTTTGCCGTTTCAGCCAGATACCTGTTGAACCTGTCAGGCTCGGGGTCGCGGTATTTCAGCAGGTCCACCATTCCCGCCATCGCGATATCGACCGCCTGAATGGTGTGCGAGGCATGCTCCGAAAGCGAATGGGCGAGATTCTGAATGTCGGCACCGCCGCTCGCCAGCGCCGCCTTCTTGGCGTCGAGCGCCTTCCAGACCATGACGCCGAACACGCAGGCGGTCATGACCAGCGCAAAGATGATGACAACGGCCGTCGATGTTACCCGCCGCAGCGGCCCGCCGGGGTCTGGGGGATTTCGATGGGGCATTCCTTGCCTTGATGACCGCGCCTGATCTCGTTGCGGCGACGCGCGAGGGGAGAATCTAAGGCGCGACCGGTACTGAAGGGGTTAACGGACCGGCCCGGGAAATAGCGGAACCCGACATTTCGATCGGGTTCCATCACGGGAACCCGGTCGGGCAAGCCGTTGGCGATGAGGGAGGGCGCGAAAGCCCGGGGCGGGAGGTCCAAACCGCAAATGTCAGGCGCGAGCGCCCTTGACATCTGCGCAGTTCCGTCAGATATTTCTGTCATGACAGAAAAGACCGACAAGAAGAAACTCCCCGCCGTCGTCGAACGGTTCATCCTGCACTGGGGTGACATGGGGGACGAGTGGGGCGTCAACCGCTCTGTCAGCCAGATCCACGGCCTGCTGTACCTCGCCGAGGCGCCGATGACCGCCGAAGACATCGCCGAGACGCTCGGCATGGCGCGGTCCAACGTCTCCAATTCGATCAAGGAGCTGCTGGCCTGGAATCTGATCCGCCGGGTGCCGATTCTCGGCGACCGCCGCGATCATTTCGAGGCCGAAACCGACATCTGGGAAGTGGCGGCGCGGATCGCCGCCGGCCGCAAGGAGCGCGAGATCGATCCGGCCGTCGATGCGCTGCGCGCCTGTGTTTCCGACGCGGCCGATGATCCGACCATCAGCCCGGTCGCGGCTAAACGGCTGAAGGAGATGCTGGCTTTCACCGAACTGGTCGACCGTTGGTACACGCAGATGCTGCACGTGCCGCGGCCGAGGCTGGTCGCGCTGATCAAGCTTGGCGAGAAGATCGTGAGCTTCTTGCCGGTGGGAAAATCCAAATAGGGCAGAGGGGCAAGAGCAGGAGCGTGTGATGGCGTCCACAAGAGTACCAAGGTTTCCCGCAACGCCTGCCTCGAACACCATCCTGCTCGACGACCGCCGCTTTCACAATCTGTTGCCCGACGAGGAATGGGGCCGTCTGCCGCTGGCGATCTGGCGGCGCTTTTCCAAGCGCTTTGCCGATGGCGAAACCGTCGTTTACGTCGGCACGGTGGAGGAGGCGAGCTTTAGCCGCGCCGGGTGGTGGCTCGCGCAGCTCGCCCGCGTGATCGGCGGGCCGTTGCCGACGGGCGCCGAGACCGGAGTTCCCATGGTCGTGGCGGTGACCGAGGATGCGGCGAGCGGCGGCCAGATCTGGACCCGCATGTGCGCGCGCAGCAACGGCTTTCCGCAGGTCATCCACTCCGCCAAGCGCTTTGCCGGCCCGACCGGCCTTGAGGAATATGTCGGCTACGGCATCAGCATGGCGCTGCTGATATCGGTCGAGCACGAAGCGCTGGTGTTTCGCAGCGTGGGCTATTCCCTGCAGATCGGGCCGCTGCGCCTGCCGCTGCCGCCCTGGCTCACGCCCGGTGATCTCACCGTGACCCATTCCGATCTCGGCGGCGGCACGTTCCGCTTCTCGCTCGACATCGTTCATCCGCGCTTCGGCAAACTCATTCGTCAGTCCGCCGTGTTCATGGAGGCCGCATCATGACGTCGCTGCTCTGGATCCTGATCGCCATTCAGGTCGTGATGGGCGTGTTCGACACGTTCTATCACCACGAACTGACCGAGCGGCTGGCATGGCGTCCCTCGCAGCGCTACGAGCTGCAGCTCCATGCCGTGCGCAACATGCTCTATGCGTTGCTGTTCCTGGTGCTGGGCTGGCTGGAGGTGCATGGCATTTTTGCCATGCTGATCATCGCGGTGCTGGTCGCCGAGATCGTCATCACGCTGATGGATTTCGTCGAGGAGGACATGAGCCGGAAATTGCCGGCCAGCGAACGCATCAATCACACGCTGCTCGCGATCAATTACGGCGCCATTCTGGTGCTGCTGCTGCCGGTCCTGATCTCCTGGGCGATGCAGCCGACCGGAATCAAATCGGCCTATACGGGCTGGCTCAGCGCGATAGCAGCGGCGGCGGCAGTGGGCGCAGGGCTATGCGGCCTGCGCGATTTCACCGCCTCAAAACGTCTTTCGCGCATGACGGCTGCGCCGGCGGCAAGCCTGGTTGAAAAACTGCCCGCGCGGCAGACGGTGCTGGTGACCGGCGCCACCGGCTTCATCGGCAGCCGCCTGGTCGCAGGCCTGACGGGGGCAGGGCATCAGGTCATCGCGCTGGTGCGCAATCCGGCCAAGGCCGAGATGCTGCCGCCGCCGATTACGCTGATCACCAGCCTCGATCAGCTCCCCGATGACACCCAGATCGATGCGATCGTCAATCTCGCGGGCGAGCCGATCGGCAACGGGCTGTGGACCGAGGCCAAGCGCCGCAGGATTCTGGATTCCCGCATCAACATGACCGGCGACGTCGTCCGTCTGATCGCGCGGCTCGAGCGTAAACCCGCCGTGCTGGTCTCGGGCTCCGCGATCGGCTGGTACGGGCTGTGGCAGGATCAGGTGCTGACCGAGTCGGCCAAGTCCCATGCCTGCTTCAGCCATGAACTCTGCGACGCCTGGGAGAACGCGGCGCGTCCGGCAGAAGCGCATGGCGTGCGCCTGGTCTGTCTTCGGATCGGCCTTGTGATCGGCACCGATGGCGGCTTCATCACGCGGATGCTGACGCCGTTCGAGTTCGGGCTCGGCGGGCCGTTCGGGTCGGGCCGGCAGTGGATGTCATGGATCGAGCGCGACGACCTGATCCGCCTGATCGCGCATGTGATGGCGCGTCCGGAAATTTCCGGGCCGGTCAATGCGACGGCGCCGATCCCGGTCACCAATTTGAAATTCACCGAAGAGCTCGGCCGAAGGCTGCGCCGCCCCGCGCTGTTCCGCATTCCCGACGCGCTGCTGCGCCGGGTCGGCGGCGATTTCGCCAGCGAATTGCTGCTGGGCGGCCAGCGCGTGCTGCCGAACAAGGCGCTGAGCAACGGTTTTGTGTTCCGGCACGAAACGCTGCGCAGCGCGTTCGAGGCGATTCTGTAGAGGAGGGCGAGATGTGTTCCGGTAATTGTCCGCGGGTGTTGGGAGGTTGGCTGGCCGGATGTGCGGCCGCTACTGTGACCATCTATGCTTTGGTACTTGTCGTTCTCGGCATGCGCCTCGGCGGCGATGCCAAGGGGCTCGTAGCCGTGAGCCTCGTTGGACTGGTATATGCCGTACCGATCATTTTCATCGAGACTTTTGTCCTGTCCGGGCTTCCTGCCGCGCTCGTCATCTGGCTGAGTGAGAAATTCCAGCTGCGATCTGGTCTGTTCTTCGGCGGCGCCGGCGCCGCGATTGGTGGGCTTTTTGATGTCCTGTTGCACGTCGTGTCGAGGGGTTATACGGCGGGTAAACCCGCTAGCGGATCTTTGCTCTTCGCCCTGGCCGGACTGATGGCGGGGCTGACGTACTGGCTCGTGGCGGGAAAGCATGCCGGCCGGAATCGATCAAGCGATGCGGCCTAGCCATCACCGCGGCAGTTTCGCGATCGCCTGGCTGAGTTCGTGGATTTCGTAGGGCTTGCGCAGAATCGGAAAATCGCCGCGCACGCTCAGTGCGGCATCGCTGTAGCCGCTGGTCAAGAGGATCGGCAGCCGAGGCCGGGTTGCCTTCAGGTGGCGGGCGAGGCCGAGGCCGTCCATTTTGCCGGGCATGACGATGTCGGAGAACACGAGGTCTATTCCGTCGAGCTCGATTTCGCGCAACGCCGCTTCGGCATTCGCCACCCTGCGGACGGTGTAGCCGAGCTGTTCGAGCAGGCCGGTGCTGACGGCCGCAACGTCGGGATTGTCCTCCACCAGTAGCACGATGCCGCTTCCGCCGGTTTCGACCGCATCGACGTCCTCGACCGCGACGGCCTCTTCCTTTCGCGGCAGCAGGATCGTGATCTTCGTGCCCTTGCCGAGCTCGCTTGCCACCCTGACCGTGCCACCGGCCTGGTGGGCGAAGCCGTGAACCTGCGATAATCCGAGACCGGTGCCCTTGCCGATCGGCTTGGTGGTGAAGAAGGGATCGAAGATCTTGCCGAGCACGTCGGGCGCGATGCCCGTGCCGGTGTCAGCCACCGAAATCGCAACATACTCGCCCTCCACGGTCTCGCCGCCGGACCGTTCATTGTGCGCCGATATCGTGATGACGCCGCCGCCGGTCATGGCGTCGCGCGCGTTGATGACGAGATTGACCATCGCCGTCTCGAATTCCGCAATGTCGACCATCACCGGCCAGACGCCGTGAGCGATTTCGAATTGCAGCTTCACCGCGCTGCCGACACCGCTATCGAGCACCTCGCGCATCGCGTCGATCCGTTCGGCGACATCGACGGCCTGCGGATTGACGCTCTGCCGCCGCGCGAATGTCAGCAGCTGGCTGGTGAGGGAAGCGCCGCGCTTGGTCGCCCCTTCGATCGCCAATATCGCCCGCTGGGATTTGAGGTCGTTGCCGATGGCTTTCTTCAACGTGTGAAGACTGCCGCTGATGATCATCAGGAGATTGTTGAAATCGTGGGCGACGCCGCCGGTCAGTTGACCGAGCGCATCGAGCTTTTGCGCTTCCGCGAGCTGCTGGTGCATCTGGTCCAGCTTGAGCTGCGCGTCGCGGCGCTCGGTAATATCGCGGGTGATCTTGGCGAAGCCGACGAGCCTGCCGTCCTCGTAGATGGGATCGATGATGACGCTGGCCCAGAAGAACGTGCCGTCTTTCCGCACGCGCCAGCCTTCTTCCTCGTAGCGGCCCTGTTCGCGCGCAATCCGCAAGGCGCGCGGCGGCTTGCCGTTGGCGCGGTCGACGTCCGTGTAAAAGCGGGAGAAATGCTGCCCGATGATTTCGTCGGGCGCGTAGCCTTTGATCCGCTGGCCGCCAATGTTCCAGCTCGTGACCAGGCCGGTCGGATCCAGCATGTAAAGCGCGTAGTCGGCAACACCTTCAACCAGGAGTCGGAAATTACGTTCGCTTTCGAATAGATCCCTTTGCTGCTGCTGATTTTTTATCGACATCCCGGCTGCCTGTTTAACTGGCGCAAACGCTCGGCTCGGCAATTGGTTCCACGGCTGTTGGACTTTTTAACGAAACGGTGGGTTACCGCGCCGCGGCAACGCTTCTGAACGTTGCCGCCAGCGTCCGCAACGCCACGAGCTTGGCGGGGTCGCTGACCTTGGAGTGCAGCATTACCTTCGAGGAAGCCAGCCGCGGCAGGCCCTGGGCCGGCCCGATGTCGACCAGGCCCGGGGGCGCGATCCGCCGCGCCAGCGGCGCAACCGCAAGGCCGGCCAGGGCC
>NZ_LLYB01000096.1 GCF_001440475.1 Bradyrhizobium lablabi | reverse complement strand
GCAAAGGGATTGACTAATCGAGGCCCGTTACAGAAGGGTGGGCAAAGGCGCCCTTGCGCCGTGCCCACCATATTGGTTGAACTGTCCGGGTTGGAACGGTGGGCATCCGCCGTCGCTCTTCGAGCTATGGCGGACAGGCGCTTCCCCCCTCTCTACCCGGATCGGTGACATTGATGCTGCTTCACAGACTCCTCGTTGCTGCCACGGCGTCCCTGTCCCTTTCCTCCATTGCCCTCGCCCAACCGGCCCCTGCCCCCGTCCGCCCCGCGCCGAGGCCCGCTGTCGCACCCGTGCCCGGCCAACAGCCGGCCGCCGCTCCGCGCGCGCCGCGCGGCGCTTCCTGTCACAACGGCCAACCATTCGACCGCTTCCTCGCCGACCTCAAGCAGCAGGCCGCCGCGGAGGGCGTGTCGCAGCGCGCGTTGGCGGAAGCCGCGCCCTACCTCGTCTACGACCAGGGCATCGTCAACCGCGACCGCGGCCAGCGCGTGTTCGGCCAGGTGTTCACCGAGTTCGCGCGGAACCGGGCGTCGGACGGCGCGGCAAAGAATGCGCAGGCGCGAATCCGGATGCATGCGGCGGCGTTCAACCGCGCCGAGACGGAATATGGCGTGCCGCCGGCCGTGATCGCCGCGTTCTGGGGGCTGGAGAGCAGTTTTGGCGCCGAGCTCGGCAATCTGTCCACGCTGCGCTCGCTGGTGTCGCTGGCGTATGACTGCCGCCGCTCCGAGATGTTCCAAAAGGAGACCATCGCCGCGCTCAAGATCGTCGATCGCGGCGACCTCGCGGCCAGCGAGATGATCGGCGCATGGGCCGGCGAACTCGGGCAAACGCAATTTTTGCCGACGCATTATTTCACCTATGCGGTGGACTATGACGGCGACGGCCATCGCAATTTGTTGCGCAGCGCGCCCGACGTGATCGGCTCGACCGCGAACTACATCGCGACCGGATTGAAATGGCGGCGCGGCGAGCCGTGGCTGCAGGAAGTGCGCGCGCCACAGAATTTCCCGTGGGAGCAGGCCGACCTCACCACCAAACTGCCGCGCGCCAAATTCGCGCAGCTCGGCGTCACCTATCCCGACGGCCGGCCGCTGCCGAACGACGACCTGCCGGCCTCGCTGCTGCTGCCGATGGGCCGCACCGGCCCCGCATTCCTGGCGTACGCGAATTTCGCCGCCTACACCGAGTGGAACAACTCGCTGATCTACTCGACCACCGCGGNCCCACCCCCGCCCCCCCGCCGATGCGGCAGCCCGCCGTGCCGGTGGCGCAACTGCCGCTGAACGAATTAAAGGAGCTGCAGCAGTTACTCGTGCGCGCGGGCTTCAATGTCGGCAAGGTCGACGGCGTGATGGGACAGTTGAGCCGCACGGCGGTGAAGGCGATGCAGATCAAGTATGGGCTGCCTGCGGATTCCTGGCCGACGGCGGAACTATTGGCGCGGATGCGTGGGCCGAGCGCGCAGGCGCAGCCCGCGGGCCTGGTGATGCCGGCGACGCGGTGAACTGACGCCTCGTAGCCCGGATGGAGCGCAAGCGAAATCCGGGAAGGCGCCGCGCGCGCAGAACNGCCTGTCATCGGGCGCGCATTCGCGCGACCCGTTGGCTCCATCCGGGCTACGAGCCGCACGCCTTGTATTTTCCCGCGAGCGCCCCATCTCGCAAAACACCTCATCCGCTTGAGGCGTTTTTCCACTTCACGAAAAGAGCATCACATGTCCTTCCACGACTCAACCGTGCCCGCCTTCCTGCAAATCCTCGGCGGCCTTTCCGGCCTGCTTCAGAAGGCGGAAGCGCATTGCAAGGCAAAGAACATCCAGCCCGAGGTGCTGCTCAGCGCACGGCTTTATCCGGACATGTATCCGCTGACGCGGCAGGTGCAGACGGCCTGCGACTTCGCCGTGAAGACCTGCGCGCGTCTTACCGGCAGCGAAGTGCCGACGACGCCGGACACTGAAAAGAGTTTTGAGGAATTGCAGCAGCGGATCGCGAAAGCGACCGACTACATAAAATCGTTCAAACCGGCGCAGTTCGACGGCGGCGACACGCGCGAGGTGACCTTCCCCGTCGGCCCGAACAACACGCGGACGCTGAAGGGCCAGCAATATCTCGTCAACTTCGCCTTCCCGAATTTCTACTTTCACGCCGCCATCGCGCACGGCATCCTGCGCCACAACGGCGTCGAAATCGGCAAGCGGGATTTTCTCGGCGTGAAGTAATCGTCAGCGCAAGGCGGCCAGTTCGCGCGCGAGGTTTTTGCGGGCCTGGCCGTCATATCGCGCGGCAAAGGCCGCGTCGGGAAAGATCACCGGCCGCGCGGCGAACTGGCTGAGCACGCGGGCGCGGCCGGCACGGTAATCAGGCTCCGGCACATGGATGAATTCCTGCCGGATCGCGGCGGCGTAGGCGTCGTAGCGCGCGGGTTCCGCGCCCAAAATGCTGAGGTCGATCGAGATCAGGATCGCGCCCAGGCGATCGTCAGACTGGACCGCGTGCGTCTTGGTCAGGCGGATCAGGCGGCCGACTTCCTCGCTGATGTCGGAGCGCACGTGCTGCTCGGCGAGTTGCGCGCTGAGCTCTTCATTGTCCGAACGCGTCGCGTCGTAGACGACGTCGTGCCACCAGATCGCCTCGGACAGGATTTCGCGCTCATGCGCTGAAAGATTTTCGACGCGTGCGAGTGCGGCGAGGCAGTCTTCGATATGTGCGAGGTTGTGGTAGTGGCGGCCGGGTGCCGTGTAGGCGGCGATTAATTCTTCGCGGTTCATATGTCCTTCCCCGAAGCACCGCCGCCGTAGGGCGGATTAGCGATAGCGTAATCCGCCGTCTTTCCGCGAGGAGGAACCGCGGTGGGTTACGCCTTCGGCTAACCCACCCTACGAAATCCTACCGCATCGTGATCGCGAGGCCGCTGAGGTCCGCGTTCGCCATCAATCCTACCTGGTGCCCGGTCAATTCCAGCACCGCGCCCTTCTGGTTGGTCAGCACGATCGCGCGCGCGCCGCGGCCGACTGCAATGCCCGCACCGGCCGCACCGTAGACGCCGGCGACATCGGAAGCGCGCCAGATGTTGCTCACGCGGCCGCGCAGGATCGTCTTCGAGCCGCCGAACACAAAGCCGTAGTCGAGGCCGCCGGTCGAAAGCGCGTAGCGCCGCCCGCGGAAATCCAGCACGCCGCTGCCGCCGGAACCGCCGATCACCCAGCCCGCCTTGTAGATCGTGAGCTGCACAAAACCTTCGTCGGCATGCGCGGCGGAGGACAGCGTAACGCCCGCAAAAGCCGCAAGCGCGAGCACGGCGGCACGGAGGGCGGATGGCATCTTCATGGATATTTTCTCCAGGGAATTGGCGGCCTGCGGCGCCGATTGAGTCGTGACCGGCGGATTGTACCCGATCGGGGTAATCCGGAAAGCGCGTTGATGGCCCGCACAGGGACGCAGGCACGACACAATTTCATCAAAATCTGCCGGTCCCGTACGAAAGATTTCCGTGCAGGCGCATGATAATCGTACCGCCTGTGAACTGCATTACCTTTGCCTCGATCATCTTGCGCTAGTAATCCGCCCGACAATTCCTTCGCGATCACATCGCATCACACCGTTCCAGAGCTATCGGCGGGTCGAATGGCGCAGCGCCGCTGCCTTTCCAGCGAGGCAGCGGCGCGTTAGGCTTCGGACGCCAAACCGTTCACGAAGGTGTCCCATGTCGCAGATCCAGCATTTTGCGCCGCCCGCCGGCATCAAGGCCCCGCCGCTCTCCTTCGCAACCCGTGTCGGCGGCCTGCTGTTCGTCTCGGGCATTCCGGGCTTTGACGACAAGGGCGCACTGGCCGACGGTTTTGAGGCGCAGTTCGGCTTCGTCGTCGCCAACATCAAGCGCATCCTTGATGAAGCGGGCGCGACGTTTCGCGATCTCGTCAAGGTCAACGTGCTGCTGACGCGTGCCTCCGACGTCGCTACCATGAACGTGCTGTATGCATCCGCCTTCGGACCCGCGCCCTACCCCGCACGCACCACCTGCGTGGTGCACGCCCTGCCCGATCCGAAGATGCTGATCGAGATCGAATGCGTCGCACAGATTTCGGGGCGGTAATCGATGCTGACCCTCTATTCCTACCCCGAGCTGTTCGGCGTCGCCGACAATAACGGCTACGGGCTGAAGGTTTACGCCTTCCTCAAACTCGCAGGCGTCCCCTTCGTCCATGAACACATCTTCGACGCCTCGCCCGCGCCGCGCGGGCAATTGCCCTACATCGTCGATGATGGCGAGACGATCGGCGACAGCGAGACCATCATCGCCCATCTCACCAGCAAGTATGGCCTGACCATCGACGCCAATCTCACGCCCGCCCAGCGCATGGTCGACCATCTCGTCACGCGGATGCTGGACGACCTCTACTGGGTGATGTCGTATTCGCGCTGGAAGGACGAGCGTTATTTCCCGGCGTTTCGCGACAGCTTCATGGCACAGCATTCACGCATCGACGAAGCTGGCATGAACAAGGCCAGGGAATACAACGCCCAGCGCTATTATTTCCAGGGCATCGGCCGTTACGCGCCCGATCAGGCCTATGCGCGCGGGCTGGCCGATTTGCAGGTGTTGGCCGATCTCGTCCCTGCTGATGGCTATGCGCATGGCGCGAAGCCGACCAGCATCGATGCCGGCATCTACGGCTTCATCGCCAACATCCACTTCTTCCCGATCCCGACGCTGCTGAAAGCCTTCGTCACGGCCCATCCCAATCTCGTGCGCCATTGCGAAGCCATCCACGCGGCGGTCAGCCGCTGAAGGTGGATCGGCGCTAATTCAGGACATTACGTAGTTCTCGCCAGCAACTCCGTGGCTGCCTTCGTCACGAGGCCCGCAGTTAATCTACCCGCGTGATATGCGTCGGCGAGCCCCTCAGCTGTCCCGAGCTGCTTTAGACCGTCCGCGATTTCATCGACCAAAACCCTAAGAAAGTTTTGATACGCGCTTAGCTGCGCCTCAGCGGCCAGATCGCCGGCCTCCAGAATAAATTCCCTATACTTCGGAAATAGCCTCTCAAGCCTAAAATACAGATGCGACTGCTCTATCCGATCGGGTTCAGCTCGATCGAGTTGCTTCAGCCAGAAGCCCACGTTGACGAACCATTGTTCGCCAAATCCCTTCTGGACTCCAACGAGGGTGATAGCCGCATCTCCCGGAAGCCGCATCAGACTTCCACGCCGGGCGAAACCATGCTGCTGCAGAGCCTCGAACAGGCCCTTCCTGAACTCTTGACCTGTCATCATCTGCCGACTCGACAGCCCTCGCCTCGAAAGCGCGTAGGGCGATTAGTAACTCACCCTACAAAATACTCACGGCTTCGGCATCGTCTCCTTCACCGTATCGCTGACGAAATCGGCGGCGTGGCGATAGGCGGCGTCGTTGTCGCCGCGGAACGTCACGGTTCGCCGCATCAGCAGTTTCTCGGCTTCGAGATCGAGCAACTGGATTTCGCCCCATTGCACCAGCGTGCTCATTTTGCGGATGCCGCCATAGACCACGAGCCGCGCGCCGGCCTTTCGCGCGGCGGCAATGAACACATCCTGCGACATGCTGGTGGCGGTGCAGGGATGATCGCGGCATTCGATCGTCACCACGCGATAATCGCCCTGCGCCGCCAGATTATCCCGCAGCAATTTTGCAAACGACGCCACGCGGGCGCGATGCTCCGCGCTCTGGTCGACGACCTCCCCGGACGTGTCGAAATAATCGAAATCCGCCACCGCCACCGCGATCGGCGCGGCGGCGGACGATCCGCCTGCAAACGACAAGGCAGCCAGCGCGCCCAGCATGGTCAGCACATGGCCGGCGCGGTAACGCCAGAGAAAGAGACACCGCGGGACGATCGTCTGCATCATGCTTCGTATCCTCACCACCAGGACGTTGCCCCGCCGCCCGCGGTTCGACCATAACAGGGGTTAAGGATTTCGCTAACCCATCGCGACTCCAGTTTTGAACCTTCTCGCGCGTCCCGCAACTCACTCGGGTAGCCGGGCCGATGCCCCGTGATCCAAACAGGAGATTGAAGATGCGTCGTATTTTCGCCCTTGGCGCCGTTGCCGCTATTGGCTTCACCGCACTTGCCGCCTCAAGCCCGGCTGAGGCTTCGTACCATCTGATCCGCTGGCAGGACACCGGCTTCTGCCAGATGTGGGACCAGAGCATCCCGACCGCGCCCTATCCCGGCAATTACACCGTGATCGTCGGCTCTGATGTGCCGACCTTCAGCCATGCGCTGGCGTTCAAGGACGGCCTGCTGCGTAACGGCACCTGCGCGTTCTGAGTGACTGCCAGACCTCATCCTGAGGAGGCGCGAATCGCCGTCTCGAAGGATGAATGGCACTAGCAGGGCCACATGGTTCGAGATGGCGCTACGCGCCTCCTCACCATGAGGATCACTTGAAAAGGCCGGCGAGAGGATTAATCGCCGGCCTTCTTCGCAAGCCGCATTGAACCAATCACGTATCAGTTACAACAAAGGGATGCCCGGTCATCCTCGGCCGGGAGCCGCTTCCTCACATTCGTTGCGGGAAGCACTGCCATAGATTTCCATGACAGGAGTATTTTTCCTATGCTTCGATTGACCGCTCTTGCTGCCACCGCCGGTATCGCCTTCACTGCACTTGCCGCGCCCAGCCCCGCTGAAGCCGCCTTTCACCTGATCCGCTGGGAAGGCACCGGCGTCTGCCAGGTCTGGGACCAGAGCATTCCGACCAAGCCGATCCCGTCGAACTACAAGACCGTCAGCAGGCCGGTCCCGACCTTTGTCGCCGCGCTCGCGGTGAAGGACGGCATGCTCAAGAAGGGCACCTGCAAGCTGTAAGTTGCGTTGTTAGCTGTGTAGGGTGGGCAAAGGCGCTTCAGCGCCGTGCCCACCCTTCTTTTTGCGACGGAGGGCACGCTGGCGCTTTGCCCACCCTACGAAACTTTTCTCCCACCTTGTGCAAGCGGGCTCACTTGCTATCCTCTGGTAAAATCAAGCAAGAGGAAACGCCCCATGCCCCTTCTCCAAAATCACATCGCAGTCGTCACCGGCGCGGGCTCCGGCATCGGGCGCGCCATCGCGATCGGCTATGCGCGGGAGGGCGCGTGCGTCGTGCTGCTCGACAGGGACGAGAAGGCGGCGGCGGAAGCCGCCAAGGAAATCGGCGACAAGGCGATAAGCTTTGCGCTCGATGTCGCCAGGCGCGAGGACTGCGCCGCGATGGCAAAGCAGATCGCCGACAAGGTCGGCCAGGTCTCGGTCCTCGTCAACAATGCCGGCATCGTTCGCCGCAACGGCATGCTGGGCGCGGCAGAGGCGGTGATCAGCGACTGGGAAGACATCATCGCGATCAACCTCACCGGCGTTTTCAACGTGACGCACGCCTTCCTCCCCGCGTTGCGCGCCAGCAAAGGACGCATCGTCAATATCGGCTCGATCCAGTCTTTCGTGCATGTGCGCACGCCGAGCTCGCCGGCCTACACCGCCTCCAAACACGGCGTGCTCGGCTTCACCAAGGCGCTCGCCGCCGAACTCGGCAAGGAAGGCGTGCGCGTCAATGCGATCGGCCCCGGCTTCATCGCAACGCCACTGAACGCCAATGCCCGCGCCAACAATCCGGAGCTGGTGAAGACATTCATGGACCACACCCCGCTCGGCCGTGCCGGCACTGCAGAGGACATCGTCGGCCCCGCCATCTTCCTCGCCTCCGATCTTTCGGCTTACGTCTCCGGCTCGATCGTGATGGTCGACGGCGGCTATCGGGCAGTGTGAGCCAGGGCGTCCCGCGCACGCCATCCTCGTCGTTATCCCGCCTTACAGCGCAACTTCGCAATCAGGCCTTCGCAAGCATCCGCGAAGGCCATCCCTGCCGCGCGAACCTCAACCTCAAGCTGATCGCTGAAAGTTGAACACAGGCGTGTGAAATCTAAGATTGCGCACCATAATACCGCAATTATCGTTTGTGCCGTTTCCTGGCCGCTATTTTCCATCTCCGGAGCCTCCTTTTCCCGGAGCCCATTTTTCTGAAGGCATCGCGCAGCAATCGAAGGCGGATTGTTACGCCAAGAATGCGAATTGCCGCGCAAAGCGGCCGGGCGACTGACCTCGACGCATTTGAAATTTCTCACACCAAACCAAGAGGAGACGAGCATGGCGAGGCGAAGCACTCCAAGGTCATCCGATGCTGGAACGCAGCAGACGATCGCTGCAAGTCCCGACGAACTGCTGCTGGCGGCACTGGCGCAGGGTGGCGACACGACAAAGACCGGACGCTTTCTGATGACGTTCAAGGAAGGCGCCACGGCCGCCGGCGTGAAATCATTGCAGTCAAAGCGAGGCCTGCGCGTTGCGAACGCGCGCGACTTTACCGGACAAGCCGTCGATCTGGCGGACGCCGGAGACGCTCAGGCGATGGTCTTCCCGGAGATCGGCGTGGCCCTGGTCGGCGGCGGCGCTGCCGCCGAACACGGCATCACGACGGCCGACTTCGCGGCCGAGGACAGCGCCACGCACTCGGTCGATCCGGAATATTTCATGTTCGCAGCGCAGGTAAGTCCGGGCGACTATTTGAAAGGCGTGTTGCGCACCGCGGAGATGATCTACCAGGATCTCGGCTCGTTACACGGCGAGGAGGCGTTTGGCGACGTATCGGCGGAGGCAGTCGGCGCGACCTGGGGGCTGCGGGCCTGCAAGGTGCCGCAAAGCAATTTCAACGGTAACGGAATCAAGGTTGCCGTTCTCGATACCGGGTTTGATCTCGGACATCCGGAGTTCGCCGGCCGCCCGATCGTCAGCAACACATTCGTCGGACAACCGGTGCAGGATCTCCACGGTCACGGAACCCATACCGCCGGCACGGCGTGCGGGCCGCAATCTCCTCCGGGCCCGCTGCAGCGGTATGGCATTGCATTCCGTTCGCAGATGTTCATCGGCAAGGTGCTGACCAATTCCGGCTCCGGCACTCAGGCGCAGATTCTCGCCGGCATGAATTGGGCCATCGCCAACCGATGCGCGGTGATCTCCCTGTCGCTTGGCGCACAGATACCGCCCCAGCCGTCCTATACGGCAGCCGGCGCAGCGGCGCTGGGCGCCGGATGCCTGATCGTCGCGGCCGCTGGAAATGCCAGCAACCGTCCCGGCACGATAAAGCCCACGATCGCACCGGCGAATTCGCCTACTATCGTGTCGGTCGGCGCGCTGGACAGCTCGCTTCGGGTGGCTTCGTTCTCCTGCGGCGGCAAGGTCGACATCGCCGCGCCCGGCGTGAACACGTTCTCGTCGTGGCCGCGCCCGCAGCTCCACAACACCATCAGCGGCACCAGCATGGCGACGCCCCATGTCGCGGGCTGCGCCGCCATGTGGGCGCAGAGCAGTGCAAGCCTGCGGGGACTTGCCTTGCGCGCCAAGCTGACCGCGACAGCCAGACATCTGCCGTTGCCGGCCACGGATGTCGGCGCCGGCCTGGTGCAGGCTCCGTAGCCGCCTTGCGCATCCCGCGCCGGAGCCTATGCTCCGGTGCGGGACAGGCTGACGCACAAGCCGTTGGCGGCGCCGCAGCGTGTGCAGGCTTTGCATGACCGAAACTGCAGCGACACTGAAACTCATCCCGCTGGTCCCGAACGTGGCGCTGCCGCGCACCGCGTCGGCCCGGACGCGTACGTCGATCCCGCCGGGATACGGCGTTCAGGAGCAGTGCCTGCCGTTCACCGCGGCCAGCGCGCTCGGTGTCATCATTCCATCCCCGATCCGCTTTGGTTTCTGCACCCTCGATGCGCTGCCGAACGGATGCCGGGCGTTCCGCTCGCCTGCGAACAAGCCTGATACCGCCGGCAACTATGCCGAGCCGCGGGTGTTCTACGTGTTCGACAATCCGGAAGTCCGCTTCGCCGGCAATGCCTATGAACTGAGGGGCGTTTCCGGGCAGGACTCCGCCGCATCCGTCCAGGAACCGGGCCTCAGTTTTTTCGACCGCGACGATCAGTCCGGCGTGATAAAGCTTCATCTTCCCTACATCTGGCGCACCCCTGAGATGGTGGACACGCTGTTTCTGCCGCTGCTCAACCGCGCCGGACCCGGACTCGAAGTCAAATGCGGGCTGGTCGAAACCGATTGGTACGCCAGTCCGGTCAATCTCGCGCTCGGCCTGCCGCCGGGGCCGGTTCACATCGGGATTGGGGATCCGGTGGCGCAGGCCATCTTCATTCCCCGGGCGCTGCGCCGGCCGCACCTTGAATCGCTCGCCGAGCATGACCAGCTCAATCTGGAGGCCCGCAGAGACCTGGCCGATTGGGACAAGCGGCACGCCGAAGATCGCAGCCTGTATAAAGTCTTGGCGCGAAGCGCGGTTGGTCGTATCGAGCGAGAAGTATCGTCAAGGCCGGGCGAGAACCGATAAATGCAAGCCACTGCGCTGGCTCTGATCACTTGCGCATTCGCGCAGACCAGGTGGACTGGCCATCCCGACAGCGACGAAATTTTGGAGAGCGCCATGGCAAAGAAACAGAAGCAGGCCTTTGTAGTCACGGTCTCGGAAGACCATGGAATCGAAAAGGTGGCGCGCGAACTCAAGGCGAAGGGATTTGAGGTGGATCAGGTTCTCGATGCGATCGGCGTCGTCACCGGCTCCGCCCTTCCCGACAAGGTCGCGAAGATGCGCGAGATTCCCGGCGTCAAGGACGTGTCTGCCGATCACCCGGTCGACATTGGACCGCCCGGCGCTCCGATATCCTGAAGTTTCGGAGGCCGTATCGCTTTACCCGCACTGCATTTGACAGCCGCGCCTCCCTTGGTCACCCTGCTCAAAAAGCCGGCCCAAGGGAAACGCCATCAATGTCCAACGCTCCGCATTTTGATATCGACGTCCCCGCTTTCTGGGCCGATCCCTATCCGGCCCTTGCGAAGATGCGCAAGGAGACCCCGATCGCCTTTGTGCCGCAACTCGGCTCGACGGTGTTCACCCGGCGCGACGACATCTTCACCCAGGAGAAGCGCATCGACGTGTTCTCCTCGCACCAGCCGAACGGGCTGATGAACGTGCTGATGGGCCACAACATGATGCGCAAGGACGGCGATGCGCACTTGAGCGAGCGTCAGGCGATGTTTCCGGCGGTGTCGCCGCGCACGGTGCGCGACACCTGGGTCCGGCAGTTTCAGGCCCATGCCGACCGCATCCTTGACGAGCTCGTGCCGCAAGGCGCCGCCGATCTCTGCAAGGCACTGGCGCTGCCGCTGTCGGCCGAATGCCTGAAGGACGTCACCGGGCTGACCAACATGCGCTACCAGGACATGGACGCGTGGTCGCAGGCGATGATCGACGGCATCGCCAACTACACCGGCAACAAGGAGGTCGAGGCGCGCTGCCATGCGGCCACCGCAGGCATCGATGCCGCGATCGACGACATGATTCCGGTGGTGAAGAAACACCCGAACACCTCGATCCTCAGCGTGCTGCTGGCTTCCGGCCAGAACATGGACAGCATCCGCGCCAACATCAAGCTGGCGATCTCCGGCGGCCAGAACGAGCCGCGCGATGCGATTGCGGGCGCAACCTGGGCGCTGCTGACGCATCCCGAGCAGTTCGCGCTGGTGCGCGAGGGCAAGGCAAAATGGATCGACGTGTTCGAGGAATATGCGCGCTGGATCGCCCCGATCCAGATGTCGCCGCGCCGCGTCGCCAAACCCTGGACGTATGGCGGCATCGACTTCGAGCCGGAAGATCGCGTGTTCTTCATGTTCGGCTCCGCCAACCGCGACGAGGCCTGCTTTGCCGAGCCGGATCGTTTCGACATCACCCGCGATACGCAGAAGAGCATCGCCTTCGGCGCCGGGCCACACTATTGCGCCGGCGCGTTCGCCTCGCGCGCGATGGTGGCCGACGTCGCGCTGCCGAGTTTGTTCGCACGGCTGAAGGGCCTGCGGCTGGACGAAAACGAGCCGGTTCGGATCGGCGGCTGGGCGTTTCGCGGCCTGCTCAATCTTCCGGTGAAGTGGGACGCGAACTGATCGGCGAAAGCGTTAGCGCGTTCTCGCGGCCGGCGCCGTTGTCGCCGTTTCGCGGCAGCAGGTGCATGTGACGAAACACCCAGCGCATCGCGAGGTACCAGAGGTAGCCGCCGAGGGCCCCGCAAACGGCAAGAAGGATGATGTAGGCGGGATGATACTCGCCGCTCCACCACAGCATCCCGCCGATCCAGAAAACGGCGAAGAAGATGGCGGCGAGTTTCAACCGCTTTTCCTGATCCATGACATCCCTCCGTTGGCTGATGATGGATGTCAGCATGATCGCCGCGACCTCGCCGCACCGTGAGGTGCATCACGCCGCGCAGGAATCACCTAACCAAACCGCCGGCGCGAGCGCTCCTTCGCCTTCTCGGCTTCGACCTCGCGGTCGCGCGGCGGGGCGTTGGTCTCAAGCGAAGCGAGCAGGCGCCGCGCGCTGTCGGAGACTTCGGAAACCGCGCGGTTGAACGCCTCCGCATTGGCCTGCGACGGCGAGTTGAAGCCGGACAGCTTTCGCACGAATTGCAGCGCGGACGCATGGATCTCCGCATGCGTGGCTGGAGGCTCGAAATTGAACAGGGTCTTGATGTTGCGGCACATGGTTCTCTCTGCTGCAGGGGTCGTCGATGAAGGACGAACGGCCGGTGCAAAATCCGACAGCGTGCCCTATTTTGTCATGAATCTGGCGTCACGTTCACCCCTGTCGGCACCTGCAAACAGCGAGTTCCCGATGACCCACGTGACCTACAAGATCGTCGAGCATGACGGCGGCTGGGCCTACACCGTCAACGGCGTGTTTTCCGAGCCGTTTCCGAACCGCGCCACGGCGCTCGCCGCCGCCCGCCGCGCGGCGGCAGAGCAGCGGGTGCCGGGCCGCACGGAGGGGATCGAATACGAAACCGCTGATGGACGATGGCTCTCGGAGACCGCCGCCGGCAACGACCGGCCGGAGACCGAGGTGGAGGGTTAGGCGGCGCGGTCGCATGGTTCGGCGATCTGGTGACGGAAATCGCCGGTGTGATAAGGTTTCCGCAAGCGGCGCACGAGACAGCCGCAGCATCGGGAGAGACCATGATGAATGTTTCGCACGTCGCGCTGTCGGCCGCCGCACTGGCGCTGACCACCATCACCGCTTTCGCCGCCGACTATCCCGCGCCGAAACAGGGCGAGTGGATCGCCAGGGACTTCAAATTCCACACGGGCGAGACGATGCCGGCGCTACGGCTGGCCTACACCACGATCGGCGAGCCGACCGGGCAGCCGGTGCTGGTGCTGCACGGCTCGGGCGGCTCGGCGGCCAGCATGCTGACGGCGACCTTCGGCGGCGAATTGTTCGGCCCCGGCCAGCCGCTCGATGCCGCGAAATACTACATCATCATTCCCGACGGCGTCGGCCACGGCAAATCGTCAAAACCATCCGACGGCATGAAGACCACGTTTCCGAAATACAATTACGAGGACATGGTCGACGCGCAGTATCGCCTGGTGACGGAAGGTCTCGGCGTAAAACACCTGCGGCTCGTGATCGGCAATTCGATGGGCGGCATGCACACCTGGATCTGGGGTGGCAAATATCCGCAATTCATGGACGCGCTGGTGCCGATGGCCTCGCAGCCGACCGAGATGGCGGCGCGCAACTGGATGCTGCGGCGGATGATGCTGGAGACCATCAAGAACGATCCCGATTACAATGGCGGCAATTACACCAGCCAACCGCGCATGATGAAATACGCCATCAACGCCTATGGCATCGCGACCGGCGGCGGAACGCTGGCCTATCAGGCGCTGGCGCCGACGGCGGCGAAGGCCGACAAGATGGTCGATGATCGCCTCGCAACCGCCGTTACCGCCGACGCCAACGACTTCGTCTACCAGTGGGAGGCGTCGCATGATTACAATCCGGCGCCCTCGCTCGAGAAGATCGCGGCCACGCTGCTCCTGATCAACGCCGCCGACGATGAGCGCAACCCGCCGGAGACCGGCATCACTGATGCCGCGATGAAGCGCGTCAAGAACGGCCGGCTGTTCCTGATCCCGGCCTCCAGCGAGACGCGCGGCCATCTCACGACGGGGAACGCGAAGTTCTACAAGAAGGAGCTGCAGGAATTGCTGCAGACCGCGCCGCAGCGGGCGATGTAGGCGAAGCGAACGCGATGTCTGCAAGCCGTTTTCGCCGGATCGCGCTCACGCTGCCCGATGCGGTCGAGAGCGCGCATCAGGGCAAGGCCGATTTCCGCGCGGGCAAGCGCATCTTCGCGACCCTGGGCCATCCCGACGACAACTGGGGCACGTTGAAGCTGACGGCCGAACAGCAATCGATGCTGGTCGAGGCGGAGCCCGACATCTTCCGTCCCGTGCCGGGCGGATGGGGCAGACAGGGCTACACCAATGTGCGCCTCGCCAAGGCCGACGCGACGACGCTGAAGAGCGCACTGACGATGGCGTGGGAGAATGTCGCGCCAAAGGCTTCCGTCAAGCGGCGAGCGACAAAGCAGCCTTGATTTCGCGCGCATGGACTTGTGGTCCCGCTCAATCCAATCATCCATTGCGAAAGGATCATCGAAACTTAGGGCAACTACCCCATGGGACGTTGCGCGCACGCTCCTTGTCGGGAGTGCCTTTCAGCCCTGCGTGTAGCACGTTCACCGCCTGCAACTCGTATCGGTCAGTGGCGAGATCATGAGAAAAGATCACGTCAATGGTCGTGTACCACCATATCAGGCAAAGAACACACGCTGGCGCGAAACGCACTTGCGGCAAGTAATATGTGAAATGGACGCTCGAAGCGCCGCGATCCCGACGCACATCAGGCACTTCTTGAGTCTGGACGTATTCTGCGCCCATGCTGCGCATAACGGCATGGCCGGAAGCCAGTTGGCGATCAATGGACGCGTCGGGTCCAGCAAGCTCTCTGACATGTGAGAGAAGCTGACCGTTGAGATTGCTGTTGAAAGATCCTGTCGGGCCTCGGAAGCCATTGTCCGACGGCCAAAACACCCCATTCGACAGACCGGGCCATACCGTCCAGCGTTGCGCGCCGGCCCGAGACAGGATGCGCCCGTATTCGACGTCGTTAATGGAACCGATGCTGCATTTCTCCAGCCCGAGGAGTTCGGTGAAGCTGAAAGCCCAAAGCACCAACGGGAGCGCAAACAGCAATCCCACGGGAGAAAGCAGGCCTATCGCAATCTTCGGGTTCGTGCCCAACGTGTTTCCATTCGTGAAGATGACCGCAGAGCCGCTCCTTTCCATCAACCGCAGACGATTGGAGCGCATGTTTGGCAACTTGTCGCGCTGGTTCGCACCAACTGTGTACAGGGCAACCCGATTTCGCAGCGCATCAAATCTGCATCCCGGACATCGCTCATTATTTGAGCGTGCATCCGCAAGCAGGCTCCGCTTGAATTGCCGTTACGAATCGTGGGCGCGTCTCGCGAGGACAAGGCAAACAAAAGCGGAGGATCGGATGCGAAGGCTTGCGCCATTCGTCTTGCTGGCCTGCCTTTTGGCGCTCGCCGGTGCGGCGCGCGCCGTCGACAGGGGGCAGTTCGATCACGTGCCGCCGGATATCCGCGCCTGGTTCAAAAGCGTGATCGCGCCGAACGGCGTGCCGTGCTGCGATATTTCCGACGGCCATCGCACCAGCTACGACGTGCGCGGGGGCGCCTATTGGGTGCCGATCGAGGGCCAATGGATGCAGGTGCCGGAGCGCGCGGTCATTCGCGACCAGGGCAATCCGATCGGCGAAGCCGTGGTGTGGTACGTGCATCACCGCGGCAGCATCATCATTAGCTGCTTCGTGCCGGCGGACGCGGTTTGACGACGAAACGTCATTGCGAGCGAAGCGAAGCAATCCACCTCTCCGCTTGGGGATAGATGGATTGCCTCGTCGCTTCAGCGCAAAATTGCTTTGCAATTTTGTCGCGAGCTCCTTGCAATGACGGAGCTAGAAGTCTTCCAAGCTGGGGATGACGTGAAAATGCGGGGATGGTAGCCTGTCAAAAACCGACCGGAGGATTCCCTTGTCCGATATTGCCCCGTCTGACCTCGCCACGATCTATCCTGCCCCCTCGCCCCGCGTGATCGCCAAGGCGCGGCCGGAGATCGACGCGCATTCGAGGAAATTCATCGGCATGTCGCCGTTCTGCGTGCTGGCGACCTCGGGCTCGGACGGCAGCGTCGACGCCTCCCCGCGCGGCGGCAACCCGGGCTTCATCCACGTTGCGGGACCGAACGAGCTCCTGATGCCGGACCGCTCCGGCAACAACCGCATCGATAGTTTCCGCAACATCGTCGAGGGCTCGGGCTTCGTGCAGCTGATCTTCTTCGTGCCCGGGATCGACGAGACGCTGCGCGTCGGCGGCAAGGGCAAGGTGTCGGTCGACCCGGAGCTGATGACCTCGATGATCGAGTTCGGCAAGCCGCCGCGCGCGGTGCTGCGCATCGAGGTCAGCGAAGCCTATTTCCACTGCGGCAAGGCGCTGATGCGCTCGAAATTGTGGGCGGCGACGCAGGTCGAGCGCTCGGTGATGCCGAGCATCGGCGAGGTGATCCACGACCAGACCGGCCTCGGCGCGCGCGAGAGCCAGGCGGAAATCTACGAGCGCTATAAAGAGGGGCTGTAGCAGGCGTCATACCCCGCGAATGCGGGGTATCAGTACGCCGCGGCTTTTCGGTTTAGCCACTGCCGTCTCTGGAATACTGGGTCACCTGCTTTCGCAGGTGACGACCGTGGCGAGCGTTGAGAGATCACCCTCCAGGGGAGGGTAAGAGCGCTAGTCCCCGCTCTCCAGCCCACCCACGTGCTTCTGGGTGTAGAGCTCAAGGCCGATGCGCTGGATCAAATCGAGCTGGGTTTCGAGGAAATCGATGTGGTGTTCTTCGTCCTTCATCAGCTGCTCGAACAGGTCGCGCGAGACATAGTCCTTGACGCTGTGGCAGTAGGTTGCAGCCTCCTGGTAGAGGGTGCGCGCGGCGATCTCGGAAGCGAGATCGCATTCGATGATTTCCTTGACGTTCTGGCCGATACGCAGGGGATCGAGCACCTGCATGTTGGGGAAGCCGTCGAGGAACAGGATCCGGTCGGTGAACTTGTCGGCGTGCTCCATCTCCTCGATGGATTCCTTGCGCCAGACCTTGGCCATGTCGAGCAGGCCCCAATTGTTCAGGAGCCGGTAGTGCAGCCAGTATTGGTTAATCGCGGTGAGCTCGCTGCGCAGGCCCTTGTTGAGATAGTCGATGACTTTGGGATCGCCCTGCATGGTCCACTCCGATTTTTTCAGGCCAAAGGCTGCCTGACACTGAATTTAGAACGCTTCTAAATCAGTTTGGAGCCAAGAGCAACCGTTCCGCAAAGAAAGCGGTGGGAACGAGCAAGAAATCAGGGGATTCAGAGGGCTTTCAGCAGGCCGCGAGGGCGAACGCCGGAGTGGATTCCTGCGCGGGTTCGTCGTTGGCGGCGTGGCGGCTGTGTGGGCAGCCGGAGCAGCATTCTTTGGCGCAGGCGCCCAGCGCTTCGTCGATGATGGTCTTGATCGTGCGCGCGCAGCGGCCGCACTCGGCGCTGCAGCCGAGGCATCCGTAAATCTGCTTGGGATTTCGCGGCAGGTCCGAAGCTGCACTCACGGCATTCCGGACATCGTGGTCGCTCAGGACGTTGCAGGAACAGACAATCATGAAACCGTTAAGACCTTGGGTGATGCGGCTTCATCGATATGGAAGAGCGCGGTGAGATGCAAAAGGAAAAGGCGCATTTTCAAGCAATTCCAAACTGATGCCGGCGAAATACTGGAATGAATCTAAAAGTGGGTATTGCGGTAAATCAAATCCGCGCTGATTTGGCCGGGCGCTTCAATCGCCGCCGCCACCACCGCCTCCGCCGTCGCCACCGCCTCCTCCGCTGTCTCCGCCGCTATCGCTGGATGAAGCGGAATCATGGGACGAAGAACTGTCGCTGCCGCTCCAGGAAAACAGGTTCCAGCCGTTGCCATCGGAACTGTCGCTGGAAGTCGTACCATAGCTGTCGCTACCCGCACTCTCGCGCCGGGGCTTGCGGTTTTGCACCCGGTTCATCAGCAGGTAGCAGATCAGCGACGTTCCGCCGATCGCCACCATCAATGCCGCCATTCCGCTCATCGTCGTGTCCTGCGTTCAATGAACATTTCGGTATCTTCGCACCCGTGCCGCGCCTCACCTCTCGTTTTCGTCATCGCCGGACGCCTTGGCGTTCATTGATTATTCAAGTGAACCGTGGAACTTTTGCCGCGACAAAACCGTGATGTACTTCACGTTGAGAAAGGTAAGGCCATGAAGAAGACATTGATGGCGCTCGCCGCCGCTGCCGCGTTGACCGTTTCGGCCGTGGCTGTTCCCGCACCGGCCCATGCGCAGCGTGGCGTAGCCGCAGGCGTCGCGGCCGGCTTGATCGGCGGCGCCATTGTCGGCGGCGCGATTGCCTCCCAGAACGGCTATTATTACGGCGGTCCGGGCTATTATGCGCCGGGCTATTACGGCGGCCCGGCTTATGTCGCCGATCCCGGCTATGGCGAATCCTGCATCTGGCAGCGGCAGCGGTTCTGGGACGGCTATGGCTGGCGGGTCCGCAACGTCAGGGTTTGCGACTAGAGCCGGTTCCCGCGTCGCGCGAAAAACGCTCTAACCGCCCGTTCATCTTCATTAAATTGCGGCCCGATCATCCCGGAAAAGCACGGCCTTTCCGGGATGGTTGCCATCTTCGGCCCAAAAATACCGTTTTTTTCGGCCACCCATTGCGAACGTTTACTTTCGATTGACCCATGTGCGCTTTTTAGCGAAGCGGCAGTTCGAAACAGCGTGTGAGTCATCCCTAAACCCCGGCGCCCGAAGGCGTCACTCCAGGAGAGCCCAGGACATGAAGAAGACATTTGCTGCCTTCGTCGCGGTCGCAACAATTGCCGGTTCGCTTGCCTCGACCCCCGCCAGCGCGCAGCGCGGCGTTGCCGCAGGCGTGGCTGCCGGCCTGATCGGCGGCGCGATCGTTGGTGGCGCGATCGCCTCCAGCCGCCCGGCCTATGGTGGTCCGGTGTATGTGGAAGAGGCGCCCTACCCGGCGTGCCGCATGGTTCGCGAGCGCTTCTGGGACGGCTACGACTGGCGCTATCGCCGCGTCGAGGTCTGCAACTGATCTGACCGATCGGCGCGCGAGTTGCGCGTCCTGATCCGAAGCCCGGCCGATACTCTCGGCCGGGCTTTTTTGTTTGCATATTCCTCATCCTGTGGAGCCGCGAAGCGGCGTCTCGAAGGATGCAGGCCCGTCTGTGGCCTCATGGTTCGAGACGGCGCTTTGCGCCTCCTCACCATGAGGGGAAGCAGCTCAGCGTCCCCCGCTCATCGAACGCAGCACCGCTTCGCTCGGCCAGCAATCTACCTTCAGGCCGGCGGACTTCTGGTACGCCCCCAGCGCCGCGCGGGTCTGCATGCCGGCCTTGCCGTCGAGCTTGTCCTTGTAGAGACCGATGCGCGTCAGATGTCGCTGCATGGCTTCGACATCGGCACTGCGCAACTGCGTCGAGGCGGTCCACGGCGTCGCGAACGGCTGCGGGTTGATCATGCGGTCGGCGAGATGGCCGACGAACAGCACATAAAGATCGGAGAAATTGTATTCCTTGATGACGAAGTAGTTCTTGGTGGTCAGGAATGCCGGGCCGTAGATGCCTTCGACCTGCAACAGCGAGGCCGGCTGGGCCTGCTCGGCCGCGCTCAATTTCTGCCCGCGCACCGGCGCGAACCCTGCGCGCAGCCATTCGGCGATCGGCCTGGTCACCTCGGGCACGCCCATGGTGCAATCGACATTGGCGGGCGCCTTGACTTCATAGGCCCAGCGCACGCCCGCCTGCCAGCCCTTGTTGACGAGCTGCTGCGCGGCGGAGGCCAGCGCATCCGGCACCGAATGCCAGATGTCGACCCGGCCGTCGCCGTCGAGATCGATGCCGTGTTTGTAATATTCGGAGGGGAGGAACTGCGTGTAACCGGTGGCGCCGGCCCAGGAGGAACGAAATTCGTTGCGCGCCACGACGCCCTCGCCGAGCAGCTTCAGCGCCAGGATGAATTCGCCGCGGTACTGATCCTTGCGCCTGCCGACATAGGCCTGGGTCGCGACCACGCGCAGCGTATCATAGGGCAGCCGATAGCGGCCATAGTCAGTCTCACGGCCCCAGATCGCCAGCACCACGCTGGCGGGAACGCCAAAACGCTTTTCGATCTCGGTGAGCGCGGCGCGATGCTTCTGCATCAGCTTCTGCCCTTCGGCCGCGAGCCGCGCGATGGACGCTTCCTTCACGTAGTCGGCCGGCACCTGCACGAACTCGGCCTGCGCCGGCGCGCCGGTGGCGGGCCGGCCCGGCAGCAGGAGATCGGGCAATTTGTAGTCGGGCTCGAGCCCGTTGGTCTCACGATCGAACGTCGCACGCGACACGCCGGCAGCCTGCGCCTCCGGCCACAGCGAGGCGATGAACTGGGTGAAGGCGGCGTCGGCGGAGAGCGCCGGAGACGCCGTTTTGAGCATCACCGCAGCCCCTATCAGAATTGCGGCGATCGCTCCCGTTCGCAAAGCCGAAACTCCAGCTGGTTTACACGCCGCCTATCAATGCGAGGCGGCGTGCTTGGCATGTTCGGTGGAAACATTCGACAACTTGTCGACATAGGCGATGCCGATCGCCGACAGAATGAAAACCGTGTGGATGATAGTCTGCCACATCACGCCGACTTCGGTATAGGCGCTCTTGCCGGACGCCAGTCCGCCGGCCTCGATGAAGGTGCGCAACAGATGGATCGACGAGATGCCGATGATGGCCATCGCGAGCTTGATCTTGAGCACGCTGGCATTGACGTGGCTGAGCCATTCCGGCTGGTCGGGATGTCCCTGCAGATTGAGGCGGGAGACGAATGTCTCGTAGCCGCCGACGATGACCATCACCAGCAGGTTGGAAATCATCACCACGTCGATCAGGCCCAGCACCGCCAGCATGATCTGCTGCTCGCTGAAGTCGAAGGCGTGGGCAAACAGGTGCCACAACTCCTTCAGGAACAGCACCACATAGACGCCCTGCGCGACGATCAGGCCGATATACAGCGGCAATTGCAGCCAGCGGGAGCTGAAAATCAGCAGCGGAATCGGACGCAGGGCCTTCTGAGCTTCGGACGGCACGGGTCTTTCGAGAGCAAGGGACATCAGGGAGGGCTCGGCTGGAGGATTCGAATTGCGGAAGGAGGTCTATATCTACGCAATCTGTCCGCGCTGTGAAGCGACAACTGGCCGCAGCGCATGTTACGGGAACGTCACGTTTGCCGGATCTCTACGGCAAAACAGCGGTCTTGTACGACCGCGCGTGCAAATTTCCCAAGCCTGATCGTGCGGCCCCGTGCCGCGCAGCGATCGTACGACGAAAACAAGGGAACGCGCCCTCCCCCCGAAATGCGATAGGCTCGCCAAAACTACCGACTCAGCAAAGTGGCGCGATGTTCTTTCCGAAGATCAACGTCAAGGCCGATCCGGTGCGGCGATGGCACCGGCCCGATCGTCATTTCTTCGCGAATGGTGCCTGCCAGGTGCTGGCCTTCGCATTTCTGGAAAGATATTCCGACCTCGGCTTCCATGCCCGCTGGATCAAACCGGCGACCGGCTACACCGGCAACCATATCTTTGTCAGCGATGGCAGACACGCGTTCGATTACCACGGCCTGACCACGGAAGCACAGTTGCTGTCGTTTGCCTTTCGGCGTGCCCGCCGGTTCTTTCCGGGCTGGGACGCGACGCTCGTCGATCTGCCGACAGCGGTTCTGATCTCAGAACAACGCTCACGGCAGATCGAAGGGCTGTGGCTACGCGAGCCGGGGCAATTCCTTCACGATGCAATGCCACGTGCGCAAGCATTCCTCGACAAGTTTGGTAACTTGCGAAACCGCCTGCTCACCGCGTCAGCTTCTTGTACTTCACACGATACGGAATGATGCTGTCTTGCCTAACCGGCGCATCCTGTCTTTTCGCAATCGTCGAAATTGCCTTCCATTATAGATTGTGTAAGATACATGAAGTTGTGGATCGTGAAAATGATCAATCGTCAATTTTTTTCGATTGCGCACGACAGCACGCTTTCAATGGTTCGCTCAAAGCCGGGCCGGTCGTCGGTCTCACGGCCATTCTCGACTATTGGGAATCCAACAGCTCCAGGAAAGACGACCGCTGGCTGGCCTACGCACTCGCAACCGCGCACCATGAGACCGATCGCACGTTCCGCGGAATCGAGGAATATGGAAAAGGCAGGAACAAGGAGTACGGCAGGATCGATCCGGAAACAGGCAAGGCCTATTACGGCCGTGGCCTCGTACAACTGACCTGGCGCAAGAACTACAAGAAGATGGGCGATCTGCTTGGTGTAGATCTCGTACGTCGTCCCGAGCAAGCACTGGACATCAAGATTGCCACCCAAATTCTCTTTGTCGGGATGACACGCGGTAGCTTCACCAACAAAAAATTTGCCGACTATTTCAACGCCGAAACGGAAGACTGGGTCAACGCACGCCGTATCGTCAACGGCAAGGACAAGGCCAATTTGATCGCGGGCTACGGCAAGCAATACTACGCTGCGATCAGCTATACGACCGGATAGCCGCCGGCATCCGCGGCATCATTGCGCAAACCAATTTTTAGCTGGAGGTGCCTGACAATGTTTTTCACACCGCCTCTCGACGAAATCACCCGCGTCATGACCGCCAAGGGATACAAGCTCTACAAGGGTCAGAAAAAGGGAGAGCGAGGCCTGAACCTGGTCGGGATACGCCGAAAGACGGCATCTCCGGACAAGTTCGACGATACCATAGCGGTATTCTTTCTGATCCCGGGCGCCGCCGACGTGATGTATTTCTCGATCACGACCGACCCGAGCCCGCATTACCTGAAGCATCCAGTCAATTCGGCGGGCACCGCTATCCTGAAGGAAGGTCAATATATCGATACGCACAAGGTCTCGATGCACTCACCGGCGAGCGGCAACAAACACATGGCGGTCTGCCAGCGGCTCGGGAAAGTCACCGTGTTCCGGGACAAAAACAAAGACGGCAAACTGGACTTTGTGAACCCGCAGTCAGGGATGTTTGGCATCAACATCCACAAGGGCCCGCTCAATGGAAACTGGGACACCAGGAATCCGAACTACTCGGCGGGGTGCCAGGTATTTGCCGACGCGGACGATTTCAAGATCTTCCTGGACCGGTGCAAGAAGGAAGCCGCCGACGTCAAGAACGTGTTCTCATACACGTTGCTTAACGAGAGCGACTTCTAGAGCGGGATGACTCTGCTTCGAATCCTTATCCCGCTTGATCTTTTTGCTTGAGCACGATCTCCGGACAAACGCTTCGCGTTTGTCCCCGGGGAAAACCGCTGCACACTTTTCCGGATCATGCTCTGGCAACCGGGAAGATCACCGCGTCAGCTTCTTGTACTTCACGCGGTGCGGAATGATGCTGTCC
Source organism: Bradyrhizobium lablabi (assembly GCF_001440475.1). Classification (GTDB taxonomy): domain Bacteria; phylum Pseudomonadota; class Alphaproteobacteria; order Rhizobiales; family Xanthobacteraceae; genus Bradyrhizobium; species Bradyrhizobium lablabi. The sequence goes on along the minus strand of NZ_LLYB01000096.1, from coordinate 5,305 downwards.
TGGCCGAGCCGGCGCATCTTGTCCTTTTCGTAGTCCTGGAAGTTGCCTTCGAACCATTCGACGTGGCTGTCGCCTTCAAAGGCCAGGATGTGGGTGGCGATGCGGTCGAGGAACCAGCGATCGTGGCTGATGATGACGGCGCAGCCGGCAAAATCCTCCAGCGCCTCTTCCAGCGCACGCAGCGTGTCGACGTCGAGGTCGTTGGTCGGTTCGTCGAGCAGCAGCACGTTGGCGCCGGATTTCAGCATCTTGGCCAGATGCACGCGGTTGCGCTCACCGCCTGACAGCGCGCCGACTTTCTTCTGCTGGTCGGCGCCCTTGAAGTTGAACGACGAGCAATAGCCGCGCGAATTGACTTCCTTCTTGCCGAGCAGGATCAGCTCGTTATTGCCGGAGATCTCCTCCCACACCGTCTTCTTGCCGTCGAGCGCGTCGCGCGACTGGTCGACATAGCCGAGATGCACGGTCTCGCCGACCGTGATGGTGCCCTTGTCAGGCTTTTCCTGCCCCGTGATCATGCGGAACAGCGTGGTCTTGCCGGCGCCGTTGGCGCCGATGACGCCGACGATACCGCCGGGCGGAAGCTTGAAGGTAAGATCGTCGATCAGCTCGCGATCGCCATAGCCTTTGCTCAAGCCCTCGAAGTCGACGACATTGGCGCCGAGCCGCTCCGCGACCGGGATGATGATCTGCGCGGTCTGGGTCTGCTTCTCGCTCGCCTGCTTCAACAGCTCTTCATAGCGCTGGTAGCGTGCCTTGGACTTGGCCTGGCGCGCCTTGGGCGAGGACGCGATCCACTCCTGCTCGCGGGCCAGCGTCTTCTGGTGCGCGGCCTCCTCGCGGCCTTCCTGCTCGAGGCGCTTCTGCTTCTGCACCAGCCAGGACGAGTAGTTGCCCTCGTAGGGAATGCCGCGGCCGCGATCGAGCTCGAGGATCCAGCCGGTGACGTTGTCGAGGAAGTAGCGGTCGTGGGTCACGATCAGGATCGCGCCGGGATAGTTGCGCAGATGGCCTTCCAGCCACGACACCGACTCGGCGTCGAGATGGTTGGTCGGTTCGTCCAGCAGCAGAAGTTCCGGCTGGTCCAGCAGCAGGCGGCACAGCGCGACGCGGCGGCGTTCACCGCCCGAAAGCTTGGTGACATCGGCATCGTCGGGCGGGCAGCGCAGCGCGTCCATCGCCTGGTCGACCTTGCTGTCGAGATCCCAGAGGCCGGCGGCCTCGATCTCGTCCTGCAATTTCGTCATCTCGTCGGCGGTTTCGTCCGAATAGTTCATCGCCAGCTCGTTGTAGCGATCGAGGATCGCCTTCTGCTTGGCGACGCCCTGCATGACGTTTTCGCGGACGTTGAGCGCGGGGTCGAGGTGCGGTTCCTGCTCGAGATAGCCGACGCGGGCGCCCTCGGCGACCCAGGCCTCGCCGGTATACTCGTTGTCGAGGCCGGCCATGATCTTGAGCAGGGTCGATTTGCCCGAGCCGTTGACGCCGAGCACACCGATCTTGGCATCCGGGTAGAAGCTCAGATGGATGTTATCGAGCACCTTGCGGGTCGGGTAGCTCTTGGTCAGACCCTGCATGAAATAGACGAACTGGCGAGCCATCGCGCTTCCTTGAAACCGGAGGATTTATGGAAATTTTGCTGCCGCTGATGTAGCGGCGTGGCTCCCAAAGGGCAACCGCAGGAACCCGTTTTCCATCCGTTCACCACGGATGAATACGGGTTGGTCACCATCCGGGCCGAGATCCCGACAATTGTAACCTTCTTTTAACAAATCGGGCGAAAACTCGTTTTCAGCGCCGGAAAAGGCGTCTCAAAACAAGGGCCCGCGTCATGGCTACGATCGGTTCGGCATCTCTTTCCGCTCCGGCTCACGTACACGCCGGACTGGCAAAACCCTTAGCAAAACCCCTGGCAGAACTCCGCGCCTTCTGGCGGAAGTTCATCGCTATGGCATTCAACCCGTACCGCCCGGAACTGCACTATATGCGCGGCCCGGGCCCGGCCTGCCGCGCCAAGCAGGCTCCTCGCAACTGAACGGGTTCGAGTAAATCCCGGAATTGCCGGGGACGCTCGCCGATTCCCCCTGTTATCATGGGCGACGCCGGTCCGGCGGTCAGGCGGAGCAAATTCAATGAATGGCTTCCTATACTTCCTGATCGGCGGATGTGTAGCTAGTGCTGCTGCGTTTGCCTTCTTCCAGCAGCAGGATATCGGGAGAATCAGCTCGGCGGATATCATCGCTACCGGCATGTTCTTGTCTGCATTGGCGGCAACCGCTTGCGCACTGGTTTATTCGCGCTGCGGCAGGAGGTTGAGATCGCGGCTTGAGCAGGAGGCGATNTGACGAGGACAGTCGGGTGCGCACCAACGCCCGCACCAAAGGGGAGGTGCGANCCCCCGCATGGTTCGTAGAACGAGGAACATCAGCTTCTTGCGCTGAGCCGCGAGACGCGCAACCATGGCGATCTTCCCGGACGGCTATCCCGCCGTCATCCTCGCCATCAACGGACCTCCCCATGACGCGGCTGCGCTGTGCAATCCTCGACGACTATCTCAACGTGGCGCTTAAGGTCGCCGACTGGTCCAAGGTCGGGGATCGCGTCGACATCACGGTGTTCAACCAGCCGTTTGCGACCGCGGAAGCCGCGGCCAGCGCGCTGAAGGATTTCGAGATCATCTGCGCGATGCGCGAACGCACCCCGTTCCCGCGCACCATGTTCGCCGCGCTGCCCAACTTGAAGCTCCTGATCACCTCGGGCCTGCGCAATGCCGCCATCGATATGGAGGCGGCCAAGGATCACAAGGTCACGCTGTGCGGCACGCAATGGGGCCGCGACCCCACGGCGCCGCTGACCATGGGCCTGATCCTGGAGCTGACCCGCAATATCGGCCGCGAAAACGCCCGCATGCATGCCGGCGAGCCCCTGCAGGCCCATGTCGGCATGGAGATCGAGGGCCGCACGCTCGGCGTGGTCGGCCTCGGCAAGCTCGGCACCAAAGTATCGAAGCTGGCGCAGGCTTTCGGCATGCACGTGATCGCCTGGAGCCCGAATTTGACGCCGGAGAAGTGCAAGGAAGTCGGCGTCACCTATGTGAGCAAGGATGAGTTGTTCTCGACCGCCGACATCGTCACCATCCATGTGGTGCTGAGCCAGCGCTCGCGCGGGTTGGTCGGGGCCGCCGAGCTGGCGCGGATGAAGCCGACCGCCTACCTCGTCAACACCGCGCGCGGGCCGATCGTCGACGAAGGCGCGCTATTGGAAGCGCTGACGCAGAAAAAGATCGCAGGCGCCGGCGTCGACGTGTTCGCAGTCGAGCCGCTGCCGGTCGACCATCCGTTCCGCAAGCTCGACAACATGGTGCTGACACCGCATCTCGGCTACGTCACCGAGGACAGCTTCCGCAACCACTACCAGCAGATGGTCGAGGGCATCGACGCCTGGTTCAAGGGCGAGCCGAAGCAGCGGCTGGCCTAGCCCTAAGATCGAATTGACTTGCACCTGCCTGGCTGATGCCCTTGGACGACCGCTCGCTTTCATCCTAACCGGCGGCGAAGCGGCAGACTGCAAGGCGTATGATGCATTAATCGGCTTGCCCGAGCGCACGCCCGACGCCCTGCTCACGGACAAGGGATACGATGCCGACGCCATTCGTGCCGACCTTGCCGATCGGAAGATCGAGGCCGTCAATCCAGGTCGCTTAAATCGTCGCGTAAAGATCGAGCATGACCGTGCGCTCTACAAGCAGCGCAATCGCATCGAACGCATGTTCGGTCACCTGAAGGTCAACCGCGCCATTGCCACCGCTACGACCAACTGGCCCAGCAGTTTCCTCGGAATGGTCCATCTCGCCACCGCCAGATACTGGCTCAAATTTGTCCACGCCGCCTAGGCCGCCCCTCATGGTGGGGAGCGCGAAGCGCGTCTCGAACCATGAGGCCCCGTCCGGGGCCTACTCCTTCGAGACGCCCGCTCTGCGAGCTCCTCAGGATGAGGGTTTGACGGTTGCGACACAGTAGAACGAGCCACGCTCACGCTGCGTGCTGCGCGGTTGCCCCGCTGGCGACCTCGGCAAATCCCTGACGCCACGACGGATGCGCCGGCTGCCAGCCAAGCTCGCGCCTCGCCTTGGCGTTGGAGCCTGCGCGCACCTCGGTCATCATCGAAACCAGGTGCTCGCCGGCGAACAAGCGGCCTAGCCAGGCCGGCACGCGAATGGGCGTCCTCGCGCCAACCAGCGTGGCAAGCGCAGGCAGCCATTCGCTGACCGGCGCCGGGTCATCGTCGACGATGTTGTAGATCTCGCCTGGCTTGCCGCGCTCGATGGCGGCGACGGTCGCGGCGGCGGCATCCTCGACATGGATGAACGACCACCGTCCGCCACCGCCGCCGATCAGCGGCACGCGGCGGTGGCGTACCTGATCGATCATCGCGCGCGAGAGCATGCCGGTGTCCGGACCGTAGAATGATCCATAGCGCAGCACGATCCCTTCAGGGCTTGCCGAGCTGGTGACGGCGTCCTCCAGATACTGGATCGCCTGCAGCGTGCGGCGCAGTTCCTCCGGCGGATCGGGATCCAGCGCATCGGCCTCCGTCTTGATCGCTTCGCCGCCGCGGCCGTAAGTCCAGCCGCAGAAGCTCTGGGCGATGAAGCGCGTCACGCCGGCTTCGCGAGCGGCCGCGAGCAGGAAATCGGTGCCCTCTGTGCGCAATTTGTTGGTGGTGGCGAAGGCGCGGTCGAAATGCCTGAGATCCGTTACTCCGGCGAGATCGGTCATCTGATCGATGATGATTTCGGGCTTCGTCGAGAACACGGCCGTGCGAATGGCCTGTGCGTCGAGCCCATTGGCGATCGCGGGTTCCGCGCCCATCCGCCGGATGAGTTCGACCTTCGCTGCCGTTCGCGTCGTGCCGACGACGGCATGACCGGCTGCAATCAGCTGCGGAACAAGCTGGAGGCCGACGGCGCCGGTGGCGCCCGCAACAAGAATTCGCATGGCGTGATCCTCATGTTCGTTGCGACTGGCGGCAGGTAGTCGGAGCGAACGTGAAATCAAGCGGGCGAATGCCGTGGCGGCGGAAATCTGTGCGAAGCGCGGAACTCGGCCGGGCTCACCTGCCCCGGCAAGGATGATCCAACAAAAAAGGCGCGCCGTCGACGCGCCTCAAATGCTTGTCCGGCAAGAGACCGTTTAGCGAATCGTGACCGGTGCGGGCAGCGGCGGAACGACCGTCTGCTGCGCGCCGGGAACGGGCGCCAGCTGGGCCTGCGCCGGTCCGGGGGCGGCTGCGGGGCCGGCCGCAG
>NZ_LLYB01000095.1:421-23086 GCF_001440475.1 Bradyrhizobium lablabi | reverse complement strand
GCTGCCGCTGCGCGTCAGCGATCCACCTTCTCCCACAAGGGGAGAAGGAAGAGGGCCTCGGCCCCTTAGCTAGCCCGCCGCCCTGACCTCATTGGCAAACTGGTGCCAGATTTCCGGCCGCCAGCTTCCGTTCGCCGCGCCCGAGGTCGACGGCAGGATCCACACGCGTGTCTCGCCGATCAGTTCACGCTGCTCGCCATAGTCGCGCTTGCTGTCGAAGAATTTCTGCCCCGCCGTCTTGCTGGTGAATGCGAGGAAGCGCGGACGAAACGTCGTGATCGCGCCGCTCAGCCGGCTGCGATCCGCCGCCGTCAGCTTCGGCAGCGTGGCACGGTCCATGCCCACACCCGCTTTCACAAGGTCGGTCAGGCCGATTCCGTGTTGCAGCAGGTCGCGATATTGCTGCGGCTGCAGCCGCTCCGGCGTCAGCTTTGTCTCGTGCAAAATCGTCCAGAACTTGTTCTGCCGGTGCGCATAGTAGGCCCGCTCGGCGGCGGACGTCGTCCCGGCGGCAGTCCCGCACAGCACGATGCGAAGGGAGTGTTGCAGCAGGTCGCTCAGCACGTCCGTCACGGCAACGGCGATCCTACTGGCTCGCCCACACGATGCGCGCGATCCAGGCGACGTCATCGGCATCCAGCGTGCGGTCGGCCTGTGCAGGATCGAGCGACTGCAGCTCCAGCGTCTTCGTCGTCCGCCGCTTCAATTCCTTGACCATGATTTCGCCGCCTGAGGTCTTGAGCACCACGCGATCGCCGCGCCGGATCGGCGTGCCCGGCGACACCACGATGATGTCGCCATCGCGATAGGTCGGCTTCATCGAATCGCCGGAGATTTCCAGGGCGTAGGCGTGCTCGTCGCTGGCCGAGGGCAACGCCGCCTCACCCCAGCCCTTGCCGGCGGGAAAGCCGTTGTCGTCGAAATGGCCGCCGCTGCCGGCTTGCGCGAGCGCGAGCAGCGGCACCGATTGCAGGCTGCGTGTGCCGTCGCCGATCAACTGCACGAAAGTGTCGATCGACGAATTGGTCGCGGCCAGCGCCTTGGAGACCGATTCGGTCGAAGGCCAGCGCTCGCGTCCGTCGGCGGTGATGCGCTTGGATTTGTTGAACGTGGTGGGGTCGAGGCCGGCGCGCCTGGCCAGCCCCGAGGGCGACATGCCGGCGCGTTCCGCCAGCCGGTCGAGCGCGGTCCAGACCTGGTTGTGGGTCAGAAGCCGTTGCGCCTTGGCGTGCTTCGCCATCGAAAATCCCTGGAACGGTCTAGGAATTATTGCCTGATCCGGCCCCTTTGCGCAATCTTCGCGCTCTGCCTGTGGTGGCAGCGCTTGAGTTGGCGGCCTGCCGCCTTTACGGTCGGCCGCCAGCCCGGCCATGTCCGGGAAATCCCAAGAGAGTCAACGACAAGCAGGGGAAGCCCGGAAAGCCGTGCCCACGATCTATAAAATCACTCCCGCCTCGGCCTGGCGCGAGGCCGAACGGCAGGGCGTCTATCGGGGTAGCGCAGACGATCTGCGCGACGGATACATTCATTTCTCGACCGCCGCCCAGGTCGCCGAGACGGCGCGAAAGCATTATTTCGGCCAAACCGGCCTGTTCCTGGTCGCGATCGACGCCGACGCACTGGGCGACGCGCTGCGCTGGGAGCCCTCGCGCAACGATGAGCTGTTCCCGCATCTCTATGGCGAGCTCGATCTCGGCGCGGTGACCGCCATCCTCGACATGCGCGCGCGGTCGGACGGCAGTCACGATATTCCGGAGCTTATCCCGTGATCCGCGCCTTCGATGCCTTTTCGCTGCCGCTCTTGCGCTGGTTCGATCCGGAGGACGCGCATCGCATGGCGATCCACGGCCTGCGGCTCTTGCCGCCGGTCAAGCCGCGCGCAGACGATTCGAAGCTGGCGGTGCGCGCCTTCGGCCTGAATTTTCCCAACCCGATCGGGATGGCGGCCGGCTTCGACAAGAGCGCGGAGGTGCCCGACGGGCTGTTGCGGCTCGGCTTCGGCTTTGTCGAGATCGGCACCGTGACGCCGAAGCCGCAGGGCGGCAATCCCCGGCCGCGGCTGTTTCGGCTGGAGCGGGATGAAGCCGTGATCAACCGCATGGGCTTCAACAATGACGGCGCTGAAGCGGCGCTGCGACGCCTCGCGGCGCGCGCCCATCATGGCGGCATCGTCGGCGTCAATGTCGGGGCCAACAAGGATTCGTCCGACCGCATCGCCGACTATGTCAAGCTGATCGAGACCTTTGCGCCGGTCGCGAGCTATTTCACCGTCAACGTCTCCTCGCCGAACACGCCGGGCCTGCGCAATCTGCAGCAATCGGCCGCGCTGGACGAACTGCTGGCCAAGGTGATCGATGCGCGCGAACGGGTGCGGAAGAACGCCGGCGATTCCCCGGTGCTGCTCAAGATCGCGCCGGATCTCAGTCTAACCGAACTCGACGACGTCGTGCACATCGCGCGCTCGCGCGGCATCGATGGCATGATCGTCGGCAACACCACGCTGGCGCGGCCCTCGACCTTGCGCGAAGAGGCGAGGGCGAAAGAGCAGGGCGGTCTGTCCGGCCGACCGCTGTTTCGATTGTCGACGCGTATGGTGGCGGAAACCTATGTGCGGACCGAAGGCGCGTTCCCGCTGATCGGCGTCGGCGGCATCGATAGCGGCGGCGCGGCGCTGACGAAAATCCGCGCCGGCGCCAGCCTGATCCAGCTCTATTCGTCGCTGGTCTACAAGGGGCTGGGGCTGGTCGACGATATCAAGAACGATCTCGCGTCCACGCTGCTGCGCACGGGGCGCGACTCGCTGTCGGAAATCGTCGGCGCCGATGCCGCGACGATCACGGCAGAGGAATGGCCGGTGAGGTAGACGAGGAACCCGTAGCCCGGATGGAGCGAAGCGCCATCCGGGGCGGATTCGCCGCACGACGGCCCCGGATTTCGCTGCGCTCATCCGGGCTATGAACCGAACGACTTCCTCAACAATGCCGGATACCGCAGCGCCTCCAGTCCGCCACGCGCCGCGTAATGCACCAGCAGCGCGGCCCACAGCCCGCCATTGCCGAACGATCGCAGCGCCAACCAGGCGGTGAGGAAGATCACGAGCGAGGCCACCATCAAATTGCGCATGTCGCGCGCCCAGGTGGCGCCGATATAGATGCCGTCAAAGGCAAAGGCGAACACGCCGAGCAGCGGCGCGAAGATCACGAACGGCAAATAATCGCGCGCGATGCGGCGTACGTCCGCACTTGCGGTCATCGTGTTGATAAACATAGGCCCAAACAGCAGGAAACAGGCAGCTACCGCGAGCGCGAAGCCAAAGCCCCACATCACGACGAGCTTCACGGCGCCTGCGAAAGCCGCTTTGTCGCGGGCGCCGTAGGCGCGTCCGCAGAGCTGTTCGGCTGCGTTGGCGAGGCCGTCGAGGAAGAAGGCGCCGAACAGCAGAAAGTTGTTGAGGACCGCGTTTGCGGCGAGCGTCGTGTCGCCGGCACGCGCGCCCTGCGCAGTGAAGAACAGAAACGCCGCGATCAGCGACGCGGTACGGATCATGATGTCGCGATTGACCGAAAGCATCCGCATCAGCTTGGCCTGATCGAACAGCAACGCGTGTGAAGCCGCGAATTGCCCTTTCGAAAGGTGGCGCGCGATCAGCAGGCCGAGCATCAGGCCCGCAGCCTCCGCGATCAGTGCGGCAATGGCAGCGCCCGCAATTCCGAAGTCGAGCGCCAGCACCAGCACGACGGTTCCCGCCACGTTGATGAGGTTGATGGTGATCTGCATGCCGAGCGCCATTTTGGCGCGGGCCTGCCCGATCAGCCACCCGAGCACGACATAATTGCCGAGCGCCAGTGGCGCCGACCAGATCCGGACGGTGAAGTAGGTTTTTGCCGCGCGCGTGACGCCCTCGCTGCCGCCCATCGCGCCGAGCAGGATCGCCGCGAGCGGTATCTGCAGCGCAATCAGTGCTCCACCAACCAGCGCGGCGGCGATCAGGCCGCGCAGCAGGATCGCCCGCAACTCCGACGTCTCGCCCGCGCCAAGCGATTGCGCCGTAAAAGCCACCGTGCTCATGCGCAGGAAACCGAACAGCCAGAACATGCAGTCGAACAGCACGGACGCCATCGCCACCCCGCCGAGCAGCGTGGCGTCACCCAGCCGGCCGATCGCGGTGGTCGAGACGATGCCGATCAGCGGCGTCGTCAGGTTCGCGACCATCGCGGGGCCTGCAATGGCAAACACTTGTGCCGTCGTGACCCGAGAAGCCGGATTGAGGGAATGCATCCTAGAGCTCGATCGCCATACCGTCTTCGGCCGCGGTGTATGGCAATTCGCCGATGCGGCCGAGCATGTCGTCGCTCATATGCGTCAGCACCAGCCGCTTGGCGTTGATCTCGCCAAGGTGCGTTTCCAGCGTCTTCAGGCTGAGGTGGTTCTTGACGATCTTGTCGTAGTAATAGGCTTCCGCAATGAACAGGTCGGCGCTGCGCGCCGCCGGGATCAGCGTCTCGGTCCACTCGGTGTCGGCGCTGTAGGTGATGACGCGGCCTTCGGCCTCGACGCGATAGGCCAGGAACGGTCCGCCGGATTCGCCATGGACGACGGGATAGGGCGTCACCTTGACCTCACCGAACGTCCGGCTCTGCTCCGGCTCGAGCGCGACGACCGACAGATCGAAACGCTGCTTTGTCTTGGATGAATGCTCGAACAGCGCTTCCATCAGATTGGGCAGCTTGGTCTCGATCCCCTTCGGCCCGGCAACAACGAGTGGGCGGGTACGCCGCGTGAACTGCGCATCCAGCAGCAGGAACGGCAGGCCGCCAAAATGATCGCCGTGAAAATGCGTGATCAGGATCAGATCGATGGCGTCGCGGGCGATGCCGAGGCGTTTCAGCGCCGGCAGCGAGGAGGCGCCGCAATCGATCAGGAAATTGACGCTGTTCCCCGTGACGTGGAAGCAGGTGTTGAACCTGCCTCCCGAGCCGAGCGCATCGCCGCAGCCGACAAATCGTAATTGCATCGGCCGCTCACCGCCTGTTGAAGGATTATCGCCCGCGCGAGCTGCCGAACAGCCGCGACAGCAGCCAGATCGGGATCACGAGCACGGCGCCGAGCAGGAAGTAGCGCCACAGCCAGTTGACGGCGTCGAAGCCGAGATCCCACAGCCGCCGGAACAGCGTCTGGATGCTGTGCAGGATGTTCCAGGGATCGAAGCCGATGGCAGCGAGCACCACGCCGACCAGGATCGACAGCAGGATCAGCCGGAACGCCACCGACAGCGGCGAGCCGCCGAGGAAGCGGTACAGGCCGTCATTGCCGGCCGGCAGGTCTCTGACGTCGTTGGGCATCGGTCTCTCCTCGCGGGTCGCGCGCATTATAAGGCACGGCGGGGCAGATGGGGAACCCGCTTGTGCCGGTCAATGGCCGTCATGCGCATTTGGCAGCTATTTTTTTACGCGTTTTCTTCATGCGAACCGGCCTCCACGTCGCTTGAAAACGCCTTGGCTAATTTGCCGTCACATCCTTCAGCATCCGCTCCAGCGTCTCCAGCCGGTCGGCTTCGCGCGGCGGTTTATCCCAGCGCAGGCGGCTGATACGGGGAAACCGCATCGCGACGCCGGATTTGTGCCGCGGCGAGCGCTGTAGCCCTTCGAAGGCGACTTCCAGCACCAGGCCCTGGTCCGGCTCATGAACGACATGGCGGACAGGGCCGAACTTCTCTGTCGTGTTGCGGCGGACGAAGCGGTCGATCTGCAACAGCTCTTCGTCGGTGAAGCCGAAATAGGCTTTGCCGACCGGAACCAGTTGCTCGCCGTCCTCGCCGTTGGTCCAGACGCCGAATGTGTAATCAGAATAATAGGACGAGCGCTTGCCGTGGCCGCGCTGGGCATACATCAGCACGGCGTCGATGATGTGCGGATCGCGCTTCCATTTCCACCATTGGCCTTTTGGGCGGCCCGGAAGATAGGGCGCATCGCGCCGCTTCAGCATCACGCCCTCGACCGCCTCGGCATCCTCACCCGCGCCGGCGCTTGACGGATCGGCGCGCGCGGCCATCAGCGTCTCCCAACTGTCGAAGGTAACCGTCGGCGACAGATCGATGCGCGGATCGTCGAGCTTTTTGACGAATGTCTCCAGATGCGCGCGCCGCTCGGCAAACGGTAACTCGCGCAGATCGTTCTCATCGTCGCCGAGCAGGTCGTAGGCGCGCAGGTGAATTGGAAAGTCCTTGATCAGTTTCGGCGAAACGACTTTTCGGTTCAGCCGCTGCTGCAGCACATTGAACGTCTGCACGCGGCCATCGCGCAGCACCAGCAGCTCGCCATCGATGGCGCCGGGCAGGCGCAGCGACGGCACCAGATCGGGAAAGCTTTTCGTGATGTCCTCGCCGGTGCGCGAATAGAGCCGCGCCTGCATCTGTCCGCGCTCGTCGCGGCCGGCGACCGCCTGCACGCGGATGCCGTCCCATTTCCATTCCGCGATGAAATCGGCAGGCTCGAGACTGGCAAAATCCGCATCCTCGATCGCGTGCGCCAGCATCACCGGACGGAACGGCGCCGGATCGCGGTTGACCGGCTTGTCGCCGCGGCCTTCCAGCCAGGCGAACAGGTCGAGATAGGGCGGGGCGAGCCCGGGCCAGATCAGCTCGATGTCGTGCGGGTCCTTGTCCCCGAGTGCGGCAGCAGAGGTCTTGGCCAGTCGCGCCGAAATCCCGATCCGCATCGCGCCGGTGACGAGCTTTAACAGCGCCCAGCGGCCGGTCTCGTCGAGCTCGTCGAGCCAGCGCGCGAGTTGTTTTGGCAGGTCGGTCTTGCCGAGCGTGCGGAGGGTGGTGACGACGTCGGAGAGGGTAGGGGGCGGCGGGTTGTTGTGGCCCCGCTGCTCATCACTTGCACCACCCGTGTGGTACCCCTCTCCCTGCCCCTCCCCCGCAAGGGGGGAGGGAACGGTGAGAGTGTCGATTGCCGCTTTGGATTTTGTTCGCGGTGACAGCGCAGCACTGAACTGGGCTCCCTTCCCCCTTGCGGGGGAGGGCGGGGGAGAGGGGTGGCCCAGCAAAGACTCGTCGTGATTGACAGCACGCCTCGGCCACATCAGCGCAACCGTCTCGGACAAATCCCCGACATAGTCATACGACAATCCAAACAGCACCGGATCGGTGCGGTCGGCGATCAGGTCGCGGATCAGCCCCGGCTTGGCGTGCTTGAACGACAGCGCGCCAGTCAGCGCCGCCAGTGCGTAACCGCGGTCGGGATCGGGCGTGTCGCGGAAGTAAGCGGTGATCAGCCGCAGCTTGTTGTTGCGGCCCGGCTCATAGGCGAGCCGATCGAGCAGTTCGGCGAAGCGGTTCATGTGTCCGCCTCGTCGGCCGCGACCGCTTCGCTCTCCTCCTCATCGCCGTATCCAACGAGGTCGAGCGGCCGTGCGGCGAGGCCGCGCGACTTGCACCAATGCACCAGCGCGTCTTCCTGGCCATGCGTGACCCAGACCTCGCCGGCGCCGGTGGCTGCGATGGTCGCCGTCAGCCCGTCCCAGTCGGCATGGTCTGAAATCACCAGCGGCAGCTCGACGCCGCGCTGGCGGGCGCGGGCCCGTACCCGCATCCAGCCCGAGGCAAACGCCGTGACCGGATCGGGAAAACGTCTGGTCCAGATGTCGGATGTCGCCTCTGGCGGCGCCAGCGCGATGGTGCCGACCAGATCGGCCTTCTTCATACCCTTCACGGCGCGCAGCTCGCCGAGGGCAACGCCGCGGCTTTGATAGTAGTGCGTGATCTCCTCCATCGCGCCATGCAGATAAATCGGCGCGTCGTAGCCTTGCTCGCGCAGCAGCGCGATCACGCGCTGCGCCTTGCCGAGCGAATAGGCGCCGACCAGATGCGCGCGCTCCGGAAACAGCGCGACCGACGCCAGCAATTTCTTCACCTCGTCCGCTGCATCGCCGTGGCGAAACACCGGCAGGCCGAACGTCGCCTCGGTGATGAAGACGTCGCAGGGCACCACGTCGAATGGCGCGCAGGTCGGGTCGGTGGCGTCCTTGTAGTCGCCGGAGGCGACGATGCAGATGTCCTTGCAGGAGACGGCGATCTGCGCCGAGCCGAGCACATGGCCTGCGGGATGGAATTTGACCGTGACGTCGCCGAGCCGGATCTCTTCGCCGTAGCGAATGGCCTGCGTCGAACGCGCGAAATTATCGCCATAGCGCAGCCGCATCATGTCGAGCGTTTCCTGCGTGGCGAGAACCGCGCCATGGCCTGGCCGGGCGTGATCGGAATGGCCGTGGGTAATCACGGCGCGCTCGACCGGGCGAACGGGGTCGATATGGAAGCCGCCTGGCTTGCAGCACAAGCCGGCAGCAACTGGCAGCAGGATGTCGTGCGGACGCATGTCAGACATATAGGTGCTTTGGCCGCGATGTTTAGCCGTCATGCGCGGGCTTGACCCGCGCATCCATCTTCGCAAAGAGTCCGTGATTTGATGAATTGCCGGGTCATCCCCGATCAAGTCGGGGACAGCGCCCGGCAATAACGAACTGGTTCCTGAAAATGCCCGCCCGCCTGTTTCTCTCCTCCGGCGATCTGATGGCCGACCGCCGGTTCGAATTCGCGCGTGATCTGCAATTGAAGGGCGATCTGCCGGCCGCGGCCGATCTGCTCTTGCAGGCGATCGAGTTGGCGCCGCACTTCACCTCCGCCTGGTTTACGCTCGGCGGCATTCGCGAAGAACTCGGCGAGCATGAGGCGGCCGTTTCGGCGTTTCAAAGGGCGCAGGCCAGCGATCCCGGCGATCATCACGGCGCCGCGCTTCGGTTGATGCGGCTTGGCGCGGCGCCATTGGCCAGGATGTCGCAGGCCTATGTGCAAACCCTGTTCGACCAGTATGCGCCGCGTTTCGAATCCTCCCTGGTCGGCGACCTCGGCTATCGCGGCCCGGAACTGTTGTTTCGCGCGGTGCTGTCGGTGCGATCGGCCGCGGGCAAGCCGGCGTTCTTCAAACGCGCGATCGATCTCGGCTGCGGCACCGGGCTGGCGGCGTCGGCCTTCGCCAGGAACACCGATCATTTCATCGGCGTCGATCTGTCGCCGCGCATGATCGAACGGGCGCGCGCCACCGGCCTCTACGCCGAGCTTGAAGTCGCCGACATGCTGCAGGGTTTGCGCGCGAGGCTGGATGCCATCGCCGATCTCATTCTCGCGGCGGATGCCATGGTGTACGTCGCCGATCTTGCGCCGGTGCTGATGGAAGCCGCGCGCGTGCTTGCGCCGGGTGGCATGCTCGCCTTCACCGCAGAGACCCATGACGGCGAAGGCGTCGTCATCGGCCAGGGGCTGCGCTATGCCCATGCCGCCGCTTACACGCGCGCCGCAGTGGAAGCGGCCGGCCTCAAACTGTCGCTGCTGGAAGATCGCTCCGCCCGCAACGAGGACAACACTCCCGTACCGGGGCTGGTCGCCGTCGCCGCGAAAACTTGAGTCTAGACGCTACGCACACAGCGTATGGCGGCATTGCGTGCGACACGCCAGCTATTGCCACTGGCGCTGGAATGCCGGAGACTCCCATAAGGGAGAACAACAATGAAGAACAAACAAACCCGGCGCGAATTCGGCGCCACCGCACTCGCCTCCGCCTTCGCTTCCGCCATGCCGGCGCCCTTCGTCTGGGCAGCCGAGAAGAAATACGATCCGGGCGCCAGCGACACGGAAATCAAGATCGGGCAAACCGTGCCGCATTCCGGCCCCGGCTCGCTCTACGGCGTGCTCGGCCGCGTCGGCGAAGCCTATTTCCAGATGCTGAACGAGAAGGGCGGCATCAACGGACGCAAGGTCAAGTTCTTAAGCATGGATGATGCCTACAGCGCGCCGAAGTGCGTCGAGGCGACGCGGCGGCTGGTCGAGCAGGAGGAAGTGCTGGCGCTGTACGGTTCGCTCGGCACCGCGCCGCAGACCGCCGTGCACAAATATCTCAATTCGAAGGGCGTGCCGCAGCTCCTGCTCAATACCGGCGCGTCGAAATGGAACGATCCGAAGAACTTCAAATGGACCATGGCGGGCCTGCCGCTCTATCCGACCGAGGCGCGCATCCTCGCCAAACATGTTGTCAACGAAAAGCCGAACGCAAAGATCGGCATCCTCTACCAGAACGACGATTTCGGCCGCGATTTCCTTGGCCCCTTCAAGAAGGTGCTGGCCGATGCCGGCGGCGCCGCCAAGGTGATCATGGAGCAGACCTACGATCTGACCGAGCCGACGATCGATTCCCAGATCATCAATCTCTCGAAATCCGGCGCGGATGTTTTCTACAACATCTCCACCGGCAAGGCGTCGTCGCAGTCGATCCGCAAGGTCGCCGAACTCGGCTGGAAGCCGCTGCATCTGTTGTCGGCAGGATCGACCGGCCGTTCGATCCTCAGCGCCGCCGGTTTCGAGCACGCCGCCGGCATCGTCGCTATCAGATATGCCAAGGAAGTCGGCGTGCCTCGTTTCGAGAAAGACCCTGATGTGATGGCGTTCGAGGAGCTGCGCAAAAAATATCTGCCGAATGTCGATCCCGACAACACCATCGCCTTTGCCGGCTATGGCCAGGTCGCGTCGATGGCGGAAATCCTGCGCCGTTGCGGCGACGAACTCACCCGCGCCAACGTGCTGAAACAGGCGACGACGCTGGCGGGCTTCCACTCGCCCTATTTCCTCGATGGCGTGAACTACAGCTATACGCCCGAGGACTACACGCCAATGAAGACGCTCTACATCTCGATCTTCAACGGCAAGGACTGGGATATCTCGGACAAGCCGGTGACGGAGTAGGGAGGCGGGCGGCGCTGCCGCCTTCTATTCAGTTCCATCCCCGTCATTGCGAGCGAAGCGAAGCAATCCATCGATCCTCTCGCGGAGAGATGGATTGCTTCGTCGCTGCGCTCCTCGCAATGACAGCCGAGAGGGTGGCCATGGGGTGAGACGAGGCGACCCGCTGCCACCTGCCGCCACTCCCGGCCCTCGACGAAACCGTCTGGACCGCCTACCTCTTGGGCGTGTCGACGCTCGATCTCTTCTCCGTCACGCCGTCGGAAACGGCCGACTTGATGCCGCGCCGGTTTCGCGACTGGTTCGGCGCGCGCGGCTGGTCGCCGCGCGAGCATCAGCTTGCGCTGCTGGCCAAGGCCGGTGAGGACCGCTCGGCATTGCTGATCGCGCCGACCGGCGCCGGCAAGACGCTGGCCGGCTTCCTGCCGACGCTAGTGGAGCTCTCGCACCCCGCCGCCCAACGGAATGAGGGCACGAAAAGCCTCATCTCCACCGGTAGCAGCGTGAAGCGCACCGGCGGTCTCCACACCCTCTACATCTCGCCGCTGAAAGCGCTCGCGGTCGACATCGCGCGCAACCTGGAAACGCCGATTGCCGAGATGGGGCTGCCGATCAAGGTCGAGACCCGCACCGGCGATACGCCGGTGTCGCGGCGGCAGCGGCAGCGGCGTTATCCGCCGGACATTTTGCTCACCACGCCCGAACAACTGGCGCTGCTGCTGTCCTCCGACGACGCGCCGTTTCTGTTTTCTTCCCTCAAGCGCATCGTGCTCGACGAACTGCATGCGCTCGTCACCTCCAAGCGCGGCGATTTGCTGTCGCTAGGGCTGGCGCGGCTGTGGCGGCTGGCGCCGGAGATGCGCGCGATCGGCCTGTCGGCGACGGTGGCCGAGCCGGAATCGCTGGCGCGGTTTCTGGTGCCGCAGCGCGAGGGCAGGGAAGTGGCCGCCGACATCGTCGTGGCCGGCGGTGCCGCGGCGCCCATTGTCGAAATGCTAGACACCCAGGAGCGCCTGCCCTGGGCCGGCCATACCGCGCGCCACGCGCTCGGCGAAATGTACGAGTTGATCAAGCGCAACAAGACCACGCTGATCTTCGTCAACACCCGCAGCCAGGCCGAAATGCTGTTCCAGGATTTCTGGCGCATGAACGACGATGGCCTCGCGATTGCGCTCCATCACGGCTCGCTCGATGTCGCCCAGCGCCGCAAGGTCGAGGACGCGATGGCGGCCGGAAAATTGCGCGGCGTGGTCTGCACCTCCTCGCTCGACCTCGGTATCGACTGGGGCGACATCGATCTCGTCGTCAATGTCGGCGCGCCCAAGGGCGCCTCGCGCCTGATGCAGCGGATCGGCCGCGCCAATCACCGGCTCGATGAGCCCTCGCGCGCCGTCCTGATCCCGGCCAACCGTTTCGAGGTGCTGGAATGCCGCGTCGCGATCGATGCCATCGCCGAGAATGCACAGGACACGCCGCCGCTCCGCACCGGCGCGCTCGACGTACTGGCGCAGCACGTGCTCGGCTGCGCCTGCGGCGAGCCGTTTTTCTCAGATGAGCTCTACGCGGAAGTGCTGACCTCGGCGCCCTATGCGTCGCTGACGCGCGGCGATTTCGACGATGTGGTCGATTTCGTCGCCACCGGCGGCTATGCGCTGAAGACTTACGAACGTTTCGCGCGCATCAAGCAGGACAAACAGGGGCGCTGGCGCGTCGCCAATCCAAAAGTGCGGCAGAGCTATCGCCTTAACGTCGGCACTATCGTCGAAGAGGCCATGCTCAAGGTGAAGCTGGTGCGTGGCCGCGGTGGCGGGGCCGGCTCCACCGGCATGATCGGCCGCGGCGGCAGGATGCTGGGCGAGATCGAGGAATATTTCATCGAAGGACTGGTCGCCGGCGACACCTTCGTGTTCGGCGGCGAGATCGTGCGCTACGAAGCGCTGGTCGAGGATCAGGTCTACGTCTCCCGTGCCAACGACAGGGATGCCAAGGTGCCGTCCTACATGGGCGGCAAGTTTCCGTTGTCCACCTATCTGGCCGAACGCGTCCGGAAACTGCTGGATGATCGGCGGCAATGGAATGCGCTGCCGGAGCAGGTGCGCGACTGGCTGTCGCTGCAACGGCATTTTTCCCGCGTGCCAGCGGTGCGCGAGCTCCTGATCGAAACCTTCCCGCGCGGCGGCAAGCATTACATGGTGTGCTATCCCTTCGAGGGCCGGCTCGCACATCAGACGCTCGGCATGCTGTTGACGCGTCGGCTGGAGCGCGCCCGCGCCCGGCCGCTCGGCTTCGTCGCCAATGAATATGCGCTCGCGATCTGGGGGCTTGGCGACATCTCCTTCATGGTTCGTCACGGCAAGCTCGATTTCGCCGCGCTGTTTGCGCCCGACATGCTCGGCGACGATCTCGAGGCGTGGCTCGCCGAGTCCGCGCTGATGAAACGCACCTTCCGCAATTGCGCGCTGATCTCGGGCCTGATCCCGCGCCGCTTCACCGGCGAGGAGAAGAGCCGTCGACAGGTGCTGTTCTCGACCGACCTCGTCTACGACGTGCTGCGCAAGCACCAGGCCGACCACGTTCTGCTGCGCGCCGCGCGCGCTGATGCCGCCGCCGGCCTGCTCGATCTCAAGCGTCTGGGTGATATGCTGTCGCGCATTCAGGGACGAATCACCCATCGGGAACTCGAACATGTTTCGCCGCTGGCGGTGCCGGTGATGCTGGAAATCGGCCGCGAGTCAGTTTATGGCGAAGCGGGCGACGAGTTGCTGGCGGAAGCCGCCGATGAACTTGTCAAAGAGGCGATGGGATAGGCGGGAAGGCACGTGACGGCGGGGGCGCAATCTTCGGGAGACGATCAAGAGATGCGCGCCGCGAAGGTCATGGTTGCCGACGTCAGGTTCGTTGCCGACCTCTCCGGCGCGCTGTTCTGGCAGGAGCAGCGCCTGCTCGTCGTCTCCGACCTGCATCTGGAAAAAGGCTCGAGCTTCGCCAGGCGTGGCGTGCTGCTGCCGCCTTACGACACCGTCGCGACGTTGAGCCGGCTTGCCGCCGTGATCGCGCGGCACGACCCGCGCATGGTGATCGCGCTCGGCGACAGTTTTCACGATCGCGAGGCGCATGAACGACTGTCTGAGTCTGACCGCGACGCACTCTCGGCAATGCAGGCGCGGCGCGACTGGATATGGATCTCGGGCAATCACGATCCCGCGCTGCCGTCCGATCTCGGCGGCACGGTGGCGAACGAAGTGGCGATCGGGCCGATCGCGTTTCGCCACGAGCCCACGGGAGCCGCCGGCGAAATCGCCGGCCATCTGCATCCCAAGGCCCGCGTGGCCACCCGCGGCCGCTCGATGGAGCGGCGATGCTTTGCCAGCGACGGCGAGCGCGCGGTGATGCCGGCGTTCGGCGCCTATACCGGCGGCTTGAGCATCCGCGATCCGGCGTTCGCGAAGATTTTCGGGACGCCGGGTTTCATGGCGCATGTGCTCGGCGACAACCGGCTGCACGCGATTGCGGCGTCGCGGTGCTATTGAGGACGATGAGACCTACCGTCCCGCGTCCAATCGCCATGGCGCAACTTCCCCGGCAATCATCTTGAAGATCTCGCCTGATATCGCCTCTTGATAGCCAGCCGTCAAAGGCCGCTGCTTTCCCTAGACCACCTTCAGACGCATTGAGGTGCCCTCCAGCGCAGCGTCAAATATCTCGCCCAGAAGGCGCTTGCAGTCGTCCTCTTCGGCCTGCGAGGGTGGACGATTGACTTGGACATGCGCCACGCACAAGCCGGGCTCGGCCCCGACATATATCGCTTCGATCCAATCGAACGTCGGCCAGATCAACTCGAACAGAGCAAGCTGGATTCCAGACAGCCTCTCAGCTAAGACGTCGCTCACGCCGCCTTCGCCTCCACGCTGTCGCAGAACTCCGCGAGACGATCCGCCAGCCGCAGCGTCGCCGGGCTCGCATCGGGCGAGGCCATCAGCGCGATCTCCGTCTTGTCGATCGGCGCAAAGCCGTCTTTCGCCGTGAGCACGCGGTGGCCGGGCTGGATTGCGATGTCGGAGAGGATGCTCAGGCCCAGTCCGGCGGCAACCGCGGCCTGGATACCGGCGAGGCCCGAACTCGTATAGGCCATGTGCCAGGAACGGCCCGTGCTTTCGAGCGCATGAATGGCGCGCGAGCGATAGAGGCAACCGGAGGGAAAGCCGATCAGCGGCACCGAGCCGGCACTGATATTGAGCGGATGCGTTTTGCTCGTGACCCAATGCACCTTCTCTGGCCACACCGCGATCGCGCCGTTCCCGCCGGCGTCGCGCTTGAGCAGCGCGAGATCGAGATCGCCGCGTTCGATGTCGCGCTTGAGATATGTGCTCTGATCGGCGCGCACATCGAGCCGCAGCCCGGGGCGCGAGCGCGCAAAGGTCGCCAATAGTTTCGCGAGCCGATAGGCCGCAAAGTCCTCGGGGATGCCGAGTCTGACAGCGCCCTCGCTTTCGGGGCGCGCCACGACGTCGCGCGCTTCTTCCGCGAGCGACAATAGCCGCCGTGCATAGGACAGCAGCCGTTCGCCGGCTTCCGTCGGCGTCACATCCTTGCCGTTGCGGTTGAGCAGCGGCTGGCCGACATCGTCTTCCAGCCGCTTGATCTGCTGGCTGACGGTCGATTGGGTGCGATGGACGCGCTCGCTAGCGCGGGTGAAGCCGCCGGCATCGACGACGGAGACGAAGCTGCGCAGGAGCTCCAGATCGAGCATGGCAATGCTCCATTTATAAATCAACTGGAAGTCAGTTTATCATTTAATTTCCAAATATCAAGGCGCGGGCCTAGATCATGGACAAAGGAGATTTTCCATGTCGCTCGCGCCCTCGGTCGCGGTTCCCCGCACGACCTTCAACACGCTCCCACTCTATATCGCGTTGTTCTGCCTGCTCTGGAGCTTTGCCTTCGTCGCCGGCAAGATCGGCGTCACAGACTGCCCGCCGCTGATCCTGCTCGCCGCACGGTTCTCGCTGGCCGGCATCCTCATCCTCGGTATCTCGGCGCTGCGTCGCGAGGAATGGAATCTCTCGTGGCGCGACGCCGCCGTCTTCGCAGTGCTCGGCGTTGCCAACAACGCGCTCTATCTCGGCCTCGGCTATACCGGGCTCAAGACGGTTTCCGCCGGTCTCGGCGGTTTGATCGTATCGGCCAATCCCGTCTTCATCGCGATGCTGGCGGCGCTGTTCCTTGGCGAAGCCCTGACCTGGCGCAAGGTGACGGGCCTCATGCTCGGCATGGCCGGCGTCGCCTTCATCGTCTGGCACCGCATGTCCGTCGGCACGGATGACTGGCACGGCATCCTGTTCACGCTGGCCTCGTTGGCCTCGATCGTCGCCGGCACTATCCTGTTCAAGGTGCTGGCGCCGAAGGGCTCGCTGTGGATCGGCAATGGCATTCAGAACATCGCCGGTGGTCTTGCCGTGATCCCGTTCGCGTTCACGCTCTCCAGCGTCGGCGACATCGTACCCAGCACACGCTTGCTAGGTGCGTTCGCCTTCCTGGTGCTCGGCGGCTCGATCCTGGCTTACCTGCTCTGGTTTCATCTCCTGAAAGTGTGTGGCGCAACGGCTGCGAGCGCCTATCATTTCCTGATGCCGCCGCTCGGCATGCTGTTCGCGTTCCTCGTGCTCGGTGAGCACGTCGAGTTTCGCGATCTGCTCGGGATCGTCCCGGTGGCGCTCGGCATCTATCTGGTGACGCGGCCTGCGGCGTCAGCTTCGGCCAACAAGAGGAGTACGACATGAGCCTATCCATCACCCTGATCGGCGGTCCCACCGCGCTGATCGAGATCGACGGGTTCCGCCTCCTCACCGACCCGACCTTCGATGCGCCCGGCGAGGACTATCAGTTGCCGCATGTGAGGCTTGAGAAACTCGTTGGCCCCGCGATGAGCGCGCGCGATGTCGGCGCGATCGACGCGGTGCTGCTGAGCCACGACCAGCATTCGGACAATCTCGACCATTCCGGCCGCGACTTCCTCAAGGGCGCGAAGCGCGTGCTGACGACGGAGGCGGGAGCCAAGCGTCTCGGCGGCAACACGGAGGGATTTGCTCCGTGGGCATCGACCGCATTTAAGAAGGGCGACCAGTCCCTGACCATCACCGCGACGCCGGCCCGTCACGGACCGGCCGGCATCGAGCCGCTGTCCGGTGACGTCATCGGCTTCGTGGTGGAATCGAGCAAGCCGGGCAGCCGCCCGATCTACATCAGCGGCGACACCACCTGGTTCGACGGCGTCGCGGAAGTGGCGAGGCGTTTCAAGGCGGGCGTGGTGTTGCCGTTCGCCGGCGCGGCGCAAACCCGCGGTCCGTTCCATCTCACCATGGACACGAACGACACCATCGAGACCGCGCGCGCATTCCCGAATGCGGTGATCGTGCCCGTTCATACCGACGGATGGAAGCATTTCCGCCAGAACGCCGGCGATCTGCGCGCCACCTTCGACACGCTGGGGTTTGGATCGCGATTGCGGATTCTCGAGCCGGGCGTTGCGACGACCATCGAGCCGTTACACGCTGCGTGACGATGCTTGTCTGCCCGGCGACCGTTGGGCAGATTGCTGGCCAGGAACCTGTCCCTCGCAGGCCCGTTGTCGCTGTGGCTGGACCTCGGCATGGCAGATCGCACCAAATCTAACTCGAAGCATCGCAAGCATACGGGCTCCGGCCACGACAAGCCGGCGAACAAGGCGGAGCCTGCAAAACGGTTTCATTTCCGCTACGTGCTGAAGGCGCTCGGCCCCGGCCTGATTACCGGCGCATCCGACGACGATCCGTCGGGGATCGGCACCTACAGCCAGGCCGGCGCGCAGCTCGGCTACGGCATCGGCTGGACCATGCTGCTGACCTTTCCGTTGATGGCGGCGATCCAGGAAATTTCCGCGCGGGTCGGCCGCGTCACCGGTCACGGCATTTCAGGCAATGCTTGCCGGCATTATTCGGCGTGGCTGCTTCATGTGGTGGTGACGCTGCTGTTCATCGCCAACACCATCAACATCGCTGCCGATCTCGGCGCGATGGCGGACGCTGCCAAGCTCCTGATCGGCGGCCACAGCATCGTCTATGTGCTGCTGTTCGGGGTGACCTCGGTCCTGGCGCAGATCTTCCTCGACTACAAGCGCTACGTCGCGGTGCTGAAATGGCTGACGCTTAGCCTGTTCGCCTATGTCGCGGCGCTCGCCTTTGCCAAAGTTGAGTGGGGCGAGGCGCTCGCCGGCATCCTGATCCCGCGGATGAGCTGGAACTTTGATTATTTCACCACCATCGTCGCGATCCTCGGCACCACGATCTCGCCCTATCTGTTCTTCTGGCAGGCCTCGCAGGAAGCCGAAGACCAGCGCGTCGACAAGACCAAGCGGCCCCTGATCGAAAAGCATTACGGCGCGCGGCGCGAATTCAGCCGCATCCGCGCCGACACCATCATCGGCATGGCGTTCTCCAACCTGATCGCGCTGTCGATCATCGTCACCGCGGCGGCGACGTTGCACGCGGCCGGCAAGACCGACATCAAGAGTTCGGCGGAGGCGGCCGAAGCGCTGCGTCCGATCGCCGGTGCATTCGCCGAAGCGATCTTTGCGCTCGGCATCGTCGGCACCGGCTTGCTGGCGATCCCGGTGCTCGCGGGCGCCACGGCCTACGCCGTCGGCGAGGGGCGGCGCTGGCCGGTCGGGCTCGCGCGCAAGCCGAAGGAAGCCGCCGCCTTCTATGCCGTGTTGGCGCTGTCGGCGGGGATCGGGATCGCGCTGAACTTCACGCCGATCAACCCGATCTCGGCGCTGTACTGGAGCGCCGTCATCAACGGTGTGCTCGCCGTGCCCGTGATGGTGCTGTTGATGTTCATGGCGCGCCGCAGGGACGTGATGGGCAGGTTTGTGGTGAACGGCCCGCTTTATTGGCTCGGGTGGCTGTCGACGGCGGCGATGCTGCTGAGCGTGGTGGCGATGGGCGTGGGGTTTTTTGTGGGGGGAAATTCGTAGGGTGGGCAAAGGCGCTCTTGCGCCGTGCCCACCATCTATCCGATTTACCGCCGTGAATGGTGGGCACGCTTCCGGCCTTCGCTCTTCGAGCTACGGCGGACAAGTCGCTTTGCCCACCCTACGATCTAACCGCCTCAATCCTTCCTGAACACGATCGAGGCCATCCATCCCGTCATCAGCGCCATGAAGGCGGTGACGAGGCCGTAAACAAATCCGTTCTGCCGCGCGGTGGTGGCGACGAACTGTTCGAAGCCGACCTTGACGATTTCGAACGCCGTATCGGTCTTGGCCACCAGCGCGCCCTCGGCGAACAGCTTGATCTCGACGTTATAGAGCCCGATCGGCACTTCGGCGGGCAAGGGGATGCCGGTGCGGAACAGCGTCGGCGTCAGGAACGTCACCGCCGAGGTTTCCTCGCGATAGAGGCCGTGCTGCTTGCGCAGCCGCACGAAGGCACTGCGGAACACATCATCCGGCACGACGTCGGCGTAGTCGCCGCCGACGCGCTGGGTCAGGAGCACGTTGTTGAGCCCGAGTTGCTGGCGGCGCTGCACCTCGGGCGAGGCGATGGCGTCGAACGGCCGGTTGGAGAACAGCGCCAGATAGGTCGGCACGCGCAGGAACTGCCGGGAGTCGGTGTTGATCCAGATTCCGAAACGGCGCTCCTTGCGGCGCGTCACCATGTCGGCGCGCGGGCCGGCAACCGTCACCACCAGATCGTAACTGCGATTGGCCGGCGTGTTGGCGTCCTTCTCCACCGAACCGAACAGCACCAGTTCCTCACCGGAATAGTTCGGCGTCACGGTGACGCGATGGTTCGACACCGACACGATGAGCTTTTCGGCCTGCGCGGGCGTGGCCGCGAGCACGACGGTCAGTGCAAGGCTTGCGAGGATGAGCGAGGCGCGCGGGATCATCCGGCGCCCCCGGTTTCTCTGATGGTGAACAGCTCTTCGGGCCGGATCACCAGTTCGACGGCAAAACGGACGCCGACGGCCAGCACCAGCAGACCGAGCAGGAGCCGCAAATGCTCGCCGCGGATCTTCTGTCCCGCGCGGGCGCCGAACTGCGCGCCGGTGACGCCGCCGATCATCAGGATCAGCGCCAGCACCGCATCGACCAGATGGTTGGTAACCGCGTGCAGCATGGTGGCGAACACCATGGTGACGAGGGTGAGCACCATCGAGGTGCCGATCACGGTCGAGGTCGGCACCCGCAGCACGTAGATCAACAGCGGCACCAGGATGAAGCCGCCGCCGATGCCCATCACCGCACCGATGAAGCCGATGATCAGGCCGATCGCAACGACGGGAATGACGGACAGGTAGATCTTCGAGCGCTTGAAGCGCATCTTCAGCGGCAGGCCATGGATCCAGACATGGCTGCCCGGGCGGCGCGTGGTGACCGGGCCACCGCGGCGGGCGCGCAGCAGCGCTCGCAGGCCTTCCCAGAACATCAGGCCGCCGACAGTGGTCAGCAGGATCACGTAGGACATCGCGATCATCAGGTCGAGCTGACCCAGCGAGCGCAGCAGCGTGAAGGTCCCGACGCCGAGCGCCGTGCCGATACTGCCGCCGGTCAATAGCACCGCCGCCAGCACCGGATCGATGGCGCGCCGCCGCCAATAGGAGATCGCGCCGGAGAACGAGGAAGCCGCGATGTGGCTGGCGACGGAGGCGACCGCGACCGCGGGCGCGATGCCGACGAAGATCAGAAGCGGCGTCATCAGGAAACCGCCGCCGATCCCGAACATGCCGGAGACGAACCCGACCGCGGCGCCCATCGCCAGGATGAGGAAGACATTGACTGGGATGTCGGCGATCGGGAGGTAGAGCTGCACGCGCGCCTGCTTTTTGTAGCTTTGCCGCAAAAGATGGCCGGGAGGCCGCTTCACGGCGTGGTTTGTCTTGTGTTTGCCGGCAGTGGGAGCCGGTTCGCGCATGCACCTTTGCGTGCGCAGGGCCGGTTCCCGCGTCTTTGCATAACTGAATTCGGTTGCGTGAGGGACGAAAAATGCCCGGGAAGGCAAATTTTTGCCTGCTGTGCCCATGCGGGAACGCGCGGGTTTATTCCGAGGCCGTGACCCGTTCGGCGTATCAGGGAATTGGCCGGCTCAGGGCTTTCCGAGCTGCTCGGTGACGAGGTTCATCGCCAGGGCCTGCTTGGGGCTGAGCCAGCGAATATCCCGTGTCTCGGACATCGCTTCCACGATGGAGGACGAAACCCCCATTTTGGTCATGTAGCCCAGCACGGCGCCCGATATCCGCTGGGCCTCCGCGACGGGGTCTTCCACGGGCCTGGTTGTGACAAACCGATGAACACCCAGTGCCGAGCCCAATACGCCGTAGCGGGTCTTGCCCCCGGCATAGGCGAGCACGCAGGCGCTGGCGCAATAGCCGGGCTTGATACGGCCGGAGGCGTCGGCGCTGCCGACCGCGGTCGCCAGCGACCGTGACCGGATGATCTCGCCCATGATCACGGCCTGGCTCAGATCGCCGCCGGGAGAGGCCAGCAGCACGATGTCGCCAGGTGCGAGATTGGCCTGCTCCAGCCTGGTGCGAAACCAGCTCGCGGCAGCGGGGCCGATCGTGCCGCTGACGAACAGCGCGCGGCGTCCGCGGCTCGAACCGTCGAGATAGAGCGTGTCGATCACCTGGGATGTCAGGCTTGGCGAGACGTACTGGTCCTTCCAGTAGTGCCAGGCATCCGGCTGCGACAGGTCCCGGTAGGCGCGAATGCCGACGCCGGAGACCAGCAGGATGAAAATGGCGACCGACCAGAGATGCCATCCGCGGCGCGGCGCCTGAACGGGTGGTGGCGGGACCTGACGAGGCGGGATGCGCGGCGGCACGACCGCAGGGCCTGTCGGCGACCTGCGGAAGCGGTTTTCCCCGTCCTGGCTATCCTCGGTTGACAAACGATCCTCTCTGCAAGCCGTCCCGTTTGGGGGCGGGCCGGCCGCGGTCCATTGTACGAATTTATGGTCGAGGATGTGGCGGCGACACCGGCCCGGCGTCGCGACCTGGAATTAAATTTAATTAACGGCGGCGGTGCGCTTGGCCGGCGCCGGCTTGGTGGCGGGCTTGCCCACGTTGGCCGGTGTCGCGTCCCAACCGCCGGCGGGGGACGCCACGTTGACGGCGTCTTCGGGCTGCGGCTCCACGCTGAAGGTCTGGATCGCGAGCCTGGCCGCTGCCAGCGACTGGGCGTCGAGCCGCTTGGCGATATCGTCGCGCTTGCGGCCGGCGTCGGCATCGCCCTGGGCGGCCGCGAGACTGAACCATTTGAAGGATTCGGCGAGGTTCTGTTCGACGCCGATGCCGCGGGCATAGAGGATGCCGAGGTTGAACTGGCTGTCGGCGACGCCGCGATCGGCGGCCTTGCGGAACCAGATCGACGCGCTCTTGTAATTGGCGCCCTTGCCGCCGCCATCGGCGTCGAGCACGGCCAGGTTGTGCATCGCCTTGGCACTGCCGCGTTCGGCCGCCTGCAGATAATAACGCCGCGCGATATCGACGTCCTTTTTCACGCTCAAGCCCTTCTCGTAGAAGGTGCCGAGCCGAAACAGGGCGGGCACGACGCCGGCCTGCGCCGCACGGTCGTACCATTTGGCGGCCTCGTCGAGGTTCGGGGCGACGCCCTTGCCCTCGGCAAAGCGCACGCCGATCTCGTAGGCCGCAGCCGGGTCGCCCTTCAGCGCGGCAGCACGCAGCGCCGGGCCGCCGATCGCCTCGGGCAGCCGCTCGGTCGGCGGCACCACGACCATCGCAAGCTTGCCGCCGGTTGCCGGCAGCGTCGCAATCGTGCCGGTGACGTCGCTGGATGCCGCCGGAGGCGTGATCGCCTGAGGCGGGGCCGA
>NZ_LLYB01000095.1:0-389 GCF_001440475.1 Bradyrhizobium lablabi | reverse complement strand
TTCTCGACCGGCGTCGGCGAAATCATCGAGGGCGCGGGTGCCGCGGGCATGGCCGGCGCGGGCCTGACGCTGCTTTCCGAAGGTGCCGGGGCCTGGGCCGGCGGCGCCGGCTCGCCGGACTGCTCCATCATCGGCAGTTGCAGCACGCTGCCGGTATCGAGCAGCGTCATCGCCATCTTGAAGGTGCCGAGCACGATCACGACCACGCTCGCGCCGACCAGCAGCGAGCGGATCTTGGAGGACATTGTCGAGGCGATCTTGTCGTCGGCCTTGGCTTTCTCGCCGCCCTTGTCCTTCGCTGCGGCTTTCGCAGCCGAACGTCCGGGTTTCTCGGGCGCGGGCGCCGCGGCAGCGGCCTGCGCGGCGCGGCGCGCGGCGGCAATGAAGCT
>NZ_LLYB01000094.1:192088-196775 GCF_001440475.1 Bradyrhizobium lablabi | reverse complement strand
CCCCAATTGGCGCCGCCGAGCCCGGCGGGCCCGGTGCCGCGCGATCGCTCCGTGACGAATGTCGTCCGCAACGGCCTGACTGCCGGCGTTGCATTCCTTGCCAATCGCGATGGAGCGGTGGAGCCGGCAGGCGCGTCCGGCGAGAGCATCATTCAGCGGGCGGGGCGGGCCTTCGAGCGCGAGCTGCGCACGGGGTTGCGGGCGCTGCTCGTCGTCGGCGGGCTGGCGGGCGGCTGGATGGCGTTGGTGCCGCTGTCGGGCGCCGTGGTGGTGCCGGGCAATCTGGTGGTGCAGTCCAACGTCAAGGCCATCCAGCATCCGACCGGCGGCGTGGTGGCGCAGATCCCGGTACAGAACGGCAAGCGGGTCACCGCCGGCGATCTGCTGCTGCGGCTGGATTCGACGCAGGCCCAGGCCAGCCTTCAGGTGGTGAGCAAGCAGCTCGATGAAGTGCGGGCGAAGATCGCGCGGCTCGCCGCCGAGCGCGACGGCCAGCCTAAGCCGACGATACCGCCGGAGCTGTCGGCCCGGCTGGAGGACGGCAATGTCAAGACGCTGCTCGCCTCCGAAGCCTCGCTGTTCAGGGCGCGAACGACCGCACGCGAGAGCCAGAAGGAGCTGCTGCAGAGCAAGGTCTCGCAGCTTGGCGAAGAGGTCGTGGGTCTCGAGGCGCAGGTCGCATCCAAGGCCAAGCAACTCGAACTGATCACCGGCGAACTCGGCGGCGTGCAAGAGCTGTTCGACAAGCGGCTGGTGCCGATAGCGCGGCTCACGACCCTGCAGCGTGAGAGCGCCAGAATTGAGGGCGAACGCGGCCAGTTGATCTCCACCATCGCCGAGACCAAGGCCAAGGTCGACGAGGCGAAGCTTCAGATGGTCAGGCTCGATCAGGATGTCCGCACCGAGGTCGTCAAGGAACTCGGCGAGGCCCAGGGCAAGGAAGCCGAGCTCAGCGAGCGCAGCATCGCCGCGCGCGACGTGCTCGAGCGCATCGAGATGCGCGCGCCGACGTCGGGCGTGATCCATCAGCTCAATGCACACACCATCGGCGGCGTCATTCGCGCCGGTGACACCATCATGGAAGTGGTGCCGGATTCCGACGATCTGCAGATCGAGGCGCGGCTGCAGCCGAACGACATCGATCAGGTGCGCAAGGGCCAGCAGGCCTTTGTCCGCTTCTCGGCTTTCAATCAGCGGGTGACGCCGCAACTGATCGGTCAGGTGTCATATGTCTCGCCCGATACCACCCGCGACCAGCAGACCGGCACGTCCTATTTCACGGTCCGGATCATGCTCTCGGAAGAGGAGCGCCGCCGGCTCGCCGGGCTGCAGCTCGTCTCGGGCATGCCGGCGGAAGTCTTCATGCAGACCGGCAGCCGGACCATGCTGAGCTACCTGTTCAAGCCGATCCTGGATCAGTTCGAGCGCGCCTTTGTCGAGCGGTGAGGGGGCAGGATAGGTTTTGGTGTGTCGTCGTCAATCTTGCCACCGTGGATGGCATCGCTATATCAGGGCTTTCCTTTTGCCTTGTTCCCAGCGAGCCCCGTATGACGACCACCACCGCCCCCGAATCCCAGCCGTTCCAGGCCGAAGTTGCCGAACTTCTGAACCTGATGGTGCACTCGGTCTATTCGGAGACCGACATCTTCCTGCGCGAGCTGATTTCGAACGCGTCGGATGCCTGTGACAAGCTGCGTTATGAGGCGATATCGGCGCCCGAGCTGATCGCCGACGGCGCGCCGCCGGAAATCCGCATCAGGCCGGACAAGAGCGCCAACACGCTTTCCGTCGTCGACACCGGCATCGGTATGGACCGGCAGGAACTGATCGACAATCTCGGCACCATCGCGCGCTCCGGCACAAAATCCTTTCTCTCCCGCCTGACCGAGGCCAAGGACGGCACCAACCTGATCGGCCAGTTCGGCGTCGGCTTCTATGCCGCGTTCATGGTCGCCGAGCGCATCGTCGTCACCAGCCGCCGCGCCGGTTCCGATCAGGTCTTCGTCTGGTCGTCCTCTGGCGGCAGCGGATTTGAAATCGCGCAAGGGAGCGACGAGGATGCTGGGCGCGTTACGCGCGGCACCGAGATCGTCCTGCATTTGAAGCAGGACGCATCAAAATATCTCGAGAGTTTCGAGATCGAGCGCATCGTTCGCGCCTGGTCCGACAACATCCAGTTTCCGATTCTGCTGGTGCCGGAGGAGGGCGAGCCGCGCCAGATCAATTCGGCCAGCGCGCTATGGCAGCGGCCAAAATCTGAACTTACGCCGGAAGATTACAAGCAGGCCTACCAGCAGGTCGCGGGTGCCTTCGACGAGCCCGCGATGACGCTGCATTATCGCGCCGAGGGCCGGCAGTCCTATGCGGTGATGCTGTTCGCGCCGTCGACCAAGCCGTTCGACCTGTTCGACCAGGCTCGCAAGGGCAAGGTCAAGCTGTATGTCCGCCGCGTCTTCATCGCCGACGACGCCGATATCCTGCCGGCCTATCTGCGCTTCGTCCGCGGCGTGATCGACAGCGAGGACCTGCCGCTCAACATCTCCAGAGAGATGCTGCAGAACAATCCGCAGCTCGCGCAGATCCGCAAAGCCGTCACCGGCCGCGTGATATCGGAATTGGAAAATCTCGGCGACAAGGAGCCGGAAGCGTTCGCTAAAATCTGGGACGCGTTCGGTCCCGTGATCAAGGAAGGCATCTGGGAAGATTTTGAGCGCCGCGAGAAGTTGCTCGGCCTGTCGCGCTTCACCACGACGAAGGGCGAGAACCGCTCGCTGAAGCAATATGTCGAGGATATCAAGCCGAACCAGACCGACATCTATTACCTCACCGGCGACAGCGTCGAACGGTTGAAGGCGAATCCCAAACTGGAGTCCGCCTCCGCCCGCGGCATCGAGGTGCTGCTGCTGACCGATCCGGTCGATGCGTTCTGGACCTCCGCGCCGCTCGATTTCGGCGGCAAGCCGCTGAAATCCCTGAGCCAGGGTGACATCGATTTCGCCCTGATCCCGCTGCTGAATGAAACAGCCGAGGACAAGAAAGACGAAGCGGGCGCGGATGAGGCCACGACGATCGCGCTGATCAAGGATGCGCTCGGCGAGCGCGTCTCCGACGTGCGCGCCTCGCAGCGGCTGACGTCGAGCGCCTCATGCCTGGTCGCCGGCGGCGGCGCGCACGACCGCATGCTCGAGCGGCTGCTGGCGATGCAGAACAAGGCGCCCACGATCAAGCCGATCCTCGAGATCAACCTGCGCCATCCCCTGGTCGCGGCGATTGCCGGCGACAAGGATGCCGCCAAAGACCTGTCGTTCCTGCTGCTGGAGCAGGCGCAGATTCTCGATGGCGAGCTGCCGGAAGACCCGGCCGCATTCGCCAACCGGCTCAATCAACTGGTGCTGCGGGGGATCGCCAAGGGGTAGGACGATCTGCCGCGCCAACCGATTTCAGGATCGGCCGTATCTGCTAGAAAGTTGGACCTCCAACCCGGATCGCCATGACGACGTCTGACGGTACCGATATTTTTTATGGCGCGATCCCGGTCTTTCGTGGCTTCGGCAGCCTGATGGACCCGGCGATGTATGCGCCGTTGCCGGATGACTGGACCGTCGGTGTCGCCGACATCGTGGAATCGACCAAGGCGATCGCCAACCAGCGCTACAAGGCGGTCAACATGGCCGGCGCCGCGGTCATTGCGGCCGTCACCAATGCGCTCGAGGGGCGCGAGTTTCCGTTCGTGTTCGGCGGCGATGGCGCCAGCTTTGCGGTGGCGCCCGCCGACCTCGCGCGCGCCCGCGAGGCGCTGGCGGCGACCGCGGCATGGGTCAGCCAGGATCTCGATCTGGTGATGCGGGTGGCGCTGGTGCCGGTGAAGGATATCCGCGCGCAGGGTTTCGATATCAAGGTCGCCCGCTTCGGCCCGTCGGCCAATCTATCCTATGCGATGTTTTCCGGCGGGGGTTTGGGGTGGGCCGATGCCGCGATGAAGCGCGGCGAATTCGCCGTGCCGGCGGCGGAGCCGGGCTCGCAGCCTGACCTGAGCGGATTGTCGTGCCGGTTCGAGGAAATTCCTTCGACGCGCGGGCTCATTCTCTCCGTGCTGGTGGTGCCCACCAAGAGCGCCGATCCGCTCCGCTTCCGCAAGGTGATCGAGGACATCATCCGCCTGGTCGAACGATCGCCGGATGCCGGGCGTCCGGTGCCGCCGGGCGGGCCACCGCTGCGCTGGCCGCCGCAGGGTGTCGAGTATGAAGCGCGCGCCGCGCGTGGCGGTCCGCTGTTGAAGCGGCGCACGGTCGTGCTGGCGGTGACGCTATGGGCCTATGTCGTGATGCGCTTCGGCATCAAGGTCGGCAATTTCGTGCCGAAGAATTATGTGCAGCAGGTGGTGGAGAATTCCGACTTCCGCAAATATGACGACGGCCTGCGGATGATTCTAGACTGCACGGTGGAGCTGGAACGCGAACTCGCCGCACTTCTCGCCAATGCGGCGTCGGAGCGGATCGTGCGCTACGGCCTGCACCGGCAGGATGCCGCGATGATGACCTGCTTCACGCCGTCGGTGATGCGCAGCGATCACGTCCACTTCATCGACGGCGCCCGCGGCGGGTATGCGTCTGCGGCGTCGGCGCTGAAGGCGATGGCGGCGTGATCAGGAACGATTCTGTTNAAACCCTCATGGTGAGGAGGCGCG
>NZ_LLYB01000094.1:190297-192080 GCF_001440475.1 Bradyrhizobium lablabi | reverse complement strand
CGCCGTCTCGAACCATGTGGCCCCGCTGGTGCCATTCATCCTTCGAGACGCGCTTTCGCGCTCCTCAGGATGAGGTCTAACATCGAGGTAATGCTTCAGCGTCCCACCCGCGTCCAGTTCTCGCCGCCGCAGATCGCGCCGACGCAGCCTTCGACACGCAGTGTGTCCGGCCCCGCCACCGCGATGCTGCTCGCATAGGTGCCGCCGTCGTCGGCGTTGTAGATCTGGCCCGACCATTTGTTGGCAGCGGTGGGCTGCATGCCGCTGAACAGCGGCAGGCCAATCATCGGCCGCTTTTTCATCGCCGGATTCGGATTCTTGTCATCGACTTGGGGCTTGCCGGTGGCGGGATCGACCGGCTCTTTCAGTCCGACGATCGTGCCGCAGATGCCGCCGCCGCATTTGCTGACCTTCACCCGCGCGTCGCCGGCCTGGGTCTGCCAGACGCCCGTGGGATCGCCGGCGCCTTGCGCAAAGGCCGATGGTGCGAGCAGCAATGCCGCCGAGATCGCGATGATGAAAGGTGCCTTGCAAGCCATGAATGATTCCTTCGAAAAGCAGGCCTGCATAGCAACAAATCAGATTTGTGCAACGTCGGATTGAGTGCAACTTTTCGTGGGGCGTTCACTTTCCCCAGCGCGTGAGACGAACCGAGAGCGCGGTCGTGAGGCCGAACACCACCATCGCGCCGCCGACCAGCGCAAACAGTGTCCAAGCGGGCGCGCCCGAGGAGGCCAGCCACCAGCCGCCGACCGCGACCAGCACCAGACGCAGCGTCCCGGCCAGCACCGGCCCGCCGACTTTTGCCGCGCCTTGCGAGGAGAAATAGAGGCACACGCCGAGGCCGAAAAAGCCGAATCCCGGGCCGGCCCAGCCGAAATAGGAGCTGGCGGCCGCGGTCACGCCGGGGTCGCTGGTGAACAGCGACACCCACAGCAGCGGCTTGATTGCGACGATCAGCCCGACGAATCCCACGGTGAGGCCGGCTGCCGCGGCCGCCGTCCATGCCACCCGTCGGGCGCGCGCCACAAGCCCTGCGCCCATCGCCATGCCGATCATCGGGACCGAGGCGACGCCGAACGCAAAGGTGATCGGGATCAGCAAAAATTCCAGCCGCGACCCCATGCCGTAGCCGGCCAGCGTCTCGGTGCCGAAGCCGGCGAGAATCTTGGTGAAGATCAGGATGGTCAGCACGCTCTGCAACGGCGACAGGCACGCGATTGCGCCGACCTTGAGAATGTCGATGAACATATCGCGCTGGAAGGTGAAGGACCTGACACGCAGGGTCAGCCGGCTGCGGCCGCTGAGAAGATACCACGCCAGAAAGACGGCGCCGAGCGTGAAGGCTGCGAGCTGGCCGGCAGCGACGCCGCGCATGCCGAATTGCGGCAGGCCGAACAGCCCAAGGCCCAGGGCGCCGCCGACCGCGACCTGGACGACGGCGATACCGATCAGCACGGCCGACGGAACGCGCATGTCGCCGGTGCCGCGCACCACGGAGGCCAGCGTGTTGACCAGCCAGATCGCGATCGCGCCGGAGAACAGCACGTGCGAATACTGCATGGCCTGTTCGAGCACGCCGCCGCGTCCGCCGAGCATCGTGTAAAATGCACGGCCGAAGATCAGCATCGTCACCGTGAAGAACAGTCCGGCGCAGGCGCCGATCATCGCCGCATGCAGCGCCAGCGTCGCCGCGCGGTCGCGGTCGCCCGCGCCGAGCGCGCGGCTGATGGCGGAGGTGACGCCGCCGCCCATCGCGCCCGCCGACATCATCTGGGTCAGC
>NZ_LLYB01000094.1:152960-190268 GCF_001440475.1 Bradyrhizobium lablabi | reverse complement strand
GGCTCGGTGCCGAGCCGGCCGATATAGGAAGTCTCGGCAACCGCGACCAGCGTCGTGCCGGCCATCGCGATCGCATTGGGAAGCGCGAGTTTCAACAGCGTCGGCAGGATCGGCGAGGTGAGGAGCGCATTGGCCGGCGCGGACGGAACGGCGACAGCGGGACGCATGTCGAGCGGGGCATCAATGGTCATGCGTCACGTCATCCAAATCGAATACATTACGGATGACATATTATCCGGCTGATGTGACGCAAGCCACCCCGCGCCGCTGCAGGGGTCACCACGGCAGGCCGCATAGGTCGATTATTCCATCGCGCGGCTTGCGCGTGAAATCGAACACGTATGGCGCCATCGCTTCGAAGCGAATCCTTCCCTCCGGCTGCTCGGCATAGACCTCGCCCTTGAACGCATGCCAGCCGCGCGCTTCATAAAACGCTTGATTGTGCGGTTCGCAGAACAGGATCGCAAATCGCACCG
The DNA here is from genome assembly GCF_001440475.1 of Bradyrhizobium lablabi. Taxonomy (GTDB): domain Bacteria; phylum Pseudomonadota; class Alphaproteobacteria; order Rhizobiales; family Xanthobacteraceae; genus Bradyrhizobium; species Bradyrhizobium lablabi. The sequence goes on along the minus strand of NZ_LLYB01000094.1, from coordinate 189,792 downwards.
CCTCGTGGTCGCGCAGCGTCCTGATCGCGGCGTTCAGCGCCAGCGAGGCATAGCCGCGGCCGCGGCAATCCTGTCGGGTCGAAACGCCGCCGATGCCGCCGATTTGGACCCTGCGCCCGTCCCAGGTCGCGGTACGGAAGTAGATGCCGACATGGCAGGCGAGGCCCGGTTGTGCTGCGTCCTCCGGTGCGTCGATCAGGACGCGCAGGTCGGCATGCGCCCATTTGACATGCCCCCAGGACAATTTTTCCACGACATCGCGCGGCCAGACCGCCTGCATCAGCGATTCGGCCCGCTTCCATGAGGAATCCCCGTTCAGAACGTCGATCTCGATGCTCATTTCACGACCATGTTGTGCCAATCCTCAGGCCTTTCGTACCCTCGTCATACGCTGGACGGGCCATACCGGAGAACCCCTCCCGTTTTGCCAAATTGCGGTGTTTAAGCGCAATGGAACCTTCTATAAGAGGTCCCGTTAGACCACGTCTCCCATCAGTTCGGACATCACCCCATGACCTTCACGCTGCCCAATCTTCCCTATTCCCATGACGCCCTTGCGCCTCACATGTCCAAGGAAACGCTGGAATACCACCACGACAAGCATCACCAGGCTTACGTGACCAACGGAAACAACGCGATCAAGGGGACTGAATTCGAAGGCAAGTCCCTGGAGGAGATCGTCAAGGGTTCGTTCGGCAAGAATCCGGCCGTGTTCAACAATGCCGGCCAGCACTACAACCACCTGCACTTCTGGAACTGGATGAAGCCGAATGGCGGCGGCAGCAAGCTGCCCGGCCGTCTGGAAAAGAAGATCACCGAGGACCTCGGCGGTCTCGAGAAGTTCAAGGCCGATTTCGCCGCCGCCGGCGTGGGCCAGTTCGGCTCCGGCTGGTGCTGGCTGTCGGTCAAGAACGGCAAGCTCGAAATCTCCAAGACCGCGAACGGCGAAAGCCCGCTGGTCCATGGCGCCACGCCGATTCTCGGCTGCGACGTCTGGGAGCACTCCTACTACATCGATTATCGCAACCGCCGCCCCGACTATCTGAAGGCGTTCTGCGATCATCTGATCAACTGGGACTATGTCGACGAGCTGTACGGCAAGGCCGGAGCGTAAGGCACAGTCATTCCGGGGCGCGAAGCGAACCCGGAATCTCGAGATTCCGGCTTCGTCGCTTCGCGCCGCCCCGGAATGACAGCAGAACAAGTTCAAGGGGCGGTAGCTGCGGCTGCCGCCCTTTTCATTGGTACGTATGCCTTCCCATCCTTGCGGCCATCGCTTGCTTGCGGCACAAGCGGCGTGCTGGGTGACTTCGCTGACATGGGATAATGCTGGGATGAGCTATCTGCTGGTCTTTGTCGGTGGCGGCCTTGGTGCGACGCTGCGCCATCTCATCAACGTCACCTGCGCCCGCTGCATGGGCACCGGCTTTCCCTGGGGCACCTTCATCATCAACATCACGGGTTCGACCGTGATGGGGCTGATTGCCGGCTATCTCGCCTTCAAGGGCGAGGCCTCCCAGCCCTGGCGGCTGTTCCTGATGACCGGCATCCTTGGCGGCTACACCACGTTCTCGGCCTATTCGCTCGATGCGGCGCTGCTCTATGAGCGCGGTGAGCTCACCCTGGCGGCGCTTTACGTGATCGGCTCCGTCGTGCTCTCGATCGCCGGGTTGTTCGCCGGCCTTGCGCTGGTGCGCCAGCTCACCTGAACCGATAACCCGTACGAACACGGGGCGCGTGACGTCCCCGCATGGCGATGCCTGAGAAGCGCATGGGTATCGTGCGAGCTTCCGTTTGCGTCGTCACATCAGCGGGACTAAGCAGGGTGAACGAGCATCCCCCGCCCACACGATTGCCTTGTCAGAACCTCCGATAACAGATCCGGCGCCTGCCGATGACGCCGAGCCGAAGCCACGGCGTGCCCGCAAGCCGATCGGCTGGTCGATGATCGTGATCGGCGCGCTCGTCGCGGTTTGCGCGGCGATCGTCTGGCGGCGCGACGGCATCGACGGCGTGCTCAAGATCCTCACCCATGATCTCTGGTTGTTCGGCGAAATCATTCCGCGCGTGCTGGCCGGCTGCCTGCTGGGCGCCTTCATCGCGGAAATTCTGCCGCACGAAAAAGTCTCGCGCTCCCTCGGCCCGGAATCAGGCCTGAAGGGCTTGCTGATCGGAACCGCGTTCGGCGCAATCCTGCCCGGCGGCCCCTTCACCGCCTATCCGGTCGCGGCGGCGCTCTTGACTGTCGGCGCCGATTTCGGCGCCACCATCGCCATGGTGGTGAGCTGGACGCTGATCGGCTATGGCCGCGCGGTCGCGTGGGAGCTGCCGATCCTCGGCACGGAATTCACGCTGTGGCGCGCGGTGATCTCGCTGCCGATTCCGGTATTGGCAGGCTGGCTCGGCCGCTTCGTTTTCGTTCGGATCTACCCGAAGGGAGAGCCGTCGGAATGACGCTCTCCGCGCTGATCATCGACGTCACGCTGTGGGGCTCGGTCGCCGTCCTCGGCTTCATGGCCTGGCGGCGCGGCCGCGTCGTCCTGGTGTCGTCGGTGCGCGAAGGCTCGATGGACTTCATCAACATCGTGCCGCGCATTGCGCTCGGCGTGATCGGCTCGGGCTACATCGCCGCCGTCATCCCGCCGGAAGTCATCACCGGCTGGCTCGGGCCCGATAGCGGCTGGTTCGGCGTGCTGACCGCTGTCATCGCAGGGGCTGCGACGCCCGGCGGCCCGGTGGTCGGCTTCTCGATCGGCGCGGTGGCGCTGAAAGTCGGCGGCGGCACACCGCAGGTGATCGCCTATGTCGTCGCCTGGGCGCTGTTCGCCTTCCAGCGCATGATCCTCTGGGAAATCCCGTTCATGCCGGCAAGGTTCGTCTGGTTTCGCGCGGCGGTGTCCGTGCCGTTTCCGTTTCTGGCAGCGGCGATCGCGATGGTGATCGGCAAGCCGTGAGGCAAGTGAGGCTGGCCGCAGGCTTCCAATGAGAAGCTGAGATCACTATATTTGCAGGCATGACCCGCTTGCTCGAACAAGCCATTGAAGCCGTCTCTGCCTTGCCTGACGAGGCACAGGACGACCTCGCGCGAATTCTGTTGCAACTCGCAGGTGTGGATCAGCCACCCTGCGAACTCACACCTGAAGAAGCCGCCGACCTCGATGCTTCGCTGGCCGAAGCCGCGCAAGGTGAGTTCGCGACGGATGAAGAGGTCCGCGCTGTCTGGGCGAAGCATGGGCTGTGAAGGTTCGCTATACACGCCGCGCGCTCCGGCAACTGGCCGATATCCTCGACTACATTGATGCCCGTTCGCCGCAGGGCGCTGACAACGTCAAGCGGCGCCTCCATGCGGTGATTAATCTCCTCTCAGACCATCCGAATTCCGGGCGCCTTACCAACAGGAATGACATCCGCAGGGCGGTGGTAAGACCCTATCCCTATGTGATTTTCTATCGTCCCGACCCGACGGGTATTGTCGTCCACGGGATTCGGCATGCCGCGCGCAGACCGCTTTAGCGACTCTGAGCCTTGGTGTCTTCGTACCTCCGGCGGGAGCGAAGTCCCCGGAACCCCTGCCATATCCTTATCGTTAACAATTCATGAAAGCCGTGGGCGCCGCATTCGTTGCCGTGTTCGTGTTGTGGGTCGTTGACGTCAACTTCAACGGCAGCCGGTACACCAATGTTTTCGTGCAGATGATCCGGCCGGCGGCCTCATCGATTGGCATTCGGTTTTAAGGCGGCCGCGAAGTAGCGGCCCTGGTGATGCCTTCAGTTGGGCTTCGGCGCACGCGCGCCGGCGGGTATTGTCTTCGCGGCAATCCAGATCCCGAGCACGGCGAGCCACGCCGCGCACATCACGGCCAGCGGGTGAGACGGGACACCTGTCGCCGGCCACAATGCCCAAAGCCAATATGCTTGGGCAATCCCGGGCAGCAGGAACGTTGCGACCATGCCAGTAACGTTGGCGGCGGGCGCCATCACGAGGGTGCCCAGATGGACCATTGGAGTAAGCAGGACGAGTAGGAATTCGGAAATGGCGCGGAGCGATTGCCAATTCAGCCCCTGCAGAGAATGCGCGAGCGTGTAGGCGCCGATGAAGACGATGAGCCCGGCCAGGAAGCCTTCCGGCTTGTAGTGGTAAACCGCCAACCCGCCCATGCTGAGCGCCAGCGCATCGATCAGCCACTCGCGCAGGCTGTAGCCGCGCTCGGGCTCGGCAGGAGATTTCATTGGGTTGGCGTTCTCGGTCATCACGGCGATTGGTCGCGGCCATTTGCGGCCGCGTTCAAGCGAGGTGGCAGCCCGCCTTTGCGGGGCAAAGCAGGCCCCCCGGGGATTGGCCCGCAAGGGGTCGTCAGCGGCCGTTCCGGGCGCGTGGACTCCCGTAATGTTATAATATAACGTTCACCCATGTCCCACGCCCATCCCCACGACCACGCACATCACCACCACGGCCACGCCCATAGCCATGGCCCGGCGACGCCGCATCCGGCGCAGGCCGCGCCCTGGTCGATCCTGCGGATGACGGTCACGGCCCGGCTCGCCGCGGCGTTCGCGGTCTCGGCCGCGCTGTGGGCCGTCGTGCTGCTGGCGATGAGGTGAGCATGGCCGTGGAGATCAAATTCCGGAACGTCACGCTCGGATACGACCGCCACCCGGCGGTGCACCATCTCAATGGCGAGGTCGCGCCGGGTGCGCTGCTGGCCGTGATCGGGCCGAACGGCGCCGGTAAGTCGACGCTGTTGCGCGGGCTCGCCGGAATTCTGAAGCCGCTGTCGGGATCGATCGATCTCGGCGGCCTCGATAGCAGGGACATCGCCTATCTGCCGCAGAGCGTCGACATCGATCGCAGTTTTCCGATCTCGGTGTTCGATTTTGTTGGCAGCGGGCTGTGGCGTTCGACCGGTCCGTTCGGCGGCATCGGCAAGGCCGCGCGCGAGAAGATTTTGGCGGCGCTCGCCGCCGTCGGGCTCAACGGGTTTGAAAATCGCTCGATCGGCACGCTGTCGGGCGGGCAGATGCAGCGCATGCTGTTTGCGCGGGTGCTGCTACAGGACGCGCGCCTGATCGTTCTGGACGAGCCGTTCAACGCCATCGACGCCAAAACCTCGACGGACCTGATAGCGCTGGTCGGGCGCTGGCACGGCGAGGGGCGCACCGTGCTGGCGGCGCTGCATGATCTTGAGATGGTGCGAAGCCACTTCCCCGAAACCCTGCTGCTGGCGCGCGGGCCGGTCGCGTGGGGGCCGACCGCCGAGGCGCTGACGCCGGAAAACCTGCTGGTGGCGATGAAGATGTGCGAAGCCTTCGACGACAGCGCCGCGGCTTGCGCCGCCGATATGCCGTCGCGAGCGGCCTGATGCTGTACGACGCGCTGTTCGCGCCCTTCCTCGAATTCGAGTTCATGCGCCGCGCGCTTGCCGCCGTGACCGCGCTCGCGCTTGGCGCCGCGCCGATCGGTGTATTCCTCATGCTGCGGCGGATGAGCCTGGTCGGCGACGCCATGGCGCATGCGATCCTGCCGGGCGCGGCAATCGGCTTCCTGGTCTCCGGGCTCAACCTTTTCGCGATGACGACCGGCGGATTGATCGCGGGCTTCACGGTGGCGCTGCTCGCCGGCCTCGTCGCGCGCAACACCGAGCTGAAGGAAGACGCCTCGCTTGCGACCTTCTATCTGGTGTCGCTGGCGCTCGGCGTCACCATCGTCTCCATCAAGGGCACCAATATCGACCTGTTGCACGTGCTGTTCGGCAACATTCTTGCGATGGACGACCAGACGCTGCTCGTCATCGCCTTCAATGCCACCATCACGCTGCTGGTGATGGCGGTGATCTATCGCCCCCTGGTGATCGAATGCGTCGATCCCGTGTTTTTGCGCACCGTCAGCCGCGCCGGCGCGCCCGCGCATCTGGCGTTCCTGGCGCTGGTCGTCATCAACCTCGTCAACGGCTTTCATGCGCTCGGGACCTTGCTCGGCGTCGGCCTGATGATCCTGCCTGCGGGGATCGCGCGGTTCTGGTCGCGCGACATCACCGGCATGATCTGCATCGCGGTCGCGAGCGCCATTGTCTCCGGCTATGCCGGGCTGGTGCTGTCGTTCCAGACCAAGATTCCGTCGGGGCCCGCGATCATCCTGGTCGCCGCGGTGCTGTATGTCGTCTCGCTGTTGTTCGGCCCTGTCAGTGGTCTGGTCCGGCAGATGTTCCCCGGCCGGCATCTCGAGGCATAGTCATGATCCGGCTCTGGCTCATCGCTCTCGCCTTGATCGCGGCCATTGGCCCGGCCCGCGCTGCGGATCGCCTCAACGTCGTCGCCAGCTTTTCGATCCTCGGCGATCTCGTCCGCAATGTCGGCGGCGACCGGATCAGTGTTACGACGCTGGTCGGGCCCGATGGCGATGCGCACGTCTATGTGCCGACGCCGGCGGATGCCAAAAGGATGGCCGATGCCAGGCTCGTCTTCGTCAACGGCCTTGGATTCGAAGGCTGGATGTCGCGGCTGGCGAAGTCCGCCGGCGGCAAGGCTGATATCGTGACCGCGACGACGGGCATCACGCCGCTCAAGCTCGGCTCCAACGCCGATCCACATGCCTGGCAGTCCGTCGCCAATGCGAAGATCTATATCGCCAATATCCGCGATGCGCTGGTGGCCGCCGATTCCGCCAATGCCGAAGTCTACAAGACGAACGCGAACAGCTATCTGGCGCAGCTCGACGCGCTTGACCGCGAGGTGCGCGACGCGGTGGCGAAGATCCCGGAAGGCCGCCGCAAGGTGATCTCGACCCACGATGCCTTTGGCTATTTCGCGAGCGCCTATGGCATCGAATTCATCGCGCCGCTCGGCGTCTCGACCGAATCCGAGGCCAGCGCCCGCGACGTCGCGCGGATCATCACCCAGATTCGGGCCGCCAAAATACCGGCAGTTTTTATGGAAAATATCACGGACCCCCGGCTGATGGGCCGGATCTCGGCCGAGACCGGCGCCAAGGTCGGCGGAACGCTCTATTCCGACAGTTTAACGGGCGAAAAGGGCGATTCTCCCACTTACATTGCGATGGTCAGGCACAATATAAAGGCCCTGACCAGCGCGCTGAGCCCATAGGGCAGGGGCCTCCCTGCCTGCCGGCGCGCCACCATTTCCGTTCCGGAGCTGTTATGTCTGAATTGTCGTCCCAAAAAATTCCAGTGACCGTGCTGACGGGCTATCTCGGCGCCGGCAAGACCACGCTGCTCAACCGCATCCTGTCGGAAAACCACGGCAAGAAATACGCCGTCATCGTCAATGAATTCGGCGAGATCGGCATCGACAACGACCTCATCATCGGCGCCGACGAGGAAGTGTTCGAGATGAACAATGGCTGCGTCTGCTGCACCGTGCGCGGCGACCTCGTCCGCATCATGGACGGGCTGATGAAGCGCAAGGGCAAGTTCGACGCCATCATCGTCGAGACCACGGGCCTCGCCGATCCAGCGCCTGTGGCGCAGACCTTTTTCGTCGACGAGGACGTGCAGAAGAATGCGCGGCTCGATGCGGTGGTCACGGTGGCCGACGCGAAATGGCTCAGCGACCGTCTGAAGGACGCGCCGGAAGCCAAGAACCAGATCGCCTTTGCCGACGTCATCGTGCTGAACAAGACCGATCTCGTCTCCAAGCCGGAGCTTGCCGAAGTCGAAGCCCGGATTCGCGGCATCAACCCGTACGCAAAACTGCACCGCACCGAGCGCTGCAAGGTGGCGCTGGCAGATGTGCTGGAGCGCGGCGCGTTCGATCTGGATCGTATTCTCGAGATCGAGCCGGAATTCCTCGACGCCGGCGACGATCACGACCACGATCATCATCACGGCCATGACCATCATCACCACGATCACGGCCACAGCCATGGCGGGCTGAAGCACTATCACGACGAGGACATGCAATCGCTGTCGCTGCGCTCGGACAAGCCGCTCGACCCGACGCTATTCATGCCGTGGCTGCAAAACCTCGTCGCCACCGAGGGGCAGAAGATCTTGCGCTCGAAGGGCATTCTCGCCTTCACCGATGATGACGACCGCTACGTATTCCAGGGCGTTCACATGATGCTGGAAGGCGATCATCAGCGGAAGTGGAAGGAAGGCGAGCCGCGCGAAAGTCGCGTCGTCTTCATTGGCCGCGAATTGCCGGAAAAGGCGATCCGCGAGGGCTTTGAAGCCTGTATCGTCGCGTGATGACACAGTTCGATCCGGGCGAAAGGCTCTCCATCGCTTCCCTCACCGACCGGGTGCGGCGGCTCGCTATCGGCGTAACCGCAACCGCGGTGCATTTCCTCGGCGACACCGCGGTGTTCGTCGGCACCGAGGAAAACGCAGCCCTGGTAAGTCAAGCGGGCGAAATCTCGACCGTCGCCATTCATGGCGGCGGGATCCTCTGCACGACATCCGATGGCAAGCGCATCGTCACCGGTGGCGACGATGGCAAGGTCGTGACATTGAACGCCAAGGGCGAAGTAACGGTGCTCGCGACCGATGCCAAGCGGCGCTGGATCGACAATGTCGCGCTGCATCCCGATGGCGCGTTTGCCTGGTCGGCTGCGAAGACGGCGTTCGTCCGCAGCGGCAAGGGCGAGGAGAAAACCTTCGACGCGCCGTCAACCGTCGGCGGGCTCGCCTTCGCGCCGAAGGGGCTGCGCGTTGCAATCGCTCATTACAACGGTGTGACGCTGTGGTTTCCCAACATGGCGGCAAAACCGGAATTTCTGGAATGGGCCGGCTCGCATCTCGCCGTCACCTTCAGTCCCGACAACAAATTCCTGGTCACCGCCATGCATGAGCCGGCGTTGCATGGCTGGCGGCTTGCGGACAACCGCCACATGCGGATGAGCGGCTATCCCGGCCGCGTGCGCTCGATGTCATGGAGCACCGGCGGCAAGGGGCTTGCCACGTCGGGTGCGGACACCGTGATCATCTGGCCGTTCACCAGCAAGGACGGCCCGATGGGCAAGGAGCCCGCGATGCTGGCGCCGCTGCAGGCGCGTGTCTCCATGGTCGCCTGTCATCCGAAGCAGGACATCATGGCCGCAGGCTATAGCGACGGCACCGTGCTGATCATCCGGCTTGAGGACGGCGCAGAAATCCTGGTGCGCCGCAATGGCAGCGAAGCGGTCTCGGCGCTGGCCTGGAACGCGAAGGGCACGCTATTGGCCTTCGGCACCGAGGACGGTGACGCCGGGATGCTGGAGTTCTAGGCAAGATTGCTGCGCTGGTTCCCGCGGGAACCATGCGCGGTACCGGCCGTTGAATCCACGAACAACTTCGTGGATCGAACGACATGCCTGCCGATGACCGCCAACGCGAATACCGTAGGGATATGCTGGTCGCATCCATGCTGATTGCGACGGGCCTTGTCATTTCGGCGCTATCGCTGACCGAAATCAGCGCCGGCGATCCGCAACGGCTAGCGCAGGCGACGCCGCCGACGCAATCGACGCCGGGCGCTGAAACCAAACCGACCGGGCCGCCACCCGAGCCACCCACGACCGGTCAACGTCCGTCGGACACCCGGCCGCAGCCGGCCCGCCCCGATCCGGACGCGCAGAAGTCGGGCGCCCAGCCCGCGTTGCCGCCCGCGCCGGCGGAGAAGGTTGCGCCGCCGATCCGCGAGAAGTGATCCCACTTCCACAGCATTGATTGTGCAATCGCAAAATCGTGGGCTGCCGAAGCCGCGGCGCGCTTGCTGACGCATTCCTGTGCAGCCCATCTGCCCCGTCCGCTCGTATCAATTGGTAGGAGGGGGCGGAGGCACGGCCTTCGAACGCCTTGTGTTGATCCCCAACAAGCGGTTAGGCTTGCTGCAACAAACAGCCGGCAGGTCGAAAAACAGCCGGCAAGTCAGGGAGTGACGCATGCGTGAGTTAACGCCTGATACGATCACGGACGCCGTGCTCGACCAGATGGCGACGACGCCGGACCCACGCCTCAAGACGATCATGGCTTCGGCGGTCAAGCACCTCCATGCGTTCGCCCGCGAGGTCAATCTGACGCCGGCGGAATGGATCAAGGGCATCGAATTCATGACCGCCGCCGGCAAGATGTGCTCGCCGGAGCGGCAGGAATTCATCCTGCTGTCCGATACGCTCGGTCTCTCCGCGCTCGTCAACGGTCTGCATGACGCCACCGCCCTGGAAGATGCCACCCATACCAGCCTGCTCGGCCCGTTTTACCGCGAGGCCACCCCGACCCTGGCGGCAGGCGCCTCGATCGCTAAAAATCCGAAGCCCGGCAGCGAATGCGTGCTGTACGGCCGCGTCACCGATGCCACCGGCAAGCCGGTCGGCAACGCCACCGTCTCGATCTGGCAGACCGGCGCCGACGGTCTCTATGACATCCAGGCCAGCGCGACCTCGGTCGATTACCGTGGTGTATTCACGACTGACGCCAACGGCGTCTATGTGCTGCGCACGGTCAAGCCGCTCGGCTATTCGATCCCGATGGACGGACCCGTCGGCACCATGGTGAAGGCGCAGGCGCGGCATGGCATGCGGCCGGCGCATATTCACTTCCTGGTCGGCGCCGCGGGCTATCGCGAACTCGTCACCGCGCTCTATCTGCGCGACGATCCCCATCTGGCCGATGACGTCGTGTTCGGCTCGTCCGGCGATCTCGCCGTCGACGTGGTCGCCAACGATCCGGACTGCCCGATCAAGGACATGCCGAGCATCCGCTTCGACATGCGCCTGTCGCGCGAAAGCGAAGCCGACAAGACCAGCGGGCGCGTCGGCGCCGATCCGTCGGCCATCATGAAACAGGCCAAAGGCGAACCCGCCCCGGCGGGCTAGTCCGGGACCTGACACGATCCACTTCATCGCAGCCGGGCGAAGATCCGGCGGAAGCAGAACGACAACGGTACATGAGGGGGAATTGATGAAACGCAGAACATTCCTGGGCGGTGCCATGGCTGTCGCCGTGGTTGGACACGGCTCGAGCGCTTTTGCGCAGCAGCCGCCGATCAAGATCGGCATGTCGATGCCGCAGACCGGCGGCCTCGCCGGTGGCGGCAAGGCGTCGCTGCTCGGCATCGAGATCTGGCGCGACGACATCAATGCGAAAGGCGGCTTGCTCGGCCGCAAGGTCGAACTCGTCGTCTATGACGACAAGTCGAGCGCCTCGGAGACGCCGGCGATCTACGCCAAGCTGGTCGACGTCGACAAGGTCGATTTGTTGTTCGCGCCCTATGCGACGGTGCCGACCGCGCCGATCATGCCGTTCGTCAAGCAACGCGGGTTGCTCTTGATGGGCAATTTCTCGTTCCAGGTGAACAGCAAGGTCGGCCACGACATGTGGTTCAACAATGCGCCCTGGGGGCCGGCCGATAGCTGGGCGGCCTCGTTCCTCGATCTGGCGCAGAAGGCCGGCGGCAAGAACATGGCGCTGCTGACGGCGGATCAGGAATTCGCGCAGAACCTCGCGCTCACCGCGCGGGATGTTGCCAAGAAGCGCAACATCCCCGTGGTCTTCGACCAGGTCTATCCGCCGAACACGGTGGAATTCGCCTCCATCATCCGCGCGCTCAAGGCCGCCAAGCCCGACATCGTCTATGTCGCGTCCTATCCGCCTGATTCCGCCGGCATCCTGCGCGCTGTGAACGAGATCGGGATCGGCGACGATGTCAAGATTTTCGGCGGCGGCATGGTCGGCCTGCAATTTGCTGCCGTGATGTCGAACCTCGGCTCGCTGCTCAACGGTGTCGTGAACTACAATACGTGGCTGCCGGAAAAGAGCATGTATTTCGACGGCACCAAGGAATTTTTCGACAAGTACACCAAGCGGGCCATCGAAGCCAAGGTCGATCCGCTCGGCTATTATCTGGCGCCGTTCGGCTATGCGATGGGCGAGATGATCGCAGCCGCGGTCAATTCCACCAGATCGCTCGACCAGAAGGGCATCGCCAAATATCTGCGCGAGAACGAGCACAAGACCATCGTCGGCCCGATTGCTTTCGCAGCCGATGGCGAGCGCAAGGAAACTGCGACGCTGCAGGCGCAGTTCCGGGGTGTGAAGGACAAGGACATCGAACAGTTCCGGTCCTCCGGTAAGCAGGTGATCCTGTTCCCCGACAAGCTGAAGACGGGCGATCTCATCAGTCCCTTCGAGGCGGCGCGAAAGTAGGCCTCGTGGCTTTTCCGGCTCGGAGCCAAGGGGGGACCTGAATTGTTTTCGATGGACCTGCTGCTTGGCGCAGTGGTGCTCGGGGTGCTGCTCGGCTGCTTCTATGCAGCCGTCAGCGTCGGCCTGTCCGTCTCGTTCGGACTGCTCGACGTTCCCCATGTCGCGCACCCGGCCTTCCTGGTGCTCGCCTCCTATGGCGTGTACCAGCTCAACGACAGCTACGACCTCGATCCGTTGCTGGCGGGCCTCGCCATCACGCCGCTGCTCTTCCTGTTCGGCCTGCTGGCCTACCGCGTCTACTACGAGACCTTCGAGAAGCGAGGCAGCGACGCCGGCGTCCGCGGCATCGCGTTCTTCTTCGGCATCGCCTTCATCATCGAAGTCCTGATCATCCTGCAGTTCGGCGTCGACCAGCGCTCGGTCACGGCGACCTATATCGGCAAGTCCTGGCGGTTCGGCGAGTTTCGGATACCGATCCGGCAGCTGGTCGCGTTCGCGGTGGCGCTGGCGCTCACGGTGGTGCTGGCGGTCTATTTGTCGAAAACCTTCATGGGCCGTGCCATCCGTGCGGTGGCTCAGGACGAGGAGGCGCTGCGGCTGATGGGGGCCAATCCGGTCCGCATCAAGCAATTTGCCTTCGGCATCGCCACCGCCGTGCTCGGGATCGCCGGCGCGCTCCTGATCATCGTTGCCCCGGTCGAGCCGACGCTCGATCGCGCCTATATCGGGCGCACCTTCTGCGTCGTCGTCATGGCTGGGCTCGGCAGCATCAGCGGCACGCTGATCGCCGCCATCATCCTCGGCGTCGCCGAATCCATCGTGCTGACGATGTTCGGCGCCTCCTGGGCGCCGGCGATCTCGTTTGCCATGCTGCTCGCCGTGCTCGCCGTCCGCCCGCAAGGTCTGCTCGGCCGATGAACAAGCGCAGCCACAGCATCGCATTCTGGGCGGGGATAGCGGTCTTCCTCGTCGCCGTGCTGTCGATGACGCAGATCGTCCGCAACGAATATCCGTTCTTCGCCGGTTACGTCATCCTGCAATTTATCGCGTTAGCCGTCGCTTGGACCATCCTCGGCGGCTATGCCGGCTACGTCAATTTCGGCACCAACGCCTTTTTCGGTGTCGGCGTCTACACGGCGGTCGCGCTGTTCAAGGCGACGGGGGCGCCGCTCGTGGTGCAGATCGCCGCTGCCGCCGTCGTCGGCATGCTGCTCGGCTTTGGCGTCGGCCTGCTTACCTTGCGGATGCGCGGCATCTTCTTCTCGATCGCGACCATTGCGCTCGCGATCATCATCGAAACCTTTGTGATGAACTGGCGCTTCGTCGGCGGTGCGGCCGGCATCCAGTTGCAGCGGCCGCCGGTGATGGCGCCGTTCGACAGTTACGTGAAGATGCTGTTCTTCGTGCAGGCCGTCCTGGTGGTCATTGCCGTCGGGATCGCGCGCTACATCCAGAATTCCCGGATGGGCCGCGGCCTGCAGGCGCTTCGGGATGATGAACTTGCTGCCGAATGCACGGGTGTGCCGACTTTGAAGCTCAAGCTGGTGGCCTGCATGATCTCGGGCGCACTGATGTCGGCGGTCGGAGCGCCGGCCGCAATGTATCTGCAATACGCCGACCCGTCCTCCGCGTTCAATCTCACTTATTCCGTCTCTGCGCTTGCCATGTCGCTGATCGGCGGTACCGCGCACTGGATCGGCCCGGTGCTCGGTGCCATCCTGCTCGGCTCGACGCAGCAGTTCCTTGCCGTGACGATCTCGTCGGAAGTCAACGTGCTGGTGCTCGGCATCATGCTGGTGCTGTTCGTGGTCGGGGCGCCCAAGGGCATCATCGGCCTGTTGCGGCCGCGCTACCGCCTGCGCGCGGGAGGCAAGCAATGACGACAGCCGCACCCGACGCGCCGTTGCTGCAGGTGGGAACGCTTACCAAGACTTTTGGCGGCTTCACCGCGCTCGACAATATCAGCGTCAACATCAAGAAGGGCGAACGCTTCGGCCTGATCGGTCCGAACGGCTCGGGCAAGACCACGCTGATCAACTGCATCTCCGGCGCGTTGAAACCGCAGGCCGGCAGCGTGGTGTTCTGTGGCGAAGACATTACCCAGTTGCCGCCGCACCTGCGCGCCCGCCGCGGCATCGCCCGCAGCTTCCAGATCCCGCGTCCCTTCAAGAGCATGACGGTGCTCGAAAACCTCATGGTCGGGCTCGACTTCGCCGCCGCCGGTTCAACTGCTGCGGAGGAAGAAATCGCGATGTCGATTCTGACGCGGATGGGGCTCGCCTCCAAGGCCGGCGCTCCGAGCGACGCGCTGAGCCAGGTCGAACTGCGCAAGATGGAGCTTGCCCGCGCCATGGCGGTGCGGCCAAAGCTCCTGATCTCCGACGAGGCGATGGCGGGGCTGTCCTCTTCCGAAGTCGACGAAGTGCTCGACCTCCTGATCAGCCTCGGCGAGGAAGACATCACCATCATCATGATCGAGCACATCATGCAGGCCGTGATGCGCTTTTCGGAACGGGTAATGTGCCTCGACGCCGGCAAGATCATCGCACTCGGCGAGCCGGCCGAGGTGATGGCCAACAAGCGGGTGCAGGAGGCCTATCTTGGCACTTAGCCTTGCCATCGAAGGTCTCGATGCCGGCTACGGCGCCGTCAAGGCGCTGCGCGGCGTCACGCTGCATGTCGAGGCCGGCGAGACCGTGGCGTTGCTGGGCACCAACGGCAACGGCAAGAGCACGCTGATGAAGTGCGTCATGGGGCTGGTTCGCCCCGACAGCGGCCGGCTGGCGCTCTCGATCGACGGCGTGGCGTATGACCTCACAAAACTCTCGCCCGAGGCGATCGTCGATCTCGGCGTGGCGCTGGTGCCGGAGGGACGGCGGCTGTTTCCGAAGCTGACGGTGACGGAAAACCTGATGCTCGGCGCTTTCAGGAAAATGGCCCGCAGCGCCATCCAGCAGAATCTCGCGCTCGTGTTCGAGACCTTTCCGGTGCTGAAGGAGCGGCGCAGCCAGCTCGCCGGCACCATGTCCGGCGGCCAGCAGCAGATGCTGGCGATTGCTCGCGCGCTGATGTCCTCGCCGCGGCTGCTTCTGATCGACGAGCCCTCGGTCGGGCTGTCGCCGCTACTGGTGTCGCAGACCATTGCCAAGATCGGCGAACTCAAGCAGCGCGTGGGATTGACCGTGCTGATGGCGGAACAGAATTTCAACCAGGCGATCCGCATCGCCGACCGCGGCTATATCATCGTCCACGGCGAGATCGCGGTCGCCGCGCAGTCCGTCGACGAGTTGAAGGCCAACGACATCGTCAAGCGGCTCTATCTCGGCGGCGTCGCCTGACCGTTATGACGGCATCGTGACGTTGTGCCGATTCTTCAGCCTCGCTTGCTGCCATCGTCTGCCCCATAATCTCATTGCGTCAGTTCAGTTGACAAATGGGGCAGGCCATGAAGATCGATGACGTCAGGCGAACCGCCTATTCGATGCCGCTGACCAACCCTGCGTTTCCGCCAGGGCCGTACCGTTTCTTCAACCGCGAATTTTTCGTCATAACCTACCGCACCGACCCCGAGGCGCTTGCCGCCGTGGTGCCCGAGCCGCTCGAGGTCGCGGAGGCCGTCGTCAAATACGAATTCATCCGCATGCCCGACTCGACCGGCTTCGGCGATTACACCGAGACCGGCCAGGTCATCCCGGTCCGTTTCAAGGGGGAAGAGGGCATCTACGTTCATTCGATGTACCTGGACGACGAAGGGCCGATCGCCGGCGGCCGCGAACTCTGGGGATTTCCGAAGAAACTGGCGAAGCCGAAGATCGCCGTCGAGAGCGACGTGCTGGTCGGCACCTTGCATTACGGCTCGGTGCTGTGCGTCTCCGCCACCATGGGCTACAAGCATCGCGCGGTCGACCACGACGCCGTGCTGAAAGCGATGAAAGCGCCGAACTTCATGCTCAAGATCATCCCGCATGTCGACGGCACCCCGCGGATCTGCGAACTGGTGCGCTATTATATCGAGGACATCACGCTGAAGGAGGCCTGGACCGGCCCCGCCGCGCTCGGCCTGTTCCCGCACGCGCTCGCCGATGTGTCGCGGCTGCCGGTGCGCGACGTGGTCTCCGCGCTGCATTTCAGGGCCGACCTGACGCTGGGGCTCGGAACGGTGGCGTTCGACTACATGGCGAAGTGACCTTACCAGCGGAGCAACGACGTTTTCATGATGCTGGGTCCCGAGCTGGCTAGGTCATGTAAGCAACCGGTTGCCGACGACGGATGCGGTAGACCGATGCTGGAGGGATGTTGAGCGCCGTTCGTCCGACCAAACTCGCCTTGAGCCCCAGACGGTCCAGGATAGGCCGGGGCACTGGGCAGCTCACGCCATAAGTGAACTGATAGAAAGTGCCGCCCTCCTTCATATGCCGAAACGCTCCGGTGAGGATCGCCATCACTTTGCGCGGCGTCATCGACAGCAACGGCAAGCCGCTAACGACGGCCCCGGCTGGAGCCATAAAGGGCTCATATTGGGTGAGTTGGGAAGCATCCATCCATAGTACCCGCGCACTGGGGAAGCGCTGCTGCAGCAGGCGCATGAAGTCCGAACCGTATTCAATGAGCAGCAGATCTGACTCAGCAACACCCCGTCGCAGAAGCGCTTTGGTGAAGACGCCTGTGCCTGGTCCCAACTCAATGACCGGCCCGTCACCGGGCTTGATTTCGCTGGTTATCAGGCGTGCCAATGTCTGCCCGGAGGGCGCAACGGCGGAAACACGCCTCGGATTTTCAATCCANNNNGGCTCGGAAAAAGCCGACAAAGTCGTTGCATGTGATGGCGGTCATTTGAATANCCCTCCCTCTCAGCCTTACAGTACGAAACGTATCCCTGACATGCGTTCGAGCTCATCGAAGAGGATGCGAGCGGCCGCAACGTCATCGGCTACAGGCGCCGTCCTGGATTCGACAGGGTGTCCGCGAAGCTCCGCAAATCCGCCTGGCCCGTAGTAGCCGCCAGGCTTGGCGTCCTTTAGCGTTGCGGCCATTAGTGTTGGTTCAGCGCCCATGGCCGCGCTTTGCAGCAGCGGGTACATGGCTAAAGCCGAGAGCCTCATGAGGAAACTTGTGTCCGCAAATAGATTCGTCTTCGATGCCCCCGGGTGACTAATGGTCGAGAGCAAGCGGCCTCCGGCACGCCTCTGCAATTCTCTGGCGAAGAGAATGTTGGCGAGCTTCGTCTTCGCGTATGCCTTTATCGGCTTATAGTTTTGCTTTGAATCGAGATCCGGGATGGGGACCGGTCCGCCGATCGCGTGCGTGCCGGACGCTACGGTGACGAGACGCGGTGCTGGTGATTGAAGGAGCGCCGGAAGCAGCAAGCCTGTCAGGCTATATGGTCCCAGGACGTTGGTCGCAAATTGCATTTCATGGCCGTCTTGGGTCTCGCGTCGATCCGGAAGCGCCATGACGCCTGCATTGTTGATCAGTATGTCGAGTGGCCGAGACAGCGTCAGTTGGCTGTCTGCAAACGCTTTGACGGACGCCGGATTCGACAGGTCAAGCGTACCGGCGTGGACGCTGGCGCCAGGCGCTATGGCAAGGATACGGTGGACTGCATCTGCAGCCTTGGCCTCGTTGCGAGAGGCGATTGTCACCTCCGCCCCTGCGCGTGCCAGTTCTAATGCCGCGTGCCAGCCAATGCCACTGTTGGCTCCGGTCACGATAACGCGCTTTCCGGTCTGTGAAGGGATGTCCTTCACCGTCCATGCCTTGGTCATACTCACTACTTTCGCTTGTTGCTGGACGGTGCAAAGCGTGCAGTGAGAAGCTGCACCCGTCGCTCCAATACCGTCGTGGTGGGCTCGTCGGTAAGAAGTCCATCAAGGGCGAGCAGGAAAACCTCGGCAGCTGCATCATCGCCGCCAAGGATCCTCGCCACGCATTGGCGCGCGACCTGCCGGTGAAGCGCCTCAATCTCCGGGTCCAGGCGCTCACAAACGTCGAAGAACTCACCCGCCATGGGTGCCCCGACCATATCTGCATAGGGCTCGATGACCATGAGCCGGCACACATCAAGAAGGCGATCGCCCGGTGTGCCGGCAGCGGCCGCGGCCGCCTTCGCCGCGGGGTGACGCGACACCAGCCAGTCTGCAAAGACTGCAGTGAAGATGTCCTCCTTATCCTTGAACGTCCGATAAAGGAGCGTGCGCGAGATGCTCGCGCGTTTGGCGATGTCGTCGAGAGAGGTTTTCGAGAAACCGAAATTAAGGAAGCACCAGCGCGCGGCCGTCAGGATTTTCAGCCGTCGCGCCTCCGCCTCTTCCTGAGTCAGCTTATTCGTCATGAAAACGTCTTTGACAAAAAATGATTATAATGTCAATATGCCACAGAAGCGAAGGGGACCCCTAAACGGCGTGGCTCAGGTGAGTCATGACCGGCGAGATTTTCGGAAGGGCGTCGGGACGGTCGTGGGCGCAGCCAAACCTTCGAAAATTGGAGGTTCGGCGATGGCTCGACCGTTGCTTTCCGCCACATCGACGTCGAATAAGCTCGACGTCGTCACTAACGTGTTCACAGGGATTGCTCGGCCGCGGCATTTCTGGGTCTTGCCACGAGGAAGTCCGCCGCAAACGCCCAGCTAAGCGAAGGAATGCTTGCGTAGTCGGATGAGCCCGGTTGCCCTAAGCGATTTTGTGGATCGGCGCTGAGGGTTAGATGAGACTGGCGACTTGGATGTTCAGCGCGGCTATCCGCCCGCGATCACTGCGCGCCCCTGAGCGTGCAGGCGGTCGAACAGGTCGTCACCACGCCGCGCTCGCAGGTGATGCACACCGCGACACACTGCTTCAGGTCCTTGGGATTGTACTGGCTGTAGAGCTTCCGCGCGCAATTGTCGATCGAGCCCGTCACCTCGGCACTGGTGCCGGTCTCGGGCGTGCACGCGGCCAAGGCCGCGGCCGACAGGATGATGGCAATGATGACGCGCATATCGGTCGCTCCAACCGGAGCCGTCGCGCGGACAAGGCGGCGACGGCCACGGGCCCTCGCAGGAATTCACCCTTCAGGATGGCGCGATTGAATTAATCGAGTGTTACTGAGAACTGGAGTTCCCGTGGGTAGTTATGCCGGCCGGCTGGGGCAGATGGATGTGCGCTGCAGCGGGAGCCGCAGCGCACTGGTTGCGCCGTTAGCGCACCAGGATGTTCCTGAACTGCCAGGGATCGCTCGTGTCGATGTCTTCCGGGAACAGGCCGGGACGGTCGGTCAGCGGCGTCCAGTCAGTGTAGTAGCCCTTCACCGGGCCCAGATACGGCATCTGGATTTCCAGCAGACGATCGAAATCCATTTCGTCGGCTTCGACGATGCCTTCGTTCGGGTTTTCCAGCGCCCACACCATGCCGCCGAGCACGGCGGAGGTCACCTGCAGGCCGGTGGCGTTCTGATAGGGCGCGAGTTTGCGGGTCTCTTCGATGGAGAGCTGCGAGCCATACCAGTAGGCATTGTTGTCATGGCCGAACAGCAGCACGCCGAGTTCGTCGATGCCATCGACGATTTCATTCTCATCGAGGATGTGGTGCTTTTCCTGCATCTTCGCGGCACGGCCGAACATTTCATGCAGCGACAGCACGGCATCGTCAGCCGGATGATAGGCATAGTGGCAAGTCGGCCGATAGATCACCTTGCCCGATGCGTCGCGCGCCGTGAAGTAATCGGCGATCGAGATCGACTCGTTGTGGGTGACGAGGAAGCCATACTGCGCGCCGCGGGTCGGGCACCAGGTGCGCACGCGCGTGTTGGCGCCGGGCTGCATCAGATAGATGGCGGCGCCGCAGCCGGCTTCGTGGGTACGCGCATTCTCAGGCATCCATTTTTCATGGGTGCCCCAACCGAGTTCGGACGGCTGCACGCCTTCCGACAGGAAACCTTCCACCGACCAGGTGTTGACGAAGACATCAGGCTCTTTCGGCGACTTGGAGCGCTGGGTGTCGCGTTCGGCGATGTGGATGCCCTTGATGCCGGCCTGCCGCATCAGGTCCGCCCATTCGGCCTTGGTCTTCGGCTTGGGGGCATTGAGCTTCAGGTCGGCGGCGACATTGAGCAGCGCCTGCTTGACGAAAAAGGAGACCATGCCGGGATTGGCGCCACAGCAGGAGACGGCCGTCGTCGAGCCCTTAGGCCGCGCCCTCTTGGCGGCCAACGTCACTTCGCGAAGGGCGTAGTTGGAGCGCGCTTCCGGGCCCTTCGACGAATCGAAATAGAAGCCAAGCCAGGGCTCGTTGACGGTGTCGATATAAAGTGCGCCGAGTTCGTTGCAGAGCTCCATGATGTCGGTGGAGCCGGTATCGACCGAGAGGTTGACGCAAAAGCCCTGGCCGCCGCCTTCGGTGAGCAGCGGGGTCAGCAATTCGCGATAATTGTCTTTTGTCACACCCTTCTGGATGAAGCGGACATTGTGCTTCTCGCAATGCGCCTTGCGGCCCTCGTCCTTGGGATCGATCACGGTGACGCGCGACTTGTCGTAATCGAGATGCCGCTCGATCAGCGGCAACGTGCCTTTGCCGATGGAGCCGAAGCCGACCATGACGATGGGACCGGTGATCTTCGCGTAGATCTGCGAGGCGGGGCTCATGGGATGGTTTCTCCGGAACGTGCTGGTAGACAAATGGTGAGGGGTGGATCAGGCGGTGCGGCGCTTCGCGGTGACTTCGATCTCGATCTTCATCTCGGGCTTGTAGAGCCCCGCGACGACGAGCAGCGTTGCGGCCGGGCGGATGTCACCGAGGACCTCGCCGCACACGGCGAAGTGGGCATCCGCGTCCTTGGGGTCGGTGATGTAATAGGTCGCGCGGACGATGTCGGCCATCGCGAAGCCGCCTTCCTTCAGCGCGGCTTCGATGGTCTTGAAGCAGTTCCGTGACTGGCTCGTGACATCCGCCGGCATCGTCATGGTGGTGTAATCGTAGCCGGTGGTGCCGGCGACGAAGGCGAAATCGCCGTCGATGACAGCGCGGCTGTAGCCCGCGGTCTTCTCGAAGGGGGAGCCGGTGGAAATCAGGCGGCGGGGCATCGGAACCTCGATCTTGGGAACGGTCCGGGGCGGGATCGGCGCGGTTTAAGGGCTTTTCCCCGGTGCGCGCAACCCCTCGCGGGGCTAGCGGGACGGCTGGGTGACGCCGGAGGCGGGCGGCGTGGGTCCGCCCCAGCGGCGCACCAGGATGTCCCTGACGATCATGACCGTGATCATGACCAGCAGGGCCGTGGTGACGGCGCTGCGCCAGCGCGGACGCGCATCTCGGGGAAAGCTTGCGGCCATGGCCTTCAGGCCACGCGCGGCATCAGCAGGGCCTTCGCCTTCCGGCCGCGGACTGCCTTCGTTTTCGGCAGCGGCGCGCCGGTCGCGGTGATCATCCCCCAGGCGCCGTCGAGCGCGCCGTCGCAAAACTCCAGGCCGAGCAGCCGCTCGCGCTCGAACGCGCCCGGCAGCGACAATTCGCCGGTCCTGGCGGCCGAGAAGCCGAAGCGGGCGTAATAGGGCGCATCGCCCAGCAGGATTACCGCGCGATGGCCACGCGCCTTCGCCGCCGCGAGCGCGTGGTCCATCAGCGCAGCCCCGAGCCCGAGCTGGCGGGAGGAAGCCTCGACCGCCAGCGGGCCGAGCATGAGCGCCGGGATGCCCCCGGCGCTGACGTGCCACAACCGAACGGTCCCGACCAGCCGGCCCTCGCGCACGGCCGATAGGCTGAGGCCTTCGGCGGGCGCACGTCCGTCGCGCAGGCGCTGGCAGGAGCGCATATGGCGGTTGTCGCCAAAGCAGGCATCCAGCAGCGCTTCACGCGCAACGACGTCCGAGGCTCGCTCCGCACGGATCGCGAACGGAGCGGTCTTCGGGGTGAGGGCGATCTTGGTCTTCCGCAAAGCAGTCATGGCACGTCAGTCCCCGCTCGCAACGGCAGGCTGCCGCGCAAAGCGTTGTCTTCAAAATCGCAAATGACGGGGAGGGAGCCGGCGCACCGGCTCCCGTTATTCAAGCCTCAAACGAGGCAGCTCAGATGTGGTAGGTCCGCAGCGGCGGGATGCCGTTGAACGCCACCGACGAGTAGGTCGACGTATAGGCCCCGGTGCCTTCGATCAGCAGCTTGTCGCCGATCTCGAGCGTCACCGGAAGCGGATACGGCAGCTTCTCGTACAGCACGTCGGCGCTATCGCAGGTCGGACCTGCGAGCACGCACGGCGTCATGTCCGCGCCGTCATGCGGCGTGCGGATGGCGTAACGGATCGACTCGTCCATCGTCTCGGCGAGACCGCCGAACTTGCCGATGTCGAGATACACCCAGCGCACCTCGTCCTCGTCGCTCTTCCTGGAGATCAGGACGACTTCGGTCTCGATGATGCCTGCATTTCCGACCATGCCGCGGCCCGGCTCGATGATGGTCTCCGGGATCTGGTTGCCGAAATGCTTGCGCAGCGCACGGAAGATCGACCGGCCGTACTGCACGACCGGAGGAACGTCCTTGAGGTACCTGGTCGGGAAGCCGCCGCCCATGTTGACCATGGACAGGCTGATCCCGCGCTCCGCGCAGTCCCGGAACACCGTCGAGGCCATCGCCAGCGCGCGGTCCCACGCCTTCACCTTGCGCTGCTGCGAGCCGACATGGAACGAGATGCCGCACGGCTCCAGGCCCAGACGCTTGGCGAGGTCGAGCACCTCGACCGCCATCTCCGGGTCGCAGCCGAACTTGCGCGACAGCGGCCACTCGGCGCCGGCGCAGTCATAGAGGATGCGGCAGAACACCTTGGCGCCGGGGGCGGCGCGGGCGATCTTTTCCACTTCGGCGGCGCAGTCGACCGCGAACAGGCGAATGCCGAGCGCGAAGGCGCGCGCGATGTCGCGCTCCTTCTTGATCGTATTGCCATAGGAGATGCGGTCCGGCGTCGCACCGGCGGCCAGCGCCATTTCGATTTCGGCGACGGTCGCGGTGTCGAAGCACGAGCCCAGCGAGGCCAGCAGCGACAGCACTTCGGGCGCAGGGTTCGCCTTCACCGCGTAGAACACGCGGCTGTCCGGCAGCGCCTTCGCAAAGGTCTGGTAGTTGTCGCGCACGACTTCGAGGTCGACGACGAGACACGGCTCGGTGTCGAGGCCCTCGCTGCGGCGGTTGCGCAGGAATTCCTGAATACGTTCGGTCATGGCACTCTCCCAAACGGCCCAGCGACGGGCGCGTTCAAACAGTTCTCGGACCTGAGCGCTTGGCCTTGCCGCACGATGGAGACGCGACAAAGCCTCGAACTCGAGCACCGAATTGTGCTGCCGTGGATTGGTTGGGAGATTTCCCGCCCGCTCACCTGGCAATGAAGGACAAGCCTTTTCAGTAGCCCGCGCCGGCGTTGGAATGCCGGTAGAGACCAAAAAAGCCCGATCCGTCGTTGCTTTAAGTCGCGTCCCCCGTTGAGAGCGGAGTACGCCGGTTCGCCTCCGGCTGCCAGTCACGGTTGCAAGGAGTGGTGAGACCTTCAACGGCATCCCTGGAGAGAGATGCTGGCCGCTTGTTAGACGACCCTCGGTTCTTCCATCCCTTGGCGGCTGTCCGGCCTCTTGTCCGGATACCTACCGACTGACACACGACCACAGGCACGTGCGAAATTGGGCAAGTTGGGAAATAAGTCTTTTGACTCTGCTTCGCAACAATTTTTTTAGGCTGGGGACAAATTTCGCGCGCGTGTGATTACGAAAGCGTTCGCGATGCGCGCCGCTGACGACAAATCTGAATGGACGTTAAGATTTCTCAAAGAGGCGTTGAGCGCTTTAACGCCTGTGCCGCAGCACTTTCTTGAACGCGCGTCAGCCGCGCCTGAAGAACGGCTCGATGCGTTGCGCGCCGCGGATGAACGCCACCATGATCAGCACGCCGAGGCCGAACAGCACGGCCTGCAGGATGTGCGCCGAGGTGTCGTTGAGGCCGAACAGGATCGCGAGCGCCCAGCCGCCGGCAAACGCCGCGCCGAACACTTCGGCGCCGATCAGGATCGCCGCCGAGATGACGGTGATGACGCTCGGCCAGTAGACCTGACGGGAGGATGTGGAAGCGGGCTGTGGGCTCATGGAAAAAGGTCCTGTTCAGGGGGCGCAATCTCTCCGAAAAGGCCCCATCTATCAAGCGTAAAAGGCCCAAAAACGCCGCATCGCGTGATATAGATTGCCGCATCTTCTGGAGCGTTTTCGAGCGAAATCGGTACCGGTTTACGTCAAGAAAACGAGGCAAAAACGGGAATTGTGATGTCAGAAACCCCGCAGACGGCGACCCCCTCGGAAGCTGGCGAAAACCCGCTGCTCCGGCCGTGGCAGACGCCGTTCGAGACGCCGCCCTTTGCCGAAATCGAGCCGGAGCACTTCCTGCCGGCCTTCGAACAGGCCTTTGCCGACCATGCCGCCGAGATCGCGGCGATCACCCATGATCCGTCGGCGCCGGACTTCGCCAACACCATCACGGCGCTGGAGCGCTCGGGCAGGCTGCTCTCCAAGGTCGCGGCCGTGTTCTACGACCTGGT
Source organism: Bradyrhizobium lablabi (assembly GCF_001440475.1). Classification (GTDB taxonomy): domain Bacteria; phylum Pseudomonadota; class Alphaproteobacteria; order Rhizobiales; family Xanthobacteraceae; genus Bradyrhizobium; species Bradyrhizobium lablabi. Next base: position 165,119 of record NZ_LLYB01000094.1, on the reverse strand, counting down.
CTCGGCGCACTCCAATCCGGCGATCCTGGAGATCGACAAGGAAGTCTCCTTGCGGATGGCGCGGCACTGGAACCCGATCATGATGAACGCGGTGCTGTTCGGCCGCATCGCGATGCTGCACGAGAACCGCGCCACGCTCGGCCTGACCGGTGAGCAGAACCGGCTCCTGGAGCGCACCTACACTAATTTCTATCGCGCCGGCGCCGGCCTCGACGAGGCTGCCAAGAAGCGCCGGGCCGAGATCAACGAGCGGCTGGCCCAGCTCGGCACCTCCTTCAGCCACCATCTGCTCGGCGACGAGCAGGACTGGTTCATGGAGCTCGGCGAGGACGACCGCGCCGGCCTTCCCGAGGCCTTCGTCGCGGCGGCCAAGGCGGCGGCCGAAGAGCGGGACATGGCGGGCAAGGCAATCGTGACGCTGTCGCGCTCCTCGGTCGAGCCGTTCCTGAAGAGCTCCTCCCGCCGCGACCTGCGCGAGAAGGTCTACAAGGCTTTCACCGCCCGCGGCGACAACGGCAACGCCAACGACAACAACGACACCATCGTGGAGATCCTGGAGCTCCGCGAGGAGGCCGCCAAGATCATGGGCTTTCCGACCTACGCCGCCTACCGGCTGGAGGATTCCATGGCCAAGACGCCGGACGCCGTCCGCGGCCTGCTGGAACGGGTCTGGAAGCCGGCCCGGGAGCGTGCGCTCGCCGACCGCGACGCGCTGCAGGCGCTGATCGCGGAGGAGGGCGGCAACTTCACGCTGGCGCCGTGGGACTGGCGCTACTACGCCGAAATCCTGCGGCAGCGGAAAGCCGATTTCGACGACGCCGCCATCAAGCCCTACCTGGTGCTCGACCACATGATTGAGGCCGCCTTCGACTGCGCCACCCGCCTGTTCGGGATCACCTTTGCCGAGCGCAAGGACATCCCGGTCTGGCATCCGGACGTCCGGGTCTGGGAGGTCAAGGGTCCTGACGGCCAGCACAAGGCGCTGTTCTATGGCGACTACTTCGCCCGGCCCTCCAAGCGCTCCGGCGCCTGGATGACCTCGCTGCGCGACCAGCAGAAGCTCGACGGTGAGATTGCGCCCTTGATCATCAACGTCTGCAATTTCTCGAAGGGCTCGGACGGCCAGCCGTCGCTGCTGTCGCCGGACGACGCGCGCACCCTGTTCCACGAGTTCGGCCACGGCCTGCACGGCATGCTGTCCAACGTGACCTATCCCTCGCTGTCGGGGACTTCAGTGTTCACCGATTTCGTCGAGCTGCCCTCGCAGCTCTACGAGCACTGGCAGGAGCAGCCGCAGGTGCTGCGGCAGTTCGCAAAACACTATCAGAGCGGCGAGCCGTTGCCGGACGACCTGCTGCAGCGTTTCCTCGCCGCGCGAAAGTTCAACCAGGGCTTTGCCACCGTGGAGTTCGTTTCCTCGGCGCTGATCGACCTCGAATTCCACACCCAGCCGGCCGCGGCCAGCCGCGACGTCGCGGCCTTCGAGAAGGCGGAACTGGAGAAGATCGGCATGCCCGCGGAAATCGCGCTGCGGCACCGGCCCACGCAGTTCGGCCATATCTTCTCCGGCGATCACTATGCGTCCGGCTATTACAGCTACATGTGGTCGGAGGTGATGGATGCCGACGCGTTCGGCGCCTTCGAGGAGGTCGGCGACATCTTCGATCCCGCCACCGCCAAGCGGCTGCACGACGACATCTATTCGTCGGGCGGCTCGCGTAACCCCGAGGAGGCCTATGTCGCCTTCCGCGGCCGCGAACCGGAGGCGGATGCGCTGTTGCGCCGCCGCGGCCTGCTCGAAGCAACGCCGGCGGCCTGAGATGCGTGCGGTCATGCAGCGATTGCTCGGTTTCGTCCTCCTGATCACGGCGCTCGGCACGGTCGCGGCCGAGGCCCATCCCCATGTCTGGATCACCGCCAAAAGCGAGGTGGTCTACGCGCCCGACGGCTCGATGACGGGCGTGCGCCACGCCTGGACCTTTGACGACATGTTCTCGACCTATGCGCTGCAGGGCATCGAGACCAAGACCAAGGGCGTCTACACCCGCGAGGAACTGGCGCCGCTGGCGCAGACCAATGTCGAGTCGCTGAAGGATTTCGCCTACTTCACCTTCGCCAAGGCCGACGGCAAGAAGGAGAAGTTCAATGAGCCCACCGACTACTACCTCGAATACAAGGACAGCGCGCTGACGCTGCATTTCGTGCTGCCGCTGAAGGCGCCGGTGACATCGAAGCAGCTGGCGCTGGAGGTGTTCGATCCCTCCTATTTCATCGACTTCAAGTTCGACGACAAGGATCCGATCAAACTGGTCGGCGCGCCGGCCGCCTGCCAGATGAAATTCCAGCGGCCGAATGACGAAACCGCGAACACCCAGCGGCTGAACGAGCAGAATTTTATGAACGGCGACAATTCCAACTATGGCGCGATGTTCGCCAACAAGATCACGGTGAACTGCCCGTGAAGCCGTCGCCTGCAAGGCTAGCACAGGGCATGGCGATCACGGCTGCGGCGCTCGCGGCCGTGATGGTTTTCGACGCCGCCTGGCACGCGCTGATGGCGCAGAACCCGTTCGGCGCGCCGCGGCCTGCCGCCGAGCCGCAGGTTGGCGGCGTGATCGGATGGATTCTGGCCAAGCAGTCCGAATTCTATCGCGAGATGTCGCAGACCATCCGCGCGGCGAAATCGGACGGCAGCGCGGTCTGGACGCTGCTCGGGATCTCGTTTGCCTATGGGATCTTCCACGCCGCCGGGCCCGGCCACGGCAAGGCGGTGATCTCGTCCTATCTCGTCGCCAACGAGGAAACGGCGCGGCGCGGCATCGTGCTGTCCTTCGCCTCGGCGTTCCTGCAGGCGCTGGTGGCGGTGGCGATCGTCGCCGTGTTCGCCTGGCTGCTCTCCTCCACCGCCAAGACGATGTGCTCTGCGGAGAAGGCGATCGAGATCGTCAGCTACGGCCTGATCGCGGCCTTCGGCGCCCGGCTGGTCTGGACCAAGGGCGGCGGTTTCATGCGCGCGCTGCAGGCGAAGCCGGTGCCGCCGATGGCGGTGGCCACGGCCGGTCATCATCACGATCACGGTCACGGGCACGCGCATCACCATCATGATCACGACCATGGACATGACCACGATCACGGCCATGGCCATGTTCATGACGAGCATTGCGGCCATTCGCACGGGCCGACCCCGGATCAGCTCGCCGGCCCTGGCGGCTGGCGGCGCGGCCTGGGGACGATCTTTGCGGTGGGCATGCGGCCCTGCTCGGGCGCCATCCTGGTGCTGGTGTTCTCGCTGGCGCAGGGCCTGTTCCTGGCCGGCATCGCCGCCACCTTCGTGATGGGCCTCGGCACCGCCATCACGGTTGCCACCATCGCCATCATTGCCGTCTCGGCCAAGGGCCTCGCCCGCCGACTCAGCGCCGGCCGCGAGGGCGGCGGCGCGCTGATCATGCGCGGCATCGAGTTCGGCGCCGCCGGCCTCGTGCTCCTGTTCGGCCTCGGTCTGCTGTTCGGCTACCTCGCCGCCGAACGCGCGACGTGTCTGTGACGTCAACCTGTCGCCCGGATGAGCGCAGCGATATCCGCGACCTTTCCCCGCATATCGCTGCGCTCATGCGGACTACGAACTGCTCGAGTATATGCATAGTAACATTGGCGAAACACTGGGGGCGTCACCTTGCAGTTGATGAGATGGATGAGGGACAGGTTTCGATCCTCTCTTCAGGAAAGCGCCGGATCACCAACATCGGGTCAGTTGGATCATTTCAGATTTGAAGCGCTAGTATCTTTGGAGGAAATGGGAAAATTCATCCAAATGGAGCTTCCGCTCGGCACCGATCGCGATACGATGCGGCGTACATTTGTAGATGCGGGGCGAGCGACCCTCAAAATACATCCCACCCAGGAAGGCGTTGAAAAATACATCTACGACATAAACCTGTGCGAGTACTACATCTGGCGGTGGAATATATCTGCTGACTACGATGTCACAGGACGATTACTGCAGGCTTATGTAAACGCATTCCCCGTATTTCCTGCTGGGAAGCCTCCGCGCGATCCTCGTAAAGGCAGTTCTCCCGATCGGAGCGCCGCGATTTTTGAGGTGCATCGACCGCGACCAGAGGCCCGAAAAGGTGAAAGCTCGTTGGCATTCCTGATGCTTACAAGCGATCCGAGTTTCAAAACGATCGATGATCAATTATTCTATGGAGGTAGTCCGACGCGAGCTGACCCTCTCAATTTGGGAACGCTAACAATCGCGGAGGGCGAGCCTTGGCGCTCAATATTTGACTCCGATGATGCAGCCTTTATTGCCCGCTACCCCGGAGACTGGACGGCTGTAGACAGGGAAATTGAAAGGCGCACTAAGAATGGTGACGGCCCTCAATTTGCGGGCTCGTCTTCTGCTCTTCAGATGCTAATCGCGGGAAACCCTGCGCTCCAGCATGCTTTGAATAATCGCGACAATTCCTAACGTCACCGATTGATGGTTAGGAGACCCGACTTGGTCTCGGGGCTGCGGACCAAAGCGGGGTTCTGCCAACGTCTATGGATTTTGAGAGTACTGCCATGTCACGCGATCAATTCTGGTTCTTTCACCCGTTCCGGGTGCGCTATTCCGAAATCGACGGCCAGGGCGTCGTCTTCAACGCACATTACCTGACTTATTTCGACACCACCATCACCGAGTATTTCCGCGCGCTCGGCTATGACCAATATGCCGATGCCAAGAAGAGCGGCGTCGATTTCCACGTCGTGAAATCCGTCATCGAATACAAGGCGCCGGTCCGTTTCGACTGGGAGCTCGACGTCGGCGCGCGCGTGGCGCGGATCGGCAATTCCAGTCTCACCTTCGAACTCGCGATCTTCCTCAAAGGCGGCGGCGACGCGCTGGTGACCGGCGAAATCGTCTGGGTCAACACTGATCAGAACACGCATCGCCCGGTCCCGATATCGAAGGAGATACGGGATTTGATTGCGACGCGGGAGCGACATTTGGTGGCGTGAGATTTGCGTTGCGAGAGCGTGACTATCTCCACCGTCATTGCGAACAAAGCAATCCATCCATCCATCCGCGCACGTGGTGACAATGGATTGCTTCGCTTTGCTCGCAATGACGCGGACGGGCCACGGCGCAGATGTCGTAATGCTATCGACCGTCGTGCGCGGTCAGCGCAGCAGCGCACCGCGATGCATCAGAACAACTATAACCTCGGCGAGCGGCTCAGGCTGTCTGTCGAAGAGAATTTATGCCTGAAGAACAGATCAAGCTTCACGGGTTCGCCGGTATCTCGCCAGAACAGTCTTTGACCGAGGCTGGCCGCCACCGCGAGGCGATGGTGGCCGCCGACGAGAGTATGGTCATCCGTTGCTTTGGCGATGACCTCGCCGGCTTCGTCAACGATGGTTTTCATGCGCCGCCTCCAATGCAACGCGCCGGTCGGCACAGCCGGGATGGTACGCAAGCTATCTAACCTCGTGCCGGCTCGGGCGTTCCAACCCAGGAAGATCACGGCGTCTGTGTTCGACATGCGCCACCTCGCGCAATGTCGTTGTGTACGATGTGGTGCATAATCTGGCCTGTTCTGACACGCGCTCCATGACCCCTTGCAAGGGTTCCTTCACCTTGATCAAGGGAACACCCGAACTGGCTATAGCCGGGGCTCGCTTCACGTTTAAGAATCCGACCGCTGCTGCTGGGGGCCAAACGGAGATATCCGATGGGTGTGGCAGGCTTGCGTTTCGCGCATGTGAAGAGAACTCTCCGCGTCCGGGCGGTCCTTGTCGGGCTGCTGGAAGAGTTACCGTTTATCTGTCCGGTGGTGGTCGCAATCGGCTCGCTGGTCATGATCGTCATCGAGCTCTGCAAGGATTTGCCGCAGTGAGGCGGCCCGACCACCAAGGCGCCCGCTCGATCATCTACGGAATTGTCTCGATGTGAGCCGTGCCAGCCGTAGCCGGTCGTAGGGTGGGCAAAGGCGCTTAAGCGCCGTGCCCACCATTCCATCGGCGAGCACGCTTCCTGATGGTGGGCACGCTTCCGCCTTCGCTCTTTGAGCTACGGCGGACGAGTCGCTTTGCCCACCCTGCGGATTGCGATCTGATTGGCCTCGCATGCAAGCGCAATCTCGATGCGCCGCGGTGACAAGAAAACGCAACAAGCAAATCACTTCTGATTTTCCGAAATCGTGTCAAGCCCGTGAATCGAAAATATTCCGCTTAACACGTGACCCAAATCAGTCGCATAACTCCGCCGGTCTCACCNATGAGGGGCGTTGGCCATCGTCACGAACGCGCGGTGAGATGCGATGGACGCGGATGGCGCGAGACGTGCGCGCCGGAAGCGTACGGTGAAGGCGTGTGGTCCTGGCGTCGCGGTGCTGGCGTTAAGCTCTTAAGAAGCGAAGCTTCTCAGGGGCGACGGAGGCAAAAGAGCCGTTCTCCGGGGAGAGCTCGTTATAAGCCGTAAAACCATTGCGCAGGGAAGGCCGGAGTGTTTCCGCTGAACCTGTATGCTCGTGTGCGCATTTCTTATGCACACNTGCACACGAGACCGCGGGTGCAGCGCGCACCCGGTCTTCCCTGCGCCCTCTGATTCTAGAGGGACAAGCGAAGATGCAAACCTCGGGCGATCAGCGCCGCGAGAACGCGAAACTATATCCACGTCATTGCGAGCGTAGCGAAGCAATTCATCTATCCTCAAGCCAAGCTATGGATTGGTTCGCTTCGCTCGCAATGACGGCGGAGAGAGCGCAGCACGATCAGCCGCCGGACCTTACGCCGGCAAATACCCCTTGATCGCCGGCAGAAAGAAAATCGCGATGTTGATCGCAAATCCGAGGCTCCAGAGGATCGAGCGCAGCGTCGGACGGTCGCCGAGATAGGTGAAGACGTAGGCGATCCGCACGATCACGAAGAGAATGGCAAGTTCGTCGATCAGGCGCTGCGGCCCCAGCCGGAATTCCGCCAGCAGCACGGCGATGGCAAAGAACGGAAAGGCCTCGATGCCGTTTTGATGGGCCCCGAGCGCGCGGGCGCGGATCGGGTCCTGGTAGAACGCGGGATCGCGCGGCTTGGCATTGTCGAAACGTGCGGAGGCGGCCCATTTGACCGAGGCGATCGTCAGCAGATAGAGCAGCAGCGTCCCAAAAACGCACCATTCGGCGATCGTCATGGTTCCTCTCCCCGCGCGCACTCTATCGCGCGCACGCCCCGCGGCAATCTGGGAAGCGTACCGAACCGGCGGTTGTCTTGACAAGGATGGTGCAACGCGCGAAGGCATCGAGATCATGACCGTGGTCATCCCCTTTGGCAATGCGAAGCAGGCATCGGCATCCCCGCCGCAACGCATCGGCGTGCTGCTGGTCAATCTCGGCACGCCCGATACCGCCGATGCCCAGGGGGTGCGGGTCTATCTCAAGGAATTTCTGTCCGATCCGCGCGTGATCGAGGACCAGGGCCTGGTTTGGAAGCTGATCCTCAACGGCATCATTTTGCGCGTGCGCCCTGCTCGCAAGGCGCGCGACTACCGGAAGATCTGGAACGCCGAGAGAGACGAATCCCCGCTGAAAACGATCACCCGCTCGCAGGCCGAAAAGCTCGCCGAAGCGATCTCGGACCGCGAGCACGTCGTGATCGACTGGGCGATGCGCTACGGCAACCCGTCGATCCGCGCGCGCATCGAGGCGCTGGCGGCTCAGGGGTGCGATCGCCTGCTCGTGGTGCCGCTCTATCCGCAATATTCCGCGGCGACCTCGGCGACCGTGTGCGACGAGGTGTTTCGCGCGCTCGCCGCCATGCGCGCGCAGCCGACGCTGCGGGTGAGCCCGCCTTATTATGACGATCCCGATTACATCGAGGCGCTCGCCGTCTCTATGTCAGAGCATCTGGCGAGCCTGCCGTTTCAACCCGAGCTGATCGTGGCGTCGTTTCACGGCATGCCGCAGAAATATGTCGACAAGGGCGACCCCTATCAGGCGCAGTGCGTCGCAACAACGGAAGCGTTGCGCAAGCGCATGGGGCTTGATGCCTCCAAACTGCTGCTTACATTTCAATCGCGCTTCGGCAACGACGAGTGGCTGCAGCCCTATACGGACAAGACCATCGAAAAACTTGCGAAAGATGGTGTGAAGCGCATTGCCGTCGTGACTCCCGGCTTCTCCGCCGATTGCCTGGAGACGCTGGAGGAGATCGCGGAGGAAAACGCCGAGATTTTCAAGCACAACGGCGGCGAGCAATTTTCCGCGATTCCCTGCCTCAATGACAGCGAGCCCGGCATGGACGTCATCCGCCAGCTTGTTTTGCGCGAATTGCAGGGGTGGATTTAGTTCGCCGAAAAATTTCCCATAGCTTGCCGTCGTTCGGCCACTGAGAACATCTGGTGGCCGGCAAAATGTTCCCCAGCTATATAGCGGTAACTTGAGAACAGCCGGCCTGAACCGGCGCCGCGGCTTTGCTGACAAAATGAGAGACCGCGTCCGGCAACGCTCACCTTGCCGTATCTGGAGGACTTTATGACTGGCTTCGATATTTTCGCGATCGCCTTTGTTCTGCTTGTCATTGTTACGCTATTCGCAGGGGTCAAGACGGTGCCGCAGGGCTATGACTGGACCATCGAGCGGTTCGGCAAATATACCCGCACGCTGTCGCCAGGGTTGAACATCATCGTGCCTTATTTCGATCGCGTCGGCCGCAAGATGAACATGATGGAGCAGGTGATCAACATTCCCGAGCAGGAGGTGATCACCAAGGACAACGCCACCGTGACGGTCGACGGCGTCGCCTTCTTCCAGGTGTTCGACGCGGCGAAGGCCAGCTACGAAGTCGCCAATCTCGAACAGGCGATCATCGTGCTGACCATGACCAACATCCGCTCGGTGATGGGCTCGATGGACCTCGACCAGGTGCTGTCGCATCGCGACGAGATCAATGAGCGGCTGCTGCGGGTGGTCGATGCCGCGGTTTCGCCGTGGGGGCTGAAGGTCAACCGCATCGAGATCAAGGACATCGTGCCGCCAGCCGATCTGGTCGAAGCGATGGGCCGGCAGATGAAGGCCGAGCGCGTCAAGCGCGCCGACATCCTGCAGGCGGAAGGCCAGCGCCAGTCCGAAATCCTGCGCGCGGAAGGCGCCAAGCAGGGGCAGATTTTGCAGGCCGAAGGCCGCCGCGAAGCCGCCTTCCGCGACGCCGAGGCGCGCGAACGTCTGGCGGAAGCCGAGGCCAAGGCGACGCAGATGGTCTCCGAATCGATCGCCAAGGGCGATATTGCCGCGCTGAACTATTTTATCGCCGACAAATACATCAAGGCGTTCGGACAGTTCGCGGAATCGCCGAACCAGAAGATCCTGATGATCCCGGTGGAAGCGACCAGCGTGCTGTCCTCGCTGGCCGGCATCGGCGAGATCGCCAAGGCGGCATTCGGCGAGAGCGCGGCGTCGGCGACAGCGGCCGCGCGGCGGACGTCGTCGGTGCCGAGCGCCGGCCCGACGCCGCCGCCGATCACGCCGCAGCAGTGAGGTTAGGTTGTAAGATCACAATGTTTTATTAGAGGTTCGTGTCATGGCCGAGATGTTTTCGACGTTAGGCACCTGGAATTGGCTGATCTTCGGCTTCCTCCTGATGGCGCTGGAATTGCTGGCGCCGGGTGTCTTCATGTTCTGGCTCGGGCTCGCGGCGCTCCTGGTCGGGCTGGTGTCGTTTGCGATCAATCCCTCCTGGCAGACGCAACTCCTGATGTTCGCGATATTCGCCATCGCCGCCGTGCCGGCGTGGCGATATTTTGCGCGCAGCGCCGGAAGCAGCAACTTGAACAGCCCGTTCCTCAACAGGCGGACCGAGGCGCTGATCGGCCGCGAATTCACGCTGGAAAAGCCGATCGTCGACGGGTCAGGCACGGTGCGGATCGACGACACGATCTGGCGTGTCGCCGGCCCTGACGCGCCCGCCGGCAGCAGGGTGAAGGTGGTGCGGGCTGACGGAGCAAGTTTGACGGTGGCGGTGGCCTAGACTGGTGCGCTCCCTCGCCCCGCTCTTCGCGGGGAGAGGGGTGGGGTGAGGGGCTCTATCCGCGAAAGTTGGTGCGAGTTGATGGACCTGTAACCCCGATCAACTCCGCCGGCTCCACCGCTCGGCGAAGTGATGCAGTGGCAGGAAGCTTTCCATCAGCTCCCTGCCGAGCGGCGTCAGGTGATAGCCGTCGCCGTCCAGAAGCTCGACGAGGCCGGCCTCGCGCAGCTCCGACAGGCGGGCCTGCACCACCGTCGGCGAGGCGTCGTCGCAGGCGGTGCGGAGCGCGCGCGAGGTCAGGGGGCCGTTGCGCAGCTCCCAGGCGATCCGCAAGGTCCAGCGGCGGCCGAGCAGGTCGAGCAGGGCCATGATCGGGCGCCCGGTCCTGGAGCCGCGAACGGCGCGTTGTTTCGTCCTGGCGGCCGGTTTCGACATCGGACCCCTCTTGTTTACCGCTACAAATAATGTAGCGTAGTGCTACGTTATTTGTAGCACAGGAGTTGGCCTTGTCCCAGACCATGCCGCGCATCGCGCCGCTCGAGCCGCCTTATGCACCGGAGATTCAGAGCCAGTTCGACCGCATCATGCGCGGCGCGCCGCCGCTGACGCTGTTCCGCGTCATCGCCGGCAACGCCCGCGCCTGGGAGAAATTCCGCGCCGGCAGTCTGCTCGACCGCGGTCCGTTGTCATTACGCGAGCGCGAGATCGTCATCGACCGCACCTGCGCGCGCAACGGTTGCGAATACGAATGGGGCGTGCACGTCACGACGTTCGCGGAAGCCGCGCGGCTAACGGAAGCGCAGGTCCGCGCCACCGTGCTCGGCGATGCCGATGCTGGCTGTTGGTCGGCGGCAGAACAGGCGCTGATCGCCGCGGTCGACGCGCTGCACGAGCGGGCGACGCTCGATGACGCGGAGTTCGCTGCGCTGTCGGCGCACTACGACGATGCAAAGATATTCGAGATCATCCTGCTGTGCGGATTCTACCGCACGGTGTCGTATCTCGCGAACGGATTGGCGCTGCCGCTGGAGGAGAAGGCGGCGAGATTCCCGAAGTGACGGAGCCGTAGCAACCATTAAGCGCCGAGGGGTCTTTCGGTCCACGGCGTTCCCCGTTGGACGACGATATTGGCATAGATAAGAAGCTTTCGGGCGCATGCGACCAGGGCTGCGTTGTGGGCCTTTCCAGCCGCGGTCAGCCGTGCATACAGCGCGACAAGGGCTTTATTCCAGCGGAAGGCCGCCGGCAGGGCAGCCGCAAACAATGAGCGGCGCAGGCGAGCTCGACCGCCGGCGATGCGACGTTGGCCTTTTTTCTGGCCGCTGTCGTTGTCGAAGGGAGCCAGTCCTGCGAGGGCTGCGGCTTCCTCGCGGCTGACGCAGCCGAGTTCAGGCATACGGATCAGAAGCGCAAGGGCGGTGCGTTCGCCGATGCCGGGAATGCTGAGTACCAGATCAAGGCGGGTAGCGAGATCGGGGTGAGAGCGCAATTGTTTGGCAAGGTGACGGATCTGGGCGAGCCGTCGCGCCTTCAAGCGGGCAATGTCACCAAGCACCAGGCGTCGCAACTTGGGCTCATCGATGTGCTCAAGCCGGGTTTTGCAACGCCTGATGTCTTCCTCGATCTGCTCGAGGAAGGTGAGATGTTCTGCCAGTTCTGCCAGGCGCTGATCAGGTTGGATCCTCACCTGATCGAGCGCCGCGGCACAGGCCGCGATCAAGACCGCATCCAGCACATCGTTCTTGGCACGGCGCAGATGCATGCGGCCGAACGCCCTGACTTGGATCGGCTGCAGCACCAGCACGACAAGGCCTGCCGCGCGCAGATATTCCACCACACCGCGTTCATAGCCGCCCGTCGCCTCGATCCCGACCCGATTGACGTGGGCCTTGGTCAGACTGGCTGCCAGAGCGCGCCAGCCGGGCAAAGCGTTGGCGACCTGCCAGCGTTCGGTTCGACCGTGGAGCGCGATGTCGAGCTTGGCTTTGGACGTATCGATTCCCGCCGTCATCATGCTAGTCTGCGTCATCTTCCTCGACCCCGCCTTGTGAAGCGAACCTGATTGTTCCGGCAACCATCCGGGTCCGATGAAGGTGCTGACGCGATCACGCTACGGGGCAGCCACAAACTGCTCTGGGTGGGCTCGATCCGATCGCC
>NZ_LLYB01000094.1:110854-152933 GCF_001440475.1 Bradyrhizobium lablabi | reverse complement strand
CGGAACAGACCAACGATAGCCGATTGCGCTATTACAAGGGTGGGCAAAGCGCAGCGTGCCCACCATCTGCGTTGCGCCGGGTTGCGGTGGGCACGCCGCGCTTTGCCCACCCTGCGAGACCGTCGAACTACGCCACGCCCGCGCGCAGGAAATCGTGCAGATGCACGATGCCGACGGGCTTGCTGGCATCCGTCACGATCAACGTCGTGATTTTTGACGAATTGAGAATCTCCAGCGCCTCGCCGGCCAGAACGTCGCGGTCGATCGTCTTGGGATTCTTCGTCATCACCTCGTCGACGGTGGCCGTCATCAGATCGGGCCCCATCCCCATGTGGCGGCGCAAATCGCCGTCGGTGACGATGCCGACAATGATTCCGCGCGCATCGACGATGCCGACACAGCCAAAGCCCTTCGAGGTCATCTCGACCAGCGCCTCGGACATTTTTGTGCCGAGCGGTTTCAGCGGCACCGCGTCGCCGGAATGCATGAGATCGCGGGTATATTTCAGCATCGCACCCAGCTTGCCGCCGGGATGCAGCACGCTGAAATCGGTCGAGGTGAAGCCGCGGCCTTCCAGGAGCGCGATCGCCAGCGTATCGCCGAGCGCGAGCATCATCAGCGAGGAGGTGGTCGGCGCGAGGTTGTGCGGACAGGCCTCGCGCGCCTTCGGCAGGGTCAGCGCGATGTCGGCCGCCTTGGCGAGCGTCGCTTCCCGCTCCGCCGTCATCGCGATCACGGAAATCCGGAACCGCGCGGCATAACTGATCAGATTCTTCATCTCCGGCTGTTCGCCGGACCAGGACAGCGCCAGGATAACGTCGTCGGCGGTGATCATGCCGAGGTCGCCGTGGCTGGCTTCGGCGGCATGAACGAAGAACGCGGGCGTGCCGGTGGAGGCAAAGGTCGCGGCGATCTTGCGGCCGATATGGCCTGATTTGCCGAGCCCGGTGACGATCAGCCGCCCCTTGGCGTTGCGGATCAGGTCGGCGGCGGCGGTGAAGGGGGCGCGGAGATCGGATTGCAGCGCCGCCGTGAGCGCGGCGATGCCGCTGCCCTCGGCATCGAGCGTGCGCAAGGCCGACTGAACGGCGGAGTCAACGGAGTCGGTGCCGGATGATTTTGCCATCAGCGGATTCGAATGAGCCATGTCTGTTCCAGGGAGGAGGGGCCTCGCCCCAAAGCCCTCCATAGCATGGCCCGTCCGGCGATGCGACGCGCGCGGCGGGGCCCTCAACGGCTCATTAACCATAATTGTTTTAACTCCATTAACGACGTGTTCCGCGTGCCCCGCGGAATGCGTCTATTAAGTGTCTGTTTTTGTTGGAGTATATTCCATCGTGAGGGTGGGGGCAGCAACGGGCCGGAACAACCGCGCGCGCGTTCTCCGCGCTGCCTTGCCGTGCCTTGCGCTGATCGCGCTCTCGGGAACCGCGGCGCAAGCGCAAACCGTCACGCCGGACCTGTTCAGCTCAAGGCGCGCCAGCCAGGTGACGTCGCCGGATTCGCCGCTGCGCCGCACTTCGGCAGAGGTGAACGATCCGCTCGCCAGCCCGAAGCTGCAGGACGATGAGAAGCGCGCGCCGTCCCGGATCGGGCAGATCCCGAAATACGGTCTGCCGGCTGCGAGCGGCGCCGCCGATTCCGGCTACGACTCACTCAACCGCAAGCGCAAGAAACCGAAATACTATCCGGCGCAGGCGAGGCCGAAGCCGCCGGTCGGCCCCGGCAGTCCACCGCCGCCGATTGCGTCGAACACGCCGCTGCGGCTCTCGATCCCGCCCTCGGAATCCGCCAACAAGACGCGCCTTGCGCCGGCCATGGCGGGCACGGTGGTGGGGCAGCCGCCGCGCAAACGGCTCAGGATCGACGACGATCCGTTCGGCGCGGTCGGCGATTACGCCGGCAGTTTCCTGATCAAATCCGCGGTCGAATTGTCAGGCGGCTATGACACCAATCCGGGCCGGCTCGTCCCCGCGCAAGCCAAGCCATTTTACGTGATCGCGCCGGAATTTCTGGCGGTGTCCGACTGGGAGCGCCACGCGCTGGTCGCCGATCTCCGCGGCTCCTTCACCGGCTACGGCAGCTCTCTCACGCCGAACGCCGACGGCACGCCGCTGTCGGCGCCGCTCGACATCGACCGGCCGAATTTCATCGGCCATGTCGACGGCCGGCTCGATGTCAGCCGCGACACGCGGCTGATGGCGCAGGGCCGCTTGTTCCTCTCGACCGACAATCCCGGCAGCCCGAACGTGCAGGCCGGCATGGCCAAGTATCCGATCTACACCACGGTGGGCACGACCACCGGCGTCGACCAGACCTTCAATCGCCTGCAGGTTTCCGCCGGCGCCACCGTCGACCGCACCGATTACACGAACTCAAGACTTACCGATGGCACGTCGACCACCAACGACGACCGCAACTTCAACCAGTATGGCGGCATCGGCCGCGTCAGCTATGATTTGAAGCCGGGCATCAAGCCGTTCGTGGAGGTGCAGGGCGACAGCCGCGTGCATGACGTCAAGCTCGATCGTTCCGGATTTGCGCGCGATTCCTCGGGCGGCTACGTCAAGGGCGGCACCAGCTTCGAATTCTCGCGGCTATTGACCGGTGAAATCGCCGTCGGCTACGCCGCGCGCGACTATGTCGATCCCCGGCTCAATCGCCTGGAAGGGCTGCTTGTCTCATCCTCGCTGGTGTGGACCGCGACGCCGCTGACGACGGCGAGATTCTATTCCGACACCACGATCACCGAGACCACGCTGCCGGGCACATCGGGCGTGCTGACGCACATCTACACCGTCGAAGTTGACCACGACTTCCGCCGCTGGCTGACTGCGATCGGCAAGTTCACCTGGGGCTCGCTCGATTATCAGGGCAATCCAAGGCGCGACAAGATCTACACGCTGTCGGGCGAAGCCCTCTACAAGATGAACCGCAACCTCTGGCTCCGCGGCACGCTACGACGGGACTGGCTGGATTCGAACCTGCCGGGGAACAGCACCGCATCGACGGTGGTGATGCTGGGCGTGAGGGTGCAGAACTGACGGTCGTACGCAAACCCTTCGTCATGCCCCGCGAAGGTGGGGCATCCAGTACGCCGCGGCCCGTCCGATTCTCTGAGAAGTCTCTGGAATACTGGATCACCCGCTTTCGCGGGGCATGACAGCTGTGTGGGAAGAGACGGACTTACCGCGGCAGCGTCGTCGAGCCCATCAGATACTGATCGATCGCCCGCGCGCACAGGCGGCCCTCGCGGATCGCCCACACCACCAGCGACTGGCCGCGGCGCATGTCGCCGGCGGAGAAGACGTTGGGCAGCGAGGTCTTGTAGTCGGTCAGGTTGGCGCGAACGTTGCCGCGCTGGTCGAGGTCGACGCCTAGCGTCTTCAACATGCCTTCGTGCACGGGGTGCACGAAGCCCATGGCGAGCAGCACGAGCTGCGCATCGAGTTCAAATTCGGTGCCGGGCAGCGGTTTGAACTTGTCGTCGACCTTGACGCAATGCAGCTTCTGCACCTTGCCGTCCACGCCGGAGAATTTCTGCGTCAGCACGGCGAATTCGCGCACGGCGCCTTCGGCCTGGCTCGACGAGGTCCGCATCTTCAACGGCCAGTTCGGCCAGGTCACGCCCTTGTTCTCGTGCTCGGGCGGCGCCGGCATGATCTCGAGCTGCGTCACTGACGCCGCGCCCTGCCGGAACGAGGTGCCGATGCAGTCCGAACCGGTGTCGCCGCCGCCGATCACGACGACATGCTTGCCGCCGGCAAGGATATCCTTGGCTGCGCCGAGCGGCTCGGAGGAAACGCGGCGGTTCTGCTGCGGCAGGAAGTCCATCGCAAAGTGGATGCCGTCGAGTTCGCGCCCGGGGATCGGCAGATCGCGGCCGGCTTCGGCGCCGCCGGTCAGCGCCACGGCGTCATACTGGGCGAGCAGTTCGCGCGGATCGATCGCGCCTTCCGAGGTGCCGCCGACATGGACGCCGTAATGGAACGTCACGCCCTCGGCTTCCATCTGCGCCACGCGGCGGTCGATGACGTGCTTTTCCATCTTGAAGTCGGGGATGCCGTAGCGGAGCAGGCCGCCGGCCTTGGCGAACTTCTCGTAGACATGGACGTCATGGCCGGCGCGCGCGAGCTGCTGCGCGGCCGCAAGGCCTGCGGGGCCGGAGCCGACGATCGCGACCTTCTTGCCGGTCTTGGCGGGCGCAATCTCAGGCTTCAGCCAGCCATTGTCCCAGGCGCGGTCGACGATGGCGCATTCGATGGTCTTGATGGTGACCGGGTTGTCGTCGATGTTGAGCGTGCAGGACGCCTCGCACGGCGCGGGGCAGATGCGGCCGGTGAATTCGGGGAAGTTGTTGGTCGAGTGCAGGTTGCGCGAGGCTTCTTCCCAGTTGTCCTGATAGACGAGGTCGTTGAAGTCGGGGATTTGGTTGTTGACCGGGCAGCCCGGCGTGCCCGGCGCCACCGAGCCGGTGCCGTGGCAATAGGGGATGCCGCAGTTCATGCAGCGCGCGGCCTGGTCGCGGGTGTCCTTCTCGCTCAGGGGAATGACGAATTCGCGATAATGCTTCAAGCGATCCGCGACCGGCGCGTACTTGCGATCATGCCGGTCGATTTCCAGAAAACCTGTGATCTTGCCCATTAAACCTGACGTCCCTGCGTCTCTCGTTCGTATTCGTTTTCCGTCGTTCCTCCGTCATTGCGAGGGGCGCAGCGACTAAGCAATCCATATTTGCCGTGCGGAGGGATGGATTGCTTCGCTGCGCTCGCAATGACGGGCTTGTGGTACTAAGCCCCGATCGCGATTTTTGGCTCGGCGTCGGCGTTCGCCTTCATTTCCTTCAGCGCGCGGCGGTATTCCACCGGCATCACCTTGCGGAATTTCAGGAGCCACGTCTTCCAGTCGGCGAGGATTTCGGCCGCTTTCTTCGAGCCGGTCAGCTTGGCATGGCGCGTGATCAGGATGTGCAGCCGCTCGATATCGGACTCCAGCAGATTGGCGAACACATCGACCCGGCCATGCGCCTCGAGATCGCCGGAGTGATTGTAGGTGCCGGCGTTGATCAGCTCTTCCGACAGCACCGGCTCGAGTTCGACCATCGAGAGGTTGCAGAGCTTTTCGAAGTCGCCGGCCTCGTCCAGCACATAGGCGACGCCGCCCGACATGCCGGCCGCGAAGTTGCGCCCGGTCTTGCCGAGCACCACGACGATGCCGCCGGTCATGTATTCGCAGCAATGATCGCCGGCGCCTTCGACGACCGCGATCGCGCCGGAGTTACGCACCGCGAAGCGCTCGCCGGCGATGCCGCGGAAATAGCATTCGCCCTCGATCGCGCCATACATCACCGTGTTGCCG
Organism: Bradyrhizobium lablabi; assembly: GCF_001440475.1. Taxonomy (GTDB): domain Bacteria; phylum Pseudomonadota; class Alphaproteobacteria; order Rhizobiales; family Xanthobacteraceae; genus Bradyrhizobium; species Bradyrhizobium lablabi. Next base: position 147,575 of record NZ_LLYB01000094.1, on the reverse strand, counting down.
ACGATGATGGATTCCTCCGGCACGATGCCGGAATTCCTCGGCGGCTTGACGATGATGCGGCCGCCCGACAGGCCCTTGCCGACATAGTCGTTGCCTTCGCCTTCGAGATCGAAGGTGACGCCGCGTGCGAGCCACGCGCCGAACGCCTGTCCGGCCGTGCCCTTCAGGCTGACGTGAATGGTATCAAGCGGCAACCCGGCATGGCCGTAGATCTTTGCGACCTGGCCCGACAGCATCGCGCCGGCGGAACGGTCCGTGTTGTTGATCTCTTCCTCGATCTTCACCGGCGCGCCGCGGTCGAGCGCGGACTGCGCCTTCTCGATCAGCCGGCGGTCCAGCACCTTCTCCAGATGATGGTCCTGGGGCTCGGCGTGATAGATCTTCTGGCCCTTCTCCTCCTTCTGACGGACGAAGAGCTTTGAGAAATCGAGCCCCTTGGCCTTCCAGTGCGCCACCAGCGTGGACTGGTCGAGCATCTGGGTCTGGCCGACCATCTCGTCGAACTTCTTGTAGCCGAGCTGCGCCATGATCTCGCGCACTTCCTCGGCGACGAAGAAGAAGTAGTTGATGACGTGCTCGGGCTGGCCGGTGAAGCGCTTGCGCAGCACCGGGTCCTGGGTCGCGACCCCGACCGGGCAGGTGTTGAGATGGCACTTGCGCATCATGATGCAGCCGGCCGCGATCAAGGGCGCGGTGGCGAAGCCGAATTCGTCGGCGCCAAGCAGCGCGCCAATCACGACGTCACGTCCGGTGCGGAAACCGCCGTCGACCTGGACCACGATGCGGCTGCGCAGCCGCTCGCGCACCAGCGTCTGATGGGTTTCGGCAAGGCCGATTTCCCATGGGCTACCTGCGTGCTTGATCGAGGTGAGGGGAGAGGCGCCGGTGCCGCCCTCGAAGCCTGCGATGGTGACGTGGTCGGCGCGCGCCTTGGCAACGCCCGCGGCCACCGTGCCGACGCCGATTTCGGAGACCAGCTTGACCGAGACCTGCCCCTCAGGATTGACGTTCTTGAGGTCGTAGATCAGCTGCGCCAGATCCTCGATCGAATAGATGTCGTGATGCGGCGGCGGGGAGATCAGGCCGACGCCCGGCGTCGAATGCCGCACGCGCGCGATCGTCGCGTCGACCTTGTGGCCGGGCAACTGGCCACCTTCGCCGGGCTTGGCGCCCTGGGCCATCTTGATCTGCATCATGTCGGAGTTGACGAGATATTCCGTCGTCACGCCGAAGCGGCCCGAGGCGACCTGCTTGATCGCCGAGCGCATCGAATCGCCGTTCGGCATCGGCTTGAAGCGATCGGCCTCTTCGCCGCCTTCGCCGGTGTTCGACTTGCCGCCGATCCGGTTCATGGCGATCGCGAGCGTGGTGTGCGCCTCGCGCGAGATCGAGCCGAACGACATGGCTCCGGTGGCGAAGCGCTTGACGATTTCGCTGGCCGGCTCGACCTGGTCGAGCTTCACGGGCTTGCGCTTCTCATCCTCGGCGGTCTTGAGCCGGAACAGGCCGCGCAGCGTCAAGAGCCGCTCGGACTGCTCGTTGAGGATCTTTGCAAACGCGCGGTAACGCTCCTGCGAGTTGCCGCGCACGGCATGCTGCAGCGTCGAAACGGACTCGGCGGTCCAGGCATGGTCCTCGCCGCGGGTGCGGTAGGCGTACTCGCCGCCGACGTCGAGCGCGGTCTTGTAGACCTGCGCATCGCCGAACGCGTCGGTGTGGCGGCGCGCGGTTTCCTCGGCGATCTCGGCCAGACCCACGCCCTCGATGCGGGTGTGAGTCCCGGCAAAATACTTGGCGACGAAATCGGCCTTCAGCCCGACGGCGTCAAAGATCTGCGCGCCGCAATAGGACTGGTAGGTCGAGATGCCCATCTTGGACATCACCTTCAAAAGGCCCTTGCCGATCGACTTGATGTAGCGCTTGATGATTTCATAGTCGTCGAGCGAGCCCGGCAGGCGATCCTTCATCGCGATGATGGTTTCGAACGCGAGGTAGGGATTGATCGCCTCGGCGCCATAGCCGGCCAGGCACGCAAAATGATGCACTTCGCGCGGCTCGCCCGACTCGACGACGATGCCGACCGAGGTGCGCAGGCCCGTGCGGATCAGATGGTGATGCACGGCGGCGCAGGCGAGCAGCGAGGGAATCGGAATCCGGTCCGTGCCCGCCATGCGGTCGGACAGAATGATGATGTTGACGCCTTCGCGCACCGCGCCTTCGGCGCGTGCGCAGAGTTCGTCGAGCACCTGCTCCATCCCCGCCGCGCCGAAGCCGGCATGGAAGGTGGTGTCGAGCGTGCGCGACTTGAAATGCGTGTCCGCAACTTCGGAGATCGAGCGGATCTTTTCCAGGTCCGCATCGGTCAGGATCGGCTGACGCACCTCGAGCCGCTTGGTCGAGGCCATGCCCTGCAGGTCGAACAGGTTCGGCCGCGGCCCGATGATCGAGACGAGGCTCATCACGAGTTCCTCGCGGATCGGATCGATCGGCGGGTTGGTGACCTGCGCAAAGTTCTGCTTGAAGTAGGTGAACAGCGGCTTCGGCCGGTCCGACAGCGCCGAGATCGGCGTGTCGTTGCCCATCGAGCCGGCGGCTTCCTCGCCGGTCGCCGCCATCGGCGTCATCAGGATGCTGATGTCTTCCTGCGAATAGCCAAACGTTTGCTGCCGATCGAGCAGCGGCAGGTTCGAGCGCATGCCCTTGACGGGCGCGTCCGGCAGTTCCTCCAGCACCAACTGGGTGCGATGCAGCCAGTCGCTGTAGGGATGGCTCTTGGCGAGATCAGCCTTGATCTCGTCGTCGGGAATCAAGCGTCCCTGTTCGAGATCGACCAGCAGCATCTTGCCGGGCTGCAGCCGCCACTTGGTGACGATCTGGTCCTCGGGGATTTTCAGCACACCCATTTCGGACGCCATCACGATGCGGTCGTCCTTGGTGACGAGGTAGCGTGCCGGACGCAGGCCGTTGCGGTCGAGCGTCGCGCCGATCTGGCGGCCGTCGGTGAAGGCGATCGCAGCGGGGCCGTCCCACGGCTCCATCAGCGCGGCATGATATTCGTAGAAGGCGCGGCGCTGCTCATCCATCAGGGGATTGCCGGCCCACGCTTCCGGAATCATCATCATGACCGCGTGCGGCAGCGAGTAGCCGCCCTGCACCAGGAATTCGAGCGCGTTGTCGAAGCAGGCGGTATCGCTCTGGCCCTCATAGGAGATCGGCCACAGACGGCTGATGTCCTTGCCGTAGAGCTCCGAATGCACGGAAGCCTGCCGCGCCGCCATCCAGTTGACGTTGCCGCGCAGCGTGTTGATTTCGCCGTTGTGGGCGATCATCCGGTAGGGATGCGCCAGCGACCAGGTCGGGAAAGTGTTGGTCGAGAAGCGCTGATGCACCAGCGCCAGCGCGCTGTCGAAATCCTTTTCGTGCAGGTCGGGATAGTACTTGCCGAGCTGGTCGGCGAGGAACATGCCCTTGTAGATCACGGTGCGGCACGACAGCGAGACCGGGTAATAGCCGGCCAGCCCGCGCTCGCGGCGCTGATAGATCGCCTGCGAGATCGACTTGCGCAGGATGTAGAGCCTGCGCTCGAACTCTTCCTCGGTCTTCGCCGTGCCGTTGCGGCCGATGAATACCTGCATGTGGTAGGGCTCGGTCGGCTTGACGGTGACGCCGAGCGAAGCGTTGTCGGACGGCACGTCGCGCCAGCCGAGCAGTACGAGGCCTTCTTCCTTGATCTGTTCGGCGATGATGCTCTGGATCACCTTCCGCCACGCCGTTTCCTTCGGCATGAACAGCGCGCCGATTGCGTAGTGGCCGGGCTCCGGCAGCTTGAAGCCGATCTCGGCGGCCTTGCGCGAAAAGAACGCGTGCGGGATCTGCACCAGGATGCCGGCGCCGTCGCCGGCGCGCGGATCGGCACCAACGGCGCCGCGATGCTCGAGGTTGCAGAGAATGTTGAGCGCGTCGGAGACGATCTGGTGTGACTTGCGACCCTTGATGTTGGCGATGAAGCCGACGCCGCAGGAATCCTTCTCCATGCCGAGGTCGTACAGGCCCTCGGCCGGCGGACGCCAATCATGCTCGCGTGTAGTGTCGGCCGGTTTCGAAGCCGCGGTCGCCGACAGTGCTTCTGCCACGATATTTTCGCGCTCGAATTCCGACCCGCTCATTTCATTCCTCTCACAAAGGCTAAGGGCCTCACCGCATCGTCGGCGCACCATGGACGCTTGCGGCACCCACCGGGCCACCGCTCGTCCGCCGCGAGCCGCAATTTCTTAAATTCAGGCCTGGGCGTTCAACGTCCCTGAGGAACGGCCTTGCCTGCACTGCCCTGACGCTCGTGGCGCCACGGTTTCGTTGCAATCCCTGTGCCGGGAAAGCCCCGCAATTGAGACAGCGATACTGTCCTAACTTCGACCATGCCAAATTTTTATCTATCACACAAGCACGTGAAAGTCCTCGCCCGCATGCGGATTCGCGGCTCACGGCCGGGGAAAAGCCCTCCGCAGGGCTTTGCAGCAGCGGCGCGCCCCGATCCGGCCTAAGGACTGCCGGATTTCGTAACGAAATTCGACTGCGGGCCGGCAGGCGAGAGAGCGAAATGCTCCCGGCCGGACCTGGCGGCTGTGGGGTTACAGGAGCTTTCAATAATGAAGTTGTTCACGGGATCTTTGGCGGCGGGATTGATCCTTCTGGCGGGCGGCGCGCAGGCGCAGGCGCCCGGGCCTGACGGACGCTCGCCATACAGGGCGGCGTCGGACTTCGAAGCCCCCTATGCGGTGGCGCCGCAGCCGGCTCCGGGGCCGTATTACGAGCCCGGGCCGCGCTACGGCTACGGTCCCGGCCCGGGCCTGTTGCCATCCACGGAAGTCTATTCCGTGCTGCGCGACAATGGCTTCTCGCCGCTCGGTATCCCCAGGCTCCGCGGCTTCGTCTACACGATCGCGGCGATCGACCGTGGCGGCGAGGGCGGGCGGCTGGTGATCGACGCGCGCAACGGCCGGATCATCCGCTTCGTGCCGGGCTACGGCATGGGTGACAATTTCTACGAAGAGCGCAGCGCGCTCCCCGGAATTCCGCCGGCTCCGCCGCTTGCCCGTGCGACGGTCCCGCCGGCCCATGTCCAGGCGGCGCCGGTCCAGGCCGAGCCCCGGCCGAAGCCGGCTCCCAAGGTTGCGAGCCGCCCGGTGCCGGTGCCGAAGGCCAGCCCGATCGCAGCAGCCAAGCCTGCTCCGGTGCCGCAGCAGGCCACGGCACCCGCGCCGAAGCCGACCGAGGTTCAGGCCGCGGCTTCGCCGACGACGACGGGATCGGTTCCGGCCAAGCCCGCCCCGAAGATTGCGCCGACGCAGGATATGCCGAACGCACAGGGGCTGGAGTGAAGCTCCCATAGCGTGTAGCCCGGATGAAGCGCAGCGAAATCCGGGGTGAGTTTATCCGTGCGCAGGGAACCCCGGATTGCGCTTCGCTCCATCCGGGCTACGAACCAAAACGCCCCGGTTTTTCCGGGGCGTTTTCATTGTGGCGGAGCTATTCGTGTTGACCGGCGGCGGCCAGGATCAAGTCGGCGACCTTGTCGGCTTGCGAGACCAATGACAGGTGGCCGGCGTCCAACTCGACCGTCGTTGCGTTCATGCGCTTGGCCAGGAAGCGCTCGAGGTCGGGATTGATGGTGTAGTCCTGCTTCGACACCGCGTACCAGCTCGGCTTGCTGTGCCAGGCGGCAGCGGTGGTGCGGCCGGCGAAAATGGAAGCCGCCGTCGGCCACTGCACGGCGTAGAGGACTTCCGCCGTCTTCCGGTCGACGCCATTGGCGAAATATTTCAGGAACGCGTCCTCGGACAGTTTGGTGAAGCCGTCATGCTCCTGAACGCCGGCGCGCGCCGGCCCTGCTGGAAATTTCTGCGACAGCGCGACGAAATCCTCGCCCGCATCGGGCGCGCGCGCCGCGATATAGACCAGCCCCGTGACCTTGGGATCGGTGCCGACTTCGCTGATGACGGTGCCGCCCCAGGAATGCGCCACCAGCACGGTCGGACCGTCCTGCTGCGCCAGCGCGCGGCGCGTGGCGGCGACCGAATCTTCCAGCGAGGTCAGCGGATTCTGGACCGCGGTGACGTGAAGTCCCGCTGCCTGCAGCCGCGGAATGACTTCCGACCAGCTCGATCCGTCGGCCCAGGCGCCGTGCACCAGCACGACGTTTTTCACCTTGACCGGTGCGGCGGCCTGCGCCGGCGTGGCGAGTGCGCCGAACGAGCCTGCAAACACACTGGCGGCGAGCGCCGCAACGATCTGTAACTTCGTCATCGATCTCTCCTGGTTTGATATGTCTGTTGAAGTGCCGGGTGCGAAAGTGAGTACGTCGCCGAACTGCAAACGTTGCGCGTCCCGGAGCCACCAGTGCCGGCGCGCGGGGTGAAATAGTCGTTGCAGGGGCGGACATCATTTAAATTCGCTGTTAATCAGCGCCGCCGTCTCTGTCATGAGCGCAAAAAAACGCCCCGGTTTCCCGGGGCGTTTCGCGTTCGGCCAATACCGGCCGAAATTCTGGCTGCTTACGCGGCGACGGAAGCGTCGACCACCTGCGGGGCCTGCGCGCCGGAGTTGATCGGAATGCTGCGCGGCTTCTTGGCCTCGGGGATCTCGCGGACGAGATCGACGTGAAGGAGGCCGTTCTCGAGCGACGCGTTCTTCACCTGCACGAAATCGGCAAGCTGGAAGACGCGCTCGAAGGCGCGGGCGGCGATGCCGCGATAAAGCACTTCGGATTTGTCCTTGCCGTTCTCGTTGGCCGACTTCTCGCCCTTGATCGTCAGCGTGTTTTCCTTCGCGACGATCGAAAGCTCGCCTTGCGCGAAGCCGGAGACCGCAACGCTGATGCGGTAGGCGTTCTCGCCGGTGCGTTCGATGTTATAGGGCGGATAACCGGGGCTGCCGTCCGAGGTCACCTGATCCAGCAGGTTGAAGAAGCGGTCGAAGCCGACGGTGGAACGATAAAACGGAGTGAGATCGTAGGTACGCATAGGGTAGTCCTCCATTGAGCGACTGTTTCTGTTACCCGCCCGCCATCGGGCCGGGCCGTAGTCTCGTGCAGCCTCAGTTTTTTGGAGCCTCAAGGTTTGAAGCCTTGGGTTTCGGTTCCGAAACACTGGTAGCGGCCTGCACAGAAGTGATATGGGAGGGGTGAAACGACGTTCAAGAGGGGCGAAACGGGCCCCTTTTTTGCGCCCCTGCCTTGATTTCCAGCCCTTTTCACCTAGCCGGTTGCTTCGCATGACGCTCGTCTCGATCCCCGCCAATCCGGTTCCGGAGGACGTCGTCTCGGGCACCATCAAGACGCCCGACGGCGCGGAATTGCGGTTCGCGCGCTGGGCGCCGCCGGCGGGGCGCAAGGGTACGGTTTGCGTCTTCACCGGGCGCAGCGAGCAGATCGAGAAATATTTCGAGACGGTGCGCGATCTGCGCGACCGCGGTTTTGCGGTGGCGATGATCGACTGGCGCGGACAAGGGCATTCCTCGCGCCGCCTGCGCGATCCGCGCAAGGGCTATGTCCGCGACTTCTCCGACTTCGAGGTCGATGTCGAAACCTTCGTGCAGCAGGTGGTGCTGCCGGATTGTCCGCCGCCCTTCTTCGCGCTGGCGCATTCGATGGGCGGCGCGGTCATGCTGCGGGTCGCGCATGCAGGAAAACGCTGGTTCGACCGCATGGTGCTGTCGGCGCCGATGATCGACCTGCCGGGGCGCCGAACCTCGTTCCCGACGCGCGCGCTGCTTCGGACCATGCGGCTGATGGGGCAGGGCGGCCGCTACGTGCCCGGCGGCAGCGATGCGCTGACCGGAACGGAATCCTTCATCAACAACCCCTTCACCAGCGATCCCGTGCGCTATGCCCGCAACGCCGCGATCCTGGAAGAAGACCCGACGCTGGGCATCGGTTCGCCGACGGTGGCCTGGGCCGATACCGCGTTCAGGGCGATGCATACTTTTCGCGGCATGCACTATCCGTCCGAAATCCGCCAGCCGATCCTGATGCTGGCCGCCAGCAACGACAGCATCGTTTCAACGGCCGCGATCGAGGAATTCGCCTATCACCTGCGCGCCGGCTCGCATCTGGTGATCGCAGGCTCCAAGCACGAGATCCTGCAGGAGCAGGACCGCTACCGCGCGCAATTCTGGGCGGCGTTCGACGCCTTCGTGCCGGGCACGCCGCTGTTCAAGTGACATATGTCATTGCCGGGCTTGACCCGGCAATCCATCCGCTTCGAGCAAATTGGGGTGTCCGCTGACACGGACGATGGATACGCGGGTCAAGCCAGCGTATGACGATCGTCTAGGGCGAGGCCGGCTTCGGCAGCCGATCCGCGATCCGCTTGGGCAGCCGCCTCTCGACGAACAGCGTTCTCACCTCGGCGACGCTGAGGTAGCGCTCCTCACCTTCGCCCTTGCCGAGGATCTTCAACAGCACCGGCCATTCGCCCTTCATCAGGATCGGGAAATACCAGCGCGCCGCATCGCCGTCGCGCTTGATGTTGGCCGCCATGAAGGTCTCGATCTCCTTCGCCGTCAGCCCGGTCTCGATGCCCCCTGCAGGATCCTTGCAGTCCTTGCCGAAGCTGGCGAGGCGGTCGATTTGCTCTTCATGGACCTTCGCCGTGGCATCGAGAATGCGCGAGCCGCCGCCATGCTTGTCGAGCGGGCCGTCGCGCAGTTGATCGAGCACGGCGCCCGAGGTCGCGCTCTTGAATAAACGCCCCGGCCCGAGGCCGTTGGCGATCACGGCGACCATCCAGGTTGCTATCCGCACCTTCATTTTACCAAGGCCGGTTTGCCCGCTCGCGTCCCCGACGATTTCGGAGATCTGCGAAAGCGGCACGACGTCGCCGCCGACATAGCCGTTGGCGACCAGCGCGCGCAGGAACGGGCAAGGGTTATTGGGTGAAACCGGAAATTGCCCGGCGAGCGCGGTGCCCGGGGCGGTGGCAACGGGATGATCCGACATGGTTCAAATCCTTAAGCGCCGAATGTGAAAATGGCCTGACCCCCGTGCGGAGCGGATGACAGTTCTGAAAAGGAAATTCGGCGGCGCGCTACTTCAGCGTGTGGGCAAGTTTTGGCGGAATTCGGCGTCGTGTCAACTGACCGCCTTACACTCTCAGGAGTCGGCGGCAAGCTTCGGAGAGGATTCGACGAGGGTCAGTCTGCTGAAGGGGACGCCGGCTTTCACGAGGCCGTCACGGTAGTGGGCGACGTCGGCCGGCACCTTCCAGTGAAAGTTCCGCAAGTGGCGGTCGACAGTCAGGCTTGGATAGTTGCTCAGCAAGATCTCGGTCGCGCTCACCGCTTCCGCGGTTCGTCCCAATTGCGCGAGGGCTGCCGCCCGTATCGCCAGCGCCTGGAGATGGTTGGGATTCACATAAAGCTGTTCGCGCGCCCAGGACAGCGACGCGTCATATTGTCCGAGCAAATAGTGGCTGAACGCGTTCACGGCCGCCCATTGATAGCGGGGATCGTTGCTGCCGCTCTGCGCCGCCATCGTAAACAATTCGATCGCGTGCCGGTGTTCGCCGGACACCAGATGACACACCCCAAGCACGCCGCGGGCGCCCATGTCGTATGGATTGAGTGAGACCGCCCGCTTGGCGGCATCCATCGCCGCCTCGTAATGCCCTTCCGCCGAGTGCACATAGGCGAGAATCTGAAACGCAAAGGACGAACGGGGATCGAGCCGGACGCTGCTCTCCGCGAGGCTCATCACGGAATCCCAGACTACGCGTGTGCCCTTGATCCAGCCGAGCTGGATGCCCTGGGCCTGGACGGTGGCGAGATAGGCGCGCGCGATCGAAAGCGTCGGATCGAGCGTGATGGCTTCCTTGAACAGTCCGATCGAGGTTTCGACGTCGTCCTTGGTCTGCAAATAATAGTAGGACAGCCCCTTGAGGAAACGATCCCAGGCGGTGATGTCGTTCGACGAGGAGCGGGGCGGGGCGGACGCTTCCGCCCGGTAGATTTCGGCTGCGATCGCCGCCGACAGGCTGGTGGTGAGTTCGTCCTGCATCGCGAACAGGTCGCCCATATCGCGGTCGAAGCGGCCGGTCCACAATTGCTCGCCGGTTTCGGGCGCGATCAATTCGGCGGTGACGCGGATCTTGCTCGCGGCGCGGCGCACCGAGCCCTGGATCAGGTAGGTGGCATCGATCTCGCGCGCGATCAGCCGCGTGCTGACGTTCTTGCCTTTGAACGGGAACGTCGAGTTCCGGCTCAGCACCCGATAGAACGATTGCAGCGAGAGCGCGTGGATCAGGTCCTCGGTCAGCCCATCGGAAAAATACTCGTCCCCGCTTTCGCTCAAATTCGCGAATGGGAGCACGCCCACGATCGCGGTGCGATACTGGGCGGGCAGGTTCGTGACCGATGTCTCGGATCCGGTCTTGCGCGCGGGGCCGGCGGCATCCGTGCTGCCGGGCTGCCAGGTCCAGACATGGATCGGCTCCTCGATGTTCTTGAACCGGTAAGGACCGGCATCGACGAAGCTGACGCTGAGGCGCTTGCCGGCCTCATGGCAGGCCTTGCCCGAAACCGCCACGCCGCCGGGCGCGGCGACCGATTCGAGGCGGACGGCAATGTTGACGTCGTCGCCGAACACCTCGTCCTCGTCGGCCATCACATCGCCCATGTGGATGCCCATGCGGAACTGCATCGAGCGATCGGCGGGCAGGTGTTCGTTTCGTTCGGCCATCACCATCTGCATGGCGACCGCCGCTTCGATGGCGCCAACGATGGAGGGAAATTCCAGAAGAAAGCCGTCGCCGGTGTTCTTCACCAGGCGGCCGCCGTGATTGAGGATGATCGGATAGATCGCGCTTCGATGGGCCTTGAACGTGGCGTGCGTCCCCGCTTCGTCGGCTCCCATCATTCGGGAATAGCCGGCGACGTCAGCGCAGACGATAGCTGCCAGGCGTCTCTCCATATTCCCTTATATCCCCAACGGCGCCGGAATTGGCAGGATAACCACTACGCGGTCGGCCAACGGATTCCAATGTTTATAAAATATGCGCAATCTGGTGGAAGCCTGATTTGCTCATGATAGTACTGCAATCCTTCCGGATTGGCATTGGTCTCAAGTGCAAGGGAACCCGTTAACGATGGTAGAAGCGCTCGGCATTCACGAACTCTGGCTGTTTATCCTCTCCGGGTTGCTGCTCAACATCACTCCGGGGCCGGACACGGCCTATATTATCGGCCGCAGCATCCAGTTCGGTTGGCGCGGCGGGGCGGCCGCGGTGATCGGGATCTGCTCCGGCTGCCTCGTTCACGTGTTCGGTGCCGCGATCGGGTTGTCCGCGTTGTTAATGGCGTCATCCGCCGCCTTTACTGTCCTGAAATGGGCCGGCGCCGCCTATTTGTTGTTTACAGGTGTGCAGATGCTGCTGTCGCGCTCGCGCCCGCTGGCGGAAGCGGCAGCTACAGGCAATGGCTCGGCGGGCAACGAGACGTCGCTTGCCCGCGTGTTCTGGCAGGGCGCCCTGACCAACGTGCTCAATCCCAAGGTGGCGCTGTTCTTTCTGGCGTTCCTGCCGCAATTCGTGGCGGCGGAGTCTCCCCACAAGACGGCGGCCTTCCTGGTGCTCGGCCTGATCTTTATCACCGGCGGCATGTTATGGTGTTTCTGCATCGCCGCCTTCGCGGCCAGGGCCGCCGGGCGTATCCGGCAGTCGGCCGGCGCGGTGGCCTGGATCAACCGCACGCTCGGTGGGCTGTTCGTCTATCTCGGCATCCGCGTGGCAATGCTGGAGGCGCGCTGAGGTCCGGTCGCCTGTCTGGCGAATTCCCTGACGAGAAATGAGCGGGTTTCCGGCATTGGCTTCCGGAGAAGCTACGACATCAACTTCGCAAGCGCATTGGTGGCGAGGTAGATGCCGAGCACAATCATGCCGATCTGGAACCAGTGCCGAAAGACATCCGGCTGCAGCCGTGTCCGCACCGCCTGTCCGATAAACATGCCGGCAAAGGACGCCGCCATGGCGATCGCGCCGGGCAGGGCGGTTGCAGCCGTCAGCAGGCCGGCGCCGGTGAGGTTGAGACCAAGCGCCAGGGTCGCGACCGTGAAGAACACGCCCAATGCCTGGATCAGTTCTTCCTTCTCCATGCCGATCGCCTGCAGGAACGGCACGGATGGAATGACCTGGACGCCGGTTGCGGCAGAAATCATGCCGGTGATCACCCCGACGATGCCACCGACCCATTTTTCGCTTTGGGGGGCAACGGTGAAATTGAATTTGCACAGGCCGATGATGGCATTGATCGCCAGCAACAGGCCGAGTGCGATGGTGGTGTAGCGCGCATAGGGGCCGGTCAGCGATCCCGCGTTCAGCCAGATGCCGGCGGCCGTTCCGGCCAGCAACGGCCATAGCCGTCGGAAAATATCGCGCAAGTACGGGCCGCCGAAGGTTTGCCAGATGTTGGTGACGATCGCCGGCACGATGACGATGGCGATCGCCTGGGCCGGCGGCATCGACACCACGAGCAGTCCCATCGACACCGTCGGCAGGCCGAGCCCGAGTGCGCCCTTCACGAAGCCCGCGAGCAGGAAAGTGGCAGTGACGAGGAGAAGCAGGGAATCGAACATGCGGGGGAGATTGACCTATCGCGGTAATCGGCACAATCTGGAGGTTACGGAGGCAGCCTTCGCCTGAGGCGAAGGCTGGCGCCCCCTCCGTCATTGCGAGGAGCGAAGCGACGAAGCAATCCATTGCGCGGCATAACGGATAGGTGGATTGCTTCCGCCTTCGCTAAAGCCACGGCGGACAAGTCGCTTCGCTCGCAATGACGGCTCAAAGCGGTTCACGCCGTCAGGAATCCCGATGCGCTTCGATCTGGTCGATCTTCAGCTCTTCGTTGCAGTGGCGGAGACGCGCAGCATCACCAACGGCGCGGCAAAGGTTCATCTTGCGCTGGCCTCGGCGAGCGAGCGGATCAAGGGACTGGAAGACGCGCTTGGCGTTGCGCTGTTGACGCGCGGTCGCCGCGGCGTCGAGCTGACGCCGGCCGGTGAAAGCCTGCTCGATCACGCGAGAATCGTGCTCCACAATGTAGAGGCAATGCGCGGCGATCTCTCGGCGTTTGCCCGCGGCGCAAAGGCCACCGTCCGCTTCCTCGCCAACACGTCGGGGCTTTCGGAATATCTGCCGAAGGCACTGGCTGCTTTCCTCGCCGCGCATCCTCACATTTCGATCGACGTGGAGGAGCGCGAAAGCGCGGAAATCGCTCGCGCTATCGTCATCGGTTCCGCCGATCTGGGGCTCGCCGCCGAGCACGCGCTTGCCGACAATATCGAACGGATGCCGTTCAGCGAAGATCGCCTGGTGCTGGTTGCCGGGCGGGACGACGAGCTGGCGAACCGGCGGCAGGTCGATTTCAGCGAGGTGGTGCAGCGCGATTTCGTCGGCCTGATCAGCTCGATCGCGCTGCACACCCATATCAGCGGACACGCGGCGCGTCTCGGCGCGCGTCTGCGCTTTCGCGCGCGGCTGAACAGTTTCGATGCGATCGGCCAGATGGTCGCCGCCGGCATCGGAATCGGCGTGATGCCTGAGGTCGCCGCAAAACGCTGCGCGCGATCGATGAAGATCAATGTGATCAGGATCAGGGATTCCTGGGCCAACCGACGGCTCGTGATCTGTGCCCGCAGTTTCAAGTCGCTGCCCCGGCCCGCGCAGCAATTGGCCGAGCACTTACGCAAATGCGCGCCGCGTTGAAGGTGGAAGGAGACTGACATGCTCAAGGTCTGGGGACGCCGCAGCTCGTTCAACGTCCAGAAGGTCATGTGGCTGATCGGCGAACTCGAACTGCCGCATCAACATATCGATGCCGGAGGGCAGTTTGGCGGGCTCGATGCGCCGGATTTCCTCGCGATGAACCCCCACGGCCGCATCCCCGTGATCCGGGATGATGCCGCAACGGTGTGGGAATCGCATGCGATCCTTCGCTACCTCGCCGCGCGCCACGGTGACGGACGCTTCTGGTCGGATGATCCTGTTGTCCGCGCCGCTGTCGACGGCTGGATGGACTGGTCGCACACCGCGCTGCAGCCCGATTTTCTGGTCGGCGTGTTCTGGGGCTTCTATCGCACGCCCGAAGACAAGCGAAACTGGCCGGCGATCAATGCCGCGCTCGCGCGGTGCGCCAAGCAGTTCGGCAAGCTGGACCGGCTCCTGGAAGGCCGATCTTTCCTGCTCGGCGACACGCTGTCGCTCGCCGACATTACCGCGGGGACATCGCTATACCGGTACTACGAGCTCGAGATCGAGCGACCGCAGCTGCCCTGTGTGGAGCGCTGGTACCGTTCCTTGCAGGAACGCGAAGCGTTCCGCACCCACATCATGATTCCGTTCGGCGAGCTGCGCGGACGCCTGCTTGATTTTTGACGCGCTTTGCGAGGCCGTTACTTGGCCGAAGCAAGGTTGGCGGCCTTGATGACGCGCGCCCATTTTTTGGTCTCGCTTCCGATGTAGTCGCGGAAATGCCCCGATGTGTCGCCGGCGACCGTCAGGCCCTGATCGGCAAGTTTCTGTCTCACCTGCGGATCGTTCATCGCCTCGTTGGCGAGGCGGTTCAGGGTGTTGACGATCGCCTCAGGCGTTCCGGCCGGCGCGATCATGCCGTACCAGTTTTCGATCAGGAGATCGGGCATGCCGACCTCCGCGGTGGTCGGCACGTCGGGCGAGGTGGGGGCGCGTTTTGGCGCGCCGAGCGCAATCGGGCGCAGGGTGCCGGCCTTGATATGCGGCAACAGCACCGGCAGATCGAGGAACGCCATCTGCACCTGCTGGCCGAGCAGATCGTTGATGGCGGGTGCGGCGCCCCGGTAGGGCACATGCACGATGTCGATGCTGGCCGTCAGCTTGAGCAGTTCGCCGGCAAGATGCGGCATGCCACCGACGCCGGCGGATGCGAAATTGAGTTTCCCGGGCTGTGCCTTGGCGAGCGCAATCAGCTCCTTCATGTCGCCGGCGGGCACGTTGCTGGCGACGACAAGCATTTCCGGCACCGTCGTCACCAGCGTGACGGGTGCGAAATCTTTCGCCACGTCGTACGGCACCTTTTCCATCGTCGGGTTGATGACCAGCGCGCTCGCGCTCACGATACCGATCGTGTAGCCATCGGGGGCGGCCTTGGCGATCGCATCGGTGCCGAGCACGCCGGCCTGGCCGCCGCGATTGTCGATCACCACCGGCTGTTTTGCGATCTCCGACATGCGCTGGCCGACCACGCGCGCGATGATGTCGTTGGGCCCGCCGGGCGGGAACGGCACGATCAGCTTGATCGGTTTTGCGGGGAAATCCTGCGCGGCCGCTGCGGCCGGCAGCAGCACGGACACAACGGTGAGAAGCACGCGAAGAGTCTTCATGGAAGCCTCCGGTCACTTGTCGTGGCCGGGCCGGCACGACGTTTCGTGCCAGATGTTCCGGCTATTCAGTCTTCAGTGCAGCCATCGTCAGGGATGCGTTGTCCGTGTCGTAGTGCTCACTTCGTCGTCACGACTCCCGCGTCCTTGATCACCTTCGTCCACTTCTTGGTTTCGCTGTCGATAAAGCCTCGGAAATGTTCCGGCGAGTTGCCGACCAGCGTTGCGCCCTGGGCCGCGAGCTTTTCCTTCACGGTCGGGTCGGCCATCGCTTCGGTCGTGATCTTGTGCAGGCTAGCTATGATCGCCGGTGGCGTGGCGGCGGGCGCCACCATGCCGTACCAGTTCTCGATGATCATGCCGGGCATGCCGGCCTCGGCGGTGGTCGGTACCTCCGGCGCCGTCGGCGCCCGCTCGGGCGCGCCGACCGCGATCGGCCGCAAGGCGCCGGCCTTGACCTGCGGCAGCAGCACCGGCAGGTCGAGAAAGGTCATCTGCACCTGCTGTCCCAGCAGGTCGTTCACCGCCGGCGCGGCGCCGCGGTAGGGCACGTGCACGATGTCGATATTGGCCGTCAGCTTGAACAATTCGCCCGCCAGATGCGGCAGGCTACCGGGACCGGAAGAGGCGAAATTCAGTTTGCCCGGCTCCGCCTTGGCGAGTGCGATCAGTTCTTTCATGTCCTTGGCGGGGACGTTGGTCGCGACCACCAGCATCTCCGGCACGGTAGCGACCAGCGTCACCGGCGCAAAATCCTTCAGCGTGTCGTAGGCGACCTTTTCCATGCTCGGGCTGATGGCCAGCGCGCCCGCGCTCGAGATGGCGATGGTGTAGCCGTCGGGCGGGGCTTTCGCGACCGCGTCGGTGCCGAGCACGCCGCCCTGGCCGCCGCGGTTGTCGATCAGCACCGGCTGTTTTGCAATTTCGGACATGCGCTGGCCGATCACGCGCGCGATGATGTCGTTGGGGCCGCCGGCCGGGAACGGCACGATCAGCTTGATCGGTTTTGCGGGGAAATCCTGCGCCGAGGCCAAGACTGGCATCAATACAAGCGACAATAGCAGCGTCAGTCCAGCAAACAGCTTGCCCGGCAATCTCATAAATGCTCCCCGATGGCGCATCTGTCGTGCGCGTTGGCTGGCATCGTACGCAATGAATCGCGCGATGCAAGGTCCTGTCGGTTGCAGCGGGCGCAAGCCGCTTCAAAACAGGAGTTCGTCCGTACGCGCGAGCCGGACTGACCGCTGCGTGATCAGATTGCTCCAGACCCAGTGGTGGTGACGGACGACGCTCGCGGCGTCGAGGTGAGGCCGGTCGTTCAGGGTATGGCCATCGGTCACCAC
Organism: Bradyrhizobium lablabi; assembly: GCF_001440475.1. Taxonomy (GTDB): domain Bacteria; phylum Pseudomonadota; class Alphaproteobacteria; order Rhizobiales; family Xanthobacteraceae; genus Bradyrhizobium; species Bradyrhizobium lablabi. The sequence continues at coordinate 130,832 of NZ_LLYB01000094.1, read as the reverse complement.
CACGACGTTGTGATGATGTGAGACGGCTGACCGGACGGTTGCATCGACGCAAAGATCGGTTGCCCATCCCGTGATAAAGACGCGCTCGGGCGCCATTTCCTTCAGGCGCGCCGCGAGGTCGGTGCCGACGAAGGGATCGTTCAAGATCTTGCGAATGACAATATCGGCCGGCGTCCGATGAAGCGCTGGCAGAAGCGCCCAGCCCGGCGTTTCAGGCACGAAATCGTCTTCCGTGCCGCTGCAGTGCTGGACGAAGATCACCGTGCCTGACCGTTCGCGGACCTTTGCGGCGAGCAGGTTGATTCGCTCGATGACGCCGTTCAGATCGTGCTTCGGCTCACCGTTAAGGAGCCCGACCTGCATATCGACGACGATCAATGCATCCATCGGGCTCTGCGCGGCTGTGTCCCTAGCTGTTGAGCAGTTTCAGCGTGGCCTCATGCACGCGGGCGTCGCCAGCGGCGACGATGCGGCCGCCGCTCTGGGCGGGCTTGCCTTCCCAGTTGGTGACGATGCCACCGGCGCCGGTGACGATCGGGATCAGGGCCGCGATGTCGTAGGGCTTGAGCTCGGTCTCGACCACGAGGTCGAGATGGCCGGCCGCCAGCATGCAGTAGGAATAGCAGTCGCCGCCATAGCGCGACAGCCTCACCGCATTTTCGACCCGGCTGAAGATCTCGCGGTCGGCGGCGTTCATCAAAAGCGGACTGGTGGTGAAAGAAGTGGCTTCCTTCAGCGTCGCGCAGCGTCGCGTGGTCAGCCGCCGCTCGCCCGATGGCCCGGAATAATGTGCCGAGCCGCTGTCGCCGGAAAAGCGCTCGCCGATATAGGGCTGGTGCATCATGCCGAACACCGGCGTGCCCTTGTGCAGCAGCGCGATCAGCGTGCCCCAGATCGGAAATCCCGCAATGAAGGATTTGGTGCCGTCGATCGGATCGAGCACCCAGACATAGTCGGCGTCCTCGCGCTCGTTGCCGAACTCCTCGCCGACGATGCCGTGCTGGGGAAAATTCGCCTTGATCAGGCGGCGCATCACCGCTTCGGCCGCGCGGTCGGCCTCGGTGACCGGGTCGAAATCGCTTGCGCTCTTGTTGTCGATCGAGAGCGAGGTCCGGAAGAACGGCAGGATGGTCTCGCCCGAAGCCGTGGCAAGGCGCCCGATAAACGCTGTGAAATCGATGACCGTCACGGCTGTCCCTTACCGCAATAGAAATGTCGGCCTATTGCCTATCCCAATCCGGGCGGCGGCGCACGACCAACGCGGCGTTATTCCCACCGGTCTTTCGGGGCCGGCTTTCGAATCGGCTTTCGAACTAGCTTCGTTTAGGCGTGGATTTTTGGTTAGCCCGGCCATCACAAAGTTGCGAGTTTGGCATACCAGCACTGCAGTGAACACGGAACTCGCCGCGCTTCACTCGTAAGTATTTGATATTACTGTAGTAATTTTCGGATCCGTCAGTGTTGCCGATTCGCCAGACTGGACCCGGCTTGCACCGGAAGAGATCCGAAAACTCTTGCCTTTTGTGCAGCGCGGTCGCATATTGTTGCGGTGCGGTAGCGCCTCGCGCTATCGCTGCCCTCCTTGGGCGTTTCCTCCCTAGACTTGGGCCGCTTGTTCATTCAAGCGGCCCTTTTTTCTTTCGGGGTCCGACATATCGAGATCCCGGATCATCGCGGCGAAGATAAGCCTCTACTCCGCCGCCGCCTGGAATGGCCCGAGATCGCCGAGCGGCACCTGCGCCAGCGCGTCGGCCAGCGCGGAAAAATCGGCGGCCACCTGGGCAAAGCGCGGGCTGCGCTCGCGGCGGCGCTCGTCCATGTAGATCGCGCGGTTGAGCTCGAGCTGCACGGTGTGCAGGCCGCTGGCCGGGTTGCCGTAATGCTCGGTGATGAAGCCGCCGGCATAGGGCTTGTTGCGGCCGATCGAATAGCCGCGACCGCTCATGATCTGCTCGACGATTTCGGGCAGGAGGCTGGCGCAACTGGTGCCGTAGCGGTCGCCGATCACGATGTCGGGCCGCCGCGGCTCGTCTCTGGATACGCCGACCGACGGCATCGAATGGCAGTCGACCAGGATCACGGTGCCGAACGCCTGATGGGCCTTGTTGATCAGCCGCCGCAGCGCGCGATGATAGGGCTTGTAGAGCGCTTCGATCCGCCCCAGCGCCTCGTCGACCGAAAGCCGCTCGCGATAGATTTCCTGTCCGTCGCCGACCACGCGCGGAATGGTACCGAGACCGCCGGCGACCCGCATCGAGCGGGTGTTGGCGAAGCTCGGCAGGCGCCCGGTGAACATCCGCGGATCGAGCTCATAGGGCTCGCGGTTCACATCGACATAGGAGCGGGGGAAATTGACCCGCACGGTCGGAAAACCCTGCTCGCAGAGGCCGCCGATCAATTCGTCCATGAACGAATCCTCGGAGCGGCGGAGCGCCGCAAGGTCGATCCGGGAGGCGTTGAGGAATGCCGGGGGATAGACCGAGCCGGAATGGGGGGAGTTGAAGATGATCGGCGCCCGCCAGCTCGCCGGCTCCACGATCTCGAACGGAGGCGACAGTTCGCCATCAAACTGGGTCATCGTCGGGCGCCGTCCCTTGCATGTCCGCATTCCCTTCCGCAGCGGTCGATGAGGCGACCGATTCTGCCGGTGAAGGGCAGGGTTTTGGTTTTGTAAGGATGCATTGTCCGTAATCGTAATCATTCTGCCAAGCGAAAAAAGCCGTCATGCTCTCAGAAGGTGTCGCAAATGCCCGAAAAGCGCCGCCTTGATCGATCCTGATGCGCGCTGCTAATCGAAAATTGAGCTGCCTGCCACCGCCAAGAAGCCGTTACCTTTCACCCGAAATTTACCCTCTGTCAGGCTTAGTGAGCGGAATGATCCTCCAAGCCGGGTTCGACGACTGACCGCCATGCACAAGATCCTCCTTGCCGAAGACGACAACGACATGCGCCGCTTTCTGGTCAAGGCGCTCGAAAACGCCGGGTTTCAGGTCTCGCCCCACGATAACGGCATGTCGGCCTATCAGCGGCTGCGCGAGGAGCCGTTCGAGATGCTGCTGACCGATATCGTGATGCCGGAAATGGACGGCATCGAGCTGGCGCGCCGCGCCTCGGAACTCGACCCCGACATCAAGATCATGTTCATCACCGGCTTTGCGGCCGTGGCGCTCAATTCCGATTCGGAGGCGCCCAAGAACGCCAAGGTGCTGGCCAAGCCGGTTCACCTCCGCGAATTGGTCAGCGAAGTGAACAAGATGCTGGCGGCCTGATTCGGCGACCATTTCGCGCGAAATCACCTCAGAAATTACTTCCAAGCGTCCTTGCGGGGGCGCTTTGGAGCCGATATACGGACCCCACCCAATACGAATAAAGCTGGAGCGGGATGACGACTGGTCGTTCCATTCTAGGGCACGTAGCTCAGCGGGAGAGCACTACCTTGACATGGTAGGGGTCACAGGTTCGATCCCTGTCGTGCCCACCATCTTCCAATTAAAATCAATGATTTAGCCGGCTGCTTCCCCGACACTTGTTCCCGGAAAACGGCTGGCGAATAACTTGGGAACACCGAGCCAGGAATTGGGTTTTTCGGCAGTTCGCGCGGGGCTGGGATAGCGTGCGCGTCCGGGACACTGGTATCGAGATCACGCGCGAGGCGCGTGGCATCATCCACCTCACAGTGATCAAGCCAGCGCGCGGCGGATGAAGCCGGAGGGATCTCGCCGTCGCGCGTTTTCATGTTGAACGCCTAGCGGCGCCCAAGAGCCCCAAATTTGCGTTAGGGGCCGAGAGCAAATTTCAGTTTCTAAAATTGCCGCGCGGCATCAACCCAATGATGTGATGATGTCCCTCGCCGTGCTGTTCGCTTTCCGGATGAGAGCAGACACACAGCAGGAGAGGTCTGGATTTCCGCTAGTGACCCCGTCTCCGACATCACCCTCCGGCCCCACAACCACGCGCATGCCCTGAGTTTGCCCTTGGCGAGTCAATCGTCAGCCGTCCTACAAAGTGCCAAGCTACGTAGGCGTGTTACTAACTGCCTTGAGGTTGGACGAGTCACCTGCGGAATAGTCCGCCCACCACACCCCCCACAACGCCGTGCACCGCGCCGCCGATCGCACCGATTGGACCGCCGACACCACGCGAATAGCGAGCACGGCCCCCAGCGCGACGACGGTCTCGATGGCCAGATTTGCCAGCCTCCGCCGCAGCGTCCGTTAGTACCTTGTGCTGTTCAGCGTTGAGGAAGCCAGTCGTAGGGTAGCCGTGCTCCTCCTGCCAGCGTGCGATGACGGCGCGAGTCGATTCGTCGAACTTCCCATTGACCTTGGTCTTGAACCCGAGCTTGGTTAGCCCACGTTGCACTCCACGACGCTTTGCCTTGGTGAGGCCGATCTGTTCCTCGGCCTCCTGAGTCGCTTCATCGGTAGCGATTGCCGTTTCGGCGGGTGCCAATGTTTCGCGAGGCGTGCTGCTCAGACCAGCCTTGGCAAAGTGCGCGCTGTCGACGATCGCTAGGATGCACAATGCTAGGATCAAGGCGCGCATGGCCTTTCCTTCGCCCTCAAGTCTGCCGATGGTTCGATCTAGAAAATAAAGATACACCGCGCCGTCCTGAACTATCAACGTCCGACGGCGCCACTCCGCTTCGTCGCGGGGTAACTGTTGCCCGTGGCACACGGTTCCCTAGCCTCGCGCCGATTGTTACGCCGCATTGCACGCGGGAGCATGGGATCGGTCGGCGCGTCTTGATCCGCGCAACGCCAACCTCACGCCGGTAACCCGGCCTTGAGTAATCCTGCCTCGTGGCGCGCGCGATCGGCCGCCTGCTTGTAGTGCTGGGTGGCAAGATAGTTGGCCACCGAGAAACCCGGTTCGAGTTTCACGACCTCGGCGGCATGCGCCGCAGCCGCAACACCGTCGCCCATCTGCGCGAAGATGGCGGCGAGGAAGGCGTGATGGGTGAAGTCGGGCCGCGTGATCCGCGCGAACGCCTCGGCGGCCTCGACAAATTTCTCCGCGCAATAATATGCGCGGCCGAGGTGATTCCAGAAGCGTTCGGGGTGGAACGGGTTGAGGCGCATCGCCTTCCTGATCCAGGCGATGCCTTCTTCCGGCCGTCCCAGCCAGGTCAGAAACTCGCCCTGCTGCACCACGACCAGATCGTAGTTCGGGTTGAGTGCGAGTGCCCGCTCCTGATGGTAAGCGGCCCTGTCGTGATCGTCGCGCGTCAGGTTGACCGCGGCCAGGATGCGGTGAACGTCGCTGTCATTGTCATCGAGCGTCAGCGCAAGCTGTAGCTCCGCCGCCACCTGCTGGAAGGTGGCGTCGCGGTCCGCGCACCAGGCATAGACCCAGGTCTGGCCCAGCACGCACGCCTTCCAGGCATGGGCGTGCGCATAGTTCGGGTCGAGCGCGATGGCGCGGTCGAGCAGGATCTGCGCCTGTGCATTATCTTCGCGCCGTGAGCGGTGGTGCAGGACCTTGGCGGCGAGCACGCATTCATAGGCTGCCATGTTGTCCGGCCGCTGGCGCTTCGCGCGTTCCTGCGTGGCGGCCTCGACGCGGCCGGGAAGTGTGCTGACGATGGCGCCGGTCACCTCGTCCTGGATCGCGAAGATATCCTCGAGCTTGCGGTCGTAGCGTTCGGCCCAGACGTGCCGGTCGGTTTGCGCGTCGATGAGCTGCACGGTGACGCGGACGCGATCGCCAACCTTGCGCACGCTGCCTTCGAGGACGTATTCGACGCCGAGCTCGCGCGCGACCTCCTGCACTTTCACCGCCTTGCCCTTGTGCACGAAGGCCGAATTGCGCGAGATGATGAGCAGATCATGGAATCGCGACAGCTCGGTGATGATGTCCTCGGTGAGCCCGTCCGCAAAGAATTCCTGTTCCGGATCGCCGCTCATATTGACCAGGGGCAGCACGACGATGGACGGTTTTCGGGTTGTGGTCGCCGCTGCCGCGTCGTCCTTGCCGCTCATCACGGACGCCTCGGCGGCATCCGGCTCCAGCCGCACCCGAAAGACATGGATCGGACGGCTGATGTTCTTGACGGTCTGGTTGCCGATATCCACAAAGGCGATGTCATCCAGCCGGTCGCCGACCTGATCCCGCACGGCGCCCGAGACGCAGATTCCGCCGGGATCGGCGAGTACTTCGAGACGCGCCGCGACGTTGACGCCATCGCCGAAGATATCGTTCTCCTCGATGAGCACGTCGCCCAGATTGATGCCGATGCGGAACTGGATCCATCGCGCGGGCGACACATCGGCATTGCGCCGCGCCATCCGGCGTTGCACCTCGGCGGCGCACGACACCGCGTCGACGACGCTGTGAAACTCCACCAGCATGCCGTCGCCGGTGGTCTTGATGATGCGGCCCCGGTTTTTGGCAATCGAGGGATCGATGAGCTCGAGGCGATGGGTTTTGAGGCGTGCGAGTGTCCCCGCCTCGTCGACCTCCATCAGCCGGCTGTAGCCGACCATGTCGGCGGCAAGGACCGCAGCGAGCCTTCGCTCGGGTCCGGGCGCGTCCATCTTCGCCTCGCTGACCGGCAGTCTATCAGATTTGCCGCATCGGCCAAGGTGAGCACGTGACGCGGCCTGCAAGCATCAGGGGTACCCACTCCAGATTGCAGTGATGAGCTCCGAAAGGTGCAGGTGGTCCCACGCGGGTGCGCAGAAGAAGCGGGCGACTACGGTACGTGGGGAGGTGGATGCTAGTTCCTCAGTGTCTGACTTATCCGGGTCACCACGCCGTCCCACTGGCGCTTCTCGGCGGCGGGATAATTGATCATGACGCAATTCATGGTGCCGTTGCCGCGGTTGCAGCGGTTGTACCAGATGCGGTCCTTGCGAATGCTGGAGACGACAAAGAAGTCCGACGTGATCCGCTTGTAGATGATGCCGGCCGGCGGGTTTTGCTTCGCCAGGAACGTGGCAGGGGAGTCGTTGTCGGGATTGGGAACGGACTGCACCGTCAGGTCAGCGCGGCGGTCCTCGGTAAAAAACCGTCGCCCGGTTCCGCCCTCAGGCGGCCCGGCATCGCTGGTGAAGATCGAGACCGGCATGTCGACGCTGGTCCCGGTGCTCGCGATCACATATGGCCGCCACTCCGTATTCGCGGCGATGGCGAGCGTCGGAACGAAGCTCAAGGCGACGAGGGCAGCGCAAAAGTACGGCGCAGGCATGGAACGATCTCCGGTTCGTTTCGAGACAATCGAATCCATCGAGGTTCGTTCCAGCTTGAGGACATTCTAGGGCGCTGCCGCGTCCGCGATATGCTTGCCAGCGATATACCCAAACGTCAGCGCGGGGCCGAGCGTGATGCCGGCGCCGGGATAGTTGCCGCCCATGATGCTCGCCATGTCGTTGCCGGCAGCGTAGAGGCCGGCAATCGGCTGGCCGTGTTCGTCTAGTGCCCGCGCGTGCGCGTCGGTTTTGATGCCGGCATAGGTGCCGAGATCGCCGATCACCAGCTTGATGGCATAGAACGGTCCGTCCTTGATCGGTGCGACGCAGGGGTTCGGGCCATGCAGCGCATCGCCCTGGTAGCGGTTATAGGCGCGCGATCCCTTGCCGAACGTGGGATCGCGCCCCTCCGCGGCTGACGCGTTGAATTCGGCGATCGTTGCCTCGAGCCCTTGTCGGTCGATGCCGGTGCGGTCGGCGAGTTCGGCGAGCGTGGTGCCGCGCTTGAGGTAGCCGGTGGCGAGATGATGGCGCAGCGGCATCGGAAACGGCGGCACGCATCCAAGGCCATATTTTCGCAAGGCGTGGTGATCGCACAGGAGAAACGCCGTGATCTCCTCGCCTGATTTCGCCGACTTCACCATCGCCTGCACGAAGTCGTGGTAGGAATTGCCTTCATTGGCGAAGCGCTTGCCGTCGCGCATCACGGCGATGACGCCGGGTTTGGCACGATCGATGAAATGCGGCATCACGCCCTTGGAGCCGTCCTTGCGCTCGGTGATCGACACCGGCACCCAGGCCGCGGCATTCGGCAGCGTGTCTTCGATACGGCCGCCCGCCGTCTCCGCCAGTCGCAATCCATCGCCGGTGTTGCCGACAGGACCGGGCGAGAAATGCGCGGTGCCATCGGGAGCGTGCGGAAACATCGTCTTGCGCCGTGCGACGTCGTGCGGGAAGCCGCCGCAGGCCAGCACCACGCCGCGCCTGGCATTGACGCGGATGAGCTTGCCATGGCGTTCGACGACCGCGCCACGCACCGCGCCATCCTCGACGATCAGTTCATGCACCGGTGACGACAGCCACAACGGTATCTTCAGGTCGAGCGCGGATTTTGCGAGACGCCCGGCCAGCGCATTGCCGTTGGTCAGCGTCATGCCGCGGCCGTGGCGCATCACGTCCATCGCGTGCTTCGACAAGCGCTTTGCGACATAGATCGCCGAGGTCAGCGATTTGGTCGCGCGCATGAAATGGACGATGTCCTTGCCGGAGCCCAGCATCATACCGAACACCGTGAGTTCCGGGAGGGGACTGCCGATATCCTTGATATGCTCGCCCAGTTCGCGGCCATCGAACGGCCGCGCCACCATCGAGCGGCCACCCTGCGCGCCGCCAGGCGCTTCGGCGTGGTAATCCGGAAAGGTCAGCGGCATGTCGAAGCGCACGGCGGTCTTGCTGGTGAAGAAATCGACCGCCTTCGGCCCTTCGCTCAGGAAGGCGTCGACGCGTGCGGCATCAAAGCTGTTGCCGGCCTCATGCCGCAGATAGGTCTTTGCCTGTCCCTCGCTCTCCTCGATGCCCCACGCTTTCGCCAGCGAGGTGCCGGGAATCCACAGCCAGCCGCCGGACCGCGCGGTGGTGCCGCCGAAGCGGGGCTCCTTCTCGACGATGAGCACATTGAGGCCGTGGTGCCCGGCAGTGACCGCCGCCGACAGCCCGCCGCATCCCGAGCCAACCACCAGCGCGTCGCATTCGTAAGTTTCCTGTTCGTTGCCGGCCACGCGATACGTCCTGCCTTTTCCGATTTTGGGCGGACATTTGCAGATGATTAGATTTGCCTGTCAATCGTGGGACGCCTCTTCGCTTCTCCCACAAGGGGAGAAGGAAGAAGAAGGACCGCTCAATTCCCCGTCTCGAACGAACACGTCGCGCCGCCGCCGGCCTTCTGCCTGATCTCGGCTGGATCCAGCGTGCAGTTCAGTTTCGAAAGGCTTTCGAACACCGATCCGGCGGCGCCATCGGGCGGCACGCCGGCCATGGCTTCGGTCGCGAAGATCTCGCTGGCGCGTCGGCCGGTGATGGTCTGCCTGGCGCCCTTGAAGGTCAGTTCGCAGGAGCGCGCGGTGATGTCGACATTGCTGACACGGCAGACGATCTTGTCCGCGGTGACCGAAATCTTCTTGGTGTAGCGCACGCCCGACTGTCCGACGAAGAGTGCTGAAACTGCTTCGCGTTCATCCGAGGTCAATAGCGGTGAATACAGCGCTACCACGCCGGCGAGCGCCAGCGCGGCCTGTCCATTGGCTGTCGCGGGGGCAGCCGATGCGGTCGACGCGCCGCATGCGAGAAGCGAGACGGCGAGAACCGCCAGCCTGCCGAATTTGATCTTCATTTTCTTCTTCCCCCAATCGCCGCGCCCATTGCGCGGACATTTGGATAGGGATGGCTTTGTCTGTCAATCGCGAGGAGGTTTTCCTTCTCCCGCAAGGGGAGAAGGGAAACCGCTGTGCAACTTGGGCAGGGCCGCCCCCCAAGTTATGCGCTTGCGTCGCCACAGCATCGGCGGCACAGTTCCGGGCGCGGCACCAAGACCGCCAAGAAACAGTATCCGAGGAACCTCCATGGCGGCCACGCGGATCGACTGCGATATCCATCCCGCGGTGGGCGGTACCCGCACAACGCTGCTGCCCTATCTCGACGACCACTGGAAGGAACAGGTGGTCAGCCGCGCCATCGACGGCCTCGATCTCAACTCCTATCCGCCCAACATGCCGTTCACCGGCCGCGCCGACTGGCGGCCGGCCAATGGCAAGCCGGGCAGCGATCTCAAGATGGTGCAGCGCGGTGCGTTCGACCAGCTCGGCTCGAGCCACGCGATCTGCAATGTCGTCTATGGCGCACAGGCGGTGTTCGATTCCTATATGGCGGCCGGCTTCTGCAAGGCGATCAACGACTGGATCGCGGCCGAATGGCTTTCGAAGGATTCGCGGCTGAGCGCGTCGATCGTGGTGCCGATGCAGGCGCCGGATCTGGCGGTGGAGGAAATCGAGCGGCGCGCGGCCGACAACCGCTTCGTCTCCGTGCTGGTGCTGGCGCAGGGCGAGACGCTGCTCGGACGCCGGCACTACTGGCCGCTGTGGCAGGCGGCCGCGAAGCACAAGCTGCCGGTCGCGATCCATGCCGGCAGCGCCTATCGCACCGCGCCGAGCTCGATCGGCTGGCCGTCCTATCGCTACGAATATTATCTCGCCGAAGCGCAGGCGTTTCAGGCCCAGCTCCTGAGCCTGATCTATGAGGGCGTGTTCGGTAAATTTCCCGATCTCAAGGTCGTGCTGATGGAGTCGGGCGTGAGCTGGCTGCCGGCCTTCATGTGGCGCGCCAACAAGACCTGGCGCGGCGTGCGCGTCGAGGTGCCCTGGGTCGAGCGCGAGCCGGCTGCGATCATTCGCGACCATGTCCGCGTCACCATGCAGCCGTTCGACGGCCCGCCGGATACCGCAGGCGTCGCCGACGTCATCGAGCAGATCGGCTCCGACAAGATGTTCCTGTTCGCATCAGATTATCCGCACTGGCAATTCGACGGCGATGATCCGATGCCGCCGCATCTGCCTGCCGGCATTGTCTCGCGGATGTGCGCCGACAATCCGCTTGAAACCTTTCCGCGGCTGAAGCTCGCTGCCTAGTTTTGCAAGGAGGATCGCATGAGTGACGTCATCGACCGCCCCATTCTCGCCGAGGAAGCCGCCACCCAGAGCCGGCTGCGCATCATCGATTGCGACGTGCATCCGAGCATCCACGCGCATGCCGATATCGAGCAGTTCCTGCCAAAACGCTGGCAGGAGCATTTGCGCACTTACGGCAGCCATCTGCGCACGCCCTATATCGGCACCACGCCCTATCCGCGATCCTCGCCCTTGATCGCGCGGCGCGATGCCTGGCCGCCGACCGGCGGGCCTCCGGGCTCCGATCTCGATTTCATGCGCAAGCAGCATCTCGATCCGCTTGATATCGAATACGGCATCTTGCAGGTGCTCGATCTCTTCATCTTCTCGCAGCAGAACCTGGAATTCGGCGCCGCGATCCAGCGCGCCATCAACGACTGGCAGCTCGGGTTCTGGTCCGACCGCGATCCGCGGCTGAAAGCCTCGATCCTCGCCGGGCAGGACGACACGGCGTTCGCTATCGCCGAGATCGAGCGCTGCGCGAAGATCGGCCGCTATGTGCAGATCAATGTCTGCCCGCGCGCCAACGAGCCGCTCGGCCGCCGCCGCTACTGGCCGATCTATGCCCGCGCGCAGGAACTCGGCCTGCCGCTCGGCATCCATGTCGGCGGTTATGGCGGGCACGCGCCGACCGGCGGCGGCTGGCCGTCTTATTATGTCGAGGAGCATCAGTCGAACGCGCATACCATGGCGTCGCAACTTACGAGTCTGGTGCTCGAAGGCGTGCCCGAGCGCTTCCCGAACCTAAAGATCGTCTTCATCGAAGGCGGCTTTGGCTGGATCCCGTCGGCCACCTGGCGCATGGACCGGCATTTCGACGCGTTCCGCAGCGAGGTGCCGCATCTCAAGCGCCGGCCTTCGGAATATGTGAAGGAGCAATTCTGGTTCACGACGCAGCCGATCGACGAGCCCGACGAGGGCAAACACCTGCGCTCGCTGATCGAGTGGGTCGGCGCCGATCGCCTGCTGTTCTCGTCGGACTACCCGCACTGGGATTTCGACGACCCGCGCTACGCCTTCAAGACGCCGCTGACGGAGACCGAGCGCCGGAAAATCTTCAACGGCAATGCGCGCGCGCTCTACAGGCTCTGAGTAACGACAGGATCACATGGCCCGCCACATCGTCGCTCGCACGTCAGACATCCCGCCCGGTGGCAACAAGGTCTTTGGCGTCGAGGGCCGCGACATCGTCGTGTTCCATGTCAACGGCGAATTCTTCGCGCTGCTCAACCGCTGCCCGCATGAGGGCGCGCCGCTGGCGAAGGCGGCCTGCGTGGCGCGGCTGACCTCGCCGGAGCCGGGTGTCTATCAGCGCTCGCGCGTCGGCGAGTTGTTGCGTTGCCCGTGGCACGGCTGGGAGTTCGACATGCGTAACGGGCAATCGTATTTCGATCCGAAGCGGGTGAAGGTGCGTTCCTATCCGGTCGCGGTCGAGAGCGGCGAGGAACTGCAGAAGGGGCCGTATGTGGCCGAGACGTTTCCGGTGCGTGTCGAGGACAGCTACGTGATTGTAGAGGTGTAATCCGTAGGGTGGGCCAAAGGCACACTTGCGCCGTGCCCACCATCTCTCCGCGTCCTCGGCTTCAATGGTGGGCACGCTTCCGCCTTCGCTCGTTGAGCTATGGCGGACAAGTCGCTTTACGCACCCTACGATTCTGGGAGCCGAATTATGACCCATCGCATGTCGTGCCGACCGCCGTTGAAGGTTCTCGCCTGGCTTGTCGGGTTGCTGTGCCTGCCCGCGGCGGCCGACATCGCGCATGCCTGCACCTGCGATTCAATCTCGCCTGCCCAGGGTTTTGCACGCACGCAATACGTCTTCATCGGCAAGGTGCTGGAAGTGAAGGACCATACCTGGACCGTCGACGTCGATCGCGTCTGGAAGGGAGCCGACAGACTGGCTGCCCGCGTCAGGTTGCTGGACGTCTACAAGGACATGGATTGCGAGTTCTACTTCGAGACTGGCCGCGCCTACCTCTTCTTCGCAATCGTGGCGAAGAGCAGCCGCTACGTGTTCTACCAGCCCGAGGTGTGCAACTGGACCAGCGCGTTGCGCTCGAAGCGCGTCGCCGGCCCGCACGGCGAGGTCTGGCTCGAAGATTTGATCGTGCAGAATTACGGTCCTGGCGAGCCGCCGAGAGCCGAGGATCCATGGAAGCGCCTGGAGGATCACGACCGCGACGATCGAGACTGACTGTCACGTTATCTTCGAGATCTAATCAAGTTTCCCGGTCAGCCCATCGACCATCGCGCGCACGATGGCCGCGATCTCCTCGCGCAACGCCTCGACCGGCACCGCAATCAGCTTCTGTTCGAGGCCGAGCAGCACCATGCCGTGCACGGCGGAGAACAGGCTGCGCGCCGTGACGCCCAGCTCGGCCGGCGTTCGCGTCGGAAAGAGTTCGGCGAGCGGGCGATAGATGTGGCGGAACAGATTCATCTGTTCGCTGATCGCCCATTCCGGCACCGGCTTGCCCGGCGCCATACGATGCTCGAACAGCGCACGCCACAGTTCGAGATTTTCGGCGGCGAAATCGCAATAGGCGACGGCGATGCGCACCAGCGTTTCGCGAGGCGAGGCGGGACCGTCGCCTTCGGCTGATGTGAGCGCTGTGTCGAGCCGCGCCAGCGTGCGCGATCCGACCCGCAGGATCAGTTCGTCCACGTCCTCGACCAGATTGTAGACCGCGCCATTGGCGACGCCGATGTCCCGGGCCAGATCGCGGGTTTTTAGACCCGCCAGTCCACCTGCGGCAATCCGTCGCTCCCCCGCCAGAACCAGCGATTCCCGATGAATGGCTCGTCTTTCCAATGCTTTAGACATCTTTCACCTGCTTTGAGCATTGCTCAAAATAATTCTTGAGCAATGCTCAAGATGTGCTACAAGTAACTCATGAGCATTGCTCATAACACAGGGAGCTACCGATGTTCAAAACTGTTTTGACGCTTTTCCGGGGCAGCGTGGCTGTCGCAGGGGAAGAACTGGAAGACCGCGCGGCGCTGCTCATTCTCGATCAGCAGATGCGCGATGCGGCGGCCGCCGTCGAACGTTCCAAGCGCTCGCTGGCGCTGGCGATCGCGGGCGACCAGCAAGAGGGCCGTCGCCTCGACGCCACCAATGCCCGGATCGCCGATCTCGAAGTTCGCGCCACTGCCGCGCTTGATGGTGGCCGCGAAGATCTCGCCCGCGAGGCGGCGCAGGCGATCGCCAACCTCGAGGCCGATCGCGATGCCGCGATGACCGCGCGGACGCTGTTCGCGACTGAAATCGCGCGCATGAAGCGTCAGGTCAGCACTGCCGAGGCGCGGATCACCGAGCTCGAGCGCGGCCGCCGCATCGCCCGTGCGGCCGAAGCGGTTCGCAATCTTCGCAGGGGCGGCATCGAAGCGGCACGTCCTTACGAATCCACGCTGCCGGAAGCGGAGAACACGCTGAAGCGCCTGCGCGAACGGCAGATCGAGGCCCAGGCCGCCGCCGACGCCCTGATCGAACTCGACGCCGCCAGCGGTCCGCTGGCGACCGCCGAAAAGCTCGCCGAACAGGGCTTTGGCCCTCGGCTCAAATCAACCGCGGACGACGTGCTCGCGCGGCTGAACGCCAAACGCACGCAAGCTGCCTGACACTGAACCCGATCGATTAAACCCATATCAACAGGAGATTATCATGAACCAGAACGTCCAACCCCACAGCGGTGCCTGGGTTACCTTCACCTACGTTTCGTTCTCTGCCTCGGCCTTCATGGTCGCCATCGGCGTGTTCTTCCTGCCGCTCGATCTGTGGATCAAGGGCTATCTCGCGATGGGCATCGTGATGCTGGTGCAGTCCTGCGTCACCCTGACCAAGACCGTGCGCGACATGCACGAGAGCGGCAAGCTGGTGAACCGCATCGAGGACGCCAAGGCCGAACGGCTGCTGATGGAAGTTTCCAAGGCTGCCTGATTTCCAAGACCGTCTGATTTCCAAGGCCGCGTAACCTGTGACGCGGTGCTGGCGAAGGCGGACAGCGGGTGCTTCGGCATCCGCCGTCCGTCGGCGGCCAGGCATGATCGAAGTCGCTGCAGTCTAGCTTCGCGTCGGAAGACTTAAAGGAAGGATCGACTTCAATGAAACGACCCGTGATGTTTCTTCTGTTGGGACCTTCGCTGGTCGCGCTCGCGGTGTGGATGGTTGCTGCTGCCATCGCGGGGCGGATCGACGATAGCTTCATTGGTGTATGCGCAATAACGTCCTTCCTGCTCACCGTGCCGGTATCGGCGATCACCGGGCTTGTGGACGGATATCTTGCACGGGGCTTGCCGGCGCTCTTGAGGGCATTGCTGACCGCAGCTATCGGCATGACAGGCGCCATCGGCCTGGTTCTCGCCTTGTTCACGATCATGTTCTCATCGACCGTGCCGCCAGAGGTCATGAACGGAGCACTCTGCGCGGGCTTCTTCCTGCTGCTGCCGATGGGCTTGTGCTCGCTGTTGTCGAATGATGATGGCAACCGGCAACGACATTCGATTGAACCGGCCTGCGCGTGAAGACGGGATGTGAGCGCCGCGTAACCTGTGACGCGCGGCGCTAGCGAGCGCGGACGGCCTATGTCTCAGCATCCGCCGTTTGCTTGGCCCGTAACCTCGACTGATTGCTTGGCGCTCCGATTGCAAGACTGGGCCGACCGCAGATGTTCAGGATGTTTCGCAGGTCGCTTGCTGTGTTCGCTATCTTGGCGGCGATCATCATCGCCGCAAACTACACGCCGCTGTTGTTCTTGCATTCAGATCAGGACAACTGCGCTTTCGGGCCCGTCTCAAATGAACAGTACCGCGCCTATTTGAGGGAAGCGAAGAACAGGCAGCGGACCAAATGGTCGGCGTTCAGCCGAGATGACCAAGGGATAGGGCGCGAACTAAGGTCCCGATTGTCCGACATGGACGCAGACGGAGCTACGGTTTACGAGCGCATTGCAATTATGCACGCCATCCTTCGCGCAATTGGCGCGGAATATCTTAGTACGGACGGAAGGACGGAGGCTGACCCATTTGAGGGTGCCCGCAAACGTCGCCGGGACGTCGAATTCCACTATCGGGTTGATATCAACCGTTTGGTTTTCTTTCAGCCGTATCCAAGGCAGGAATGGATCATTGCCACAATTCAGGACCCGGACATTCCTCGCCCGGAGATTACGAAGCTGTACGGAGATCGGAGCATTTCCGCTGCAATGGTTTCCATCTTCGACCATCCGCCGCTGGAATTCTTGACACCTTCGGGACAAAGCTGTCCGCCTTCGCCCTCACCGGAAGCAGCTGCACGCTATCAGGCAAAGCCGAAATAAGGGAATACCCATGCCTTCTGAAGGGCCTCCTGAAAATGATGATGGCTGCGGGCATCGGATTTCGTTGGAGCTGCGAAGGGCGTTCGTATTCGTCTTTTTGGGTCCGGTATTCGGAATTCTCGTCGCCCTTGCACAGGAGATTGCCCTACGCGGGAGTATCCCCGGCGACTATGTTGAAGGCTGCGTAACGGTGTATTTCTTCAGCCTGATCGTATCGGTGATCACCGCACCCGCTGACGGAATTCTGGCTTATGTTCTGCCCATCCCTGAGAGGGGGCCGTTGACCGCCGTCGTCGGCGCGGCCGTCGCCGTCGGACTTAGCCTCTATTGGTGGACCCAAATGGGGAACAAGATGGTGCCGCCGTCGCTGTACTCGCAGATTCCGATCGCGATCATCGGCGGGCTCAGCATGGGCGCATGCTCATTGCTCTCGCACAATTATCGCCGCTCGAAGGCTTGATCCGGCCCGGCGTTCGCTGTCATGAATCATTTGACGTCGCCGTTAAATGCATCGTTTACCTTGCTGCAACCTAAAGGTGCTCCACTCATAGCTCCTTAACTGGCGCGGGCGCAGAAATCCTGGGCGGATGAGGCTGCGGCACGGTTTCGTGAAACGCATGCAGTCCGTCTGAGACCGATATTTCATCGCATATTTGCAGGATGGTGCCATGAACCAGAATTCCCCGCATCACAGCAGTGCCTGGGTCACCTTCACCTACGCCTCGTTCGCCGCTTCCGCCTTCCTGGTCGCGATCGGCGTCTACTTTCTCCCCGTCGACCTCTGGATCAAGGGTTACCTCGCGATGGGCATCGTGATGCTCATCCAGTCCTGCGTCACCCTGACCAAGACGGTCCGCGACGTTCACGAGAGCAGCCGGATGGTCAACCGCATCGAGGACGCCAAGGCCGAGCGGCTGCTCATGGAAGTTTCCAAGGCTTCCTAAATCAAGGCTTCCTAGATCAAGGCTTCGTAAATCCAGGCCGCGTTTCCTGTGGCGTGGTCCTGGCGAAGGCAGGCGGCGGGTGCTCGCGCATCCGCCGTTTGCGTATCTTGCGGGACGTTCGACGCGTTCAACACATCGTTTACCTTGCTGCAGCCGCAACTCGCCGCAATCATGGGTCCTTAACGGGCAGGGCGCAGAAGTCCGGTCCCGGAGCAGGCGGGTCGCATGGCGTCTTTCTGGAGCGATAATTCGGCGATACGTCGCGGTCTGGCTCAGGTCGGGTCCACCGCCGGGCGCCTGCGCGGTTACGCCGCCTTCTGGCTGAAGGCGCTGCGCCAGCCCAACATCGATCTTGGCCTGCGCACCCATTCCGGGCTGGTCACGCGCATTGTCGAAGCTCCCGGCCTGTCGCTCTCCGAAGCCGAGTTGGACGAACTGGTATCGCAACTGCGCGTTGTGGCCGCCAAGACGCTGCCGGAGGAGAGTCTTACCTACGGCATATTCTCCGGCGAGCGCGAGCGCCTCTCGCGCGCCATCGTCACGCTGATCTCCGAGGAAGCGACGGGGCGGCCGATCGCCTTCAATGCGCTGTCGGTCATGGAGGTCGAGCTCGACGGCGAGCCGGTGGAGGTCACGCATCTCGGCCTGGTCATGGTCGATCCCGATGAGCGGGGGCGGGGGCTCTCCTGGGTGCTGTATGGCCTGACGGCGCTGGTTCTCTTTGTTCGTGACGGCCTGCGTCCGAAATGGATCTCGAACGTCACCCAGGTGCCGTCGGTCGTCGGCATGGTCAGCCAGACCTTTTCCGATGTCTTTCCGTCGCCGCATCCGGACGCACGCCAGAGCTTTGCGCACCTGCAGCTGGCACGCGGCATCATGTCCCGTCATCGCGCCGTGTTCGGCGTGGGGGAGGATGCCGGTTTTGACGAAGCGCGGTTTGTCATCACCAATGCCTATACCGGCGGATCGGACGCGCTGAAGAAGACCTTTGAAGTCGCGCCCAAACATCGCGACGAGCAATATAACGCCTGGTGCGCGCGCGAACTCGATTACGGAAGGGGCGACGATGTCCTCCAGATCGGCCGCATCGATCTCGCCGGTGCCCGCCGCTACGTCCAACAGGACGTGCCGGCCGGCTCAATGCCGGCACTGCTCGCGGCTTCCGCCGTGCTGGCGCTGCAGCGGTTGATATTGCCGGTGGTCTACTGGTTCGACGATACGCGTCCGTTCGGCAGCTTGCGCCCATGGCTGGGGAACGGCCGATGACGCTTGGTGAAATGACATCTGGCATGATCGCCGATTCCATCGTCAATCTCTGCGGCGCGATCGGGCTTGGCGTTGCCATGGTCACGCTCCACCGGCGCGATCCCAAGGGCCCGCTGACCCGGCGGCTTCTGATCGCGCTTGGCATTATCGCGTTGCTGTTCCTGGTGCGCGGCACCGCGTGGTGGAGCGGCAGCGATCTGCTCAACAACCTGTCGGCTATTCCGGCCGCGCTGATCCCGCTCGGCGGATTGATCGTCACCGAAGGCATTTTGCGGCGTCATGCCCCGCGGCTGGCCAAGATTGCGATTCTGACCGGCGGCATCGTGCTCGGTCTCGCCGGCGCGGCCGGATTGGAAACCCTCGCGATGCCCGCCGCCATGCTGCTCGCGCTGTTTCAGCTTGTCGGCTTTGTCATCTGCGCCTGGCTGCTCGCAACACGTGACCGGACCATGCTGACGGTATCAGAGAATAGCAGCATCGCGCGCCTCGCCGTCGGCGCCGTGCTGGTCATTCCCTTCATCATCACCGATTTCAGGGTGCTGCTGCCGGATATCCCGGTCAGGCTCGGGGCGTTGGGAGCGCTGCTCGTCGTGACCGCGATCCTGATCGCGGAACGCGGCGCGGAAACGCAGCGTCAGGCGCTGGCGATGACGGCCCTGCGGCTGTCGAGTTCGGCGCTGCTCGGGATCGCCGCGGCGTTTGTCGCGCCGGATGCCGATGCGGCGCAGGTCATGCGATTTTGCGCCATCGCCATCGCGGGCGTGCTCACCATCGGGCTGATGGTGGACGCGCTGCGCGCCCACTTCGAAGCGCAGGTCCCCGGTGTTCTGAATTCCGTCGCGGCCTCGCCGGCCCAGACGCGCGACGCGCTGATCGCGGAACTTGCGCGTCATCCGATCTTCGAGAGCGCTCGGCGTTATCGGGAAAGCGAACTCGTGGCCTACGATCCGCCGCTGCTGCGCGATTTCCTGTCGACCCGGCGGGTGCTGCGCCGTCCCGACGCGCCGTGGGGCCTGACATCGTCCGATCCGGCCGTCGAGCGCGTGGTGTCGCTGCTGGCGGCCAACAGCGCGACCCATCTCATCGTCCTCTCGCACGATCCGATCGACGTCATCGCGCTGGCGGTTCCCGTGATTTCGGCCGATCCGGCTACCGAAACCGCGCTGGCGCTGGTGCGGCGCCTGCTGGCGCTGACGCCAGAGACGACGTGACAATCCGTCACGAGATTTTTTACGCGCGACTTACGAAATGCATCATGATTGTGATAA
This sequence comes from Bradyrhizobium lablabi, assembly GCF_001440475.1. Lineage (GTDB taxonomy): Bacteria > Pseudomonadota > Alphaproteobacteria > Rhizobiales > Xanthobacteraceae > Bradyrhizobium > Bradyrhizobium lablabi. The sequence continues at coordinate 111,127 of NZ_LLYB01000094.1, read as the reverse complement.
GACCGCGGCCGTAGCGTTCATGATGGGGCAGGCCGATGTCGAAGCAAGCGATGCGCGAGGAGGCCGAGCGCCTGATCCGCGAGACGATGGCAAAGAAAGCCATCGTCGTTAAACAAGGCAACACAAGGATCGAGGCGGTATGCGGCAAATGCGGCGCGCCCAACCGCGTCCAGGCGGAGAAGGGCGAAACCCGCGTCAAATACACCTGCAAGCAATGCGGCGACAAGCAGGTGACGCTGTAGGCGTAGTTTGTAGGGCGGCGCAGCGCTCTCT
>NZ_LLYB01000094.1:17863-110754 GCF_001440475.1 Bradyrhizobium lablabi | reverse complement strand
CCCTCTCCCACAAGGGGAGAGGGTGCACCCGCCCAATCATTCTCCCTTCACGAACTTCGCAAACGCCTCCGCGTAATCCGGATGCCAGCGCGACAGCGCGGGCCGATTTTCGACGATGTCGCCGGCGGCCCATAGCATGCGCCGTTCGTCGAGTTGTCGTGGCACATCGTTGTCCGGGCACAGGATGTAGAAATCGCCAGCGTCGATGCGTGCGATCATGAAGTCGACGGTCTGCTCCGGCGTCCAGGCGCCGGGCGGCTTCTCGCTGCGGCCGCGCGCGGTCAGGGCCGTGAAGACGTGACCGGGGATCATCAGATGCGCGCTGATCTGGCAGCCCGGCAGGTTTCGCAATTCGTGCTGCAGCGCCTCCGTCTGCGCTTTCACGCCGGCCTTCGAGACGTTGTAGGCGGGATTGCCGGGCGGCGTGGTGATGCCCTGCTTGGAGCCGGTGTTGATCACGAGGCCGGGTCGCCCGCGTTCGACCATGTAAGGTACAAAAGCCTGCGTGCCGTGAATGACGCCCCACAGGTTCACCGCCAGAATGCGCTGCCAGTTCTCCAGCGGACCAAAGCTGTTGCTGTCGGGGCCGATGCCGGCATTGTTCATCAGGATGTCGGTACCGCCGAACCGCTTTTGCACCGCGGTTTCAAGTCCGGCCACGTCATCGAAGCGGCTGACGTCGACCGATGCCGTCATGATGTCCGCCGCGCCGCCCTTGGCGACAGACGCCAGTTTGGCCGCGGCCTCGGCGAGGCGCTCGGCGCCGATATCGGCGATGCACACCTTCATACCGAAGCCGGCGAAACGCGTCGCGGCAGCCAGCCCGATGCCGGAGGCGCCCCCGGTGATCACGGCAACATGATTTGGCGACATTGCGGGATGGGGCATCGTCATTCTCCGGACATATCTGAGGTATGGTTTCGCTGGACGGATACCCCAGACTACCATGGACGAACGGGCATGGGAGGTCTTCGCGTCGGCCGCTTTCGGCAAGCGTTCGGCTGCGTTACGGTTTCCCGCCCATCGTTATAGATAGTCAAATATAGCGACCACAAGAATCCTGACTTCAAGGGAGTGTAGACATGGCTGTCACACAGGCAATTCCGATCACCCGTCATCCCTATGCGGACGGCTCCTACAAGAAGATGCTGATCGACGGCCAATGGGTCGATGCCGCCTCCGGGAAGCGGTTCGAGACCCATAATCCGGCGACCGGCGAATTGCTCGCAACCGTCGCCGAAGGCGACGCGGAGGACATCAACCGCGCCGTGGCGGCGGCCCGCCGCGCCTTCGAGGGGCCGTGGAGCAAGGTCAAGCCGTATGAGCGGCAGAGCCTGTTGTTGAAGCTCGCCGATCTCGTCGAGAAGAATTTCGAGGAACTGTCGCAGCTCGACACGCTGGACATGGGCGCGCCGATCAGCCGCACCCGCGGCAACAAGCTGCGTGTGCTCGGCATGCTGCGCTATTACGCCGGGCAGGCGACGGCGCTGCACGGCGAAACCATCGAGAACTCGCTGCCCGGCGAGATCTTCTCCTACACGCTGAAGGAGCCGATCGGCGTCGTCGGTGCGATCATTCCCTGGAACGGACCGCTCGCCGCGACGGTCTGGAAGATCGGCCCCGCGATCGCAACCGGATGCACGGTGGTGCTGAAGCCTGCCGAGGAAGCGCCGCTGACCTCGTTGCGGCTCGCCGAGCTCTGCATGGAAGCCGGCGTTCCGCCCGGCGTCGTCAACGTCGTGCCCGGCTATGGCGAAACCGCGGGCGCTACGCTGGCTTCACATCCCGATGTCGACAAGGTCGCGTTCACCGGCTCGCATATCACGGGGCAATCGATCATCCGCGCCTCCGCCGGCAACCTCAAGCGCGTGTCGCTCGAACTCGGCGGCAAGTCACCCGACATCGTGTTCGCCGATGCCGATCTCGACGCCGCGGTGCCGGGCGCCGCGATGGCGGTGTTCGCCAATTCGGGCCAGATCTGCAGCGCCGGTACGCGGCTGTTCGTCGAACAGAAGGTCTATGACGAGTTCGTCGGCCGCGTCGCCGAATTCGGCAAGAAGCTGCAGGTCGGCAACGGGATCGATCCGAATACCCAGATCGGGCCACTGGTGTCGAAGGATCAGCTTGCGCGCGTCACCGGCTATCTCGACATCGGCCAGAAGGAGGGCGCCAAGGCGATGGTCGGCGGCGGCCGCCTGACCGAAGGCGCGCTTTCGAAGGGATTCTTCGTGCAGCCGACCGTGTTCGCCAATGTGCAGGACAATATGCGGATTGCGCAGGAAGAGATCTTCGGGCCGGTGATCTCGGCGATTTCCTTCAAGGACACCGATGAGTTGGTCAAGCGCGCCAATGCCACCACCTTCGGCCTTGGCAGCGGCGTCTGGACCACCAATGTCAGCAAGGCGCATCAGGTTGCGAAGGCGCTGCGCGCCGGCTCGGTCTGGGTCAACTGCTATCAGGCAATGGATCCGGCCGTGCCGTTCGGCGGCTACAAGATGAGCGGTTATGGCCGCGAGTCCGGCAAGCAGCACGTCGAGGAATATCTCAACGTCAAAGCGGTCTGGATCAAGACCGGTTAGCGCCGCGTAGGGACTGCGCACCCTCTCCCGCTTGCGGGGGAGGCATAGGCGGCCCATGGCCGCCGTTCTTTAGTAGAACGCCGATGCGGAGCATCGGCTGTGGGTGGGGGCTCTCTCCACGAGTCATAAGGTGGAGAGAGCCCCCACCCGGATCGCATCATCCGATGCGATCCGACCTCCCCCGCAAGCGGGAGAGGTGAAGAGAGTCTGCGGCGGCTTCGAGCCATCACTTTCTCTTTTACCGGCTGGCGGCCTTCTTCGGCCGCCCGATCTCCTTGCTCAGCGCCTCGAGCTCCTTGCGCGCGGCGCTGGCCGCATTGCGTTCGATCTTGCGATAGCGCGCAATCAACGACGTGCCGAACGGCGTCAGTACCGCGCCGCCGCCGTTCTTGCCGCCGGTTTGGCGCTCGACTGCGGCCTGCCGGCAGATGCGGTTGATTTCGTCGACCAGATCCCAGGCGCGCTTGTAGGACATGTCCATCGCGCGGCCAGCGGCCGAGATCGAGCCGCAGGCGCCGATACTCTCCAGCAACTGAATCTTGCCGGGTCCGATGCGTGCCTCGTCGGCCAGATCGATCCGGACGCTCAGCGAAGGCAGCGATCTGGCGTTCGTTTTCGGCATGGGCGACCTGCTCTCTTGCAGCGCGTGGCAAGATTGCCACCGGAGCCTTTTACGAACAAGCTGAAGCGGTTACATATCCGTATCAACACGGGGTTCTGGGTAAGACATGAAATATCCATCGCTGTTTTCGCCGCTCAAGGTCGGTCCCTATCAGCTCCGGCATCGTCTCGCATTGGCGCCGCTGACGCGGATGCGGGCGACCAAGCCCTCGCTGGCGCCGCGGCCGTTGAATGCGGAGTATTACGCGCAGCGCGCGACGCCGGGCGGATTGCTGATCGCCGAAGCCTCGCCCGTGATGGCGACGGGATTCGGCAGCCCCGGCGTGCCCGGCATCTATACGGAAGCGCAGATCGAAGGCTGGCGCGAGGTGGTCGATGCGGTTCATGCCAAGGGCGGAATTATTTTCCTGCAGCTCTGGCATGTCGGACGGGTCTCGCATTCCTCGTTCCAGCCGGGCGGCGTGCTGCCGGTGGCGCCATCGGCGGTGCCGATCGCCGATCTCAAGACCGGCACGGCCGATGGCAAGGCGGTGCTCTACGAGACGCCGCGCGCGCTCGAGACATCGGAAATACCAGTCATCATCGATGCCTATCGCCAGGCCGCGAAGAACGCGCTTGCTGCCGGCTTCGACGGCGTCGAGGTGCACGGCGCCAATGGCTATCTGATCGAGCAGTTTCTGCAGTCGCACACCAACCTGCGCACCGATCAGTATGGCGGCTCTATACCGAACCGCGTGCGTTTCCTGATGGAGGTGACGCAGGCAGTGGTCGAGGTCTGGGGCGCCGACCGCGTCGGCTTGCGGCTGTCGCCCTATGGCGTCGCCAATGGCAGCGGTGAACCGGACCCGATGTCGCTCTACACCTATGCTGTCGAGCAGCTCAATCCGCTTGGGCTGGCCTATCTGCATTTCATCGAGCCGCGCTCCTCCGGCGCCGGCCGCGCCGAGGTCAACCACCAGAACGTGCCGTCCGCGATGGTGCTGTTCCGCCCGATCTGGAAGGGCGTGCTGATCACCGCCGGCGGCTTCACCGGCGAGACCGCCGATGCGGCGATCCGGGACGGCCATGCCGATGCCGTCGCCTTCGGCCGCATCTTCATTTCGAATCCGGACCTGCCGCGGCGTTTGCAGCGCGGCTTCCCGCTGACGCCCTACAACCGCGCCACCTTCTACGGCGGCGACGTGGCAGGCTATACGGATTATCCGGAGCACGACGAGCTGGAGCAGGCGTGACCAGATCGTAGCCCGGATGAGCGAAGCGATATCCGGGGCCGGTATCAGCAGCGTTCCCGGATGTCGCTTCGCTCATCCGGGCTACAAGGGCTCGCCATGTTTCCGGAAGAGGAATTAGAGAAAAAGAAAACCAAGGCTGTCGCGCTCGGCAAACCCGCCGCCGGTCAATGCCTGTGCGGCAAGGTCGCCTTCGAGATCGACGTGCCGGCGCGCTGGGCCTGGCACGATCATTCGCCGTCGAGCCGCCGAGCGCATGGTGCGGCATATGCGACCTATGTCGGGAGCTGGCGCAAGCGTTTTCGGATCACCAGGGGCAAGACCAGCCTTGCACGGTACGAAGACGAGGCCACCAAGACCGTACGAAGCTTTTGCTCCAACTGCGGCACGCCGGTGGCCTATGAACGCCCGCGCTCGCCCCATATGGTCAATATTCCCCGCGCGCTATTCTCGGGCCGCACCGGCCGTCAGCCGCTCTATCACATCGCCATCGAGGAGCTGCAGGAATGGGCCTACACCGGCGAGCCGCTGGTGCCGCTGAAGGGATATCCCGGCGTGGTCTGGCAGCGCTCGAAAAAGAAGAAGCGGGCCGACCGTGAAGGGATGGTCTAGGGCGGCATGAGATCAGGTTGGGCCGTGACGACCTGACCATCTCGTGCCCCCGGCGCAAGCGGCCTGAGGGCTGCGAGCCGCGGCCCATTCTACTTTGCATGGGGTTGTTTTCGCGATTTTGTGTCCGGGGCCCCCGGTTCACCGCGCCGGGATGCGAAGTGTCCGCGCAGGGCAGCCATGACCTCGCTCCATTGCACACAACCCTCAAGTTTGATCATCTGCCTTTGCCTCGCACGTCGACGAAGCGGCGGGCGGGAGGAAAAATGAAGAACAAGATCACCGGCCGCTCCGCATTCCTTGCGCTGTTGAAGGACGAGGGCGTCACGCATCTGTTCGGCAATCCCGGCACCACCGAATTGCCGATCATGCACGCGCTGAAGGACCACCCCGACCTCACCTATGTGATGGCGATGCAGGAAAGCCTGGTCGTCGCCATGGCCGACGGTTTCAGCCGCGCGTCGGGCAAGCTCGTTGCCTGCAACGTCCATGTCGCGCCCGGCCTCGGCAATGCGATGGGCTCGCTCTACAACGCCAGTTTCACCGGCACGCCCCTGATCCTCACCGCCGGCCAGCAGGAGCAGGGCCACGGCCTGACCGAGCCGGTGCTCTATGGCCCGCTGGTGCAGATGGCGCAGCCTTTGGTGAAATGGGCGGTGGAAGTCACGCGGCTGGAGGATCTGCCGCGGATCGTGCGCCGCGCCGCCAAGATCGCGACCACGCCGCCGACGGGACCGGTCTTCATCTCGCTGCCGGGCGATATCCTCAATTCCGAAGCCGGCATCGAACTCGGCCGCTCGACCCGCGTCGATACAAGCGTCAAGCCGTCGGAAGAGGCGCTGCAGGCACTGACGGCGCGCATCCTGAGAGCCGAGCGGCCGGTGATCATCGTCGGCGACGAGATCGTCAAGAGCGATGCATTGCGCGAGGCCGCTGAACTGGCGGAAACGCTGGGCTGTCCGGCGTATCAGTCGTCGACGCCCTATGGCGCGCATTTCCTCTCCGAAAGCCCGTGCTTCATGGGCGCGATCGCGCGCATCCAGAAAATCGCCCGCGAGACGCTCGCGCCCTACGATCTCCTCATCGCGCTCGGCGGCGATCCCTTACGGATGTCGGTCTACAGCGAGACCGATCCGTTGCCGGACGGGTTATCGATCGTTCAGGTTGGACTGGTCGATCACGACCTCGCCAGGAATTACGGCGTGGACATCGCGCTGAAGGCCGACGTGAAGGAGACTTTACGGGCGCTGGTGCCGGCACTGAAGACCGCCGGCGGCAGCGGGCTGCAGGCGCGTGCACGCCGTGGATTGGACACGTTGGCGTCGAAGAACTGGACAGCCCGGCGCAAGCCGCTGATCGAACAAATTTCGAAGCATGCCAAGACCTCGCCGATCGATCCGGACTGGCTGGCGCTGCAGGTGGTCGAGGCGATGCCTGATAACGCGATCCTGGTCGACGAGGGACTGACGTCGTCGCGGCAGATGATCGCGCTGCGTCCGCATCGCGATCGCTATGGCTATCACGCGCTGGCCTCGGGCGGCATCGGCTGGGGATTGCCGGCGTCCGTCGGCGTCAGTCTCGCCAATCCGCAGCGGCCGGTCGTCTGTTACTCCGGCGATGGCAGCTCGATGTATTCGATCCAATCGCTGTGGACCGCGGCGAACCACAAGCTGCCGCTGACATTCGTGATCGTGAACAATGGCGGCTACCGCATCATCAAGCAGCGGCTGCTCGCCTTCCATGGCGACGATCATTACGTCGGCATGGATTTTGTGGATCCGCCGGTAGATTTTACCGGCGTTGCCAGATCGCTGGGGCTTGAGGCGACGAAGGTGACCGATCCCGGCGAGTTGAAGTCGGTGTTGTCGTCGGCCTTCAGCCGCCCGGGTGCGAAGCTGATCGAAGTGGTCGTGAGCAATTCGGTGAATTGATTACCCCCGTCATTGCGGGCGAAGCGAAGCAATCCATCTTGCGGCATAACGGAAGCATGGATTGCTTCGTCGCGGAGCCTGTCATCGGGCCGGCCGAAGACCGGACCCGTTGGCTCCTCGCAATGACGCGTGGAGGAATCGTAGGGTGGGCAAAGCGAAGCGTGCCCACCATTCGCAAGCGCGATGCGGATAGATGGTGGGCACGGCGCTAAGTGCGCCTTTGCGCACCCTACAAGTTATTCCGCAGCCGCTGCCTTCGGCCCAACACGATACCTCGCCGCCGGATGCTGCTCCGTCAGCCGCGCACGGCCCTTGCCGAACAGCTTCTCCCGCAACGTCCCCTCGGCATACTCGCTCTTGTACCGCCCGCGCCGCGTCAGTTCCGGCACCAGCATGTCGGCGATATCCTCGAAATCGCCGGGCGAGGTGGCGAAGGCGACGTTGAGGCCGTCGACGTCGGTCTGCTCGAACCAGGCCTCGATATCGTCGGCAACCTTCTCGGGCGTGCCGACCACGACCGGGCCAGCGCCGCCGATCCCGACATGCTCTACGACCTCGCGCACGGTCCAGACCCTGTCAGGATCGGCGCGCGTGACGTTATCAAGCGCGGTGCGGCCGGCATCGTTTTGGACATGGCGCACCTGCTGCTCGAGGTCGTAATTCGAGAAATCGACGCCCATCCAGCCCGACATCAGCGCGAGCGCCCCCTCGGGCGCGATGTGTTTGCGGTAGTCGGCGTATTTCGCCTTTGCTTCGGCCTCGGTGCGGCCGAGAATGATCGTCATCATCGAGAACATCAGGATTTCAGCCGGGTTGCGCCCGATCTCCTGCGCCAGCGCCCGGATCGCGGCCACCCGAGGACCGATGATCTTGGCCGAGGGCCCCGACATGAACACGCATTCGGCATGCTGGGCGGCGAATTGCCGGCCACGCGGCGAGGTACCGGCCTGATACAGCACTGGCGTGCGCTGTGGCGACGGTTCGCTCAAATGAATGGCGTTGAGCCGGTAATTGTTGCCTTCGTGCTGGATGCGATGAACCTTGGAAGGATCCGCAAAAACGCCGCGCGCGCGGTCGCGCAGCACGGCGCCGTCCTCCCAGCTTCCCTCCCAGAGCTTGTAGACCAGCTCCATATATTCATCCGCGATCTCGTATCGGTCGTCATGCGCGGTTTGCTTGTCCTTGCCGGCGCCGCGGGCGGCGCTGTCGAGATAGCCGGTCACCACGTTCCAGCCGACGCGGCCCTCGGTGAGATGATCGAGCGTCGACATGCGCCGCGCAAACGGGTAGGGCGGCTCGAAGGAGAGATTGCTGGTGACGCCGAAGCCGAGATTCTGCGTCACCGCCGCCATCGCCGGGATCAGCATCAAGGGTTCGTTGGCTGGCGTCTGCGCGGCGTTGCGCAGCGCCGCGTCCGGGCTGTTGCCGAACACGTCGTAGACGCCGAGCACGTCGGCGAGAAACAGTCCGTCGAACCGGCCGCGCTCCAGCGTTTTCGCCAGATCGAGCCAGTAGGGCAGGCGGTTGTAGCCGAGGGTGCGGTCGCGCGGATGGGTCCAGAGCCCCGGCGATTGATGCGCCACGCAGTTCATGGCGAAGGCGTTGAGCCGGATTTGTTTTGTCATGAAGCTAGCCTCGAATGTGCGCAAGAGTTCCCTCGCGCATCCGCCCGCTTAAACGCCGGGCTGTTGCCCGAAATTGTTGCATCCCCGCTGCGTTTGGCAAGACCCCATTCGGCACGCCCTGCCACTTCCAGCGAGCGGCTTATCCCGATAGGTTGCTGCCAAACACGGCAACGAACAAAGGAAGAAAATATGGCTGACAGGGCCGCCGCGGTGGCGCGGGCACGCGAGTATCTCCATTCCGGCGCGTTTCTCGCCGAACTAGGCCGCAGGGTTGGATATAAGACCGAGAGCCAGAATCCCGGCTGCGAGGACGCGTTGCGCGCCTATCTCGTCGAGGACCTTCAGCCTGCTTTCGCCGCGCTCGACTTCTCCACCCGCCTGATCGAATCGCCTTCCGGCAGGGGTCCGTATCTGCTGGCGGACTATCGCGAAGATGCTTCGCTGCCGACGGTGCTCACCTATGGCCATGGCGATGTCGTCGATGGCATGGAAGGCGAGTGGCGCGACAATCTCGATCCCTGGAAAATCACCACCAAAGGCGAGCGCGTCTATGGCCGCGGTACCGCCGACAACAAGGGCCAGCACAGCATCAATCTCGCGGCACTCCGCGCCGTGCGCGAGACCCGCGGCGGCAAGCTTGGCTTCAACGCCAAATTCATCATCGAGACCGGCGAGGAGATCGGCTCGCCCGATCTGCGGCAGGTCTGCGAGGCCCACCGCGAGGAGTTGAAGGCCGATCTGTTCCTGGCGTCTGACGGGCCGCGGCTGTCGATAGAACGCCCGACCATTTTCCTCGGCTGCCGTGGCGGCAACCGCATTCATCTCGACGTCAATCTGCGTGAGGGTGGCAATCATTCCGGCAATTGGGGCGGCGTACTCGCCAATCCCGCGACGATCCTTTGCAATGCCATCGCGAGCCTCGTCGACGGCAAGGGGCGGATGAAGCTCGATGCGCTGAAGCCGCCGCGGATATCGAACGCCGTTCGCGCGGCGCTAGCGGACGTGAAGATCGAGCCGACCGCGGATGAGCCGGCGCTGGCGGCCGACTGGGGCGAAGAGGGACTGACGCCAGCCGAGCGGCTGTTCGCCTGGAATACGCTGGAAGTTCTGGCGATGTCGTCGGGGAATATCGAGAAGCCGGCGAACGCGATTCCCGGGCACGCCAACGCCGTGCTGCAGCTTCGCTTCGTCGTCGGCACCAGATACGAAGAAGTCGTCGACGCCGTGCGCGCGCATCTGCATGCCAATGGCTTTCCGATGGTGCAGGTCAGCGGCGCACAGCGCTTCGCCGCCTCGCGCACTGATGTCGACAGCCCCTGGGTGAACTGGACGGCGAACTCGATCCTGAAGACGACGGGCAAGGCGCCGGCGATCCTGCCGAATTTCGGGGGCTCGCTGCCGAACGACGTATTTGCCGAAGGCCTGGGGCTGCCGACGATCTGGGTGCCGCATTCCTATGCCGGCTGCTCGCAGCACGCGCCGGATGAGCACATTCTACTGCCGGTGACGGAGGAGGCGCTGGCGATCATGGCAGGGATCTTCTGGGACCTCGGCGAGAAGAAGCGAGCATTCTAGAAGATAGGCCGGTTCAGACCTAACCTCGCCCCGCTTGCGGGGAGAGGTCGGATCGCTATTGCGATCCGGGTGAGGGGGCACCGGACTTACCGCGTGCATCACTCGCGGATGGAGCCCCTCACCCCGACCCTCTCCCCGCGAAGAGCGGGGAGAGGGAGTGAGAGACCTCACGCCCCCTCATCCAGCGCGACCATTTCGCGCTTCTTGCGCAGGGCCGGCAGCAGCGGGCCGACCAGCAGCACGACCGCCAGCGCGAGGCAGGCGGCCGAGATCGGCCGCTCGATGAAGGTCATCAGATTACCTTGCGAGAGGATCAACGATTTGCGCAAATTGTTCTCCAGCATCGGTCCCAGCACGAAGGCCAGCACCAATGGCGCTGGCTCGTAGCCGAGCTTGCGCATGAAATAGCCGATGATGCCGAACGCGATCATCACATAGACGTCGAACACGTTATTGCTCGAGCAATAGACGCCGATGATGGTGAACAGGATGATCAGCGGAAACAAGATATTGTACGGCAGCTTGAGCAACTGAACCCACATGCCGATCATCGGCAGGTTCAGCACCAGCAGCATCAGGTTGCCGATATACATGCTGGCGACGATGCCCCAGAACAGGCCCGGGTTCTGCGTGATCATCAGCGGGCCCGGCTGCAGCCCGTGAATGACGAAGGCGCCGAGCAGCAGCGCCATCACCACGTTCGGTGGAATGCCGAGCGTCATCAGCGGAATGAAGGCGCCGCCGGCGGCGGCATTGTTGGCGGCCTCCGGTCCCGCCACGCCCTCGATGGCGCCGTTGCCGAACCGCTCCGGTGTCTTGGATAGCCGCTTCTCCAGCGCATACGAGCCGAACGAGGCGACGACCGCGCCGCCGCCCGGCAAAATGCCGAGAAAGAATCCCATGATCGTTCCGCGCGACATCGGGCCGGCGCTGGCCTTCCAGTCCGCTCGGCTCGGCAACAGATGCGTGATCCTGGCGTTGATGACGTCGCGCTTGATGACCTGTTCGGTGTTGAGCAATACTTCGGCGACGCCGAACAGGCCCATGACGACCGGCACCAGGCCAATGCCGTCGATCAGTTCGACCCGGCCGAAGGTCAGGCGCGGCTGTGCGGTGATGCTGTCGAGCCCGATCAGGCCGAGCACGATGCCGATGCAGGCCATCAACAGCGCTTTCGCCATCGAGCCCTGCGTCAGGAAGGTGAGCACAACGAGGCCGAGCACCATTAGGCTGAAATATTCGGCCGGACCGAAGGCGATCGCGACGCTGGCGAGCTTGGGCGCCACCAGCATCAGCGCGATCAGCGCGAAGGTGCCGGCGATGAACGAGCCGAACGCGGCGATGCCGAGTGCCGGACCGGCGCGGCCCTGTTTCGCCATCTGATGCCCGTCGATGCAGGTGACGACGGAAGCGGCTTCGCCGGGAATGTTGACCAGGATCGAGGTGGTCGAGCCGCCATACATCGAGCCGTAATAGATGCCCGCCATCATGATGATGCCGGATTCCGGCGTGCCTGACAGCGTGATCGGCAACAGCAGCGACATCGCCGAGATCGGGCCGATGCCGGGCAGCACACCGACCAGCGTGCCGATAAAGACGCCGATGAAACAGTAGATCAGATTGACTGGCTGAAGAGCGACGCCAAAGCCATGCGCGACGTTGATGAGCGTGTCCATGGTGCGTCAGCCGATTTCAAAGATGCCGGAAGGCAGTTGGATCAGGAGCAAGCGTTTGAGGATCCACCACATGCCGAGCGGGACCAGCACGGCGATCGGGATCGCAAGCTGCCAGCGCACCGGGTCGATCAGCCGCAACAACAGCAGCATCAGCGGGATCGACGACAGCAGGAAGCCGAGCGGATTGAGCGCAAAAGAAAACGCGGTGAGACAGGCGATGACGATCACTGGCTTGGTCCAGCGCGTGTTCTGCCAGCGCGAGCCGAAGGTCGGTCCGCCCTCGGTGAGCGCCGCGATGATGATCGAGACGGCGAACAGGCACATCAGGATGCCGGTATAGAACAGGACGTAGCCCGATCCGGGATCGTTGATGGTGCCGAGCTTCAGCTTGAGCCCGGACCAGATCACGAAGCCGCCGAGCGCAAGCCCGATCAGCCCGCCCCACAGTTCGGAGTTGTTGAGGCGGAATTTGACGTTGGATTGATCACTCATTGATACACTCTCTCAGCCGTTCCCCGGACGCTGCGCAGTGCCGTTAGCGCGTTTACGCGCGTCTTGACGCGCTATGGCGGAGCGCTGCAGAGCCGGGTCCATGTGTTTGCAAGTGTAGCGTATGCGGGTGCAGTGGGTCCCGGCTCCGCGGAGCAGCGTTGCACGCTGCACCGCGTCCGGGACGTGGCAGGAGTTCAGTTCGTCTTCTTCGCCAGTCCGAGCTTGTCGATCACCTTGCGCTCGGACTCGGTAACTTCGACGACGAACTTCTTGTAGTCTTCCGTGTTCTTGTAGTTCGGCACCATGTCGAATTTGGCGAGCGTGGCGATCACGGCCGGATCATCAAGTGCCTTCTTGAAGGCGTCGTGCAGCTTGGCGACGATCTTCGGATCCATGCCCTTCGGCCCGGCGATGCCGAACGGGGAATCATAGACCATGGGATAGCCGAGCTCCTTCAGCGTCGGCACCTCGGGGTAGTTCGGCGAACGCGCCGAGGTCCACACCATCAGAAGCCGCAACTTGCCGGCGTCGACCAGCGGCCGCCAGCCGGTCGAATCCGCCTGCAGCATGGTGTGCTGTCCGAGCACCGCGGCGTTGGTTTCCGCGCCGCCCTTGAACGGCACCTGCGTCAGCTTGATGCCGGCCATGGACGCCATCTGCTCCATGCCGATATGCAGCGACGTGCCGGCGCCCGGCGTCGCGTAGGTCACCTTGCCGGGATTTTGCTTGGCGTAGTCGATCACGTCCTGCCAGGTCTTGAATGGCGACTCGGCGCTGGTGGTGACGCCGAAGGTGTAGCCGGTGAGATGAACGATGTAGGTGAAGTCCTTGTCGGGATTCCAGGAGACTTCCTGCATCAAGGGCAGGCGAAACACCGTGATCGGAATCTGCGCGATGGTGTAGCCGTCCGGCTTTCCCGCCGCCGCCATGGTGGCCGGGCCGACAGTGCCGCCGCCACCGGCCTTGTTGTCGATGGCGATCGGCTGTCCAAGCACCTTGGATGCGCTTTCGGCGATCGCCCGCATCGAGATATCGGTCGAGCCCCCCGCGGGCCACGGGACGATCAGCGTGATCGGTTTGGTGGGATATTCCTGCGCGCCGGCGGTTGCTGAGACCAGCATCCCGAGGGCGACGACGGCGATCGTCAGACGACCAAGTGGAAATACACGTCGAAACGCAAATCGAAACATATGCAACACTCCCCTGCGGCTTCCCTTGATACCGGAGCCGCTTGTTTTCTTTCCCGCGCGCGATCTTCCCTGAAATCGCCCTGGAAGAAAAGCTTGTTGGCCGCGGTGGCTCGCGCCATCCGCGCCGCAACAAGCTGGAAATGATGCATGCGACAATTGGTCTGCTGCGGCATCCCGGATTGCGGAATTTCGGTGGCGCCGCATCGTGCATGTTTTGGCCAAGATATGGCGCGGATCGGCCCGGGCGGTCGGTTCCGCTCGTTTGCAACGTTGTTGCCCGTCAGGCGGCGCGGCGCAGGGCAAACGCGCTCGCCGTGGTGACCGAGCGCTTGCACTCGATCATGTCAGCCGTCAGCCGCGCGCTGCCGCATGCCAGCGTCCAGCCGAGCATGCCGTGGCCTGAATTGATGAAGAGGCCGTCGAGCGGCGACCAGCCGATGATCGGCCGGCTGTCGGGCGTCGTCGGACGAAGCCCGCACCAGGGCTCGACGTCGCCCGTCGCTTCGATCCCAAGCAATTCGGCTGAAGCGCGGCGCAACACGTCGAGGCGTTCTGCATCGATCGTGGTGCCGCGTTCGAGATCGGCAATGCCGGCAACCCTGATGGCGGTACGGTCATCGCGCGCCAGCGGGGCAAACACCAGTTTGCGCTCCATATCGGTAACGCTGTGCCGAAGCACGGGCGCCCCCGTCGCCGGTGAAAGGGTGATGCTGTAGCCCTTGAGCGGATAGATCGGCAGATGGAATCCGCACGCTTTCGCAAATGCAGCCGATGCCGCGCCCATGCACAAAACGAAATGATCCGCCTGCACATGGCCTTTGTCCGTGTCGATGGCCACCAGCCGGCCGCCGGATCGAACCGGCCCGCGAACTTCTGTGCCGAGTACCCATTCGACGTTGCGTTGCCGTTTCAGTCGGGACGTGAGGCCCGCGCAAAATGCCGCGCAATCGCCGACCTGCTCCGAGGCTGTGAAAATGCCGCCTGCGAGTTCGCCGGCATCGAGCCTGAGCGCGGGCTCGAGCGAAAGGCATTCCGCCGGCGTCAATGCCTGTTGGCCATCCTCGCCGGGATTCGCGGTGATCGCGCGCCGAGCTGCGTCGAATTCGCTCTGGCGCCGGAATATGACGAGCTTGCCGGCGGTTCGCAATCCGAATGAGAGCATCAGGCTTTGCGACAGCCGCGCCAGTTCGCTTCGGCTCAAGGCGGCGAGCGCGAGCTGCGCTGCAACGGTCTCGCGCACGGCTGCCGGCCGGCAGGCGAAGAGGAAGCGCAGGCCCCAGGAGATCAAGGCTGGATCGAGGCCGGCGCGGATGCGCATCGGCGATTCCGGCGACAGCAGCAGCGACGGCAGCTTCTTCAGGGTTGCCGGCGACGCCAGCGGCGCCACGAACGCGTAAGAGAGCTGGGCGCCGTTGGCGGCGCTGGCATCTTTCGCGGTGGAAGTGTGCCGATCGACGATGACGACGTCGTGGCCGGCCTCGGCAAGGCACCATGCGGTCGTCAGTCCGATGACGCCGGCGCCCAGTACACAGATTTTCATCTCTGGTCTCATCCTGATGATCGACCGATCGAAGCCATGAGCCGATCGGGCGAAGGGGTTGTCACCCACCAGGTTTAAGGCGTCCGAACGCCGCCATTGATGCCAAGTCTGCATGATGCAAAATTTGCATAACCTGTCGGCGGCGTGGCAGGCTAATGAAGGCGAGGACATCGGCGGCGGATCGCGGAACGGCTGACATGGGCGGGCAAGGAATCAGGGAAATTGCCGCAGAGACGGCGGCGACGCGGGGCGATGCAAAGCTTGCATTGGTCATGCCGCAGCCCGATCCGCTACGTTTGCCGGCATGGGGCATCACATTTCCTGTTCTCAACCAGCGCCGGTGGGCGTCCGCTTCCATGGGCTGCCCGAAGGCGGTTATCGCGGCCGTGGCGCTGCGATCGCCTGCAAAGCGAGGAGTGTGATGGAGCTTCGCTGGCTGCAGGATTTTCTGATGGTGGCCGAGACCGGCAATTTCACCCGCGCGGCTGAAAGGCGGAATACGTCGCAGGCTGCCTTCAGCCGCCGCATCAAGTCGCTGGAAGCCTGGCTCGGCTTCGACCTGATCGACCGCAGCGTCTACCCGACGCAGCTCACGCCGCAAGGCGAGCGCTTCCGTGAGCATGCCGGCGAACTGCTGCGGCAGATGCTCGACAGCCGTCTCGAGCTTGGCGGCAAGCCGCTTCACCGCAACGAGCACATCCGCATCGCGCTGCCGTTCGCGATGGCCACCGCGCGATTGCCGCAATGGTGGCAGGCCTGGTCACAGGAGCGGCGATTGAGCTGTTCGGTGGTCGTGGGCAACATCCACGATCTCGTAACCTCGCTGGTCTCCGAGAATGTGGACCTGATGATCTGCTACCACCACGCGCAGCAACCGATCCATCTCGACCCGGATCGTTACGAGCGTGTGATCCTCGGCACAGAGTTCCTGCGACCCTATGCCAGCGAGGCGCTGGTGGCGAAGGGCGGCGCATCGCTGCCGGGACGGGCGTCGCATCCGGTGCCGCTCTTGATGTATTCGCCCGGCGTCTACTTTGCCCGCCTGGTCGATCTCATCCTGGAGAATGCCCCGATTTTCGGCGTCCGGGTCATCGAAAGCGACATGTCGGACGTATTGTGCGGGATGGCGCTCGGCGGGCGCGGCGTGGCTTGGTTAACGGAGGGCACCGCGGCGGCTTCGGGCCGAAAGCGGCTGGTCCCGATCGGTGGCGACAAATGGGCGTTGCCTTTGTCTTTAGTCGCATTCAGGGGTCGAATGCATGATGGCCAACGGGCACTAAATCTGTTTTGGTCCGAATTGTGCAGGCATAGTGCCGCGCATGCCGGAGGCGGTCTTGCCAGGACAGGCTCGAGACCGCCGGCCAAACGGCCCGGCAAGTTGCTGAGTTAGGGTGGATGAGCAATCATCTGAAACCTTTTGAGGGAGAAGTTACGTGAAACACCGTCAGATTATCGGCTGTCTGCTCGCGGGTGCGTTGTGCGCCACTCCGGCAATGGCCCAGGAACTCACCGGGACGCTGAAAAACGTCAAGGAGACCGGCGCGATCACGCTCGGCTTCCGCGACTCGTCGATTCCGTTCTCCTATCTCGACGACAACCAGAAGCCGGTCGGCTACGCGATGGACATCTGCTACAAGATCGTCGATGCCGTGAAGAAGGAGCTCAAGCTCGACAAGCTCGAGGTCAAGCTCAACCCGGTGACGTCGTCGACCCGTATTCCGCTGCTCGCCAACGGCACCATCGATCTCGAATGCGGCTCGACCACCAACAACGCCGAGCGTCAGAAGCAGATTTCCTACACCAACACCCACTTCCTGACCGCCAGCCGCTACGTCACCAAGAAGGCGAGCAAGATTAACGCGATCGACGACCTCAAGGGCAAGTCGGTGGTCTCCACCGCCGGCACCACCAACATCAAGCAGCTTACCGAGGCCAACGCAGCACGCGGCCTCAACATCAACATCATCCCGGCCAAGGATCACGCCGAGGCGTTCCTGATGGTCGAGACCGACCGCGCGGTGGCCTTCGTGATGGACGACATCCTGCTGGCGAGCCTGGTTGCCGGCTCGAAAGCGCCGGACGACTACACGATCTCCAAGGATGCGTTCTCCAAGCCGGAGCCCTACGGCATCATGCTGCGCAAGGATGATCCGGCGTTCAAGAAGGTGGTCGATGCGGCGACCTCGGCCCTCTATACCGGTGGCGAGGCGCAGAAGATCTACGACAAGTGGTTCACGCAGAAGATCCCGCCGAAGGGGCTGAACCTCAACACGCCGATCAGTGCTGAACTCAAGAACGAATTCGCCAAGCCGTCGGACTCGCCAGATCCGGATTCGTATAAGTAAGTTGCAATCCTCATGGCGCGAGGCGGCGCGTTAGCGCCGTCTCGAACCGGGATGCCACAGTTGAGCGTCTAATCAGAAGAGTCCGGCCATTTTGCAGTGACGAATGGCCGGACTTTTGCATAAGCGTTAGCGACCAAGGCTTTGCCGGCGTTTTCCGTAGGGTGCTTCGTGAACTATAATTGGAACTGGCACATCTTCTTCGAGCCGAACCCGACCGGGGCGGGCACCTATCTCGACCTGCTGGTGTCGGGGCTATGGCTGACCATCAAGACGGCGCTGCTGGCCTGGATCATCGCGCTGATCTTCGGCACCATCATCGGCATCCTGCGCTCGCTACCGTCGAAGGCGGCGTCGTGGATCAGCTTTTGCTACGTCGAATTCTTCCGCAACATGCCGCTCTTGGTGCAGCTGTTCCTCTGGTTTTTCGTGCTGCCGGAACTGTTGCCGCGCACCGCGGGGCTTTGGTTGAAGCAGCTTCCCAACGCGCCGTTCTGGACCGCGGCGATCGGGGTCGGCCTGTTCATGTCGGCGCGCGTCGCCGTGCAGCTTGCGGCCGGCATCGCCTCATTGCCGCGCGGGCAGAAGCAGGCCGCGACCGCGCTTGGGCTGACGACCACGCAGGGCTACCGCTACGTGCTATTGCCGATGGCGTTTCGCATCATCATGCCGCCGCTCACCTCCGAATTTCTCAACACCGTCAAGAACACCTCCGTCGCCATCACCATCGGCCTGATTGAGCTGACCGGCCAGGCGCGGGCGATGCAGGAGTTTTCGTTCCAGGTGTTCGAGGCCTTCACCGCCGCGACCATCATGTATCTCGCGATCAACATCATCGTCGTCACTGGCATGCGCTTCCTCGAACGCAGCCTGGCGATCCCCGGCTACATCACGGGGAAATGACGATGTTCGGCAATCTCGATTTCGACGTCATCCGCCGCTCGCTGCCCTACCTGTTCCTCGACGGCATGAGTTTTACGCTGATGCTGACCGGGCTGTCGGCGCTGGGCGGCCTGGTCTTCGGCACGCTGATCGCGCTGATGCGGCTGTCGAGCTACAAGCTGCTCGGCCGCATCGCCGGGCTTTATGTCGACTTCATGCGCTCGCTGCCGCTGGTGCTTGTGATCTTCTGGTTCTATTTCCTGGTGCCTTATATCGGCCAGTGGCTGACGGGGGCGTCGCGGCCGATCCGTGTCGGCGCGTTCACTTCGTCGCTCGTCACCTTCATCATGTTCGAGGCGGCGTATTTCTCCGAGATCATGCGCGCCGGCATTCAGTCGATCTCCAGGGGGCAGCCGGCGGCAGCCAGCGCACTCGGCCTGACCTACGCGCAGTCCATGCGCTACATCGTGCTGCCGCAGGCGTTCCGCAACATGCTGCCGGTGCTGCTGACGCAGACCATCGTGCTGTTCCAGGACACTTCGCTGGTCTACGTGCTGTCGATCCCGGACTTCCTCGGCGCGGCCAGCAAGGTGGCGCAGCGCGACGGCCGGCTGGTCGAGATGTATCTGTTCGCGGCCGCGGTCTATTTCGTGATTTCCTGTCTCGCGTCCTGGGGCGTCCGGCGCCTGCAGGCACGCATTGCTATTGTTCGGTGAGAGCCAATGATCGAAATCAGCCACGTCAATAAATGGTACGGGCCGAGCTTCCAGGTGCTGAAGGATTGTACCACCAGCGTCGCCAAGGGCGAGGTGGTGGTGGTCTGCGGCCCGTCGGGTTCGGGCAAGTCGACGCTGATCAAATGCGTCAACGCGCTGGAGCCGTTCCAGGAGGGCCAGATCATCCTTGACGGCGTCAAGGTGAATGATCCCAAGACCGACCTGCCGAAACTGCGCGCGCGCGTCGGCATGGTGTTCCAGCACTTTGAATTGTTTCCGCATCTGCGCATCATCGAGAACCTGTGCCTGGCGCAGGAGAAGGTGCTGGGCCGTTCGCATGACGAGGCGGTGGCCAAGGGCGACAAGCTGCTCGAGCGCGTCGGGCTGAAGGCGCACGCCAACAAATATCCGGCCGAACTCTCCGGCGGCCAGCAGCAGCGCGTGGCGATTGCGCGCGCGCTCGCCATGGACCCGATTGCGATGCTGTTCGACGAGCCGACCTCGGCGCTCGATCCCGAAATGATCAGCGAAGTGCTCGACGTCATGGTCGATCTCGCCCATGAGGGCATGACCATGATGGTCGTCACCCACGAAATGGGCTTTGCCAGCAAGGTCGCGCATCGCGTGATCTTCATGGACAAGGGCGAGATCGTCGAGGACGCGCAGAAGACCGATTTCTTCGGCAGTCCGCGCAGCGAACGCGCGCAGAAGTTCTTGTCGAAGATTCTGTCGCATTAGATTCGCTGGCCTGTCCCCGTCATTGCGAGCGAAGCGAAGCAATCCATGGTGCCGCAAGTGGAGGAATGGATTGCTTCGTCGCTTCGCTCCTCGCAATGACGGTTAGCTATAACTTCCGCCACGGCGGCATCGCTACGAGGAGATTCTACTTTGGAACAGATCGCTTACGTCAACGGCTCTTTCGTCCCCCTTTCAGAGGCGAAGGTCTCGATCCTCGACCGCGGATTCCTGTTTGCCGACGGCATCTATGAAGTCGCCGCCGTGCTCGACGGCAAGCTGATCGACAATGCCTCGCACCTGGCGCGGCTGGAGCGCTCGGTCGGCGAGATCCAGCTGGCGCTCCCCGAGACGATAGCGCGCATCCAGGAGATCCAGCAGGAGCTGGTCAAGCGCAACAATCTCGTCAACGGCATGGTCTATCTCGAAGTGACGCGCGGCGCCGATACCGGGCGTGATTTTGCGTTCCCCAAGGACGTCAAGCCGACCCTGATCATGTTCACTTCAACCAAGGACATCGTCAACGCGCCCTCGGCCAAGACCGGCATCAACGTGATCACGGTGCCCGACCTGCGTTGGACCCGCCGCGACATCAAGAGCGTGGCGCTGCTGGCGCAGGTGCTGGCCAAGCAGGCGGCGGCTGCGGCCGGTGCAGGCGAGGCCTGGATGATCGAGGACGGGAAGGTGACCGAGGGCGGCTCGTCCTCCTGCTTCATCCTCACGCAGGACGACGTGATCGTGACGCGGCAGAACGGCAGCGAGATCCTGCCCGGCTGTACCCGCAAGGCTGTGGTTGCGCTGGCGGAAGAGCGCCAGCTTCGCGTCGAGGAACGTGCGTTTTCCGTCGAGGAGGCGCTGGCCGCCAAGGAAGCCTTCATCACCAGCGCCAGCCTGTTCGTGCAGGCGGTGGTGTCGATCGACGGCAAGAAGGTGGCCGACGGCAAGCCCGGCCCGATGACCAACCGGCTCCGCGAGATCTATGTGGAGTTCGCCAAGGCGACGGCGGTTTAGCGCCTAATGTCGTCGCCCGCCTTGTGCGGAATTGCGCACAGGGGCGGGCGACCCAGTATTCCAGAGATGTCGCGCTTAAGCCGAGAAGCCGCGGCGTACTGGGTGCCCCGCTTGAAGCGGGGCATGACAGCGGAGTGTGTGGTGCGCGTGGTTCCCCACCACACCACCCCTCACTTCTTCCCGAACGTCGTCAGTTGCGCCCCATCATCGGCGACGAAAATCGCGAGCAGGCTTGCCGGCTCCGTCGTGCTGGCATTCTCGCTGACGAGATGCTCGCTGCCGGGCGGCTCGAAGAAAGCCTCGCCGGCCTTGTAGACCTTGGCCGGTCCGGTCGCCGAATTCTCCGAACGGATGCTGCCCGTCAGCACATAGGCCATCACGCTGCCGGCGTGATGATGACCGGCCGACTTGCCGCCGGGCGCGTAGTTCACCAGCACGGTAGTCAGGCTCTTGCCGGGAACGTTCGGCAGCTTTTCCGAACGCACGGGCGTCACCTTGTCGCCCTCGGCATGTGCGGCCGGCACGGTGCCCGTGACGAGTGCAAGCAGGGCGATTGCCGTCATGCCGCAAATCGATCGTGTCATGTCAGCCTCCTCGCTCTACGCCACCGCTGCCTTTGCCTTCACCGGGTGAACGGCGCGGAAGGAAATCGCGATCCTGTTCCAGGCATTGATGGCCCCGATCAGCACGGTCAGGTTGACCATCTCCGTCTCGGAGAAATGGGCGCGGAGCTCTTCATAGAGGTCGTCGGGGGCGTGCGTCTCGGCAATCAGCGTCAACGCGTCGGTCCATGCCAGCGCGGCGCGTTCGCGGTCGGTATAGAGCGGCGACTCATGCCAGGCGCTCAGCAAATAGAGCCGCTGTTCGGTCTCGCCGAGCTTGCGGGCATCCTGGGTGTGCATGTTGATGCAATAGGCGCAGCCGTTGATCTGCGAGGCGCGTGTCTTCACCAGTTCGATCAGCGACTTTTCGAGCCCTGAGGCGACGATCTGGGCTTCCACCGCGACGAGCGCTTTGATGGTGTCGGGCGCGGCCTGGTAATAGTTCATCCGGGGCTTCATGCACGTTCTCCTCTCTGGACGCTTTCAATTTGAACGATTGCCCAAGTCTATCCCGATCGGGACGATAGTCACGGTCTGGATCGATGCCGTCGGATACAATAAAGTGATCTGAAGAAAAGCAGGGGAGGCGACGGATGTTTGCGCGCGAGCGGGTGTCGGCGGGAAGCCGTGCGATGCCACTGACTGCGGTCGATCGATGCCGCATTGCCTTCCTGTTCGCGCTCGCCGCGCTATTGCTGCCGCTGCTCAGCCATACGGCTTTCGCGGCCTATCCGGAGCGCGTCATCAAGGTCATCGTGCCCTTTGCGCCGGGCGGCGGCACCGACGCCATCGCGCGCGTGCTGGCGCAGGAGATGGCAAAGGATCTCGGCGCCAGCATCATCATCGAGAACAAGCCGGGCGCTGGCACCATCATCGGCGCACAGGCGGTCGCTTCTGCTGAAGGCGACGGCTACACGCTGCTGATGGGATCATTTGCCCATGCGGTCAACCCGAGCCTTTACGCCAAACTGCCCTTCGATCCGAACAAGGACTTTGCGCCGGTCGCGTTCATCGCGCGTTCCCCCAACATCGTTGTCGTCAATCCGAAGTCATCATTTCGTTCCATCGCCGATCTGACCGCGGCGGCAAAGGCCGAGCCGGACAAGATCTCGTATGGCACGTTCGGCACCGGTACCTCGGCGCATCTTGCCGGTGAAATGTTCAAGCGCATGGCCGGCGTCAACATGACGATGGTGCCCTACAAGGGCTCCGCGCCGGCCATCACCGATCTGATCGGCGGGCAGACCCAGGTAATGTTCACGACGGTGGCAAGCGCCGCATCCCTGATCGAGGGTGGCCAGTTGCGCGCGCTGGCGGTGACATCAGCAGAACGTTCGCCCGCCTTTCCACAATTGCCGACGGTCGCCGAGACCGGTCTTGCCGGCTTTGAGGCGGAAACCTGGTACGGCCTGTTTGCTCCGGCGAAAACGCCGCCCGACATCATCGATCGTCTCAACAGGTCGGCGGCGAAAGCCGTGCAGGCCGACGCCTTCAAAAAACTCAGCGTCAACGAAGGCCTCGTCCTGATCGCCGCGCCGCCGGAGGAGTTCGGCCGCTACTACCGCAGCGAAGTGGAACGCTGGCGCAAGGTGATCGAGGAAGCGGGCATCAAGGCCGAGTAAGGCGACAGGACGGCGCGAAGTCGGTTCCCCCGGCCGCGGTTCCCCGCTAGGATGCTCCGCATGTATGTGAGCGCTTCCGAGAGCCGGGTGCTGGCGCGCATTTTCGGGCTGTTGTCCGAGGACCTCAGCGAACACGACGTGCGCGAGGCGGTCGGCCATCACCTGCTGGAATTGCTGGAAGCCGATCACTACGCCTCGTTCGTCTGGCAGGATGCGACCGGCCGTTTCGAAAAGGCCGTGTACCTGAACATGGACCCGGCCAATATCGCGGCCTACGACCGCTACTACCAGCAGCACGATCCGATCACGTTGAAGCTGCAGGCACGCCGCGAGGCGACGCTGGTCACCCAGGTGATGCCGCAACGCGATCTGATGCGAACTGAGTTCTTCAACGATTTTCTCGCCCGTGACGGACTGCACTGGGGCGTCAATGCCTATAGTTTCGCCGGCGGCCGCAACATCGGCGACGTCAGGATCTGGCGCGGCCGGGGCCGCGATAATTTCGACGGCCATACGCTGGAGCTGTTGCGGCTGATCGAGCCGGCCTTCACGGGAGCGCTGGTCCGCGCCGCCGGCGGGGCGGCGGCCGTCGCGGCGGACGGTTCACCGATCCTGAAACTCTCGGTGCGCGAGTTCGAGATCGCGCGGATGATATCGGACGATCTCAGCGACAAGGAGATCGCGCGCCGGCTGCAGGTCGAGGTCTCGACTGTCCGCACCCATATCGAGCGCATCTTCGCCAAGCTCGGCGTCCGCCGCCGCAGCGGCATCGCCAGCCTGTTTGCACGGCATTAGCCGCGCGAGCCTTGCTAGCGCGATGGCGGCGGTAGCCGGCCGAACAGCTTTTCCATCGCCATGCCGACCGCAAGCAACTTGCGATCGCTCCCTGCGGGGCCATCGAGCTCGAGCCCGACGGGCAGTTTGCTCGATGCACCCAGCGCAATGGGAAACTGGATGCCGGGAAGGCCGGCATTGCTGCCGGGATCGGTGTTCTGGATGAACAGCATGAAGTTGGCGATGCTCGACGAGTCCGGATTGGAGGCGATCGCTACCTTCGGCACGGTCGGGAAGGCGATGGCGTCGAGCTTGTTCTTCGCAAATGTATCGCGATAGAGCGCCTGCAGCGCAGGCCGGGCGGTCTTCATCGCGGCATCATAGGCCGGCTTGGCATCGGAGACCGTGTTGTTCGGTCCTGGCAGCTTGCGCGGAATCACCAGCCCGTCATAGGTGCCTTTCACGTCGGGGCTCGCGATTTCCTTGGCGAGATTGTCGATGCTGACGCCAGAGCCGCTGTTCTTGAGATAGGCGACCATGTCGTCATAGGCCTCGTAAAGTGCGAGCGGAAATCCGACCTGGCCGTTGAGCTCGGCAAGCTTCGGCATCTCGATATCGACCACCGTCACGCCGCTCGCCTTGAGTTTTTCCAGCGCAGCCTTGAATGCGGCTTCGGTATCGGCGTCCAGATTGGCCAGCATCGACTTGTCGACGCCGATGCGCACCTGCTTCAATTCGGCGGGCGCGATCGCGCCGCCGCCGGCGATGACGCGATCGAGGATCGTCACGTCGGCCATCGTCGACGCCATTGGGCCGGCAGTGTCGCGGGTGTGGGAGATAGGCGCGATGCCGGTTTGCGGATAACGGCCGACCGTCGGACGCAGCGCCGCGCAGCCGTTCAGCGCGCAGGGGACCCTGACCGAGCCGCCGGTGTCGGTGCCAAGGCCCGCGGTGACGATCCGCGCGCCGACCGCGGCGCCCGTTCCGGATGATGAGCCACCGGCAATCTTTGTCGCGTCATAGGCGCTGCGCACCCCCGACTCCGCACTCGTCTTGAACGCCGCGTTGTAGCCGGAGATGCCGAAGGCGAGCTCATGCATGTTGGTCTTGCCGATGATGATGGCGCCCGCCGCGCGCAGCTTTGCGGCCACCGGCGCATCCTTCTTCGGCACGAAATTTTTCAGCGCCGGCGTTCCGGCTGTGCTGGGGAGACCGGCCACCTCGATATTGTCCTTGATGACGATGGGCACGCCGCCGAGCGGCTTGCACGAGCCTTTCTTGCGGCTGGCGTCAAAGGCTTCGGCGGCCTTCATCGCGCCGGCCTCGTCGAGGGTGATGAAGGCGTTGAGATCGGTCTTCGCCCTGGCGCGGGCCAGCGCGGCTGCGGTCAGCGCCTTGCTGGTGGTCTTGCCGGCGCAGAGATCGGCGGCCGCTTGCGTTGCGGTGAGCTGATCCAGATTGATTGCGGGTTGGGCGGTCGCCGGCAATGCCGCGGCAAGGGCGAAGCCGGCAAGGGCCGAGCCGAGCAGGACGGAACTCCGAGCCATGATGATCCTCCGTGCGAATAGGTACCCGTTCGGACGAACTTTAGCCGCTGCTGCTTCTGGCGCCTGTCCTCATTTCTGAGGACTCGGTCTCCCCGTCACTGCGAGCGAAGCGAAGCAATCCAGATCTCGACGTGGGGATAGATGGATTGCTTCGCTGCGCTCGCAATGATGGGTGGACATAGTTTCACCGTCTCTCGGGATGATGGTCGAAGCGCCTCAAACCTTCTCCTTCACAAACCTGTTCCGCAACGTCCCGATCCCGGTGATGTCGATCTCGACCACGTCGCCGGCCTTCAAGTTAGGCGAGGCGCCGTCGGTGCCCATCCAGATCACGTCGCCCGGCGACAGCGTGAAGTATTTGGAGAGTTCGACGAGGAAGGGAACGACCCCGAAAATCATGTCATTGGTGCGGAAGCGGCCGGTCTCCTTGCCGCTGACCCGGATGACCGTCTCCATCTTGTCGAGGTCGACATCGGTCTCGATCCACGGCCCCATCGGCTTGAAGGTATCGGCGTTCTTGGAACGCCACAGGCTGCGGTCGGCCTTCTGCCAGGTGCGCTCGCTGACATCGTTGCCGATGGTGTAGCCGAACACGCAATCCATCGCATTGGACTCGGTGAGGTGTTTTGCCTTCTTGCCGATGACGACGACGAGTTCGCCCTCGTAGTGAATCTTCTCGGTCGCGCTCGCCGGGATCACCACATCCTCGTCATGGGCGATCAGCGCGTTCTGCGCGCGGTAGCCGATCTCGGGCCTGTCAGGCACGTTCGGCACCGTGCCGGCCTTGTCGGCGGCTTCCTTGAGATGCTTGAGGTAGTTCAACCCGACGCAATAGAACGTGCGCGGGATCAGCGGCAGCTCGATCTTGACGTCTTTCAGTGAGTGCGACTGCGCCTCCCGCTGCCATTCGCCGAACGGATCGCCATTGACGGCGGTCACCTTGTCGCCCTCGACGATTCCCCAGGATGTCTTGCCGGCGGCGGTGAATTTGAGCCAACGCATGGTTCTTCCTTTTCTTATTCGGCCGCGGCCCGCGGACTGGTTTTCCAGGCACCCGCAACAGGACGCTTCAGGCCGAGATTTTCGCGCAACGTCTTGCCGGCGTAATCCTTGTGAAACAGGCCGCGGCGCTGCAGTTCTGGCACGACGTGCTTGACGAAATCGGCGTAGGAGCCGGGCACGATGGTGGCCGCGATGACAAAGCCGTCGCAGCCGCGCTCGACGAACATCTCCTCCAGCCTGTCCGCGATCTCCTTCGGGCCGCCGACGATGGCGTCCTGCACCTGGCCGCGGCCGGAGAAGGTGACGAAGTCGCGCGCGCTGGGATTGGTCTTGCCTGAGTTCTTGAGCACACCGTCGCGAATGCCCAAAATGCCCTGCATGCTCCTGAGCTCTTCCGTGGTCAGCGGCTCGTCGAGCGGTTTGGACGCAAAATCGTAGTTCAGTGCTTCCGCCAGCAGCGACAGCGCATCGATTTCCAGCGGCAGCTTGTTGATGACGGCCATCTTGTCCTCAGCCTCGGCCTTGGTCGCGCCGCAGACCGGCGTGGTGAGGTTGCAGAGGAACATCTGGTCGGGATCGCGGCCGGCTTTCGCGGCTTCGTTGCGGACCGCCGCATAGCCTTCCTTGGCGGCGACCACGTTGCGTGCTGCCGTGAAGATCACCTCGCCCCATCGCCCCGCAAAGCGCTGGCCGCGACCGGATGCGCCGGCCTGGATGATGACCGGGTGGCCCTGCGCCGAACGGGGCACGGTGAACGGCCCGCGCGACTTGAAGAATTGTCCCTTGTGGTCGAGCCGCTTCACCTTGGCCGGATCCGCGAAGCGGCCGCTCTTCTTGTCGGTGATCAGCGAGCCGTCTTCCCAGGTGTCCCAATGGCCGAGCACGACTTCCATGAATTCGTCGGCGCGGTCGTAGCGGAAGTCATGTTCGAGATGGGCGTCCTTGCCCATGTTCTGGGCCTCGCCGTCATTGAGCGAGGTGACGACGTTCCACCCCGCGCGTCCCCCCGACATCAAATCGAGGGTGGCAAAGCGGCGCGCGACGTCGAACGGCTCGTAATAGGTGGTCGAGCAGGTCGATCCCAGTCCGAGCTTCTCGGTGACCATGCCCATCGTGGTAAGCACGATCAGCGGGTCCATCTTCACGCAGCGGATGCCGTATTCGACGGTGTGGGCGTGATCGTTGCCGTAGCGGTCCGGCATCGCCAGCCGGTCGTCGAAGAACGCCATGTGGAATTTGCCGGCTTCGAGAATTCGGGCGATTTCCTGGTAGTAATCGGCCGACATCGAATCGTCGCGCGATTCCGGGTGGCGCCACGAACTCGGCAGGTTGGTGCAGTTCTGCGCCTGCAAAAATCCCACCAGCGCCATTTGCCGTGTCATGCCGTTCTCCTTGCGCGCGTGGGATTGGATTTCATTTCAGGTCGAGTTCGGCGGCGAGCTTGTAATCGGTGGCGAGCGCCTTCAATTTTTCCCAGGTGGCGTCCTCGACCTCGATACCGTCGCGTCGGCGTTGTTGCTCACGGATATGCTCGATCTCGCCGGGATAGAACACGCCGGGCGAGCCTTCCGACGGCGGGGTTGATTTGAGATAGCGCGCGAATTCGCCGACCTCTTTCTCGAAATCCCTCAGCGGACGGAACGCCGCGACATTGAACACCGCCATAAAACATCCGTCATTGTGCCGGCCGGTCGGCTCGACGCCAAAACCCAGGCCCGTGAGCAGGCCGCACAGCACCTCCACCATCGCGGCCAGCCCGCTTCCCTTGTAGCCCTCGCTGCCGCCGAGCGGCAGCAGCGCGCCGCCCTTGCGATATTGCGAGGGATCGGTGGTGTGCCGTCCCTCGGCGTCGATGATCCAGCCTTGCGGAATCTGTTCGCCGCGTGCGAGCGACAGCGCGACCTTGCCGGCCGCGACCGCTGACGTCGCCATGTCCAGATAGAACGGCGCCTCGAGATCGGACGGCACCGCAATCGAGATCGGATTGGTACCGAGCCTTGCCTCACGTCCGCCGAACGGCGCGACATGTTTTGGCGAGCGGCCGGAATCGGCGGCCGCAATGCCGATCATGCCGGCCCGCATCGCCATCAGCGGATAGGCGGCGAGCCGCCCGACATGGCTCTGGCGGAACACGGTGCAGGCGGCGACGTTGGCGGTCTTCGCCTTCTCGATCGTCAGCGCCATCGCCTTGGCGTTGACATGAAAGCCGAAGCCCCAATGGCCGTCGATCACGGTCGTAGTCGGCGATTCCTGGACGATGGTCCATTTGGCGCCGGGCACGATATGGCCCGCCTTGATGCGGTCGATATAGGTCGGGATCGCGATCACGCCGTGCGAGTCGTGGCCGGCGAGGTTGGCGTTGACGCAGCCGACAGCAACCGCATCGGCTTCCTCCTGCGACGCACCGGCGGCCCTGAGCAGCGCCGCGCCGATGCGCGTGAGACGGTCGGCCTGGACCCTCGGCATGGCAATTTCCTCTTACTTTTAACGCCCGCGCGGGTGGCGGGTCTTGCTTGGTGCCGGCATGCTCTCAAAGCGACGGCGGCAGGGCAAGGGTGGAAATATCCTGTTAGCCATGCTGCGGACACGGCTCTCGCCTGCCGGGGATTTCCATCAGAGGAAAA
Source organism: Bradyrhizobium lablabi (assembly GCF_001440475.1). GTDB lineage: Bacteria > Pseudomonadota > Alphaproteobacteria > Rhizobiales > Xanthobacteraceae > Bradyrhizobium > Bradyrhizobium lablabi. The sequence goes on along the minus strand of NZ_LLYB01000094.1, from coordinate 81,830 downwards.
TTCGGCCCATGCGGACCGGCGATATGGCTGACAAATCGTGAAAGTACCGTAGTTCTCCTGAGCGACGCCAATTGCCGTTGGTCTGACATTTACTCTGATTGGCAACGGCATGCCGCCAATAACGAGCATTTAGGCCTGCTGCACGCATAAAATCCGCGGGGGCAGCCCGGCGCTGCCGGCAGGAGCTTGGGGACGGTGAATACCGATATCGCGCGTACGCTCGCGGCCTTGAATGCGACCAACGAAGCGATTCTGTACGCCAAATCGCCCGAAGAACTGTACGCGAAGGTCTGCGAAGCCGCGTTCTCGGTCGGCGACTTCCTGGCCGTGGCGGTCTTCCTGCTGGAACCTGAAACCAATCTTCTGCGCTTCGCCGCCGGTTGCGGCGATGACGTGCCCCGCCTGCGCAGCATCGATATTTCGATTGTGGCTGGTACGCCCGAGGGATCCGGGGTTTCCGGGCCCGCCTTTCGCGACCGGCGCGTATGCGTCAGCAATGATTTCCTCAACGACCAGCGCTCGCTGGCCTGGCGCGAGGGCGCCAAGGCCAACCAGGTCGGCGCGGCCGCCGCCCTGCCGCTGCTCTGCAATGGCGAGAGCGTCGGCGTGCTGCTGGTTTCGCGGCGCGAGGTGCACTCGATCGACGGCCAGCTCGTCGCGATGCTGGAGCGCGTGTCGGCCAACATTTCGTTCGCGCTCGACAATTTCGACCATGAGGCCGCGCGCAAAAACGGCGAACGCACCACGCGCCGCTTGAACCGGATGTTCGGCGCCATCAGCGCGACCAACGAAGCCATTCTTCGCGCCAAGACCGAGCAGGAACTCTACCAGCGCGTCTGCGATGCTGCGGTATACAGCGGAAAGTCCGCCGCCACGGTGGTGCTGCTGGCACAACCGGACTCGGTCTGGCTGAAGCCGGTTGCCGGCACCGGCGAAATCGTCGAACAGATCATGCGCGCGCCGTTCTCGATCGACGCGGGCAACCCGTATGGAACGGGCGTCTGCGGCAAGGCCTTCCGAACGCAGCAGCCGTCCGTCAACAACGACATTCTCAACTCGACGCAGGGGCAGCCCTGGCATCAGGCCGCGCGCGAGACAGGCGTCACCGCCTGCGTCGCTGTTCCCCTGATCAAGGCCGATGAGAGCATCGGCGTATTGCTGTTCTTTGTCGGAAAGTTGTGGGCGGAGGACGAAGAGATCGTCGCGCTGATGGCGCGGATCGCGGAGAACGTCTCGTTCGCGCTGGACAATTTCGAGCGGACCAACGAAAAGGCGAGGGCCGACGCGCAAAAGGAACGGCTGGCGCGCATGCTGTCGGCGCTCAGCGCCACCAACGAAGCGATCGTTCGCGCGACGTCGCGGACGGAGCTGTTCGAGCTGGTATGCGAAGCCGCCGCGAAAGGCGGACGGTTCAACTCGACCAGCATTCTGCTGGCCCGTTCGGATAGCGACTATACCGACATGGTCGCCGTGGCGGGACCGACCGCCGCCAACATGCGCCGGGTGAAGGTTTCGACCAACGCGGATCATCCGGAAGGGCGCGGACTGTGCGGCAACGCCTTCCGTTCCCGCCAGGCCTGCATCGCCAACGATTTGCGTACCGATCCTCGCGGGTCGGCCTTTCACCAATTCATTCACAGCGACGGCGCCATGTCGGGCGCGGCATTCCCGTTGATGGTTTCCGGTCAGCCGGTCGGAGTGATGTTCTTCATCTCCTCCGAGAAGAACACGTTCACGCCCGAATTCGCCGAACTGTTGCAACGGCTCACCGACAACGTGTCGTTCGCGATCGGAAATTTCGACAGGGCCGACGAGAAGGCGAGGACCGAAAGCCAGAAAGAGCGCCTGACGCGGATGTTCGCCTCGCTGAGCGCAACCAACGAAGCCATCATGCGGGCCAAGTCCCGCAAGGAGCTGTTCGATCTGGTGTGCGAAGCCGCGGCGGGCGGCGGCAGGTTTACATCGACCACCATCGCATTGGCCGATTCCGGCAGCGACCTTCTCAGAATCGTCGCTGCCTCGGGCCCGGCGGCCGAAACGACACGGCATGTCAGGCTGTCTATCGATGAAAACCGTCCCGAGGGCCGTGGGCTCAGCGGGACAGCATTCCGAACCAGGCGGCCATGCATCACCAATGATTACGTAACCGATCAGCGCGTCGCCGCGTTCCAGGCCATCGTCGGCACCTATGGCGCTCAGTCAGGCGCCGCCTTCCCCCTGCTGGTTCGCGGCGAGCCGGTCGGCGTCATGATTTACATGTCCCTGGACAAGGACACTTTCACCCCGGAATTTACTGAGCTGCTGCAGCGGCTAGCCGACAATGTGTCGTTCGCGCTGGAGAATTTCGACCGCGCCGACGACAAGGCGAGGACCGAAGTCCAGAAGGAACGCCTGACGCGCATGCTGGCGGCGCTGAGCGCAACCAACGAGGCGATCATCCGTGCGTCATCCCGGACGGAGCTGTTCGGACTGGTGTGCGAAGCGGCGGCACACGGCGGCAAGTTTACTCTGACCTCCATCGCGCTGACAAAACCCGACAGCGAATATCTCGACGTCGTGGCCGCTGCCGGTCCGACCGCCTCCAGCGCGCGCCAGGCGACGATATCGACCAGCGAGGCGCGCCCGGAGGGACGCGGGCTCTGTGGTTCGGCGATACGTTCACGCCGGGCCTGCATTATCAACGACTACCTTGCTGACTCGCGCGCCGCGGCGTTTCACGGCACCGCGCGCAGTGACGGCACGAATTCCGGCGCCTCATTTCCCCTGCTGGTGCGAGGGCAGGTCGTCGGCGTGATGTCTTTCATGTCGATGGAAAAGGATACGTTCACATCAGAGTTTGCGGAGCTATTGCAGCGGCTCACCGACAATGTGTCGTTCGCGCTGGAGAATTTCGATCGCGCCGATGAAAAGACCCGCGCCGACGAGCGGATCGAGTATCTGGCGTCGCATGACAGCCTGACCAATCTGCCGAACCGCGAAATGTTCAACGGCATGCTCCGCGCCGCGATCGATGCCGCCGCGCGTTACCAGCGGCAGTTTGCGCTGCTGTTCATCGATCTCGACAGGTTCAAGGTCATCAACGATTCGCTGGGCCACGACGCCGGCGACATGCTGCTGGTGGAGATCGGCGGCAGGCTGCGCCGCGCGCTGCGTTCGAGCGATGTGGTGGCGCGGCTCGGCGGCGACGAGTTCGTGGTCATCCTGGAGGAGACGGCCGAGCGGGACGAGGTCGAGCGCATTGCCGTCGAGCTTCTTGCCGTGCTCAGCCAGCCGCTGCAGCTCAGCGGCCACGAATGCCACACCACGGCCTCGATCGGGATCGCGATGTACCCGTCCGACGGCACCGATATCCAGACGTTGACCAAGAACGCCGACATGGCGATGTACCTCGCCAAGGAGGACGGCAAGAACGGCTTCCGCTTCTTCACCAAGGAGATCAAGACGCAATCGATCGAGCGGCTGACGCTGGAGAGCGCCTTGCGCCGCGCCCTGGAACGCGACCAGTTCTCGTTGCACTATCAGCCCAAGATCGACATGGCGAGCGGCCAGATCACCGGCGTGGAGGCGCTCTTGCGCTGGGATCATCCCGAACTCGGCACCGTCTCGCCGGGCCAATTCATTCCGCTGGCCGAGGAAACCGGACTGATCGTCCCGATCGGCCGCTGGGTGCTCAATGAAGCCTGCGCGCAGAACATGGCCTGGCAGCGCCGCGGCTTGCGACCGGTGACGATGGCGGTCAACCTGTCGCCGCGGCAATTCGCCGATTCCCACCTGTTGCACGACGTCGACGAGGCGCTCTTGGCAAGCGGCATGTCGCCGGTGCTGCTGCAGCTCGAAGTCACCGAGAGCATGGTGATGCGCAACGTCTCGCGCGCGATCAAGGTGCTCGATGCGATCCAGAGCCGCGGCATTCGCTTGGCGATCGACGATTTCGGCACCGGCTATTCCTCGATGTCGCTGATGAAGCAGTTTCCGATCGATACGATCAAGATCGATCGTTCTTTCGTTCGCGACCTGCCGGTCGATTCCGAAGACCAGGCCATTGCGCAGGCGATCATCAGCATGGGCAAGGCGCTCGGCATGACCGTCATTGCCGAGGGTGTCGAGACCGTGGAGCAGGAGGCCTTCCTGCGCAGCCACGCCTGCGACGAAATGCAGGGTTTTCTGTTCTCCAAGCCGCTGCCCGCCAAGCAGATGGCCGATCTGCTTCGCTCCGAGCCGCGGCTCGCCTCGCCGCCGCTGCAACCGGAAGCAGGCTCAGGGCTGGAAGGCGCTGTCGTCTGACGGCTGCGGGTGCAGCTCGCGCACGACCTTTGCGTCGGGAGCTTCAGCCATGCGGGGAAAGTCGTACGGCCAGGGCAGGGACGTCTGCCCCGCGAACGCCTGGAGAAAGATTTCAGCGGCGGCCGCATACGTCGCCCGATCGGGCAGGCCAAGTTCAGCGCACCATTCGGCGGGTAAGGATTGTGGTGCGTCGCGCAGCTCGATCGCGGGCCCCCACCACCACGCCGGGGCGGGCGACCGCTCCGCTTCGGGAACAGCCCGCCACCGTGCGTATTCGCCGATCATGCGTTCGAATTGCAGTCGCCCCGCCGGATGCATTCTATCTCCTGACAGTGGATGATAGCCGTATCCTCACGCCATGCAAATGCGCGTCAGCCGGTTACTGCCGGCCATGCTGCCAGTGCGAAGTCACGTCCGCGCCCGATTTGTTGAGGTGGACATGCTGATCGACATGGTCGACCCATGACACCGGAATGAAGTGGTGATGCTGTCCGTCGGGCGAGCTCTGCTTGGTCAGTTTGATCTTGTCGGTTCCTTCCATGTGGTCGACCTTGCCGACCGTCTTCTTATCCGACGAGATGACGTCCATGTGTTCCTTGATCTGTTCGGTAACAGCCATGTTTCATATCCGTAAGATGGTTGGGGTTATGAAACGCGCCGTCGCCCAAATGGTTGCTGCGGTTACTTCTCCTCCGCCGCCGTCGAGGTCGCTGGGCCTTCGCCCATGATCAGCAGCACCGCGTCCTCATCCTTGGCGCCGTCCCAGTGCACCTGCTTGCCGAAATGCGTGACGAAACTGCCGGCCGGCATCGGCGTCGAGTTGGCCGGATCGAATTTCGGCCCCGAGCCGACCCACCACGTGCCCTGCAGCACCACGATGTAGCGATCGTTGGGATGGAAATGCGGGCGGCTGAAATGGTTGCCCTTGGTCCACTTGTTGTAGACCATGTAGAAGCCGGGTTTTGAGGGATCGCCGACCACGACGGCGCTTTGTGCGCCGGCCGGGTTGACCGGGCCCCAGGGGATCTGGTCCGGCAGCTTGTAGATGACCGCGGCCGGATTGAGTTCCGCAGCCGCGCCGATGCCCGTCATCGCGGTCAACGCCAGCAGCGTCGTAAGGTATCGCCAGGGCCGCCTTGCCAGCTTTATGGATTCCTCCCTTGCTCGGCACAATCAGAACTGCCTGCCGCACGCTAGCCGGTCCGCTTCTTCGGACACAAGGCGCGCATCTGCATGCGTGGCCGGCGGCTTCCGGGATACGATGCGCATGACGCAACTGCAGCATGAAAAACGGATTTACGCCTGATATTGTAATGCTAGTTTGCCGCCCAACTAAAAGCAGCCATGGGAGGGTTACGTTCATGAAGCGTTTGTCGATACTTGCGGCCGGCCTGCTGATGGGGGCCGCCGCCATTCAATTTTCCAGCGTGGCGTCCGGCCAGAGTGATGGCTGGGTGACGCTCGTCGACGGCAGCAAGATGGGTGACTGGACCGAAGTCGGAAAAGCCAATTGGGCGATGAAGGACGGCGCGCTGGTCGCCGACAAGATCACCGAGGGCAAGGACCCCTCCTATCTCGTCAGCAAGGAGTCTTACAAGGACTTCGAGATGAAGGTCGAGTTCTGGGCCGACGACGACGCCAATAGCGGCATCTTCATCCGCTGCGACCAGTCGGCCAAGATCGACGCCAAGATCTGCTACGAGGTCAACATCTTCGACAAGCGCCCCGATCCGACCTACGGCACCGGCGCCATTGTCGATGTCGCCAAGGTCGATCCGATGCCGAAGGCGGGCGGCAAATGGAACACCTACGAAATCACGGCCAAGGGCCCGCACCTCGTCGTCGTGTTCAACGGCCAGAAGACCGTCGACGTTCAGGATTCAAAACACGCCGGCGGTCCGTTCGCCCTGCAATACGGCTCCGGCGTGATCAAGTTCCGCAAGGTGCAGATCAAGTCGCTGTAGATCGCAGCGTTCACTTTGCATGGTGCGCGGCTCCCTCTCCCGCTTGCGGGGGAGGGTCGGGGTGGGGGTGCTTCCGCATTGGGATTGCTGAAAGGTTGGCTCGCCTCAAGCACCCGTCTTCAACGGATGCGCCTTCTTGTGCCACGCCCAGGCGGTGCGAATGATGGTCGCAAGATCCGAATGAACGGGATTGAACTTCAGCGTCGCGCGAGCGGCGGTGGGGTCGGCGACCAGATAGGTCGGATCGCCCGATCGCCGCGGCTTGACGACATGCGGGACTTCGCGGCCGGTCTCGGCTGCGATCGCGGCGAGGATCTCGCGCACCGAAAACCCGTTGCCGGTGCCGAGATTGAAGGCGCCGCCGGAATGTCCTTCCAAGAGGAGCTTGAGCGCCAGCACATGGGCGGCTGCCAGATCGGTCACGTGGATATAGTCGCGGATCGCCGTTCCGTCAGGCGTGTCGTAATCGTCGCCGAACACCGCGAAATCAGGCACGTGCCCCTGCAGCGCCATCATGGCGCGGGGGATCAGATGTGTCTCCACGTCGCGCAACTCGCCGATGCCGCCGGCCGGATCGGCGCCCGCGGCATTGAAGTAGCGCAGCGCGAACGAGCCGAGGCCGTAGGCTGAGCGATAATCCGCCAGCACGCGCTCGATCATCCATTTCGAGGCGCCGTAGGGGTTGATCGGCACGCAGGGATAATCCTCGCGCAGCGCCTTGCTGTCGGCGTTGCCGTAGACCGCACCGGTCGATGAAAACACCAGGCGATTGCAGCCGGCTTCGCGCATGGCCGCAAGCAGCGACAGCGTGCCGGCGAGGTTGTTGGCGTAGTATTTCTGCGGATCGGCAACGGACTCGCCGACCAGGCTCGACGCGGCAAAGTGCATGACCGCCACGATGTCATGCTCGGCAAAGGTCCGCGCCAGCGTCGCCTTGTCGGCGATGTCGCCGACGACGAGCGTGCCCGCGGCGAAGCTCTGATGGCCGGTCGAAAGATTGTCATAGGTGATGGGCAGGTAGCCTGCCGCATCCAATGCCCTGCAGCAATGCGAGCCGATATAGCCGGCGCCTCCGGTGACGAGAATGGCTGGACGGCTGCTCATCGATTGCGTCTTCCGTTGATGTCCGTCGATCGGCTCCGGTTCAGCAACAGATAGAGCGCGCGCGGATTGGTGGTCAGATAACGCCAGAACAGGCGGCGCGGCTCCAGCCAGATGCGCCAGGCCCATTCGAGGCCGGCTTGCTGCATCCATAGCGGCGCGCGGACGCGGCTGCCCGACAGGAAATTGAACAGCCCGCCTGCCGTCTTGATGACGCCGACATTGGAGAGGGCGGAGGTGAATTCCTCGACGAACGCCTGTTCATAGGGAACGCCGAGCGCAAGCCAGAGATAGTCCGGCGCCAGCGCGTTGATTTCGGCAACCTTGGCCCGCAGCGCTTCGCCGCGGAGAAAACCGTGGCAGCGGCCGACGATCTTGAGATCGGGATATTGTTTGCGGACGCAGGCGACCGCGGCGGCGTTCTCCGCCTCATCCGCGCCGAGCAGGTAGAAGGTCAGGCCGGCCGCCTGTGCCTTGCGGGCGACGACGTGGAACAGGTCGGTGGTCGCGACGCGCTCGGGCAGCGGTGTCTTCGATTTGAATCGCGACACGGTCACCAGCGGCTGGCCGTCGGCGTTGATCAGATCGGCGGCCCGGAACAGCCGGTCGGTCATCGGCTCGGTCGAGCAGCGCGCCAGCACCTCGCCATTTGCCGAGGTCAGGTAGAGCGGACGATTGGCGCGGCGCTGCGGGAACACCGTGTCGATCATGAAGTTCGCGGTCTGCTCGAGATCCAGCACGGCAAGCCGCAGCCCGCCCAGCGTGATGCGGGGTATGCTGGCCGTGGCCGCCCGCCCGACGGTATTTATGCGGCGCTCAAGCATATTGCTTGTCTCGCTGCTGGTTGACCGTCGGGTTGACTTCGCTGAGGACGACACCAACGAGCTTGCGCTCGGTTCCGCCGAGGGCAGCGATGATGTCTTCCATGCAATCGTTGATATCGAGCTGCACCGGCAGGATCGCGACCAGGCCCTCGGCAATGTCGAGCAGTTTGCGGTCGGCCGGGCTCCACGGCATGGCGGGACCGTCGAGGACCACGAGGTCATAGCTGCCGGCGGAACGAGCCTGCGCAATCGCCTTGCAGATAGCGTTACCCGCTTTGGCGTCCGTGGCCTTGATGGCCGGCAGGATCGAAATTCCGTTCGCTGTCGCGATCGCGCGGGGTGGCTTGGCGCCGATGTTGAGCCAACCGAAGCGGCTGGGCTCGGTCTTGTCCAGGTGGCTCACCTTGTTCGACAGCGCGCGTTCCCTGAAATCGGCATCGATCAGCAGAACCTTGGCGCCGTCGCGCGCGGCGGCGAGCGCGATGTTCAGTGCGGCGATGCTGCGGTCCTGGTCCGGGCTGGCGCCGATCACGGCCATCACTGGCGTGTTTCCGGCGCGCCTGGCCAGCGCTCCGCGCATCTTGCGCAAGGCATTGAGGATGGGCATCTGCGGAAAGCCCGCGCGCAGCGTCGGCCAGCCCAGACGGGTGACGTCGGCGGCGTCGCCGGTTGCGAGGATACCGCCGAGCGTGCGTATCACATCGGCTTCCTGCAGCTGCGCGATCGGTGGCTTTTCGATCAGGCTGACCGCGGGCTGCGGCTGGGGTTCGGCGGCGGACGGCTGACTTGCGGCCTCAGGAGCGGCCGGCTTTTCCAACGCGTCCGATAGCGCTTTGTCCCGGGGTTGAACCGGGCTGCTGCCCGGCATCAACTGGTTGACGGCGATGACCCAGCCGGCGGCAGCGAGCCCGCCAAGGACAAACCCGATCATCGCAAGCAGGCTCATGGCCGGCGGGAAGGTGCGCCGCTGCGGCACGGTGGCTTCGCCGATGATGCGGGCGTTCGAGGTGTTGAGGCTCTCCTGTTCCTCGGTCTCGCGCGAGCGCTTCAGGAACGACTGATAGACGTCGCGGCTGGCCTCGACGTCGCGTTCGAGTTCGCGCAGCCGAACCGAGGCCTGGCTCATCTGGACGCTCTGGCGCTTCTGGGCTTCCAGCGCCTTGTTGAGCGAGGCTTCATAGTCGCGGGCACGGACCAGGTCGTTCCTCGCGGCCTGTGCGAAGCGCTCGATTTCTTCGTTGATGGTGCGGCGAAGATCCTGCACCTGCTGCTCCGCCTGACGCAGCGCCGGGTGTCGCGGTCCGAGTTCGGCCTGCAGTTCGGCCTGGCGCTTGCGCGCTTCGGCATACTGCGCGCGCAGATTGGCGATCGTGGGCGACTGCAGCGCCTCGGGGATCGCACCGGCGTCGCTTGACGCCTTGCGGCTGGCTTCGATCTGGTCGAGTTTGGCCTTCGCGTCGAGCGTCAGCGCACGCGCGGCGGCGAGCCGCTGATTGCTGGCGGAAAGCTGCTGGTCGCTGATCAGCGTGTCCTGCGTGCCGACGAAATTGTTCTGCGCCTTGTAGACCGCGAGCGCATTCTCGGCGTTGCGAAGCCGCTCTTGCAACTCCTTCAGCCGGCCGGAGAGATCGCTGGTCGCGCGCCGCGCGGCTGCGGCCTGCGACTGCTTGGATTCGGCAAGATAGGCCTTCGAGATCGCGTTGGCGAGCATCGCCGCTTTGGCCGGCTCATACGACCAGACGTCGATATCGACGATGAAGGTGCGGTCGGTCTTCTTGACGTTGATGTGCCGAATGAGCGCTTCCAGCGCGCCCATCTGGATCTGCCTCTGCTGCTCGGCGGTCGGCTGCAGCTCGATCCCGACCAGGCCGAGCAATGATCCGACGAGACCCTTGGCGTCGCCGCCGCCGAACTCCGCATCCTTTTCCAGGTTGGTATCGCGGATCACCTGCAGCAGCACGTTGTTCGAGGTGATGACGCGCGCCTGGCTCTCCACCACCATGGCGAGGCCGGAGATGTCCTGGGCGCGGGGCGTCAATTCGCGATCGACCAGCTGCAATTCGCGGGGATCGACGTAGAGCTGCGCGGAGGCGGTGTATTTCGGCGTCAGGCTCTTGCCGACGGTTATGGCGACGCAGGCCGAGATCAGCGCCGCCGAGGCGATCGCGACCTTCCGCTGCCACAGGAGCTGGGCCAGATCGAGCACGCTGAAGCCGGCCGGCGCGGTTGCCGCGCCGGGCCGGGCGTCAGGCTTTATCGGCTGGTCATAGATCAGCATCGACCCCAGCTTCCATTCGAACTGCCGCACGCATCGGCTGAGGGGTTACTCTTCGGGCTACGCCGGGTGCGCTGGAAAAAAAGCGCTGAAACGCAACAGGGAAAATTAACCATACTCACCAAGGGACTATCCACTGAAAGGGCAAACAAAGGGTTTAAGCGCTGGCGCATCGCATCGCCTCCGCCATGGTCAGGGCCGAAATGTTCCGCCGGGATGCCGCCCGAAGCGCATGCTCGAGCAAGGCAGGCGAGCAGCCATAGGGGCTCGGCCGTTCCGTGACGTCGTGGCCGTAGAAAATTAACCATCCATTATTGCTTTGCGCTTCGTCGAATGCGCGCTCGATCCCGTCGCGATCCATCTCGCGATCGATCAGCGGCATGGCGCGCAGGAACTGCAGGTCGACGCCGCCGGAATTGACACCCTGGACGATGCTGCGGCAGGTCTGGAACGCCTTTCTGAGCTGATACTTGCGGGCGTAAGAGCCGTAGCCGAACGGATAGGCGAAGCTGTCGACCCGTATCGAAGGATCGAGCGCGCGAAGGTAAGCGCGGTTGCGCGCGATCTCCTGCCGCATCCCGGCTTCGTCGAGGTCGCAGGCGCGCTGATGCGAGAAGGTGTGGCAGCCGATCTCGTGACCCCGGCGGTGCAGCGAGACCACGTCGTCGGCGTTGCCCGCGACCCAGTCCGGCGCATCGGCGCCGACCAGGCTGCCGGAGACGTAAAATGTCCCGCGCGCACCATGCGCTTCGAGCATCGCCGCGCCTGTTGTCACCGCGCTCTTTGGCAAATCATCGAACGTGAAGCTGACCATCGGCGTGCTGTTGCGCAGCCGGAACAGATCGACGCGCAGATGCATCGCCAGCCGGTGGCCGACCTTTGCCCTTGCCTCTGACAACATCGCGTTCATGGTCTCAGCGCTTCCGCAGGATCACGTGGTAGTCGCCGTGGCGTACGTCGGTGCGGCCGGGCAGGAAGAAGTTCATCACTTGCGCGGCGGCATCGACCAGGGCCGCGAAGGCGGGCATGCGCAGCCGCATCTCCGGATAGCGCGGGCTCTCATACTGCTTGCGATGGAGCATCTGCAGGCCGTGCTGTTCGGCGAACGCCTCCAGATTGGGAAGCGTGACCAGCGGATGGAACAGCGTCGGGAAGGGCGCGTGGCCGGGCAGGCCGGCTTTCTTGTCGCCGCGGACATGGCGGTAGAACCAGACGTGGAACCAGTGCGGCGAATATTTGGTGACGACGCCGGACAGCGAGCGCGGGTTCGGTGCGCCGATCAGGATCATACCGCTCGGCTTCAGCGCCTCGCAGAAGTTCAGTAGCGCCGCTTCGACATCGGGCACGTGCTCGATCACGTTGTAGCAGATCACCAGGTCAAAGCTGTTGGGCTTGAAGCGATAGGTCTGGATGTCGCCGAGGATCGCCCTGTGCGCATAGTCGTTGTTGCGGATCTGGTCCTCGTCGATATCGACCACGGTGACGTGGGCGCGATGCAGCACCTTGAGCGGCAGGAAGCTGGTCGAGCCGCCGCCGGCCTCGTAGATCGAGAGTTCGCCTTCGGGCAGCGTCGCTTCGAGAATGCCGTGAACGGTGAGCAGACTCTGACGCGCCTCACCATGCACCAGTTCGAGCAGCGCCTGCGGGTGCTGCACGGCTTCCGGATTGGCGGCTGCCGCCTGCGCGTGTCGGATCGTGACCGCTTCATTCATCGACTTCGTCCATTCTGACGTGGAGGTTGCCTTGTTCATTTCAGTTTTCCCAATCGACGCGCTTGAAAGCGTCCATCAATGCCTGGTCCGCCCGGTGAATCGACGGATCGAACGGCACGCGGTTGGTGCGCTGATATTTCCAGTTGCTGCCGATCTCGCGGAAGTGGCGGAACGAAAAATTCCCTGTGCAGAAGTACGAAGCCCACCAGGAGAAGATTGAGTGCACATGCCATTGCGCATGGGTGGGGCATCGGCTGGGAACCACCGTCCATTTCGGCAGGCATGCATTCGCGTCGCGCCGGATCGCGAACCTTGAACGTTCGTATTTCGGCGGCATGAAGATCGAGAAGTCGGTATGGCGATGCGGAGCGCGCGCCTCGTCGCGGACGCCGTCGTCGATGCCGATGATCCATCGCCCGCGATAGCGGACAAGGCCGGTCCATGACTGTTCGGCGGCTTCGAACACCGATTGTCCCGTCTTCGACAGCACGAGCTCGTCGATATCAGAGTTCATGGCGCTTCGGGCATGCTGCAGGAAGCGCCATCTGGCGTGCTCCCAAGCGCCCAACTGGCAGAAATCAGAATCCCAGTGATCCCAGCTATTGGCGCCCTGCGGGCCGTACTTGAACGGCCATTCCATCACGACCGAGCAGCGGATGCCCGGAACTGACCGGAGCGCCGCGCTCAGGGTGGCGCTGTCGTAGGCGCTGGAGCCGTTGTCATAGATGAGAACGGCATCCGCGTCGTGAATGTCGCGGTTGAACCTCACCCAGTCGAGGATCCATTCGATCGGATTGTCCTTCGACATCGTGAAGATGACGCGGCAATCCCGGAACATCTCCGAAAAGTTTGGCGACACCGAGAACGCGAAGCTTCCAAGGTCGCCCAATGCCTGGACCGGACCGGTATTCTCAGGGATGTCGAGCCACAATTGGGCGTGGCGGTCGAGATGCCGTGCCCGCGCCTTGCGGGTCCCGGCGCCGCTGATGAAGGTCGTCGTCGCGACGTCGCGCGCCAGGTTGAAGAACGGCGGCGCGAAGAGGGCGATCTGTGATTTGCTTACCTGCACCGCGTCGTAGAACAGCGTGTTGCTGTCGAAGTCGCGGTCGAAATTCTCACCCCGGAAGGCAAGCGGGCGCGTCGCCTCGCGGCGCTTGTCGGTGAAGTCCGACAGCGACACCGGGTTGGTTCGACAAATCGCGTGTCGATTGTCGGCGGCAACGACTGCGTTCTTGTTGGCGAGCCGCATCATGGTTCTCTTGCCGACATGCTGGGTAGTCCCGTGGACGGGGCGGTGACGGACGCGGCCGGGAGGACGTGTCGTTCCTGGTTTGATTGGCCTGCAGCCGGCCAGAGATTGCGTCGCGCACCATAGGCGATCACGGCCTTGCGCAGGCCCGCGATGTCGAACGCGAAGGCGGCGAGGGTGTATATGATGCAGCCGGTTGCAGCCAGTACGGCAAATGAGACCACGCCGATTGGCAGCAGCGGTTTGATGAATGTCAGCACCAGCGCCATGATCGCCGTGGCCGCGACGATGCGCATGAGCTGGAACGCGTTGAAGGGCAGCGGAAACGCCTTCCGCGTCAGATACCATCCAAACGCTGCACCGAAGGCTTCGACGATGACGAGGCTAGCCGCGGCGCCGACCAAGCCAAATCGGGCAAGCAGGACCGGCATGACGGCGAGGTTGGCGATCAGCATCGCGATGCTCTGCGTCGTCATCATGAACGGCGTCTTGGCGAGATGAAAGCTCGCGTGGATGTAGGATTGGGAGAAGGACTGGAACAGCCAGGCAAAAGCCAGGATCGGCATGATCTGCGCCGCGGTCTCCCGGAACTCGATGCCGAGGATCACGCCGGCGATATAGCTGCTCGTCAGCGCCACGCCGACGACCGCCGGCAGCACGGCGGCCAGCAGAATTTCGAGGCTGAATTCCAGATGCGGCCGCGCTTCGCGGTCGCCGCCGTTGGCGTAGGCGCGCACCGCCAGCGGGATCGTGGCCGATGCGATGCTGACTGCGGGAATAAGGATCATCTGCCGGACGAGATCGGCGGAAGCGCCGTACTGGCCGGCCGCATGGTCGCCCATGAAATGAAACACCAGCATCCGGTCGAGCGCGGCATGGATCGCGAAGACGATACCGGACAGCGTGATCGGAATGCCAAAGGATGCAAATGTCCGCAGGTCTGAAATCTTCGGCCCGGCGACGGGGGATCGAAGGATCGTGCTCGCGAACAGCGTCGTTGTGATGAAATAGGTGATGGCCGCCATCGCGAGCTGGCACAATCCGCCGCCGCCCAAGAGTGCCGCGGCCAGGCACAGCGCGAACGCCAGGCAGGCGCGGATGATCGACGCCGTCATGAACGCAAGCGACTGCAGCCGCGCCTTCAAGAGTTCCTGCCCGAGCTCAAACAGGCCGAGCCCAAGGGCAAAGAAGATGGCGGCGATATTCCGTTCAAGCGATACCGACGTCGTCAGCGTCGCAACGAGCAGTGCGATCGGCGTGGCGAGCGCGGAGATGAGATAGGCGAGAAAAATCGTCTTCCTGACATCGACGGCGCCGCCCTCCGACTGAAAACGCAGCGCGGCGACGCGAACCCAGGTGAACAGCAGCGCCGAGACGATGCCGGCCGTGCTCAGTCCGACGACATAGACGCCGTATTCGTCCGGAGAGAGCAGGCGCGTGAATACGACCGCGCTCAGCAGGCCGACGGCGGCCGACACGACGCTTGCAACCGAATAATGGAACGTCTGGCTGAGCATTACTTCGGCAATGGGTCCAAGGTTAACAACACGGCACTATTGATCGCGACAAATCCACCGAAGGCTCGCCGTTATCAGGCGCAAACCTCCCGCGATGGCCCATTGGAGCAAGATCGGTGCCGAACCCGCGCTGCATGTCTTGCGGTGCGTCAGCGTGGTTAATCCGACGGTTTTCCGTCGTCTGCTGCGGATAGGCGACAAGACCGGGAACTTTCGGCACATCAGGCCTGTCCGCGATGTCCGCATTTGCGACACGCCCGGCGCCGCTGCGGTTCCGCGGTAACCATGGTGGCGGCGCGGCTCGGGCGTGCGTTCGCGGTGGACTGGATATTGCAAAGCGGATCGCCGAAATTGCCGGCCTTGTCGGCGAATGGATTGCCGATGAGCTTTTGTTTAGGTTTTTTTCGAGGGAATCTCTTTTCACAAAGAGTGGGCCGCGAGGCTGCTGTTCTTTTTGGGACAGCCGCCCTGTCCGGCCTGTCTCCTTTTGCGACGGCGAGAGCTCATGTTAACGCCGCGGCTTCCGGCACCGCCGTCCGGGATATCCTTGCAAGGTCGGTGGCTCCGAGGTGACGAGGTACCGCGCCGACATCGACGGCCTGCGGGCGATCGCCGTCATTCCCGTGCTGCTCTACCACGTCGGTGTCCCCGGCTTTTCCGGCGGCTTTGTCGGCGTCGATATCTTCTTCGTCATCTCAGGATATCTGATCTGCGGCATGATTGGCGCTGATATCCGCAACGGATCGTTCTCGCTCGCCAATTTCTACAAGCGCCGCATCCTGCGCATTCTGCCGGCGCTGTTCGTGATGTTCCTGGTCACCAGTGTACTCGCCGCCATCTATTGCTTGCCGGTCGAGCTGGTGGATTACGCGCGAAGCCTTGCGAGCGCCGTAGCGTCAGTCTCGAACGTCTATTTCGCGCAGACCGCCGGATATTTCGACGCGCCCGCGGAAACCAAGCCGCTGCTGCATACATGGTCGCTCGGCGTCGAGGAGCAGTTTTATTTCATCGCGCCGCTGTTGATGCTGCTGGTTCATCGCTTCCTGCCGAAGCGCGTCGGACTTCTGTTCGCCGTCATCGCCGCGGTTTCCCTGTCCGGCGCTCTGGTGATGAGCGTGCGAAATCCCGCCTTTGCATTCTATCTCACCCCGTTCCGGGCATGGGAGCTGGCGCTGGGCGCGCTGCTCTCGGTCGAATTTCTTCCCGTGCCGGAATCCGTATTCTGGCGCAACGCCAGCGGCGCGTCGGGCCTGGCGCTCTTGCTGGGCGTCATCACGTTCGGATCGTCCTCGGTGCCGCTGCTGGCGATGACGGGCGTCGCCGCGATCGGCGCGACGCTGGTGATCGCCTCCAGCGAACACGCAGCATCGGCGGTGGGCCGCTTGCTGTCGCTGCGGCCGATCGTATTCGTCGGGCTGATATCCTATTCGCTCTATCTGTGGCACTGGCCGCTGACGGTGTTTCAGCGCACCGATGCCATCTTCTTCACGGAGAGGTCGGCATCGGCCAGGCTGTCCCTGATCGCGCTCTCCGTCGGCATCGCTTACCTGTCGTGGAAGCTGATCGAGACGCCGTTCCGTAACCTTGCAAAGGGAACATCGAGGGCCGCCATTTTCGGAGTGACCTCGGCTACGATGGCCTCGACGGTCGGGCTGTGCGGACTGGTGATCCTGTTGAGCGGCGTGCCGTTCCGTTTTCCCAAGCGCATCGTCGAGATCGGTTCGTTCCTGGCCTACGATTCCTCGGTCGCCTTCCGCACCGGGCGCTGCTTTCTGTCGACCAGCCGCCAGCAACTCGACACCGAGACCTGCCTGAAGTCCGATCCGGTGCGGCCGAATTACCTGCTCGTCGGTGACAGCCACGCCGCGCATCTCTGGTCAGGGCTTTCGCTGGCGATGCCCGACATCAACATCATGCAGGCGACCGCCAGCCTTTGCCGCCCGGCCAGCACGGCGGGCTCGCGCCATGACACTCCCGTATGCCGCAGTCTGATGGAATTCGTCTTTGGCGATTTTCTCGTCCACACCAAGATCGATGGCGTACTCCTTGCCGCATCATGGAAGGACGAGGACCTGCCGTTTCTGTCGGCCACGCTGCGGTACCTGAAATCAAGCGGCATCGACGTCACGGTGCTCGGTCCGATCGTCGAGTATGATGCGGCGCTGCCGCGGCTTCTGGTGGACGGTATCCTGCACGACCTGCCGTCCACGGCGAGCGCGAGGCGGACACCCGGCATTCGCGAGCGGGATCTGGCCATGAAGCGAATGGTGATGGCCGGAGGCGCTACCTATCTTTCCGTCTACGATGCCATATGCCGCGACGACCATTGCGACGAACTCGTGCAGGGCAACATCCCCATGCAGTTCGACGCCGGTCATCTCACGGCGGAGGGCGCCATCGAAGTCGGGCGAAGGCTGTCGGTACTCTTTGCCAGAAAGCATGCGAGGGCAGCCGATGTTTCGAACTGATCCAAGAATCGATCCCAGGCGACGCAAGGGGCATGGCCTGAAGCGACTGCTGCTGTTGCTGTCCGTCTTCGTTCTGACGGTGCTGCTGCTGGCCCGCGTCGACAGCAATGCGGCCTCGCGCGGCGTTTCCAACCCGGCGAAGTTCGCCGGCGCCTTCGTCAATTGGGGACCGGTCGGGCGTGAGCATACGCTGCAGGCGTGGGAAAAATGGCTGAAGCAGAAGCCGTCCTCGGTGCTGGGTGTCGACTTCTACGGCCAGACGACCTGGGAAGATTTCTCCAAACTGAATTGGGTCCCCGGTGTCTGGAAGAAGCTCAACTCCGCGCGCAACGTGGTCTGGTCGATCCCGCTGACGATGAAAGGCACGCCGCTCGCCGACGTCGCCGAAGGGCTCCACGATGCCGAATTCGAAGCGGCGGCCCGGGCGATTTCGGAAGCGCATCCGACGGCGATCATCCGGCTCGGCTGGGAAATGAACCTGGCTGAGATGGCGTGGTTCGCGAAGGGGCATGAAGCCGATTACATCGGGGCGTTCCGCCGCGTCGTGGAAATATTCCGCCGCCACTCCTCAGGCTTCAAGTTCGACTGGTGTCCGGGATGGGGACCGCAGGACATGCCGGCGGATGCGAGCTATCCCGGCGACGATGTCGTCGACTACATCGGCCTCGACGTCTACGACTTCAAGCATGAAGGCACGCCTGAGGAGCGCTGGAACAATTTTTACGTCAAGGCGCCGTTCGGCCTGGAATGGCACCGCGAGTTTGCGCGTCTGCACGGCAAGCGCATGAGCTACCCCGAGTGGGGCGTCGGCAATGCCGGCGACAACCCGTTCTTCATTCAGCAGATGCACGACTGGTTCATGAGGAACGAGGACAGGATTGCCTACGCCGCCTATTTCGACGTCGACGGGGCATGGCCGACACAGATCGACAACGGCGCGTTTCCGAAGTCGCAGCTTCTGTTCCGAAAGCTGTTCAGCCGCTGATCTGCGGCCGGGCTTGTTCAGCGCGGATTAACTCCGTCCATTAACCGTCCCCGGAGTTCGGCATGTCGCACGGCGCCGGCGGATCGAAATTTGCAACATCGCCGGCGTTACGTTCGCAAACGCCGGGTCATTCCGGAACGAACGGCCTTATCGAGACGGAAGTGTCCCGGAATTTAAGCCGGCGATCCCGTTTCGAGACGATGAGACATATTCGTGAACGACCTGAGTGTCATGGCAGGGATATCGACCAGCGATCTCCGGATGGACGGACCCGATCCGTCCGTCAGGGCGTTGCGCGCGCTGGTGGCGCTTTCGGCAGGCCTCGATCCCACGATCGAAACTGTCGTCTGCGTTCCCTGTTTCCGCCGTCCGGATTACCTGCGCCGCACACTGGAGTCGCTTGCCGGTCAGCGCACCAGTCGCCGCTTCGCCGTCGTCCTGATCGAGAACGATGCATCGAGGAGCGAGAGCGTGCCAGTGGCCGCCGAGTATCTCGCGTCGGCGAAATTGTCAGGCCTCTGCGTGATCGAGCCGCGGCAGGGCAATTGCCATGCGATCAACGCCGCCTTCGAAACGGCGCAGCAGATGTTCCCGAACGCCAGCAGCTTCCTGATGATCGACGACGACGAGGTCGCCTCACCGGATTGGCTGGAGCTGATGCTCAGGACCGCGGACGCGACCGGCGCCGAAATTGTCGGTGGGCCGGTATTCCCTGAATTCGTTGATGAACGGAAGCGCGGACTGCGGCGCCACCCGGCTTTTGCACCGGCGTACGACGCGTCGGGTCCGGTGCCGGTGATCTATGGCTGCGGCAACTGCCTGATCCGGCGCTCGGTATTCGACCGGCTGGGCGCGCCGGCGTTCGATCTCCGTTTCAATTTCCTCGGTGGTGGGGACACCGATTTCTTCTACCGCTGTAAAAGGCTCGGCATGCGCTTTCACTGGGTGGCCGAAGCTACGATCAGCGAGACGGTGCCGGAAAGCCGGACCAGCCTGAAATGGCTGATGACGCGGGGCCTGCGGATCGGTGCGATCAACTATCACGTCCAGCGCAAGGCGACGCCGACGGTCTGGTTGCAGGCGAAGCTGACCGTCAAACTGCTGGCGGCCCTGCCGTTGTCGCTCGTCTATGCCGCGTACGCGATCCTGACCGAACGCAAGGGTACCATTGCCGTGCATCCGGTCACGGTAGCGATCGGCAGCGCGCTGGCCGCGCTCGGGCTCGAACCGCAGCCCTACAAGGCGTCGAAGATCGCCTCATGAGCCAGCTCGTCGACGCATCCGAAATCCGCCTCGTGGCAGCAGGAGTCGAGCGGCAGCAGGTGATGGATATCGTTCGCGGCGCAACCTTTGTCGGAACGCTGCTCGTGGGCTGGATATCGCTGCATCCGTTTGAAAGCCTCGGCGATCTGCAGATCGGCGACGTCGGCACCGGCAACGAGCTGGCGACTTACGCGTTGTTCGGCGCCCTGAGTGTGCTGACCATCGCGCTGGCGATGCGAAACGACGCGCGCGGACTGGCGACGTTGTTATCACCGGCATTCATGCTGTTCGGCGCCTGGCTGGTGTTGACGGTGCTGCTGTCGTTCGATCCGGGGACGTCGATCAAGCGTCTTTCCTTGACGGTCTGCGTCGTCGCGGTGACGGCTGCCCTGATGCTGCTGCCGAAATCGCAGCAGGAATTGATGCACTGGTTCACGATCGCGGCGCTCGCATTGCTCGCGGTCTGCTATCTCGGAATATTGCTGGCGCCGGATCTTTCGATCCACCTGGCGAGCGACCCGCAGGAGCCGGGGCTCGCCGGCAACTGGCGCGGCGCGTTCGGCCACAAGAACCAGGCCGCGGCCATCATGGTGATGGTGCTGTTTCTCGGCGTTTACAGCGTCCGCTCCGGCCTCTGGCTTTCCGGCGCCGCCATCATCGCGCTTGCCTCGCTGTTCCTGCTGTATTCGGCCGGCAAGAGCTCGTTGACGCTGTGCTTTGCCGTGCTGCTGCTGACGTCGGTCACATCAGTCGTCCGCGCGTTCTGGCTTCGCGCGATCATCTTGCTCACGCCGCTGTTGTTGCTGAATCTTCTGAGCATCGGCACGGTGATGCTGGAGAGCCTCGCCGGAATTTCAAAACTGCTGCCTTTCGACTCGACGTTCACCGGCCGCACCGACATCTGGGCATTTGCGCTGCAGTCGCTGCATGCGCGAATGCTTACCGGCTACGGCTTTGCGTCCTTCTGGGGCTCCAGCGCCATTCAAAATCTCCCAGAAGGCAAGGAGTGGGCCGGCTTCGCCGCGCACAGCCACAATGGCTATCTCGACACCGCGCTGGGCATGGGCGTGCCTGGGCTTGCACTGCTCATCCTGGTCCTGGTGATTTTGCCTCTGCGGAATTTCCAGCGAGCCGACGAGGGCGGCAACAACGGTCCGCTCGCCATGGTGCTGCTGCGGATCTGGCTGTTCGGGCTCTATCTGTCGACGATGGAAAGCTTCTTCCTCGACCGCTCCGATCCGCTGTGGTTCACGTTTCTGCTGGCGGTGTTCGGTCTGCACTATCTCGCGCGGTTTCGGGCGCAAGCATAGGGAGCTGCGCCTGCACCGCGTCAGCGACATCCTTCCACCAGCCGTCAAAATCGAACGGGAACGGTATCGGCGGCCGCTTGACCACCGCGGCGATCCGGTCGGCAAACGCCTCATTGTCCGAACCGCGCGCGACCAGCACGATGGCGCCGCGGCTGATCAATTCCTTGAAGCGCGGGTGATGGTCGAATTCCTCGGGCAACACGGAGCCCGCGACGATCAGCGGACGGCCCGATTGCACGCAGGTGAGAATGCTGGAGCGCCGCGCGGTGAGCCCCTCGTCGAGCGGATAGCAGAACGCGTCGATCTCGCTGAACAGGCCGAACACCTCGTGATCGGAGGCGACGAAGCCGGAGACGATCACGTCCTCGGCGACGTCGAGCTTTCTGGCGCGGGCATGAAATTCCTCCTCGACCTTGTCGATGCCGCGGATGAAGGAGCCGACATAGACGATCAGCGGCTTGAGCCCGCGTTGCTTCAGAATGGCGCCGATCTCGAGCAGCGCGTTGGGCTGCTTGCCCGGATAGATCGATCCGAAATGACCGATCAGGAGCCGCCCGTCGCCTTTGGCTGCGATGAGGCGATGCCGCAATTTCGAATCCTCGATGCCTGCCGGTGCCTCGATGTTCGGTGGCAGCGGCGCCAGCACGCTCTTTTTCGCGGTCCAGCCGAGCAGGGGATCGCCTGCCAGCTCCTGCCGCACCAGCGGCGAGAACATGACGATGACATCGGCAACGACCAGCGCCGGCATGTAGGTGATGCGGCGCAGCCAGTGCAGCCCGCGCCACTCATGCTGAATCAGGACGACCTTGCGCCGGCGCAGCCGGGCGATCGCCATCGCCGCGAGCGGCGCAAACATCACGCGCTTCCAGGCCACGATCGGAAAGTTGCAGACCACGCTTTGCGCCGAACCGACCGCGCGCCAGATCTCGGCGAACGTTCCTTCCTTGCGCGTCAGGGTTAACGTCGCGCTGGTTCCAGGCTGGAGCTTTTCGATCGTTTCCTGCAGCAGCCGGGTGAACTGGCCGACGCCGCAATGCATCTGCGGTCCCGCGCCGAGAAACAGCGCCCGATATCGGGTTTCTCCAGTCATCGTTGCGGCGGCGGGGGTTCCAGAAACGGTCGGCGTTAGCCATACAACGCAGACATTAGCTTCAGGTAAGCGGCAGCGTCTGCCCGGCACTGTTCTTGCCAATCCGACCATGAAAATCGTCCGGCCGTCTCATAACGGGACATCGGGCGGCGACGGCAATGGCTGCAGGCGGCGATTTCGGGACAGCCGAAAAAGGCGGCCGCTGAGGCAACGGAAGTCAGCAGGAGCGGCGGCGATGACGGGCAAGATCTTCAGCACATGGGATGAGACGCATTCCGAGCTTTGGAGCCACCAGCCGATCCGGCTCCAGCACGAGATGCACAAATCGCCGGCGTTCTCGATGGACGAGCTCGCCCAACTGATCGAGAGCTAT
This sequence comes from Bradyrhizobium lablabi, assembly GCF_001440475.1. Classification (GTDB taxonomy): domain Bacteria; phylum Pseudomonadota; class Alphaproteobacteria; order Rhizobiales; family Xanthobacteraceae; genus Bradyrhizobium; species Bradyrhizobium lablabi. The sequence continues at coordinate 59,415 of NZ_LLYB01000094.1, read as the reverse complement.
CCGCGCGAGCACTACAGCCTGGTGAAAACCGGTGCCAAGGGCTCCAGCCGCGTCTGGCGCGAGGGTGATATCGGCAACCTCTCGGGACGGCAGGTGATCGAAGCGATTTCGCGCGGCGGGCTCTGGCTCAACATGCGCGACGTCGGCGCGGTTGATAGCCGCTTCCGCAAGCTGATCGACCGGATGTTCGAGGAGATCGCCGCCAAGGTTCCGGGCTTTGTGGTGCCGAACCATCAGGCCGGCATTCTCGTCTCCTCGCCGGACGCGCAGGTTTATTACCACGCCGATCTGCCGGGGCAGGGCCTGATCCAGATCGCCGGCCGCAAGCGCGTCTACGTCTATCCAAACACCGCGCCGTTCATCAAGCCGGAGCATCTCGAAGACATCGCGCTGTTCGACGTCGAGGTCGATCTGCCCTACGCGCCCTGGTACGACGCGCACGCGCAGGTGTTCGATCTCGAACCCGGGCAGATGCTGAACTGGCCGCTGAACGCGCCGCACCGCGTCGAAAATCTCGGCACCGTCAACATCTCCATGACGGTCTCCTATGGCAATGACGATATCCGCCGCGCCCAGATCGTTCATCTCGCCAACGGCCTGCTGCGGCATCGCTTCGGCTATATGCCGAAGACCAGCAATCTGCGCGGGCCGTCTTTCTTCGCCAAGAAGGTGCTGCAGAAGCTCGTGCGTGACAGCCAATGGGTCAGGCGCGAGCGCAAGGCCCGCCGCGCGATCGATTTCCGCCTCGATGCCAACGAGCCCAGCAAAATCGTAGATCTGCCGAAGGCGGCATAATCGCAACGCCGATGACGGTGCTGACGACCAGTGCGGGGCTACCGGCGGCGCGCTTAACCGGCCGCGCGGCACAATTCCGCGTCGAGCTGCTGCGCGACTGGCAACAGGCCGCCGCGCGCTGGAACGACATCGGCCCGTCGACACCGTTCCAGCATCCGCAATGGTATGACGCCTGGTACCGCGCTTTCGCCGGCGCCGAGGGCGTGGCGCCGCTGATCGCTGTTGTCACGGATGCATCGACCGGCGAACCGGCGGCGCTGCTACCGCTGATCCGTCGCCAGCAAGAAAAAATCGCGGCGATCGAATTCGCCGATCTCAATCTGACCGACTACAACGCGCCGATCCTGGGCAGCGCCGCGCCGCGCGATGCGAAGGCTGCGCGTGCGTTGTGGCGAAGCCTTTTGTCGGCGCTGCGCCGGATGCAGGATGCCGCCGATCTCATCCGCCTTCGCAAGATGCCCAACGATCTCGGCGGCAAGCCCAACCCGTTGGCCTTCCTCGACGCGGCTGGAGCGTGCGTGCTCAACGGCAACCTCGTCACCACGGGCGAGGACTACGACGCCTGGCGCTACACGTTGGAAAAGACCCAGCGCAAGGAACTGGAGCGGAGCTGGCGCGTGTTTACGCGCGATCCGGCCGCTTCCTTCGCAATCGTCACCGATACCAACGAGGCGCTGCGAATTCTCTCGACCACCGAGGTTCAACAGGGCGCGCGGATGCAGAGCCTCGGGGTGAACTACATTCTCGATGACGAGGCCTGCGCGGCGTTCTACCGCAACCTGGTGCGCGACGGCGTCGGCACCGGCTATGCGCTGGTCTCGGCGCTCACCGTCGGCGAGGAAGTCGTGGCGACACTGCTCGGCATCAGGACCGGCTCACGCTACGTGATGGTCCGCATCAGCAATGCCGGCGAGAAATGGTCTAACTGCTCGCCGGGCCGGCTGATCATCGAGCGCACCATGGCAGCCCTGCACAGGGATGGCGTGCGCGAGTTCGATTTCTCTGTCGGCAATTACGATTACAAGCGCCGCTTCGGCGTGATGCAGTTGCCGCTGATCGACATCAGCGCCGCCCTGAGCTGGCGCGGATGGCCTTTTGCCTTGCGCGATCGCGCGGTGCTCGCCCTGCGAAACCATCCGCAACTCGATGCAAGGCTGCGACGCGCGTTCGGTAAGCCCTTGTGACACGAGGAGATTTGGCACGTTCTGGGTTGAGTTCCACAACGATGCAAATCTGTCACACATGCTGGGATTGTGGGGATGTTCTCTCTGCGTTCGCGAGAGTTCATGATCGCCTGCACGTCAGAGGCGTATGCTGCGCTACGGGTCAGGGACCACTGGTAAATGCTTTCTTGGGCGTTTTCTTGGGGAGAGCCGACATGCCAGCCTATATCCATCAGCACGACGAATTCGAACCGGGCATCGTTATCTGCCCGAGTTGTGTGGGGCTCGAAATGTATGTGCGCGACGTCGAGCCGCATTGGAGCATGGCGAAGATCGATTTCACCTATGAGTGCGCCGATTGCGGCGCCGAGGTTCGCCAGACCATCGTGAAGCCGGAACTGCGGCATTAGCTTGGGGGATCGTGGGGGGAACGGGCGCGCCGTGTCCACCTTCCCATCATAACTACAGAAGGGAAGGTGGGCACGCGCTGCCCACCCCACACAGTACCTCAAAGCTCGCGCACCACACCGGGTTGGCCAGGATCGCACTCAAGTGCGGCGCGATCCCACTTCGCTGAAATCGCTGCGGCCTCATAGGTGCTTTGCAGGAAATCGAGCAGCGCCTTGTCGGGGTCAGCAGCTGTACGCACGGCGTCGTAAGGCAGGATGAATTCGCCAAGGGCTTCGCTGAAGAAGGCCGCATCCGGTCGCACCTTCGCTGCGCGGAAACCCGGTGGCTCGGGATAGGCATAGGAATAGAACGCAGGGTAATCGATCGCGCCGCCGCCTGGCCAGAAGCCGGCGCTGCTGACCTCGTGTGAATAGGCTTCATGTGCGACTGCGTCGGGCAGATGCGGCACGCCGCCGGGATGACGCGGCGCGCGGCGGCCGGAGAAACGCGTCACCGCAAGATCGAAACTGCCCCAGAAAAAATGCACCGGGCTCGCCTTGCCGAGAAAGCCGGTGCGGAATTGCTTGAAGACGCGATCGCTATTGACGAGGATTTGCAGGAAGCGTCTGACGGCGTCGGGATCGTAGGAAGCATGCGCGGTATCCTCGGAGAATCTTATCGGATCGGACAGTTCGTTCGGCGTCTCGTCGATGGCAACGGCAATGCCGAGTTCACCGAGCGCGGCAAGCGTAGCGGTGTAGAAGCTTGCGACGGAATGACCCGACAGCGCAAAGTCCCGATGCGCGCCGTCACTGGTCGAGATGCGCAAGCAATGATCGATGAGATCGAAATCGATCTGGAACGTTTGCGCACCGTTGGGCACCGGTGAAGTCGTCAATCCGCGCGGCGTGACATACAGCGCCACATGCCAGGAATGATTGAGCCACGGCGACTTGGTCAGGCGAATTTTGCCGACGATCTGGGTCCAGAGCTGTAGCGTCGCACAGGTGTCACGCCATGCCGCGGTCGGCAATTCCGGCCACGGAACTTGCGAATTGCTGCTCATGCCAGAATCTCCAGCGTGCCGACCGGGAGGTCGAAGGCTATCAAGAATTCATCGGGCGTTTAGAAGCCGTGCGTCACGATTTCGTGCACTCCGGGCAGCGGCGCTGCCCGCGCGAAGCGCGGTAGAGGCTCCTGCACCACCAGCGCCGCACGACCGCCTGCAGCGGCCGCTGCGCCAGTTGAGCAATAAAGAGAATTTCGATCATGCCAAATCCATCGCCCCGATGGACCAGATAGGGCGGCACTCTCGAATGAGAATGCCGCCTCTGTCGCATCAGCCATGCAGTTTGCTGGCAGTCTCCGCGATCACGCGTCCCTGATAGCGCGCGCCGGCGAGCTCGTTCTCGCTCGGCTGACGGCTGCCGTCGCCGCCGGTGATCGTGGTCGCGCCATAGGGCGCACCGCCCGTGACTTCATCGAGCGTCATCTGTCCGGCAAAGCCGTAGTTCAGGCCGACCACCGTCATGCCGAAATGCAAGAGGTTGGTGATGATCGAGAACAGCGTGGTTTCCTGTCCGCCATGCTGGGTCGCCGTTGACGTAAAGGCGCCGCCGACCTTGCCGTGCAGTGCCCCCTTGGCCCAGAGGCCGCCGGCCTGATCGAGGAAGTTAGCCATCTGCGACGCCATCCGGCCAAAGCGCGTGCCGGTGCCGACGATGATGGCGTCATAATTGACGAGGTCTTCGATCTTCGCGATCGGTGCCGCCTGATCGAGCTTGTAATACGAGGCCTTGGCGACGGCTTCCGGTACCAGCTCAGGCACGCGCTTGACGTCGACGGTGGCGCCGGCCTTGCGTGCGCCTTCCGCGACGGCATTCGCCATCGCCTCGATGTGACCGTAGGCGGAATAATAGAGCACGAGTACTTTGGCCATGATGGCTTTTCCTTTGAGTTTGATATGAGGTGTTGTGGATTGTTGAGGTGTCATTGCCGGGCTTGACCCGGCAATCCATCGCCCTTGAAGACTCTCGCAAAGCGGATGGATGCCCGGGCCACCTGCGCGAAGACGCGCTTCGCGCTTTTGCCCGGGCATGACGACCAGTGTTCGCAGCTACGCCGCGTCGACCAGCACCAGCTCGGAATCTTCCAGCGCGGTAATGGTCAGCTTCGCCTCGTCGCGGATCGCGGCGCCATCGCGGGCGTTGACGCGCACGCCGTTGACTTCGACGCTGCCGGCCGCCGGCACCAGATATAGATGCCGCGCCTTCTCCGCCGAATACTCCGCGCTTTCGCCCGCCTTCAGCGTGGTGGCGAGCACCCGCGCATCGGCCCGGATCGGCAGCGCGTCCTTGTCGCCTTCGATGCCGCTGGCGATGGTGACGAGCTTGCCGGAGCGATCCGACTTCGGAAACGGTTTGGCGCCCCAGGTCGGCTGGCCGCCCGTCGTCGTCGGCTCGATCCAGATCTGGAAGATCTTGGTCTTCGACGGCTCCAGATTGTACTCGGAGTGACGGATGCCGGAACCTGCGCTCATCACCTGCACGTCGCCGGCCTCGGTGCGGCCCTTGTTGCCGAGCGAGTCCTGATGCGTGATCGCGCCTTCGCGAACATAGGTGATGATTTCCATGTTGGCGTGGGGATGGGCGGGAAAGCCGGTGTTCGGCGCGATCTCGTCATCGTTCCACACCCGCAAGGACCCATGGCCCATATTGTCGGGATCATAGTGGCCGCCGAACGAGAAGTGGTGCTTCGCCTTCAGCCAGCCGTGATCGGCGCTGCCGAGTTTTGCAAAAGGTCTGAGTTCGATCATGGGATGTTCCTTCGTTGAAAGTTTTTTGATTCGGGGGCCGGGCGGGGATCCGCCCGGCCTCTCTGGATTTGCATTACGCGCCGAAGCCGCCATCGACGTTGAGCACCGTGCCGGTCACGAACGAGGCTTCGGGGCTCGCGAGGAAGACGACGCCGGCGGCGATTTCTTCAGCGGTGCCGAAGCGCTGCAGTGCGTGCTGGACACGCTGGGCTTCGGCAAAATCACCACCGTCCTTCGGGTTCATGTCGGTGTCGATCGAGCCAGGCTGCAGCACGTTCACCGTGATGCCGCGCGGTCCGAGGTCGCGCGAGGCGCCCTTGCTGTAACCGACGATCGCAGCCTTGGTGGCGGCGTAGTCGGCCAGGCCCGGGAACGAGGCGCGGGTGGCGATGCCGGAGCCGATGGTGACGATGCGTCCGCCTTCACCCATCAGCCTTGACGCCGCGCGGATCGCGGTAATCACGCCATGCACATTGATGGCATCCTGGCGGGCCAGCGCCGTGTTATCGGTGTTGGCGTCATCGATCGCCCCGCCGACGGCGACGGCCGCATTGTTGACGAGGATGTCGAGCCGGCCAAAATCCTTCGCGACGTTCTTCACCAGTTGGTCGACGTCGGCGGCGGAGGCCTGGTCGGCCTTGTAAGCGCGGGCGTTGACGCCTTTTGCTTTCAACTCGGTGACGACAGCCTCGGCCTTGTCGGGAGAGGCGACGTAGCTGATGGCGACATTGGCGCCTTCTTCCGCAAGCGCCCGTGCGCTTGCTGCGCCGATGCCGCGCGAACCGCCGGTGACGAGGGCTACCTTGCCTGAGAGCTTCTTGGTCATTGGATTTCTCCGTTGCTTGAATTCCGATGGGCATTGGATATGCCGTCTGCCGTGGTATAGAAATAGAAACTATTGAAACTCATTGTTTCCAAAAATTAAACCTTGGAGGCGATCCCAATGTCCAAGCTTCCGGATTTCGAGGCGCTGGCGATTTTCGCAAAAGTCGTGGAATTACGGTCGTTTGCGTCGGCCGCGACTGAGCTCGCCCTGTCCAAGGCCACGGTTTCCAAGGCGGTCAGCCGGCTGGAACAACGGCTCGGCGCCCGGCTGTTCAACCGCACCTCGCGGCGGCTCGCGCTGACCGATGCCGGGCAACGGCTGGCCGAGCGCGCCGCGCGCCTGCTGGCCGATGGCGAGGACGCCGAGAACGAAGCCCTGTCGCAATCGATGGTGCCGCGCGGATTGGTGCGGCTCGCGGTGCCGATGACGTTCGGCGTGAAGGCGGTAGCGCCGATGTTGCCGGAGTTTCTCGCAGCCTTCCCGGAGGTCTCGATCGATCTTCACCTGAGCGATGCAACCGTCGACCTGATCGGCGAAGGTTTTGACGCCGGCCTGCGCATCGCGCGGCTGCCGGATTCTTCGCTGATCGCGCGGCGGCTCTGTGCGATGCCGCGCTACACCGTGGCGGCGCCATCCTATCTGAAGCGTCACGGTCGCCCGACGCATCCGATGCATCTCGCCCAGCACAGATGCTTCGGCTACGCCTATCTCTCGACCGCAAATGTCTGGCACTACACCAATGCCTCAGGCGAGGAGGCCAGCGTACGCCCCGCGGGCCAGCTCCGCGTCAACAATGGCGAGGCACTGTTGCCGAGCGTCATTGCCGGCCTCGGCATCGCCGATCTGCCGGACTTCATCATCGGAGACGCCATCGCGTCCGGCGAAGTCGAGGTGATTCTGAAAGGCTGGCACCAACCCGAAGGCGCCGTGCATCTGGTGACGCCCCCCGGCGGCCCGAGGCCTGCGCGGGTGGAGGTACTGGCGGATTTTCTGGCAAAGCAGTTTGCGAAAGCGAAGAAGCGGAAGTAGCCGGTAGGTTTGAACTTTCACCCTCCCCTGGAGGGGGAGGGTCGCCGCGAAGCGGCGGGGCGGGGTGACGGTCTCTCCACATCCAACAGCGCCCGTGTTGAGAGACCACCCCACCCCGTCTCGCATTTCGCTACGCTCAACGCGAGCCGACCCTCCCCCTCCAGGGGAGGGTGAGACGTCGCGTGCTATCGCCATATGCTCTGGATCGGCTAGGCTCGCCCGATAACCAAAACAAACTGCCGGGGAGAAACTACCCATGAACCGCCGCGAACTTCTCAAGGCCGCCGCCGCGCTGCCGCTGACGCATACCGCGCTCTCCAACACCGCCTTCGCCCAAACCCCATACCCCTCGCGCAACATCACCATGATCGTGCCGTTCCCGCCCGGCGGGCAGGCCGATCTGGCCGCGCGGCCGGTGGCGCAGGCGTTGGAGCGGATTCTCGGCAAGCCCGTGATCGTCGACAACCGCGCCGGTGGCGGCGGCGGATCGGTCGGCAACGCGGCGGCGGCACGCGCCGAGCCTGACGGGCATACGCTTTTGATGACGCTGTCCTCGCTCGCAGTGCTGCCCGAGGCCGATCGGCTGTTCGACCGCCCGGTGGCCTATGAAGTCGCGCAGTTCGCACCGGTAGCGCGCGTGCTCGCCGACCCGACGCTCCTCGCGGTGCCCGCATCCGCGCCGTGGAAGACGCTGCAGGAATTCGTCGACGATGCGAAGAAGCGTCCCGGGCAGATTCCCTATGGCTCGTCCGGGCCGTACGGCACGCTGCATGTGGCGATGGAAATGTTTGCCGCGAGCGCCGGCATCAAATTGCTGCACGTGCCGTTCCGCGGCGCCGGCCCAGCGCTGACCGCGCTGCTCAGCGGCACCATTCAGGCGGTGGCGTCCGCGCCCGGCACGCTGAAGCAGCAGGTCGATGACGGCAAGATGCGCGTGCTCGCCAATTGGGGCGCCGAGCGCATCAAGAGTTTTCCCGATCTGCCGACCTTCAAGGAGCTCGGCTACAAGGATGTCGAGTTCTACATCTGGGCGGGACTCTTCGCGCAAAGCGCGTTGCCGGCGCCGATCATGACGCGGCTGCGCGAAGCGATGGCGGAAGCGGTGAAGGCGCCCGAGGTGGTGAAGACGTATGAGACCGCCGGCAGTCCGGTCGCCTATCTCGACGCACCCGAGTTTGCAAAATTCGTCGCGGAAGACAGCGCGCGGCTGGTCGCGGCGGTGAAGAAAATCGGTAAGGTGGAATAGGGAACCCGCTTCACATTTTTTTGTTCGCACCAACGTCGCGTGGCCGCATTCATCCAGCAGGCTCAATGCATCGCCGCGCGGAAACTTCCGCGCCTAACAGAAAACACAAAGAAAGGACCCGTGCATGCGAACGCAGCGGATTGTCCTCGGCCTTGCCATTGCGATCGGCGGCGTCGCCCCCGCATTCTCGCAGGAATATCGCGGAACCTGGGAACAGCAGATGGCGTGCACGCCCGATGTCTGGCGGCTCTGCGGCGACCAGATCCCGGATGTCAACCGGATCGTGGCCTGCTTGCGGCAGAACACGCCGCAGCTCTCCAGCGGTTGCCGTGCGGTTTTCGAAACGAGCGCCGAGCAGCAGCAGGCCAATCGTGCGCCTGGGCAGCGTGTGCCGCAGCAGGCGCCACGCGGCCGCGCGCCGCAGCAAATGCAGCGAGAAGCGCCGCCACCGCCGAGGCCGTACTTCGAGGAAGATTAGGCTGACGCAGCCTCAACCGGCCTGATCTCGCAGACGTCGACCCATTCGGCCGCCGTCAGTTCCGCCATGCGCGCGGGCGTGATCTTCACCGCGCTGTGGGTTGAGCCCGCGGCCGGCACCACGATGTCGAACGCCTTCAGCGAAACATCGCAATAGATCGGCAGCGGTGTCTTCAATCCGAACGGACAGACGCCGCCGACCTCGTGCCCGGTGATCTCGGCAACCTCGTCGAGGCCGAGCATCTTCGGCTTTCCGCCGAACAGCGCCTTCACCTTCTTGTTGTCCATCCGCGACGTGCCTGCCGCCACGATCAGGATCACGCGCTCGCCGATCCGCAAGGATAGCGTCTTGGCAATGCGCGCCGGCTCGACGCCGTAGGCTTCGGCGGCCAGTGTGACGGTCGCCGAGCTCACCTCTGATTCAATCACGGCAATATCGGGCGCCTTCTCGGCGAAGAAGGCGCGAACGGATTCAAGACTCATTTCAGGACCTTTGGGCGGACACCAGGGCAGGCAGTTCGGAGAGGCTGTGGATGCGATGGTCTGGCATCACGCCGAGTTCGTCCATCTGGGTGCGCAGGATCTTGAACATTGTCAATGGCGGCAGCGTCTCGCTTTCGAGGCAGGCCAGCGCCATCGCTTCCGGCGTCACCCGCTCGATCCAGGCAACGTTGAGCCCGAACGCCTTGGCGCCGCAGACGTCCCATGGATTGGAGGAGATGAACAGCACTTCCGCAGGCGGCACATGCAGCACCTCCTCGATCAATGCGTAGGCTTCGGGACGGGGCTTGAAGGCTTTTTTCGCGTCGACGCTGATGGTCGCGTCGAGCACTTGGTCCAGCCCGCTATTGCGCACCAGCGCCTCAAGCATATCAGGACTGCCGTTGGACAGGATCGCGAGCTTGCAATCCTTCATCGCCGATAGGGCCGCAAGGGCATCCGGATAGAGATCGAGATGCAGGTATTTCTCGACAATGCGCGCAAACGTATCGTCGTCATATTCCAGCCCGAGGCTGCGCAGCGTGTAGGCCAGCGAGTCCCGCGTGGTGACCGAGAAATCCTGATAACGTCCCATCAGCGAGCGCAGCCAGGTGTATTCGAGCTGCTTGATGCGCCAGACCTGCGTGATGATCTCGCCATAGCCGGGAAACGCGTCCTCGGTGACATCAGCCACCGACTGGACGTCGTAGAGCGTACCATAGGCATCGAAGACAACGGCTTTGATGGTCACGGTTGTTTCTCTTTTCCGCCGATCGTCGCATACAGGAATTTCCTGAGCGCGTCGACGGATCGATCCCGCGCCTCTTCGTTGAATTCGAGGTGATGGCCCAGGAACTTCTCGGGCGTTCGGAAGCGCGGCACGTCGAAATCATGATAGGCGCCGGCATAGACGGTGATCTCGATGGGACTTCCCTGTCCCTTCTCGCGCGAGATACCCCAGTCGTCACGGCCTTCGGCAAGGTTGCGGCACGCCTGGGCTGGCGTCCAGTCGTCGAGCTCGCCGATCAGGATCAGTGTTGGCACGGTCATGTTGCCCTTGAGACCGACGCAGGGCGGATAGAAACCGATTGCTGCACGGAATTTTTCTACTGAGCTGCGTTCGAGCTGACCGCGCTCAACCGAGAGCAGCGCCAACATGGCGCCTTGGGAAAATCCCACCACGGCAACACGGCTCGGGTCGACCGATGACTGTCCGACCAGGAAATTCAGCGCGCGGTAGGCATCATTCAGGGTCTGTGGCGGCAGTCCGCCCGTGCAGGCGTTCGTGATGCCACGCGTGCCGAACCGGTCGATGGTCAGCGTGACGTAGCCCCACTCCGCAAGCAGCTTGCCCCAGCGCTCGTCGATTCCCCGCCATGCGCCGCCGCAGCCGTGCAACATCACGACTGCAGGCGAGGGGCCAGGACCATCGGGTAATCGCAGGTAACCCTGCAGCGCCTGTGGGCCCGCCAGCGGGCTTTCGAATTCGATAAGGCGTGGCGCACTGTCGGCCGCCGGCGCAATATTCAGGCCGGCTCCCCAGATTGGGAGCGCGGCGAGCAGGGCGATAATTCTGGCGAAGTTCGTCATCGACCACCTCGCAGGTTTTGCCGCCGATGATACTCTTTTAGATACCCAAAATCTTCCTTGCGTTGGCCTTCATCACCTTCGGCCGGATTTCCTCGCGGATCTCGAGCTTTGCGAAATCCGCCAGCCAGCGGTCCGGCGTGATCACCGGCCAGTCCGAGCCGAACAGCATCTTGTCCTGCAGAATGGAGTTGATGTAGCGCACCAGGATCGGCGGGAAATATTTCGGCGACCAGCCGGAGAGATCGATATAGACGTTCGGCTTGTGGGTCGCGACCGACAGCGCCTCCTCCTGCCAGGGGAAAGAGGGATGCGCGAGGATGATCTTCAGGCCGGGAAAATCCGCCGCGACGTCGTCCATGTACATCGGGTTGGAATATTTCAGGCGCATGCCCATGCCGCCGGGCATGCCCGAGCCGACGCCGGTTTGCCCGGTGTGAAACAGCGCGATCGCGCCGCCCTCGTTGATCGCTTCATAAAGCGGATAGGCCATGCGGTCGTTGGCGTAGAAGCCCTGCATGGTCGGATGGAATTTGAAACCGCGGACGCCGTATTCCTCGATCAGCTTGCGCGCCTCGCGCACGCCTAACTTGCCCTTGTGCGGATCGATCGAGACGAACGGGATCAGGACGTCGAGATGGTCGGAGGCGACCTCGAGCATCTCGTAATTGTTGTAGCGGCGGAAACCGGTCTCGCGCTCGGCATCGACCGGGAAGATCACGGCCGCGATATTCTTCGAGCGGTAATAGGCCGCGGTCTCCGGCACGGTCGGCGGATGCTTGTGCGGGGATTTGAAGTACTCGGCCATGCGCTCCTGGAAGTCGTCATAGCCGTCGTCGCCATGCAGGCCGCACGGCTCTTCCGCATGGGTGTGGATGTCGATCGCGACAACCTTCTCGATATCGGGCAGCTTGAGCTTGGGCATATGGGGTTTCCCGCCGGCTTGATTTTTGGGTCTGGAAAATTGATTATACTATATAACGAATTCCGCAAGACGGCAGAAATAAAAGGCGGAAAATAAGGGGAGTGCGGCATGGCCGAAGCGCAGACTTTCGAGACCGATTTCTGGAAAGACGCCAATCTGCGCAAGGTCTGGGACGACATCGTTCCCGGCGAGCCGCGCAAGACCATTCCCTACACGCTGACGAAAGAGGCGATCGAGCTGTACTGCAAATCGGTTGGCGAGACCCACCCGATCTATTTCGACGAGGCCTATGCCAGGACCACCCGCTATGGCGGGCTGATCGCGCCGCCCTCGATCCACATCCTCCTGATGTTTTCCTGCACCCCGGCGGACGACTGGATGCGCTCGCCCGGAACCGTCAATGCCGGGCAATCCTGGAGCTACAACATTCCGGCGCGCCCCAATGACGTGATTACGCTGCAGGCTCGCGCGCTCGACAAGTTCATCAAGCGCGAACGGCTGTTCGTGGTGCACGACAACGTCTTCTTCAACCAGCGCGGCGAGGTAATCTGCTCCGGCCGTGGCTGGACGATTCGGCCGATGTAAGAGGGGAGCGATCAATGACTGCCACGTTCGACAATCTCTCCGCCGGCGACGTCATCGACGGTCCGAAATTCGCGGTCTCACGCGAATCCATCCGCCTGTTCTGCGATGCCTCGCTCGACTACAACCCGCTGCATCTCGACGACGACTACATGAAGGGCAGTTTCGGCAAGACCAATTTCGGCGGCATCATCATGCACGGCATGAACAATTTCGGGCTGATCTCGCGGATGCTGACTGACTGGGCCTATCCCGCGGGCGCTATCCACCGCCGGCTGGAAACGCGCTGGGTCAAGCCGGTCCGGCCCGGCGACACCATCCAGCCCTCTGGAATCATCAAGGCCAAGCAGACCTCGGAGAAATCCCGCTGGGTATTGATCGACGTGATGGTGAAGAACCAGGCGGGCGAAAAAGTTGCGACCGGCGAGGCCCTGGTCGAGTTCCCGCGCGACCTGTTTTGCCAGTGATTCCGGAGCGTTCTCCCGCGGGCGAGGCTGTCCGGCGTTAGGTCCGGAACGGGACGGATGGAGCCAAAACCGGCCCCATTCGGATTGACATCCGGTGCCGCCTTCCTTAGAAACCGCCCATCCCGGGTGGCTGGCCGCTTTTCGGGATAAATCCCATTTTGCCACTTTCGGGTAGCTCAGGTTCGGGCCTCCAGCACGGCCTTTCAAAGCATCAGGATTGTCCCATGAAAGTCCGTAACTCCTTGAAATCGCTGCGCGGCCGTCACCGCAACAACCGTCTGGTCCGCCGCAAGGGCCGGGTGTACGTGATCAACAAGGTGCAGCGCCGGTTCAAGGCCCGCCAAGGCTAAGCCCCCTTAAAAGGGCTAAGCCGCCAAAATCTTCGTTCGCTTCACAGGTCTTTGACGAAACGCTGCTTTGCGGCGCGATTTTGCACGTCTAGACTTGTCTTATGGTTTTGAGATTCTTGGACGCCCGCAACTGCCGGATCGTCATTCTCGCGGCTGTCATGGCAGCCGTGCCCGCGGCCGCTTTTGCCCAGGAAGACCCCAGAGTCATTCCCCCGCCGAAGGCACAGAAGAAGTTGCCGGAAGCGCCGAGCAAGCTTCCCAAGGTCGGCGCCGACCGCACCCGCGGGCTGGATTTCCTGTTCGGCGCGCTGAAAGCCGCCCCGGATGAGGCCAGCGCCAAGCACGTCGAGGCCCGGATCTGGGCGCTGTGGATGCAGACACCGAGCGACACGGCTGCGCTGTTGATGCTGCGCGCCAAGGCTGCGATGGATGCGCAGAAGATCGACGTTGCGCTGAAACTGCTCGACTCCGTCGTCAAGCTCCGTCCCGACTATACCGAGGCGTGGAACCGGCGCGCGACGCTGTACTACCTGAAGAACGATTACACCCGTTCGCTGGATGACATCCGGCAGGTGCTGATCCGCGAGCCCAGGCATTTCGGTGCGCTGGCCGGCCTTGGCATGATCATGCAGGAAATCGGCGACGACAGGCGCGCGCTGGAAGCGTTCCGCAAGGCGCTGGCCGTCAATCCGCATCTGGAGAAGGTGCCGGAACTGGTCAAGACGCTGACCGAAAAGGTCGAAGGCCGCGATATCTGAACTCTCGCGGTTAACCCTGATTTCCGACGAATTACTTCAGGCAGGAACGTAGCGCCGTCAAAGCGCCTTGTTGGCTGACTGCGTGACAGGAGCGGGCCATGAAATCATTGCTGCTGGCCGGCGCGATAATGGTCGCGGCCGGAGCCTGCGCTTTGGCGCAAGGCGGCTATTGGGTGGTTGGCGACCAAGCCACCGGCAAATGCGAGATTGTGACGAGCAACCCCGTGATCAACGCCCAGGTCGGCGGGAATATCTGGTTCGGAACCGGACCCTACCAGTCGCGCAATGACGCCAAGCTGGCCCGTTCGACCATCCCCCAATGTCCGGCGGTGCAAGAACCGCCCGCGAAAACGCAGGACGACGAGAAAAAATCCGACTAGCCATTTTCGAGCCGTTTCGCGTTAGGAAACGCGGCGGCCCAAAGCTCTAGTGTACGGCGTGGCTGCCACGGGCCAGACCATCAAGGCCGACTGCCGCGTAGATTTGCGCCAATTCCGTCTCAAGCTGCTCGTTGACCCGCAACAGCGCCTTGAGTGCGCCGCGGATGTCGCCATTGCAACTCGCAACGATCTGATCGATGGCGGCTTCGCTTGCGTCGGAAATCATGGGTAGTCCTCCGATGATACGCTGGAACAATTTGTAGTGAGCGGCCATGTTCCTGTGGATGTTGGGTACAGTGCAGGCGCCCGGCTACCCCCCAATCAGGCACGCGCACACATGGCGAAAGTGGCAACGTCACTGTACAAACCTGTCAATGACGTCAGTATGACCCCGCTATCCACAGGATCGTCCCGCTGTGGACAACGTCCGAAACCTGCGCCGGCCCGAGCCGTAGCTCGCAGGTGCAAAAGATCAGTCGGAAATTTCAGATGTTTGTAGTGATTGCAGTGACGGCACTGGCGGTGCTGGCGCTGGTCACGCAGATCGGCGTTGTTCTCGCGCAGCGGGCCCATCCACCCCAGGGCAGGATGGTCGAGGTCAACGGCGGGGCCCTCCACATCCTCGATATCGGTCCGCGCGACGCGGCCGGTCCGCCGGTCGTGATGCTGCATGGCGCGAGTTCCAACCTCGAAGTGATGCGGCAGCCGGTCGGGGAACTGCTGGCCAGAAAGCACCGCGTGATCCTGATCGACCGCCCCGGTCATGGCTGGAGTACCCGCGCCCGGCTGGAGGACTCCACGCCCGAAATTCAGGCCCGCATGATCAGTGAGGCGCTGGCCAGGCTCGGTGTCGGCGAGGCGATCTTTGTGGTGCATTCCTGGGCCGGCGCGCTGGGGGCGCGGATCGCGCTGGATTACCCGCAAACCGTCGCTGGCCTTCTGATGCTGGCCCCGGTGGCCTATCCGTGGCCCGGCGGCGTCGGGCGCTACAACAGGCTGATTGCCACGCCGGTGATCGGTCCGCTGTTCGCCTACACCATCACGCTGCCGCTCGGCCTCCTGCTGGCGGAGCCGGGGGCGCGGGGCGTGTTCCTGCCGCAGACCATGCCGGACGGCTTTGTCCGCAATACCGCCACCCCGCTGCTGCTGCGCCCGCGCGAATTCATCGCCAATGCGCGCGATCTAGTGACGCTGAAGGCGGCGGTGGCCGAGCAGGCGCCGCGCTACGGCGAGATCAGGGCACCGGTCACCATCATCACCGGCGATGCCGACAAGACCGTATCAACCGACCGGCATTCACGGCCGTTCGCGG
Source organism: Bradyrhizobium lablabi (assembly GCF_001440475.1). Classification (GTDB taxonomy): domain Bacteria; phylum Pseudomonadota; class Alphaproteobacteria; order Rhizobiales; family Xanthobacteraceae; genus Bradyrhizobium; species Bradyrhizobium lablabi. The sequence goes on along the minus strand of NZ_LLYB01000094.1, from coordinate 43,833 downwards.
CGGCTGCGCCGAACGTAAAACTGATGGTGCTGCCCGGTGTCGGCCACATGATCCAGCAAGCGGTTCCCGATCTCGTCATTGCCGAGGTCGAGGCGATGATGTCTGCCTCGGCGCCGGACGCGACAGCGGCGGCCCATTGAGGCGTCCGAGAAATTTTTGTGCGATCAAGGACGATGAGACCGTGCGTGCCTGACGGCTTCGGATGGGCTACGATTGGCGTGCGCGGGATTCCGCTGCTCGTCCCGCCGGGATGAAGCTTTGGAGCATGATCCGGAAAAGTGGGTACCGGTTTTCCGAGAAGATCATGCTCAAATCAAAGAGATAGAGCGGGATGATGATTCGAAGAAAAGTCATCACGCTCTAGGAGTTGCGATATCGGGCAGCCGACCTTCGAGGGAGAGCCCCATGTACGCCGCCATCCGTCAGGGAAAAGCCAAACCCGGCAAGGCCGAAGAACTGACACGCCGGATCAAGGAAGGCGCGATCCCCGTCATCAGCGGGGTCGAGGGATTCATGGGCTACTACGTGGTCTATGCGCCCGATGACACGGTGATCGCGATCAGCCTGTTCAATAATTTTGCCGCCGCCGAGGAATCCAACAAGCGTGCGCTGGCATGGATCGAGCAAGATCTGGCGCCGCTGTTGACCGGGCCGGCCACCGCGATGGCCGGGCCGGTGATCGTGCACACGCTGGCTTGATGCGGATGAAGGCTGAAGCTCTCTCAATCATCCTCCCCTGGAGGGGGAGGGTCGCCGCGCAGCGGCGGGGTGGGGTGACGGTCTCTCCACACCCAACAGTGAGCGAGTGGAGAGACCGTCACCCCACCCCGTCTCGCATTCGCTTCGCTCGTGCGAGCCGACCCTCGAGCGAGCTTCGCTCGTCTCGGACCCGTCCAGGGGAGGGTGCAGAGGCCCAACCCTCACTTCGTCTTGCCGTCCTTGTCGAACGAGGCGACATACGCCCAGAGGTCGCCGGCCTCCTTCTCGTTCTTGATGCCGGCAAAGATCATCTTGGTGCCGGGGATCTTTGCCTTGGGGTCCTTGATGTATTCGAGGAATACATCCTTGTTCCACGTAATGCCGGAATTCTTGTTGGCGTCGGAATAGGAGTAGCCTTCGACGCTGCCGGAGTGGCGGCCATCGAGCCCGTTCAGCACTGGACCCACCTTGTTCTTGGCGCCTTCGCCAATGGCGTGGCAGGCCAGGCATTTGTTGAACGAGGTCTTGCCGGCGGCGGCGTCCTGCGCCAGCGCGCCCGGCGCCGCGGCCAACGAGGTAACGACAACCAGCGCGCTCAAAGTCGATGTTTTCATGTGGTGCTCTTCGTTTCTTCCCAGGGGAGGCGGATTTCTTGTGGCAGGCCCGCTTGGATTGGACAAGCCACGAAACCTTGACAGGTTTCACCATTGCCGACTTGTCCCAGAGAGAACTGACGTTTGACGCGTCGCAATGCAACCTTCGGATAATCTACCCAAACCTTGGTAGACGTGCTTGATTTGCCACCATAAATCGTTGGTTCGCTAGGCTTGGAGGGACACGCATGGCCATCATGATGCCGGCCGCAGATCAGGCGGTTCTTGGCCGTCGCGCCGAGATCGTGGCGGCCCTGCGCGCGATCGTGCCGGGCGAGGGCGTGATCGACAGCGCGGCCGAAATGCAGGTCTATGAGTCCGATGGCCTCACCGCCTATCGGCAACCGCCGATGGTGGTGGTGCTGCCCGACACCACCGAGCAGGTCTCGCAGGTCCTGAAATACTGCTTCGAGCAGGGCATCAAGGTGGTGCCGCGCGGTTCCGGCACCTCGCTGTCGGGCGGCGCGCTGCCGCTGGTGGACGGCGTGCTGCTGGGCCTCGGCAAGTTCAAGCGCATCCGCGAGATCGATTTCGACAACCGCGTGGTGGTGACCGAGCCCGGCGTCACCAACCTCGCCATCAGCCAGGCGGTCGCGCATGCCGGCTTCTACTATGCGCCCGATCCGTCGTCGCAGATCGCCTGCTCGATCGGCGGCAATGTCGCCGAAAATTCCGGCGGCGTGCATTGCCTGAAATACGGCATGACCACCAACAACGTGCTGGGCTGCGAGATCGTACTGATGTCCGGCGAGATCTTGCGGATCGGCGGCAAGGCCGCGGAGAACGCCGGCTACGACCTGATGGGCATCATCACCGGCTCGGAGGGGCTGCTTGGCGTCATCACCGAAATCACGGTGCGTATCCTGCAGAAGCCGGAGACGGCCCGCGCGCTGATGGTCGGCTTCGCCGAGGTCGAGGCCGCCGGCGAATGCGTGGCGCGGATCATCGGCGCCGGCATCATTCCCGGCGGCATGGAGATGATGGACAAGCCCGCGATCCACGCCGCCGAAGCTTTTGTCCATGCCGGCTACCCGCTCGATGTCGAGGCGCTCCTCATCATCGAGCTCGACGGCCCGGTCATCGAGGTCGACGAACTGATCACCCGGGTCGAGGCGATCGCCAAGGGCTGCGGTTCCGTCACCTTGCAGATCTCGACATCGGAGGCCGAGCGCAACCTGTTCTGGGCCGGCCGCAAGGCGGCGTTCCCGGCGGTCGGCCGCATTTCGCCCGACTATCTCTGCATGGACGGCACCATCCCGCGCGGGGCGCTGCCGAAGGCGCTGGCCCGCATTCGCGACCTCTCGGAAAAGTACCAGCTCGGCGTCGCCAACGTGTTTCACGCCGGCGACGGCAATTTGCATCCGCTGATTCTCTACGATGCCAACAAGCCGGGCGAGATCGAGCGGGCGGAAGCCTTCGGCGCCGACATCCTGCGCGCCTGCGTCGAATTCGGCGGCGTGCTGACCGGCGAACACGGCGTCGGCATCGAGAAGCGCGATCTGATGCCGGAGATGTTTACCGAGATCGACCTCAACCAGCAGCAGCGCCTGAAATGCGCCTTCGACGCGCAGGGCCTGCTCAACCCCGGAAAAGTGTTTCCGACCCTGCACCGCTGTGCCGAACTCGGCCGCATGCATGTGCACGGCGGCAAGCTGGCGTTTCCGGACATCCCGCGGTTCTGAAGATGTGCGTATGCCGATCCCGGTGATGCGCGATGGCTGATCTGTCCCTGGGCACGACGGCCGCCACAGCGAATGCAAGCCGCGCGCCGCGGCTGCTGTTCATCGACAACATCCGCTGGTCGATGATCATCCTCGTGCTCAGCATGCACGCCTGCGACACCTACAGCCCGTTCGGAAACTGGTACTATGTGGACCGGCAAAAGACGGACCTCGGCACGGCGCTCTTCTTCGGCATCTACCAGAGCTTCCTGCAGGCCTTTTTCATGGCCGCGCTGTTCTTTGTCGCCGGTTATTTCGCGGCCGCGGCCTACGACCGCAAGGGCTTTGCGCCGTTCGTCCGCGACTGCTTTCTGCGGCTTGGCGTTCCGACCCTGCTCTTCATGTTCGTCATCGGACCGCTGACGCAGTATTTTCTGTCATGGACCTGGGGCAGCGGCGGCTTCGGCCATCAATGGTTCAAGCATATCAGGGACGGCGAGTGGCTGTCGGAAACCGGGCCGATGTGGTTTTGCGCGGCGCTGCTGCTGTTCTCGATCGTCTACGGCTTGATCCGCCGCAGCGGCTGGAACGAGCCTCTGGTATCGCTGGGGGACGATCGTGCGAGCCGGCTCCGGCTCGCCGGGTTCGTCATCGTGATGGCTGCATCGACATTCCTGGTCCGGATCGGGATCGACGAGGGCGCCTCGGTTCTCAACGTCCATCCCGGAGATTTCCCGCAATATGTCCTGATGCTTGCCGCCGGCTCGCTCGGCTGCCGCGGCAACTGGATGAGCGGGCTCCCCGAGCGCTTTTGCATCCGCCTTGGAACTGTAGCGCTCGTGGGTTCCGTGCCGTTGATCGCCGTGCTGATCCTGTTCGGTGGCGGCCTGCAGGGCGAGACGCAGCAATATTCCGGCGGCTTCAACTGGGTCAGCGCGGGCAAATGCCTGTGGGAGGCGTTGGTTTGCGTCGGCATGGGTCTGTTGATGCTCGCCGTCTATCGCCATCACTTCGACTGGCAGGGGCCGGTTTCAAAATGGCTGTCCGACAACGCCTTCGGCGTCTACCTCATTCACCCGCCGGTCCTAATCGCCGCCGCCATCCTGCTGCACACGCTGGCGTGGAATGCCATTGCCAAGGCGTTGCTTTTGACGGTGGTCGCCGCCATCGGCAGTTTCGCGGCCTCCGCCTTCGTGTTGCGGAGATCGCCGCTGCGCGCCATCGTCTAGAGCGTTTTCCAGCGAAGTGGGGGACCGGTTCGCGTCACGAAAACGCGTCAAATCAAAAATCTAGAGCCTTTTCCGTTCCGATTCGATCGGAGCGGAAAAGGCTCTAGCGCCGGATGGCGCGGCCAAGGCCGCTCCATCCGGTTGTGCCGAAAGGCTTACAGCAGCCCGTATTGCGTGCGCTCGCGCTTCGCCAGCAACGGCAGCGCTTCGCCTGCGATGTAGGTCTTGAAATGCGCGCTGTCCTGATGCGCCTTGAAGGCGGCCTCATCGCGGAACAGTTCGTAGAACAGGAACTGGGCCGGATTATCCTTGGCTCTCGAGATCAGGAACAGTTTGACGCCTTCCTCGCGCTGCGCCTCGGGCAGGAAGCGGTCGAGGATCGCGGCGACCTTGTCGGCCTCCCCCTGTTTCGCTTCCCATTGCGCGACAACGAGCAGCCCGCCGCCATCGACAGCGTCGTTGATCGATTTCTTCGTTGCATATTGATTCATGGTCCGGGCTCCTTGCTCCTGGGATTGAGATGACGATATCGTCCATGGCGAGAGATAGATCGCCAGGACCGCTCCGAATGCTCGGATCACCGACCTGCGGCTGAACATTTCGGTAGATCGCGGCGTGTGCCGCGCTGTTATCGATCGCTCCATGTCTGTCTCCATCGGTTGGTTTCGATCGCGATCAGTGCGACCGTTGTAGCGGCGAGCCTGGCGGCCTCGATTCGCCTGCGATCGAAGTATCGATGTCGTGAACATTTCGATCGCAATCGAAGCGTTGCGTCCGAACGCTATGCGACAAGCAGGGTGGATTCTTCGCCGGAAGCAGGAGTTGGCCATGCCGACCATCGCACCGCAGCTTGCCGAACTGGCCGGACTGATCGCCGATCCCGGGCGCGCCCGCATCCTGTCGCGGCTGATGGACGGGCGTGCGCAGACGGCGAGCGAACTGGCGCTGCTCGCGGGCATCACGCCGCAGACGGCGAGCTGGCATCTTTCCAGGCTGGTTCAGCGCGCGCTTCTGAAGGTGGAGCGGCGCGGTCCGCGTCGGCTCTACCAACTGGCCACCCCGCTGGTCGCGCAGATGCTCGAGGGCATGATGACGGTTGCCGTCACTGGTCCATCCCGGCCGCCGCCACGGATCGACGATCAGATGCGGCGGGCCCGGACCTGTTACGACCACCTTGCGGGCGAACTTGGCGTCGCGGTCACCGATGCGATGCTGGAACGCGGCTATCTCGCCCTGGACCAGGATGCCGGCGAACTGACCGCCGCGGGCGTGGTATTTCTCGGCAGTCTCGGCCTCGACCTGCGTTCACCGGCGCGGCGCCGGCGGGCGCTGTGCCGACCCTGTCTCGACTGGAGCGAGCGGCGTCGGCATCTCGCCGGACGGGCAGGGGCCTCGATCGCCGACCTCGCGTTCCAGCGGGACTGGATCCGGCGCCGGCCACAGGGCCGCTCCGTCGAAATCACCGAGGCGGGGCTTGCGGCGTTCAGAAATCTGTTCGGTGCACGCATTTGATTTCGGAGCCAAATTTGGCTACCCGCTAAAGGCGTGGATACGCTCAAGGTAAGAGACGCCAAAGACGTCGAGGAAGTGGTGCGCGCGGCGATCGCCAGCGAGCAGCCGCTCGAGATCATCGGCCATGGCACCAGGCGCGCCATCGGTCATCCGATGCCGACCAATGCTGTGCTCGATGTCTCCGCGCTGAACGCTGTCACTTCCTACGAGCCGAACGAACTGATCATCACGGTGCAGGCCGGCGCGCCGCTCGCCGACGTGCAGTCGCTGATCGATTCCAAGAGCCAGCAATTCGCTTTCGAGCCGATGGACACGTCGTCCCTGCTTGGCGCATCGGGCAACGGGACCATCGGCGGCATGATCGGCGCGGGGCTGGCCGGTCCCCGCCGCATCAGGGCCGGCGGCGCGCGCGATCACCTGCTTGGTGCGCATGCGGTGTCCGGCTTCGGCGACAGTTTCAAGACCGGGGGCAGGGTGGTGAAGAACGTCACCGGCTACGATCTCTGCAAGCTCTTGACGGGATCGTGGGGCACGCTGGCGGTGATGACGGAAGTCACGCTCAAGGTGATGCCGAAGCCTGAGACCGAGCGCACGCTGGTGCTGTCGGGGCTCGACGATGTCGCCGCGAACCGGGCGATGACCGCGGCGCTCGGTTCGCCCTACGACGTCTCGGGCGCGGCGCATCTGCCCTATCAGGCGTTCCGGCCCGCGACGGGGTCGCTGGCGGGTCTTGCGGCGCAGGGGCGGGCGGTCACGCTGCTGCGGCTCGAAGGCATCGCGGCCTCGGTTGCGGATCGCGCCACCTCGCTCGCCAAGACGCTGGCGCCGTTCGGGTCCGTGGACACGCTGCAGGATGCGGCCTCGGCGTCGGCCTGGAGCGCCATCCGCGATGTCGAGCCGTTCGCAGCCGGAGGCGCGCTCGGCGCCTGGCCGGTGTGGCGGATCGTCTGTCCGCCGGCTTCCGGCGGTGTGCTCGGCCAGGCGCTGGCCCGCGAGAGCGGGGGCGACATGATCTATGATTGGGGCGGCGGCCTGATCTGGGCGGCGTTGCCGCCCAAGCCGGATGCGCAGGCGGCGCTGGTGCGGCAGCGCGTCGAGGCGGCCGGCGGCCATGCAGCATTGATCCGGGCGTCCGAGCAGGTCCGGCGCCATGTCGATGTCTTCCATCCACAGGCAAGCGGCCTTGCCGCCCTGAGCGAGCGCGTGCGCCACAGCTTCGATCCCAGGATCATCCTCAATCGCGGCCGGATGCTGAGGGGGTCTGCGACATGAAAACCGAATTTTCCCTCGCCCAGCTCGCCGACCCCGATATCGCCGTAGCCGACAAGATCCTGCGCGCCTGCGTGCATTGCGGCTTCTGCACCGCGACCTGTCCGACCTATGTGCTGCTCGGCGACGAGCTCGATAGCCCGCGCGGGCGCATCTACCTGATCAAGGAGATGCTGGAAAAGGACAAGCCGCCGACGGCGGAGGTGGTCAAGCATATCGACCGCTGCCTCTCCTGCCTCGCCTGCATGACCACCTGTCCCTCGGGCGTGCACTACATGCACCTGGTCGATCAGGCGCGGGTGCGGATCGAGAAGGACTATTCGCGGCCGCTCACCGAGCGGGCCCTGCGCGCAGTGCTGGGACTGGTGCTGCCGCGGCCCAACCTGTTTCGCGCCAGCATGATCATGGCGCGGCTCGCCCGGCCGTTCGCGGCGCTGTTGCCGGCGCCAAAGGCGGCGGCGACCCCTAGCCTGCTGCGGCGGATCAAGGCGATGCTGGCGCTCGCGCCCAAAGGCCTGCCGGCGCCGGGGCCCTCGGGCGGCAGCGTGTTCCCGGCGATCGGCGAGAAGCGCGGGCGCGTCGCGCTGCTGCAGGGTTGCGCCCAGCAGGTGCTGGCGCCGCGCATCAACCAGGCCGCCATCAATCTCCTCACCCGCCACGGCATCGAGGTTGTCCTGGTCCGGGACGAGCAATGCTGCGGCGCGCTAACCCATCACCTCGGGCAGGACGGCGACGCGCTGGCGCGGGCGCGCGCCAACATCAAGGTGTGGAAAAAGGAAGCGGAACAAGGCGGCCTCGACGCCATCCTGATCACCGCGTCGGGCTGCGGCACGGTCATCAAGGACTATGGTTTCATGCTGCGCGAGGATCGCGAATACGCTGCTGCCGCAGCGCAAATCTCCGCGCTGGCAAAGGATATCACCGAGTTTCTCAGTGGCATCGCGCTCGCGCCAACGACGCAAAAAGGCGACGTCACAATCGCCTATCACTCGGCTTGTTCGCTACAGCATGGACAGAAAATCACAGGCCTTCCGAAAGAATTGCTTTCCAAGAATGGATTCGTGGTGAAAGATGTACCCGAGAGCCATTTGTGTTGCGGTTCGGCGGGGACCTACAACATTCTCCAGCCCGACATTGCAAGCAGGTTGCGCGATCGGAAGGTCGCCAACATTGCGACAGTCAAACCGGACATGATCGCTGCAGGCAATATTGGATGCATGGTTCAGATTGCCGGCGGTACGTCAGTTCCTGTGGTGCACACGATTGAGCTTCTCGATTGGGCGACGGGAGGTCCAAAGCCTGGATCGTTAACAGGATTGAATTGATCGATCAGCCTACGGGCATGATCTGGAAGAGCCTGCCCTGCACCGGGGGCGCCGGTTGGGGTCCGATTCTTCACCGGGACAGACGCGAACATGTCTGCCCGGAGATCGTGTCCTGATAGTGGGATGGAGCGGGAGGACACTTCGAAGAAGTGTCGCCCCGGTCTGGCCCAGGACTGTCCGAACAGGACTATTCGAAGCGCTCGACAGACATGGACAGCGTCAACAGGAGGACCAGATGGCGAAGAAGAGTAAGAAGGCCAAGAAAGCTAAAAAGGCCAAGAAGGCCGTAGTGGCGAAGAAGAAGAAGGCTGCGAAGAAATCGGCGAAGAAGGCTGCGAAGAAGACCGCAAAGAAATCGGCCAAGAAGGCTGCGAAGAAATCAAAGGCTGCGCCGAAGAAGGCCGCCAAGAAGAGCCCGGCGAAGAAAAAGAAGGCGGCTGCCAGGAAGCCCGCTGCTCCCAAGCCGGAGCCGGCGCCGGCTCCCGAGCCAGAACCCGCGCCCGCTCCGGCGGCGAGCTGGGCAAGCCCGGAACCGTCCAATCCCTCATGGGCCGCCGGCTCGTCCAACGGCGGCGATCACAACTAGACGGTCGCCTGTCAGGGGCTTGAATTTTCGAAAGGTCGCAGCGTCAGCGCTGCGGCCTTTTTTCGTGGACCCTTGCGAGGCGCCACAGACCGTACGTTCACGGGGAGGTTGATTCGCAAAAAGGCGCGCTGTGGTGTGTCGCCGGTGTCGCCTTTTCCCGTCCCAACTCTCGTGCTGACGAGCGCTAGACCTCCAAAATTGTTGTGAGAATGCAACACACGCGGACAACGTTTAACGAAACGGCCAGAATGCCTAAAAAGGCGGCTGCTGCTTGACTTTTTTGCTTCACGACCATGACGCCGCAGCCCACTGTGTGACCGCGTTAAGACATTTGGCCGCAGTCTCTTATCGTTTGCCCCGGGGGGCCGGAGCGGGACTGTCAAGAAGGGTGGATGGGGATCGTCATGAAGAAACTGGTTTTGTTAGCAACGGCGCTGGCAATGGTATCGGGTTCGGCTCTCGCTGCTGACCTGCGGGTGAAGGCTGTGAAGGCGCCGCCGCCGCCGGCATTCGATCCCTGGGATTTCGCCTTCGGCGCCGGGATCGCCAACGACTACATCTTCCGCGGCATCACCCAGTCCAATCACAAGCCGTCGGTCAACGCCTATTTCGAGCCGCGCTACAACGTCACCAAAGACTTCCAGCTCTATGTCGGCCTCGGCGCCGCGAGCATCTCCTTCCCGAACCGCGCTGCGGCTGAAGTCGACGCCTACGGCGGCGCCCGCCTGACGGTCGGCCAGTTCGCCTTCGACGTCGGCGCCTGGGGCTATCTCTATCCGGGCGGTACCTGCCACTACGGCGCGGCCACCGATACGGCTGGCGTCCCGCTCAGCACCGAGTGCCAGTTGAACGCGCTGCTCAACGGCAACGTCATCAAGAAGGACCTCAGCTTCTTCGAGGTCTATGGCAAGGTGAACTATACCTTCAACGACAACTTCTCGATGGGCGGCAACGTCTATTATACGCCGAGCTTCCTCAACAGCGGCGCCGAAGGCACTTACGCCTCGATCGTTGGCAAGGCGATCGCACCCAGCGCCTGGTTCGGCGCCAGCGGCATCGGCATGTATGTGTCGGGTGAGTTCGGCCGCCAGTGGCTCGGCACCTCGAGCTCCTTCTACGGCGTCCCGCAATTCCCGAACGGCATCAACTATGCCGACTACAACACCTGGAACATCGGCATCGGCTTCACCTACAAGGTGTTCACGCTGGACTTCCGTTACTCCGACACCAACCTGTCGAAGGGTGATTGCAACGCCTTCACCAGCGACTTCTCGGCTCGTGGCAACATCAACGGAACCAACCTCGGTACCTTCGTCACCCCGATCAATCCCACCGGCGTCGGTTCGAACTGGTGCGGCGCGGCCGGCATCGTCAAGCTTTCGGCTGACCTGACCGCGATGACCAACCTGAAGTAAGATCTTCCTGTCGAAGACGAGGGGGCGGCAGAGCGATCTGCCGCCCCATTTCTTTTGGGTGGCGCGGATGAAACGGGATTGGCGGCGCGCGTTACGAAATGCGGTCTCCCGCAACGATCACCGCAGCGTCGTGGCGGGTGCGGTCGCAGGTCTCGGCGGCGCGATCGCGATCGGCGTCATGGAGCTGTTCTCGTTCGCTGCGCATTATCCTCTCGCGGTGATTCCGTTCGCCACCTCGATCGTGCTGGTGATCGGATCGCCCGAGGTGGCGCCGGCGCAGCCGCGTGCCCTGATCGGCGGTCATCTGGTGTCGGCGCTGGTGGGCCTTGCCGTGTTGAAGCTGACGGGGCCGCAAGCCTGGGCCGCAGCAATGGCCGTCGGCCTCTCCATTCTGGCGATGTACGTGACCGGCACCTTTCACCCGCCCGCGGGCATCAACCCGCTGCTGGTGGTTTCAGGCAACCTGCCGTGGACGTTTCTGCTGGCGCCGGTGCTGGCCGGCGCGCTACTGTTGACCGCGTTCTCCTACGTCTGGCACCGCTGGGTGCGCCGCCAGTCCTGGCCGCGGCGCTGGCTGTAGAACGCCATAGCCCGGATGGAGCGAAGCGCAATCCGGGACCACTTTCGCGTGCGGAGAGATTTTCCCGGATTACGCTCCCCTTCATCCGGGCTACGATCTACGCCTGCATGACTATGACGCGGCCGCGCGCTTTCCATCGCTCAATGCAAAGCGGTCGCCATCACGGGTGAACACGACATTGCGCCCGTGAAACGCGTCCAGCGTCGAGCGGTGGCCGATCGAGACGATCGTGGTCTGCGGCAGTTTCTGCTCAACCAGGCGATACAGTGCTGCCTCCGACGGCTCGTCGAGCGAGGCGGTGGCCTCGTCGAGGAACAGGTAGTTCGGCGCGTGCAACAGCGCGCGTACGAGCCCGAGGCGCTGCTGCTCGCCGAGCGAGAGCGTGCGATTCCAGTGTCCCAGTTCGCCGATCTGCGAGGCAAGCTTCGGCAGTCCCACCGCTTCGATCGCATTACTGATCTGGCTGTCGGTGAACGTCCCTTCCTTGGCCGGATATTCGACTGCCGCGCGCAGCGAGCCGGTCGGGAAATACGGTCGCTGTGGCAGCATCATCAATGTTGCACCGGCAGGTATGGCGATCGTACCGGCGCCGAACGGCCAGATGCCGGCGATGGCGCGGAACAGGGTGGATTTGCCGGAGCCGGACGGGCCAGTGACCAGTGTGCGCTCGCCCTTGCGCAGGCTGAATCCATCCGCGTTCACCAGCGGCGTTCCGTTCGGCAGACGTATCGCCAGGCCCTTGAGGTCGATCGCGCCGGCGCCGGTCTCGACCACGTGAACCCGGTCATCGCGGGTCGCAAGTTCGCGCGCGGCGACGATGCCCGCCTCGAAACCGTCGAGACGGTTGACCACCGCCTGCCACTCCGCGAGCTGACGATAGATGCCGATGAAGAACGACAGCGCACCCTGAACGCTCGAAAACGCCGATGCGGTCTGCATCATACCGCCGAGCTGAATCTTTTCCGCGAAGTAGGCCGGCGCCACCAGCACATAGGGGAAGATCACCGAAGCCTGATTGTAGCTCGCTGTGAACGCCGTGATCTTCTTGGTCCGGCTCATGATGGCGAGCCAATTGTCCACCACGCGTCCGAAGCGGACGAGAAGGCGCTCGCGCTCGGCTTGCTCGCCGTGCAGCAGCGCGATCTGTTCGGAGTTTTCCCGCACGCGCACCAGGTTGAAGCGGAAATCCGCTTCATATTGCTGCTGCTTGAAATCGATGCCGACCAGCGGCCAGCCGATCAGATGGGTCAGGATGGTGCCAAGCACCGAATAGATCAGTGCGCCCCAGACGAGGTAACCGGGAATTGCATATTCCTGGCCGAACAAATGCAGCGGCGCGGCGTTCGAAAGGCCCCACAGGATCGCGACGAAGGAGCCCAGCGTGACGATCGAGCTTAGAAGGCCGACGCCGATGTTGAGCGTACGATCGACAAACAGCTTGACGTCGTCGGTCATGCGCTGGTCGGGGTTGTCGGCGGCATCGCCCTGAAGCTGCATCCGGTAGTGGTTGGCGTGATGCAGCCATTCACCGAGATATTGCGCGGTCATCCAGCGCCGCCAGCGGATCTGCAGCCATTGATTGAGATAGAGCTGGTAGACCGCCAGCACGATGAAAATGGCGGCCAGGACGCTGAAATAGATGATCTCGTAGACGAAGTTGTCCCAATTCCGTTCCTGCAGCGCGTTGTAGAAACGAAGGTTCCACTGGTTGATCAGGACGTTGATGCCGACGATCGCAAGCTCGATGGCGATCACCGCGGCCAGCAGCCCGCGGCCGGCCCATTTATCTTCGGAGCTGAAATACGGGGCAGCGATGCGCCACACCGTGGCGAGCGTCGAGCGGATATTGTTCACAGATCACCGTCTCCGGAGAATTGGGCCTAACGCCCTGAAAGAATGGAAGAATTGGGGTCTGCTACGAAAGGCTGGGCCATTCGTCGCCTGCGACGGCTTGTCGCAGCCCTCGGCTAGACCCTAGCATGGCTGCGGCGGCGAGGGGCGATGGCCATCGAACTTCGCGAGGTTGTGAGCGTTGGCGAGCCCAAGACAAAGTCCAAGGCACGGTCCACGGACAAGTCCAAGGCGCGCTCCAAGGCTGCCCAACCTCGCTTTTCCAAGGTTGTTCCCGCCGATCGATCAGCACGTGACCGGACCATCCACCCCGGCGCGTCAATAACAATGTGGGAGAACCGCAAATGTGGGACCAACACTATAATCCGCTTGGCAACGCCGCGCTGTCGACAATCGCTGCCGCCGTACCCGTCGTCACCCTGTTGGTGCTGATTGCGAGCGGCAGGGTCAAGGCGCATCTGGCGGCCATCGTCGCGCTTGTCGTCGCCAACATCATCACCATCGTCATCTTCACCATGCCCGCCGGCATGTCGATCCGCGCCTCGCTGCTCGGCGTTGTCATCGGCTTCTTCCCGATCGGCTGGATCGTGCTCAACGTCATCTTCCTCTACCGCATCACCGTCGAGACCGGGCGCTTCGAGCTGTTGCAGCGCGCGATCGGCGGCGTCACCACCGATCGCCGGCTGCAGCTGCTCCTGATCGCGTTTGCGTTCGGGGCGTTCTTCGAGGGCGCGTCCGGCTTCGGCACGCCGGTGGCGATCACCGGCGCGATTTTGATTGGGCTCGGCTTTTCGCCGCTGGCGGCTTCCGGCCTGTCGCTGATCGCCAACACCGCGCCGGTGGCCTATGGCGCGCTCGGCACGCCGATCCAGGGCCTGGCAACGGTGACCGGCCTCGATCCCTATGTTCTCGGCGCCATGGTCGGCCGGCAATTGCCGTTCTTCTCGCTGATCGTGCCGTTCTGGCTGATCTGGGCCTTCGCGGGCTGGCGCGGCATGATCGCGATCTGGCCGGCCATCCTCGTCACCGGCGTTTCCTTTGCGGTCCCGCAATTCGTGATCTCGAATTTCATCAACCCCTGGATCGTCGATATCGGGGCGTCGCTGATCTCGATGGGCTGCCTGATCCTGTTCCTTAAAGTTTGGCAACCGCGCGAGCTCTGGCTGTCGCCGGCGCTGCGCAGCCACGATGAATCGGCCGCGACCATGAAGGCCGCCAGGCCATTGGATACGACGAAGCTCAGCCAGGCCCAGCTCTGGAGCGCGCTGCTGCCGTGGATCATCGTCTGCATCGTGATGCTGATCTGGGGCACCGGCGCGTTCAAGGGTTGGGCGAACGCGAACTTCGCCTGGAAATTCGAGGTGCCCGAACTGCACAACATGATCAACAAGGTGCCGCCGGTGGCCGCCAAGCCGACGCCGGAGGCCGCGCTGTTCGACTTCACCTATCTGTCCTTCACCGGGACCGGCATGCTGATCGCCGCCATCATCTCCGGCCTGCTGATGGGGTTTTCGCCGGTGAAGATGGTCGCCGAGTATGGCCGCACCATCAGACTATGCGCGATTTCGCTGATCACGATCTCGGCGATGCTGGCGATCGGCACGCTGACGCGGCTCTCCGGCGTCGACGCCACGCTCGGCCTCGCCTTCGCCGCCACCGGCGTGCTCTATCCCTTCTTCGGCACGCTGCTCGGCTGGCTCGGCGTTGCGCTGACGGGATCGGATACGTCGTCGAACGTGCTGTTCGGCAATCTGCAAAGGATCACCGCCGAACAGCTCGGCCTGTCGCCGGTGTTGATGGCCGCGGCCAATTCCTCCGGCGGCGTCATGGGCAAGATGATCGATGCGCAATCCATCGTCGTCGCCTCCACCGCCACCAACTGGTACGGCCATGAGGGCTCGATCCTGCGTTACGTCTTCCTGCACTCGATCGTGCTGGCCTGCCTCGTCGGCGTGCTGGTGACGCTGCAGGCCTATGTCTCTCCGTTCACGATGATGGTGCTGAAGTAGGCGCCGTCGGGGCGACCCGTCGACGATCCCCGCGGCCGCCGCCGCGGGGATTTCTACCTCGGTGTTTTGGATCAGGTCTCGCCACCGGCGAAGATATCCTTCTTGATGACCGCATGGACGCCCCAGTTTCCATCGACCACCTGGGTGATGCCGAAGTCGACCCCAACCGTAATCAAAGAGATTGCCTCATCTTCGGTCAGCTTCTTGGTCGTCATCAGGAACTTGCGCATCTTGCGGAACGCATCGCGCAAGGCAAGGTCAACCGACGATTTCGAGTAAATGTCTGACTGCGCCTTGTCTCCCAATTCGGTGAGATAATTGGCGAAGCTGAAGCCGTGCACCAGCCACTCATCCCTGGTTTCCAGCATCGGATAGTCGAGGGCTTCGAGAGCCGTGCCGACGAGGTCGGCTTTCTTGTGCAGAATGATCTGGAAGGTGCCGTTCAGCGAGCTTTCGATGGCCGTGCCGCAAAGCTCGGAGTCTCCCTGCGAAGCGTGCGGGTCGCCAACAGACAGCAGGCCGCCTTCGACCGCGACCGGATAATACATCGTGGCGCCCTTGCCGATCCGCCAATTGTCGATGTTGCCTCCGGTATAGCTCGGCGGAATTGAATCGACGATATCGGCTTCCTTTGGCGCCAGGCCGATTACGCCGAAATGCGGACGTATCGGAATGCGCACATTCTTCAGGATGCCGTGGTTCTCCTTGATCGTCGAGTGATCAACGGGAACGCCGGGATAGTCGATGGTCTTGTGCACGACGCCCGAAGGATCGGTCTGTGGAGTCCATTGGAAATTGTACACGGCTTTCGCCCAGTTGCGTTCGCCTGACGCGTCGACCTCATAGATCGTGATCACTTCGCGCGGCTTAGGCTCGGTCAACAAGTCCTTATAGTGAAAACCCCACCATGCCGCCGCGTTGCTGCCGAAAGCCTTTCCACGATATTGCGGATTGGCACAGGGCCGGGGAGTGACGTCGATAATACGCAACTCGATCACGTCACCCTCTTGGGCGCCGCGGACGTAGACAGGGCCTGTGCAGATGTGCACGCCAAGGCCCTCGCCGGCGCCACGCCCGAACAGCGAGGCATCCATCGGTCCGGCGCCGCGGCGGTTTACGCCCTTCTTTTCCTTGGTCCACAGGAACACGCTTTCGGCGCCGGGATCGCCCTTCACCATGCGCTCGGCGTCGTCATTGGCATGGTGAGTTAGCGCCTCGATGGTAATGAAGTCGCCGGAATCGATCTCGACCTGCGGTTTCAGTTTCTTGCTGAAATAGCCCCAATGCACCGTTTCGGCAGTTGCCGGCAAATGATGATAGGAGCGTTTGGCGGGCTGGTTCTTTTCGGCGGCAGCCGCCATCTGCGGCGTCACCAGAGAAATGCTGCCCGCGGTCATCGCTGCGGCGCCTCCGGCCGCGGCGAAGCTGGACCTCAAGAACGATCGGCGTTCGCGATCGAGCGTTTCCTTGAACTTGCGATGGTGCAATTTAAATTCCGGACAGTTCTTGTCATCACCCGCGCACATCGTGTCTCTCCCCGATTTGAACGCGCATTCAGGCGCACGCCTGATCCCACCTCAGTTCATCGCAACAGTCAAAGCGTTGCTGCATCATGAAGTGAATGAAAAATAGCTCCTTTGCTTATTGCTTGGGCCTTGCGCGCTCAACTCTTGAGAGATCCCACATCATTGCTGCTTCTATCCATTCACGATGCTGGTGCCGAAGTAGCGGCGCCGTCCAAGTCCTCGCGGACAACAGCCCACGGAGACTTCAGAGTTTCCTGCTGTCATAGGCCCAATGCAGCAGCGCCTGCCGCTGGCGCTTGCGGCAGAACAGATCGCCCCGTTCGCAATTCGCCTGAAGCTGTCGAACGTGCCTGCGTATCGCGGCCCAGCGTTTGATCTGCCGCGCATCTTCGTCCGGAAGCCGGCGGCCCCGATAATAGCGGCAATACCATTGAAACCAGCCGCGCGGGTCGTCCGGATGTATCCAGCCTTTTCGGCGCCACACCGAGAGCGGCTGGCTGGCGGCAACGCCGAAGAAATTCAGCCTGGCGTCCGCGCGTTCGGGAGAGAGTTTGGCCTTCGCGAACCAGCTTGCCGGAAATTCGTCCCCGCAATCGGTCATGTACTTCCCGCCGAAGACGCCGAGGTGAAGCATTTCCGGCGGCGTGAGGTCGGGGCGGAAGTCCGGGTCAAAGCTGCGGCCGACAGGTGCGACGAGGATGTAGCGATAACCGCGCTGCATCCGGTCGTTCACGATGATGGTTCGCTGCTGCACCGCGACAGGGCCCTTCTTTCGCCAGGCGGCTGCTGGATCGCTTGACCAACGATAGAACGTCGGGGAGGGAACGCAAAGCCGGGCGAAGCTGGCTGCAATTTGCCGGGCGGTGGCATTCACGGCCCTAGCCAATCACGTCGCCGTCCAATAGAACGGCGCGGCGCGGTAGGGTCCCGCAATTTCGAGAGGATGCATGATTTCATTCGTACGTACGGCCCGGGCAGGTGCCGCTTCGCTTCTGGTGATCGCAACCGCCCTGCAATTCAGTCCGGCGCGCGCCGATGACGGCTTTCCGTTCGGCACGGAGATGCAGCTCGATGTCGCCCGCCAGCCCGGCTCGAAGCGGATTCCCAATCTCGATATCGGCGATGCCGGCGAGGTGGCCATTGAACTCTGGTGCAAGGGCGGCAAGGGCCAGTTCTCGGTGGCGGGCAACACCGTGATCTTCGTACCCGGCGCGATGGAAGACCGGCCCTGTCCGCCGGACCGCGCGCAAGCGGACGACGAGTTGATCGCAGCGCTCGCCGCTGCGGGCACCTGGAAGCGGCAGGGCGATTTCGTGTCGTTCATCGGCACGAAGACGCTGCGCTTCCGCATCAATACGAATTAGAGCGTTCTCGAGCGAAAGCCTGCCCCGGACTTGATCCGGGGTGGATACCGGTTCGCGGGAAGAAAACGCGTCAAAGCAAGAATCCAGAGCTTCGGTTCTGATGCAATCAGAACCGATAATCTGGCGCTCAGTTACTGCGTCGCAATCAGGCCGCTGGCGGTGGCGATCACCCAGCGGTTGCCCCAGCGCACGATGGAATCCACGCGTCCGAGTCCCGGGATGGTGTCGCCGCGCGCGGCCATCCTGATACCGTCAGGACCTTCGAGAACGGCGGTGCCGTCGCGAACGTCGACGACCGTCCATCCGGGAATCGTTGCCGGCCTGGTTTCCGGCGCCGCCACCAGCGGCTGCCGCATCGCGATCGCAGCGGAGGGGCTCGCATTGGCCTGGGCGGCCGGCCGCGCGGCCGCCGACAATGGCGCCGACGGCTTGGGAATGCTCCCGACGATCGCGGGCGCATCAGATGCAGATGCCGTCTTCCGGGCGCCTTCAATCTTGCCCGGCCGTGCTTCGGCAATTCGCGGCGCCGGCATTTCCGTATACACAACCGTTTCAAGGCCGAGCGTGCCTGCGAATTCGGGCCAGCTCAGACCGCCGGCCCATCCGAGTCCGAAGCTTGCCACCACGGCCACGATGACCAGCGAGGCGTTGCGCGCCCGGTCGCGAGACGACTCCCGCACCACCAATATGTCGTCACGATCGGAGTTGAGAAAATTGCGCAGGCTCGACGGTCCCAGCCCGCCAGCCACATTCCCCGACAAGATGCTTTCAACAGTACTCGGCTCGCGGTCGTACATGGCTTAACCCAAATTTTTGGTCAGCCGATGATGTTCCCTTAAGCTGAATCGAATCTTAATTTTCGAGGCTCGAGTGAGTATCCGTGCTGATTTAACACTACAGTCGGGTACTCGCGGATTGACCATGGTTTACATTCACTCGGAGGGGTTGTTCCTGATGTCGCGCCAGTATTGGTTTGCGACACCGGACCGAACCACGAGGTCCTTAATCCGAAAGAACGCGCTGTCAGCGCCAGTCCCATGGACGAACACGCGACCCTTCAAGCCCGCATCTGTGCTGCTTGGATTGACTTGCTCCGACGGAACAGAGGCGTCGAAGGACGTCCCGACCAGTATTATGCCCTGAGCGTCGAGAACATCCGAGGCCACGGCGAGGCATTCGAACTGCGCGTCACGTTTCGTGCCGGTCGAACGTATTGCTGCTGCGAAGCCATGTGCCATACCGGCGCCTTCACCGAGAAACGGTGGCGGCAACTGCGGGCGGCTCTTGCTGTCCATGGCGTCGAGCCTCAAGAGCCGCTCGTGGTGCGGATTTGCACGCGGCTAGGAGCAGGCGCGCGATTGCACTACGGCAAGAACGATGAGCCCGAGCCCGAGATGTACGACCAAGGTCCCTGGACGTTGACGGTCTGAGAGCAATCCCCCAGCGTTCCAATTCATCGCGAATGAGCCTCGAACCGGCCGGCTACCGAAAGCGAGCCGAGAATGTTCGCACCGTCCTACTTCCACACGCTCTTGTCCGCGTCCCAGCGCTGGCCCTTGAACTCTTTCGCCAGCGCGTCGATCGAGCCGTTGTCCTCCTTCGGCTCGCCGCCTTCCTCGTCGCCGGTGGAATCTTCCGACAGATGCAGTTTCGGACCCGCTCCTTCATCGGCGGTTGTGGTGACCGGGCTTGAGATCCACAGCATCAGCCGGTCGGAGGAGCCCGGTTTGTCCGGCGAAACCAGTGCGGTGATTTCGACAGTTTCGGTCAGCGCGAGCGCGGGATAGATCGGGCTTGGCCGCTTGAAGCTCAGCTTCAGTTTTCCGGTGTTGGCGTTCCAGTCGGCGCCCGCCGGCTTGGCGGCCAGCGTTTTCGCAAGCACGCCTGAAATGGCCGCCGCGATCTTGTCGCGGTTGATCTTGTCGCCGTCGCGCCAGTCGGCGGCGGCAAAGCGGATGGTGCGGTCCATCTCGATCGCGCCGCTGGTCCATCCGGCAGTGACCACGCCTTGCGTCGCCTTCACCTTCGCAATCAGCGCAGCTGAGCGTTCCGGATCGGCGGTGAGGTTGATGGTCTGCTCGCCGGCGCGCAGCGCGTCGCAGGAGACCGAAAGGCTTGAGATACCGACCTCGACGGCCTCGCCCTTCAGGCTTTTGAGGAAATCAAGCGCGGCGTCGAGCTTGATCCGCACGCCGATCGCCTCCGGCGAGACGTCGGTAAAATCCTTCGGCGCCGGCGTGATGCCGTCGTCGCTGGTCTGGTTGTCCAAAAATTCCTTCTCGCTGAGATCGGAATTATCCGTGGAAGCGACTTCGGTCACGTTCGAACCGACGGTGATCTGGCCGCGGAATTCGAAAGTGTCGCCGACAGGCTTGCGCAACAGCTTGACGGTGACCGGCAGCTTGTCGCCGATGCTCTGCGTGGTGCCGGTCAGGTTCTGACCGTTGACGGTGAGGGTGGCGACGAAGCGGTCCTTGCGGTCGGAGCCTTTCGCGGCGGGATAGCAGACGTCGAGGGTCGCCGCGGTGACATTCTTGCCCTGGCGGGTTTCCTTCAGCACGACGTCGGCATTGCCGTCCATCAGGCCGTCGATCGCGGTGAAATAGCGCGTCTCGGTGGTGCCCGGCGCCGTCTTGGAGGGAAGTTTCATCTGGGCGAAGGCGAAGTCCGGAGCCGCCATCATCAGACCGAGCAGGCAAGGCAAGAGCAGGCGCATTTGGAAGTTCCTCAGACGGGACAGAATTGGCGTCGTCGTACCTAGCAAATCCCGGTAGCGTTTTCGATGCCGGTTTTGCGTGAGGAAAACGCGTCAAAACAAAGAGAAAGCGCCGTATCGGTGCTCCATCTGGACCGATGCGGTGCTTGTCATTCGCCAAAAAAGAAGGCCGCCCGGAGGCGGCCTTCGATCTGTTGTTGGGGTGGGGCAGGGCTTAGAAGCCCATGCCGCCCATCCCACCCATGCCGCCGCCACCGCCGGGCATGGCCGGCGCGGCTTCCTTCGGCAGTTCGGCGACCATGGCTTCGGTGGTCACCAGCAGGCCGGCGACGGAGGAGGCGTCCTGCAGCGCCGTGCGCACCACCTTGGCCGGGTCGATGATGCCCTTGTCGACCATGTCGACATATTCCTCGGTCTGGGCGTCGAAGCCAAAGGTCTCCGACTTGTTTTCGAGGATCTTGCCGACCACGATCGAGCCTTCGACACCGGCGTTTTCCGAGATCTGGCGAACCGGGGCTTCCAGCGCCTTCAGCACGATATTGATACCGGCCTGGACGTCGGAATTGTCGTTGTTGATGCGGCCGACCGCCTTCTTGGCGCGGAGCAGCGCCACGCCGCCGCCCGGCACGATGCCTTCCTGCACGGCCGCGCGGGTCGCGTTGAGGGCGTCCTCCACGCGGTCCTTCTTCTCCTTGACCTCGACTTCGGTCGCGCCGCCGACCTTGATCACCGCGACGCCGCCGGCGAGCTTGGCCAGACGCTCCTGCAGCTTCTCGCGGTCGTAGTCCGAGGTGGTTTCCTCGATCTGCGCCTTGATCTGCGTGACGCGGGCTTCGATGTCCTTCTTCTTGCCGGCGCCCTTGACGATCGTGGTGTTCTCCTTGTCGATCACGACCTTGCCCGCGCGTCCCAGCATGTTGATGGTGACGCTTTCGAGCTTCATGCCGAGCTCATCGGAGATCAGCTGACCGCCGGTCAGGATCGCGATGTCTTCCAGCATCGCCTTGCGGCGATCGCCGAAGCCCGGGGCCTTGACGGCGGCGACCTTCAACCCGCCGCGCAGGCGGTTCACGACCAGCGTCGCCAGCGCCTCGCCCTCGACGTCCTCGGCGATGATCAGGAGCGGACGGCCGGACTGCACCACGGCTTCCAGCACCGGCAGCATCGACTGCAGGCCGGAGAGCTTCTTCTCGTGCAGCAGCACGAAGACGTCTTCCAGCTCGGCGGTCATCTTCTCGGCGTTGGTGATGAAGTAGGGCGACAGATAGCCGCGGTCGAACTTCATGCCCTCGACGATGTCGACCTCGGTCTCCAGCGACTTGTTTTCCTCGACCGTGATCACGCCTTCATTGCCGACCTTCTGCATCGCCTGCGCGATCATCTTGCCGATGGCGGTGTCGCCGTTGGCCGAGATGGTGCCGACCTGGGCCACTTCCGAGGAAGCCGCGACCGGCTTGGACCGCTTCTCGATATCCTTGACCACGGCGTGGACGGCGATGTCGATGCCGCGCTTGAGGTCCATCGGGTTCATGCCGGCGGCAACCGCCTTGCCGCCTTCGCGCACGATCGCCTGCGCCAGCACGGTGGCGGTGGTGGTGCCGTCGCCCGCGGTGTCGTTGGTCTTGGAGGCGACCTCGCGCAGCATCTGCGCGCCCATGTTCTCGAACTTGTCTTCGAGCTCGATTTCCTTGGCGACGGTGACGCCGTCCTTGGTGATGCGGGGCGCGCCGAAGCTCTTCTCGATCACGACGTTGCGGCCCTTGGGGCCGAGCGTCACCTTCACCGCGTTGGCGAGAACGTCGACGCCGCGCAGCATGCGGTCGCGGGCGTCGCCGGAAAATTTAACGTCTTTGGCAGCCATGTGTGTTGCTCCTGATTGAATGAATAAAGGTCGCTTGCCGCGCGTCTCTGACTGTCAGTGTAGGGCTTCTCTTTCCCTCTCCCCTTGTGGGAGAGGGTGGCATGAATGAGCGCAGCTCATTCGTGACGGGTGAGGGGTCTGTCTCCGCGGATAGAGACCCCTCATCCGGCGCGGACTTTGTCCGCGCCACCTTCTCCCACAAGGGGAGAAGGGAAAAGCAACCGCCCACGACTGACGTGCGACGGCGGAAATGTGCGTCAGCTCAGCACGCCCATGATATCGGACTCCTTCATGATCAGGAGTTCCTCGCCGTCGAGCTTGACCTCGGTGCCCGACCACTTGCCGAACAGCACGCGGTCGCCGACCTTGAGGTCGATCGGAATCAGCTTGCCGGCCTCGTCGCGGCCGCCGGGACCCACGGCGGTAACTTCGCCCTGCGAGGGCTTTTCCTTGGCGCTGTCGGGAATGATGATGCCGCCCTTGGTCTTCTCTTCGGCATCGATTCGCTTGACCACGACGCGGTCGTGCAGCGGACGGAATTTGGTTTTGGCCATGACGTCTCCTCTTGAAGTTCCTCTGGGAGGCTCGGTTTCGGGTCTGCGCCATTGAAAATGGCTGGAATGCCGGGTATTCGACGCCGCCCCGGGCGGGACAGCACACCCCTTAGCAATCTTCGGATTTGAGTGCTAAACGTGGGGCCGGGAAATATGGCTTGGCGCTGATCCTGTCAAGCAAACAAGGGGGTTAAGGCCTTCTTGAGGCCAGTATAGGATGCTCAACGGAAACCAAATCGGTGCAGCGGCGTAATTCAACGGACGTCATTGCTCCGGCAGGCTTTTTACGGTTGGCTGCTTGACGGGAGCGGCCAAATTGCTCGGGGGAATGTGATGATCAGCTCTCGTAATGCGCGTACGGTTGCCAATCTGGCGATCGCATCGGCGCTGACGGTCTTGCTGGCGGCGTGCAGCAGCATGAGCCTGCCGTCGCTGTCGTCCAGCCCGGCACCCGATGCCGAACCCGGCGTTGCGCCGGAAATGCCGGCCACCATCCGCTCCGACGAGATCGTCGGCCGCTGGGGCCTCGCCTCGTTCCAGAATCCCAACGACCGCGCCCGCACCGAAGCTGCGGCGCGCGGGCAGTGCAAACAGCCCTATGTGATCGGCGCCGGCACGTCCGGCGGCGTCGTCATGCATCTGGCCGACCAGGCCACCCCGCAGGAGCTGCGCCTCAAGGGCAGCCCGAGCGGCAAGAACTATATCGGTCCGCCCGGTCCCGCCGGCGGCGAGCAGGACCGCGAGATCGTCTCGTTCGACGGCCGCGTACTGGTGACCCGCTTCATCGAAAAGGACGCCGCGGTCCGTTACGGCAACATGGTCTATGTCCGCTGCGCCCCGCGGGCGTGAGGCCCCGGTAATCAACAAGCCGTCATTGCGAGCGAAGCGAAGCAATCCACATCTCGGCACGGGGATAGATGGATTGCTTCGTCGCTTCGCTCCTCGCAATGACGGGGCAGGCCATCGCACAACAAAAAACGCCGGCATCGCTGCCGGCGTTTTGTTTGTTCCGCGTTAACCGTCCGATCAATCGAACAGCGCGTCGATGTCGTCCTGCGAGGCGTGGCCGACGTCGCCGTCCAGCTTCGGGCCGTTGAGCAGCTTGGCGTCGCCTTCGCGGGTGTCGACGATCGGTTGGGCGTGGGCCTTGATGGCGTCGACGCCGCCCCAGATATCCATCATCGTGTAGATGTGCTGCTCGATGAACTTCATCGTGGTCATCACCTTGCTGATGCGCTGGCCGGTGAGGTCCTGGAAGTTGCAGGCTTCGAAGATCGAGACGACGCGTTCCTGAATTTCTTCGCTGAGCAGCTTCTGCTGGTCGGGCGAGATGTTCTTCGACAGCGCGGTCGCCGCCTGGTCGATCGCCTCGGTGGCTTCGAGAATCTGCTGGGTGGCCTGTTCGGTGCCGCCGACGACGGCGCCGAGTTCGCCGTTGACCTTGGCCATTTCCTGGCCGTCAAAGCTCTTGCCGTGCAGGGTGGCGATTTCGCGCTTGGTGCGGTTGATGGCGTCGTGAATGAGGTCGAGCTCGACCTTCAGCTTCTCGCACTGCTCGATCTGCGCGCGATAGGTTTCCAGCAGCGCGTGGGATTCGGCAATCTCGCGTGCGACATCCGCAACCTCGGTGCCTGCGGCGCGGGCGTGGCCGAAGCTCGCCATCTGTGCGCGGATCTGGCGCAACTCGGCCATGATCTCGCGATGCATCGGACCGATCTCGCCGCCTTCGGTCGGCATGACAATTGGCGCGTCGCCCAGAATGGCTTGTTCGATACGAAAACGTTTGCGATTGACCGACATGAGTTTTTCCCACCCCTTCACTTCACGTGTGTTTTTAGCGGATGCCCTTTAACGTCAGGTTCACGCCGGAACGCGTCGTGCCAGCGGTTTGCCCGCGGCCGCACACCAACGATTAACCATGAAGGCCTGCGTTCACCCAAAATAAACGCTACCGGACAAATCCGGGCGCGCTTGCCGAAATGGTGAATCCAAACGCGGTTTCCGTTTACCAAACCGATTAGGTTTTGATTTGTATTGTTCGCGTGCAGCGACGCTTCAATCGCGCCGTTGCGTCGAACCCGCAGTGACGAACAGTACAGAGTGCGTCGATGTCCGGAAAAATCCCTTTTGCGCTCCTCGCGAGCGTGTCTTGCCTTTGCCTTGCCAGTGAGGCCGCAGCGATCGACGCCTCATCGTCGGCTGAACCCAGCGTGATCTACGCCCGTCAGCCTGCGCCGGTGCGCGTGGCCGCTGCCGGGCGCTCCAATATGGGCGGCGGCTTCATCGAATTCCTGTTCGGTGACGCACCGCAGGGCGGCCGTTACCAGCAGCCGGCCTATCAGCAGCAGCCGGATTACGGCTATGGCGGGCAGCGCATGCTGCTGCCGCCGATGGATCCGCAGCAGTCGATGCGACGCGAGGAAGAGCTGATCGACCCCGCACAGCACCGGCTCGATCCGAAATATGAAAAGCAGGTGGTCGAGTATCACGGCAAGGAAAGCCCGGGCACCATCGTGATCGACACCCCGAACAAGTTTCTGTTCCTGGTGCAGGGCGACGGCAAGGCGCTGCGTTACGGCGTCGGCGTCGGCCGGCCCGGCTTCACCTGGTCGGGCGTGAAGACGATCTCGGCCAAGAAGGAATGGCCGGCCTGGACGCCGCCGCCGGAAATGCTGGCGCGTCGCCCCGATCTGCCGCGCTACATGGAGGGCGGCCCGGAAAATCCGCTCGGCGCGCGCGCGATGTATCTGGGCTCATCGCTCTATCGCATTCACGGCTCCAACGAGCCCTGGACCATCGGCACCAACGTTTCGTCCGGCTGCATCCGCATGCGCAACGAGGACGTGATCGATCTCTACGGCCGCGTCGGCGTCGGGGCGAGGGTTGTGGTGATCTGAGAGTTTCTGCGTAGCCCGGGTGAAGCGCAGCGCAACCCGGGACCGTCGAACGGGCCGGCACCGAATCCCGGATTGCGCTTCGCTCCATCCGGGTTACTGAAACAAAAAAACGGCCGCCCGATCGGGCGGCCGTTTCCGTTTTCAGATATAGCGACGCTTACGCGTAATCGCTGTCGCCGCCATCGTCGCCGTCGAAGCCGTCGGAATCGTGATCCATGTCGTCTTCGTCGTCGTACGAGCCCTGATCGAAGAATCCCTGCTGC
>NZ_LLYB01000094.1:0-17850 GCF_001440475.1 Bradyrhizobium lablabi | reverse complement strand
GCCGCGGGGAGCCGATGTCGTTGACCCCGGCGTCGCGCGCGAGATCGCCGCCGGACTGGTCGCCCGACGGACGGCGGTCTTCGATGCCGCCGCGGTGGTTTGCCGTGTCGCCGAACGCCTGGTGGTTGCCGCCGCCCATCATCGAGCGGATGCTGCTGGCCAGCAGTGAACCGCCGACCACGCCGGCCGCGGCCGCCGCCGCGGTGCCGAGGAACGAGCCGCCACCGCCGCCGAACGGAGGCTGTTGCTGCTGCGGCGCGCCGCCATAGGGCTGAGGCTGGCCATAGCCGGGCTGATTGTACTGGCCGGGCGCCTGGCTCTGCTGCAGCACCTGGCCGCTATTCCAGGTCGGGCGGCTGGCCATGTCGGGCGCGCGAACGTTCGGCACCGAACCATGCGACGAGCCCTGCGGCTGGTTCTGTCCGAAGATCGCATCGCGCATCGAATCGAGGAACCCGCCGGATTGAGCCTGTTGACCCGACGTCGCTGCTTCCAATTCCTGAATGCGCAGGTCGGCGCGCTTCAGCGCCTCGTCCTGCACCAGCGCGGTCTGCACCAGCGCATAGACTGCATTGGGCGCGTTGCGCAGGCCCTGCATGATCGCCGACATCGCCTCCGGATCGCGCTTGGCGCTTTCCAGCTTGGTCAGCCGGTCGAAAAGATCGTCAATCAGTTGGCGTTCTTGCGGTGTCATGGCCCTCTCCCTCGCGTCGGGTAGACGCGCGGGCAAGATGTAGGGCGGGCTTTGCGTCGCAAGTAGTGGGCGGCCAAATTAAATTTTGGTATGCGACAAAACGCCGGGCACGTTTCTTGAATGTTGTCAGCTCTTAAATGGCGTCAGCCCAACGTAACTTTATTCGCCGCCAGCAATGTCGCGAAAAGGTCACTTGCGAGATACGCATGTTCCGCCTCGCGCTGGGTGGTCAGGGGATCGAGGCTTCTAAGCGTTTCATCGACAAAGCCGGGATGGCACATCACGAGCCCGCCCTCCGGCAGCCCTTCGAGGAACTGCCCCATCAGCACGCCGAAATCGGGCGCGCTCGAAAAATCATAGGCACCGGCGAAGGCCGGGTTGAACGGGATTTTGGCGCTGGTCGCGCGCTTGCGGAATTGCGCACTGAGGACGTCGAGCACGAGCGCCTTCGGCGCGCCGAGCCGTTGGCCGAGGGGCTTGAGGCGTCCGCCCTGGCGGACCCAGGCGTCGGGCGCCGCCTCCTTGACCGCGCGCAGAAAGCCATCGCGCACCCCGGGAAAGAGCTGCGCGTGCTGATGGCCGTCGACGAAGTCGGGCGCGCGGCCGAACAACTCCTTGAAGGTCGCGAGCTGCGCCAGCAATTCGTCTTCGATCAGGCCTTTGTCGATCCGCCGCAACAGGCCGGCGCGCAGCAATTTTGGAAACGGCAGAAACAGGCCGCCGTCGACGGGGCGAAAGTGCATCGTCAGCGGACGAAACGGCGCGGTCAGCGTCGCGTGCAGCCCGATCGCGCAGCGCGGGCTCTTCGCCGCGACCTCCTGCAACGCAGCGACTTCAGCACGGCCGATCGCCGGCCCCACCACCATGACAGAGGTGGCATTGAGACGGCCGCGCGAGATCAGATCGCGGATGGCGCGGTTGACGCCTTCGGCCAGCCCGTAATCGTCGGCGCACAGCCAGATCCGGCGCGGCGGCGCGGCATCGTTCATTCGGCGGCGGTCCGCTCAGTGCTGGCCGTCGTCTCGCCATCGGCGCGCTTTTCGGAATGCTCGGCAACGAAGTAGATCGGACGTGCCTTCAGCTCGGAGAGGATCTTGCCGATATATTCGCCGACGATGCCGATCATGATGAGCTGCACGCCGCCGATCGTCATCATGCCGATCATCAGCGAGGGATAGCCGGGGACCTGCTTGCCGGTGGTCCAGACTTCCCAGAGAATGGTCAGGCCGAACAGGAAGGCGGTGATGGCCAGCAGCACCCCGAGCAGGCTGGCAAAGCGCAGCGGCGCCACCGAGAACGACGTCAGTCCCTCGATCGACAGGCCGATCAGCCGGCCCGGGCTGAACGTGGTGACGCCATGCGCGCGCGGCGCCGGCTCGTAATCGACGCGGATCTGGCGGAAGCCGATCCAGTTCGACAGGCCCTTGAAGAAGCGGTTGCGCTCGGGCAACTGGCGGAGCGCGGCGGCTGCGCGCGGCGACAGCAGGCGGAAATCGCCGGCGTCCTCCGGGATCTTCTGCCGGGCGCCCCAATTGATCAGCGCATAGAAGCCGTGCACTGACTGGCGGCGCAGGAACGATTCATTGTCGCGATGTGCCTTCGCCGTATAGACGACGTCGTAACCGTCATCGATCCAGTGCGAGACCAGCTTTTCGACCATATCAGGCGGATGCTGGCCGTCGCCGTCCATGAACAGGATCGCGCCGAGGCGGGCATGGTCGAGGCCCGCCATCAGCGCGGCCTCCTTGCCGAAATTGCGCGACAGCGACACCACCTGGACGTCGAGCGCATCGGCGGCCAACGTGCGCGCGATGACAAGCGTGTTGTCGGCGCTGCCGTCGTCGACATAGACGACCTCGCTGGCCAGCCCGTAGCGCGCCTTCAGCGTCCCGGCGAGGCCGATCAGCCGCTCGTGCAGCAAAGCGAGCCCCGCCGCCTCGTTGTACAGCGGCACGACGATCGACAGCCCCTTGGCCGCCGCGCTGGTGGCGGTGGTCGTCAGGCGGGAAACGTCAGAGCCGAGCGTCATCGATCAGGTCCCAGTTGGTGCTCCAGAACAGCATATGCTACTTGGCCCCGGCTGTCGCAACGATGAACGAAACGGCAGCCTTATTGCCGCAGGAACGCCTCGAGCTTGGCGAATAAGGGGTTTTCGCGGTCGAGCACATAATCCAGCGAGGCGATCGAGACCGTGTCGGCGCCGTGCTCACGCAGGAAGCTGCCGAGCGCGTAGAGATGCACGGGCGGGCAGTGCAGCGTGAGCATGCCCGACGAGGTCGGCCCGCCGAACGGCGCCACCACGCCGAACCGGTTATGCGCCTCGTTAAGCAGCGCCTCGTTGCAGCCGGCGAAACGGGTGCGGACTTCACGATATTTGCTGGCCCGCGCCCGCGCGGCGATGTGGTCGAGGATGACGCGCGCGGTCTCGCGGGCTTCCGTCGACCAGTCGGCCTCGCGGGACGCCACGAGGTTGGCCTGGCTGCGCAGGATCACGCCGTCGTCGAGCACCTTCAGCCCGTTGGCGGCGAGCGTCGCGCCTGTCGTCGTGATGTCGACGATCATTTCGGCGGTGCCGACCGCGGGCGCGCCTTCGGTGGCGCCGGCGCTTTCGACAATGCGGTAGTCGACTACGCCATGGGCGGCGAAGAAGTTGCGCGTCAGGTTGATGTATTTGGTCGCGACCCGCATCCGTCGGTTGTGCTGGGCGCGGAAGCCGGTGGTGACGTCGTCGAGATCGGCCATGGTGCGGACATCGATCCAGGCCTGCGGCACCGCGACCACGACATTGGCGCTGCCGAAGCCGAGGCTGTCGATCAACAGCACGCGCTTGTCGGCATCGGGGATGCTTTCGCGCAACAGATCCTCGCCGGTGACGCCGAGATGCACCATGCCGCGCGCGAGCTGGGAAGCGATTTCGCTGGCCGAGAGATAGGCGATCTCGACATTGTCGAGGCCCGCAATGGTGCCGCGATAGTCGCGCGCCCCACGCGGCTTCGCCAGCGAAAGGCCGGCGCGGGTGAAGAACGCCTCGGCGTTTTCCTGCAGGCGGCCCTTGGAGGGAACGGCGAGAACGAAGGGGGCGGTCATGCGGCGCTCCCTTGCGAGGCACCTTGGCCGTATTGCGTCAAGGCTTCGATCCAGACCGAGAATCCAACTGCCGGGATCGGCGTCGGTGAGCCGAGCTGCGTCATCAGCCCGTCATAGCGTCCACCTCCCACCAGCGGTTCGACGCCGTTGCCCTTCTTGTGCAGCTCGAATTCGAAGCCGGTGTAATAATCGAGCCCGCGGCCGAACGAGGTGGAGAAGCGCACCAGTTTGGCGTCGATGCCGCGCGCGGCCATGAAGCCTATGCGGCTTTCGAGCTGGTCGATCGCGGCCGCCAGATCAAGCCTGGCGTCTCGGGCCAGCGCGCGCAGTTGCGCCACCGATTCATCGGGGTCGCCGGCAACCGCGAGGAAGCGCTTGATGATGTCGAGCGCGTCGTGCGGCAGCGCGCCGCCTTTCAACGTCGATTGTTCGAGGAATCGGTCGGCGATTTCGGCAACCGTGCGTCCGCCGACATTGGTGGTGCCGGCGATCGACATCAGGTCGGTCACCAGCGCCAGCGCCGCCTTGCGGTCGGAGCCGGCCAGCGCCGCCAGCACGCCCTCATATTCGTTGCGGCCCGGCGCGGTCGAAAGCGTCAACCGCTCGATGTCCTCGGTGAGGCTGACCTTGCGGCTGAAATCCTTGATCAGCCGCCGCCGCCACACCGGATAGAGATCGAGCGCATCGATCAGCGCGTTGAACAGCGCGACGTCGCCGGTGCGGATTTCGACATCCTTCAATCCGAAGGCCGAGGTCGCCTCCAGCGCCAGCGCCAGCATTTCCGCGTCCGCCGCGGCGCGATCCTGCCGGCCAAAGGATTCGATGCCGGCCTGCAGGAACTCGCTCGGCTGGCCGCCGCGATAGCGGAACACCGGCCCGAGATAGGAAAAGCCCGCCGGCTGCCCGGCGCGCCCGGACGCGAGATAATCCCGCGCCACCGGAATGGTGAGGTCCGGCCGCAGGCAGAGTTCCTCGCCGGAGGCGTCGGTGGTCAAATAGAGGCTCTTGCGGATGTCCTCGCCGGAGAGGTCGAGAAACGGCTCGGCCGGCTGCAGGATGGCCGGATGCGCCTGGACGTAGCCGCCTTGTGCAAACGACAATAGCAGCGCGTCCGCCCAGGCGGCGGATCCGGCAGCACCTTTGACGGCAGCGGTCGCGGTCATTTTACGTCCAAATGCCCGGAAAACCCGGGTTCCAGGTTAGTTTTAGAGCCTGCTCGGGGTTCCGGGGCTCGTCGGCGCAGGCCTTAGCATGGCCGGGGCGGCGTTTCGACTGGGATCGGCCAACTGAATTAATGGGCGGTGGCTTAACCGGTTAGCTCTTCGTTGACTATCCCGGCGTCCGCCAATCGCCGAGCGCCGCCTGCACCAGCGCCAGCGCCGCTACGGCGGCGGTATCGGCGCGCAGGATCCGGGGGCCCAAAGACAGTCGCAGCGTCCTGGGCTGCCGCAGCAGCAGCGCCCGTTCTTCCTCGGCAAATCCGCCCTCGGGACCGATCAACACGTCGATGCCGGAGGCTGCGGCTTGCACCGCCTGGAGCGCTTGCACCGGGCCGGCGACGTCGCTCGCCTCGTCGCAGAATATCAGGAGCCGCGCCGGGTCGCGCTTGTCGAGAAAGCGGTCGAGCGCAACCGGCTCGGCGACTTCAGCCAGACTGAGTATCCCGCATTGCTCGGCGGCTTCGATGACATTGGCGCGCATCCGCTCGCCATTGACCCGCGAGACCTGGGTGTGCCGCGTGAGGACCGGCTGCAGGCTCGATGCCCCCATCTCGACCGCCTTCTGCACCATGTAGTCGAGGCGGGCGTGTTTCAGCGGCGCGAAGACGTAGGCGATGTGGGGCAGGCGATCCTGCCGCCGCGTCCGGGCTGCGATGATCAAACCGTCCGGCCGTTTGCGGCCCTCGATCGCCGCCCGCCATTCGCCGTCGCGGCCGTTGAACACCAGGATGGTGTCGCCCGCCGAAAGCCGCAGCACATTGCCGAGATAATTGCTCTGGTTGCGTTCCAGCGCGACTCTCTCGCCCTCCCGCAAGGGGGCGTCGACGAACAGGCGAGGGGCGTGAAAATCAAGGTCAGGCATATGTGATTGTTCCGTTTCGCGCCGGTCTTAGCCTATAAAGGCCAATAATCGGAACCTTGCTTCGGATTGGAAGACATTGGGCCGCAAGACCTCGTCGGAGAAGCTCTTGATAATCCGCCTGCTTGTATCGCTGATCATTGCGGTCGTAACGATCCTCGTGGACCAGGCCCATGCCCAGCCGTCGGAGCCCCCCGGCACGCTGAGCGGAACATTCGTGGTGCCGCCATCGAGTGAACTGGCGGCTGCTTGCCACAAGGGTTTCGCCCCGTTGCGCGACGAAGCGGAGAGACGCGGCAGACTGGTCAAGGCGGCGAGCGAGCGCAAGGCGCCTCGGGACGAGGCCTGCCAACTGATCGGAAGCTTCCGCGAAGCCGAGCTCAGGATGATCAGATATGTCGACGCCAATTCGGCCAAATGCGGATTGCAGGACATCGCCACGCGGCTCAAGGCCGGCCGCGCGAAGACCGAGGAGATGCACAGGCGGCTCTGCGCGGTACCCGGGGTCTGATGATAGCGTCGAGCTGCCCTCGACCGGAATGCGCTGGGGGAGAAGCCGTTGATCATCCGCCGCCTGATTGTGGGACTAATCTTTGCCGCCGCGACGCTCCACGTCGGGCAAGTATTCGCGCAAGCCACGTTCCCAGCGCCACTCCCCGGCCAGACCGAGGCGACAGCCGGCAACAGCGCGCCGATTATTGCGAGCCCTGCGTTCGGCGGCGGGCCAGTGCAGCCATCAGGTGATCGCCTCGATATCTGCATGAAAGGGTTCGTTCCCCTGCGCGAGGAAGCCGAGAAGCGCAGCAAGCTGATCAAGGCCGCAAGCGACCGCAGGGCGCCGCCGGACGAAGCCTGCAAGCTGATCGGCAATTTCGGCCAGGCCGAATTGAAGATGATCAAATATGTCGAGGCCAGCGCGGCCAGATGCGGGACTGCGCCGCAGACCATCGAGCAGCTCAGGAACGGCCACAGGAACACAGAGAAGATACAGAAGCAGGTTTGCGCGGTCGCTCAGCAGCGCACGTCAGGGGGTCCACGCCCGAACGAAGTGCTGGGGCCCGGCGATTTCTGGCCCGCATCCGCTCCGTTTCCCAACTAGGCTTTGCGACCTGGATGAAACGCATCGCGATCGGCTGCAGCCGAACATGCGCTGCGCCCGGGCGCGAAAGCCAAGTTCAGGCATATTTGATTTCCAATCCGCGCCCTTTTTAGCCCAAAGAGCCAGAATCAGGAGCAATATTGCGCTCCCGACGCGGTCCCGCGCCGCGCTGCTGCCCCAATCAACGGGTTGTTAAGGGGCGGCAGGAATCGTAAAAAGTGCCCATCGTAAGATCTGCTTCGTTCGGAAGCCGTTGGGGCTGCCTGGACCTTGCCGGAGAAATACCTTTGATGATCCGCCGCCTGATTGTGCCGCTGACCGCTGCCTTGGTGACCGTTCACGCCGGACACGTGTTTGCGCAAGGCGCATTTCCGGCGCCATTGCCCAACCAGAGCGCCGCACCCGCGAATTCGCCGTTTCCGCCGGTCAATGGTGCCGCGCCGTCGGCAACGGTCGGCGCGCCGTCGCCATTCCCCTCGCAGGGTGCCGCCCCGGTTTCAGGCGGATTCAGCGGGCCGCCGCCGCAGGCCAGCGGCCCGGCGGACGCCTGCATGAAGGGTTTCGTTCCCCTGCGCGAGGAAGCCGAGAAGCGCGGCAAGATGATCAAGGCCGCGAGTGATCGCAAGGCGCCGCCGGATGAGGCCTGCAAGCTGATCAAGAATTTCGGCGCGGCCGAAGTGAAGATGATCAAATATGTCGAGACCAATTCCGCCAAATGCGGAATTCCGCCGCAGATCGCCGACCAGCTCAAGAACGGCCACAAGAACACCGAGAAGATGCAGAATCAGGTCTGTGCCGTTGCGCAGCAGGCGGCAACGCGAGGACCGGCCGGCCCGAGTCTCAGCGAAGTGCTCGGCTCCTCGGCGGCCCTGCCCGAGGCGCAAGCCGTGAAGAAGGGCGGCAGCACCTTCGATACGCTGAACGGCAACGTTCTCTCGCGATGACCCCGATCAGATGAGTGCCGCGACCGCCCGAGTTGCCGATTCGACAGGCAACTGGGTCGATACGCATGCGCCGCTCTGGTTGCGGCCCTATTTGCGGCTTTCCCGTTTCGACCGCCCGATCGGATCGTGGCTGTTGCTGATGCCGTGCTGGTGGTCGGCGGCGCTCGCCGCCGGCATCGCACGCGACGTCTCGTCGTTGCCGCTCGTGATCGCGCTGTTCTTCATTGGCGCCTTCGTCATGCGCGGCGCCGGCTGTGCCTGGAACGATATCACCGACCGCGACCTCGACGCCAGCGTCGAGCGCACGCGCTCGCGGCCGCTGCCCGCCGGACAGATCAGCGTGACGCAGGCGCTCGCCTTCCTGGTGCTGCAGGCGCTGATCGGCTTGGCGGTGCTGCTGCAGTTCAACCGCTTCGCGATCCTGACCGGCATCGCTTCGCTCGTCATCGTCGCGATCTATCCCTTCATGAAGCGCATCACCTGGTGGCCGCAGGTCGTGCTGGGGCTCGCCTTCTCCTGGGGCGCGCTGATGGGGTTTGCCGTCACGCTCGGCCGGATCGATTTGACCGCGGTCGTGCTCTACGCCGGTTCGATCAGCTGGGTGATCGGCTACGACACGATCTACGCGCACCAGGACGCGGAGGACGACGCACTGATCGGCATCAAGTCCACCGCACGCCTGTTCGGCGAGCGCACCCATCTCGCGCTTTCGGTGTTCTACCCGGTCGCAGTAGTGCTCATTGGTATCGCGCTGGCGCTCGGCGGCGCGCGCTGGCCGGCCTGGATCGGCTTGATCGCATTCGCTGCGCATCTGGTCTGGCAGATCAGGCGATTGGACATCCGCGATGGCGCGCTGTGCCTGCGCCTCTTCAAATCCAACCGCGACGCTGGGTTGCTGCTGTTCGCGGGCTTGTTGGTCGATGCCGTGATGCGTTCGATTACGTAGGGTCGGCAAAGGAGCGTCAGCGACGTGCCCACCATCTAACACCAAACACGCTTCCAAATGGTGGGCATGCTTCGCTTTGCCCACCCTGCGACAGCGCGTTCTGCATCAGTCCGATTGGACGACAGGGCACAAAGACGACGATCACGATCCAGACGACGACGTGCGGAAATCGTTCGGCGCATTAGCAAGGACCCGGCATCACTTGGATCAGTAATCAGCTGCACAACGGCGCTCTGTGCGGGACGCGGTGTGACCCAAGGCATTTTTGATGCGACGGGTGACCGTCTGGCAAGTAAGGCCGCCCTCGTCGGTCATCCTGCGGGTGACGCTCCGTTGGTTGCCGAAGGCGTCGGTGCCGCTCCGTGTATCGGTAACCGAACCATCGGAATTGCGGATGCGGGTGATGCTCCGTTTGTTGCCGAAGGCGTCGATGGTGGTCCGTGTCTCGCTAACCGAACTACCAGCAAACCTTTGAGCCGAAGCGGTTCCGGCACACGCGAGAGAGATAGTCAGANGCGGCGGCAAGAACTGCAAGGGTCTTCATGACTACGCTCCTTTCCTTTCGGTNTTTCGCCCTTTCCCGCGTTAACCGTCTCACGTTCTCAACCTTGTGCCCTGTGACCCTTCTCACAATTTAGGCGTTTATTTTGTCCGCAGCTCAGCGGCAGCGCTACCATCATCGCAGCGGCGGCATGAACTCGCGTTCGACGATCAGATCGCGCCGTTCGCGGTCAAGTCCGGCGGGCGTTGCGCGGGTCTGCACCAGTTCGACGCGCAACCACGCCAGATGTTCGCGCTCCCGCGCCTTGAACAGCTCATGGCGCTGCTCGCGGCTCAGCCCGACGGGCTTGCTCCAAACCAGCTGGATGAAGGTGATCTGATCCTCTTCCGGTATCCACACCGGGCTTTGCCGTTCTCGATGGCAATCGCCGTCATCTCGGCAACAGATCGATCCACCCTTGTTCGGAGACCGTGGGTGCAACGCACCCGGCCTTCCATGCGCCCTCCGAACAACAGGGCGAGAAAGTTTCAGGCAAACCTCGGACAGTTGATGTCGCGAGATCGCGAAGGTGTATCCACACCATTGCGAGCGCAGCGAAGCAATCCATCTATCCACTTGTCGAGGCATGGATTGCTTCGCTTCGCTCAAAATGACGAAGTGAAACTCAATTCCGCGCGATGATCTCGCGCTCGTCGCGATGGACAGTCTCGGTATTGTCGAGATTACCGAGCCGTCGGCGCACCAGGAATTTCGGGCGGCGGGCGCGGACGGCGTTGCGGCGGCGGCGGCGGGCGGCCGGCTCGCGATCGTCGTCTTCCGCGAGCAGCGGCAGCGCGAAGATGTCGCTCCACATCTGCCAGGCGGAGGCGATCTCCTCGGCATCGGAGCTCACGCACAGCGGAATGTTCAGCGAGGGATCGCGATGCGCCAGCACCAGCATCTGCGCGTCGTCGTCGAGGCCGCGCAATGCGACGCCGAGAAAGTCGCTGACGCGGACGTTGATGGCCATCCGCATGCCCTTGACGGCACGGTGCAGCACGACACGTTCGCGATGAAGTTCGATTTTCCGCACGCCGCCGTCCGCACGGGTGTCGTGCGCCTGGAAGCTNAGGGTCGAGCCGCATGACACGGCTCGACCCGGCGGGATTGATCCCGCTTGTTGCTGTTTGACGCCTCACGGCTCTCATCTCCCCGCCGGGATTATGTTCCCGGTCGATACGCGAGACCTTAGCGGAAGCGTTTCCGTTTCGCCTTAAAAAGCCTGGTTAAGGAGATGTCACCTGGCCTGGATCTTCCCGCATGATTGACAAGACCTTGGCGCGAATGATTGACGAGACCTTGCGCTGATAGCGAAAATGTTTGGTATTTGGCAGCGCAAAATGCTTGAAATGCCCGTGATTCCGGCACATCTGAAGGCCTTGGCGATTGGCGCCCTAAAGCCCCCTCCATGTCAGGGATTTTATTTGTGAACTCTTCACCATCCAGCACTTCGCCGCTTTCCAAAGCCCCCGCAGCCACCGACCTGTTCGATCAATCGGCGCTCTCGACGCTGGCGCAGCGCCTGGTCGAGGCTGCCAGGCGCGCCGGCGCGGATGCCGCGGACGCGGTTGCGGTGCGGGGCGTTTCGCAGGGCGTCGAAGTGCGCGACGGCCGGGTCGAGGAATCCGAGCGTTCCGAAGGCGACGATGTCGGCCTGCGCGTGCTGGTCGGCCAGCGCCAGGCGGTGGTCTCGACCAACGATATTTCCGGCGACGGCGTTGCGAAGCTCGCCGAGCGGGCGGTGGCGATGGCCCGCGTTGCGCCTGACGACAAATATGTCGGCCTTGCCGATCCTTCGCTGCTGGCGCGCGACTTCGCCGATCTCGATCTGCTCGACCGCACGGTTCCGACGACAAGTGAACTGGAGCGTCGCGCTTGCGAAGCGGAAGCCGCGGGCCTTGCGGTCAAGGGCGTGACCAAGTCGGGCGGCGCGTCCGCCTCGAGCGGCATCGGCGGCATGGTGCTGGTGACCTCGACCGGCTTCCACGGCTCGTATTTGCGCTCCAGCCACGGCATCTCGATGACCGCGATCTCGGGCGAGGGCACCGGCATGGAGCGCGATTACGATTTCACCTCGGCCCCGCACACCTCCGATCTCGATTCTCCCGAAAGCGTCGGCCGCAGGGCAGGCGAGCGCACCGTGGCGCGCGCCAATCCGCGCAAGGTCGAGACCTGCAAGGTGCCGGTGGTGTACGATCCGCGGGTAGCGGGATCGCTGGTCGGCCATCTCGTCGGCGCCATCAACGGCGCCTCGATCGCGCGCAAGACCAGTTTTCTGAAAGACCGGATGGGCGAGCAACTGTTCGCGAAGAATATCCGCATCATCGATGACCCCTTGCGCGTGCGCGGCCTGCGCTCGCAAACCTTCGACGCCGAGGGCGTAACGGTGAAGAAGACCGCGCTCATCGACGAGGGCGTGCTGACCACCTGGCTGCTCGATTGCGCCACCGCGCGCGAACTCGGGCTGGTCACGACCGGGCATGCCCATCGCGGCGTCTCGTCCTCGCCGTCGCCGGGTTCGTACAATCTGCATCTGGAGGCCGGCGCGATGACGCCGAAGGAACTGATCTCCGACATCAAGCAGGGTTTTTACGTCACCGACCTGATCGGCTCCGGCGTCAACGGCGTGACCGGCGATTACAGCCGCGGCGCCTCCGGCTTCTGGATCGAGAACGGCGAGATCACTTATCCCGTCAGCGAGGTGACGATCGCGGGGCATCTGCTGGCGATGTTCAATTCGCTGGTTCCCGCCAACGATCTGGAATTCCGCTACGGCGTCAACGCGCCGACGCTGCGCATCGAGGGCCTGACGCTTGGCGGACGCTGATACCGCCGACCGGATCTGGGCGCGCGACGCCGCGCTGCTGCAGGACACCGTGCGCGAGGCCGGTGCGCTGGCGCTATCGCTGTTCCGCACCGAATTGAAGAACTGGATCAAGGGCGCCTCGTCGCCGGTCTCCGAAGCCGACATCGCCGTCAACGACCTCGTCGAGCAGCGGCTGCGCGCGGCGACGCCGGATTATGGCTGGCTGTCGGAAGAGAGCGTCGATGACGACGAGCGTCTCGGCAAGGAACTGGTCTGGATCGTCGATCCGATCGACGGCACCCGCGCCTATCTCGCCGGCCGTGAGGACTGGTGCGTCAGCGTGGCGCTGGTGGCGGGAGCGGACCCGGTGCTGGCCGCGGTGTTTGCGCCCGTCAGCGACGAATTCTTCTTCGCCATCCGCGGCCAGCGCACCACCTGCAACGACAGGCCGGTGCGCGCGACCGCAGGAACGGAGCTGGATTTTTCTCGCATGGCCGGCCCGAAGCCGCTGGTACAGCGGCTGAGCGCGTCACCGGATGAGATCACGCTGCATCCGCGGATCGGGTCGCTGGCGCTGCGGCTGTGCCGGGTTGCCGACGGCAATCTGGATGCCGCCTTTGCGGGCGGTCAGAGCCGCGACTGGGATCTTGCTGCGGCGAATTTGATCGTGCAGGAAGCGAATGGTAGAATGACCGCGCTCTCGGGGGATGCGATTGAGTATAATCGCCGGGAGGTGGTGCACGGGGTGCTGGTGGCGGCGGGACACGATCGACATGCGCGCATTGTCGAGCATTTCCGCAATCATCGGTTGCCCTGAATCGGTCCAAATCCGCGCCACAAATCATCCCGTCCACCCCGCGATATACGTTGTCGCTCTTGCTTGCCGGGCATCTCGTTAGGAAAGACCATTCATGCCAGATAGTGCCCCGCAGCAATTGCTGCATCTCGTCATCGGCGGCGAGTTGACCGATCTCGAACACGTCACGTTCAAGGACCTCGACCAGGTCGACATCGTCGGCGTGTATCCCAATTACGCATCCGCTCTCGCGGCCTGGAAGGCGAAGGCGCAGCAGACGGTGGACAACGCCCACATGCGCTATTTCGTAGTTCACCTCCACCGGCTGCTCGATCCAGGTCAAGACGCGAAGTAATCCAGTTGAAACGTCTCATTCGCGATTTGCTGCGCAGCACCTTCGTTCAGCGCGCGCTGGGTGTGCTCGCGGCCGAATATTTGCGGTTGGTCTGGCTGACCAATCGCTTCAGCTATGAGCCGGCCGACGTCTATGAGCGGGTCGAGCCGGAGATGCCGGCGATCTTCGCGTTCTGGCATGGCCAGCACTTCATGACGCCGTTCATCAAGACCAAGGAGACCTATCGCGCCAAGGTCCTGATCTCGCGGCATCGCGACGGCGAATTCAACGCCATCGCCGCCGAACGGCTCGGCATTGGAACCATCCGCGGCTCCGGCGATCATGGCGGCGCCTTTCATCGCAAGGGCGGCGTCGGCGCGTTCCGGGAAATGGTGCAGGCGCTCACGGACGGTTGGAACGTCGCCACCACCGCCGACGTACCGAAGCGCGCGCGGGTGGTGGGGCTTGGCGTCATCATGCTGGCGCGCGAATCAGGCCGGCCGATCATGCCGTTTGCGATGGTGACCAGCCGCTTCATCCGGTTGAAGAACTGGGACTCTACCACCATCAATTTGCCATTCGGACGCGGCGCCTTGGTAGGCATTGAACATGTGTACGTGCCGCCGGATGCCGATGCCGAGACTATGGAAAAGTTGCGTCTTCAGGTAGAAGACTATCTGAACGAAGCGACCCGTCGCGCCTACAAGGCGGTCGGGCGTCCGGAGGCCGCTCTTGGCTAATTCGCTGCCGATGACGTTGCGCGTCTACCGCAGTCTTTCGTCCGCCATGGTGCCATTGTCGCCTGCGTTGATCAGCCGGCGGTTGAGGCTTGGCAAGGAAGACCCGGCGCGGGTCGGCGAGCGGCGCGGCTTGAGCGCCGATGTTCGCCCCGCGGGACCGCTGGTGTGGATTCACGGCGCCAGCGTCGGCGAAGTGCTGGCGGCGGCGGCGCTGATCGAGCGGCTGCGGGCCTTGAACCTGCGCATCCTGCTGACCTCGGGCACGGTGACGTCGGCTGCGATCGTCGCCAAGCGGTTCCCGCCCGATGTCATCCACCAATACGTACCTTACGACTCGCCGCGCTACGTCGCGCGATTCCTCGATCACTGGCGGCCCTCGCTGGCGATGTTCATCGAGTCCGACCTGTGGCCGAATCTGATTCTGTCGAGCGCCGCGCGGCGGCTGCCGATGGTGCTGATCAACGGCCGAATGTCGCAGCGCTCGTTTCCGCGCTGGCAGCGGGTCCAGGGAACCATCTCGGCGCTGCTCGGCAAGTTCGATGTCTGCCTGGCGCAGTCGCAGACCGATGCCGATCGCTTCACCGCGCTCGGAAGCCACAACGTCATCGTCACGGGAAACCTCAAGCTCGACGTTCCCGCGCCGCCGGCCGACGGCAACAAGCTGGATATGCTGATGTCGATGACGCGCGGCCGGCCGGTCGTGGTCGCGGCCTCCACGCATCCCGGCGAGGAAGAGATCCTGACCGAAACCCACCGGACGCTCGCCGGATTCTTTCCGAAGCTGTTGACCGTGATCGTGCCGCGGCATCCCGATCGCGGCGAGGCCATCGCGCGCATGATCGCAGCTTCAGGCCTCAATCCGACCCTGCGCTCGCACGAGGATTTGCCGACCGCCACGACCGACATCTATGTCGCCGATACCATGGGCGAACTGGGGCTGTTCTATCGGCTGGCGCCGATCGTGTTCATGGGCGGATCGCTGGTCGAGCATGGCGGGCAGAATCCGATCGAGGCGATCAAGCTCGGTGCCTCGGTCGTCCACGGCCCCCACGTCTTCAACTTTACCGACGTCTATGAAGCCCTCGATTCCGCCGGCGGTGCGCGGCGCGCCGATACGCAGGAAGCGCTGGTGAAGCAGTTCGGGCAGATGCTGGCCGATGCCAAGGCGCGCGAAGCCGTGCTCACCGCGTCCGAGCGCGTGGTCGGGCAGCTCGGCGGCGCGCTGGAGCGAACGCTCTCCGCGCTCGAGCCGTATCTGCTGCAATTGCGGATCGAGATGGGAGCCGCCAATGCGTGAGCCGGCCTTCTGGCACGGCCCGGCTTCACTCAACGCGCATCTATTGAAACCGATCGGCGCGCTCTATGGCGCCATCGCCGCAAGGCGCCTGCAGCACCAGGGATTGAATGCCGGCATTCCGGTACTCTGTGTTGGCAACTACCACGTCGGCGGCGCCGGCAAGACGCCGACCGTGCTGGCGCTGGCGAAACTACTGGGTGAACTCGGCGAGACGCCGATCGTGCTGAGCCGCGGCTATGGTGGTAAGTTACGCGGGCCGGTCAGGGTCGATGCTGCCAGGCACGCGGCTTCCGATGTCGGCGACGAACCGCTGATGCTGGCAAGCCACTTACCAATCGTCGTGTCGCGCAATCGCGCGGACGGCGTGCCATTGGCACGGGCGCACGGCGCGACCGTGATCCTGATGGACGATGGCTTCCAGAGTCCGGCGGTCGTCAAGGATGCGTCCCTGATCGTGATCGACAGCGTCCGCGGCATCGGCAATGGGCAGGTATTTCCCGCCGGCCCGCTGCGCGCGCCGCTGCGGCCGCAACTGGCGCGCACCGATGCGCTCATTGTCGTCGGTGACGGCACTGCCGCCGCCGCGGTGGCGGTCGAGATCGCAGCGCAGGGCAAGCCGGTATTGTCAGCGCATCTGAAGCCGGATGCGGCGGCGGTAGCGCAGCTTCGCGGTCGGCGCGTGCTGGCATTTGCCGGCATCGGCGATCCCGCGCGATTCTTCAACACGCTACGCGCCAGCGGTATCGATGTCGTTCAGCAGCGCGCTTTCGCCGATCATCATCCGTATTCACAGGGCGAGATCGAAGGCCTGATCGTCGACGCCAAACGCGACGGGTTGACGCTGGTAACGACGGAAAAGGATCTGTCGCGGTTGCGGCGCGGTGGAGTTTTGCCGGATTGGGCGAGAGAGATCGTGCCGTTCGCGGTGACGCTCGAATTCGACGACGCCGCGCTGTTGCGGAAATTCGTCGCCGACAGGTTATTCAAAGCGCGGGAGAGGAAAGAACCGTAGCCCGGATGGAGCGAAGCGAAATCCGGGAAATCGCGCGGCACTGACCCGGATTGCGCTTCGCTCCATCCGGGCTACTAGGCGATCCTAGCCCTGCGACTTCAGCGCGCCGGGAAAATGCCGCTGCAGCACCGCACTCGGCACCGAATAGGCCTCCTGCAGATCGACGCTCCAGTATTTCAATTCATCGAGCGGAATCCGCACGTCGGTGATGGCGCAGCGCACATAGGTTCCGGGCGAGATGACGCGGAAATCGCCATCGAGATACTGCACCTGCGCTTCGCCATGGCCCGAGGGACCGAATTTATTGAGCACCGTCAAACTCTCCGATGGGCCGATCCGGGAGGACTGGCCTTAAGTGTAATTTCCAAAATTCGATCTATCATAGATAGGTCGTACTGTCCGCCCCCGAAACCCACCGACTTGTGATGATTTTGTGTCCGGGCGCATGATAGCGTGAATTTTGCCGTGCCCGCAGCGTCATCCCGATACGACAGAGACCGATGCGCCTGTTGTCAGTAACGCTATTTCTGACGCTCCTCGCCGTGGCCTGCACGGCAAAAGCTGCGCCGTTGTTGGCGCCGCAGCAGGTCGATATCCCGGCGGCGGCCAGCCTGACGCTGCACGCGCAGCTCTACAAGCCCGCCGGGGAAGGGCCCTTTCCGACCGTGATTGCGCTGCACGGCTGCGGCGGATTGGGTGGGCAGTCCGAGCCGGTGCAGCCGCGCTACCGCGACTGGGCGGAGCAATTGCTGAAGACCGGCCACGCGGTGCTGCTGCCGGACAGCTATGGTTCGCGGGAATTCGGCCCGCAGTGCCGCGTCAAGGAGCGCCGCGTGCTGGCACGCCGCGAGCGCGTCGCCGATATCAACGCGACGCGGCAATGGCTGTTGCAGCAGCCCTGGGCCGCGCGTGACCGGATCAGCCTGATCGGATGGGCGAACGGCGCCAGCGCCGTGCTATGGGCGGTGCGCCCGCAATCCTTGTCGCGCAGTGCTGAACCGGACTTCCGCTCGGCCATCGCCTTCTATCCGGACTGCCGGGTCTCCTCCGGCCTCGGCTGGAGCACGCGCGTGCCGACGCTACTGCTGATCGGCGCGCAGGACGACGTCAGTTCGCCAGCAGCCTGCCGCCAGGTGGTGGAAGGGGCCCGCGGCCGCAGCGCGCTGGCGCAGATCGTGGTCTATCCCGGCGCAGCCCACGATTTCGACCGCGCCAACCTTCCACTGCGGGCGCTCGCGGGCTCCGACGCCGCGTTGCCCGAACGCGGCCATATCGGTACCGATGCGGACGCGCGCAAGGACTCGCAACGGCGCGTCACGGAGTGGCTGGCGCGCTAGAACAGACTTCCCTGATCAACCGGCTTGGCCACGCGCTTCGGCGCGGCCGGCTTCGCTTCGCGCGGCGCGGCCTTCGGCTCGCTCACGGCCGGCTCCGCGGCCTGAGGTCGATCCGCATCCGCGGTGGCGCCGACGCGG
>NZ_LLYB01000093.1:41802-48885 GCF_001440475.1 Bradyrhizobium lablabi | reverse complement strand
CAGGCACAAGCGCAGCTTGGGGCGCCGGAGGCGCGGCGCGCGCGGCAGCGCGCGCCTTTTCCGCTTCCAGCTCGCGTTGCACGCTCGCCAGCCGCTCGCGGGTGGCGACGTGGTCCTTTTGCTCAAGCGCCAGGACCTTGCGGGCGCTCTCCGCTTCCTCGTGCACCTTGCTGCGCGCGAGTTCGCTATTGCGCACGCTTTCCATCCAGGATGCTTTTTCCCTATCTAGGCTTTGCTTCGCACGCTCGGCGGCCTCCAGTGCGGCGCCGAGAGACGCCTTGTCGGCACGGAGCGCGTTGATTTCGCTTCCTTGCGACGCGAGCCATGCAATGAGGCCTGCGACGACCAGAAGGGTCGCCAGGCCTGCGCCAATGAATTGCCAGCTAAAGCTGTTGCGCGCGGCGGGCGCCGCCGCTGACAGCAGCGATGCGGGCGCGGCGCTCCGCACCTCGTCCCAATCCACGGGATTAGCGGATGCGCTTTGCGCTTCATCAACCGGGGCGGCCGTGTCGAGCGTTCCGCTCGAACTGGTCGCGCCCGTGGATTGCTCCGGCTCACCCTCGCCTGCGATGCGGCTCTTGCAAACGGGGTCGGCGAAGGCAGGCTTCTTGTCGAGCCGCGCAGGCAATTGCCCGCGCGAGAATACGATGACCTGGTTTGCAAACTCCGGTCCCGTGAGTTGGTGGGCCTCGACAAGAGGCTTGCGGGTCCCGTCGAGCAGTCCATGCCTGGTGCCCAGGTTCTCGGAGAGCCACCGCGCGGAATCCTCATCAGGATTCATGAAGCAGCGAATGGCGCAGTTGCTCATCATGCCTTGCGCGTTGGGATAGGCGGTCTGGAGTTGGCCGAGGTTCT
The DNA here is from genome assembly GCF_001440475.1 of Bradyrhizobium lablabi. GTDB lineage: Bacteria > Pseudomonadota > Alphaproteobacteria > Rhizobiales > Xanthobacteraceae > Bradyrhizobium > Bradyrhizobium lablabi. The sequence goes on along the minus strand of NZ_LLYB01000093.1, from coordinate 48,030 downwards.
GACAGAACAGCCAGAGGCGCACGCCGTAACCACGGCCCATGTCGAGCGATTGCTCGATAACGTCGAGCCGCCCCAGGCGGGGCAACTCGTCAAGGAAGAAGGTGACGAGCGGCGCATCCGACTCCGGCTGGACGCGGTAGAGCTTGAAGAGAAGCTGCCCGACGAGCACCCTGAGCACGCTTGCATAGCGCTCAACATCTTCGAGGGTGACCTTGAGGTAAACCGTGGCGTTCTCCTCGCGGACCGACGCAGCGTTGAATGTTGTGTCGCCAGTGACCTTCAGGACGCTGGGAGACTGCCAGATTTCAACATGGCGCCGGGCCGTATCAAGCAGGCTCTCGCGCTGCTTGGGCGGCATGCCCCTCAATGCCGAAGCCTGGAGCTTGAGTTGGGTGCTCTTCCGCTTTTCCAGGCGGTTGCACCAGGCAATTACCTTCTCGTCCTCGGACGTGTAGAGCAATTCCAGGACCGAAGCCATGGTGCGCTTGGCGCCCTTCTGCGCGAGAGCAACATCGAGCAGAGCTGTTGTAAGCAGGTCGCGGGCGCGGCCCTCGAAGTACGCATCGTCCCTAGTCTTCGCGGTCGGCTTGAACATGAGGTCCGCGACGGTGCGCGCATCCTCCCAGGCTTGATCCGGATCAGTACCGATGTCGTCGAGCGGATTGTAGTGGAAAGAACTCTCGGGCTCGCGCGGCGCGAAGACATATGTCTTCCCTAACTCGCGCTCGTGCTCGCGCCACTGCCGCGACGCGGCCGACATCTCGCCCTTGATGTCGAGCACCACGGCAGGAGCCTTCATGTACAGCAGGTTGCGCAAGACATGCGCCTGGCTCTTGCCGCTGCCGGAAGGCGCGATGGTGATGAGGCTTTCGCGCAGGTCGTAGAGCAGCTCACCGCTACTACCCGGAAAACCGCCGATGCGCAGCGCCGAAGCCGACAAGTCGCCGCGAGCGAGCGCTCGCTGTCCTTCGGCTTCCGACATCCAGCGATTTCCGCTGAAGAGGTAGCGCTCGATAATCTGACGCTGGTGCTGCGCCAGGCCGCGTGCTTCATCCAGCGCGGCGCGTACAGCCTGGTTCAGGTATTCGCGGGCACCAGCCGACGTGCCGAGCGATGCCGCCAGGAGTTGCTTGAGTACCTCAAGCATGGCATTGCGCTGGCGAAACTCCGTACCCTGGTCGAAGTCATACGCGCAGTCGCCGCCGTTCCACACGATGGGCACGGCGATGCGATAGTGGTCGTTCGTCTCGAGCTGTCCGACCGCCGCGAGCACGTCCGCCATGCGAAGCGTGGCGCGCTCGGCCTCGGTCATGGACACGAGGCTTCGCCGGATGGCGAACCTCTCCATACCGGCTGCCACCTTTAGGGCACTGCTGTTGTCGTACAGGGTGTTTTCAAAGCTCGCCAGCGGGCCAAGCACCATGGCGCTGCGAGGATCGCCCTGAGTCGCCAGCTTCATGTTGAGAGCGCGCTTGTTCTTGGTCCAGTCGCTTTGGCTATCCTGCGCCATCCGCAGGGTGGCCTCCTCGATGGAGGTCCGCCCGATGAGGTGCTGGAATTCGCCTACCCTGAACTCCAGCTCGCTGAGCTGGTTGTCATGGAACGCCTCGATGGCGGCGAGCTTCTCTTGCTGGCGCCGTTGCTCGGCCAAGGCCTCCCCGGCTTGCTTCTCTTGCTCGCGCCTTTGCTCTTCGGCGATGGCCTGGGCTTTCGCCCGTTCCAGCATCTCGATAAGGCGGGGCAACCCCGGATCGGAAACGAACTGGCGGACGGCCGCGCGGGTCCTGCGCTTGACCCTCTTGGGGTAGCTGACCCTTCCGGTAATGTCGGGAGGCCCGTAGCCGATGCTGCTGACGAACCGCTGGTAGAGTTCGTATTCCTGGTCGGTGATTGGCGGCTCGGTGTCTTTTATCCCGACCAGTCGGTGCAGGACCGAGGCCGGACGGTCCGGCGACTTAAACGTACCCATGTTGCCCCACGAGAGTGCCCCAGAAAGCGCGTCCGGCGGTTGTGCCCTGAAACGAAACCCCGGAGCAAGCCCACGGCAGGCAATCCGCGAGGCTCGACTGTCCGAGTCCTGAACAGGGGTCCGTCCGGGGAAGGGGCCAGGCCGGTGCATCGTTTGTCTTGCGGGGGTCCGGGAGCGTGCTTACGTAGGGATCCGGCGGGAGTGCGCACTTATGGGTTTGCAGGCAAACCCGGCGCACCTCGGGGGTGTTCGAGTGGCCATTTTCAGCCTGCATCACAGCCCGATCGGCAAGTCCACGCAGGCCCAGCCCTATACGGCTGCGGCGCACATTAACTACATCACGCGCAAGCGGGCGATGAGCCTGATGCAGAAGGCCCGCCTGCCCGGCCAGAATCCGCGCGAAGTCGCCGAATACCTGAAGGCTTGCGAGGACAAGGACCGTAAGAATGCCCGGGTCATCGACAAGGTGATGCTGGCCCTCCCTAAGGAGTTAAGCCAGACCGAACGGATCGGGTTGGTCCGGGAGTTTGCCGAGCACGTCACCCAGGGGCGGGCTCCCTGGCTGGCGGCCTTCCATGACAAGGGCAAGGACGTTCACAACCCCCATTGTCACCTCGTCATCCGGGACCGGGATCCGAAGACCGGCAAGCGGGTCATCGGCACCAGCGAGAAAGGCAGCACCGAGCAACTGCGGGAGAGCTGGGAAAAGTTTGCCAACCAGGCGCTTGAACGTGCTGGCCTGAGCGAGCGGATTGACCGGCGGACCCTTGCCGAGCAAGGGATCGAGCGAGAACCGACCATCCACGAAGGTCCACAGTCTCAGGCGATGGACAAGCGTGGCGCCAAACCAAAATCGCGGCAAAGGCGGGTCCGCAACGCGCCTGGGGCGCGGCGTCCTGAAAGAAATGTCGACTACAGGCTCATCGACAAGGGGAAGAGCCGACCACAGGTCAACCGCATGCGGCGCAACGCGGCGCAGGAGACCGAGCGGGACTATTGGAATGCAATCGATCGCGACAACCAGACCAGGGAGCTTCAGGATCTCGCTGCGATCCATAACCCTCACCGGGAGCCACCCGCGATGCGCCCTGCTCCACCCGCGCGGCAGGCCAAGAAACCCGCAACCGGTCACATAGCGAAGAAGCGATCTCCGCGCGAAGCTTCGGTCAAGCCATCGAACAAGCTTGCCAGGCAGAAGCCACGCCTCAAGGACCAGAGTCCCGGGAATCCAAACCGGGAGCCGCTCGCGATGCGCCATGCTCTACCCGCGCGGCAGGCCAAGAAACCTGCTGCCGGTGACATAGCGAAAATGCGCTCTCCGCACGATGCTTCGGTCAAGCCAACGAACAAGCTTGCCAGGGCGAAGCCGCTCCTCAAGGATTTGGGTCCCAAGAGCCCAATGCCTGTCGAGGGCGCCAACGGAGCAGCACCGCGTGAGGCCAAGCCAGCCAAACCAAGATGGAGTGCCCGCGACCAGAGGGCTCTCGATCGCATGAAGCGAGAGCGAGCGCAGGATCGTGGTCGCGAGCGATAGTGAACCTTCAAGCGTTTAGTCGATACGTGTTCAGGTTAGGAAGGTTTTGGCTTCAGCCGCCGGATCGTTGATGCGCTGACCTTGAAGGACGGCGCTATTGCCTCGGGACGCTCTCCGGCGAGGCGTCGACTGAGTGCCTGGGCTTGTTGTTGCGGTGATAGCTTCGGCCTGCGGCCAAACTTTACGCCTGCCGCCCTCGCGCGCAGTCGCCCCGCAGAGGTCCGACGAATAATGTCCTGCCTTGTCTTTCTGGCGATGTAGCCGACCAAAGCGGCGAGCACCTCGCCAAGTTCAGTTGTGGTGTCGGCCCACGGCTCGGCGAGAGACCGGTAGGTCGCGCCTCGCGACGTGATCAACTCCAGAATCGCCAGCGTTCTGTAAGGCCCTTCGCGCGTCAGCCTGTCGAGCGCGGCGAAGATGATGATGTCGCCCCGTCTGACATCACGCAGCAGTTGCTTGAGCACGGGACGCTTTGCGCTGATGCCGCTTTCTTTCTCGGCGTAGATCTTCGTGCAGCCTTCGGCGCGCAGCTGAAGCTCTTGAATATCCAGCACCTGTCCGTGGGTGCTGACCCTCGCATATCCCAGGATTGCCATCACAGGAGCCCTCCGTTTAGCGGTGAGGTCCCCGCAGATGTCCTGACATTTGCAAGCCCAAATGGGCTATATTGCAGTGCGTTTGTTTCCTCGCGGAATCCTGAATCTTTGCGTGGGGTTAGCCGTTCCAATCAAAAAGACTTCCATTCATTGACCGTCTCATCCTGCGCCTGGAGTGAAAAAGCGTAAATCAGAATTTTTGCGCATGTATCGGTTCCCCCACTCCAACCGAGACAGGAACGATGCGCTTCACCGTGATCAGAAAACCACCCCGCACGTGGTTTGCAATTTTTGCCGCCTTGATGACTGCACCACCGGCCGCCAACGCGGCGGGCCCCGTCTTGAGGGTTGCCACGGCCTCCGGCCTGCCCGGATGCAAAGTCTTCATCATGCCGAACGGCCGCCAGTGGCGAGCCCAGAGCCATGACATCTCGGCCGGAGGAAAATGCCCCGCCGACTTCATGTCAGGCCGATTGATTGCCCGCAACCAGGTGAAGCTGGGCAACGGCGCGACCTGCACATTCAACGACACCGGTAACGGCACCTGCCAGTAAGGATATCCGCAATGTTCAGGATCATTGGAATCTGCGCCGTGGCAGTCGCCACCTCGCTTCTTTTCAGCGCTCCCGTTGCGGCGCAAAGCCGGGAGTATTGCACGGGAGTGTGCGGTGGAAGACCCGGCGGCGAAGCGGCAAACACGCCAAGCGTAGTCGCTTGTTTCCGCAAGTGCATGGGAGAGACCGGCAACAGTGACGGTCAGAGCAAGGGCCGGAAGGCCAAGTAGAGAGGAGAAAGCAATGAAGAAGTTATCCGGCACTGTTATTGCGCTTGCACTGCTTGCCGTGGCCGTCCCGGCGGCGCAGGCGGAGCCACGCAACGATACGCCACACGCGCAAGCCTGCATGAAGAAGTACGGGTTCACGCTTGCACAATGGCGCGCTTACGCCGTCCCTGCCGAGAAGGCAAACCCGTACCGGGCATGTCGGGATAGCGGCAAGGGCCGCTAAGCTCGCAGCCTAGCCCGCTCGGAGTACTATTCCGGGCGGGTGCTGATTCTCCAAGGTGTGGCAATGTGTGGCTGTTACCCCGAGAAAGTCACCTTCTCGACCCTGCTTGGAGTCGAGGCGCCGAACATTCTCATCAAGCGGGACGGCAGCCTCAGACCAGAATCCCCAAGTATCAACCAGAAGCACGTAACGGTGCTTCTCCAGCGGCGAGCGAAGGGCGGCTTCACTCGTGCCCAATATAGCGCCATGGCTCAGTTCGCGCGCGTGGCATTGCGACACAATCCACTCGCAAGGATCGTGTTCGAGGAGTGCGCCTCGCCATGGTACCTGGACTATCTACCCGGCTATAAAGAGCGTTGGACGACTGTGGCAGAAGCAATGCGGCTGCGGCCAACGCGATTTGCGAAGGTCTTGTTCCACAAGAGACCTCTGCACCCGGCTATCACGCAGCGACAGGCGAAGTCCCGAAGGATGCGATGAACATTTTCCGAACGATCGCGCGATACCTGTTTCCCTCCGAGAAGCAATTGTACCAATGGTACAAACGAGTCCTGCCGACCGATCCGGACTGGCTTGAGCCTCTCTGGTGGATCGTGGCTGCAGCCCTAATACTTGCGCTGTGCGCCCTCATCCTTTTTCAGGTTCTTCATACATCCTAACAAGAGGAGAACCTGCCACGCCCCCTCCGGGCATTGAGCTGCAGATGGACAAGGTGGGCTGCAGTACGAAATGCGCGTGCTAGTTTGGAGTGCCGCGAGGCGAATGGTCGCTACGTAGAATAACCAGAAGAAAGGCGAGAACCATGAAACTTCGTGGCACGCTCGCTCTATGGCTGGGCTGGCTGAGGGTCTATCTCTCAGTGCGGATCAGTCAATAAAGCAACAGGGGCCGTTAGAGCGGCCCCTGTGTTCGTCGAATAACCATTCAGGCGATACACGCAGCATGAATCATGTCGACGCTTTCGTCAATCTTGAAATAAAGATGCTCAGCCTGGCAATTTCAAAACGCTGGCTCACGCATTATGAGAACGAACAAATCGGAATGGTCACGGCCTGTTCGCGGTTTGAGTNCGGGTTTGATCAGGACCTGTGGCCAAGCAATAAAACCGTTGGGCCGCGCGGC
>NZ_LLYB01000093.1:0-41794 GCF_001440475.1 Bradyrhizobium lablabi | reverse complement strand
TTCGCGCTTTGTTCACGCAAACCCAGCAACCGATAGCGGAGCGACATACCGAAGCATGCAAGTCTGCCTGTTGAAATAGTTATCCTCCTAACTCACAACCGTGCCAGCTTGCCCCTCCGACAGTAGTCCGGTTGGCTTTCCCAAAGCCCCGGAGGTCGAAGATGCAAACCTATACACGCCAACAACTGCACGATCTGGTCTGGTCAGGACCGATGCGTGACATATCCAAGAAATTTGGAATGTCGGACAACGGATTGCGCAAACACTGTGTCAAGGCGTTCGTGCCCCTGCCACCGCAAGGATACTGGAACAAGGTACACGCAGGCCAGAAGGTGAAAACGATCCCGCTCCCTCCTCGACCACCCGGCATATCTGGCGAGTTCAGGTTCGGGCAATGGGACTATCGCGAATACGAAAGGCAGTTGAAGGAAAACGAGCCGGTGGCACCGGCCTTCGATGAACCCATAGAAACTGTGCGGGAGCGGGTTACGCGCAATCTTGGCGTGGTCCTCGCTGCCAAGAGCCTGTCGCCACCTCACGCAGCTTTTCGTCGACAGGTGGAGGATGATGCCAGGCAGGCGGCTCAATCGAGCTGGCACACGGCAATCTTTGATACGCCTCTTGAGAAACGGCGACTACGAATCCTCCAGGGCCTCTTCTACGGCTTGAGTCGACTCGACTCCTGGGCGACTGTTCAGGGTCGGGAAACGCGCACCATTTATGTCGGTGTTGGCCACCAATCTGTATCCATTGGTCTTGAGCGCGCAGCGAACCGCCGACGAACAGCCGACGGCAAGGACACGGAGCGCTTGAAATTCAGCATCTTCAAGGGCTCCGGAACAGAACTTGAGCGGATCTCGTGGATGGATACGGACGAGCAGTCGCTTGAGGCACAGCTAAGCACCATCGCCGCAGAAATCATTGTCTCCGGCGAACTCCAGTATCGCGAGCATCAGGTGTGGGCCTACGAGCAGGCCGTTCGGCGCCGAGAGGAGATCCGGCAGGAAGAAATTCGAAAGAAGTTGGCGGCGGAGAAGGCCGAGCGCGAGCGTCTTATCAAACTGGAGGCCGACCGACTAAAGCGCCTGACCGATAGCGCCGAGAGTTATCATCGCGCCCAGACAATCAGAGCCTTTGTGGCCTCAGTGGTTTCGATGCCTGCGGCGTCCACCGACCCGGCAAGTGTCGCGCGATGGAAAGACTGGGCCCTGCTCCAGGCCGACAATATCGACCCCATCGCGACCGGCCGAATTTGGGACGATGTGAATGATACAGGCCCGTCAACCACTTGATGACACGCCCGACGTCTTCCGCAAGGAACTGGCGGCATAGCAAAGGAGCGCCTCGCGGCGCTCCTTCTCGCTTCAGGTCGATGATTTCACGCCCAGGCCAATGACCTTCCCACCGACCTTGAGGTCAGGCGGCAGTTCAGTGATGGCCGTATCTGTGATGTCGAGGTCGCCCGACACGGAGAGCCCTTCCGGCAAGGCCGTAAGCTTGGTCTTCCGCAGGATTAGGTCGCCGTCGATGGTCATCTGCCGGGGCAGTAACGTGGTCGGGACCCCAGTGAGATCCAGGCCTTCATCGAGAGTGAATCCCTCGGGAAGGAAGTTGGTGACCGTATCCTCTTTGACGTTGTGGGGCTCAAATCGCAGCATGCATTACTCCAAGGAGGTCTCCCGTCACGCCCGGAAGACGTGACGAGGACCGCAGCCCTTCTTGGGAAACGGTACGCGTGATCTTGGGATTGTGGGTTAGCGATTCGCTTTTACAAGTCCCCGAAGGGAAGAGCTGCTGCTGCATGAATAAGCGTGGCCGACGATGACAGAGCAACAGCCACATACTAAGACGCGGTGGCTCCGGCTGCGTCGCGCGTCAAGGGTCAAGACGAGCGGCAGAACCGCCCTTGACGCGCGCCGCACCCGGCGCATGTGGCTCGGCATCACCAATGCCGGAGACCCGGCATTGGTGCCGCAGGCTTCGCTGGCCTGCTACAAAAGGCTTATTTCCAATGAGCCGTGACAATACGCGGCCTCCCTCTCCGCCGAAACTCCGCAGCGCAGCGTGGCCTTTTTGGCCTGGCGAATCACAACGATCCGTTTAGAAGAATCTGCCTAGATGGACGCAGCTTCGGCATGGCGTCCGAACTGGCGACAAGAGCGAAACTTTGTCCCAGTTTGAGACTTGATCAGACGGCCTGCGCGGCATTTTTCAATCGTTTTGCCGCATTTAGCACGGATTTTAGCACAAGCTAAAAACAAGGTGGAAAAAGCTAAGTAAAACAAGCTGCTTAGTGCTTGACAAGAGGACTTAAAATCCCTCGATGGCAACGTCGTGTGGGTTCGAGTCCCACCGCCCGCACCAGCCTTCGCTCGCGAAGTGAGCGAAGGCTGCCGCGCCGAAGCCGACAGTCGAAGGCGGGCTTTGTGTCCGCGAGCTACGGCTAGGCAAGCCACGCCCTGCGAGGCATAGCTTGAACCGGGTGGGAACGGACTCGGGAGACTGGGGGGACTACATTGCCGCAAATCGGTCTTTTCGAAATGCGCCGGCTGGAGATGCTGAGCAACACCATCTTTGGCGTTGCCATGACGCTGCTCGCCTATGATCTGCCGAAAGCCAGCAGTTTCAAGGAAGCGCCGACCTGGATGGGTCTGATACACGTCTACGCGCATCCCGTCATCGCGCTGACGATCAGCTTCATCGTCGCCGGGCTGTTCTGGTTCAGCCATCACCGGCGGCTTGCCGTGGCGCCCGAAGGCGGCCGCGGCGTGGTGTTTCTCAATCTGTTTTTTCTGCTCTCGATCATCATCCTGCCGGTGACGAACGGCCTCTACGGCGTCTATCGGATCGATGGCGTGATCGCGGTGCTATATGGATTCCACCTGGTCGTGATCGCCGCGCTAAACGCGCTATTGTGGGTCCTGGCGCTGCGCGGCCAGAGCAATCCGCAGTTGCTGGCGACGGCGGTGTTTCCGCTGGGCGTATTCGTGCTCGGCACGGCCGTGGCCTTCGTCGCCCCGAGCATCTCACAGTTCATCTGGTGCCTGGCGTTCCTGGCTCCGATGGCCGGCTGGCTCGCGGGCCGCCGCGCAAGCTATCCGCAAGTTGAAGCCCGCTGAAATGCGATTTTATGTGTTGCTCAAAGGAGAGGGATTCACGTCCCTCTCAGGAGAGCTCAGCCCATCTGTGGACGTTGGACAAGCTACAAAATTTGGGTTCTTTACGACGCGAGTAGTTGATGCACCTGACGCTCAGCGAGCGGTTGAACTCGCGGCTGCTCAGGTCCGTCAAGATGAGAAAATTCGTGCCTGTTCCATGGGAGAAGAGATAATTGTCCCAGAGGAGGTTCACCGTGTGAGCTGGATCTTCAGGCGGCTTCGTCCTCCGCGGGGATACACTTTCTTCTTAGAAGAAGAGGATTGAGCCAGACCGATAACTGCCGATCCCGTCAGCGGTGATGCGAGGGATGAATTGGATGGATATTGCACGAAATGAACTGCTGCCGGTTTGACTTTGCCGGAGGCTAGCGCACCTTCGCCTCGCTCACCGTCAGCAACCGGCTCGCCTCCTCCGCAATCATCCGCTCCATCTTGTCCTGAAATTCCTTGCGCGGCAGGCCCGGCGCGATCGGCGGCAGGAACGACAGCGTGATGGTGCCGGAGTGCATCATCAGGGTCTTCTTGCCCCAAAAGAGCCCGGAATTGCACGCCGCCGGCACCACGGGGACCTCGAGATTGGTGTAGAGCGCGGAAATGCCGGCCGACTGAAACTTCACGGGCTCGTCGATCGCCTGCCGTGTGCCTTGCGGAAACAGCAGCACCTTGCGGCCCTCGCCAACCGCACGCTTGGCTTCATCGACCATCTGGCGCAGTGCATGCCGGCCTGCCGAGCGGTCGACCAGGATCATCGGATAGCGCTCGAGAAACCAGCCCACCAGCGGCAGCTTTCTCAGCTCCTTCTTGGCGACGATGCTGGCGTCGGGGAAGATCACACAGAGGGCTGCGGTCTCCCACAGCGATTGGTGATTGCAGGCAATGATGCAGGGACCGTCGGGAACGTGCTCGCGCCCCTCGACGCGATAGTCCAGCCCGATCACGTGCTTCATCAGGAACATGATGCCGTTGGCCCACACCTGGGAGACCGCACGCACTGTCGCACTGCTCGCGTTGAACAGCGCCATGAACGGCGCCGTCGATGCAACGACGACCGTCAGGATCACCACGGCGGCATCGAATAGTATGGACCTCAGATAATGCAAACGTTCCGTCCTCTCGGGCCTCTGATGCGGCTTCCAATACAGCACTTTTCCCGGCTTGCACAATTCCGCCCGCCCGGCTGAAATAGGCCCCGACATGGATCGGCCCGATTGGCGGTCCAGGATCGCCGCATGCCCGACAGCGAAAAGATCGCCATCACGCCACATCTCGTCTTCGATTCCATCACGGCCGGCCCGCCCGGCGCGCCGCTGGTGCTGCTGCTGCACGGCTTTGCGGAATCGATGCATTGCTGGCGCGCGCAGGTCACGGCGCTCGGCGACATGGGCTATCGCGCCATCGCACCAAGCCAGCGCGGCTATTCGCCGGGTGCGCGCCCCGATGCGCGCGAATTTTCGCATTACCTGATCGACCGCCTGATGGACGACGCAATGGCGATCGCGGCGGCCGCGGGCTATGGCGAGGCGCGCTTTCATCTCGCCGGCCATGACTGGGGTGGCAGCATCGCCTGGGGTATCGCCGACCGCCACCATGAGCGACTGGCCTCGCTCACCATTCTCTCGCGGCCGCATCCGAACGCGTTCAACCGCGCGCTGGAAACCGATGGCGAGCAGGCGCAGCGCTCAAGGCATCACAAGGCGTTTCTGGAACCGGACGCCGCCGATATCGTGCTCGCGGACGACGCCAGATGGCTGCGCGAGCGTCTCGCCGCCAACGGCGTCCCCACTGAGGCGATCGAAAGGCATCTCGCCGTGCTCGGCAACAAGGACGCCATGGAAGCGGCGCTGGCCTGGTATCGCGCGCGCGGCGCGATCCGCGGGCCGCTCGGACCGATCCGCGTGCCGACACTTTATATCTGGGGCGATGCCGACGACACCGTCGGCCGCGCCGCCGCCGAAGGCACCGTCGATTTCATCGCCGCGCCCTACCGCTTCGAGGTGCTGCCAGGCGTCGGGCATTTTGCAGCGGATCAGGCGCCGGAACGTGTATGCGAATTAATGCTGGAACATCTCGCGGCGCATCCGGTGTAAGGAACGCAACGCCTGCAAGAATGTTGTCGTGCACAAAATGGAGCACGACAAATTGGCCAACGAACAACCCTTGGATAAACCCGTCGTAACCAGCCGCAAGCCAGCCCGGAACCAGGTACGTCAGCCACAACAGCCACAGGTTCGCTCGCCGCTGTTGAACGACGGACCGGAACTGGAGCGCGACAGCCACTGCTGACGCGGACTGCTAAAAAACGAAAACGCGACGGAGGACGAACCTCCGTCGCGCTTTTTGTTGTCCGATTGAAGCTGGTGCCTACTCGCTCTTGTCGATGTTCCAGAACACCGGCGTTGCCGGGCCGTCGACGACACCGGTGAGCGATTTGCGCCAGCCGCTCGGGATCAGATATTGGCCGAGCGGGATGTAGATCACCTGTTCATAGGCCTGCTTCTGGATGTCGGCAGCGATCTTCTTCTGCTCGTCCAGCGAAGCGGAGCGCGCAAACTTGTCGCGGAGCTCTTCGATCTTGGCGTCTTCGGCCCAGCCGAACCAGCCACCGTTCTTGCCGCGACCGCCGACCGAAGCGTTGGCGACGGGATTGGAGACGTCGGCGGCAACCCAGTTGGTGAAGAACATGTTCCAGCCACCTTCCTTCGGCGGCTTCTGGCTGGCGCGGCGGGTCACGACGGTCTGCCAGTCAGTGGCCTGCACGTCGACCTTGAAGCCGGCTTCACGGAGCAATTGCGCCGCAACGATCGGCTGCGCCTTCAGCGTCACGACGTCGCCGGGCGCCATGACCACGACCGGCGTGCCGTCATAGCCGGACTCGGCGAGCAGCTTCTTCGCCTCCGCCATGCCGTTGCCCTTCACCAGGCTCTCGGCGCCGGCATCGCTCTCCAGCGGGGTGTCGCAGATGAAGATCGCGCCGCAGATCTTTTGATACTTGGCATTGCCGACCAGCGCATCGAGCACGTCCTTCTGCTTCATCGCCATGAAAGCGGCGCGGCGAACCTTGACGTTATCGAAGGGCGGATAGAGGAAGTTCATTCGCCCCAGCGTCTGGAAACCGAACTTGTTGAGGACGTCGACCTTGATCTCCTTGTTCGCCTCCAGCACCGGCAGCAAATCGAACGGCAGGTTTTCCATGAAGTCGATATCGCCCGACTGCAGCGCGTTCACCGCGGTCTGCGCGTCCGGCATCGTGATCCATTCGACGCGATCGACCTTCACGACCTTGCCGCCGGCGGTCCAGCTCGGCGCCTCCTTGCGCGGCACGTAGTCCGCGTTCTTTTCATAGACGGCCTTCACGCCCGGCTGGAATTCGGCCTGCACGAATTTGAACGGACCAGAGCCGACCTGCTCCTTGATCTGCTGGCCGGCAGGCGTTTCTGCGAGCCGCTTCGGCATCATGAACGGGGTATAGGATGACGGCTTACCGATCGACTCCAGCACCAGGCCGTAGGGCTCCTTCAGTTTCAGCGCGAAGCTCTTGGCATCGATCGGCTCCAGGCTGGCGACGAAATCCATCAGCTTCTGGCCCATCGTATCGTTGCGGCCCCAGCGCTTCAGCGAGGCGACGCAATCTTCCGCCGTCACCGGCTGGCCGTCATGCCACTTCAGGCCGTCACGCAACGTGAATGTGTAAGTCAGCTTGTCGTCGCTGACTTTCCAATCGGCCATCTGCGGCTGGACCTTGAAGCTGGAATCCGTTGCCAACAGCGTGTCGTAGACCATGTAGCCATGATCGCGGGTGATGTAGGCGGTGGTGAAACCGGGATCGATGACACGCAGGTCGGAATGCATCACGGCGGTGATGGTCTTCTTGCCGGCAGCCATAGCCTGCGAGCTCAGGGCTAGCGACGTCACCGCTACCGATAGCGCAAGCGCCGACAATGCGGACGCTATCGTGGGACGTTTCCAACGCATGATGGGGAACATTCGATCTCTCCTGACGTGAAACTGGTCAAAGTCCGCTGATTCATTATGCATGCGGTTCGTTATTTGGGCGAACTAACACGCTGTAAATCCTGACTATTTGAAGACTTGCATCAAGCGCGCGGCGCGTCAATCCGCTTTGAGGCGGCCATCGCCCTGCGGATACCGCGGACGCGCGCTCATGTTTCACTTTACAAATCCGCGCGAGATCATTCTCGTAGGTTGGCGAGGCCGGTGCCCGATTAGTTGAAACCAAGATCAAGAAACGAAGAGAAGTCCATGAACCCAGCCAATCTTCCCTTTGATTCCGAGGCCATGCTGCAGGGGCTGCGTAGCTGGGTGGAGTGCGAAAGCCCAACCTGGGACAAGAGCGCCGTCGAGCGCATGCTCGACCTCGCCGCGCGCGACATGGCGATCATGGGTGCGACCATCGAGCGCATCGCCGGCCGCCAGGGTTTTGCCGGCTGCGTCCGCGCCCGCTTTCCGCACCCGCGGCAAGGCGAGCCCGGCATCCTGATCGCCGGCCACATGGATACTGTCCACCCCGTCGGCACCATCGAAAAACTGAAATGGCGGCGCGAGGGCGGCAAGTGCTTCGGCCCCGGCATCTTCGACATGAAGGGCGGCAATTACCTCTCGCTGGAAGCGATCCGGCAACTGGCCCGCGCCGCGTTCACGACACCGCTGCCGATCACGGTGCTGTTCACACCGGATGAAGAGGTCGGCACGCCCTCGACCCGCGACATCATCGAGGCGGAGGCGGCGCGCAACAAATATGTGCTGGTGCCGGAGCCCGGACGCCCCAACAACGGCGTCGTCACCGGCCGCTACGCGATTGCGCGCTTCAATCTCGAAGCCGTCGGCAAGCCGAGCCATGCCGGCGCCACGCTCTCATCGGGCCGCTCGGCGATCCGCGAGATGGCACGCCAGATTATAGCGATCGACGGCATGACGACCGAAGATTGCACGTTCTCGGTCGGCATCGTGCATGGCGGCCAATGGGTCAACTGCGTCGCCACCACCTGCACCGGCGAGGCGCTGAGCATGGCCAAGCGACAGGCCGATCTCGACCGCGGCGTCGAACGCATGCTGGCATTGTCCGGTACCAGCAATGACGTGAACTTCACCGTGACGCGCGGCGTGACCCGCCCGGTGTGGGAACACGACGCCGGCACCATGGCGCTGTATGAAAAAGCGCGCGGGATTGCGGCTCAGCTTGGCCAGGAGCTTCCCCATGGCAGCGCCGGCGGCGGTTCTGACGGTAATTTCACCGGCGCGATGGGCATCCCGACACTGGATGGCCTCGGCGTCCGCGGCGCCGACGCCCATACGCTCAACGAGCATATTGAAGTGGATAGTTTGGCCGAGCGCGGCCGGCTGATGGCGGGTCTCTTGGCGACGCTGGAGTGAGCCATCGTTGCGAGGAGCGAAGCGAAGCAATCCATGGTCCCGCATAAAGGAGGAGTGGACTGCTTCGTCGCTTCGCCGCGCAATGACGGCTGAAAGCCTTCCCGACCGCTTAGCTGCATCGCAAAAAACGCAGGCGCAATGGCACGGGACTTGCTGAAATGCTACGCTGGTGGCGCGGAAACCAGCTCCAAGGCCGGCGCTGCCCAATTCACCCACAACTGACGGATCAAGATGCTCGGATATCTGCTTCGCCGCATTCTCGCCGCCATTCCCGTGATGGGCGTGGTCGCGCTGTTTGTGTTTCTCCTGCTGCGGCTGACGCCGGGCGATCCCGCCGCGATCTTGGCCGGCGACAATGCGACGCCCGAACAGCTCGAGCGCATCCGCACCTCGCTCGGCCTCAACGAGCCGCTCTACACCCAGTTCTTCACCTGGATCGGCAAGCTGCTGCAGGGTGACCTCGGCATGTCGCTGATTTCGAACGTGCCGGTGCTGACGATGATCAGCAAGCGCGTCGAGCCGTCGATCTCGATCGCGCTCTGCACCATCATCCTGGCCGTCATTGTCGCCGTGCCGCTTGGCGTGATCGCGGCGTGGAAGCACGGCACCTGGATCGACCGTTTCGTGATGGGCCTGTCGGTCATCGGCTTCTCCGTGCCGGTATTCGTGATCGGCTACGTCCTGATCCAGATCTTTGCCATCGAGCTGCGCTGGGTGCCGGTGCAGGGTTTCCGCAGCATCACGGCGGGTTTCGGCCCGTTCTTCGAGCGCATCATCCTGCCGACCTGCACGCTCTCCTTTATCTACGTCGCGCTGATCGCACGCATGACGCGGGCGGCGATGCTCGATGTGCTGGGTGAAGATTACGTCCGCACCGCGCGGGCGAAAGGTATCAGCGAGACCGGCGTGCTGCTGCGCCATGCACTGCGCAACGCCGCCGTGCCCGTCATCACGGTGATCGGAACGGGCTTCGCGCTGCTGATTTCCGGCGTCGTTGTTACCGAGAGCGTGTTCAACGTGCCCGGCATCGGCCGCCTCACCGTCGATGCGGTGCTGGCGCGCGACTATCCGGTGATTCAGGCGATGATCCTTTTGACGTCGGGCATCTATGTCACCGTCAATCTGTTGATCGACCTCGCCTACACCCTTCTTGATCCAAGAATTCGTTACTGAGGTTCGGCACGATGGCGATCGAAACCCTTCCCGAACCGTCAATCCCCGTCACCACGCCGTTCCGGCCTAAACTGGGATTCCTCACGGCAACGCCGATCATCGCGGTGGCGACCATCTGCCTCGGGCTGATCATCCTGATGGCGATCCTCGCGCCCCTGCTCGCGCCGCACGACCCGCAATTGCTGTTGCCGGCGCAACGGCTGAAGCCGGCCAGCTCGACATTCCTGCTCGGCACCGACGCCTACGGCCGCGACGTACTGTCGCGCATCATCTACGGCGCACGGATTTCGCTGTTGATCGGCCTTGGCGCCGCGGTCTTCTCGATCGGCATCGGCCTTCTGATCGGGCTCGTCTCCGGCTTCTTCCGCTGGGTCGACGCCGTGATGATGCGGGTGATGGATGGCCTGATGGCAATCCCCTCCATCCTGCTCGCTATTGCCGTGGTCTCGCTGTCGGGCGCCAGCCTGACGACCGTGCTGGTCGCGATCACCATTCCTGAAATTCCCCGCGTAGCCCGGCTGGTGCGTTCGGTCGTGCTGTCGGCGCGCGAGGAACCGTATGTGGAGGCGGCCATCTCGGTCGGCACCAGCCTGCCCAAGATCATGTGGCGGCATTTGATGCCGAACACGGTGGCGCCACTGATCGTGCAAGGCACCTATGTCTGCGCTTCCGCCATCCTCACCGAGGCAATCCTGTCGTTCCTCGGCGCCGGCATCAGCCCGGAAACGCCGACCTGGGGCAACATCATGGCCGAGGGGCGCGCCTACTTCCAGGTCAAGCCGTCGCTGATCTTCTGGCCCGGCCTGTTGCTGTCGATCGCCATCCTGAGCATCAACCTGATCGGCGACGCCGCCCGCGACGCGCTCGATCCGCGCATGAAACAGCGGGAGGCCGGAAAGTGAATTCGACCTCTCCCCGTCATTGCGAGCGAAGCGAAGCAATCCATCTCGCCGCGCAAAGAAAAGAATGGATTGCTTCGTCGCTCCGCTCCTCGCAATGACGGCTGAACTGAAATGAAAAACATCGTTCTCGATATCGACAATCTCGTCGTCGGCCTCGGCAAGAACCCGTCCGGCCAGCGCATCATCGACGGCGTCTCCCTACAGGTCCGCGAGGGCGAGACGCTCTGCGTGGTCGGCGAAAGCGGCTCCGGCAAGTCCGTGACATCGCTGACCGTGATGGGCCTGTTGCAGAAAGGCGCGCTGGTGCCCTCGGGCGGCAGCGTCAAGCTGGTGGGCGAGGAGCTCTTGACCGCCACCGACAAGCGCCTGCGGCAACTCCGCGCCACCCGAATGGCGATGATCTTTCAGGAGCCGATGACGGCGCTCAATCCGGTGGTGCCGGTCGGCCGGCAGATCGACGAAGTGCTGCGCGCCCACACCGATCTCGACGCCCGCGCCCGCCGCCAGAAAATCCTGGCGATGATGGAGCACGTACGACTGCCCGACGTGGAGCGCATCTTTGCCTCCTACCCGCACCGGCTGTCCGGCGGACAGCGCCAGCGCATCATGATTGCGATGGCGCTGGTGCTCGAACCCAAACTCCTGATCGCGGACGAGCCGACCACGGCGCTCGACGTCACCACGCAGAAGCAGATCCTCACCTTGATCCGCGACCTGCAGCGCGATCACGGCACCGCGGTCCTCTTCATCACCCATGACATGGGCGTGGTCGCGGAAATTGCCGACCGCGTCGCGGTGATGCGCTACGGCCGGCTGGTCGAGACCGGCACGCTCGATAGCATCCTGCGCACGCCGGCGATGGAATACACCCGCAACCTGCTCTCCTCGGTGCCGAGCCTGGTGCCGCGGGCGCCGCGGGCGGAGACCAACGAACCGGTCGTGCTGGAAGCCAACGAGCTCAGCAAGATCTATCGCGAGCGCTCGTTCCTCGGAAAGGCGCGCGAGGTCGCCGCGGCCAAGGACGTCACTATCACCCTGCGCAAGGGCCGCACGCTCGGCATCGTCGGCGAAAGCGGTTCCGGCAAATCCACGGTGGCGCGCTGCATCGTCCGCCTGATCGATCCGACTTCGGGCGGCGTTCGCCTTGCGGGGCGCGAGATCTCCGACCTGTCGCGGCGCCTCCTGCAGCCACACCGCAAGAAGATCCAGATCATCTTCCAGGACCCGTATCGTTCGCTCAATCCGCGCGTCACGGTTGGCGAGACCATCGCCGAGGGCCCGATCAATTACGGCATGCCGCGTGCAGAGGCGCTGGCGAAAGCGCGCGAACTGCTCGAGCTGGTCGATCTGCCGGCGGATGCGGTCTCGCGTTATCCGCATCAATTCTCCGGCGGCCAGCGCCAGCGCATCGCGATTGCGCGCGCGCTCGCGCTCGACCCCGACGTTCTGGTCGCGGACGAAGCGGTCTCGGCCCTCGACGTCTCGGTGCAGGCGCAGGTGCTCGAACTGCTCGACGAAATCCAGAAACGGCTCGGCATCGCGCTCCTGTTCATCACCCACGATCTTCGCGTTGCGGCGCAAATCTGCGACGACGTCGCTGTGATGCAGCATGGCCGGATTGTGGAACAGGGGCCCGCGGCAGAGGTGCTGACCCATCCGCAACAGGCCTATACCAAGGCGCTGCTCGATGCCGCGCCCGGCCGGGGCTGGGATTTCGCCAATTTCCGGCCGGTGGAAGTAGCGGCTGAATAGCGACTGCCTCTCCGCGTCATTGCGAGCGAAGCGAAGCAATCCACCTCCCCGCGCGAGGATAGATGGGTTGCTGNCCTGTCATCGGGCGGCGCTTCGCGCCGACCCGTTGGCTCCTCGCAATGACGGGGTTGGCCCCGGCGCAAGCCAAATTCTAACGCCCACGCGGCATGCAAAACGGAATTGCTCCCCGGCTTGCACTTGCCACGATCTCCCGCTTAACGTCCCCCAACGAAAAATACTGGCTGAGACATATGACCCGCATCGCCGTCGGCGGCTTCCTGCACGAGACCAACACCTTCGCGCCGACCAAGGCGACCTATGCCGATTTCGTTCATGGCGGCGGCTGGCCCTCGATGACGCACGGGCCCGATGTGCTGAAGGTGATGCGCAAGATCAATGTCGGCCTTGCCGGCTTCATCGAAACGGCTGAGGCCAATGGCTGGGAACTGGTCCCGACCATCGCCGCCGCCGCCAGCCCCTCGGCGCATGTCACGACCGATGCCTTCGAACGCGTCATGAAGGAGTTGGTCGACGGCATCGCCAACGCGGGGCCGATCGACGCCGTCTATCTCGATCTGCACGGCGCCATGGTGACCGAGCAGCACGACGACGGTGAAGGCGAGATCCTCGCCCGCGTTCGCAAGGTGATAGGCCCGGATCTGCCGCTGGTCGCCAGCCTCGACCTTCACGCCAACGTCTCGCCCGAGATGATTGAGCACGCGGATGCACTCATTGCCTACCGCACCTACCCCCACGTCGACATGGCCGACACCGGCCGCGCCTGTGCAAGGCACCTCGCGCTGTTGCTGCAGACGAAGCATCGCTTTGCAAAAGCCTTCCGGCAACTGCCGTTCCTGATCGCGATTTCCTGGCAGTGCACCAACGACCAGCCTACCAGGGGCATCTATGAAAAGCTCGCGGCGCTCGAAGGCGACGCGGTGCCGACGCTGTCCTTTGCGCCGGGCTTTCCGGCGGCAGATTTCCCTCATTGCGGGCCGAGCGTGTTTGCCTATGGCCGGACGCAGGCCGACGCCGATGCCGCCGCCGACAGGATCGTCGCGCTGGTCGAGAGCCACGAGGATGATTTCGACGGCCGCATCTATTCGCCCGATGACGGCGTGCGCCTCGCGATGGAGCTGTCGAAATCGGCCACAAGGCCGATCATTATTGCCGATACCCAGGACAATCCCGGCGCCGGCGGCGATTCCGACACCACGGGGATGCTGCGCGCGCTCGTGCGCAACAAGGCGTCCGGTGCCACCGGCGTGATCTACGATCCGGAGTCGGCCAAGGCGGCGCACGCAGCCGGCGTCGGCGTCACGGTCACGCTTTCGCTGGGTGGCAAGTCGGGCATATCAGGCGACGCGCCTTACAGGGAAACTTTCGTCGTCGAGAAACTGTCAGACGGACAGTTCGTGGCATCCGGCCCCTATTACGGCGGTCGCGACATGGATATGGGACCATCGGCCTGCCTGCGCATCGGAGATGTTCGTATCGTCGTCGGCTCCTACAAGGCGCAGCTTGCGGACCAATCGATGTACCGCTATGTCGGCATCGAGCCGACCGAACAGAAAATCCTGGTCAACAAGAGCTCGGTGCATTTCCGCGCCGATTTCGAACCGATCGCCGAAAAGCTCCTGATCTGTGCCGCGCCCGGCGCGATGCCGGCCGATACCGCGGCCCTGCCCTGGACGCGGCTGCGTCCGGGCATCCGCATCAAGCCGAACGGCCCTGCCTTCACGCCATCCGTCCAATCCAAATCTTCAGTTACGGGATAACAGACATGCCTACCATTGAACGCATCGACGGCTTTGCCGACGAACTCACCGCCATCCGCCGCGATCTGCATGCCCATCCCGAGATCGGCTTCGAGGAAGTCCGCACCTCCGGCATCGTCGCCGAAAAGCTGAAGGGTTGGGGCATCGAGGTGCATCGGGGCCTCGGCGGCACCGGCGTGATCGGCATCCTCAAGGGCAAGGGCAATGGCGGCAAGCGCATCGGGTTGCGCGCCGACATGGACGCGCTGCCGATGGAGGAAAATACCAACCTGAAATGGCGCTCGACCATTCCGGGCCGGTTTCACGGCTGCGGCCATGACGGCCACACCACCATGCTGCTCGGCACCGCGCGCTATCTGGCGGAGACGAAGAATTTCGACGGCACCGTGCACTTCATCTTCCAGCCCGCCGAGGAAGGCCTTGGCGGCGCCCGCGCCATGATCAAGGACGGCCTGTTCCAGAAGTTTCCGTGCGATGAGATCTACGGGCTACACAACGCGCCGGACCTGAACCACGGCGAGATCGCGATCCTGCCGGGACCGGCGATGGCGGGCGCCGACTTCTTCGACATCACCATCCAGGGCTACGGCGCACATGGCGCGATGCCCGAGCGCTCCAAGGACGCGGTGGTGATCGCGACCACGCTGGCGCAGGCGCTGCAGACCATCGTCAGCCGCAACGTCGATCCCTTGAAGTCGGCGGTGCTGTCGGTGACGCAGATCCATGCCGGCTCCGCCAACAACGTGATCCCCGGCGAGGCCAGGCTCGGCGGCACGGTGCGCGCGTTCGACGACGGCGTGCGCGCGCTGATCCGCGACCGCATGCGTGCGATCTGCGCCGGCATTGCCGCGACATTCGACTGCGAAATCACCGCCGATATCAAAGATACGTTCAGCGTCCTCATCAATGAGGAGGAACAGTCCAGGGTGGTCGAAGCCGTGGCCAAGACCGTGGTCGATCCGGCCAACGTGTTGACGCGTTCGGCCCCGAAGATGGGCAGCGAGGATTTCGCCGACATGATGCAGGCGGTGCCCGGCGCCTATTTCTGGATCGGCCACGATGGCTCGGTGCCCGTGCACAATCCCGGCTTTGTGCTCGACGACAAGATCCTGCCGATCGGCGCCAGCATGTTCGCCCGCATCATCGAAACCCGTTTGCCGGCAGGTTAGCATGCAGAACGCAGCCCCCGAGGAAGAGGTCACCTCGCTGCATGACCTTTCCGCCATCGACCTGATCGCAGGTTATCGCGCCAAGCAGTTCTCGCCTTCGGAAGTGCTGGAGGAAGTGATCGAGCATGTCGCGGCGTGGGAGCCGCACATCAAGGCGCTGTATCTGTTCGATCCCGATGGCGCACGCGCGGTCGCGAAAGCTTCGACCGACCGCTGGCAGAAGGGCGAGCCGGTGAGCACGCTCGACGGCGTGCCGGTGACGATCAAGGACAATATCGCCACCAAGGGCCAGCCGATACCGCTGGGATCGGCCAGCGTGAAGCTGGTGGCGGCGGAGAAGGACGCACCGCCCGCGGCGCGCTTACGCGAAGCCGGCGCGATCATGTTCGCCAAAACGACGATGCCGGATTACGGCATGCTGTCGTCGGGACTCTCCAGCTTCCATCCCCTCACCCGCAATCCCTGGGATTTGACCAAGAATCCCGGCGGGTCCTCTTCCGGCGCGGGCGCGGCGGGCGCGGCCGGTTACGGCCCGCTGCACCTCGGCACCGACATCGGCGGCTCGGTGCGGCTGCCGGCTTCATGGTGCGGTCTGGTCGCGCTGAAACCGAGTCTCGGGCGCGTTCCGATCGATCCGCCCTATGTCGGCCGGGTCGCCGGCCCCATGACCCGCACCGTCGACGATGCCGCGCTGATGATGTGCGTGCTGTCGAAGCCGGATCGTCGCGACGGCATGAGCCTGCCGGCGGATACCATCAACTGGCGGGCGCACGACAAGTCGCCGCGCAAGGTCCGGATCGGCCTGATGCTCGATGCCGGCGCCGGGCAACCGCTGGAAGGTGACGTGCGAAACGTTGTTGTCAACGCGGCCAAGGCGTTCGAATCCGCCGGCGCTATCGTCACTGAAGTCAACGGCATCCTGACCCGCGAGATGCTCGACGGGCTCGACGATTTCTGGCGGGCGCGGTTGTGGGACGATCTGTCAAAATTGTCGCCCGAGGAGCGCGGCAAGACGCTGCCCTATATCCACAAATGGGCGGAAGCCGGTGCAAAGCTTTCCGGCGTGGACGTCGTCAGGGGTTTCAACGCCACCATGGCGATCCGCGCCGCGGCTGCAAAACTGTTCTGCGAATTCGACTACGTGATTTCGCCGGTATCGCCGGTGGTGAACTTCCCGGCCGAGTTTGCTGCCCCCATCAACGATCCGGATAAACCGTTCGAGCACATTGCCTATACCGTGCCGTGGAATATGGCGGAGAACCCGGCGCTCTCGATCAATGGTGGTTACGACACCAAGGGTTTTCCGATCGGCGTGCAAATCATCGGCCGGCGCTTCGACGATCTCGGCGTGCTCGGCATGGCCAAGGCCTTCGAGGCCCTGCGCGGTCCGCAGAAGCCGTGGCCGACGCCACCGAAGAACTAAACGCAAGACCTGCAGGGACATGCGGGATTGTCATGCGCGGGCCTGCCCCGCGCATCCATCGTCTTCATAAAAGATGGATTGCCGGGTCAAGCCCGGTAATGACAAGATGAACATCAACAATAAGTATCACGCGAGGAACCGCACCCATGGCGTACGAGACCATCAAGTACGAGGTCGACGAGCAGATTCTCACCATCACGCTGAACCGGCCCGACAAGCTCAACGCCTTCAACGGCACGATGCAGCAGGAACTGATCGACGCCTTCGACGCCGCCGACAAGGACGACAATGTCCGCGCCATCATCGTCACCGGCGCGGGCCGCGGCTTCTGCGCCGGCGCCGATCTTTCCTCCGGCGCCAACACGTTCGACCGCGACGCGCGACGCGGCCCGGTGAAGCGGCTCGCCAGCGGCGCGGTGGACTACAGCGATCCCATGGTGCGCGACGGTGGCGGCCAGGTGACGCTGCGCATCTTCAAATGCCTGAAGCCTGTGATCGCGGCGGTGAACGGGCCCGCCGTCGGCATCGGCGTCACCATGCAGCTCGCGATGGATATCCGCATTGCAAGCGAAGCCGCGCGCTTCGGCTTCGTATTCTCCCAGCGCGGCATCGTCCCCGAGGCCGCCTCGAGCTGGTTTTTGCCGCGCATCGTCGGCATCTCGCAGGCGCTGGAATGGTGCTATTCGGGCCGCGTCTTCCCGGCGCAGGAAGCACTCGCCGGCCGCCTCGTCAGCAAGGTGGTGCCGCCGGACGACCTGTTGCCGACCGCGCGTGCGCTGGCAAAAGAATTCGCCGCCAAGACCGCACCGGTATCGGTGGCGCTGATCCGGCAGATGATGTGGCGCATGATGGGCGCCGACGATCCGATGGAAGCCCACAAGGTCGACAGCCGCGGCATCTACGCCCGCGGCCGCTCGGAGGACGTCAAGGAAGGCGTGGTGTCGTTCCTGGAAAAGCGCCCGGCCGAGTTCAAGAACAAGGTGTCGAGCGACATGCCCGATTATTTCCCGTGGTGGCAGGAGCGCGAGTATAAGTGAACGNAGCGGCCTGCCGCGGGTTGCAGCCGCGGCAGGTCATTCCTCANNNNCGGAACAGACCAACGATAGCCGATTGCGCTATTACAAGGGTGGGCAAAGCGAAGCGTGCCCACCATCTCCGCGAAAATGGTGGGCACGGCGCAAGTGCGCCTTTGCCCACCCTACGAGTTCTGGATGCCCCGCCTTCGCGGGGCATGACAAGGAAACTACTCCATCACCAGCGCCACACGCCCAATCGCCTTGCGA
Organism: Bradyrhizobium lablabi; assembly: GCF_001440475.1. Classification (GTDB taxonomy): domain Bacteria; phylum Pseudomonadota; class Alphaproteobacteria; order Rhizobiales; family Xanthobacteraceae; genus Bradyrhizobium; species Bradyrhizobium lablabi. The sequence goes on along the minus strand of NZ_LLYB01000093.1, from coordinate 23,765 downwards.
TCGATCAACAGCCGCATCGCTCTCGCATAGTCTTCCAGCGGCAGGCGGTGCGAGACGTTGGGGCGGACCTTTCCAGCCTCCGCCCATCCCGTCAGCGCCTTGATCCTGACCTCGCCGAGCGCGGGATTTCGCCGCACCGCTTCGCCGGCGCGGACGCCGAGCACGCTGGCGCCCTTGATCATCAGCAAATTGGTTTTTGCGAGCCCGATGCCGCCGGTGAACCCGATGATGAGCAGCCGCGCTCCCCAGTTGATGCAGCGCATCGAGTTCTCGAACACCTCGCCGCCGACGGGATCGAACACCACGTCGGCGCCCTGCCCGTCGGTGATGCGCTTGACGGCGTCACGGAACGGCTCGCGGTCGTAGCGGATGAGGTGATCGGCGCCTCGCTCCTTCGCAATCTCGAGCTTCTCGTCGCTTGACGCCGTCGCGATCACGGTCGCGCCTAGCATCTTTCCGATCTCGACGGCGGCCAGCCCGACGCCACCGCCGGCGCCGTGCACCAGCAACACCTCGCCCGGCTGGAGCCGGCCGCGATCGATCAGCGCGTGATAGGCCGTGCCATGGCCGGCCAGGAACGTCGCGCCCTCGGCATAGTCGAAGGTCGACGGTAGTTTGACGAGCTGCGAGGGCGCGGCGACGGCTTCATCGGAATAGGCGCCGTGGCGCATCTTGACGATCACCTTGTCGCCAACCGCAATGCCCGCGGCTTGGTTGACCTCGACGACATCGCCGGCGGCTTCCATGCCCGGTGTAAACGGCAGCGGCGGCTTGAGCTGATATTCGCCCGCGGCCATCAGCACGTCGGGAAAATTCAACCCGGCGGCGCGGATGGCGACGCGCACCTGTCCGGGAGCCAAGGGTACTGCATCAAATGTTTCCAGCCGCAGGCTCTCGGGCGGACCGAGCTCGCGGCAGACGACAGCCCTCGGCATCAGGCGGCCCGCGCTTTCACGCGCTCCAGCGCTTCGCGGATCAGCGGCATCCGGTCGTTGCCGAAATACATGTCGGTCTTGTCGACAAAGATCGTCGGCGAGCCAAAGCCACCGCGCGCCATCACTTCATCCGTGTTGGCCTTGAGCTGGTCCTTGATCGCCTGCTGGCCGATCCCTTCGAAGAACTTGACGTGGTCGATGCCGACCTTCTTGCAGATCTCCGTCAGCACGGAGTCTTGCGAGATGTCCTTGTCGGCGCCCCAATAGGCCTCGAACACGGCGGTGGCGAACGGCACCATATCCTTGTTGCCGAGCCAGATGCAGCCGCGCATCGCCTTGACGCTGTTCACTGGAAACACCGTTGGCGGCATCTTGATCGCAACGCCCGCCGAGCGTGCCCAGTCGGCGAGATCCTTCTTCATGTAGCGCGCCTTCAACGGCACCGGCGTCTCACGCTGCGCGTAGACGCTCGGATTGACGGTGTTGAAGATGCCGCCGACCAGGATCGGCCGCCAACTGATCTCGACGCCGAGCTCTTTCGCCAGCGGCTGGATGTTGTGGAAGGCGAGATAGGTCCAAGGACTGGAACAGTCGAAGAAGAATTCGAGCATGGGGTTTCCTTTTGTGTTGATCCTCATCCTGAGGAGCGCGCAACGCGCGCGTCTCGAAGGATGAAGGCCCGTCTGTGGCCTCATGGTTCGAGACGGCGCTGCGCGCCTCCTCACCATGAGGGGCTTACAATTACTTCCTCCCCGCCATCTCCTTTGCGCGCGCACCGAACATGTTTCGCCGCGCCTCCTCGTCGAACGGCTCCTTCACGAACTTGCCGATTGCCAGCCCCGCCTGCACCTGCGGCCGTGCACGCACTTCCGCGTACCAGCGCCTGACGTTCGGGTAATCGTCGAGGGTAAAACCCTGCGCCTTGTGGGTCATGCTCCAGGGGAAGCAGGCGATGTCGGCGATCGAGTAGTCGCCCGCGACATAGGCGCCGGTTTTGCCGAGTTGGCGGTCGAGCACGCCATAAAGCCGCGCCGCCTCGTCGCGGTAGCGGTCGATCGCGTACGGGATCTTCTCTGCCGCATAGAGCGCGAAATGGCCGTGTTGGCCGAGCATGGGCCCCAGCCCACTCATCTGCCACATCAGCCATTGCGTCACCTGGGATCGCGCCCGCGTCTCCTTTGGCAGGAAGCGTCCGGTCTTGTCGGCGAGGTAGATCAGGATGGCGCCGGTCTCGAACACCGAAAGCGGCCCCTGCCCGTCGGCGGGTTCGTGGTCCACGATGGCCGGAATGCGGTTATTCGGGCTGATCGCCAGAAATTCCGGCCTGAACTGCTCGCCGGCGCGGATGTTGACCGGGATGACCTGGTAGGGAAGCCCGAGTTCCTCCAGCATGATCGAGATTTTCCAGCCGTTCGGCGTAGGCGCGTAATGCAGGTCGATCATGGCTCCCCTGGCTGCCGATACCGGGGAATATTCCCCGCGAAGGCGACTTTTGTTGTTCTGTACCTCGATCTTAAGACATGGCAGACAGGCGCTCAATCAGTACTGATGGGAGGCCCCTATGCTGTTTCCAACCACGATCGCAGGCTCCTTGCCCAAGCCGGAATGGCTGGCCGAGCCCAATATGCTGTGGGCGCCCTGGAAGTCGAAAGGCGACGAACTCGTCCGCGCCAAGCGCGACGCCACCATGCTGGCGGTCAAACTGCAGGAGGATGCCGGCGTCGATATCGTCACCGAGGGCGAGCAGGCGCGCCAGCATTTCGTCCATGGCTTTCTGGAGAAGGTCGAGGGCATCGATTTCGCCCACAAGGTCGAGATGGGCATCCGTAAAGACCGCTACAAGGCGATGGTGCCGCAGGTGACAGCACCACTGACGCTAAAGGGCCGCGTCCATGCGGATGAGGCCCGCGTCGCCCGCACCCACACCACGCGCAAGCTGAAATTCACCCTGCCCGGCCCGATGACCATCACCGACACCGTCGCTGACAAATACTACGGTGACAAGGTCAAGATGGCGTTCGCCTTCGCCGAACTGCTCAACAACGAGGCCAAGGCATTGCAGGCCGACGGCGTCGATGTGATCCAGTTCGACGAGCCCGCCTTCAACGTCTTCATGGACGAGGTCTCCGACTGGGGCATAAGAGCGCTGGAGCGCGCCGCCGAGGGGCTGACATGCACCACCGCCGTCCACATCTGCTACGGCTACGGCATCAAGGCCAACACCGACTGGAAGCAGACGCTGGGTAACGAGTGGCGGCAATATGAGGACATTTTCCCGGCGATCGAAAAAAGCCCGATCCAGCAGGTGGCGATTGAGTGCCGCAATTCGAAGGTGCCGCTGGATCTGCTGGCGCTGCTCCCCGGCAAGGTGATCCAGGCCGGCGTGATCGACGTCGCCAGCGACACGGTGGAGACCGCCGAGGACGTCGTGAAGGTGATCGAGGCGGTCTCGAAATTCGTGCCGCTCAGCAACATTGTCGCCACCACCAATTGCGGCATGGCGCCGATGCGGCGGGATATCGCGGAGGCGAAGCTGGCGGCGCTGGGCGCGGGCGCGAAGCTGGCGAGGGAGAGGTTGGGGTGACAACCCCGTCATTGCGAGCGAAGCGAAGCAATCCATTGTCCCGCAGCGGAGGTATGGATTGCTTCGTCGCTGCGCTCCCTTTGCGCAAACGCTTCGCGTTTGTCGCAGGCAATGACGGAGTAAAATCTTTAGCTCGTCGCACTCGGATGCAGCACCGGACGATATCCGGCGTTGAGTGCCTGCAGCGTTGACGGTGGCGTCAGCAGCAGCGCGTCGTCGAGTGCGGCGTGCGTCTTGTGATAGCCAGCCATCGACCATCGCAGCGCCCTGCCCTGCACGATCAAAAAAGACTCTTCGCCCTGCTGCACCATCGCGCCGTCGGGCAATTGCGTCACCGGTGCCCGCAGCGGATGCAGCCGCTTGCTGCCACGCTCGAGCCGCTCCCGATGCAACACGGCGTCCATCTCCCGCGCGCGGATATCCGAAACGCCATTCCCCTCCTCCCACGCGGCGCGAAAACGGTTGGCATCGTCGCGGCGGCAGAAGAAGCATGGGCGGTGGCCGGCCGCGAATGCGGTCGCTTCATCGAGAAAGAACAGCTCGGTCCAGCTACGGCCGCCCATCACCTTGCGCCGCCAGCCCCGGAATTCGCAGACGCAGGTGATCCACGCCGGGCTCGACCAGCGCTTTTTCAACAGCGTCTTTGTCGCGGGATCGTGGATGATGCCGCGATTGCCGGTGAACATGCCGCGGTGCGGCGTCGCGATGATGTCGCCCGTGGGCGTGACACGGTTTTGCAGCGGCATGTGGCTGAGCTACTTTGCCGGCGACGTCGAGGCGCGCATCTTCCACAGGTTCCAGATGCGGTCGACGATCGCCAGATTCACCGCGTCGGCTTTGGCGCCTTCTCCCGGCGTCAGATAGTTCGCCTCGCCACCGAGCGCGATCGCCTGCGACTGCAGCCTAGCATTGACGTCGGTGTAGTAGGCGCGGAAAACCGCCAGTTTGACCGACGGTCCGACGGCCACGTCACCATGGCCGCGCATCAAAACCACCGGCCTGTCGCCGAGCGTCAGCGCCAAATCCTTGCCGATCGCCGCGTTGCGGACCAGCATGTCGGTCTCGCCGAAACCCTTTCTTATATCCCATACCGGTGCGCCAGCCGCGAGGAACGCCGCGTTGTGAAATACCGCGCGCAACGGCACCTGGCTGATCGTGTATGGAATGACGCCGGGTGAATGGGTGTGGACGACAGACATGACGTCCGGCCGCGCCCGGTAGATTTCGCTGTGAATGAAGCGCTCCAGGAACAGGGATCGCCCCCGCGCATCAACGGCATTGCCGTCGAGATCGAATTCCATGATGTCGTCGGCCGCGACCAGCGCGGGCGCCAGCGAGCGCGACATCAGGAAGCGACTGGGATTGGCGGGATGGCGGGCACTGACATGGCCGAAACCGTCGAGAACGCCGAAATCGGCGAGCACCCGGCTGCCGGTCACGATGTCATCGATCAGGGCCGCATCAGTGCCGGGGACTAAAGTGGCGGTCTGAGCACGGACCTCGGCCAATCCGGACAGCGCCGTAAGCACCGCGACCAGAGCGAACCTTATCGGCCAAATGCCAACCCACCGTCCGCTCATGCCCCATTATCCCATCCTGATCACGCCGCGCCGTCACGGATCGGCGGCTGGAACGACAGCGCGGTGTCCCAGGGGAAGAAGATCCAGGTGTCCTGCGACACTTCGGTGATGAAGGTGTCGACCAGCGGCTTGCCTTTCGGCTTGGCGTAGACGGTGGCGAAATGCGCGTCCGGCATCATGTCGCGGACCAGCCGTCCGGTCTTGCCGGTGTCGACGAGATCATCGACGATCAACAGCCCCTTGCCGGTGCCGCCGCCGAGCTTCGCGGTTTCCGCGGAAATGCTCTTCAGCACTTTCAGGTCGCCCTGCTTGTCGTGGTCGTAGCTCGCGATGCAGACGGTATCGATCACGCGCACGCCGAGTTCGCGCGCGACGATCGCTGCCGGCACGAGTCCACCGCGGGTGATGGCAATCACCGCGTGAAACGGCCCGACCTCGTTGAGCCGCCAGGTCAACGCCCGGCAATCCCGGTGAAACTGATCCCATGAGACCGGAAACGCCTTGCCCGCGCGCTCCTGCGCGCTCAGTTCCGGAGTATCCGGCGCCATTATCCTCTCCTTGTATCTTCCGAATTCGTTCCCGCGCTTACCGGGCGACGTTCAATCCCGCCAGCATCTGCTTCACCGCGGTCATCGCGGCATTGAGCTTTTCGGGATCGCGGGAGCGGACCACGAGATTGGTGTTCGGCTTCTTGTCCTCGTCCATGAACGGATAGCTGCCGATGATGGTGTCGGGATGGGCATTGGCGATGTCCCGCAGCGGCCCGCCGATATCGCCTTCCCGCGCATTGGCGCGGACCGAGTCCGAGAGCATCCGCACGCCCGACTTCAGCTTGGGCGCGACGATATCCATCATCGCCTGCATGATCGAGGGAATGCCGGCCATCACGATGACGTTGCCGAGCTTGAAGCCGGGCGCGAGGATCGTCGCACTCTGGATCAGCTCGGCGCCGTCGGGCACGCGGGCCATGCGCAGCCGGGCCTCGTTCAGGTCCTGCTCGCTCCAGCGATCGCGGAAGCGCGCCACGACCTCCGGATGGTGGTCGATGCCGACGCCGAACGCTTTCGCGACGCTGTCGGCGGTGATGTCGTCGTGGGTGGGACCGATGCCGCCGGTCGTGAAGACGTAGTCGTAGCGATGCCGCAGTGCATCAAGGGCGGCGATGATATCGGCTTCGTCGTCGGCGACGACACGGACTTCCCGCAGGTCGATGCCGATATTGGTCAGGTATTCGGCGATAAAGCCGATGTTCTTGTCCTTGGTCCGGCCGGACAGGATCTCGTCGCCAATGACCAGAATACCCGCCGTGACGATCTCGCTCATGACTTCCCCTCGCCTGTCCCCGTACTTTGCGCAAGCAACGCATTGAAGTCACGGGGCTTTGCTGCCGAAATAAGCACCCGGCAGCCTTTTTTTAGGGCAGCGCGGCCGGCTACCCACACGAAATGCCGCGAGCCAATGCATATCGCGCTGGCCCGAGCCTTGCTACCATCCCGTGAAGTCATGCACTGTGCCGCATGGCTTCGAGAGATAGTCAGGATTTATGGCAGTTGCCTTCGACGAAATGAACGGGCCCGGCGGCGACCTCCGCCCCGCCTATCGGGAGCTCTCCCGCTGGCTGAAGGAGACGCCTCCGGACGCCCTGGAATATCGCCGTCAGGAGGCGGAACTCTTGTTCCGCCGGATCGGCATCACCTTCGCCGTCTATGGCGACGCCGAAGCCCAGGAGCGGCTGATCCCCTTCGACGTGATCCCGCGGATCATGTCGGGGAAGGAATGGACGGTGCTGGAAAAGGGCCTGAAGCAGCGGGTCCGCGCGCTCAACATGTTCCTGCGCGACATCTACCACGGCCGCGACATCCTGCGCGCCAACCTCATTCCCGACGACCTGATCTTCCAGAACCCGGTCTTCCGGCCCGAGATGAACGGCCAGAGCGTGCCGCACGACGTCTATGTGCACATCGCCGGGATCGACATCGTCCGGATCGACGCCGACAATTTCATCGTGCTGGAGGACAATGCGCGGACGCCGTCCGGCGTGTCCTACATGCTGGAAAACCGCGAAATCATGATGCGGCTGTTTCCGGACCTGTTCGCCCGCCACCGCGTCGCCCCGGTGGAGCGATATCCGGACGAACTGCTCTCGGCGCTGCGCTCGGTGGCGCCGCTCTCCGCCTCGGCGGAGCCGACGGTCGCGCTGATGACGCCCGGTGTCTACAACTCCGCCTATTACGAGCACTCCTTCCTGGCCGACAAGCTCGGTATCGAGCTGGTCGAAGGCCGCGACCTCATCGTCAAGAACGACGAGGTATTCATGCGGACCACCGAGGGGCTCAAACGCGTCGACGTGATCTACCGCCGCGTCGACGACGATTTCCTCGACCCCCTCACCTTCCGCCCGGATTCGGCGCTCGGCGTCCCCGGGCTGATGTCGGCCTATGCCGCCGGCAACGTCACCCTGGCGAACGCGGTCGGCACCGGCATTGCCGACGACAAGGCGATCTACTCCTACATGCCGGAGATCGTGAAATTCTATCTCGGCGAGGAGCCGATCCTGAAGAACGTGCCGACCTGGCGCTGCCGCGAGCCGAAAGACCTGTCCTACGTGCTCGACAATCTCGGTGACCTCGTGGTGAAGGAAGTCCACGGCTCCGGCGGCTACGGCATGCTGATCGGCCCTGCCGCGACCAAGGCGACGATCGAGGCGTTCCGCGACAAGCTCAAGCGCGAGCCTGAGGGTTTTATTGCCCAGCCGACGCTGGCGCTGTCGACCTGCCCGACCTGCACGGCCGCCGGCCTTGCGCCCCGCCATGTCGACTTGCGCCCGTTCGTGCTGACGGGCAGCAAGCACGTCACCATCGTTCCCGGTGGATTGACGCGGGTGGCGCTGAAGGAAGGCTCGCTGGTGGTGAATTCGAGCCAGGGCGGCGGCACCAAGGACACCTGGATACTGGACGAATAGAGAGCGAAATTCACGTATGCTGTCGCGCACCGCCGAAAACCTGTACTGGCTGGCCCGCTATGTCGAGCGCGCCGAATATATCGCGCGCACCATCGACGCGACGCTGCGCGTCACTGCCCTTCCCGCCGCCTATATCGGCAAGACCAACGAGTGGGAATCGGCGCTGCTGACCGCCGGTGTCAGCACCAGCTTCTACGAGACCTATCAGGAGGCGACCGAGCAGAACGTCGTCGAGTATCTGGCGTTCTCGCCGGCCAATCCCTCCTCGATCAAGAACTGCATCGAGGCGGCCCGGCTCAATTCGCGCTCGGTGCGCACGGCGCTCACCAGCGAGATGTGGGACACCATTAACTCGGCCTGGATCGAATTACAGGAAGTCTGGGGCAAGGGCACTTCCAGCCGCGAGGAACTGGCGCGTTTTCTCCGCTTCGTGCAGGAGACCTCGCTGCGGTTCGACGGCTCGGCCTACCGGACCATGCTGCGCAACGACGCCTACTGGTTCTCGCGGCTCGGGCTGCATCTGGAGCGCGCCGACAACACCGCCCGGATTCTCGACGTGAAATATCACGTGCTGCTGCCCGAGGAGGAACATGTCGGCGGCCCCCTCGACTACTACCAGTGGACCTCCATCCTGCGTTCGGTATCCGCGCTGACCGCCTATCACTGGGTCTATCGCGAGACGCTGAAACCGTGGCTGATCGCCGACCTGCTGATCCTCAACGATACGCTGCCGCGCTCGCTGGCGAGCTGCTACAGCAATCTGGTGCGCAACCTCGACCAGATTGGCGTCGCCTACGGCCGCCAGGGCGCCTCCCAGCGTCACGCCCGCGGGGTGCGAAACCGGCTTGAACACAGCCATATGGACGATATCTTCCAGCACGGCGTCCATGAATTCATCCAGGAATTCATCGCGGACAATTCCAGGCTGGGTGAGATCATCACAAAGCAGTATTTGATTTAGAGATTTCGGACGAACGCAACCAAACGCCGTCATGGCCGGGCTTGTCCCGGCCATCCACGTCTTGCTATGCCAACCGAAAGACGTGGATGCCGGGGCATCTAGCGCGAAGACGCGCTTCGCGCTACTGCCCGGGCATGACGATCCCAAACATCGACCGGATCCACCATGCGCCTGCGAATTGCCCATACCACGAGCTATCGCTACGAGCCGCCTGCCTCGGGCGTGATCCAGATCCTGCGCATGACGCCCGGCAGCCATGACGGGCAGTATGTCGCCGAATGGCAGATCGACGTCTCGACCGATTCCCGGCTCGACACGCATCAGGACGCGTTCGGCAACGTCACGCATGTGCTCACCCACGGGCCGATCGCCGACCTCACCATCCATGTCGAAGGGCTGATCGAGACCCACGACACCGGCGGTGTGCTGCGCGGTACCGACGAGCGCTTTCCGCCGAGCCTGTTCCTGCGCTCGACCGCGCTGACCGAAGTCAACCCGGCGATGGCGACGTTCGCCCGCGAGATGCGCTCAGAGTCCGACGGCGACGTGCTCGGCTTCCTGCATGCGCTGATGGTGCAGATCAACGAACACATGATCTTCGACGAAGACCCGACCAACTCGGGCACCTCGGCGGCGGAAGCCTTCGCCCTCAAGCGCGGCGTCTGCCAGGACTACGCGCACATCTTCATCGCCTGCGCCCGCTCCGGCGGCGTTCCGGCGCGTTTCGTCTCCGGACATTTCCTGCGCTCCGACGGCACCACTCAGCAGCAGGCCGGCCACGCCTGGGCGGAAGCCTACGTGCCTGATCTCGGCTGGGTCGGGTTCGATGCCGCCAACGGCATCTGTACCACCGACGCCCACGCCCGCGTCGCCATCGGGCTCGACTATCTCGGCGCCGCCCCCGTGCGCGGCACCCGCTATGGCGGCGGCGCGGAGACGCTGACGGTGGCCGTCAAGGTCGAACAGGCCGGGCGGCCCGGCCAGTGGCAGAGCCAGTCGCAGTAGCATTCAGCCGTCATTACGAGCGAAGCGAAGCAATCCACGCTTCAACGCGGGGATAGATGGATTGCTTCGTCGCTTTGTTCCTCGCAATGACGGCCCTTCGGCCGTCACTTGTCCAGCCAGACTTCCTCGAACCGCAGATTGTTGTACTGGCTGTTGTCGTGCGGCTTGAAATTCTTCACGTAGGGCTGCCAGCAATTGGCGGCCGATGAGTGCAGGATGATCGGCCGCGCCGCGTCCTCGACCAGGAGCCGCTCGATCTCCCACACCATCTTCTTGCGCTTGTCCCGGTCGAGCTCGCTTGATTGCGCGACCAGCAAACGATCGACCTCGGCGTTGCAGTACTGGGTGTAGTTGCGCTCCGACTTGCAGGAATAGTTCTCGACGATATTGCCGTCGGGATCGTCGACGCTGACGCCGGTGACGTTCAGCCCGATCGTGTAATCCTTCTTCGCCAGCCGCGCGTACCAGCGTGGGGTGTCGAGAATATCGAGTTCACTCGTGATGTAGACCTTCTTGAGCTGGTCCGTCAGGATCACGGCGGGATCGCGATAGGTCGGCAGGTTCCTGGTCTGGATCTTGATCTGCAGCGGCTTTGCGTCGCTATAGCCGAGTTTCTGCATGATCGCCTGCGCCTCGGCGATGTTCTTCTCGGCATTCGGCCCGTAGCCGGTCAGCGACGACACCATGTCCTCCGGCATGCCCCACTCGCCCTCGGGCTTGGCCAGCATGGCCCCGCCCATCCGCGCCAGCCCCTCCATCAGGATGGTGTTGAAGGGTTTGCGGTCCAGCGCCAGCGACATGGCTTTACGAATATCCGCATTGTCGAACGGCGGGTTGACGCGGTTGACCATCAGATTGATCTGCGTTCCCGTGGTCGTCATCTCGCAGATCGCGTTCGGTGCGCGCGCCTTCACGTCCTTCATCAGGGGAACGCTGACGTCGGAGGGAAAGGTGATGTCGTATTCGCCGGTGGCAAAGGCCAGCATCCGCGTCGCGCGGCTGTCGATCATCCGGAACGTGATCTCGTCGAGATAGGGACGGTCCTTCTTCCAGTACTCGGGATTGCGCACCAGGCGAACCGACTCGCCGCGCTTGAACTCGACGAACTTGAACGGCCCGGTGCCGATCGGCTTGGTCCGCATCACCTGCTGCGACACATGGCAGGGATAGACCGGCGAAAACGCGCTCGCCAGCAGCACCGGCAGGCTCGGCTGCGGCTCGCTCAACTCGAACGTCGCCTCATGATCGCCGTTGATCGAGACGTCCTGCAGCTTGGTGTACCAGACCTTGCGCGGATTGCGCTTGAAGTCCTGGGTCTCGGTCTTGCCGATCAGCATCCGCCAGGTGCATTGCACGTCCTTGGCCGTGAACGGCTGGCCGTCGTGCCATTTCACGCCCTGCCGGAGCTTGAACGTCAGCTTGGTGTTGGTTGAATCCCACGCCCAGCTTTCGGCCAGATCCGGAATGACGGTATCGATGCTCTCATGCGCATTGGCCGGATCGAACACCACGAGATTGTTGAAGATCGCCGCGAACGGCGTCACCGATGCAATCGTCGCTTCCTCGTGCAGCGAGGTCGAGGGCGGATTGTCATTGTGATAGAGCCGGAGCGTGCCGCCCTTTTTCTGCGCCAAGGCGGGGCTTGCGGCAATCAGTGCAATGCAAAAAAACGACGCCAACGCGGCGTATGACTTGCCCGGCAATTCTCTGACGCGCACTGCGGCCTCCCCATGTATTTTCTTTTTCATTAGAATGACGAGAGATCGAAGCGTAACGCAGAGGACAGGCCATGTCAGCAGGCGACAAGATCTTCGCAGGCTCGATCCCGGAAAACTATGACCGCTACATGGTTCCCTTGATCTTCGCGAGTTACGCCCGGGATATCTCGCAAAAGGCCGCCGCGCTTTCGCCCAAAGCCGTGCTGGAGACGGCCGCCGGCAGCGGCGTGGTGACGCGCGCGCTGGCGCCCGGACTTTCATCCGATGCCCGTTACGTCGTGACCGACCTCAATCAACCGATGCTCGATTATGCCGCCACGCGGCAAAATCAGGACGTTCGCATCAGCTGGCGCAAGGCGGATGCACAGGCACTGCCGTTCGAGGATGCCGCCTTCGACCTCGTTTGCTGCCAGTTTGGCGTGATGTTCTTTCCCGACCGACCGTCCGCCTATCGCGAGGCCAGACGCGTGCTCAAGCCGGGTGGATGTTTCCTGTTCAACGCATGGGACCGCATCGAGGAGAACGTGTTCGCGGACGACGTGACCAACGCGCTCGCGGAATTCTTTCCAAACGATCCGCCGCGCTTTCTGGCGCGCACGCCGCACGGCTATCACGATACCGCGCTGATCCGGAGCGACCTGGCGAAGGCGGGCTTTTCGAACGTCACGATCGAAACCAGGGCGGAGGAGAGCCGCGCGCCCTCGCCCCGTTACCCAGCAGTCGCCTATTGCCAGGGAACACCGCTACGCAACGAGATCGAATTCCGGGGTGCCGACAAGCTCGAGGCCGCCACTGACCGCGCCGCGGCCGCCATCGCGCGCAAGCATGGTAACGGTGAGGTTGCCGCCAAAATCCAGGCGCATGTCGTTCTGGCGCGGGCTTGATCCCGGTTTGAGCTCCGGGATGGGTCCAGGCGGCGGTTAGCCCCGGGCATGAGCCGCCACGTCGCCCAGCAGGGCGGGTTCTGGCCGCCGGTTGCATGCCGCGCCGCGGGAATTGGGGTTGGATGGCCCCTCGAAATTGGCTACTAGTTTGGCCGCCGAAAAACGGACGCGTTCGGGGACTTTGAATGACCTATTGCTGCGGAATTCTGGTGCGGGACGGCCTCGTCATGATCGCGGATACCCGCACCAATGCCGGCCTCGACAACGTCTCGACCTTCCGCAAGCTGCATATCTTCTCAAAACCCGGCGAGCGCATCATGGCGATTGCCAGCGCCGGCAATCTGGCGATCAGCCAGTCGGTGCTGTCGACGCTGACCGAGGGCATCGAGGACCCCAACACCGGCGAGGTCGAGACGCTGATGAACGCGCCGACCATGTTCCAGGCAGCCCAGCGCATCGGGCGGGCGATCCGCATGGTCCATGCCACCGAAGGCCCGGCGCTGCGATCCGAAGACGTCTCCTTCGACGTCTCCTTCCTGTTCGGCGGGCAGATCAAGGGCTCGCGGATGCGGCTGTTCATGGTCTACACCGCCGGCAATTTCATCGAATGCACCACCGACACGCCCTATTTGCAGATCGGCGAGCACAAATACGGCAAGCCGGTGCTCGACCGCGCGATGCATTACGACGTCGAGCTCTATGAGGCGCTGAAGACCGGGCTGATCTCGATGGATTCGACCATGCGGTCCAATCTCGGAGTCGGCCTGCCGATCGACGTCTTGGTGGTGCGTGCGGATGCCTGTGAGGCCGACCTCAACCACCGCATCGAGGCCGGCGAGCCCTATTTCCACGACCTTCGCTCGCGCTGGTCGGCGGCGCTGCGCGCGGCACATCAGAATATTCCAAGACCACCCTACAAATCCGAAACAGAAGCAAAGAAGTAAAGGCGAGGAAACAATGGCCGACGCAACCAACAAGATCGCGCTCGTTACCGGTGCAGGCACCGGCGTCGGACGCGCCGCATCGCTGGCGCTGATGAATGCCGGCTACACCGTGGTGCTGGCCGGGCGCCGCATGGAGATGCTGGAGGAGACCAAGAAGCTCGGCGACAATGTCGGCAAGAGCATGTGCGTTTCCGCCGACATGACCAAGCCGGATTCGATCGCCGCCCTGTTCGCCAAGGTGAAGGACACCTATGGCCGGCTCGACGTGCTCTTCAACAATGCCGGCATGGGCGCGCCGCCGGTCAATTTCGAGGACCTCAGCCTCGAGCAGTGGCAGGCGGTGGTGAACACCAACCTCACCGGCCCGTTCCTGTGCACGCAGCACGCCTTCCGCATCATGAAGGACCAGAACCCGCGCGGCGGCCGCATCATCAACAATGGCTCGATTTCGGCGCATGCGCCGCGGCCGTTCTCCTCGGCCTACACCTCGACCAAGCACGCGATCACCGGCCTGACCAAGGCCTCCAACCTCGACGGCCGCATGTACGACATTGCAGTGGGCCAGGTCGACATCGGCAATGCCGCGACGCCAATGACCGATCGCATGGTCGCCGGACCCGGCGTGATGCAGCCCGACGGCACGATGAAACACGAGCCGCGCATGGACGCGAAGGCCGTCGGCGACGCGGTCGCCTACATGGCCGGCCTGCCGCTCGATGCCAACGTGCTGTTCATGACGGTCATGGCGACCAAGATGCCGTTCGTGGGACGGGGCTAGATTTTTCGGCGAACTCCCCTTTCAGATCTCATGGGTGAGGAGCCGCCACTTGGCGCCGCCTCGAACCATGCGGCCCCGCGGGTAGCCTCATCCTTGAGACGCGCGTTCCGCGCTTCTCAAGGTGAAAATTGCCTCGCCCTATTCCAGCTTCCCCAGCGACGGACGCATTCGTCCGGTGTCGACAGCTGCACCAGGAAAGCGGATCACGACGCTGGATCGTAGCGGCGTCCGAGCGTTGCTCCCGTGATATCCGCGTGGCTGGTTCGCATCGAAATGATCAAGGGAGGTCCGCCCTGCGATCTCTCGCACCAATTGCATTTGCACTGCTGTTCCCGTAGTCGTCCGGATGGATTCCGGTAATCGTCCGGATGGATCGAGAATCAGCCTTCGAGTACGACAAAGCCATCGCTGGACTACTCCTATCGAGTCTCGGTCCGCATCAACTCTCGCCTGCTACATCAGGACCGTTCCGTCGCATAGCATCGGCCGGACGACGTTGAAGGCTTAACAAGCTGCAGTGCAGCTCGCGGTCGCCCATGAAACTCGCACGCCTGATCATCGGTTTGATCTTCTTCGCCGGCGGACTTTACGTCCTGGTCGGCGAGCACTTTGCCGGAACATCGGAAGACGCGACGGTCAATGCGCGACTTTACGTCGTCCGCGCCCCGATCGAAGGCAAAGTAGCGCTCGCGGCGCGGAGCGTTGGGTCGCGCGTCAATGCCGGCGAACTCGTGGCGCGTGTTACCGATGAAAGGTTCGACACCGCCCGCCTTCTCGAGCTCGAGCGCGATCGCGACGCCCAGCAGATCGAGCTGCAGCGCATCGCGGCGCAGAGGGTCGCCTTGTCGCAGTCAAGAGCCGGCTTCGAGACGCAGTCTGCAGACTACCGACGCGGCCGAATCCGGCAGATCGAGGTGCGAATAGCGGAGGCGAAGGCGGCACAGGATGCCGCAGGCGCGCGGCTGCGCGAGGCAGACGCCGAATTCAACCGCGCCAGCGAGTTGAGCAATCGCGGCGTACAGACCGCGGCGAATCTGGGTCGGGCTCGTGCGGCGTTCGATGTCGCGCAGCAAGACCTGCAGGGAACAAGGGAGCGGGGCAAATATTTCGAGACCGAACTTGCCGCAGCCCACACCGGAGTATTCATCGGCGAGTCCTACAACGACGCACCGTTCTCTGCGCAACGTATCCATGAAATCGACCTGCGACTGGCCGAACTCTCCGTCGACGAGGAACGAGTCAAAGCCCGCGTGCTCCAGTCCGGTCGACAGATCGACGCCGAGCGTCTTCGCGTCAACCGCTTGACGTCTGCTGCCCTCAGCGCCCGCGTCCCAGGCGTGATTTGGGATTTCCTGGTGGACGATGGCGAGCATGCACGTCGAGGCCAGGATCTCGTCAAGCTCGTCGACTGCAACAGCATGGTCGTGACGGCGGGCGTTTCCGAGGCTCTTTACGCCAGCCTGTCGGTCGGGGCACCGGTGCAGTTTCGATTGTTCGGGGACGATCGGATTTTTGACGGAACGGTTACCCGGCTCGGCGGATCGGGGGCATCGTCGCTTTATCAAAATCTCGCCGTGGGTCCCAGCCCTCAGCATATGCAGCGCTTCGACGTCACGGTGACGGTGCCCGAACTCGCACGACAGCCGGATCTCGGCTGCGCGATCGGCCGGACCGGCCGCGTGATCTTTTCAGCCGGCCACGTCGCTACCATCCGGAAGTTTCTCACACGCTACGGCCTTTGATGCTTCTGCTCTCCCCACTTCTGGCGGCCTTTGCCGGATCCGCTGTTATCGTCGGGCTGCGCCTGATCGTGCTGCCGCTGCTCAACCCAGGCCGATGGTACTGGCGCGCCCTTCTGCTCGGGGGGGCGACCGTTTTGTCGTGGCGCTACGTGGCCTGGCGGTTCACCGAGACTCTCGCGCCACTCGGTTGGACGAGCGATGCCATCGTCAGCTGGGGGTTTGCGACGCTCGAGGCGCTGACGGTGCTGTCTTCGTCCATCGCCTTTTTCATCCTCTTTCGGGTGCGGGAGCGCACGACGGAAGCGAACCAGCATGCCGGATGGTGGTTGCCTGGCGAGACGCCGCGTGTCGATATCTTCATCACGACGTTTAACGAGCCGCCGGAAGTGCTCGAACGGACGATTGTCGGCGCAAAGGCCGTCCAATTTCCCCGCTATCGCGTTTTCGTGCTCGACGATGGCCGCAGGGATTGGCTGCGGCGCGCCTGCGAGCAGCACGGCGTGGGATACATCGTCCGTTCCGATAATGCGCATGCGAAGGCCGGAAACATCAATCACGCGCTTGCCGAACGCGCTCGGGATCCGGACCGCCCGGATTTTATCGCCGTGCTCGATGCCGACTTTGTTCCGCACGTCGACTTTATCGAGCGGGCGCTGGCGTTGTTTCACGACCCAAGCGTCGGGCTTGTTCAAACACCTCAGCACTACTTCAACGCCGATCCAATCCAGCACAACCTCGGCATAAGCTCCGCATATCCGGATGAGCAGCGCCACTTCTTCGACAATGTCGAACCGGCGCGTGATGCCTGGGGAATCGCGATTTGCTGCGGCACCTCCTCCGTGGTGAGATTTCGGGCGGTTGAGCAGATTGGCTGGCTTCCGACGGAAAGCGTGACCGAGGATTTCCTGCTCACATTGAAGCTTGCGGAAAGCGGATGGCGGACGGTGTACCTGAACGAGCCTCTGACCGAGGGTTTGGCGCCGGAGGGCCTCAAGGAATATATCGCCCAGCGCAGCCGCTGGTGCCTTGGCCTCACGCAGATTGTGCGCGGCTCGTACAATCCGATCGGCTCTCATCGATTGAGCCTGATATACCGGATCGGCATACTGGACTCATTGCTCTATTGGATCAGTACCTTTCCGTTCCGAATTGCCAGCCTGATCTGTCCCCTGCTGTATTGGTGGTTCGGCATCACGGTCGTGAACGCATCGCTTGCCGACATCGTCAGCTATTACCTGCCGTATTATTTGGCGGTCCTGGTAACCTTGAACTGGCTTTCCAAGGGACTGTTCATTCCGATCCTCAACGACACGGCGCAGTTGATCGCCGCCTGGCCGGTCTGCCGGGCTCTGACGCTGGGCCTTTTGACGAAGGGTCCCCACAAGTTTTCGGTGACGGCCAAGGGCGGCAACCGGACAAAAGTCGTCGTCCAATGGTCGTTGATGCGACCATTCCTGATCCTCCTGGGGTTGACCGTCGGCGGCCTGGTCGTGCCGCTCAACTCCGATTTCATCTTCAATACTTCGTCGACAGCCGCTGACGGTCTTGCCGTCGTCATGTTCTGGACGGTCTACAACATCCTGGTCCTGCTCGTGGCCACCGCCGTCTGCATCGAACGTCCCCGATATAATCGGCCGCAGCGCCAGGTGCCCGAACCCACCGCTCTGACCGTCGGAGGCGAGAAGCAGCGTGGCTGGCTCATCAATCTCGGTCCGGAAGGCGGACGAGTTAGCGGTCCAGTTGGTCTATCGTTGGGGACGACGGGGTTATTGACGATCCCTGGGATCGGCGACGTTGAGGCATTCGTCCTTGCGCCAACACGTGATGGCTATCGGCTGAGGTTCTCGTCCACCACGACGCAGCGTGCCCAGATCATCGAGAAGCTTCACACGGCTCGCGCCATTCCCGGATCCGATCGGGCAGATATTGTCCGCATGATCCGCGAACTGGCTCGGGCTTTGACCCATTAAGGAGGCGTCATGGCAGGCAGGCGGCTGAGCCTTCGTACGCTGGTGTTCTTCGGCGGCGCCATGCTCATGCTGGTGCTCGCCGTTGTGACTGCGGTGCTCTATACCGCTGCCCTGCAGCGGCGCGCCGAGGAACTGCGGGTTGAGAAGCTGACGACGCGCGGCGAATTGAGCGCCAACCTGCTGGCGCGGCGCCTCCACGGAGTGTGGATGGATGTCGCACGGCTTGCCACCCTGATCGATTCGACCAACCCGGCAAGTGCCCGCGAGCAAATCCAGTTCATGAGCCGGCTCGACACTCGCTATTCCTGGCTCGGCGTCTCCAATCTCGAGGGAAAAGTGCTGGCGGCCACGGACGGAACGCTGGAGGGCGAACGCGTCGAACAAGAGCCGTGGTTCAGGCAAGGCCTGGATGTAACGGCGGCCATCGATGGCAATGGAGCGCATGATCCCGCGCACCTGCCACCGGCGTCGATGGAATCCAGTCGTTCCATCGATCTTGCCGCGCCGGTGCAGCACGCCGGTTCCGTCACCGGCGTCGTTGGTGCGCAGCTGAACTGGAATTGGGTGCTGGAGGGCATGGCAGATTTGCAGGCGCCCGGCATCGAGCCGGTTCTGCTTTCACGTGATCGGCTAGTCCTGTTCGGACCACCCGATCTCGTCAACAAGCCGCTCAACATCGGCTCCGCGCTGGCGGCCGATCGGGTCAATTCCTCGTCTCTGAGAGAGCGCTGGCCTGATGGCAAAGACTACTTCACCGTGACCGTTCCAATGATCGGCTTGGCGGATCTTCCGAACCTCGGCTGGTCGCTCTTGATTCGCCAGAACGCGGATGACGCGATGGCACCGACGCGCGAGTTGATCAGATCGTTCTGGGTCATGCTCGGAACCGGTGCCCTCACCGCCCTGGCGCTGCTCTATCTCGCGGCGCAATGGCTGAGGACTCCGCTGCGCCGGCTTTCTGAAGCAGCCGAGGCTATCGTGCGTGATCCAGCATCGAGGGCGCCTTACGCGGAAACGCGGTTTGAGGAAGCTGCGAGGCTGAGCAACGCCCTGGCTCGGATGCAGTCGAAGCTGATGGACCGGTCCACTTCTTGATTGGCGCACGGCGTTGGTGCGCGCGAAGATTACTGCAGGCGGAAAACTGCTGTGCAAGCAACCGGGTTTCTCGGGATGAGGATCACTCCTCTCCCTACTCCAGCCGCTCCACCTTCCGCAGCGTCGGAAACAGCTTCATCCAGAGCAGTGCAATCGCGATGGTGCCGATGCCGCCGATGACGGCGGCCGGCACGGTGCCAAACAGCGCCGCCGTGACGCCGCTTTCGAACTGGCCGAGCTGGTTGGAGGCATTGATGAACAGGAAATTCACCGCGCCGACACGACCACGCATCTCGTCGGGCGTCGCGAGTTGCACCAGCGAGAAGCGGATCACCACGCTGATCGTGTCGGCGGCGCCCAACATCGCCAGCGCCAGCACCGAAAGCCACATCCATTGCGACAGTGCGAACACGATGGTCGCCGCGCCGAACACGATGACGGCCTGGAACATCCGCAATCCGACATGGCGGTTGATGGTGTGACGCGCCAGATAGGCGGTCATGAACAGCGCGCCGACCGCGGGCGCGGCGCGCAGGATGCCGAGCCCGAGCGGACCGGTCTGCAGAATATCGCGGGCATAGATCGGCAACAGCGCCGTGACGCCGCCAAGCAGCACCGCGAACAGATCGAGCGAGATGGTGCCGAGGATAGCTGGGTTGTTGCGGATGAAGCGAACACCGGCATACACATCGTCTGCAACCGCCGCCTCAGTCGAAACCTCCTGCTTCTCCGTGCGGATGAAGCCGGTGAGAACCGCGCCCGCCAGCCAGAAGATGACGATGACGAGATACGGCAGGCTCGGCGCGAAGACATAGGCGAGACCGCCGAGCGCCGGGCCGGTGATGGTCGCGACCTGGGCGGCGCCGGATGAGATCGCCGTCGCGCGCTGCAGCGAGCCTCTGGGCGCGATCAGCGGCAGCAACGCCGCCGTCGCCGGGCTCTCGAACGCGCCGGCAATCCCGATCACGAAGGTGGCAATGAATATCTGTACGTCGTTGAGCCAGCCGGCAAAGGTCGAGATCGCCAGGAACAACGCGGTCGCCGCCTCCGCGAGCTGGCAAAGCTGCACCACCCGCCTGCGCTCGAACCGGTCGGCGGCGTGGCCGGCCACGAAAACCAGAAGCGCCGTCGGCAGGAATTGCACCAGCCCGACCATGCCGAGCTGGAAGGCGCTGCCGGTGAGGTCGTAGATCTGCCAGCCGATCGCGACCGCGGCGATCTGGCTGGCAAAACGCGACAGGCTGCGGGACAGCAGGAAATAGAGGAACGGGGCGTGCCTGAGCAGATCGCGGGCGCCCATCGGCATCGTCGATGACATGGCAGACGGGTGGCCGAGGGCGACGCGGATGTCAACGGGCAGGCCCGCAACACGGCATTGCGCGGCCGTGCGGCGCTGGCATAATCCCTGGGGGTTTTGGGGGATTCATGCTGCAACTGCAATCGGCGTTTGGCGTGCTGGCATTGCTGGCGATCGCATGGGCGCTTGGCGAGAACCGCCGCGCGGTTTCGATCCGGCAAATTTTGGTTGGCCTGGCAGCCACCGTTGGCACGGCGCTGGTATTGCTCAAGCTGCCTCCGGTGGCCAAAGCGTTCGGCGCCATCAACGACGCCGTCAACACGATCTCGGCGGCCACCCGCGCCGGCACTTCCTTCGTGTTCGGCTATGTCGGCGGCGGCGCGCTGCCGTTCGACCTCAAGGCGCCGGGCGCGGACTTCGTCCTGGCCTTTCAGGCGCTGCCGATCGTGCTCGTCATGAGCGTATTGACGACGCTGCTGTTTTACTGGCGCGTGCTCCCGCCGATCGTGCGCGGCATGGCGTGGCTATTGGAGCGCACGCTCGGCGTCGGCGGCGCGGTCGGGCTGTCGACCGCAGCCAATATCTTTCTCGGCATGGTCGAGGCGCCGCTGTTCATCCGCCCCTATCTGGCCCAGCTGACGCGCAGCGAGTTGTTCCTGGTGATGACCGGCGGCATGGCGGGCATCGCCGGCACCGTGCTGGTGCTCTACGCCACCTTCCTAGCGCCGTTGATCCCGGATGCGGCGGCGCATTTTGTCATCGCATCGGTGCTTGGTGCGCCGGCCGCGATCCTCATCAGCCTGATCATGGTGCCGGAGACGTCGGACAAGCGCACCGGGGGATCATTGGAAGATCCGGACATGCAGGTCTCGAGCACCATGGATGCGATCGTCAAGGGCACCACGGCAGGGCTCGAGCTGTTGCTCAACATCGTCGCCATGCTGCTGGTGCTGGTGGCGCTGGTCTATCTCGTCAATGCGATTTTGGGACTGTTGCCCGAGATCGGCGGCGCCAAGATCTCGCTGCAGCGGCTGCTCGGCTACGTGATGGCGCCCGTGTGCTGGCTGATGGGCCTGCCCTGGCCGCAGGCCGTCACGGCCGGCAGCCTGATGGGCATCAAGACCATCCTCAACGAATTGATCGCCTATGTCGAACTGTCGAAGCTCGGCGCTGATGCGCTGGATCCGCGCTCGCGGCTGATCATGCTCTATGCGATGTGCGGCTTCGCCAACTTCGCCAGCCTCGGCATCATGATCGGCGGCCTCGGCACCATGGCGCCGGAGCGGCGCGAGGAGATCAATGCGCTCGGGTTGAAGTCGATCGTATCAGGGACGCTGGCGACGTGCTTGATGGGCGCGGTGGTGGGGGTGTTGACGTAGGCCGTAAATCCGTAGCCCGGATGGAGCGAAGCGCAATCCGGGATCAGTTTGTCAGCTTCGAGACTGGCCCATCGGGCGCGCATTCGCGCGACCCGTTGGCTCCATCCGGGCTGCAGGATCAGCCCGCCAATTCCACCGTCTTGAAATCCGCCGGCAAAATCACTTCCAGCAGTTCGACGTCGTCGGAATAATCCATAATCAGATGCTTGATGCGCGGCGGCTGGGTCCAGGCGCTGCCTTCCCTCATCAGCGTTTCGCCCTGCCCTTCCATGTAGGTCTTCACCCAGCCCTTGAGCACATAGACCATCTGGAATTCGACGTCGTGGTAATGCAGCTTTGAAACTTCCGCCGGATTGCAGGGCCCCTGCAAGCGGATGACATGCGCCTGCGCCAGGCCGTGGGTGGCATCCTTGATGCCGAGGTCGCGGTACTTTGCGTAAGTGCGCAGGCCGTCGGCCTTGAAATCCTCTTCGCGGTGATGGCTGATGGCGATGGTCTGCTTCGGCCGCGCCTTGCTGGCCGGCTTGGCCTTCGACACGCGTCCCTTGGATTTGAGGGCCTTGCGGGCTCGGGATTTGGGGGCCGTCTTGTGACCCGACCATTTCTTCTTTACGGCAGGCTGCGCCGCCGGTCGTGACGTCACTTTCTTTTTGGCCATGGGAGCCTCCCTTTTTTGTTTGTGCAGAGAGGCTAACACGAATTCAATTTTGTAGGGTGGGCAAAGGCGCTTGCGCCGTGCCCACCATCTAACATTCCGCTCGCGATGGCGGGCACGCTTCGCTCTGCCCACCCTACGGCTTCAGCGCAATCAATGCAGCCTGAACACGCCATCCACCGCGCGCAGCTCGGCCGGCTTGATCAGCCTGGAATGTGCAACCGTCACGGAAAACAGCGGGCCATCGAGCTTTTCCTGCCAGAAGGCGAGGAAATCCTTCAGCGCGGGGAATTTCGGAAACAAATCGTAATTCTGCCAGACATAGGTCTGTAACAATGAGGGGTGATCCGGCATCCGATACAGAATTTGCGCCGTCGTCAGCCCGTAACCCAGCACCTGCTTCCGGAAGTCGTCGGAAGCAACTCCAACCCGCGACACCATGCCAAACCTCCATTGCTGGAAGCGCATTCACGTGGTGGCCACACACCGAGCCACCCCGGCGGAGATGCGCTCACATCTGAGAAATGTGACGACGCGCCCCTCCCATCACAAGCCTAAATGTTTAATGATCTGTTGAAAATTCACGCGTTAGCAGCAGCTTACCGCACGTGCTAATACGGGGTCCCGGAGTCGGGCCGCCCCGGTTAATCATGATTAATGAAATTGGCAGGCGTCATATTTGAGTGCCAATTTTTCTGCTAGAAGCCCTTGTCCCCCGCAGAATACTGGCCTAAATCAGCCGCAGCCGAGTTAGCACTCGCCGGCTCGGACTGCCAAAATTCCCAATTCTGGTAACATCTTCAGAAACTTAGGAGGACTGCATGAAATTCCGTCCGCTTCACGACCGCGTCGTGGTCAAGCGTATCGACGCCGAAGAGAAGACCGCTGGCGGCATCATCATTCCGGACAGTGCCAAGGAAAAGCCCTCCCAGGGCGAAGTCGTTGCCGTCGGCCCGGGTNCCGTGACGAAGCCGGCAAGCTCATCCCGATCGACCTCAAGGTCGGCGACCGCGTCCTGTTCGGCAAGTGGTCGGGCACCGAGGTCAAGATCGACGGTGAGGATCTCCTGATCATGAAGGAGTCCGACGTCATGGGCGTGCTCGACGTCCCCGCCTCGAAGAAGAAGGCCGCCTAAGCCCTTCGCCTGCCACGCTCACCCTGAGGAGCGCCCGCAAGGCGCCTCCCCGACAGGGTGAGAAACAAAGATCAACTCAGGGAAACCAAATATGTCAGCCAAAGAAGTCAAATTCGGCGTTGATGCCCGCGACCGCATGCT
>NZ_LLYB01000092.1:141-27901 GCF_001440475.1 Bradyrhizobium lablabi | reverse complement strand
GGGTCCTGCTCGAACCGCACCAACTGATTGTCGACCGTATCCAGGCTCTCGCTGGTCTCGGTCAGGAACTCCCGCAACAAATCATCCATGAAACTGGCCTTCGCACGCAGCGGCACGCGACATCGACGCGCCTTACGGAACGAGGCCAGCTTCTATGCAAAGCGTTTAATATTGGTTGAGCAAGTGGAAAAGAACGGGATCAACAAAGAGATAAGACGGCAGAAATCAAGTCTGCCGCCTGTTTTCACCGTTGATTAACCATGTTGGCGCGTTGGCGCCTTCAGGAAGCGGTAACAATTACCTTTTCGCCGTCGGGCGCAAGCGTCACGCCGAGCCCGCAGGCCTGCGCCAAGAGGCGCGTATAGTAAGGCTGCACCGCATGCGCGTCGACGGTCGCCGTCGAACTTGCGCTCAGGAGATCGGCGATGTTCTGCGGCACGCGCGCGTTCAGGCCGGATGACGTGACGCGAAAACCCATCGTCTCGCCGTCGCCGATCGGATCGATCGTCAGCGTGCCGCCGCGCGGGATCGTCTGCTGCGCGATGATCAGCATGTTCAGCAGCAGCTTGACGCGGTTCTTCGGCAGCAACAGCCGCGGCAGATTCCAGGTGATGGTGATCTTGCCGTCCTCGATGTGGCCGCGCGCCATGGTCTGGGCATCGCCGAGATCGATCTGCGCGCCCGCCGATCCCGCAGCTCCGAACGCCAGGCGGCAGAACTGCAACCGGGCGGAGGCGGTCTTGGCGCTCTTGCGGATGAGATCGAGCGCGAAATCGCGGTCTTCGGGCTTCGGGTTGTCATCAAGCACCTCAAGCCCATTGACGATCGCGCCAACCGGGCTGATGAGATCGTGACAGACGCGCGAACACAGCAGCGCCGCAAGTTCGAGGGTATCGGGAGCCGGACCGGGAGACGAAGTGCCAGACATCATGGGTTCCTGGAAAGCCGCCTGGTCGCAAATTGCCGGCGGGCCGTTACGAATCACGCGTGCTTATCGGTGATACACTGCGCAGCCCCCTGCTGCCAGCAGGGGGCGGCAATGGTAAGGCAGGACGAACAGCAAATGGGCCGAGCTCATGAATGAGGCACGTCCACCGGCGCTTGATCGCGATGCCGCCGCAAGGCTGATCGAGCCGCTGACCGAGATCGTGATCCGCGCCGGCGCCGCCATCCTCGCCGTCAACCGCTCCGCCATGACGGTCGACGGCAAGACCGACGGCTCGCCGGTAACGGAGGCCGATCTGGCGGCCGACCGAATCATCGCCGAGGGTCTTGCGCGCCTGGTGCCCAAAATACCTGCGCTGTCGGAAGAGCGCACCCAGGCGGCCGCGCTGCCCTACAGGGAAAGCTTCTTCCTGATCGACCCGCTCGACGGCACCAAGGAATTCGTCGCCGGGCGCAACGAATTCACCGTCAACCTGGCGCTGGTGTCGCAGGGAACGCCGCTGCTTGGCATCATCAGCGCGCCCGCCCTCGGGCTAATCTGGCGCGGTTTGGTCGGCCGCGGCGCCGAGCGGCTGACGCTTGGCAAGGAGCCTGGCAAGGACAGGCCGCTGGTCGAACCGATACACACCCGGCCCTGCCCGCCGCGCGGCCAGCCATGGACGGTCGCGGTCAGCCGTTCGCATGGCGATGCCAGGAGCGAAGCCTTCATTGCGGCGAGGCCGGGCGCGGTGCGGTGCGAGCTTGGCTCGGCGGTGAAACTCGGCCGGGTGGCCGAAGGCTCCGTCGATATCTATCCGCGGCTGGCGCCGACCTCGGAATGGGACATCGCCGCGGGCCACGCCGTCGTTGTCGCCGCCGGCGGCAGGGTTACCGATTCAAGCGGCGCTGCCCTGCAATTCGGCACCGGACGGAATGGCTTCATCGTTCCGGAATTTATCGCCTGGGGCGATCCGAACGCTGCGACCAACGCTTCGTAGCCCGGGCGAGCGCAGCGACCCCGGGAACGGTGGTGACCAAACCAACGTATGTTCGATTGGGCTGATACCGCCCCTGGGGTCGCTTCGCTCGCCCGGGCTACGGCATTCTGCCACTTACTGCGCGAGTTCGCGCTCCAGCGACGGCCAGCGTGTCGTCGCCTCTTTCAGGAAACGCGAAGGGTCGGCCGCAAACGCATCGCGGTTGTCCTCGCGGCCGAACAGATAGAGCCGCTGGCCTGCGACCACCCAAAAGCGCGGATTGCCTGCATAGGTGACGCCGCGCCCGAGATCGACCGGGTCGTAGCCGCCGAACTGGGGCCCGTAAATTTCCGGATGCGCGACGAAAGAGGCGCGGTTGCCCTCGTTGCGGAAACGCCAGATGGCGCCGGCGCCGCGCGCCTCGAAATCGGGCAAGCCCTGCAGGGCCATGGATTCGGTGAAATAAGCGACTGGATCAAAGCCGCCGATGGCCAGGCCCGAATAGCGGTTCACCACCACGCGCTCGGTGGTTGCCGCGCGGGCGGCCAAATCAAGGCTGAGCGCGCAAAAAAAGCTCGCCAATAAGGCAAAAGCGGCCATTCCGGGGCGCAAACCGTATCTTTCCTGCCGTTGTGCCGTCATAGTTGGTGCCGATAACATGCGAGTCGAGGGGACACTGGGCGCAACCTAGAGCCATGCTTGTTGGCGTCAGGTTAAGGCGGCGGCCAGAATTTCGATGCCAGGGGTTCTTTCATGACGTTTGCTTCACGCCTTGCCGCGGTGATATCAGCCGCGCTGATGTGCTGGACCGTGCCGGCTTCGGCACAGCAGCCGCCACCGCCGGGCCAATACCCACCACCGCCGGGGCAATATGCACCGCCGCCGGGACAATACCCGCCGCCGCAGCGCCAGCCGGGGCCCGAGACCTTCGGGCCCGACGAACTGGTTTCGGCCGGGCACAAATTCTTCGGCAACGTCTCGCGGGGGCTGGCGTCCATCATCGAGCGCGCGGTCAGCCAATGGGGCCTGCCCAACGGCTACGTGCTGGGCGAAGAAGGCTCGGGCGCCTTTGTGGCGGGCCTGCGGTATGGCGAAGGCACGCTCTACACCAAGAACGCCGGTGACTTGCGCGTCTACTGGCAGGGACCGTCGGTCGGCTTCGACTGGGGCGGCGACGGCGCGCGCACCATGACGCTGGTCTACAACCTGCCCGCCACCAACGCGATCTACCAGCGCTTCGTTGGCATCGACGGCTCCGCCTATATCGTCGGCGGCTTCGGCATGACTGCGCTGACTGCCAACAATATCGTGCTGGTGCCGATCCGCTCCGGCATCGGACTGCGGCTCGGCGCCAATGTCGGCTATCTCAAATACACCCCGCGCGCGACCTGGAACCCCTTCTGAGCCCGTCGTCAAGCATCTGCGCGCGTCTCCCCAGGTGGATTCAGGTTAACGCTGCATTGGGCTGGCGCAGGCCCGGCCCGGCGTGGCAATGTGATTAACGAATCCTTTTCTGTGTGGAGTACCATTCATGATCGAGCCGATCATGTATCTGGCGATCGGTTTTCTGGTCTCCATGCTGTTCGGTCTGATGATCGTTCCGCTGGTGCACAACCGGGCGGTGCGGCTGACGACGCGGCGGCTCGAGGCGGCGACCCCGCTGTCGATGGCCGAAATCCAGGCCGACAAGGACCAGCTCCGCGCGGAATTCGCGATGTCGGCGCGGCGGCTCGAAATGAGCGTCGAGCAGCTCAAGAACAAGACCACCAGCCAGCTCGCCGAACTCGGCAAGAAGAGCGACGCGATCAACCGCATGAAGATCGAGCTCGGCGAAAAGAACGCCACGATCTTTGCGCTCGAAGCGCGCGAGAAGGCAGTGAAGGAGCAGCTCCGCGCCACCGAAGAGGAATTTGCGGCCAAGACCGAACTGTTGCGCAGCGCCGAACAGGCGCTGACCGACAAGCAGGCCGAACTCGGCAAGATCAATAGCGAATTGAACGACCGCTCGATGATGGCGGACAGCCGCCAGGTCGAGCTGGTCGCGGTGCGCACGCAGATCGAGGAATTGAAGGGCCGCGTCGGCGATGCCGAAAAGGAATTTTCGACCACGCAGGCCCGCCTCGTGCAGGAGCGCGCCGACTCCGAGCATGCCAGCCGCGAACTGACGGAAGCGCGTGGCCGTGTCGAAAATTTGAGCCAGCGCGTCACCGATCTCGACCGGCAATTGATCGTGCAGGTCAAGGAAGCCGAGATGCTCGGCAACCGCGTCAATGACCTCGAGGCGCGGTTGGCGACGCAAGGCAAGATCCTGGCCGAGCGCGAATATGAAAACAATCAGCTCAGGCAGTCGAATGAAAACGCCGAGCGCGCCGCGCGCGAACTGCGCGCGGAGATCGCAGGCATGAACGGCGGCAAGTCGCCGATCGTGGAAAAATTGCGAACCGAGAAGGCGGCGGTGGAGGAACAGCTCCGCATCGCCCGCGACGAGCGCGCGAAACTGCAGCGCGACATCAACGCCATCCAGCAGCAGGCGGAGAGCTCGTGGCAGACCGAGCGAATGGAAAACGCGCTGCTGCGCGAGCGCATCAACGATATCGCGGCCGAAGTCGCCAAGCTCGCCATGCAGCTCGAAGGGCCGAATTCGGCGATCGAGGCGATGCTGGCGGCGGAACCGCCGAAAGTGCCGGCCAAGCCCGCCAACGACACAGCCGGCGCGACGGTCGCCTCCGAAGGCGGCGGCACGCTGGCCGAGCGCATCCGCGCCCTGCAATCGCACGCCTCCCGCGCCCGCCAGCAGGGGGCGTAATTCCGCCCGGATCGGCGCGAAAACACGACGCTATGGCCCGACTGATCGCTTGACACTAGGGGCCCGTCCTTCGTAAATCGCGGGCTCTGACAGGGCCTGTTGTTCGCCCACATTTCCCGGACGCATAGCTCAGCGGGAGAGCGTTCCCTTCACACGGGAGAGGTCCAAGGTTCGATCCCTTGTGCGTCCACCATTCAAAGCCCGTGAAATATGGGCTTCACCCTGCACAGCATCAAATGCGCCGGCATTGACTATGCAGCCGCTTGCCGTGGCGAGCGGCGGACGATTAACAGCCACTTAATACTTTTGCGCAAATGATAGACAACCAGCGCAATATTTAGATCGCCGCAAGAAGTGCGAGCGGAACTCAGGCCCCTGATATGAGGGATTAGCATGAGAACGCTTCTCATTGGCATTCTGGCTGCGACCCTGGTTGGTTGTAGCTGCATTTTACCGCCGCAAGCGAGCATGGATGCATGCTTGGACCCAAACGGGTTCGGCTGTCTCAACGGGATGGCGGCCAGCCAGCCGAGTGAATCGAAGCCGGCGGCATCCAGGACCAGCTCCGCAAAAACGGGAGCGAAGTCCGCGGTCGCGGCGAAGGCGGAAGAGCCGTCGACTGCCCACGCCCGTGACAGGCCCCAGCTCGCTGAGAAAAAGACGAAGTCCACGGGCGACGCAAAAGTCGAGGCGACGCCCTCTGGTCGGCCCGCCGAGGCGCCCGATCCGGTCACGGTCAAGGCGAAGGCCACGATTGCCGCGAAGTTGGAGGACCCGACGTCCGCCGAGTTCGGCGAAATGAAGCGGGCCATCCGCAAAAATACGCTCGGGCAACCCGTCGACACCATTTGCGGCCGCGTCAAAGGAAAGAAGGCATCGGGCGAAGATACCGGAGACAGGCCGTTTCTATATCTCGTGAAGGAAGATGATGCATACGTCGTCGATGGCCCTCCGGGTTCGGTGGCGGCGAGCGTGTATCGCAATATTTGCAGCTAGGCTGGCACAACAGAACCGCCGCCAGAATCTGTAGCGGTGGACCAGACCTCCCGAGCGTCTGCTCGCTTGAAGATCGAGAGCAATGCATGATCAGCAGCCATTCGCTGCAGCGTCATTGAGACAAGCTTTGCTCCAAGGAAATTGGAATTGGAAATTGGAATTGGAATTGGAAATGGTGGAATAACCCAGCATCTTTTTTAATTCGGGGACATCATGGACGATTTTATCGCTCCCGTAGAACCAGCCCAGGGACTACAAACCGGACTGCAAAACTCACCTGTGCTCGTGATCATCGCGCAACATGCGCTGGCGCGGACCTGCATCCTCAACATCCTCAAGCGGGAGCTCGAGGGTTTCGAAATCGTCGAAATGGCAACGACGAGCGGCCTGAACTGGCTATCAGGCAGAGATATCCGCCTGATCGCGCTGACGATCGGGAACCAGCCGATCGCCGACCCTTCGATCGAGCATAGTCTCGCGCTTCTGGCAAAATCCTGTCCGAACGCAGCAGTTGCCCTGTTGTCAAATCGCGACGACGAGGCGACGGCTTCGGCCGCGATGCAAAGGGGGGTCCGCGGCTTCTTTCCGATATCGATCCCGGTCGACGTCGCTATCGCCGGATTGCGCCTGGTTCTTGCCGGTGGGGTCTACCGGCCCTTACCGATCGTCAGGCAAAACGGAGCGTCGAGTCTCAAGACGGTATCGGAATTTCCCGACACTCCCGAGCTATCCGGAATCCACGACAGTCGTGACGACACCCACCTCGTTCTGGGGAAGGCGATGATCGACCTTACGCCGCGCGAACAACATGTCCTCGAGGCGCTCAAGCTCGGCCTTCCCAACAAGTTGATTGCCGTCAGACTCAACCTTTCGGAAAACACCGTAAAAATGCATGTTCAGCGCATCATGCGAAAATGCTCCGCGCGTAACCGCACGGAGGCGGTTCTTCGCTGGAGCCGGCGCCTTAACGGCCATGCGCCCGCACGCGTGTCTTCATCCTAAGGACCGCCGGCGCTCGTCGTTCTGGTTGTACTTCAATCCTCGCGGAACGCGCCGTGGAAGCTGTCAAGCAAAGGCTTGAGGGCGTAGAGCGCCACGGTGCCGTGACCCGTCTTGATGAATACCTGCGCGGGCATTCCCGGAATGATCTGGACACTATCGATCCCGGCGCCGACCAGGTCCTGAACTCGGATCTTCGCTGCGTAGTACGGCTGATCGGTGCGCTTGTCGACCAGACGGTCGGCAGAA
The DNA here is from genome assembly GCF_001440475.1 of Bradyrhizobium lablabi. Taxonomy (GTDB): domain Bacteria; phylum Pseudomonadota; class Alphaproteobacteria; order Rhizobiales; family Xanthobacteraceae; genus Bradyrhizobium; species Bradyrhizobium lablabi. The sequence continues at coordinate 20,950 of NZ_LLYB01000092.1, read as the reverse complement.
ACGTGCGTCACAGTCCCGTGGAGCCGCGGTACGCGGCGTTGATTGTAGGGCAGGAGATTCACATCGGCACTCAGTCCGGGACGGACCACATCGATGTCTTCGGGCCTGACGCGCGCAATCACGATCAGCCGATCTCGCCGGGGAACCAGATCCATGAGAGCTGCGCCGGCGCCAATGACGCCACCTGTCGTATGAATCCGCAGGTCGGTTACCACGCCGTCCTCGGGCGCCTTGACGGCCGTTCGCGAGAGTTGATCGTCGGCCGCCCGCAGTCGTTCCCATATCTGAAAGATCTGGTTCTGCACCTCGCGCAGCGACTGCGCGATCTCGTTTTGACGATCATGCTCCAGTTTGAGGAGAACGGCCTCGGATTCGTTGATAACCTGCCCCGCGCGCGATATCTGCGCGACAATCTCTCCCCGCCGTCCCTCGATGTCAGCGATCTCGCGCTCCAGGTTCAGAAGGCGCGGGCGTCGCTCAAGTCCCTTGCTGACGAGCGTGGCCACCGTTGACGCTTCTTCACGAACGATGTCGATGCGCCTTGCGGCCGCGCTTTCCTGCGCCCTGAGGCCCTCGATCTCCTTTTCCACCTGCGACCTCTTCTCCCGATTTACGGTCGCTTGCGATTGAAACACCTGCCGGCGCGTTTCGAATATGGCTTGCTGGCCCGCAAGGACATCGGCGACCGACGAACTCGCCATCTGCGCCATTTCGAGCCTGGCCGGAAACGATACCCGCTCTTCCCCGCGCTGTTCCGCCTTCAGCCGTGCTTCGCGTGCCGTCGCCTCCCACAACTGGCCTTGCAGGCTCTGGGCTTCGGCACGGACCTTCGTATCCTCCAACGAGATCAACGTTTGTCCAGCGCTGACAACGTCACCATCCGCGACCAGGATTTCTCTGATGATGCCGCCCTCAAGGTGCTGAATCGTCTTGCGGCTCGATTCGGATTCGACGGTGCCGGCAGCAATCGCAGCGCTTTCGAGAGGAGCATAGGTCGACCAGGTACCGAGACCGATGACGAAGCCGCAGACCAGCAAGTTTCCTGTCCAGGTGACACCGCGCAGCCGGTCGCGGAGCGCCGGCGGCGCCGATTTCAACCACCGTGGGACCTCCCAGATCTCGACGTGAGCGAATGCAATTTTCAAACGAGCCCATCCCCGTCGGGCCATAAGACGGTTAAAACGTTTGATGCGGAGCCAGGTGACACCGCGCAGCCGGTCGCGAAGCACCGGCGGCGCCGCTCTCAGCCACCGCGCAACCTTCTGGACGTCGACGTGAGCGAGTGAAATCGTCATGACACAAATTCGCGCGAAGCAACCTGAGGTCTTGCCACACACCTTTCGAAAACCTCCCTGCTGTCACCGAACGCGCTGATCGCGCCGCCCTGCATGATGGCAAGCTTGTTCGTTGCGCCGAGGATCCCTATCCGGTGAGTGATGATGATGACCGTTGTATTGGCCGCCTTCATCCGCTCAATGGCGTCGAAGAGCATGCGCTCGCCGAGACTGTCCAGGCTGGAATTGGGCTCGTCGAGGACTACGAGGTGCGGGTCGCCAAAAAACGCCCGTGCAAGGCCAAGGCGCTGCCGAAACCCGCGTGGGAGATTGGCCCCTCCACCATTGACGACCGTATCGTACGCCTGCGGCAGCCGAATGATCGTCTCGTGAAGGCCGGCCAGCTTCGCTGCTTCGATGACCTTCTGCAAATCGGCGTCGTCCAGCCGTGCAATGATGTCCTTTACCGTTTCTCCGACCAGATCGATATCCTGCGGAAGATAGCCGAGGCGTCCTCCGCCGCCCGAATCGTGCAGGGCTAAAATGTCGATGCCGTCGAGCAGGACCGAGCCTGCCGTCGGTACGGAGATTCCGGTGATGATCCTGCCGAGCGTGGATTTGCCGGAGCCAGATGGACCAATGATGCCCAGGCACTCACCGGAAGCGATGCTGAACGACACATCCTTCAACATCCAGTGGTCCGATCCCGGCACAGCGACGCCAACATTGTTGACGATGAGGCTGCCCCTCGGGCTCGCGGGGAGGCCCCCGACATTCGCAGCCGTGGTGACAGCTGACATGATATCGTTGAGCCGGCGGTAGGCAGCCAAGGCCATCGCGAATGCCTTCCAGCCTGCAACCGCCCCTTCAACGGGCGCAAGCGCGCGTCCGAACAACAGGGTCGTGGCAAAGATGATGGCGGGACTTCTGCTTTGCGCCAGGACGAGCCAGGCGGCGGCACCCATGATCAGGACCTGCGCCAACGCCCGCGCCGGTTTGGAGATCAGCATGATGGTTTCATGGCGGCGTTGGACCACCTCGTGCTGGCTTCTCGCATCCTGTGCAGCCTGACGGATGAGGCGCGCGGCGCCATCGAACATTCCCATGGCCCTGATCACGTGAAGGTTTCCGACGGCCATGCCGAACCATCCCTGGCTCCTCGTCAGCGCGCCAGCCGACCGCATCAGCGGTGCTTCCGTGAGCCTGTCTTCGGCAAGCCCAAGACCAAGCAGGAAAAGCACGCTGAGCACGCCTATCACTCCCAGAAGGGGATGCACGAGGAAGAGAACGCCGAGGAAGAGCGGCGTCCAGAGCGCGTCAAACAAGGTCGAGCAGGCGCCGGACTGGGCGAGCTGACGCAGGGTCGCAAGATCGCGATAGGCTTCCGATGCCCGTGCCCGGTCGGTGTGGGCGCATTTGAAGCACGCGGAGACCGCTGCCGGATGCAGTTCTTCTTCAAGCCACTCGCCCATCCGGCCCAACACCGCGCGGCGCAGTGCATCAAGCACCCCGCCAACCACGACGGTAAACGCGACGATGAGCGTCAGCATCAGGAGCGTATCGCCGCTGCGGCTCGACAGCACGCGATCATAGATCTGAAGCAGATAGATGGAAGGCGCGAGAAGAAGGAGATTGTAGCTGCAGCTATATGCAAAAACGAGTCCGAACGACCCCGCGCACGCCCGCAACGCCGATTTCAACGGCGTCCGCGATGGCGACATTGTCTGCAGCTGGAGCGGTGGCATCAGCATTGCGGTCCCGCCAGATCTGAAGTTCGAACCTTCCGCCCATTCCTCGTCGCCTCCGCGACGAATTGAGAACCGGCGGCATTTGCGCCGCCGGTCTCACCCCTCAAAGGCATGATCAGCTGAACATGCCTGAATCGTCGATATGGAAGTATTTGGAATCGTTAAGCACGTCGTTCAGGTTCGCGGATTCGATGCTGGCCTTGAAGTGGATATCTCCACCTTCCGCCTTGTTGTTGTTACCGCCGTCGCCGCCGACGCCGGCCATCACGGTCTGGCTCTGATCCGCAGCGAGCCAGTTGTCCTGATAGGCCTTCGTGTTGGCATCCACGTCGGATTTGTTGTGGCCGCTCTCGGATTCCTGGTCGCCATTCGAGACGGCCTTTCCGCCCTCCGCCTTGGAATGCTTCTCCGCCTTGGCATTCGCGCCCCCGGCGTCCCAATATGCCTTCTGATAAACGTCATCGCCGTTCTTGACGTGAACGTCGGCGCCCTCGGCCTTGTTGGTCGGGTTGAACTTGATGGTCGGGTTGCTGATGATATTGCCCTCGTTGTAACCGTCTCCACCGTTCCCTGCGCTGTTGCCGCCGGTCGATGCCTTGAACGTGATCGTATCGGAAGGAAATGATGCCCTTGCCATGTGAGTCTCCCTGGTTTGCACACTGTGCGTCCCAATGTGGACAGTAACGATCTTGGATTTGGACACCGGATCGGTCTAGCCGCCAAAGCTGATGCCATTCGAAGCGAAGGTGTACGCCCGAAATGCTACCTCTCGCTGCCGGGATCCGGGCAGCTTCAGTGCCGCTCAAGCATTTTCAAGTGAAGCGGAGAGGTTCGCGCCAGCAAGACGCGTCAAATCAGAACCTGGAGCGCCGTTTCGATTCGATCAAAACGGAAAAGGCCCTAGGCAAGATGGTCCAGCAGGTGAAGGTCCGCCAACAGGTGCGTGGCGAAATCGCCGCCAAGGGCAACGTTGCCGTGGCCGCCGTCGCCACCGATGCCGGCAATCTGGATCGCGCTCTGATCGAACTGGACGTGGTTACTCTGATGAGCCTCGGCGGTTGAATTGTATCCCGCCACTGCGATGTTGATCGGGGCGTAGATGGCCACGTCGATATCGACAATGTTTCCTGCGAAATGGCCGTTGCCGCCGTTGCCAGCACTGTTGTGGCCGGTCGCGATGACGTCGGAGCCGATCAAATCGAAGATGGAAGGGAAAATGTCCGCAGTTCCGCCGGTCGCGGCGTTGCCGTTCCCGCCATCGCCGCCAACGCCGGCTTTCTGAACAGCGGATTGATCGAACACCACATTGTTTGTCTGATCAGCGTGAGCCGTGGAGTTGTATCCCGCCACCGCGATGTTGATCGGATAGTAAAACGCAAAGGTCGCGTGAACGACGCCCCCATAGGCGTATCCGTCGCCACCGTTGCCGGCGTTGTTCTCGCCCGTACTGATCTCGCCCGAGGCAGCAGATCCGGACGCGCCGATCGTTCCGCCCGATGCGGCATTCCCATGGCCGCCACTACCGCCAACTCCCGCGATCTGGGTCGCGGATTGATCAAGATGGACGATGTTCGTCTGATGGGCGTCGGCAGTCGAATGGGAGCCCGCCACCGCAATGTTGATCGGGCTATAGACCGCGACAGGCGCATGCACCATCGATCCGGAAAAGTGGCCATCGCCACCGTTGCCGGCGCCATTGTCGCCGGTACCGATCATGCCCGAAAAGCCGCGTAGGCCAGTGGGCCCAAACGCATCAACGTCTCCGCCTGATGCGACATTCCCGTTGCCGCCATCACCGCCAACTCCCGCGATCTGGGTCGCGGATTGATCGAGATAGACGATGTTCGTCTGATAGGCGTTGGCTGTGGCATGAGAGCCGGCCTGTGCCACGTTGAGCGGCTCGAACGCAGCGTAGCTCGTGTCGATCAGGCTCCCGGCAAAATGGCCGTTGCCGCCATTGCCGGCGCTGTTATCTCCCGTGTGGATCGGGAAGAGTGACCACGAATTCCGGGGAAGCCACCACGCGTCCGGGGCATCGTGCCCGAACAGATGCTTGCGCTCCAAAGGAACGCCCTCCGATACACCCCGACGACCCATGGCTGTTGCCCTGCCTAGATTGCTTCGCGCCGACTGGACCGACGCCGCCCGCACCCAAGAGAGAATGTCACCTCGGCAAGCCAAAAGCCGAGTCGCTAATTCGGATCGCAAACGTTCGGACGGTAGACATGATATCGGTTACATCCGTTCGGGTGTGGCAGTGGTACCGTCGTGAACCGCTGGACACGGTTCGCCCCCTTCTGCGCCCACCATTTGCCTTCGACCGGATCGGTCAATCCCGCCAGCATCGGCAGCATTATTTTCTACGTCTTTCAAATCCATTCGCAACAACGAGTCCGAACGAAGGTTGGCAGTTTTTGATCCCGCAGGCCTGCCCCAGATAGGGACGGACGCCCGACGGGGCATCACGCGCTCGGCAACAGATTTCCAAGCAACGCAATCAAATCGGACTGACGCCGCACGCCCGTCTTCGCAAAGACTGCCTTGAGCTGCTTCCGCACGGTTTCAGGCGATATGTTCAGGCGGGTGGCGGCCTCACCGATATCGTCCCCCGCCTGCAGCGCGATCGCCAGGCGCGCTTCCGCCGGTGTGAGATCGAGCGCCGTCCGGAGCGTACCGACTGCGGGCACTAGCCTGGCGTCGGGGTCCACCAGGACCGCGATGGCGTGATAGGCAGACCTTGGGGCGTTTGCGTACCGGCGGCGCAACGTCGCGCCTGCTGCCTGAAACCGCCTGCACGGGGTTTCGATCTCCCTATGGATCGGCCGGCGACTGCGGCCAGTTCGCGCGTGATCGCCTTACCATGCGGACAGCCGACACGGGTATTCAGCACGAGGCACGAGCAGAGGTTAGCCATCCGACAGCCGCGTGGGCGGCGACTGACGACCGGCTTTGTGTGACGCAGCAGTATGCCTGGCGGCGCCGGGATCCCCTACCTTAGACCAGAGATATAAAATCCCTGTGCAAAACTGTCGGTCTTTTGGCGCCATCGAACAGCACGGTGATGCCGGTGGTGCTGTGACTGACGTGGACAACGACGCCGGTCCGGTCAGCCAGCTCCGGGAATCGATCGGCTCCGAGCACGCTCATCTTGAAGCGTCGGCCGACAACAATTCTGTCGGTTTCCTGAACCATCATCAAAGCATTCAATAAACGAAAGGAATCGTCTGCGCTGGTACGCAAGATAAGAGCGTGATTCGGGTTACTTTGAGACAAGCTTGTGGCGAAGGCGTAGTGCGTTGCAGCATCGATCCCCCCGCATGACTTGGCCATCCCATCCGGGAAAGCCCGCCCGCCCCATCCGCGATGCAGGAAGGCAACGCAGCGGCCGAAAGTGATTCTGGCCAAATAATCTCGGTTGGTTTTTCCCGGCTCCTGGCGAATCATTCCCGGCAACGACTTGGGAGGGGGGCGATCATGGACTTATTCCTCGGTGAGAAGATCGCCGTTTTGGAAAGCGAGACGCAAAAAACCTGCCGTTCCTGCGGTGAAAGATTGAAGCTGGTTCGAACGATGGTGAACTCCCGCACGGGCGCTATCGTCCACATGTTCGAATGCCGATGCGGGGAGCGCACGTGGGATGATTAGAGAACAGGCCACGATCGCAAGCTTTCGGTAGCGCGGCTTCGACCGCAGCTTGACGCCGTCGGCGAACCGCAAGCGAGACTGCGAGGACGACCTCCACAATTGCTCTGCTGCCCGTCACGTTTACAGCCAGTTGTTTTGACGATCCGATTGCCAGATAGCAGATGACAGCCCGGAAGCTCATCACGACCATCGCAACCCTTGCCGGCGGCGCGGCCGGATTGTTCGCACCGATCGGCTTCGTCAGATGGCTGCTGCGCACCGACCCTGAGGAGGCCGGCATCCTCACTTTGTTCTTCTTTCCGGTGTGGTGTCTGCTGGTGGTGCTTGGCCTCTTGATCGGGCGCAAGGCGGGACTGCTCGTGACCGGCGGCAAGCGGGTCGCGCAGAGATGAAGTTTAGATCAGATCCCGAACAGCCAGATCGCGACGATGGTGGCTAGCGTCGCTAGCCCGCTGATGGTCCATCCGGTTGCGTAGGACTTGTTGTCGTCGTCGCTGATGCCGCGCATCAGGTCGGCGGCGCCTGTGGTTGCGGACCGCCACTGCATGGCGTTGCTCCAAAAAGCCTGCCCGCAAGCATAACGCCGGACCGGGTTCCCGGTTCCCGGCTATTTGGCGGCCGTGAGTGAGACGGCGCGCCAGTCTTCAATCAGACGTAGGAAAGCCGGCGTGCATCGGCCGGTGCGATTTCGTCTTCGTCGCCGACGATGATGGTGACCTTCCACCCCTCGCTGGCCCAGACCCGCGCCTTGGCGACCGCCACCAGCATGCTGCTCCGGTCCATCCTGACGGTCTCGTCCTTGCGTTCCGCCACGATCCTGTACGCCATGCCACTCCCCCTACGCCGGTATTACTACGGGGAAGTTTCGGTTACCGCTTTGGCCGCAATTTGCCGACAATTTGTCCAATCGGGGGCATGGTTAACGGCCGAAACACGGTTTTGAGGGCGGGTTTGGACCTATTTGGCGGCTTTTCGCACCGCCAGCGCCGGTTTGGTCACGCCGTCGAGCCCGGTCAGGATCAGGACGGTCAAGAGCGCGTTCTGCGGGCCGTACCAGGCATTGGTCGGCTTGTACCATTCGTTGCGCGAGTGCCAGTTGCCGCCCTCGCCGCCGCCGCCGATGGTGACGGCGGGAATGCCGAGCGACATCGCAATGTTGGAATCGGTGGACGAGCCGGCAAAGGTCGGGCGCGGTCCCTTGGTAACGGCCGCGACCGTGCGCTGGGTGGCCTGCACGATCGGCGAATCCATCGCGACGATGCCCGCCGGGCGGTCGCCGATCAGCTTTGCCTCCACCGTCATCTTGTCGGACTTCCAGCGCGCGTTTTCATCCGCCACCGCTTCCTTGACGAGCTCGAGCAGCCGCGCCTCGAGCTTCAGGAGTTCCTCGGTGGAGTTCGAGCGCATGTCGACGGCCATCCGCGCTTCCGCGGCGATGGCGTTGACCGAGGTGCCGCCGGTCACGGTGCCCACGGTAAAGGTCGTCCTCGGATCGGAGGGGGGCTGCAGCTCCGAGATCTTTGCGATCGCCCGGCCCATCGCATGCGTCGCGCTCGGCAAGCCGAATTCCTGGAACGAGTGCCCGCCGGGGCCCTTGAAGGTGAACTCGTAGCGATGGCTGCCGGTCGCCTGATTGACGACCCGCGTAATGCCGAGCCCGTCGATCGAGATGAAGCCGTCGATATCGGTGTGATCGCGGAACAGCGCCTTCACGCCGCGCAGATTGCCGAGCTCTTCCTCACCGACCGTGCCGACGAACAGGATGTCGCCGACGGTTGCGATCCCATTTTCGTTCATCACCTTGATCAGCGACAGCATCGCCGCGAGCCCGCGCGAATCGTCGCCGATGCCGGGTGCGATGATCGCGCCGTCCTTCTCCTTCACGGCCACGTCGGTGCCTTCGGGGAATACCGTGTCGAGATGCGCCGACACCACGAGCTTGGGCCGGCCACCGCCGCTGCCCTTGCGCAGCGCGATCACATTGCCCTCGGCATCGATCGATGTGTCCTTGAAGCCGAGCTCCTGCATCCGCTTCTGGTAATATTCGGCTCGGACTTTCTCCTTGAACGGCGGCGCCGGAATTTCGGTGATGCGCTTTTGCTCGGCAAAGGTTCGCTCGTCGTCGGCCTTGATGTCGTCCAGCGTCTTGACGATTTTGGGATTGGCCAGAATGGCTTCCAGATCGGGCGCGGGAGCCGTCTGCGCCCACACCTGCTGCGTCAGCGCATGCTGTGCGGCGGCGACGAATGCGATGGCCAGGATCGATCGAGCAAATGTCATCAAGTTTTCTCCGTTCGCGCAGCTATCCCGCGCTTAGTCCTGCATCCTTCAGCCGGCCTGCGAACCAGCCGGACAGGGCCTGGTCGTAAACGCCGCTGGTATAGACTTCCGACATCGTGACATGGGTCTTGCCCAGCGTCAGCATCACGCCGATCCAGTAGGCGAACCACAAATGCGGGTCGGTCAGCGCCCGCAGCTTGTGCTGGTCATGCTCGAGCGGCTGATGATTGGCCGATTTGCGCACCTCGACCGCGAGCAGATTGTTGGGGATCGCGCGCTGGTGCACCACGATGTCAGGATAGATCGATTTCGCCAGATGATCGTCGGTCGAGACGGTCGAGCCATGCGGCAGCCGCAACGTGCGATCGCCGAGCCGGTCGTATTCGCAATCGATCTCCCAGCCCGCGAATTGCGGTTCGAAATGCACCGCCAGGCGATGCGTCAGCGCGCGCTCGCCGACGTCTTTTTCGAGCAGATAGGCTTCGCGCGCGTAGAACTCGTGAAGTGCGGTGACGACCTTGTTCAGTTCGGTCTGCATCTGGCCTCCGCACCGTCATTGCCTGCGACAAACGCGAAGCGTTTGCGCAAGGGAGCAGTCATCGGGCGCGCATACGCGCGGCCCGTTGGCTCGCAATGACGATTTCACAATTGCGGCATTCCGGCTAGCTCAAAACTTTCAGACCATTGTCGCTCTACATCTGCACTTCGATCAGCCGCGGCCCCGGCTCGGCGACGGCTTCCGCTAAGGCCTTGTTGAAATCGTCGGCATTGGCGACCGCACGGGCCGGCACGCCCATGCCCTTGGCGAGCGCGACGAAGTCGAGGTCCGGGCGGTCGATCTTGAGCATGTCGAGCGCCCGCTGTCCCGGCTCGCCGGCGCCGACGCCGTCGAATTCACCGCGCAATATCTGGTAGATCTTGTTGGCAAAGACAATCGTGACGACGTTGAGGCCTTCGCGCGCCTGCGTCCAGAGCGATTGCAGCGTGTACATCGCGCTGCCGTCGCCGACCATGCAGATCACCTTGCGGTCGGGGCACGCCACCGCTGCACCGGTTGCGACCGGCGTCGAGAAGCCGATCGAACCGCCCATGTTCTGCAGCCAGTCGTGCGGAGCGGCCGCCGCCGTCGGCGGAAAGAAGCCGCGGCCGGTGGTGACGGATTCGTCGACCACGATGGCGTTTTCCGGGATCGCAAGTGCGATCGCCTGTGCGATCGAGGCGTGCGTCAGCGCGCCGGTCGGCTTGGCGAGCTCGACCATTTTCTGCGGCTTCCGGTCGGCCGGCTGGGCATGCAGCGCGCCGGCCAGCGCCTCCAGCGCGGCGACGGAATTTTCGGCGCCCGTGGTCATGCGATGCACCTCGCAGCCTTGCGGCTTGAGCATGCTCGGCTTATTCGGATAGGCGAAGAACGCCACGGGATCATTGGCCTCGACCAGCACGATGTTCTTGAAGTCCTTCAGGATCGGCAGCGCCTGCTCGATCACGTAAGGGATGCGGTCAATCGCGAAGCGGCCTTTGCCGCGCGCCATGCGCGGATTGTAGGTCTGGCCCATCACCTTGCAGCCAGTCTTGCCCGCGATCTGGGCGGCCAGCGCCAGCCCGTGCTCGGTGAGCGCGCTGCCGGTCATCAGCAGCAGCGTCGACGCGCCGCCGTTGCGCAGCACCTTGGCGGCATTGTCCACGGCTTGCGCGGAATAACTGGCGCGCTGGTTGTCATCAGGCACCTGCGCGATGCCGTCGGCCTCGTTCCAGGCGGTATCGGCAGGCAGGATCAGGGTGGCGATCTGCGCCGGCGAGCTCTTGGCCGCGGCGATGGCCGCGGCGCCGTCGGCGGCGACCGACTTGGCGTCCGGCGAGGTCCGCACCCAGGACGACATCGGCCGCGCCAGCCCCTCGATGTCAGACGTCAGCGGGGCATTGTAGCCGATGTGATAGGTCGCGTGCTGGCCGACGATGTTGACGATGCCGGAATTGGCCTTCTTGGCGTTGTGGAGATTGGCCAGACCATTGGCAAGGCCGGGGCCGAGATGCAGCAGCGTCGAGGCCGGCGTGCCCTTCATGCGGTAATAGCCGTCGGCGGCGCCCGTCACCACGCCCTCGAACAGACCGAGCACGCAGCGCATCCCCTCGACCCGGTCCAGTGCGGCGACGAAATGCATCTCCGAGGTGCCGGGATTGGTGAAGCAGACGTCCACCCCGCCCGCGACCAATGTCCGCACCAGACTTTCCGCACCGTTCATGCTCTCGTTCCCTTCGCGATCTTTTTCAGGAGCCGCCAACGATCAATCATTGTTCACACATTTCGTCAAAGGTTAGCGGAACAAGGCAGCCATCGCGTAGGGCATGTTGCCTTTTTTAACCGCGGGGATTGAAAATGGCTGATGTCACAGGCTCGTTGGTTGCACGACCGCCGCAATTATGGCCTTTGTCCTCTCATACTCAGATTTTTTTCGCGAGGAAGAAAAAGATGACCAGGGCTTTTGCTTTGTTGTTTGCGGCGCTGACCATGCTGGCCGGGGCCGGCCAGGCGCAGGCCCAAGGTTTATTTCCAGGCCTCTTTGAAGACTCGCGCGACATCATGGGCGGCGGCCCCGGCTTCTTCCGGCCCGGCATGCCCAGCGGATCGAGCCCGATCCCGCGCCAGACCGTGTACTTCACCGGCAATTACGCCCCCGGCACGATCATCATCAACACCGCCGAGCGCCGGCTCTATCTCGTGCTCGCCAATGGCCAGGCGCTCCGCTACGGCATCGGCGTCGGCCGGGACGGCTTCCGCTGGAGTGGAACCCATCGCATCAGCGCGAAGCGGGAATGGCCGAGCTGGACCCCGCCGGCCCAGATGCTCCGGCGCCGGCCCGACCTGCCGCGCCATATGCGCGGCGGCATCGACAATCCGCTCGGCGCGCGGGCGATGTATCTGGGATCGACGCTGTATCGCATCCACGGCTCCAACGAGCCCGAGACGATCGGACAGGCGGTCTCGTCCGGATGCTTCCGCATGACCAATGAGGACGTGACCGATCTCTACAGCCGCGTCTCGGTCGGCACCACGGTGGTGGTGAAGAACTAGACTCTCATCGTCCAGGAACCCACCACGATCATGCGCGCAAGCGCGTGATCGGATCTTTCTGGTCTTGCACACACGCGCCGATTGCTGCAGCGTCATTCGGATGCGCACGCTCCGCCGATTCCTCCAGATAAGGACGCTAGCGGCGGCCCTGAGCGCCGCGGCGCTCGGCGAGATTTTCCCGCCGTGCCCGGCGTTCGCCGACATCCCCGCCGTCGCGCAGCGTCAGCGCAGCGAGAAAAAGATTTTCACCGACAGCGAGATTACCGAAGGCTTTCTCAAGATCGCCTTCGGCGCCGAATATCATCTCGCCGGCCGCGTCGACCGCATCCGCAAATATGACGGGCCGGTGCGGGTGTTCGCCGACGGCAGCCGGGCCGACCGCAAGGCGCAGCTTGCGAAAATCGTGGCCGACATCGCCGCGCGCGTTCAGCACCTCGACATCGCCATGGCCGGAAACCTCGAAGACGCCAACGTGCAGGTCAAGCTGGTGCGCGACCGCGATCTCTATCGCACGATCGCGACCTTCTACGGCAGCGAACGGGCGCGCGAGATCCGCTCCTCGCTCGACCCGCAATGCCTGTCCGGTTTTCGCAAGAACGAAAAGTTCGAAATCGAGCACTCCGACGTGATCCTCACCGTCGACAATGGCGACTTCGTCTTCTTCGACTGCGCCTATGAGGAGTTGCTGCAATCGCTGGGACCGATCAACGATACGTCGAGCGTGCCCTGGACCATGTTCAACGACAATGTCTCGATGGGCTATTTCGACGTCTACGACCAGTATCTCCTCAACCTGCTCTATGACCCCCGGATCAAGCCCGGCATGACCGTGCAGGAGGTCAAGGCGTTGTTGCCGGACGTGCTGACCGACGTTCGCGCCTGGGTGCGCAAGGTCAACAACCTGCCGTAAGTGACCACGCCCCGTGCTGTGCCGCCAATGCGCAGATCTATCGCCAGATGGTGCGCGATGGAGGGGGCGTAAGTTTGCCAGTGGACTCACCCCGTCATTGCGAGCGAAGCGAAGCAATCCATCGCTCCGCGCGCGCTGAANTCAGCGCAAAATTGCTTTGCAATTTTGTCGCGAGCTCCTCGCAATGACGGGGTGAGTTGATCGACCAACACCCCAAAGGTCCAGGCCCTTCTCAATGCTCCGCGAGCGCCATCTGCACGACGCGGTGAATAGCGCGGAGAGACCAATTCGCGTTTATTCCCACAACAACGCAAAGTTTTATTTACGAAACGTTGTGACTTCCAAGAGCAAATCCTATTTAATGTTGGATATGGGCGACTCGCATAAGTCTTTCAAATGAACGACCTGCCTCGGATCCAGGCCTTGCGCTGCTTCATCACCGTGGCCCGTGAAGGCACGGTGTCGCGCGCGGCCACGCTGCTGCACCTCACCCAGCCTGCCGTCAGCCTGCAACTGAAGGGCCTGGAGGAGAACACCGGGCTGCAGCTTTTCAACCGGACGCCGGGCGGCTTTACCCTGACGGAAGCGGGTGCCGCCCTGCTGCCGCTGGCGCACCGGACGGTATCGGCCTCGGCGGATTTCAGGACGGCGGCGGATTCCCTGCGCGAATCGCTGCGGGGTACGCTGCGCGTCGGCACGATCCAGGATCCCGAGTCGATCCGGCTCGGCCCGTTCGTGCGAAGCCTCGCCACCTCATCGAAGAAGACCGAGGTTTTCCTTCGCTACGGCATGACCGACGATGTGCTGGCGCAGGTCGGCAGGGGCGAACTCGACGTCGGATACTATGTCGATGCCACGCCGCCCGAATGCCTGGCGTCACGGACATTGTCCGAACGGGCCATCGACGACGGCAAGTTCGAGCTCATGCCGCTGATGCGCTTCGATTACCGCGTGATCGCGCCTCGGGAATGGAGCGACAAGGTGTTGGGCAAGGATTGGGCCGACCTCGCCGACCTGCCCTGGATCGCGACGCCGTATGACTCGGTGCATCGGCGGCTGCTCGACGACGTGTTCCGGCCGATGGGCTCATTGCTGAAGCGCGTTGCCTTCGCCGATCAGGAAGAAGCCATGATCGACTTCGTCGAATCCGGCGACTGCCTCAGCCTCGCCCGCGACTGCGTGCTCGACCGCGTCGCGCCGAAACGGAATATCGTGATCGCCGACAAGGTGGCGCTGACCTGCGACCTCAGCTTCGCCTGCCTGGCGTCGCGGCGAAACGAGCCGATGATCTCGCAGGCCTTCTCGGCCATGCAGGCGGTATGGGACTTGAAGCCAGCCGGCGCCGCATCCACGCCGATCGAAGCGGCAAGAGCGCGGAAAAGCGCCCGAAGGTAGCCGGCATCAGATCTTGGCACTAGATCCTGGCACTAGATCTTGGCGCTGCAGATCGATTTGAGCGCCTTCCATTCCTCGGTCGAGAGCAGTGGCGGTCCGCTGGCCGGCGGGTCTTGCCGGCTCATCCGCGCCAGCCGGTCCTCGCTCAGGGGGTGAGTGGAGATAATGGACAGGCCCTTGCCTTCCTTGCCGGTCACCCGAAGCAGCAACTCCCCGGCCGGCTTCGCCGGCCGGCCGAGCCGATGCATGGCATCGATCGCAAAGCTGTCGGCATTCTGCTCGGCTTCGCGCGAATGCGACGACGTCACCAGCGTACGCGAGCCGAAGATCAGCGCGCTGGAGCCGGTGATGTCGCCGAACAATAGCCCGATCAGGAACGACGTGCCGCCGTCGTGGATCAGCTTGCGCATGCTGTCGCGGTGCTTGAGATGGCCGAGCTCATGGGCCAGCACGCCGGCAATCTCGTCGGCGTTCTCGGCCTTCGCCAATAGTCCGTCGAACAGATAGACTTTGCCGCCCGGCAGCGCGAAGGCGTTCGGAATCGAACTCGACAGCACGCCCGACTGCACCGACGTGTCGAGGCCGGCGGATTCGCGAATCGCGGTGACGAGCTTGGTGAACGCCGTCTGCCCGGCCGCGTTGTCGCAAACCTTGGCGTCGAACATCTTCTTGATCTGGGTGTCTGCGACGTCACCGAGCCGCCGCTCGAACGCTTCGGGCACCAGCGGCGTGAGGCGGTCGGCCAGCAGCGGCAGCCCGAACAGCACCACGGCAACGATCGATACCGCCGCCGCGATCGACCAGCCGACGATGGTGGCGACGCCACGGCGGCCGATCATGTGGTCGTCGATGCTGGCGCAGCGCGCGACGAGTTCGCTCGCAAGCGCGGCGTCGCGAACCTCCAGCCGCGCCAGCGCAGGCGCAGTCAGGCAGCTCACGCGCAGCACGCCGGTCGGACTGTCGGCGCGGCGGATATCGCCATAGGCCCACGCCACCAGCGTCTGCTCGCCCTCGACGATTTCGAGCTGGTCGGCAAGGCGAAGCGTCACCATGCGCCGCCGGCTCGACGCGCCGTCGAAATACGCTGCCGAACCGTCGAGGGTCGATGTGCCGGGAACTGACGCTTCGCTATTCATGCGACACCCGAAGCCCTAGAAGCCGCCGACATCGAGGCCGTCGGCAAATCCTTCGCCCAGCGCGTTGGCCATCTCGCCGCGCGCGGCAACGTTGGCGGCCGCCTCGATGCCGCTGATATTGACCGAGCCGAGCACCCTCACCCAGAGGTCGCGCACCAGGTAGACCCGGATTACGATATTCATCGCCAGCGCAAATACCAGGTAGCCGATGCCCATGAGCACAAGCAGCGGGATACTCCTGGCGAATTCCTGCGACGTGAAAAACTCGCCGAATGCATCGCCGCTCATGCTGGCGACCAGCGCCGCCGCCAGCCCCAGATAGACCGAGAACACCAGTCCGAGCACCACGATCCAGCCGATGACTTTCCAGTACAGGCCGATCAATGCGCTCTTGGGCAAGGACGATTCCAGGCGCACGCCGCCGAACCGGATGCCCGAGAGCCACCAGCGCCATTCGATCGCCTTGAAGGCCCCGTAGATGAATGGCGCGATCGGGTACACAACAAACGCGATCGGCGCGAGCAGCCACAGCCACCAGCCGCGCTTGAAGAACTCCCAGCCCCGCCCCTCGAAACTGCCCTGCAGGTCGCCGTAAAAGGAATGGCGCATCTTGTAGCGCTCGAGCGCGGCTGTGCGCCACGGCAGCGCCAGCCCAAGGGTCACCGCCGACAACAGGCCCCACAGGGACGCATACAAGGCATACTTCCATCCCGAACCGCTCATCCAGAACCGCACGCCGCGCCACACCGTGCGCGTCAGGCGATAGCGCCGCGCGCGGTAGATCGCGAACTGTCCGAAAATATAGAAGAAGGCGACCAGCGGAATACTGGCAAACGCCTGGATATTCTCCGCCTCGAGGCCGATCAGGAAATAGCCGAGATAGATCGGCACCAGGATCGCCATTGCGACCAGAAATCCGATCAGCAATTCCTTGCCGCGGCCGGTGTATTCGGCGGCGTCGCCGTCGACCAGGGTGTTGGCCCAGAGATGCCGGCGGATATCGGTAAGCAACCAGAAGCGGTAGAAGCCGAGGGTGACGAATTCCAGCCCTGCGCCGCGCTTGACCAGATGGAAAAAGTCGCTGCGGCTGCCGGAAAACCCCACCGGCATTGGCGGCGGCACGGGCGAAGGCGGCGGTGGCGGCACCTGAGGGGGCCAGCTCATCTCGTTCATGATTCAACTCCAGCGCGACGGTGGCGGATAAAACCACAAAATCATCGACTGGTGTGTGACCCAGGTCCCACAATGAGTTCCTATAGTGCGCGAACTCTTAAATCGGGATGGGAGGATCTCGCCTGATCCGGGTCCGCTTTGCGGCGGTTTGTGGACTTAAAGCCCCAACTTCACCTGTCCGATAAGTACCAGAAGGTGGCCGGGCCAATCGCATCGATCAGGGTGCTCTCGCCGTTCCTGCGGAAAGCGCATTGAATCGATAGAGGCAACGGATACGACAATGGACGAGCGATAAACGCTTTTACGCGACCAATGCTATCAAGCTTATGATGAGCATCTGAGCCAAGGTGCTAAGGGCTGCAACTCAGCCGTGTACGCAGCAAGATGGAATCCGGTCGTGAATCGTCGAACTCAAGGTGTTTTGCTTTTGGTCAGTTTGTTCGGAGCCATGGCCTTTGTGTACGCGATGGCGACCGCTTGGGGCTTTCCGACGGTGATCAGTTGCACCCTCACGGATCTCCGGTCGCTGCGGTGCATGGGTCAGCCCTAAGCCCAGCCTTGTTGGCTCCGAAGTTGTCGCGCAATAGCCGCTCGGCCGGCTTGAAATCCTTGCTGCAACCCGCCCCGACACTTTGAGGTAGATCAACCCGCCGATCTCGATCGTGCCCCAGATTCCCATGCGCAAAGCACTGGGAGGGCCGGTCATGGCAATTCGCGAAATCCTGCTGCCGCTCGTCAGCTATCCGGTGGCGATCGAAGAAGCCGCAATAAAGAAATCCGTGTCGGTTGCGGCGCACTTGAACGCACAAATCCTGGCGGTTTCATTTGAAGTAGATGCTCGCCCGCAAGACGGCACCTATACGAGGCCATTTTCCACTCGTTTCACCATGGAAGCGCCTGAGCATAAACCAAGCGTTGAGAATGCCGAACAGATGATGGCGGTTCTGGAGGCTGCAGCGCGTGAGGCTGGGGTCGGGTATCGTAAAGCAATTACACGCTGTGCGCCGGAGGATTTTTCGTCCTATTTGGCACACTGCGCACGGACGATTGATCTTTCATTGGTCCCCATCCGATCCTACGACGAAATGCATGAAAAGGTGGTCGAAGGACTCATCTTCCAGTCGGGGCGTCCACTCCTGATCTTTTCAGAAGGAGGAGCCGATCGGTTGCCCAATTCGTTCGAGCATGCTGCGATTGCCTGGGATCACAGCCAACAGGCCACCAGGGCAGTTGCGGATGCGATGCCATTCCTGCAAGGCGCCAAAACAGTGACGGTGTTCACCGTGACCGACAAGGAAACACCGACGGAGCGGGAATCCGGAGAAGCTCTCGTCAAGCATCTGGCCGCCCATGGCATCACGGCCGGGTTCGAGGTGATTCCCAAGGGCGGGGCCTCAATTGGAAAGGTCTTCGAAGCCTACGTCCAGAAGAACGCGATAGATCTTCTGGTGATGGGAGCCTACCGACATTCCCGGCTGAGAGAGTTCTTCATGCCGGGCGCCACCTACACCGTCGTAGGATCCCCGCCATGCTGGGTTTTGATGACCCACTAGAACCAGCAAGCATCCGCGGAACGGCTGCATATTGCTCCGCCGCGGAGCCGCGCGCTTGATCTGGTCAATCCTGCCGCAGGACGGTTCCTGTCAACCTTGCCGGCTCAGGCACCGCTCAAGCGCAAAGAGCAACTGCAAACGACCAACAATCCCGATAAGCCGCTCGTTGCGGAGGATCAGCACCTGCGAAATCTGGTGATCGTCCATCCGCGCGACGACCTCATCGACTGTGGCTGTTTCGTCCACGCAAACAGGATTGCGCGTCATGACGGCATCGACCCGCAAGGCGTGCATCCGCTCGCGGACGAGTTGACCTTTCTCTCTTCCGAGTAGCCATTCGAGCAAAAAGGCTGCTGGACAACTCACTCCCAACTCCCGCCGGTGAAGAAAATCGCCTTCCGAGATGACTCCGACCAGCGACTCATTGTCGTCGACTACGGGCAATCCCCGTTGGTTGGTTTCCAACAGGAGATGGACGGCATTGAGCAACGGCGCGTTGGGTTTGATGGTTGCGAAACTCGTTCGCATGACGTCCATTGCCAGCATGGCCCGCCTCCTTCATCGCCAGTCCAACCGCCCCCGCACGTGGATCTGCACGTTACGCCGTTTTGTCGAACAGTTCCCGCCCAATCAGCATGCGCCAGATATCGCTTGTCCTGGTCCGCTTTGCAGTGGTTTGCGGACTCAAGTCGGACCTCCCGCAAGTCCGATAAGGGCAAGGCGACATCGCTGGCTTAGCGTGATAGGAACCAATTGAGGTGACCCTTGAGAGGATAAAGGATGGCATGGCGTCCTCCACCAGAGGAAGTTGAAGCGGCGGCGCGGGTGCTGGCGAGAGCGGGAAACCATCTTCGTTGGTGGAAGCCATACAAAAAATCATACGAAGAAATGTTTGCCACTGATCTCATGGCCAAAAGTGAGTTCGACGGCATTGTTGAGCAGATGCTGATGGCCGCTCGCGAAGCGCGTTCGGCGACAACCTAGATGGCAGAGCAGGGGCGCACCGCTTCGACGCAAGGGCCACCCGTCCTTGTGGAGGGTTTCTCCTTTGATTTAGATCATACCCGCGCGCTGGAGTGCCTGGGCAAATGTCGTCATCGCCTTCAACTGCTCTTGGTTTTCCTTCTGGCGGGGGGAGCCGCCAGACACCGAATCGAGCTCCTCGGCGGACAACTCGTGCAGATCCAGAGCTTCGCCCTCTGGATTGATTGCATTTCCAGTCATCATATTTCTCCTTTGAATTAGCCAACGCTAACATCCCGGCAAGCGCGCCGGAGAACCATCCCGCAACGGTGCTCGACAGCTAGCTCACCCCTGAGTCAGTTGTTGCATTATCTGTTGAAACATCTGGGACGGATCGTTCTGACCTCCGCCCGTATCGCCCTGACCTCCGCCCGTTCCGCCCTTGGAGGCGAGGGAAATGAAGTGGGAGAAAAAGCCGCCAGACACCGAATCGAGCTCCTCGGAGGACAGCTCGTGCAGCTCCATAGCCTCGCTCTTTGCACTGATTGCATGTCCAGCCATCACATTTCTCCTTTGAGTTAGCCGGCGCTATCATCCGACGCCGGTGCGGCCACATTTGGCACGACCGCTCTCGTCGGTATGTGACGGCTATCACAAAACTTCTGATTCAACCTGGGCGCTCGCCTATAAGCTTGTACGTGGCAGCGAAATCTTCCCGCTTATGTCGGCTTGGTGTCAGGAGCGGAGATCCCGACCTACCCTACCCTGCCCCGCGCCCGCTCCAGCTCCAGCTCTGAAAGCGGACGCCGGGATCGCCGCGACAAACTTCAGCCAGGATCCGCACGGTCGTGCACCACCGAATTCTGTGCCGCGGCTTTCGAAATATTAATTTCTCCGCCAGCGTCTCGTAATGGCGGAGTTGGCAATCAAGCGGCCGACCACCAAGGCGCGAGGTTTTGTTGTGGGCCGTGCGTTAGAATACAATTTTACAACGCTGAGAATTTCCCGAGCATATGTCAGCCTGCTGTCCCGACCGGAGGGTGACGTAACGGCGATTTCTCTGGCGTGGATCGGAGACTATGAAATTCGTATGCACGCAGCCCCACCGACTGGCGCCGCGCAGCAGCCGCTTTTCATCGTCGATATCTTTGACCATGACGCGCAACTCTTCATCGACAGTCGCGCTTGTCACACCATTGCGGAGGGCGCCGTCGCGTTTGACGAATTCCTGCATATGGCGGAGCCGGCGGCAGGCGGGCCGCACGGCACCCCTCCCGTCTGATTGCTGCACGCGCGTGAATGCACGCGTAGAAACTAGGTTACGCCGTCTTTTCGAACAGTTCCCGCCCGATCAGCATGCGGCGGATTTCGCTGGTGCCGGCGCCGATCTCGTAGAGCTTGGCGTCGCGCAAGAGACGCCCGGTCGGGTAATCGTTGATGTAGCCATTGCCGCCGAGGAGCTGGATGGCGTCAAGCGCGCATTGCGTGGCTTTTTGCGCGGCGTAGAGAATCGCACCGGCCGCATCCTCGCGCGTGGTTTCGCCGCGGTCGCAGGCCTTGGCCACCGCGTATNATAGGCCCGCGAGGCGTTCATGGTGGTGTACATGTCGGCGATCTTGCCCTGGACCAGCTGGAACGTGCCGATCGGTTCGCCGAACTGCT
>NZ_LLYB01000092.1:0-108 GCF_001440475.1 Bradyrhizobium lablabi | reverse complement strand
CTGCATGATGCCGATCGGCCCCGCCGCCAGCACCGCGCGCTCATAGTCGAGGCCGCTCATCAACACGTTGACGCCGCGGCCGACCTCGCTCAGCACGTTCTCCTCCGG
>NZ_LLYB01000091.1:1002-26685 GCF_001440475.1 Bradyrhizobium lablabi | reverse complement strand
AAAACCCCGAGACTCTAACTGCCGCTGGATGAAAATGCAGTGGCAGGTCACAATTTCAAGGAAGCGCCCCGGTACCGCAGCCTATTTATAGTCTGCAAAGGAGATTACGACAGTGAGATTCAAGATCGCGTCAACCAAATGGGACACGCCACTGCCTGGGAAGAGTTGAACGATCTTTTCAATCCGCTTTTGTTTTTGAAGAACATGCTTACGTATATGAATGCGCTTCGCCGTGATCCTAAGCAGTTTAGTGATAGCGTCCACGACAAAACAAAGGAAATTTATGTGGCGCTGGCACAACGTACGCTACGCGAAGTAACCAACGAAGATATGGAGCGGTTCAAGAGCCTCCGCATTTTGGACGATCTGCCAATCTGATGTCGAATTTTAGTTGGTCGCGCAGAACGGACGGATTACGCCTTCGGCTAATCCGCCCTACGCTTGCTTCGGTGCGAGCGCGCTATATAACCGGCGGACCACGTGCCGGTGTTCAAAGGTTCATTTCAAGCACTATGCAATCGGGCAAATAGAATCCATCTACCATGCTGGATTGAATTTGAACTGTGCTCCCTCCCGTCACTTTGGCGAAACGCTTTAGAGCCAGAATAGCTGGATGGGACTCTGAAACAAACTCGATGTCACTGATTTCGAAGTCAGGAAAATCCACACGATTCTTCGAAATAATTTCGGACGTACGTCGATAGAATTCGTGCTTATCCTTCAAATCTTTGCTGGGTACAATCCATAGCCTCCATATGCCAGTTTCTGGACTTGATACCCAAACGGCCGCGCGCGGCGCCAACTTGTTTTCGGTCAGCAGCTCCAAAAGTCTTCGCCCGTTCCTTACCAATGTTCCTTGATCCACGTGAGAACTCCGGTCTTTGGGTCAGAAATGGCATTCAGGAGAAGTTGAGCCGAATGGACGTCTTTCGTGTTGTAGCGTGTCTCAGGATTCCATTCCGAAACGACGGCCCAATTTGCAGCAAAGTTGGCGTCTCCATCTTCCTTCGCCTTCAGGACGCTTGCTAGGCCCGCAAGGTTGACTAATGGTCGCAACGAATGCTGATAAATCCCATTTACGAAGGCTTTGTCTGGAATTACGTCTGCAAGCATAAGTCTGGATATGCAGGCCTTGAGGCCCAACTCAATGCAATAGCCCGCCAAGTAATAGGCGCTAGAGTATCGTTTGTTCTGAAACAGGATGTGCGCGTCATCAAGCTTAGTGATCGAGAGTGATTGTAGGTCCGATCTCTTTAGGCCGAACGTCATGGCGAAGCCCAATTATTGAACACGCTAAGGTAGACTTACATTCTTTCTCGTTCCAAAGAAAGAAGGGCGGCCTTTCGGTCGCCCCTTTAATGGTGGATGCCCGGGTCAATCCCGGGCATGACGATCAGCAGTAGCTCAGCTGCACCCCGTCGTGCTGCCACACGTATCGCACTTCATGCACGTGCCGTTCCGCACCAGCGTGAAGTTGCCGCACTCCGAGCACATCTCGCCTTCGTAGCCTTTGGCTTTGGCTTCCGCGCGGCGTTCGGCCTTGGAGGGGGCGACGGCGACTGCCGCGCTGCCGGCCTTGCTCCATTGCAGCCTTTCCGTCGGCGAGAGGTCGTGGCTCGCTTCCTGCTTCAGCGCCACCGCGCCTTCGTGGGTGTCGGCGAGGCGGGCGCTCGGGCCGTGTCCGGCGATGGCGGTGACGTTGTGGGAGCCGCGGGCATCCGCATCGCCGCCGCGCATCACCACCAGATTATCCGTGCGCGAGCGGGTCAGGCCCTTGGACAGATATTTGGTGGCCTGGTGGCCGTCGCCCGGCTCCTTGCCTTCCTCGACGCCCTTGCCGAGCGCGTCGAAATTCGACTCGGTCGGATCGACATGGGCGAGGTCGAAGCGCGACATGTAGCTGACCGCGAGTTCGCGGAACACATAGTCGAGGATCGAGGTCGCGTACTTGATGGAGTCGTTGCCCTGCACGGGGCCCGCCGGTTCGAAGCGGGTGAAGGTGAAGGCGTCGACATATTCCTCCAGCGGCACGCCGTATTGCAGGCCGAGCGAGACGGCGATCGCGAAGTTGTTGATGAAGGAGCGGAGGGCGGCGCCTTCCTTGTGCATGTCGATGAAGATCTCGCCGAGACGGCCGTCGTCATATTCGCCGGTTCGGAGATAGACCTTGTGGCCGCCGACCACGGCCTTCTGGGTGTAGCCCTTGCGCCGATCCGGCATCTTTTCGCGCTCGCGCATCACGACAATGCGCTCGACCAGCTTCTCGACGATCTTTTCCGAAACCTGCGCGGCACGCGCCGCCATCGGCTTCTCGTAGAGCGCCTCCACCGCATCGTCCTCGTCGTCATCATCTGAGATGAGCTGCGAGTTGAGCGGCTGGGAGAGCTTCGAGCCGTCGCGGTAGAGCGCGTTGGCCTTCAGCGCGAGCTTCCAGGAGAGCAGATATGCCGACTTGCAATCCTCGACGGTAGCGTCGTTCGGCATGTTGATGGTCTTGGAGATCGCGCCCGAGATGAACGGCTGCGACGCGGCCATCATGCGGATGTGGCTCTCGACCGACAGATAACGCTTGCCGATCTTGCCGCAGGGGTTGGCGCAGTCGAACACTGGATAATGTTCTGCCTTGAGGTGAGGAGCTCCCTCGACCGTCATCGCGCCGCAGATGTGCACGTTGGCGGCCTCGATCTCACGCTTGGTGAAGCCGAGGGCTGCGAGCAGGTCGAAGCCGGGGGCTGCGATGGTCTCCGGCGCGATATTGAGCGTGTCGCGCAAGAAGTCCTCGCCAAACGTCCACTTGTTGAAGGCGAACTTGATGTCGAACGCGGTCGGCAGCGCCTTTTCCACTTTCGCCAGCGCTTCATCGGTGAAGCCCTTGGCCTTCAGCGTGGTGGCGTTGATGCCGGGCGCGTTGGACAGCGAGCCGTGGCCGACGGCGTAGGCCTCGATCTCGGCGATGTCGCTTTCGCGGTAGCCGAGCGCGCGCAGCGCCTCGGGGACGGCCTGGTTGATGATCTTCCAGTAGCCGCCGCCGGCGAGCTTCTTGAACTTCACCAGCGCGAAGTCAGGCTCGATGCCTGTCGTGTCGCAATCCATCACGAGGCCAATGGTGCCGGTCGGCGCCACCACCGTGGTTTGCGCGTTGCGGAAGCCGCTGGTTTCGCCGAGCGCGAGCGCGTCGTCCCACGCCCTGGTCGCATGCGTGATGATGTCGGCTTGCGGGCAGGAGGCGTGGTCGAGCGGCACCGGGTTGACGGCGAGCGCCTCATAACCGGAGGCGTTGCCATGGGCGGCGCGGCGGTGGTTGCGGATCACGCGCAGCATGTGCTGGGCGTTCTTCTTGTAGCCGGGGAAGGTGCCCAGTTCAGCCGCCATCTCGGCCGAGGTCTTGTAGGCGATGCCGGTCATCACGGCGGTCAGCGCGCCGCAGAGCGAACGGCCTTCCTTGCTGTCATAGGGCAGGCCCATGGTCATCAAGAGGCCGCCGATGTTGGCGAAGCCGAGGCCGAGCGTGCGGAACTCGTAGGAGAGTTCGGCGATCGCCTTCGACGGGAACTGCGCCATCATGACGGAGATTTCGAGCACGATGGTCCAGAGCCGGCACAGGTGTTCGTAGGCCTCGACGTCGAAACGCTTGGTCGTGGTCGAATAAAACGTGATCAGGTTCGCGGAAGCGAGGTTGCACGCGGTGTCGTCCAGGAACATGTATTCCGAGCACGGGTTCGACGCGCGGATCTCGCCGGATGCCTTGCAGGTGTGCCAGTCGTTCATGGTGGTGTTGAAGTGCAGGCCGGGATCGGCCGAGGCCCAGGCGGCGTGGCCGATCTTTTCCCAGAGCTCGCGGGCCTTCAGCGTCTTGGTGATCTTCTTGTTGGTGCGGCCGATCAGATTCCAGTCGCCATCGGTCTCGACGGCGCGGAGGAAATCGTCCTTCAGTGAGACCGAGTTGTTAGAGTTCTGGCCCGATACCGTGAGGTAGGCTTCCGAATCCCAATCGGTGTCGTAGATCGGGAAGTCGATGTCCTTGTAGCCCTGCTTGGCGAACTGGATCACCCGCTTGATGTAGTTGTCGGGCACCAAGGCGCGGCGCGCGAGCTTGATCTCGCGGCGCAGGGCAGGGTTCTTTTCGGGATCGAAGCAGTCGTCGCCACTGCCTTCGCAGTTGACGCAGGCCTTCAGCACGGCCTTCAGGTGCTTCTGGTTGATCTTGGAGCCGGTGACCAGAGCCGCAACCTTCTGCTCCTCCTTCACCTTCCAGTCGATATAGGTCTCAATATCCGGATGATCGGCGTCGACGACGACCATCTTGGCCGCGCGGCGCGTGGTGCCGCCGCTCTTGATCGCGCCGGCTGCGCGGTCGCCGATCTTGAGGAAGCTCATCAGGCCGGACGAGCGGCCGCCGCCGGACAGGCGCTCGCCTTCGCCGCGCAGGCGCGAGAAGTTGGAGCCGGTGCCGGAGCCGTATTTGAACAGGCGCGCCTCACGCACCCAGAGGTCCATGATGCCGCCCTCGTTGACGAGGTCGTCACCCACGCCCTGGATGAAGCAGGCGTGCGGCTGCGGATGCTCGTAAGCCGATTTCGACTTGGTCAGCTTCCCCGTGAACGGATCGACGTAATGGTGGCCCTGGCCGGGGCCGTCGATGCCGTAGGCCCAATGAAGTCCGGTGTTGAACCATTGCGGCGAATTCGGCGCGACCATCTGTTTTGCCAGCTGGTAGCGCAGCTCGTCGTAGAACGCCTGGGCGTCCTCGTCGGACGAGAAATAGCCGCCCTTCCAGCCCCAATAGGTCCAGCAGCCGGCGAGGCGGTCGAACACCTGTTTTGCGCTGATCTCGCCGACATAGCGCTCGCTTTCGGGCAGCAGGGCCAGCGCCTCGTTGTCGGGCACCGAGCGCCACAGGAACGACGGCACGCTCTCTTCCTCGACCTTCTTCAGGCAGGCGGCGACGCCGGCCTTGCGAAAATACTTCTGGGCCAGCACGTCGGAGGCGACCTGCGACCAGAACTGGGGCACCTCGACGTTTTCGAGTCGGAACACGATCGAACCGTCGGGGTTGCGGATCTCAGATGTCGTCAGCCTGAAATCAATCCCTGCATAGGGTGACTGGCCGGAAGTGGTGTTGCGCCGCTCGATTCGCATTTTTAGTGCCCCGTCTTCTTGCCCGGTCCGCATTTCCTTCGCGGTTGCCGGATGTTTCAGTGAGCGAACCTCGGGACCAAGGTTGAAAACAACCTTGGCCCTGGAGATCCGCAAGCTCTACCGGTGGACCCGGCCCTGTTTCTGCTTTCGCCACCCCAAGGGCTCGTCCCGCTCGTTGGCGAGGCCAGCCCCTATCCTTACGCCTTGAGCCTGATCGTTTCAGGAGCGCCGCCTACCCCTAGTCGGCCTTCCGGATCATGCTCGAACTCAACGCCGCAACTCGTCGCCTTGAAACATTCGGCTCGTTTTTTCGGCCCCGGATCACCCCCGAATTTTGGGCAGACAAGCCCTCGATCCGTGCCTCTACCGGCTGACGGAGTGCTCGTTCGGAACCCGTTTGGGAGTGATCGGCGGGACCCAGAACTTAACTCGCGCCGTCCAGTACTAAGGCTAGGCCAAACCCGTTACGCCCGTCAAGGAGTAGTACGAGTTCCTGAATCAAATACTAAATATGGTGGAAAGGTCGGGAAAACAGGGGTCGGTGCCGCGCCTGTGATCGGGCCAAGTATCGGTGAGTCCTCAGGGATTCCCAAGTCAAAAAAATTGTTCGTCCCCTGTGGAGGGAGGCCTTCGCCCGCTGTTCACAGGGCAGGTATTTTTTGAGCTTTCGGGATTGCACTCGAAAGACTCACGTAAGGCTACGGGGAGGGGAGGTCTGGCATGCCCGCGCATCCGTGGCGGTGCGCCCCGATTAGCGGCAATGTGAGGGCCGATTCCATCCCTGCCGGGCTCCATGACAGAATCAAAACCGACCAGCACGCCCTCGCGGATCGCGCCCGCAGGCCTGATGTTCCTCGCCATCACCTCGGTGGGCTGGGGGTTCAACTGGCCCGTCACCAAATACCTCCTGAGCGAATTACCGCCGCTGACCCTGCGCGGCTCGACCGGGATGATCGGCGCGGCGCTCTTGGCCGTGCTGGCGCTGGTCCGTTCGCAGAGCCTCTCGGTCGAGCGGCATTTGTGGCCGCGGCTGATGCTCTCGGCGCTGCTCAACGTCACCGGCTGGATGGTCTTGATGGGGCTGGCGCTGCTCTGGCTGCCGGCGAGCGAGGCGGCGCTGATCGCCTACACCATGCCGGTCTGGGCCTCGCTCCTGGCCTGGCCCGTGCTCGGCGAGCGGCCGACGATGCTGCGAACGGTGGCGCTGGTGATGGCGTTCGCGGGGCTTTCCGCCATTATGGGCGGCAGCGGCATCACGGCCACAACGGAAAAACTGCCGGGCATCGTGATGGCGCTGTGCGGCGCGCTCGGCTTTGCGCTCGGCACGGTGCTGGCGAAGCGGCTGCCGCTGCCACTGCCGCCGATCCCGGCCGCGGCCTGGCAGATCGGGCTCGGATGTTTCCCGATCATCATCATCGGCCTCGCCGTCGAGACCAGCCATATCGAGAAGGTGACGACGCTCGGCTGGTGGCTGCTGATCTATTCGACCGTGATCCAGTTCTGCATCGCCTATGTGAGCTGGTTCGCAGCCCTCGCGCGCCTACCGGCCTCGGTCGCGGCGATCGGCACCATGGCGGTGCCTGTCATCGGCGTCGTCGCATCCGCAATCGCGCTCGGCGAGCCGCTAGGTGTGATCCAGATCGTGGCGCTGGTGTTTACGCTGGCCGGCGTCGTGCTGGCGACGCGGTCCTGAATTCCGACCCGAGCCTTCACTCGGCCCGGATTTTCGCGGCCTCGGCGATCCTGCCGAACTTGTCGCTCTCCGAGCGCACGAAGCTGCGCAGCTCGGCGAGCGTCATCGGCCGCGGGACGATGCCCTGGATCGACAGCTTCTCCATCGTGGTCTTTTCCTGCAGCGCGTTCGACACCACGTCGAACAGGCGCGCCTGCAACGGCTCCGGCGTGGGCGATGGCGCGAACACGCCGAACCAGTTGAGCAGCTCGTAGCCGGCCAATGACGGCGCGCCTTCGCTCAGCGGGGCAACGTCAGGCAATTGCGGCATGCGCTCGCGCGAGGTCACGGCGACCGCGCGCAGGCGTCCGTCCTGAATCAAGGGCAGCGCCGCCCCGAGGCTGGAAAAACTCATCGTCACCGCGCCGACCGCCACGTCGGTCACGGCCGGCGCAGACCCGCGATAGGGCACATGCAGCACGTCGGTGCCGGCCATGCGGTTCATCAACTCGCCGGCGAGATGCTGCGGGTTGCCGACGCCCGACGACGAGAAGGAGAGCTTGCCCTTGTTCGCCAGCGCGTAGGCGATCAGCTCCGCCGGCGTCTTGACCGGCGTGGTCGCCGCCACGACCACCACGCACGGCACGATGCCGGCGAGCGCCACCGGCGTCAGCTCCTTCAGCGGATCGTAGGCCATCCGCTCCTTGTAAATATGCTGATTGACGGCGACCTCGCCGGCTGCCGAGACCAGCAGCGTATGACCGTCGGGGACTGCGCGGGCAACGGATTGTGCCGCGATCATCGCCGCCGCGCCGGGCTTGTTCTCAACCAGCACCGCCTGGCCGAACGCCGCCTTCATCGGGTCTGTGAGCAGCCGGGCGACGATGTCGACG
Source organism: Bradyrhizobium lablabi (assembly GCF_001440475.1). Lineage (GTDB taxonomy): Bacteria > Pseudomonadota > Alphaproteobacteria > Rhizobiales > Xanthobacteraceae > Bradyrhizobium > Bradyrhizobium lablabi. The sequence continues at coordinate 18,981 of NZ_LLYB01000091.1, read as the reverse complement.
CCGCCGCCGGCCGGATAGCCGACGACCAGGCGGATATTTTGCGTGGCAAAGGTGCCCTGGGCGCGGGCGCTCTTTCCTCCGGCGAGGACCGCGGCAGCCGCAGATATCGAAAAAGCGCGTCGCGTGAACACGTTGCTGTCCTCCCATAATGGCGTCGCCGAATTTGCATCGGTCGTTTGATCTCGAATCTCACGGTTCCACGGACGGAAAAAGGGGTCAATCAGTCCCGCTGCGAGGCGGGCGCCTGGCCGCCGAGGACGAAAAAGACGGTTGCTATGTGATTGTAACGCCTATCAATTCGTTGTATGCCACGGGCGAAATTTCGGCCTCGACGGCGTTGGGGCATTCAAGAAACATTGGCATCTGAAAGAGAGAGTATGGCGCGCAACATTTTGATCCTGGGGGCTTCCTACGGCTCCTTGTTGGCGACGAAGCTGTTGATGGCCGGTCACAACGTGACCCTGGTCTGCCGCAAGAAGACGGCCGAGCTCATCAACCGCGACGGCACCGAGGTTCGCATCAAGCTGCGCGACGAGGCGGTGCACCGCGCGATCTTCTCGCGCAACTTGCCCGGCAAGCTGGATGCGACCACGCCCGCCGAGGTCAATCTTTCGCGTTACGATCTGGTCGGCCTTGCGATGCAGGAGCCGCAATACACCAACCACACGATCCGCGTGCTGATGGTCAAGATCGCCGCGGCGAAGCTGCCTTGCCTGTCGATCATGAACATGCCGCCGCTGCCCTATCTGAAGCGCATCCCGGCGCTGGCGGACATGGACCTGGAGGAGGCCTATACCAACGCGCAGGTGTGGGAGCGCTTCGAGCCCGGCCTGGTGTCGCTTTGCTCGCCCGATCCGCAGGCCTTCCGCCCGCCGGAAGAGGCGGCGAACGTGCTGCATGTCGGCCTGCCCACCAACTTCAAGGCCGCCGCCTTTGCCGACGAGAAGCACAACAAGCTGCTGCGCGAGCTGGAAGCCGACATCGACGCAGTGGCGCTCGACGGCCACGACGTCCCGGTGAAGCTCAAGGTGTTCGACTCGCTGTTCGTGCCCTTGGCCAAGTGGTCGATGCTCCTGACCGGCAACTATCGCTGCATCACGCCGACCGAGCCGCAGGCGATCCGCGACGCCGTGCATGGCGATCTCAAACTGTCGCAGTCGATCTACGACCATGTCGACGGCATTGCCCGCCGCCTCGGCGCCGACCCGGCCGACCAGGTGCCGTTCGCAAAATATGCCAAGGCGGCCGAAAGCCTGCTCAAGCCGTCATCGGCAGCCCGCGCGGTGGCCGCCGGCGCGCCCTTCATCGAGCGCGTCGACCTGCTCGTGAAACTGATCTCGCATCAGCTCGGCGCGCCCAGTGCCGAGATCGACCGCACGGTCGAGATCGTCGATCAGAAGCTGAACGAGAAGATCGTGGCGGGGGGATCCGGCGCGCAGTGAGAGGCGCGTCGGCGCGGTTCGAGAATGGCGCGCCATATTCAGATAGATCAGGCTGCCGCTCGGAGCGCTGGAGATCATGTGCGTGAGCAAGATTCCCTGTGTTCGATGTAACGCGCCAATTCTCCAGGCCACCGCCGACAGCACCGGCGGGCTCTGCATGCCCTGCAAGGCCGGGACGCGTGAGGCCTTAGAAGCGGGAAAACGACGGATTCGAGAAGAGCGGGAGCAAGAGCTTACCGACCCACTGAGAAAGCTTTGGCGCGATCTTGTGCGGCGCGTTTACGATACGAAAGACGGTTTTGCCGGTCTTTCAGAAGCCGAAAAGCAATATTTCGCGGTCGGCTTGCTTGATGGCGATATCTACAATGGGGGATTTGACCAATATTTTTTCAACAGCTCCAGCACTTACTACAGTCACGCCGTGCTTGGGCTGGAGAGCATGGGCGCAAGTCAGGCTCTTGCATTGCTACAGCGAGCCAAGCATGTGCTGTTTGCTTTCAATGAAGTCCCGGAAGATACGGACCGAAGGCGCGCGACTCTTCGGAAAAATACTTCAGAATCGCACGCGTTGCGCCTGAGACAGCTCGATGAATTGTATTGGAAAGATCCGGACGGCTTGCAGCGTCGGAGCGAGGCATTCGCGCAGAGACACAAGCTGGTTTGACCATCAATCCGGGAGCGACGTAATGTGCCTACAAGTCAGCCTGGCGCACGTTCCACGGCGTGCCGCAACCACACCATGCCGCCTTCGAGCGTTTCGCAGTGCGTGAGGCGCAGGGATTGCCCGGCTCCGGGGCGGTCCCCCTCGGGCCCGGCATAATCCACGATGCTTTGCGTGCCGGCCACGCCATTGACGGCGGGATGGATCAAGGTGCTGAACTCATCAATGAGCTTGTGCTTCAGAAAGGCACCGTTGATCTTGCCGCCGCCTTCGAGAAGAAGCGTTTTGACACCCAACAGCGAGGCGATCTGTTCCATCGCGCGGGGCAGATCATCGCCCGTGGAGCCGGCGAAGACATAAGACACGCCGTCCTCACGCAATTCCGCGAGGTACGCATCGGATACTTCCTCGCCCAGAACGGCGACGACGTGGTCGCCGCTGACATTGTCCTTGCCGTAATGAACGTGGCCCGCTGGATCGATGCCGATCGCAAGCTTGCGCCCATTACGCCCGGCAATATGGGCATCGCGCGCGACGGTGGGCGCAGCTTTGATCGGCCGTTCCGCTCCCTTCGCCATTTCGCTCATGGTCCTGCGGCCGACGATCCATCCATCGGCGCCGAACTGATCATGGACGCGTTCATAGTGTCCACGCAGCACGTCTCGAGGGATGCCGTTCGCAGGCGACGTGAAGCGGCTCGGATGCAGGCGACCGTCGATCGACGTGCCCATATGGCAGATGATGTAGGGGCGCATGGGTCTTTTCCTCGCTTCGCGCCGGGCTCTCAGCTCGACCAGCGCGATGAATGCTGGCGATGACGGACGGCGGCTCGGTAGATCATGCCTTTAGGCGCCGATTTGTTTCTCCAGTTCGGGAATGAGCTGTCTGAGCTTCCCGTGACTGATGATCGGCGAAGCGGCGATCTGGGCTAGTCGCTTTTCGACGTGCGGCCATTGATTGGTCTCGCGCGGATCGGTGTCGTCCTTGGCGAGATTGCAGGGGTCGCAGGACAGCACGCGGTTGCTCCGGCCGTTCTGACCTCCCTTCGAGAGCGGGATGAAATGATCGATGCTGGCCTTCACCTTGCCGCCGGTCTTTTGCCGGGAGAGTGCAACGTCGCAGTAAGCGCATCGTCCGCCCCAATCGAAATAGCAGCGCTTGTAGATCACGTCGGCCATCAGCCTTTAACTCTTCCCCAGAACTGGCTCTTCCCGCGAATCATTTCGTCTAACGTCTGACCCTTTTCATATATCAAGCCGGCATTGAAAACGACGCCGCGAGAAGGGAGGCTCGTTCATCCCGTCAGCGCCCGGCGGATCATGTTCGCCAGTTGCGACTTGCGGTACGGCTTGGTCAGCAGCAGGACGCCGGGATCGAGGCGGCCCTGGTGCACGATCGCATTGTCGGTATAGCCGGACGTATACAACACCTTGATGCCGGGACGGAGCTTCAACACCTTGTCCGCCAATTCGCGGCCGGTCATGCTGCCGGGCATGATGACGTCGGTGAACAGGAGGTCGAACTTCTGGCCGTCTTCGATCAGGTTCATCGCCGCCGGCCCATTGGCGGCGGCCACGGTGCGATAGCCGAGGCTTTGCAATTGCGCGGTGACGAAATTGCGCACCAGCGCGTCGTCTTCCACCACCATGATGGTCTCGTTGCCATGCGGCAGCGGCGGGGCCGCCGCCGGCGTGGCCTCGACCTGGCCGCGGGCAGGGGGCAGGTAGAGCTTGATCGTGGTGCCGTGGCCGATCTCGCTATAAATGCGGATGTGCCCGCCCGATTGCTTGACGAAGCCGTAGACCATGCTCAGCCCGAGGCCTGAGCCCTTGCCGACCTCCTTGGTGGTGAAGAACGGCTCGAACACCTTGTCCAGCACGCCCTGCGGCATGCCGGCGCCGGTATCGCTGACGGCGAGCATCACATATGGGCCGGGCTTCACGCCCGGATTGGCCTGCGCATAGGCCTCGTCGAGCACGACGTTGCGCGTCTCCAGCAACAGCTTGCCGCCGTTCGGCATCGCGTCGCGGGCGTTGATGGCCATGTTGAGCAACGAGTTGGCGAGCTGCGAGGCGTCGATATGGGCGACCGCCATTTCCTGCTCGAGGATCGAATTGACCTCGATCTGCTCGCCGAGCGTCGGGCGCAGCAGTTTTGCGATGTCCAGCACAGTGGCGTTGATGTCGACGTTGCGCGGCTGCAGCGGCTGGCGGCGGGCGAAGGCGAGCAGATGCTGGATCAGCTCGCTGCAGCGTTCCGCCGCCTGGTCAATCAATTCGGCGGTCTTCTGCAGCGCCGGCTCATGCTTGAGGCCCGCAACCAGCGTTTCGGTGGTGCCGGTGATCACGGTCAGCATGTTGTTGAAGTCATGGGCGACGCCGCCGGTGAGCTTGCCGATGGCGTCGAGCTTCTGCGATTGCAACAGCTTGTGCTCGGTTTCGCGCGTGACGGTGACGTCGTGGTAGACCAATGCCGCGCCGCTGATGGCGCCAGCGGCGTCGCGCAGCGGCCGGCCGCTGATCACGAGATGAACCGGCGGATTGCCGCTGACGGGGCGCACCATGATTTCGGTGGCGTCGAACGCTTCGCCGCGCAAGGCCCGCGCGGCCGGCATGTCCTGGACCAGCAGCGGCGTGACGCCGTCGGCATGAAAGACCGTGCTGAGCGAGCGCAGCAGCTCGATCGTCATTCCCGGCCGGTAGCGCAGCATCTTCTCGGCAGCCGGATTGGAGAGCAGCACCTCTCCCTTGGTGTCGATCACGAGCACCGCCTCCGCCATGCTGTGAAAGGTGCTGCGCAGGATTGCGGCCGAAAGGCGGAGTTCGTCGTGCGCGGCAACCAGATGCTCGGTGCGCTCGGCGACCGCAGCCTCCAGCGCCTCGTTGTTGGCCTTGCTGGCAGTCAGCGAATCCTGCAGTTCCCGGCGCGAGCGGCGGGCGGCCAGCGTCAGTACGGTGGCGAGAACCAGTATCAGCGCGACGCCGGCGAGATCGATCGCCAGCAGGAACCTGCCGTTGATGTCGGATTCGGCTCGTCTGGCAAAAAGCAGCCGACGTTCTTCCGCCACCGCCTTTGCAAGGTTTCCGGCGATCGCCGCCGTCGCCTCGCGGTCTTCGCGGCCGACGAGATCAGCGACAGCGGCGCTGTCTCCCGCGTTCCGAAGCCTGATCAACTCGCCATTGACGGCAATCTGGCGCTCGACCAGCGCCTTGGTCTGTTCGATCAATTGCTTTTCAGTGGGATTGTCCTTGACCGCCTCGATCAGCGGCGGCAGCGCCGCCAGGATCGTGTCACTGGCCTCGCGGTATTCCGTGGCGAATTTCTCATCGCCGGTAAGCGCGAATGCGCGCGCCGCGCTTTCCGCGTTGCGCAGCAGCGGGCGCATGTCGGAAAGCTTGCTAAGGATTCCGAGCGCGCGGTCGACCGAGGCGATATCATACCGCGACTTGAGATCCAAGCCGATCGAGGCAGCGCCGATAACGAGGAGGATGGCGAGGCCAATTCCAAGAATGATACGCTGCGAAGGCATTGCCGGTTGCTTACTTCACTATTTCGACTGCTGCGCGGAAGTTTCCGGTTTGGTGAGGCATTGATTGACCGAGGTCAACAGCGCGTCCGACGTAAACGGCTTGCGCAGGCAGCATGCCGCGCCGAGTTCGATGGTCATTCGCAGGAAATCCGGTGCGCGTTCGGCATTGGCGAAGGCGTAGCCGGACATCGCGATGACGGGCACGCCCGGTCTGCGCTCGTGAAACATCCGGATCGATTCGAAGCCGCGCATATGCGGCATGAATACGTCGATCAACATGACGTCGAAATCGTCGGATTCGAGGGCGCGCATTCCCGCTTCACCACCGTCGGCAACGGTGACCTCGAAACCCTTGCGCGTCAGACAGACCTCGATGGCAACGCATACCATCGGGTCGTCATCGACCACGAGAACGCGCGGCACGATGATTCCTTCTTCCTTCGGGCGGCGGCCAAGTGCGGCCAAGCGCACATCCCATGCGACGATTAAGTCGAAACGCCGACAGGTCGTCTGTATGGTAGAGTGCACATAAAAGTTGTCGAGAGCAATTCCGTTTCGCATGCCAGAACAGGAACAAATGCAAGCCCGGTTCCGGATCTAAACCTGCCATGCCGCCGATCAATCTTTCGGGACGGCTGTCGCCGCTCGGGCTCATCCTGCTTGCGGTCACGTCGGTCGGGTGGGGTCTCAACTTCCCGATTATGAAACATTTGCTGAGCGAATGGCCGCCTTTGTCGTCGCGCGGCCTGTGCGGCATCGCGGGCGCCGCGGCGCTGGCGCTGTTTGCGCTCGCGCGGCGCCAGAATTTGACCGTGCCACAGCCGATGTGGTTGCGGCTCCTGCTGGTCTCGACGCTGACGATCGGCGGCTGGGTCGCGTTCATGGGGCTGGCGCTGTTGTGGCTGAACGCCAGCGAGGCCGCGGTGCTCGGCATATCGATCCCGGTCTGGGTGGCGTTTCTTGCGTGGCCGATCCTGGGTGAGCGGCTGTCGCCACTCCGTGCTGTCGCGCTGACGGTCGCGCTCGCCGGCATCGCCGTGCTGATCGGCGGCCATGGCATCGAAGCCAGCGTCGAGAAACTGCCGGGTATCGCGTTCGCGCTGGCAGGCGCGGTCTGCGTCGGGCTCGGCACTGTCCTGACCAAGCATTTCCCGCTGGCGATGCCGCCGCTGTCGCTGGCCGCCTGGCAGATCGGGCTCGGCTGCCTGCCGATCGCAATCGTCGGTCTCCTGGTCGAGCAGCCACAACTGGCGGCACTGTCATCGGTCGGCTGGGCATCGCTGGTCTACATGACGCTGATCCAGTTCTGCCTGTGCTACGTGTGCTGGTTTGCCGCGCTGGAACGGCTGCCGGCGGCAACGGCCTCGATCGGAACCTTGCTTGTTCCCGTCATCGGGGTGCTGGCAGCGGCGGCGATGCTGCGCGAGCCGCTCGGCTTGCGCGAGGTTGCGGCGCTGGTGTTCACGCTCGGCGGCGTCGCGGTGGCGCTGCGCTCGTAATTCCGGAACGAAAAAGGGCGGCGCAGGGGAGTGCGCCGCCCTTCGAGCTCACGATGTCCTGCTATTGCGCCGGGCAGGGGTGCCGTTGGCCGTCATAGCCGAGATACGTGCCTGACGCCGGGTCGTAGGATTTGTACCTCTGCATGCAATACGCCACGGCATCATCGCCGGCCGGGGGCGCCGCAGCGACCACGGTGTCGTCGTAGTAGTAGGGGTCATCGTAATAATAGGAGTTGCCGTAGTAGCCGTAGGCTGACCCGACGCCGGCTCCAATCGCAAAGCCCGGCCAGAAGCCGCCGCGATGGTGGTGACGACCACGCCAGCCGCCAGACCAATTCCCTTGGTTAACGCCGCCCGCGACAACTGCGCCGCCGGCGCCGGGGCGGATGCCCGGTGTCGCAACAGGTGCTCCGGCCATTCCACCGCCTCTCATGCCAGCGCCACCACCGGCCGCTATGCCGGGGCCGCCACCTCTAAGGCCGCCACCTGCGCCCATTGCCGCGCCACCGCCACCGCCTCTACCACCTCCACCGATCGCTGCGCCGCCGCCGCCTCCACCGCCGATAGCTGCTCCGCCACCGCCACCGCCGCGACCACCCATGCCCTGCGCCTGAGCGGCGCTGAAGCTTGCGACCATCGGCAAAGTAAGCGCTATCGCTGCCGCAGTACTCAAAACTTTCAGACTGATCATTGTAGGCTCCATTTCCGGGATATAGGCCCAACCCGTTCAAGAGGCGGACGTTCCCGAACCCGCGCATTGATTGCGCGCCCACTCAGCCTGTGACGGCGGAACTGTACCCTGAATGAATGGATTGCGCCGATTCCGCGACGATGGGCGGGCACAATCGGGCGTGGCAAAACCGCCTCGGGAAGGTCGATATCCCAGCCTTTGTCTGGACAATCCGCCCCGCCGATGGCATCAGAGCGACACGTTTCTCGAACCGGCCGAGCCCCATGAAGCAGTTTTTGCTGAAGTTTTTCACCTGGTGGAGTGGCCAGACGTTCGGCACGCAATTGTGGACGTGGCGATTCGGCGAGCTGGTCGGCGAGGACGAGCAGGGCAACCGCTACTACCGCACCAAGGGCCGCAAGATCGATCCGACGCTCGGCTTCGAGCGCCGCTGGGTGATCTATAATGGCTACGCCGAGGCGAGCCGGGTGCCGCCGTCATGGCACGGCTGGCTGCATCACACCGTCGATGTCGCCCCGACCGAAGAGAACTACACGCCGCGCGAATGGGAAAAGCCGCATGTTCCGAACATGACCGGCACGCCCGCGGCCTACCGCCCCTCCGGCTCGACGCTGGTCAGCGGTCGCCGCCCCAAGGCAACCGGCGACTACCAGGCCTGGACGCCGGGAAGCTGATCTCCCGATAAGTTTACCTATGCTCCCTGCAGGGTGTCTTGCTGGGGGCTATAGGTGTATATACACTTATTCGCGTGAACCAGCATTCCGACCAGGATGTCGACTACATGGCTTCCGCGAGCTGCTTCTGCCTCGCGTCCCGGCAAGCCGCGCGAAGGATCACCCGGCTGTACGATTCCTATATGCAGGGTTCCGGCATTCGCGCCACTCAGTTCACCATCCTGTCGCAACTGATGCTCCGCGGGGAAATGCCGATCGGCAAGCTTGCGGGCTTTCTTGGGATGGAGCGCACGACGCTCAGCCGCAACCTGACCCTGCTGGAAGGCAAGAACTGGATATCGATCAGCGCGGGGGAAGATCCGCGTGCCCGCATGATCGCAATTACCGCGCAAGGACGCGGTCTCGTTCGCCGCGGATTTCCCTATTGGTCGCAAGCGCAGACGCATATCGGCAAGCTGCTCGGCGCTGATGGCCAGGCTGCGTTGAAGCTGTTGGGTTCCCGAAATTTGGGGTGAGACGAACCGGCTGTCTGGCCGGCACATCGTTGATCCCAATACGTGTAGCTACACATAAGGGAGAGTGCCATGCTCGACTTCATCGGAACCACCGTGCTCGTTGCCGCGATCATTTTCAGCATCAATGCGCTCACCGGCGCGATGCCGATCAATTCATCGCAGCGTATCGCCCTTTCTATCGGCGCCGGTCTGTGGACCGGCCTGGCCGCGGCGCTCTCCGGGGCGAACCTGTTGCTTGGCTCAAATCCGATCGGGCCGCCGACGATCGGCACGGTGATCACCTTGCCGCTGATCGCGGCTGCCGTTGCGGCGTGGATCTCGCCATCGGTACGCGCGACGCTGCTGGGGATGCCGATGCCGTTCCTGATCGGTCTCAACGTCTGGCGCGTGGCGGGAGGATTCTTCCTGCTCCTGGCGGCCGAAGGCCGGCTTGCCGGGCCATTTCCGACTTCGGCAGGCTGGGGCGATATCATCACCGGCGTGTTGGCTTTGCCGGTGGCCTGGCTTGCGCTGCGCGGGCAAGGCTCGGCGCTGGTCTGGACCTGGAATGCATTCGGCATGCTCGATCTTGTGGCCGCGCTTGCATTCGGAATTATGTCCGCGAACGGCTCGCCGCTGCAGATCATTCATGCCGGCGAAGGCTCCGAGGCGGTTCAGGTGCTGCCGTGGTCGCTGATCCCGACGGTGTTGGTGCCGATGTATCTGATCGTGCACGGCATTATCTTTGCGAAGCTGGCGCAGAACGGCAAGGGCGTGCCGGCCTGACGCTCGACGCTGCACTGCACGTGTTCCCTTTGTAGATCAGTTTCGCCTGTGGATAGCGGGATCAGCGGGCACAACCATCGCGGCCGTGTTGTGCTCTCCGCGTTATCGCGGCTTAATGAAGCCATCTTACGGAGATGGGAAACCATCGCGTCGGTGTCGGGTTCCAGTCGCGACTGCCCCGATTTGCAGCGGTCACCGAGTAGGAAACGACCGGGAGATAGGCCCCCGGTGCAGATTTCCTGAAATCGCCCGCTAATGTGTGACTGCCGTAGGAAAGGAAAGGCCGTCTGGGCAACCAGGCGGCCTTTTTCTATCTTGCTGGGGGCCGACAGTTACGCGTCCGAGACACTAATCGCTACGTCATCCGCGCGGCGGCGCGGTCGATCATTTCGCCGCGGCGAAGCTGCGCTGGCGCAATCCGGTCCTTCATGAGCGCAAGGAGTTCCGGCGGAGCGGTGTCGGGCGAGCCGGAATTGAACGGCGGCGCGGGATTGTATTCGAGGCGGAGCTGGATCGCTTCCGCGGTCCGCCTGTCGTGCAGCAACGAGACCAGCGTCAGCGCGAAATCGATGCCGGCGGTGACGCCGCCGCCGGTGACGCGGTTGCGATCGACGCAGACCCGCGTCTTGGTCGGGATCGCGCCGAACGCGGAGAGGAAATCCATCGCCGTCCAGTGTGTCGCCGCGCGGTAGCCTTTGAGCAGGCCGGCGGCCCCGAGCACCAGCGAACCCGTGCAGACCGAGGTGATGTATTTTGCGCCGGGCGCTTGAAGGCGCAGGAAGGCCAGCATCTCCTCGTCGTTGATCATGTCATCGGTGCCGAACCCGCCGGGCACGCAGATGACGTCGAGCTGCGGGCACTCGGCGAAGGTCGTGGTCGGCGTCAGCATCAGCACGGAATCGCTCGTCACCGGCTCGATCCGCTTCCAGATCAGGTGGACCTTGGCGCCGGGCAGGCTGGAGAACACCTGCAACGGACCGGTGAAGTCGAGCTGGGTGACGCGCGGGAACAGTACGAGACCGATCTGCAGCGGCGTGGGTGTCGGGGACGGCGCGGACATCGTGACCTCCGGAAGATTTGGCTTGACGGAAGCCATCCTGACATGGTCGCCTCGCGTCCGAAATGGCATATTTCCCTCATTTCGGGACATCAGCCAAAAAACGGGCAAGTCACATGATCGGCGTTCTCGTCTTTCCGGATTTTCAGTTGCTCGATGCGGCCGGGCCGATTTCGGCGTTCGAGATCGCGGCGCGCTTTGCCGAAAGCGGGCCAGCAATAAGAGTTCTGGCCATGACGCCGGGACCGGTGCGCTCGTCGTCGGGCGTCGAGATCGTTGCGAAGGGATTGAAGTCCGCATCCGCGATCACGACGCTGATCGTCGCCGGCGGCGAGGGGGTGCGGCAGGCGGCGACCTGCGAGAAGACGCTCGGCTTCGTGCGCGCGATCGCCAAGCGCGGCGTCCGCATCGCCAGTGTCTGCTCCGGCGCCTACGTGCTTGCGGAAGCCGGCCTGCTCGACGGCCGCCGCGCCACCACGCATTGGCAGCGCACGCGGCACTTTCTGAAAACCTATCCGCAGGTGAAGCTCGAGCCCGACCGCATCTTCGTGCGCGACGGCGACGTCTGGACGTCGGCGGGAATATCGGCCGGCATCGACCTGTCGCTGGCGATGATTGCGGAAGATTACGGTGACGACATCGCGCAGAAGACGGCCAAGCAATTGGTGCTCTATCACCGCCGCAGCGGCGGCCAGTCGCAATTCTCCTCGCTCCTCGAATTGAAGGCGCCGAATGGCCGCTTCGGGCCACTGCTCGCCTGGGCGCGGGAAAACCTCGACGCGCCGCTGACCGTCGAGGATCTCGCCGAGCGGGCCGGCATGAGTTCGCGGCATTTCACCCGCGCCTTCATGGCGGAGACCGGCACCACGCCGTCGAAAGCGGTGGAGCGGTTGCGCATCGAGGTGGCGCGGCAGCGCGTGCAGTCTTCGAGCGAGGCGATCGAGCGGGTCGCGCAAACCACCGGCTTCCGCGATCCCGAACGGATGCGCCGCGCCTTCATCCGTGCCTTCGGCCAGCCGCCGCAATCGCTGCGCCGCGCGGCGCGGGCAGGGTAGGCGGATCGAAAAACGCTATCTGCGGAAATCCACCCGGCCTTGCGAAAAATAGCCGTCGATCCGCTGGTCGCTCACGACGAGGCCGACCCAGGGCACCGTGATCTCCGGGTTGTTGAGGTTGATGTATTTTCCGACCAGCCGCTGCGGGCCTTCGCGCTGCGCGTCGATCAGCCCGCGGCGCGCGCCGGAATCCCAGTCGAACAGGAGGTAGACGCGGTCGCCCACGATTTTTGCTTCGCCCTGGCCCTGTTTCCACTGATCGGGCGTATCGCCGGGAATGGTGGGGTCCGCAGCTCCCTTCCAGCGGCTCGACCACTCGCCTTCGATCGTCCCGCGCCGGTCGTTGGTATCCTCACCGTTCCATGGTTTTGCATTCTCGTCGTCAGCGGATTCTTCCGGCACCGTGATGCGCGCGAATTGCATCACGCCATCGTCGTTGGGATTTGGAACGTCCATGACGCCGAATGGATTTCGGCTTGCCGGATTATTTTCGGACTTCATTGGCTTTCTCCAACTGCTGCTTTGCTGCAAGCGACACGGCTTGCTTTGTCAACGTTTGGGATCGCAGGATGGAGGCGTGGCGCCCACCCGATTTCCGGGGGAACTTGCGCCGCAACGATTGCTCCTCACGCGGGAGCAGCGGCGCTGATTTCCAGATCGGCCACAACGCCAAAATGGTCGCTGAGCCAGACGCCGTCGACCGGTTGGTCGAACGCGAGCGAGGCGGCTCGAACTTCGCAGGTCGCTTTCGGATGGGCATCCCAGGAGCCCACGAACACGTAATCGATCCTGCGGCGATGATGCGGCTGGCGAACGATCTTGCCGATCTCCGACTTTGCACTTGGGTTGTCGGTGTTCCAGGTATGGCCCTGACCTTCGCCGGCGATTTGCCACGCGTCGTGATACTTGACGCTTCGCCCGCCGAGCGACTGCAGCCCGCTGAGGTAGCGAATACTGGCTGCATCAGGCGTTGCGTTGAAATCGCCGGCGATGATGCTGGGAAGCGCTTTCCGGTGACGCGCATCGAGGTCGGTCAGCGCAACGACCTGGCGCTCGCGTGCCGCCTCCGCGGTCAGCCGCCACGACGTCGCGGCTGCGATGAACAGAACATCGCCTTCGCCGGGCAGCGGTACCGTTACCGCCAGCGAGCACCAGGGGACGTCGTTCGCATCGGACATGCGCAGGTCGAGGACTTCCTCGACGCGATGCGGCCATCGCGTCGCAACGGCGTTGCCGCCGAAGCGGTCGGCATACGGTGGGGCAGTGCGTAGAACGTCAGCCTGATGTGTTCCATGCAACCCGGTGTCGCGGATCAATTCGTCGAGCTGCGAATTCTCCGGCGACTTCGCGACTTCCTGGAACGACGCGAGATCGGGAGCCAGCCGGCGCAGTTCCCGGTTGATCAAACCGGTTCGCTTCGGATCGCCTTGCCGATTCCAGACGTTAAGCGTGACAACGCGCAGCCGCATGGCCGAGGTCCGCGTTCATGAAGGAACCCGGACAACGTTCGCCAGAGGCGTTGGTTCAGCGCTTGTTGTAGTCCGGCGCTCGACGAACAGCGCGGTTTTCACTCGGCTCACGCAACGTCGGCTTGTGCGCTCGGCTTTTCGTCGGCAAGCAAAGCGTCGAGATCGACGAGTTGTGGATCGTCAGCCTCGGGTTCGCCGAGCCCTGCGCTGCCGTGAAGATGCATCAGCGTCTGCACGCGGCGGGCGTTGAGATGGTCCACGTGCTGATGCTGCAGCGCGACCGGCAACAGCGCCTTGGGCAGCCCGACCAGCGCGAAGGCCGGAACCCGGCGTATCTCGCCGTCCTCGCGCCAAAGCAGAGGATGGAGGGTGTAGATCAACTGCCGATCAATCTCGGGCGATAGCAGTTGTTCCGACACTGACAGCGTGGGGTCGGCCAGATTGGCGTTGCCCGCACGTGTGCGCACGGCCGCTGATCGCAGCTCCCAACATATCAAGTCGGCTGCCGAGAGAACCTCGCGACGCACGGCATCGACGTTGTTCGAAAACCTGGTTGCGTCCGCTATCGACAGCGCAGCTTTGGTGACAGCCTCGACCAGCGTCGTGGCATTTGCGTCAAATCCCGGCGCAGCGCGCTCGATGGCGGTCGCCATCGCTTCGATCTGGTCCGCCATCGTGTCGCGGTCGCGCTGTGCCTTGGCATCGGCCAGCGCGCGTTCGGCTGATGCGACCTGCTCGTCATGTTCCACCAATGCGGCGCGCCATGTCTTGGTGCGCTCTTCGACGGCACGCATGTCGGCTTCTGCCCGATCGAGCCGGGCAGCGGCGGCTCCTGCGACCGCCAGCCGTTCGGCCGCGGCGCGTTTCTCTGCAAGTTCCGTTTCGGCAAGACTCAAGCGGTCGGCCAGCTTCTGCCGGGCCGCCAATTTCTCCTTCAGCGCGTTCTCGAAGCGCTCGATCGGGTCGAGTTCCCGCTTAAAAAATTCGCGCTTAAAAAATGCCATGGCAATACCCCCGCGCGTCACGATCATCTGCCGAATCAGCAGGCAGATTCGTTATTTGCGAAGACTAGCCCGAAAATGGGAGAGATTGCGGCTTGATGACGCCGGTCAACAAGATGGTGGCCGGGAAGGGGCAGGCCATTACCTCTGGTGCGCATTTGCCAAAGCTAATGCGGCTGGTCGGGATGCCAGCCGAGCACCGCCAGCATCACGAAAAATCCGACGGCATAGGCCACAGCCACCGGCCAGCCATGGGCGACCCAGCGGCCTACGGACTTGGCTTCCGGGTACATGTTTGACAGCGCGACACCGGCCGATGAGCCGAACCAGATCATCGATCCGCCGAAGCCGACGGCATAGGCGAGATATCCCCAATCATAGCCACCTTGTTTCAGCGCGAGCGCGGTGAGGGGAATGTTGTCGAACACGGCGGAGACGAAGCCGAGGCCGAGCGTGGTCGGCCATGACGCGGCCGGCAGTTTCTCGACCGGCATCAGCGAGGCCGCGGTGACCAATGCAAGCAGGAAGATCGTACCTTTGAAGGTTTCCGGCATCACCTTCCAATCCGGTGCGCGCCAGGCCGCCGTCAGCAGGATGACCGCCCAGACGGCGATGCCGAGAACCGGGATGATCTCGAGCAAGGCGGGGAACTTCACATTGGCGATGATGTTGGCGGCGAGCGCGGCGATCAGGATGGCGGCGACGATGAAGACCCGCGCCGGATCGATATTCAGACCTTTAGACGGGTCCTTCTGGATCGGCGAGAAGCGCTGCTGCTGGATCGACGCCGGCACCGCAAAGATCAGCATCGCAACGACGGCGGCAATATAGGCCTCCACCACGGCGAGCGGGCTGACGCCGGCGATCCACATCATGGTGGTGGTGGTGTCGCCGACGACGCTGCCAGCGCCGCCGGCATTCGAGGCCGCGACGATCGCGGCTAGGTAGCCGATGTGAACCTTGCCCCTGAACACGTGCCGCGCAACCGTGCCGCCGATCAGGGCGGCGGCGATGTTATCGAGAAAGCTCGACAGCACGAACACCAGCACCAGCAGCACCACGCCGCCCTTCCAGTCGTCCGGCAGCAGTGCCGGCATCGCATCCGGAATCCGGCTTTCCTCGAAGTGCCGGGACAACAGCGCAAACCCCATCAGGAGCAGGAACAGGTTGGCGAGCGTGACCCATTCATGCGCCATGTGATGGCCGAGGCCGGTCAGGCCCGCGCCGTGCTTGAAGCCGGTGAAGACCAGCTTGTAGACGACGATCGCCGCAAGGCCTGTGAGCGCGACCTGAAGCGTCTTGTGATGTAATAGCGCAACCGCGAGCAGCGTCAGCGCAAACAGGATGAAGTCGATGGGAATTCCAAACACTAGGATCGGGTCGCTCACCATGGCCTCGAACGCACGCAAGATGGATGCAGCTACTGTGGGCTATTTCAGCGCCTTCAGCCAGCCCGCGATTTCGCTGACGGCGACATTGGCCTGCTGCAGCAGCTTGCCCATGGTGAAGAAGCCGTGGAACTGGCCGGGGAAGTGGCGATAGGTCACGGGCACGCCGGCTTGCTTCAGCCGCACGGCATATTCGGCGCCCTCGTCGCGCAAGGGATCGGCGCCTGCGGTCAGCACATAGGCCGGCGGCAATCCGACGAACGTTTTGGCGCGCGCGGGCGAGGCTTTCCAGTGATCAATGTCGGTCGTGCTGCTGAGATAGTGGTTGCAGAACCATTTGATCACGGAGTGCGTCAAGAGAATGCTGGTTTCGGGCTCGCTGTGCGAGGGATGCTTCATTGCAAAGTCGGTGGCGGGATAGACCAGCACCTGGCCGGCAACCTTCGGGCCGTCGCCATCGCGCGCGGCGAGCGCCACGACGGCGGCGAGATTGCCGCCGGCGCTGTCGCCGCCGACCAACAGGTGCTCCGCGTCGATGCCGAGCTGGCTGGCATTGGCGGCGATCCATTTGGTCGCGATGACGGCGTCGTCGATCGCGGCGGGGAATTTGTGCTCCGGCGCCAGCCGGTAGTCGATGGAGATGACGATCAGCTCGCCCTCATGGGCAAGCTTCTGACAAACCACCTCATGGGTATCGAGGTCGCCGATCACCCAGCCGCCGCCGTGAAAGAAGACGAGGCACGGCGCCAGGCCGTTGCTCTTTCGCTGCGTCTTCGGCGTGTAGATGCGCGCCGGGATCGCGCCATGCGGCGCGGGGATTGCGAGCGGCTTGTTCGATTCCAGCGCGGGTGGCTCGGGATTAACGGCGATGCGGGCGGCCCGGTAATATTCGCGCGCTTCCGGTGCGGTCAGCGTCTCGTAAGCGGGACGGCCTGCTTCCTGAAAAGCCTTGTAGACGGCGGCGGCATCGGGATCGAGCGTAACGGGCATGCTAATAGAGACCTCTCGGAGTTGAAGCTGTCATTCCGGGATGGTCCGCAGGACCAGACCCGGAATCTCTAGGTTCTCAGATGTGCAGTTGCACATCGTAGTTCGATGCCTCGCATCGCCCCGGAAAGACATCAGGGGTGTGCGGACGTCAAGCAGCGGTGCGGCCGCCATCGACGGTATAGGCGGAGCCGGAGACGTAGCTCGCCTCGTCGGAAGCCAGGAACGCCACGATGGAGGCGACTTCGGAAGCCTGTCCGAGCCGCCGCGCCGGAATCCGGTCGACGATCTTCTCGGTCGGCGGCGGCTCGTTGCCGGGATTGCGTCCCTGCAGGATCGTGCTCAGCATCCGGCTGTCGATCAGGCCGGGGCAGACGCAATTGACCCGCACGCCGGTGCCGGTGCATTCCCAGGCCGCGCTCTTGGTGAGACCAATGACGGCATGCTTGCTGGCGCTATAGACGGCGATCATCGGCGATCCGATCAGGCCGGCGATGGAGGCGGTGTTGATGATGCTGCCCTTGTTCTGCTTCAGCATCACCGGCAGCACATGCTTCATGCCGAGAAAGACGCCGACTACGTTGACGTCGAGCACGCGGCGAAAGCTCTCCAGCGAATATTCCGGAATCGGCTTGATGTCGCCCTCGACGCCGGCGTTGTTATAGAACGCATCGATCGCGCCGAACCTGTCGACTGTGGCGCGGACATATTCGGCGACATCGTCTTCCTGTGTGACGTCGGCGGTAACCGCGAGCGCTTCGGCGGAGGCGGGCAGGCCGCTGATCGCGGCCTTGAGGTCGTCTTCCCTGCGGTCGACGGCGACGATACGGGCGCCGCGTTCGGCCAGGAGGCGAATGGTCGCGGTTCCGATGACGCCGGCCGCGCCGGTCACGACGCCAACCCGGCCATCGAGGCGAATTCGATCGGGCATGTCTGGGGTTCCTCTGGCTCGTCCGGTTTTTCCGGATTTTGGTGGTTTTCACGCGGGGACCGCGCGACTGGGGCAACTATTTCATCTGAAACGGGGCGTGACTAGATCATGGGACGACCGCCGAGAATCGTTTCTGCCTCTCCGGGCCATGATCGGGATCATGGAGTGGCCGTCCGAGCTCGGTTTCCGCGTTTCGGGGCCATGATCGAGATCATGGGACGACTGCCCGAGAACGGTTTCTGCCTTTCCGGCCGTGATCGAGATCAGGCGGCACCTGCCTGGAAGGCAGTTTTGCGCCCCTCCAGGCCATGATTC
>NZ_LLYB01000091.1:423-984 GCF_001440475.1 Bradyrhizobium lablabi | reverse complement strand
CCCCTCCCCCCGCCGTATTCAGCGTGTTAACCGGGAGGGACGCGAGCGGCGGATAAGTCTGTACTATGTCGCGAGCCCGATTCGCCCATTAAAGCCGCGCGAGATGCTTCGAACCATTGCCCTGACCGGTCTTGCGGCCCTGATCGCCGCCACCACGGCCTCGCTCGCGCCCCCCGCGCAGGCGCAGATCGGCAATATCTTTTCCGATCCGCCGCTGCGGCCGCCGGGCGCGATTCCGCGCGGCAGTCAGCAGCAGCAACAAATCCCCGATGACGACGAGGAAGTGCCGGAACTGCCGCGCGGCCGCCTGTTGCCGACGCCGAACCGGCCGCCGCCGGGGCAGGGCGCACCGCCACCGGGAAGCTTCCAATCGCAGCCGCTGGCGCCGCCGCCCGGAACGACCGCCGCTCCGCAGGGCACCCAGCCGGGCGTAGCGGTTCAGCCGCCGCAGCCCGGTGGTCCGGGCGTTGCCAATGTGCCGCCAGGGCAGCGCCAGCCCCAGCAGCCTCCGGCCAAGGGCGTGCCGAGTTCGCCGGCGACGTTGCAGCCGGGCGACGAGGT
>NZ_LLYB01000091.1:0-311 GCF_001440475.1 Bradyrhizobium lablabi | reverse complement strand
AGTTCGGAGCGCTGCGCGTGAAGACCAGCGCCTGCTACACGCGGCCGTCGACAGAAGCCGCCAACACCGATGCCTTTGTCGAGGTCGACGAAATCACGCTGCAGGGCGAGGTGAAGCGGATTTTCTCGGGTTGGATGTTCGCGGCCAGCCCCGGCCTGCACGGCGTCGAGCATCCGGTCTACGATATCTGGCTGACGGACTGCAAAGGCCCTGACCAGACCATCGTCAGCGCGCAGCCCGATCCGGCCAAGGCGACCGCGCCGCCGCCGGCCGGGCAGAAGCGGCCACCTCAACCGAAGCAGGCCGCGCCG
>NZ_LLYB01000090.1:66931-135398 GCF_001440475.1 Bradyrhizobium lablabi | reverse complement strand
TAGCAAGCGCGGCTTGCCTGGAAGGCGGACCGGGGCCCGTTACCCCATCTATGTCTTTTCAGACGAAACCCCCACATACAAGCCGGCAGTCGCCCGCGCGCGGATCTCCGCGATCTTGCGCTTGAGCGCGGACTGCCGCGGATCGGGCAGCGCGGCGGCGCGCGCCTCGGTCACCGCGCCGCCGAGATCCGATAGAGCCAGCACGCCATCGAAGGTCGGCTTGGCGAGACCATCGATGATCGCGTTCCAGTCCGCCATGCCCTGGCGATAGACGTCGCCATACCCCTCGATCATGGTCGCGGTCTGGATGATCGCCGGCGCCGCCTGCGGCTGCTTGGTCAGGCTGCGGTCGATCATGTGCAGCCAGCGCTCGACCCAGACCCGCTCCCTGGCGTAGCGAACCGAAAACAGCCGCCATCGCCGCAAGCCCGCCTCCATCTTGAGGCGGCGAATGCCATAGCGGCTCGCCGTGCTGAAGCGAATGGAGACGCGCCTCTGCGCCCAGCCCAGCCATTCCAGCGCATCGATGAGGTATTCGGAGATGATGGCAGGAAGCGCGCCGATCAACTCCTCCACCCGGAATTTCTTGACATCGACGGAGCCAGCCGAACGGCCCTGCAGTTCGGCGAGCTTGAGCTGCGCGATCCGGATCGGGTCCTCGTAGCTCATGCGCAGCGCCATCAGCCGCGCAATCTCGCCAAGCATCGCGTCGTCGACGCCTCGCTTGCCGATGAACCGCTGCAGCCGGTCGACATAGAGCCGGGCATAGCTCGGGCCCTGATAGTCGATGAGCCGATGGATGGCCTCGCTCGCCACCGCCATCACCGGCTCCGGCAGCCCCTCAGGCAGGAACGGCGCGGTGTCGTCATCATCCTCGCCGATGAAGTCGGCGAACAGATAACGCAGCGACGACAGGAACCCGCGGTCTGCCACTCTCCCTGCTCCGGCCTCTACGCAGGCTTCGGCTCGGCCGCGGACGCCAGATGCTGGGCCAGCCGCTTTTCCGCCGCGTCCAGGTTCTGGAACAGGCGGGCGCTGGAGAGACGGAGGAAGTAAAAGCCGAACGCGGGGTTTTGCACGTAAAGCTCCTCGACCTTGGTGTAGCTGACGCTCAGGATGAGGCCGCTCTCGACGCACTCCAGCGTCTGGGTCCGCGTGTTCGACGGCGACAGCATGCCGAGCTCACCGACGATGGCGCCGACCGGCAGCACGATGCCCGATTCGACCAGCTTGAACTTGCCGCTGACGATATAGAGCATGTCCTCGGCTTTCTCGTCCTTGTAGAACAGGATCTCGCCGGCCGTGCAATTGCGCTCGGTCATGAACGGCTTCAGCCATTCCATCGACAGGTCGCTGTTGACCGACTTCTTCACGTCGCGCACCAGCTGCAGCATCTGGTGCAGGCGGTAGGAGTTCACGAACAGCATGACAGCCTGCACGCCCATCACCAGATAATTATGGGTCGGGATCGCCGTGACGATCAGGACGACGTTGGCGAGGATGCCGAAGACCCGCAACGGGATCATGGTCTTCATCGTGGTGGTGGCGACCACGAAGATCGACGCGAATAGTGCGCCGGCCGTACCTGCGTGTTGTGCCAGATGAGACGTGTCCATTGGATGTCAACCAATTGCTTCGGAGAGTGAATTTTTGTCGCGATTCTGCTGCGGCGCTGCCATGGTAACGGCGCGGGGCCCTTTTGGTATACGAAGAAAAAGCGACGTTTTGTCGGGATTCTCACTATTCCGGGGTAAAATTCGCTTCTCCCAAGCTCCGGGGCTGTGCCCCGAACCGGCCAGCCCTGGCGCAGCCGTCGTTGACGGCCTCCCCGCAGGCGGGCACTTTGCGTCCCGTTGGTCACGCCGCGGCCTGACCGTTATCCAGCTTTCATTGCACGCATCAGGTCCTCCTCCTCCGATGTCCAAGCGGCTCGTTCTCTCGGCACTGGCTCAGTTCACCGCCAAGACGGCCGGCCGCAACATGACCAAGGCGGCCTATATCGCGCTGGCCGCCGGCATCGCTGCGATGGTGGTGCTGACGGTGGCCCCCGCCTACGAGGCGGCGCACCATTGGGTCGATGCCGTGCTGTGGGCGTGCCTCGCCTATTTCGTATTCGAGTGGGCGGTGCGGCTGCGCCACATGGCGGGGCAAGGGCGGCTGTGGCTCTACGTCTCCTCCAGCAGCGGGGTGGTCGACGCGATCGGCGCCCTTGCGGTGCCGATTGCGCTGGTTGCGGGCGTCGAGCACCGGACGGCATGGCTGCTCAGCATCCTCTGGGTGCTCAAGGTCGTGCCGGGCATTCCGGGGTTGCGGCAATTGCGGCGCGTGCTGGTGCTGGAATCCGGACCGCTGCTCAGCGTGCTCGTGATCTTCCTGATGGTGGTATTTCTGGCTTCCGTCGCCGAATATTTCCTGGAGCGCGACGTGCAGCCGGCGACCTTCGGCAGCGTGCCGGCGGCGCTATGGTGGGCGGTGGTGACGCTGACCACGACCGGTTATGGCGACGTGGTGCCGATCACGCCGCTCGGCCGCATGGTCGCGGCGCTGGTGATGATCTCGGGTCTCGGCGTGTTCGGACTGTGGACCGGCATTCTCGCCACCGGCTTTGCCGCCGAGACCCGCCGCGATAATTTCCTGAAGACGTGGGAGACCGTCAGCAAGGTGCCGTTCTTCGCGACGCTCGGCCCATCCGCGATTGCCGACGTCACCCACATGCTGCGGACGATGGACCTGCCGGCGCGCACCCAGATCATCCGCAAGGGACAAAAAGGCGACTGCATGTATTTCATCGCCGCCGGCGAAGCCGAGGTCGAGCTGCCCGGCAAGAAGGTAGCCCTCGGCGAGGGCGCGTTCTTCGGCGAGATGGCGCTGCTCGGCAACAGCGTGCGCGGCGCTGATGTCACGACCACCAAGGTGACGCGGCTGTTGGTGCTCGACCTCGTGGACTTTCGCCTGTTGATGGCGCGGCATCCGGATCTGGCCGAGACCATCGACGCCGAAGCCAAACGGCGTGCGCAAGAGAACCAATAGTCAAAACCAACAAGAAGAATGGAGAGAATGATGTCCGACGGAGCCGAAACGGCGAGCGCGCCGATCCTCGAAATCAATGGCGCCCGCGCCACCATCCGCCTCAACCGGCCGCAACACATGAACCGGCTGCAGAGCGAGGATCTCGGCGATCTCTTAAAGCTGTTCGACCGGATCGAGGCCGACCCTGCGATCCGCGTGCTGGTGCTGACCGGCACCGGCCGCGCCTTCAGCTCCGGCTACGATCTCAATTCGGTAGCGGATCGCGCAACCAGCGAGAACGAACAGCCGAGCGCGGGATCGGCGTTCGAGGTCGTCGTCAACCGGCTGGAGGATCTCGGCGTGCCGACGATCTGCCGGATCAACGGCGGCGTCTATGGCGGCTCGACCGATCTGGCGCTGGCCTGCGATTTCCGCATCGGCGTCGATACCGCCGAGATGTTCATGCCGGCGGCGCGGTTCGGGCTGCATTATTACAAGAGCGGCATCGAACGCTACGTGTCGCGGCTCGGCGTCGACAACGCAAAAATGCTGTTTCTCACCGCGCAGAAAATCACCGCGCCGGAGATGCTGCGGATCGGGTATCTCACCGCCATGGTGCCGCTGGAAATGCTGGATGAGGAAGTCGACAAGCTCGCCGCCATCCTGGCCGGCAACGCGCCGCTGGCGATGCGTGGCATGAAGCGCGCCATCAACGAATTCGCGCGCGGCAAGCTCGACGAGGAAGCCGCCAACCTGCGCCACCGCGAGAGCATGCGCGGCGCCGAGATCAGGGAAGGCGTAAGAGCGCTGGCGGAAAAGCGCCCGCCGAAGTTCTGACGAAGCTTAAGCCCGCTTCGTCCGCATCGCCCGAACCTGTTTGATCGCGGGATCGCGCGCCAGCGCCTGGTAGCGCGGGCTGTCGACGGCATAGATCGCGACGCGCCCTTCGGCATCGGCATGCACGCCCCAGCCGAAGCGCTTGCCGAGGCCCGATGCGCGCAGGCACGCCTGTCCCTTCGCGAAGAATTCGTCGCGGGCTAGGCTTTTCTCCTTCTTCGAAGCCTTCGCGCCGAGCTGCCGACCCGGTGCGGAGGTCGCGAACACCACATCATCCGAAGTGTATTTATAGGGCGCTTCCGAAATCATCTGATACTGAAGGCCGGCCACGGTCGGATTCCCCGCGCGCGTCGGCGGCTCTTCGCCTGACCGCGCGGGACAATCTTCCGCGACCTGGATGAAGGTGTCGAAGCAGTTGGTCGTGTGCACTGTCTTTGTCATCCGGGAATCCAAATCGTCTTGAGGCCGCGTCTTCTTGATGCCGCCTCACCCGCCACTAGCTGCGGCGTGCTGCGCCGCCATCTCATCATCGGCGGCGCTGATCCGCTTGAACGCGGGACGCGAGGTGATGCGATCGGCATAGGCCTTGAATACGTCGTTTCCGGGCACGAGGCCAAACATCATCGTCCAACTGAACGCCACGCCCCAGAGGATATCGGCGGCCGTGATGCGGTCACCGAGCAGATAAGGGCCTTTCGAAAGCTGCGCCTCCAATACGCCGAGCATGGTCTCGTAATCGGAATAGGGCGAATGCGACACCGGCGCCGGTTCGCGCTTCATGAACCGGTCGACCAGGGCCGGCTCGAAGGAGGATCCATAATAGGCGATCCAGCGCAGATAAGGTCCGCGCTGCGAATCATCGAGCGCGGGCGTTAGCCCGGCCTTTGGAAACAGGTCGGCGAGATAGGTGTAGATGGCGACCTGTTCGGTCACCAGCGACCCGCGATGGCGGATCGCCGGAACCTTGCCTAGCGGATTGATGGCGAGATAGGCCGGCTGGCGCTGCTCGCCCGCCTTCATGTTGAGGACATGGAGATCGTATGGTGCGCCGAGTTCCTCCAGCAGCACCCGCGTGCCCGTAGCGCGACTCTGCGGTGAATAATAAAGCGTGATGCGGTCCTGGTTGATCATTGGCAGTCTCCATTGGGTCTCTACGGGCAACGGACCTTCTATGCCGGACCATACCTGACATCCTGTGTCAGGTATGCTTTAAGGAGCCATGCGCGCGAGCCGGCTGCTTTCGATCCTCACCACCCTGCAGGCGCGGGGACAGATCACCGCGCCTGAACTCGCCGAAGCTTGCGAGGTTTCGGTGCGCACCATCTACCGCGACATCGATGCGCTGGCCGCCGCCGGCGTCCCCGTCTATGCCGAGCGCGGCGCGGAAGGCGGCTATCGCCTGCTCGACGGCTATCGCGTGCGGCTGAACGGATTGTCGCAACCGGAAGCCGAGGCGCTGTTCATGACGGGACTGCCGGGTCCCGCGGCTGCGCTCGGTCTGGATGCCGCGATGATGGCGGCGCAGACCAAGCTGATGGCGGCGCTACCCGAAAATCTGCGCCCGAATGCCGGGCGGATGCAGGAGCGCTTTCATCTCGATACCCCCGGCTGGTTCGGCGAGGCCGAGCAGCCGAAGCATTTGCGCACCATTGCCGCTGCGCTGCTGCGCGAGAGCCTGATCGAAATCCGCTACCAGAGCTGGCGGGCGGAGAAGCGCCGCCGCGTCGCGCCGCTCGGCCTCGTGCTGAAGGGCGGAAGCTGGTATCTCGCCGGACATGTCGATGGCAGCGTGCGCACCTATCGCGTGGCGCGCGTGCTCGATTGCAATGTGCTGGACGAGCGCTTCACGCGGCCCGCCGATTTCGACCTCGCCGCCTATTGGCAGGCCGCGACGCTGCGGCTCGAAGCCGAGATGCATCCGAACGCCGCCACCGTGCGGCTATCGCCGTTCGGTGTCAAACTGCTCAACGCCTTGAGTCAGCCTTACGTGCGGACGCGCACCCATATCGAGGAGACGGCCGATGCAGACGGCTGGCGCATCGCCACCGTGCCGATCGGGAAAACGGTGNCATGCCGCGGCCGAACTGCTGCGTCTCGGCGCGGAAGCCGAGGTGCTGGCGCCGGCGGAGCTGCGCGACAAGATGGCCGAAATGACGCAAGAGATGGCCGCGCGCTACCGATGTCCGGATAGAAAAAATTTACGAAGATCCCGTTCCGCGAAACATTCCTGAAACACGATTCTTCGCTTCGCGCATGAACGCAAGCCGTTGCCGGCCCGACTGATGGGCAGGGACGCAACAACGGCCTCGCGCCAAAGAATTGGAGAAATTGAGTATGTTTCGCAAGATTACCCTCGGACTGATTGCCGCCGCTTCCCTGACCTTTGCCGCCGCGGCGCCCGCTTCCGCAGGGGGCTTTCATCACCATCACTGGGGCCATCATTGGGGTCATGGTTACGGCTGGGGTCCCGCCATCGGCGTCGGTTTCGGTGGCGTCTATGTCGACACCGGCCTGAACGGCTGCCTGCAGCAGCGCTGGGTCGAAACCCGCCGCGGCATGCGCCTGCGCACCGTGAACGTCTGCGCCTACTGATCGAACAGCGTTAGTCAGGAAAGATCCCGGCCGCGAGAGCGAGCCGGGATTTTTCCGCGTGCCTGGTGCGTTGACCCCTGCCCGCGGCAGCCATATTGTAGCGCCTGCGGTGCAAGCCGCTCCCGGGCCCGCGGGAAGGGTTGAACCCACTTGCAGCTTTCGAGCGACGTCTAGAGCCTTTGTGCAGCCGGTATTGCGGGCCGTCGGCGATAAAGCACGGAGGTAGCTGATGGACCGGTCGCCCGATCGACTGAATCTCGAACATCTGAAGAAGCAAGCCAAGCAATTGATCCGCCTCTATCGAAGCCGCGATCCGGCAGCGATGGCGCGGCTGCGCAGCGCACTGCCGGTGGCGGCCGGCCGAAGCGACGACGATATGGCTTCCCTCGAACTTCG
This sequence comes from Bradyrhizobium lablabi, assembly GCF_001440475.1. Classification (GTDB taxonomy): domain Bacteria; phylum Pseudomonadota; class Alphaproteobacteria; order Rhizobiales; family Xanthobacteraceae; genus Bradyrhizobium; species Bradyrhizobium lablabi. The sequence goes on along the minus strand of NZ_LLYB01000090.1, from coordinate 128,564 downwards.
CCTTCACGACGCGCAATCATGCCTCGCGCGCGAGCATGGCTTTGCCTCCTGGCCCGACCTGAAGCAATATGTCGACGTGCAGATGGCGGCGCGCGACAAGCGCGACGCCCGCATTCTGCATTGGGCCCAACTTCTCTATTCCGGCGATGTCAGCGGCACGGTTAATCGCGCCAACCCGCGCGTCGCGCTGCGTATCCTGGCTGACGATCCCGAACTGATCGCAGGCGATCCTTATCTCGCCTGCGCGATTGGTGACGAAGGCGCGCTGCGGCAGGCAACAGCGGCCGATCCTACATGGGTCAACCGTCCCGGCGGCCCGCTGCGATTGCCACCGCTCTTCGCGGTCGCGCATTCGAGCCTGTTACGCGTGGACGAATTTCGCCAGCGCCTGCACGCCAGCGCGCGATTGCTGATCGCTGATGGCGCCGACGTCAACCAGCACATTTTCAGCCGCTGGCCACCGGGTTCGCTGGCCGAGCCGGACCAGAGCTGCCCACTCTCGACGCTCTATGGCGCGGCCGGCAGCAGCCATGATCCGGCGCTGACGAAGTTGCTGCTGGACGCCGGCGCCAATCCCAATGACGGTGAATCGCTTTATCACTCCCTGGAAAATCCGGCCTGCACACGCCTGCTGCTGGAGCACGGCGCGCGCATCGCCGGGAGCAACGCGATCTACCGCTCGATCGATCTTGAGGACGACACGGCACTAAAACTGCTGCTGCAGCATGGCGGCGATCCGAACGAGCCGGCGCTGAATGCGCCGCTGACCGATTGGGACTCTCCCCTGGCCTGGGCGATCTATCGGCGGCGGCCACATCATGTGAGGGCACTGCTGGAAGCTGGCACCGATCCGACGCGGACGACCGCTGCCGGCGTCAGTCCCTACCGGCTGGCACTGCAGTTCGGACTTACCGATGCCGCGGCGCTGCTGCGCGGGCCGGCTGGCGAGCCTGACATCTCCGACGAGGAGCGCTTCGTCGCTGCATGTGCGCGCGGCGATGAAACTGCGGCGCGCGCGATTCAGGCCCGGCGGCCCGACCTGCCGGCTTCATTGTTGCCGACGCAGTCGCGACTATTGCCCGACATGGCCGCGGCCGGCGCCGATGATGTCGTGAAGCTGATGGTCACGCTCGGCTGGCCGATTGCCGCGCGCGGCGGCGACTGGGATGCATCTGCGCTCAACCAAGCGGTATTCCGTGGCAATGCCGGCCTGACGCGCTTCCTGCTCGAACACGGCGCTGAGTGGACCGAGCGGCATGGCTTCGGCGACAATGCCTGCGGCACGCTGTCGTGGGCGTCCCTCAACGAGCCGGTCGAGGGCGGCGACTGGGTCGGTTGCGCGCGCGCCCTGCGCGATCATGGCATGCCGGGCGCGACTGAAATCCCCGCCGATCCCGACTGGGTGATGGTGGCCGGAATCAGGAAGCGGTTTTCGGACGAGGTCAGCGAGGAATTGCTGGGTCGCGAGGCTTGAGCGCTCTTTCCCTCTCCCCTTGTGGGAGAGGGTGGATGCGATGCGCAGCATCGCAGACGGGCAAGGGGTTCTCTCCGCGGAGACAGACCCCTCATCCGGCGGACTGCGTTCGCCGCCTTCTCCCACAAGGGGAGAAGGGCCCCCTACTCGTCCACGAACGTGACGGTATCCGGCACGCTCGCGCGCGAGGTGCGGTAGCTGTTGACCTTGTGCGAATGATCGGCAAAGCCGAAGGAAATGCCGCAGACCACCTTGCGATCATCGGCGAGCTTGAAGTGTCGCCGGATCAGTCCGGAATGCCGCGCCAGCGCGGCCTGCGGTATCGTGCCGAGGCCGAGCGCCTGTGCCGCGAGCATGAAGTTCGAGACATAGGCGCCGCAATCCACCGCGCCGTAGATGCCGAGCAGCTCGTCGGTGTGGATGATCGCGACATGCGGCGCGCCGAAGAAATTGTAGTTCTCCAGCGCCTGCTTGGCGTAGCCCATCTTGTCACCGCGCGGGATGCCGAGCGTGTTGTAGAGCTGAAAGCCGCTCTCGCGACGGCGCTCGAGATAGACGCCGAGATACTCGCGCGGCGGCGTGAAATCATGGTCGTCCCCGGCGCCCGAGGCGGCCTCGCCATAGATCGCCTTGCGAAACGCCTCCTTGGCCTCGCCGCTCGCGATCAGCACCTGCCAGGGCTGGCTGTTGCACCAGGAGGCCGTGCGCTGCGCGACGGTGAGAATGTGCTCGATGGTCGCGCGCGGCACTTCGCGTGGCAGGAAGGCGCGCACGGAGTAGCGCTCGTTCAGGAGCTCTTCGAGCACGCCGATGCGGTCTTGTTGGTTCACGGCAGTATCCATGGCGCTTCCTGCTGTCTGCGTAGGGTGGGTTAGCCGAAGGCGTAACCCACCGCTTCTGTCGCCTCGGTGTAAGAGCATGGTGGGTTACGCTTCGCTAACCCACCATACGGTCTCTGTTCAGCGCCCCTTGGTCGGGATCTTGTTGAACGGCACGTCCTTGTCGACCCTGATATCGCCAGGCAAACCAAGCACGCGCTCGGCGATGATGTTGCGCAGGATTTCATCCGTGCCGCCCGCGATGCGCATCGACGGTGAAGACAGCAGCATCTGCTGGAACTGGCCGTGAACCATTTCCTCATCCGCACCGGTGAGCGCACCGGCCGCGCCCTGCAGATCCATCGCGTACGCCGCGATGTCCTGCAGCATCATGCCCGACACCAGCTTGCCGATGGAATTTTCCGGGCCTGGCCGCTCGCCCTTGGAGAGCGAGGAGATGGCGCGGTAGCTGGTGTATTTCAGCCCGTTCGACTTCACCGCCCAGCTCGCGAGCTTGGAGCGCACCGCGGGATCGTCGATCGCAAGCCCATCCTCCAGCATCAGGTTCGAGCAGAATTCGAACATCTCGGGCACGCCGGTCGCGAGCCGCGAGCCGATCGACATGCGCTCGTTCATCAGCGTGGTCAGCGACACGTTCCAGCCGTCGCCGACCGCGCCGAGACGCTGGCTGTCAGGGATCACCACGTCCGTGAAATAGACCTCGTTGAATTCCTGCATGCCGTTGGCCTGCTTGATCGGCCGCACCTCGACGCCCTTGCTCTTCATGTCTAGGAAGAACATCGTCAGGCCCTTGTGCTTGGGCACATTGGGATCGGTGCGCGTGATCAGAAGGCCGTAGTCGGAATAATGCGCGCCCGAGGTCCAGATCTTCTGGCCGTTGACGATCCAGTTGTCGCCCTGCTTTTCCGCGCGCGTGCGAAGCCCCGCGACGTCGGAGCCGCCGGCCGGCTCGGAGAACAGCTGGCACCAGATGTGCTCGCCGGAGGCCAGCTTCGGCAGGTAGTGACGCTTGTGCTCCTCGCTGCCGAACGCCATCACCGTCGGCCCGCACATGCCCTCGCCGATCTGGAACGGCTGGGTCAGCTTGCCGTAGACGCCCTCTTCCTGCTGCCAGATCACCTTCTCGATCGGCGTGGCGCCACGGCCGCCATATTCCTTCGGCCAGTGCAAACAAGCCCAGCCGCCTTCGGCCTTCTTCTTCTGCCAGGCCTTGCCGACATCGACGATCTCTTCCTTCTCCAACCGGATGCGGCCGAGCGAGGATTTTGACAGCTCCGCCTCATATTGCTTCGGGGCGTTGGCCTCGATCCATTTGCGGGCGGTGGCGCGGAATTCGGCTTCCTGCGGGGTATCGTCGAAGTTCATGGCGGACCTCTCATGTTTCAAATCTTGTTCAATCTCAACCCTCATGGTGAGGAGCGCGGAACGCGCGTCTCGAACCATGAGGCCACCAGCCGGGCCTTCATCCTTCGAGACGCGACGCAAGCGCGGCTCCTCACGATGAGGTCGGAATTCTCACGCCCTTCCCTTGGTCGGGATCTGGTTGAACGGCACGTCCTTGTCGACCCTGATATCGCCGGGCAGACCAAGCACGCGCTCGGCGATGATGTTGCGCATGATCTCATCGGTACCGCCTTCGACGCGGGTGCCCGGCGCACGCAGTAGCATCGCCTGGAATTTTCCGGCGACTTCGGCGTCATCCGGTCCGCTCAGCACGCCTGCGGCGCCCTGCAGGTCCAGCGCATACATCGCGACCTCCTGCACCATCGAACCAGCGACCAATTTGCCGATGGAATTCTCCGGCCCCGGACGCTCGCCCTTCGACAGCGCCGAGATCGCGCGCATGCTGGTGTATCGCAGGCCACTGGCCTTCACCGCATAGTTCGCCAACCTTGAACGGACGCTGCGATCCTCGATCGCGGGACCATCCTCCAGCATCAGGCTGTTGCAGAAGTCGAACAGTTCGGGGAAGCCGGTCGCAACGCCGGCGCCGATCGACATACGCTCGTTCATCAGCGTCGTCAGCGAAACGTTCCAGCCGTCGTTGACGGCGCCGAGCCGCTGCGAGTCCGGAATCTTCACGTCGGTAAAGTAGACCTCGTTGAAGTCTGACTGGCCGCTGGCCTGCTTGATCGGCCGCACCTCGACGCCAGGGCTCTTCATGTCCAGGAAGAACATGGTGAGCCCCTTGTGCTTCGGCACGGTCGGATCGGTTCGCGTGAGCAAAATGCCGTAGTCCGAATAATGCGCGCCGGAGGTCCAGATCTTCTGGCCGTTGATGATCCAGTCGTCGCCCTTCTTCTCGGCGCGGGTGCGGAGCCCTGCGACGTCGGAGCCGCCGGCGGGCTCGGAGAACAGCTGACACCAGACCTTCTCGCCGGAGGCCAGCGGCGGCAGATACTTCCGCTTCTGCTCCTCGCCGGCAAACGCCATCATCGTCGGCCCGCACATGCCGTGGCCGATGATGAACATGCCGCTCAATTTGCCGAACGGCCCCTCCTCCTGCTGCCAGATCACGCGCTCAATCGGCGATGCGCCACGACCACCATATTCCTTGGGCCAGTGCAGGCAGGCCCAGCCGGCATCGGCCTTCTTCTTCTGCCAGGCCTTTGCGACCTCGAGAATGTTGGCGCCTTTCAGCACGCTGCGGCCGAGCGAGGATTTTCGAAGTTCTTCCTCATATTGCTTCGGCGCGTTGGCTTGTATCCACGCCTTGGCTTCGGCGCGGAATGCGGCTTCCTGCGGGGTGTCGTCGAAGTTCATCGGCTTTATCCTTCAAATCCTGCCGTCGTCCCCGCGAAGGCGGGGACCCATAGCCACCGGCACCGGCGTTGTGCCCAAGTTTGGCACCATCGATTCATCGAGAATTCTCGGAGTATGGGTCCCCGCCTTCGCGGGGACGACACCACTTGTTGTTTACGCCGCGTTCTTCTTGCGCATGCGGTCGATCAACTGATCTTCCCAATATGACAGGCTACCGAGCGTCAGCGCAGTGGTGTTGGCGCGGCGGTAGTACATGTGGCAGTCGAACTCCCAGGTGAAGCCCATACCGCCATGAACCTGGATGTTGTTCTTGGAGCAGTGCTGGAACGCCTGCGTCGCGCTGATGCGCGCGGCTGCTGCGGCTTCCGGCAATTCCGACGCGTTGGTCGAGAGCGCCCAGGCGCCGTAATAGCAATTCGAGCGCGCCAGCGTCGCCGAGACATACATGTCGGCGAGAATGTGCTTCACCGCCTGGAACGAGCCGATCGGCCGGCCGAAGGCGATACGGTCGAGCGCATAGTCGCGGCCCATTTCCAGTGCGCGGTCGGAACCGCCGACCTGCTCGAACGCCAGCAGCACCGCGGCGCGGTCGAGCACTTGCGTGAGGATGCTCCAGCCTTCACCGGCAGCTCCAAGCGGCTCGGCCTTGGCGTTCTTGAAGGTGAGTTCAGCCTGACCGCGGGTCGGATCGACATTGGTCAGCGACTTCGCTTCGACGCCGCCGGCCTTGAGGTCGATCAGGAACAGCGAGATGTCCGAATCGCGCCCGCTCGAACCGGTGCGCGCGGCAACGACGGCGAAATCGGCAATCGCGCCATCCGGCACCGGCTTCTTTACGCCCGACAGCGTGCCGCCGGAGGCCTGCAGCTTGATCGCTTTCGGCGACGGATTGCCCTTGCCCTCGAACAGCGCCAGCGTGCCGATCGCCTCGCCCGAGGCGATCTTCGGCAGCCATTTCCGCTTCTGCGCGTCGGAGCCTGCGAGCAGCAGCGCTTCGGCGGCAAGGTAGACGGTGGAGGAGAACGGCACCGGCGCGTTGGCGCGGCCCATTTCTTCGGCGATCACGCAGAGCTCGAGATGGCCCGCACCCGCGCCGCCGAATTCTTCGGGGATCGCGACGCCGAGGAAGCCCATCTCGGCGAGCCCCTGCCACAGCTTCTTGTCATAGGCCGCCTTGCCGTCGAGCACCTCGCGCACGGCTTTCGGCGGGCACTGTTCGGCGAGGAACTTCCTCGCCGCGTCGCGCATCTGTTTTTGGTCGTCGGAGAAATCGAAGTTCATGGCGCTCTACTCGCGTTGGTTATTGGTTCTGTAGGATGGGTGGAGCGAAGCGATACCCATCGATGGCTTGGTTGCGTCTGGTGGGTTTCGCTGCGCTCTACCCATCCTACGGTCAGTTCAAAATAATCACGTCGTCTCCCGGCTTGCCGGCGTAAAGCTTCTCCACCAGCGTCGCGCGACGTTCGAGGCCGGCGCGCTGGTTGATGTAGCCCTTGTCGGTGAGTTCATTGCCGTCGATCGAGGGCGGCTCGGCCATCAGCATCGCGCGGGCGATCCGCATGCTGCTGCCGGTAGTGGAGGCGTTATGCGCTTCCAGCCCGCGCTTCAGACAGGCGATTACTTCGGGATGCGTGATCACGTCTTCAAAGTTCGCATCGGGATTGCCAACGATTTGCCGGCAGGCGTGCAGATTGGGCCAGGCGAGCAGCCCGATAAATTCGCGGTCCTGACCGGCGACCAGCGCATCGTGCACCACCGGCGTGGCGGCTGCGATCGCGTCCGTCCTCAGCGAGCCGACGTGCACAAAAGTGCCGGTCGTCAGCTTGAAGTCCTCGACGACGCGACCGGCGAAGATGATGCCCTGCAGCGGATCGCTGTCATCGACGAACACGCCGGCATCGCCGATGCAGTAAAAGCCTTCCTCATCGAACATCTTCTTCGTCAGATCAGGCTGGCCGAAATAGCCAGGCGTGACGTTGATGCCGCGCAGGCGGAGCTCGTATTTCGAGCCGCACGGCACCAGCTTCAGCTCGACGCCGGGGAACGGCAGCCCGATCAGGCCGACGCGCTCGGTGTCCCAATAGGTGCCGGTCGAGGTCGGCGCGGTCTCGGTCGAGCCCCAGCCCGTATAGAAGACGATGCGCTCGCCGGTGGCCTTCACCGCCAGCGCCTGCATGCGGTCGTAAAGATCATCCGGCAGCCGCGCGCCGCCATAGGCCATGATGGAGAGGTTCTTGAAGAAGCTGCGGCAGAGCGCGTCGTCCTTCTCCATTGCGGATGCCAGCGCCGCATAGCCGGCAGGTACGTTGGCGTAATAGGTCGGAGACACTTCGCGCAGGTTACGGATGGTCTCTTCGAGCTGGCCGGGCATCGGCCGGCCGTCGTCGATATAGAGCGTGCCGCCATCGACCAGAATCGGATGGAACGCGGCATTGCCGCCCATGGTGTGATTCCACGGCATCCAGTCGAGCACGGTGGCGATTGGCCCGCTGGGATCGCGCGGGCGCACCTGCATCATCATCGCCGCATTGGCGCACATCATCTCCTGCGTGTTGATGACGGCCTTCGGCATGCCGGTCGAGCCCGAGGTGAACAGCAGCTTGCCGATCGTCTTGGGCGTGATCTTCGCAATCGATTCCTCGACCGCACGCGTTACCGGTGTGGCCGCGAGATCGGCAAAGGACACGCTCTTGATGCCCTCGCAAGGCCGCAACACGTGCACGACGGCGACGCCGGTGAGATCGAGCGCTTTCAAGGCCTTCTCGAAGGTCGGCCCGTCCTGCACCATCACGACTGCAGGCTTGATCAGGTTGAAGAGATATTTGAGCTTGAGATGGTCCTGGCTCATTAGCGAGTAAGCCGGCGACACCGGCGCCGCGGGAGCGCGCGCCTGCATCGCAGCCTGCGTCATCAGCGCGTGCTCGATGGAGTTGCCCGAGAGGATCGCGACGGGGCGGCCTTCGCCAAGGCCGAGATCAAGCAAGCCCTGCGTCAGCCCGTCGACGATGCGCTTGGCTTCGCCGTAGGAAACTTTCCGCCATTGCCGGTCGGCGCCGCCGCGTTGCGCCAGCCAGATACGCTCGGGCGCCTCTCTCGCCCATTTCGCAAGCGACGCCGGAATATGCTTTTCATAAGGCTGCAGCGGAATGCGCGACTTCAGGATGACGACGCCGTCAGCGCGACGCTCGACGGCGATGTCGCGCGGCAGCCACTCGATCTTGCGGAAGGCCGGCATTGTCAGCACCTTCGCTGCACTCCCACCCATATTGCGTCTCCCGGAATTCGGTCCTTTGCGGATCTTGTCGTCATCGCCTGATATAGACAGGCTTTCGCTTTTCGAGAAAGGCCCTGATGCCTTCGCTGAATTCTTCGGAACGGCTGCACAGCACCTGATTACGGTCTTCCATCGCAATCACGGCTTCGATCGAGCCGGCATCGACGCTCATGTTGAGGCATTCCTTGGACAGCCTTAAGCCCACCGGCGAGGCCGTCATCATCGCATCGACGTAAGGCTCGGCCGCGGCATCGAGCCCGCCTTCCTCGACCACTTCAGAAACGAGACCGACCGCGAGCGCGCGCTCGGCGCAGATGAAGCGGCCGGTCAGAATCAATTCGGACGCGACCGACACGCCGACGAGGCGCGGCAGGAAATAGGACGTGCCGATGTCGCAGCCGCCGAGCCCGAGCTTGATGAAGGCGCAGTTCATCCGCGCCGAACGGGTGGCGATGCGGATGTCGGCGGCAAGCGCCAACGCAAAACCGCCACCGGCGGCCGCACCCTGGATCAGCGCGATGATCGGCTGCGGACAGCGCCGCATCAGCATCACGATGTCGGCGATGCGCCGCTGCGAGTCCAATGACTCGGTGACGCCGGGCGGCTCCTGCTGGCCGGCGCGGCGCTTCATCGCGTGCTTCAGATCGAGCCCGGCGCAGAACGAGGCGCCGGCGCCCTTCAGCACCACGACGCGGGTGGAACGGTTGCGCTGCAGGCCTTCGAAATAGGTATTCAATGCGTCGATCAACGAAGGATCGAGCGCGTTGAGGCTGTCCGGGCGATTGAGGGTGACCCAATCGACCCCGTCATGATGTGCGATCAGCAGCGGGCTTGTCACATCTTCCTCCCACGGGCGCGATGCTTGGTATTGCGCCCTCTCCCCTTGTGGGAGAGGGCTACGCCGGCATTCGCCGTGCATTCGATGCGGTGAGGGGTTGCCAGCCGGAGAGAACCCCTCATCCGTCTTCGCGTTCCGCGAAGCCACCTTCTCCCACAAGGGGAGAAGGGAAGAGAGTCGCTTACCGCGGCGCCATGCGGATGGCGCCGTCGAGGCGGATGGTCTCCCCGTTGAGCATCGGGTTCTCGACGATGTGAACCGCGAGGTTGCCGTATTCCGAGGCATCGCCGAGGCGGGCCGGATGCGGCACCTGCGCGCCGAGGCTCTTGCGGGCCTCTTCGTTGAGACCCATCAGCAGCGGCGTCAGGAACAGGCCGGGCGCGATGGTGTTGACGCGGATCTTGAGGCTGGCGAGGTCGCGCGCAGCCGGCAGCGTGAGGCCGACGACGCCGCCCTTGGACGCCGAATAGGCGATCTGGCCGATCTGGCCTTCATAGGCGGCGACAGACGCGGTGTTGATGGCGACGCCGCGCTCCTCGCCGATCGGCGGCGCGGTGGCGAGGCGCTCGGCGAACAGGCGCAGCACGTTGAAGGTGCCGATCAGGTTGACATTGATGATGCGCACGAACTTCGCCAGCGGATAGACGCCGTCCTTGCCGACGGTGCGCTGCGATCCGCCGATGCCGGCGCAGTTCATCAGCACGCGGGCGATGCCGTGCGCGGCTTCGGCCTTGGCAATCGCCGCCTTGATCGCTTCCTCGTCGGTAACGTCGGCATGGAGAGCTATGCCCTTCACTTCGGCGGCCACCTTCTCGGCGTTTTCCTTGTTCTGGTCGATGACGCCGATTTTCGCGCCCTTGGCGGCCATAGCGCGGGCGGTCGCGGCGCCCAGGCCCGAGCCACCGCCGGTGATGAGAACGGCTACGTCTTGCAACTGCATGGTAACTACCTTTCCTTGGTGCGTTTCTTCTCTGGATTTGCAGGCTACTGAAGTGTCGCTTTCGTCATCCGGCGGCGGCACCCTTTTCATTCCCGTTCAGCATGCCGCCGAAGATCAGCGCTTCCATGTGCTTGATGTAATCGCGGCAGACTTCGTCGGTGACGGGCCCGACCCCGGTCGCGCGCGACATCGCGTGGCGGCCGAAGAACAGGTGATCGCAGGCGCCGATCAGGCTGGTATAGAACAGCACCGGATCGATATCGCGGAACTCGCCGGCCTTGACACCCTCGGCGAGCAGGCGGCGATGGAAGTTCAATAGCGGCGCGACGAAGAATTGCGAGACTTCGTCGGCGGCTTCCGCGCTGCTCTCGTGCAGGAGATAGTGGATCAGCCGGTTCATATAGGGGAACTGGTGATAGGCGCGGATGATGCCGCCGATATGCAGACGGAGCTTTGCGGTCGGCGTGATCGGCTGGCTGATGAGGTATTCGAGCTGCGACATCTCGGTCGCGGCGTCGCGCGCCAAAAGCGCCAGCAACAGCCCGTCCTTGTTGCCGAAATGATATTTCACCAGCGCGGCGTTGACGCCCGACTTCTGCGCGATGTCCGACAGCGAAACCTCTATCGAGGCGCGCTCGATCATCAGTTCGCTCGCGGCGACAAGCAGCTTCTCGGCGGTGGTATTTTTGCCGTTCGCAAGCCTGGTCGGTACGCTGGTATTCAACGGCGATCTCATCACGGCTGAGGGCGGGAAATCTGACCTCACATAAGCGCATGCCGCGGCTGCACTCAAGAGTTAATTGATTGATTGACTAAATCCCGGAGCGCCCCTTTAATCCGGCCCATCTTCGAAAAATCCACCAACAACGATCAGGGAGAACAGGAATGGCCGAGGCCTATATCGTCGCCGCTGCGCGCACCGCGGGCGGCCGCAAGGGGGGACGTCTCGCAGGCTGGCATCCGGCCGATCTCGCCGCTTCCGTGCTGAATTCGCTGGTCGACCGCTCCGGCGTCGATCCAGCCCAGATCGAAGACGTGATCATGGGCTGCGTGATGCAGGCCGGCGAGCAATCCAACAACATCGCCCGCAACGCGGTGATGGCCTCGAAACTTCCTGAGAGCGTGCCCGCGACCTCGGTCGACCGGCAGTGCGGTTCCTCGCAGCAGGCGTTACATTTCGCGGCTCAGGCCGTGATGGCCGGCAGCATGGACATCGTGATCGCCGCGGGCGTGGAATCGATGACGCGGGTGCCGATGGGCCTTGCCTCGTCATTACCGGCGAAGAACGGCTTTGGTCATTACAAGAGCCCGGGTATCGAAGCGAAATATCCGAACATCGTGTTCAGCCAGTTCACCGGCGCGGAAATGATGGCGGAGAAGTACGGCCTCTCCAAGGACCAGCTCGACGAATACTCCTACAACAGCCACCAGCGCGCGATTGCCGCGACACAGGGCGGCAAGTTCAAGGACGAGATCGTGCCGGTGCAGATCACCCGCGCCGACAATACGACCGACACCCATCATATCGACGAAGGCATCCGTTTCGACGCCAGCCTGGACGGCATCAAGGGCGTCAAGCTGATCGCGGAAAACGGCAAGCACACCGCCGCCAGCGCCAGCCAGATCTGCGACGGGGCGTCCGGCGTCATGGTGGTCAACGAGAAGGGACTGAAGTCGCTCGGCGTGAAGCCACTGGCGCGCATCCATCACATGACCATGATGGGCGGCGACCCCGTGATCATGCTGGATGCCCCGTTGCACGCCACCAAGCGGGCGCTGGAAAAGGCCGGCATGTCGATCAACGACATCGACCTGTTCGAGGTCAACGAAGCCTTTGCTGCCGTGCCGGTGGCATGGCTGAAGACGACCGGCGCCGACCCCGCAAGGCTCAACGTCAATGGCGGCGCGATCGCGCTCGGCCATCCGCTCGGCGGCTCTGGCACCAAGCTGATGACCACGCTGGTCAACGCGCTGAAGCAGAACAACAAGCGCTACGGCCTGCAGACCATGTGCGAAGGCGGCGGCATGGCCAACGTTACGATCGTCGAGCGACTCTAAGAACAACAAAGGCGATCGGCGACTGGCGAGCAGGGAGTCCGCTTCCTGCTCGCCATTTTCTTATTGAGGAAACACCCATGACTCATCCCTCCGTCTACGCCCGCACCCAGCCGAACAAGATCGCCTATCAGATGGCGGCGACCGGCAAGGCGATCACCTATCGCGAACTCGACGAGCTCTCGAACCAGGGCGCGCATCTGTTCCGTTCACTCGGGCTGAAGGCCGGCGATCACATCGCCTTCCTGATGGAAAATCGCCTGGCGTTCATGGAAATCTGCTGGGCTGCGCAGCGTGCGGGTCTCTATTACACCGCGATCAGCCGCTACCTCACCGAGGAGGAGATCGCCTACATCGTCAAGGATTGCGGCGCCAAGGTTTTCATCACCACGCCGCAATGCGCCGACAAGGTCAAAGGCCTGATCAAGGGCGAGCCCGGCGAGCCGCTATTCTTCATGGTGGACGAGCCCGTGCCCGGCTTCCGCTCCTTCGACAGGGAAGCGGTGGCGATGCCGGTGACGCCGATCGCGGACGAGGTCGCCGGCTATGATATGCTGTATTCGTCTGGTACCACCGGACGGCCCAAGGGCATCAAGAAGGAGTTCGAGGGCAAGCGGATCGACGAACCGAACGCGTTCCTGAAAATTCTCTGCGCCGACATGTGCGGGATGAATTCCGACAGCATCTACCTGTCGCCGGCGCCGCTCTATCATGCGGCTCCGCTTCGCTTCAACATGATGGCGATCACGCTCGGCGGCACCTCCATCATCATGGAGCACTTCGACGCCGAGGAGTTCCTGAAGCTGGTCGGAAAGTACAAGGTCACGCAGTCGCAACTGGTGCCGACCATGTTCGTGCGCATGCTGAAGCTGCCCGACGAGGTGCGGGCGCGTTATGATGTCGCGACACTGAAAGGCGCGATCCATGCCGCAGCGCCCTGCCCGGTCGACGTGAAAGCCAAGATGATCGAATGGTGGGGACCAATCCTGATCGAGTATTACGCCGGCTCCGAAGGCAACGGCGTCACGGTCTCGACCTCGCAGCAATGGCTGACCCATCGCGGCACCGTCGGCCGCGCCGTGGTCGGCAAGGTGAAAATCCTGGACGAGAATGACGAGGAGCGGCCGGTGGGCGAGATCGGTACGGTCTACTTCGCCGACGCGCCCGTTTTCACCTATCACAACGATCCCGAGAAGACGAAGAAGGCCTACAACGAAAAAGGGTGGTCGACGCTCGGCGATGTCGGCTATCTCGATGACGAAGGCTATCTCTACCTCACCGACCGCAAGAGCTACATGATCATCTCCGGCGGCGTGAACATCTACCCGCAGGAGACCGAGGACGTGTTGATCACCCATCCCGCCGTATCGGACGTTGCCGTTTTCGGCGTGCCTAATGAGGAAATGGGTGAAGAGGTCAAGGCCGTGGTGCAGCCGCACGACATGGCCAAGGCCGGCAAGGAACTGGAGGCCGAACTGATCGTGTTCTGCCGCAAGCATCTGTCACCGATCAAATGCCCGAAGAGCATCGACTTCGAAGCGGAGTTGCCGCGCACGCCGACCGGCAAGCTGGTGAAGCGGCATCTGCGCGACAAATATTGGCCGAAGCCGGCGAAGGCGTGAAACATCCCTATCTGCCGCGAAGCACGTGTGGGTCCAGCAGTCGCGCACGACGGAATAGAGATAGGGAGAAATGGGTCGCGCCCGGCACGCGCAGCGCGCTTTAGTGAGGCGGCCATGCAAAAGCCCGGCCCCCAGTCAAGGAGGGCCGGGCGAACGCAAATACACACTCGTAAAAATACACACTCCTAGGATGGCAGCGAGTATGCGGCCCCAGTCGAAGAGATGCGAGTCCGGACGAATACGGGCTGGCGGCGGATAAAACGCGCGTTTGGATTGCGCCCGCCACCTGTCCGTTCGCGCCACCCGATTTTACGCAGTGCCAGCCGGCGCGCAGGCCACGGATGGCAATGCGCGCATCTGCAGTTGCCCCCGCTGTCCAGTGGTCGCCGTAGTCCACTGAGCATCGATCTGCTGCAAGTCTTTCGACAGCTTTCCACGATGGCTGCCATCCGTCGTGAATGCCGTATTGCCTTCGGGCGACAGCTCGAAAATCTCCACCTGCAGATCCGACAGGCGGACAAGCATCCGGACCTTTATCTTCGTCACCTGGCGACCGACCTCGTACGTACCGCATCCGAGCGCTTCGGCATTCTGGCTGTTGAGGGCCCGCACCGACTCGAAGGTGATAACGACGTTCTGCACCGTCCTGTCACCATCCCAGCGGAATTCACCAGAATACCCACGCGGCATATTTTGGGCCAGATCTTCCATCTCTGCCGCGTGGGCGACGGAAGCAAGGAGCAGACTTGCGGCCGCGATCGCCACACCGATGCGCAAAGACAAGCCGTGAAAATTTGCGATCCGCAGCCAACTCATGTGGCATTCATCCTCTAAGAAAATGTTGTCGCCGTTAGACGATCCTGAGGAGGCGAAGGTTCAAGCCGCTCAGTTGAATTTGCAGCCATGAGTTCGCCAAGGGTCACCGTGAACGCCGGTTTCCGCCTTCTCAACGTCATGACGCCCGCCACGTACCCAGGGACGTCACCAACGACAGAAACCGTAGGGTGAGCAAAGGCGCGAGGCGCCGTGCCCACCTTCGAATGCAACGCGCGAAAAATGGTGGGCACGCTGCGCTTTGCCCACCCTACGGAATGCTGCAATCGTTTTCGTCCTTCCTTCCCTTCTCCCCTTGTGGGAGAAGGTGCCTTCCCGCAGGGAAGGCGGATGAGGGGTCTGTCTCCGCGGAAACAACCCCTCACCCGTCTCGAATGAGCTTACGCTCATTCGATCCACCCTCTCCCACAAGGGGAGAGGGGGAGAAAGGCGAATCCATTATGCCCACCCTCCCCGATATCCCGCTGCCCGCCTCCATCCGCTCGCGCTATGTCGACGGCATCAACGGCCTGCGCATGCATGTGCTGGAGGCCGGCTTCGAAACCCGCGGCCGGCCCTGCGTGTTGCTGCTGCACGGCTTCCCCGAACTCGCCTTCTCCTGGCGCAAGGTGATGCCGATTCTGGCTGAGGCCGGTTACCACGTGCTCGCGCCCGACCAGCGCGGCTATGGCCGCACCACCGGATGGGATCCGGGCTACGACGGCGATCTCGCCTCGTTCCGGCTCCCCAATCTGGTGCGCGACATGCTCGGGCTGGTGTCGGCGTTCGGCTACAGAAGCGTCGATGCCGTGATCGGGCATGATTTCGGCTCGTCGGTCGCCGCCTGGTGCGCGTTGATCCGGCCTGACGTATTCCGCTCGGTCGTCATGATGAGCGCGCCGTTCAGCGGCCCGCCGGCGCTGCCGTTCAACACGGTGAACGAACCTGCTGGGCGCATCGACGATCCCATACACCGCGATCTCGCGGCGCTGCCGCGGCCGCGCAAGCATTACCAGTGGTACTACTCGACACGCGAGGCGAATGACGACATGCACCATGCGCCGCAGGGCGTGCATGATTTCCTGCGCGCCTATTACCACCACAAGAGCGCGGACTGGAAAGACAACAAGCCCTATCCGCTCAAATCATGGACCGCGGGCGAAATCGAAAAGCTGCCGACCTACTATGTGATGGACCACGCCAAGGACATGGCCGCCACCGTCGCCGAGCAAATGCCCTCGCCGGAAGAAATCGCCGGG
Source organism: Bradyrhizobium lablabi (assembly GCF_001440475.1). Lineage (GTDB taxonomy): Bacteria > Pseudomonadota > Alphaproteobacteria > Rhizobiales > Xanthobacteraceae > Bradyrhizobium > Bradyrhizobium lablabi. The sequence continues at coordinate 112,687 of NZ_LLYB01000090.1, read as the reverse complement.
AATAAATGGCTGCCCGACAGCGAGCTGGCCTTCTACAGCGCCGAATATGAACGCACCGGATTCCAGGGCGGCCTGCAATGGTATCGCTGCGGCACCTCGGGCGCGTTCACACCGGAATTGCAGACGTGGTCGGGCCGCACCATCGACGTGCGCTCGGCCTTCATCTCGGGCAAGCAGGACTGGGGCACCTACCAGCGCCCCGGCGTCTATGAGGCGATGCAGTCAAAGGCCTGCACAAACATGATCGGCAGCCATCTCGTCGATGGCGCGGGCCATTGGGTGCAGCAGGAGCAGGCTAACAAAGTGAGCTGGTTGCTGGTGCAATTCCTGCGCGGGACGAAGGCCAGCCAGGTCACACCCCACAATTGACCACGGCAGACGCCAAGATTAGAATAATTCTAAATTAAGAAAAGGCAGGCGTCCCGTGAAGAATTTCGCCGATCTGACCGAGCGCGAAGTGCTGGCTGTTGCGATCTCGTCCGAGGAAGAGGACAGCCGCATCTACATGACCTTCGCGGAAGATCTCGCGGAGCGCTATCCGGACTCGGCAAAAGTGTTCGAGGAGATGGCCGAGGAGGAACGGGGCCACCGTCACCGCCTGCTGGAAATGTACGAGCAGCGGTTCGGCGCGCATCTGCCGCCGATCCGTCGCGAGGACGTCAAGGGATTTTTGCGAAGGCGCCCGATCTGGCTGACCAAGAACCTGTCGCTCGACACCATCCGCAAGGAGGTCGAGACGATGGAACTCGAGGCCGAGCGCTTCTACGCCAAGGCCAGCGAGAAGGCGGACGACGTCGGCGTCCGCCGCTTGCTCGGGGATCTTGCCGAGGAGGAGAAGCACCACGAGAGGCTGGCGGTCAAACTGACGGGCGAGATCCTCAGCCCCGATGTGCGCGCCGAAGAAGACAAGACACGGCGGCGCATGTTCGTACTGCAATATGTGCAGCCGGGGCTGGCCGGCCTGATGGACGGGTCGGTCTCGACGCTGGCGCCCTTGTTCGCCGCGGCCTTTGCCACGCATCAGAACTGGCAGACGTTTCTGGTCGGACTGGCAGCCTCGATCGGCGCCGGCATCAGCATGGGCTTTGCCGAAGCGCTGTCGGATGACGGCTCGCTGACCGGGCGCGGCTCGCCCTGGCTGCGCGGCATCACCTGCGGGCTGATGACGACGCTTGGCGGCATCGGCCATACTCTGCCCTATCTCGTTCCGGACTCCTGGCCGAATGCATTCTGGATCGCGACCGCGATCGCCTGCATCATCGTGTTCTTCGAGCTATGGGCGATCGCCTTCATCCGCGCACGTTACATGGACACGCCGTTCCTGCAGGCGGTGTTCCAGATCGTGCTCGGCGGCGCGATCGTGCTGGCAGTCGGGATATTGATCGGCGCGGCTTAAAGCCGTGATGACTTTTCTTCGAATCGTCATCCCANCATGATCTCCGCGCAAACGCGTTCGCGTTTGTCGCGAGGGAAAACCGCTACGCACTTTTCCGGATCATGCTCTAGGCCGCGTCTCCCGCGATCCTGCCAAACATGCGAAAGTCGTGGAAGGCGCCCTTGAACCAGGCTTTCTGCCGCAGCGTTCCCTCATATTGAAAGCCTGACTTTTCCAGCACGCGGTCCGACGCGTTGTTGCCGGGCAACGTCCAGGCGTCGATACGATTGAGCTTGAAGGTCTGGTGGCCGCATGCCACCACGGCTTTGACCGCTTCCGTCATCAGTCCCTTGCCCCAGTAATCCGGATGCAATTCGTATCCGATCTCGCCGCAGCGCCATTTCTTTTCAAAACTGTTGAAACGGATCGCGCCGGCAAGTGCTTTGGAAGCGCTGACCTCGATGATCCAGGCGCAGCCCTTGCCGGAGCCGTGGACCTTGGACATCCAGCGCAACGAACGTTCGACTTGCGCCTTGGTCGGCGCATCCGGCCAATTGGAAAATCGGGTGACGTCGGGAATCGACAGCATTGCCTGAAACGCAGCGACGTCTTTCGGCATCGCGGCGCGCAACGTCAGCCGCTGGGTGGACAGCTCGGGGAATTTTCGCTTCGCAATCGGTGACATAAAATTTCCCGGACTCCTCAACTCCCGTTCAGATCGCCGATCTCGGGAAAGAACATCTCCTTCCACGACGCCGGCTCGTTCTTCGTGGTACCGACCCGGCGCATGAACTTTGCGAATTTCATTGTCGCCGCCGGCGTCATCGTCCATTCGACATTGGAAGCCGTCACCACCTTGGTCACCATCTCCAGCGGCAGCTTCGAATTGCTGTCGTTGATCCAGCTTTGCGCGGTCCCCTTTGGGTCGGCCGCGATGATCGCGGTCGCTTCCTTCACCGCGTCGAGGAAGGCGGCGTAGAGTTCGGGATTCTCTTTCCGGAACCGCGCCGAAGTCCAGGCCACCGTGAACGTGTGCGGCCCCAGCACATCGAACGACGACAGCACCGTGCGGATGTTGTTCTGCTCCAATTGCTGGAACTGGAACGGCGGCACGCTGAAGGCCGCGCTGATGCCGCCCGCGCCGCTCAACAGCGCAATCGTCGCGTCCGGCGGCGACATCGACACCGTAAGGGGATCGAGCTTGGCGTAGTTCTCATCGCCAAAGGCTAAGGCTGACGCCATCTGCAGCAGCACCGCCTGCACCGACACCTTGATCGAGGGCACCGCGATCCGGTCTTGCTCGGTGAAATCCTTGATCGACTTGATCGCGGGATTGGCGGTGTTGAGCAGGAACGGCTGCGAACTCAGCGCACAGATGCCCTTGACCTCGAACGAGGTGCCGCGCGTCTTGTCCCACAGCGTGATCAGGCCGGGCACACCGCCGCTGACGATGTCGGTCGAATTGGACAGCAACGCCTCGTTCATAGCCACCGGCCCGTTGAAGCGCTGCCAGGAAACCTTGAAATCCTTCAGGCCGCGTTGGCTGGCGTATTTCTCGATCAGCCGGTCGCGCTTCATGACGTTGAATTGCAGGTAGCCCATCGAGAACTGTTCGGCCAACCTGATTTCCGCGGCGTGCGCCGCCATCGTCGCATGGCCGATCGTGACGGCAATCACCGCGCCTGCGATCCACGCCGATCTCATCGGAGCCTCCCGTTATTTTCATTTTTTGTTGATCGGCAGACTAGCGCGCAAACGGCGGCTTCGCCAAGGGGTAGCAGCGCGACCGAGCCGCCACTGTACAACCATTGCTCTTGCCGCGTGCGCCCAAACTGAGCATCATCCGCGGCCTGCATCGAACGACAGACCGGGAGCACGCCTTGGCCAAATCGCAATGGAGCTTCAAGACCGCCGTCGAACTATCGGCCGCACTTGCCGCGAAAAAGGTGTCCGCGGTCGAACTCGCCGAGGATGCGATCGGCCGTATCGAACGGCACGACCCGAAAATCAACGCGATTTGCGTGCGCGATTTCGAGCGCGGCCTGGCCGCCGCCCGCGCCGCCGACGCCGAACTGGCGCGCGGCGTCAGGAAGCTGCTGCTCGGCATCCCGCTGACCGTGAAGGAATCCTACAATATTGCGGGGCTGCCGACGACCTGGGGCATTCCGGCGCAAAAGGATTTCCGGCCTGTGGAGGATGCGCTGTCGATCTCGCGCGTCAAGGACGCCGGCGGCGTCATCCTCGGCAAGACCAACGTCCCGCTCGGGCTCGGCGACTGGCAGAGCTACAACGATATCTACGGCACCACCAACAATCCCTTCGATCTCGGCCGCACGCCGGGCGGCTCGTCCGGCGGATCCTCGGCCGCGCTCGCGGCCGGCTACGGCCCGCTGTCACTCGGCTCCGACATCGGCGGCTCCTTGCGCGTGCCCGCCTTTCATTGCGGCGTCTACGCGCACAAACCGACCTTTGCGCTGGTGCCCGGCCGCGGCCACACACCGCCGCCGTTCCAGCCGCTGCCGCTCGACCGTGACCTCGCCGTGATCGGCCCGATGGCCCGCAGCGCCGCCGATCTCTCGCTGCTGCTCGACACCATTGCCGGCCCCGATCCGCTGGAGGCCGGCAAGGGTTACACGCTCGCACTGCCGGCTCCACGTCACACCGCGCTGAAGGATTTTCGCGTGCTGGTGGTCGATACCGATCCGGTGATGCCGACCGACGAAGTGGTGCGCGGCACGATCCACAAGCTCGCCGCCGATCTCGAAAAGGCCGGCGTCAAGGTCGATCGCCAGAGCCCGCTGCTGCCGAACTTTGCCGAGACATCCCGCCTCTACATGCGGATGCTGATGTCGTTCCTCGGCGCATCGTTTCCGCCGGAGGTCTATGCCGGCGCGCAGGCCGCCGTCGCCGCGCTGCCGGCGAGCGCGACAAGCCTCGCCGCCGAACGCCTGCGCGGCATAGCGCAAAGCCACCGCAATTGGCTGATGGACGACGGCGCGCGCGCCCGCCTGCGCGCGCAATGGCGCGAATTGTTCAAGACTTATGATGTCGTAATCTGCCCGATCATGCCGACACCGGCCTATCCGCACGATCATTCGGATGATCAGGAGAAGCGCCGCATCAAGATCGACGGCAAGGACCACGTCTATCCCGACATGCTCTCCTGGCCCGGCATCGCGACACTGCCCGGCCTGCCATCGACCGCAATTCCCACCGGATTTTCTCCGGGAGGATTACCGATCGGCGTGCAGATCGTCGGCCCCTGGCTGGAAGACCGCACGCCGCTAAAACTCGCCGAACTGATCGAGCGCGAATTCGGCGGCTTCAAGCCACCGCCGATGTTTGACGATTGAGAGGCGAAAACTTACCTGCGACGTCATTGCGTGCGCGCGGAGCATGAGGCGTAATCGGGCCTCATCGTTCGAGACGGTGCTGGCGCGCCTCCTCAGCATGAGGGGACAAGCTGTAATGGTATTGACGCGTCATGAGGACCTTTGTTCAAATCGTCATATCGGTGATCGCCGGCTTCCTGCTGATGTGGCCGCTTGGCTATGCCTATGCCGCGCTCGGCTGGCCAACATTCCACTCGTGGGGGCTGATGCATGGCACTTTTGTCGCGGCCTGGCCTACCCTGTCGATCCTGGCTTTCCTGGCATTGGGGTATCTGCCGCCTTTCCGGCGCATCGACGACACGGCGCTTCTGATCGCCGGCCTTGCTTGGGGTCTGTTGCTGGCCACCGGCTTCAACATCCGCCACGCGCTCGGCTTCCAGGTCGCCTATGGCCTGCTCGGCGCCACGACCGTTATCGTTGCAGCACTATGCATCTTTGCCAAACACCGGCTCCGGCTGGCGCTGCTCGCGATATCGCCGCTTGTTTTCCTGAACCTGGACCTTCTGCTGGCGCCACCGGCGCTTGAACAATTCCTGTCTCGAGCCATCTTTGACCTCAAGCAGCTTCTGCCGCCAGTCGCCTTCTCGCTTGCGGGTTACGTGCTTGGTTCGCTCGTCCGCGTCGTGATCAAACGCTCGCCGAGAACAGTGTAAAGGCCGCTCTGCATTGACGAACAAGAACCGGAGGAAATCATGAATAACGACCTCGCCGAGCTGACAGAGCTCAACCACGACTATGTCGCGTCCGTGCAGAATTCCGACGTCAAACGCTTTGACGAAATCCTTAGCCCCGACTTCTATTGCTCCAATCCCGACAAGTCGCTGGTCGACCGGGCGGCGTTTCTGCAACAGACCGCAAAGCCGGTGACGCTCAAGAATCTCACCGCGCACGACGTCAAGATCCGCGTGCTCGGCGACTTCGCCATCATCCACGCCGCCACCAGCTACACGACCGCCGACGGTCAGCAGGCCCATGGCCGTTATACCGATTGCTGGGCGAAGCGGAACGGCAAATGGCTCGCCGTGTCGGCGCATGTATCGCGATAGGACCCGACTGTCTTAGCCGGCCAGCATCCGTTGGAAGCTCACAGAAGTCACGGCTCGACCTTGCACTCGAATCGACCGCCCGGCGTGGGATTGGCATCGACGCATGCAATGCCCGAGACAGCACGGCCACGCCGATCGATGGCGCACCAATTGTGGTCACGCCTGGCCCAGGCGATACCGCGAAAACCGGAGGAGAAATAGACGGGATCGTCGAACTGCGGCTCGACCATTACTTGACCGGCGGTATCCACCAGCCCCCATTTGCCGTTCTTGAGGAATGTCAGCAAACCGAATTCGAGATTGGCGCCGATCCGCTCGGCGTCGATATCGATCCAGGTCTCCCCGGTCGGGGACAGAATGCTGCGCTTGCCACCGGCTTCCGACACGAGCGTATGGACGACATCGCACATGACGCCGGGCCGCGGTGGGGCGACCCAGGTCTGGTCATTGAGCCGCAGCACGCCGGTCGAGCCGGAGAACGTCACGAAAGCTGTGTCGCTGTTTCGCCGCCGCGCGGCTGCGTCGAATTTCGGTTCGATCAGCCAACTGCCGTCCGATCGTATGAAGCCGCGCTTGCCGTCGATTGATGCGACGAAAATATCAAGACCGGCCGAAAGGTAGTCGAACCTTGGTTCGAGCAGCCAACGGCCATCGGCGCCGATGCGCCCCCACTTGCCGTCGACCTTGACGTTCTTGACCCCCGGTCCAGCCCAGCGAACTTCATCGAATTGCAGCTGTGTCAAAGGATTTGAGGCGGCATCGACCAGCCTGAACTTGTCGCCGATCTTCATCGTGTATGGCGGAATGCTGCCGCATGACGCGTCGATGAGCCGGCCGTCCGGCGGCTGCAGAGGGCTGCCGTCCGCCTTGAAGTAGAGCCATTCCTTGTTCTTGTACGCGACCAGCCGTCCATCGTCGCATCGCTGGACCGTCTGGTCGAAATCCGCGTCGAGCACCACGCGGCCATCGAGGTCGAGAAGCCCCCATCGCTCGGCCTTCTTGAAGTACCAGCCGAACATGGATGCCGGATCGCGATCCTTGCCGAAGCTGGTCGCAAGATGGATCCGCTGGTAGTCGGTTCGGAACAGCCAGCTCCCGGTCTTGTCGATCACACCGACAATGCCCTCTCGTTCGACCGATGTGCGCCCGACACCCGCGCTGAACTCTTCTGCCCTATCGAAGACGGGCGGAATGACGAAATTGCCCGCCCGATCGATGAAGCCGGCCTTGCCGTTGACCCACACGCGCGCCAGGCCATCTATCAGCGAACTTGCGGACGAGAATCTCGGCTCGATGAGCCAGCTATCGTCGGCGCGCGCCAGCCCCCACAATCCATCCTTGTTCATCCAACGGATCGACGGATCGTCCTTGTCAAATGCGGGAGCCTGCGCGGTGCGGCGCGCTTCGATCCGCTGCCCCGCCATGTCGATGATTTCGGTCGCAAGGTTGATGGGGACAAATCCATTCCCGGGTTCGAAGGACAGCCCGGCGACACCGACTCTCACGCCGCCGGCGGGCGTGAACTCGGCCCAGGTACCGGAAAAGTCCTCAGCGCCGATCATTCCGTGCAGTTGCCGACGATCCGCAACAGCAAAACGATCGGGACCTATGGCACGGATGAATCCATATTTGGGTTCAATGACCATCTTGCCGTCGCGGTCGATCAAGCCAGACTTGCCGGCGACATCGACCTGGACGAAACCAAAACTGTAGTCGTCGACGATATGGTATTGCGGCCTGACGACTTCGCGCCCCTCTTCGTCGACGAACCCGTAGAGGCCACCGAGGCGCACAGCGGCGCGGCCGTCCGAGAACTTTCCAACCCAATCGTAGCGCGGAGGTACGGCAACCGTGCCGTCACGACGAACCGCACCGCACAGACCGCCGGGAAACATGCACGTCGCCAGCGGAAAAGTCGTGGAATTGCCTGAACCGGAAGAGGCTGGCGGCGAGAGCATGCTCTCGAGAACAACTCTGCCGGCTGGCGTCAGGTCTGGTGCTTTGTCTTGCGCGATGGCGCCATGCGTGAGCATGACAGCCAAAACCGCGGCGACTTTCGACCAACTGCGTACTGCCATGGCCCTGTAAAGCCTTCACCTATCGTCAACGGTTTAGGGACAATCCATGGCGGGAGCGTGTCAGGCAGAGCGAGAGCCGGTCTCGGCGCATGTGTCGCGATAAGCCAGCGACGTCATTGCCGGGCTTGACCCGGCACTCCATCCACTTCGAAGGAAGGCCTCTTGTGAAGATTGATGGATGCCCGGGTCAAGCCCGGGCATGACAAGTTGGGCGCGTCTTACGCATCAAACACGATCACGCTGCGCAGCGTCTTGCCGGCTTTCATGTTGGCAAAGCCCTCGTTGATCTCGGAGAGCTTCAGCTTGGCCGAAATCCAGTCCTCCAGATGCAGCTTGCCGCGCATGTAGAACTCGACGAGGCGGGGCATGTCGACGCGGAAATGGTTGGAGCCCATCGACGAGCCCTGGATGCGGCGCTCCCTGAGAAAATCAAAACCGTGCAGCTCGATCTTCTGGCCGAACGGGATCATGCCGACGATGGTCGCGGTGCCGCCGGCCGCCAGCATTGCAAAGGACTGCTCGGCGGTTTCCTTGCGCCCCAGCACCTCGAAGGAATGATGCACGCCGCCGCCGGTGAGCTCGCGGACCTGCTGCACCACGTCGCCGCGGGCGGGATCGACGATGTCGGTGGCGCCTAGTTTGGTCGCCAGCTGTAGCTTGGCGGGATTGGTGTCGATTGCGATGATGCGGCCGGCGCCCGCGATGGCGGCGCCATTGATCGCGGCCATGCCGACGCCGCCGCAGCCGATCACCGCCACGGTTTCGCCGGCCTGAACCTTTGCGGTGTTCACAACCGCGCCATAGCCGGTGATGACGCCGCAGCCGATCAAGGCCGCCAGCTCCAGCGGCATGTCCTTGCGGATTTTGACGATGGCGTTCTCGTGCACCAGCATCTGCTCGGCAAAGGACGACAGGTTGAGGAACTGGTTGAGCTTCTCCGACCGCGCCCAGGACAGGCGGTTGGACGCGCCGGGCAGCATCTTCACGGTCGTGTCGGTGCAGAGCACGGTGCGGCCGGTGGTGCAGTTGTCGCAGGTGCCACAGAACACCGAAAGGCACGTCACGACGTGATCGCCGGGCTTTACATAGGTGACGTCGGAGCCGACCTTCTCGACCACGCCGGCGGATTCATGCCCGAGCACCGCAGGAAGCGGATGCGGGTAGAGCCCTTCCATGAAATGCAGGTCGGAATGACAGAGGCCGGCGACGCGGGTGCGGATCAGGACTTCGCGCGGGCCGGGGTTCGGCACGCTGACATCCTCGATCACCAGCGGCTGGTTGACTTCGTGCAGAACGGCGGCCTTCATCGGGTGCTCCCTCTATATTTCTGTTATTTTTGAACCAGTATTGAAATCAGCCTACGCTGCGACGAGCAATTCGCCAACCTCGGCAATGCCGACATCGCGTTCGCCGAGCAGATGATCCGTGATCGCGCGCTGGGTGGCATTTTCCGTTAAGCGGAACGGATCGCCCGCCGCGACGCGATGGTCGATCACCATCCGCGAGAGCAGGAGCCGTTTGGCGTCGCCACGCATTTCGTGAATGCGTCCGCCCTCCCAGGCCAGCGCGACGGCGCTCGCGACCTGATAGAGCAGGCTGGTGGCGCGCCGCGCATCGCCCTCATTGTCGCGCCTAGCGGCGACTTCGCGGGCAAAGCCAACGGCACAATCGGTCAATTCCCGCAAACGGTCGCGCCACGCCTGCGGCACGCTGGCGCTGTCGTCGAGGCGCGCATGCAGATCGGCGGCGAGCGCGGCATCGGCGCCGTGGCGGCCGACCGCGCGCGTCAGCGCATCGATTGCGACGATATTGCCGGTGCCTTCCCAGATCGAGCCGAGATGCGCATCGCGCAACAGCCTGGCGGTGGCGAACTCCTCGATATAGCCGATGCCGCCGCGCATCTCCAAAGCATCGCCGCAGACCTTGCGAGCGTCACGCGTAGCGCGAAATTTCAGCGTCGGCGTCAAAATACGCAGCAGCGCCGCCGCATCCTGGCTGCCGGCTTCCGCGCGATCGAGCGCATCCGCGGTGAGAAAACTCATCGACAGCGCCTGCTCGGTCGGCAGCATGATCTTCATCAATTGCCGCTGCGCCAGCGGCAGGTCGATGATGCGCTGGCCGAAGACCACGCGGTTCTTCGCCACCGTCATCGCGTCGTGATGCGCCCGCCGCATCAGCGCGGTCGATTTGACGCCGTTGGACAGCCGCGATGAGTTGACCATCTCGGCCATCTGCACGAAGCCGCGATCGAGCTTGCCGACCGCATACGCAATCGCGCCTTCGAACTTGATTTCGCCCGAGGCCATCGAGCGGGTGCCGAGCTTGTCCTTCAGGCGCACGATCCGGTAGTGATTTTGCGAGCCGTCGTCGAGGAAGCGCGGCATCAGGAACAGGCCGACGCCGCGCGTGCCGGGGCCCGCGCCCTCGGGACGCGCCAGCAGCATCACCACCTTGGCATCGGCATTGGAGCAGAACCACTTTTCACCATAGAGCCGCCAGTGGTCGCCGTCCTGCACGGCCCGCGTCGTCAGCGTGCCGACGTCGGAGCCGCCTTCCTTCTCGGTCATGAACTGGCCGCCCTGGGTCAGCTTGCGCATGTCGGTCTGCGTCAGCCCGTCGAGATATTTTGCCTTCAGCGCGTCACTTCCGAAATTGTTGAGCAGCTTGGCGCAACCGTCGGTGACGTTGATCGGGCAACCCATGCCGAACTCGGTCTGATTGAACAGGAAGGTGAAGGCGTGCTTGGCAACGACGGGATATTTGTCCGGCCAGCCCATGATGCCCTTGCGGATCGACAGCGCGTGAATGCCGAACTCGCCGAACGCGGCCTTTTCGAGCTCGCGATAGGCCGGGTGGTATTCGATATACTGGGTATCGCGGCCGAACTTGTCGCGCTGATGCAGCACCGGCGTGTGGCGGTCCGCAAGCCGCGCGCATTCGTCGAGATAGCCGCCGGCGAGTTCGCCGAGGCGATCGAGATGCGGCTCGATATGGCGGAACAGCGCATCGGGCAAGTGCAACCGCAGCAGATCCGTCAACGCCGGATCGGCGCGGTAGAAATTCATCCCTGTCGTGTCAGGCGCGAGCAATCCCGGCTGGTTGGCAGACGCCGCTCCGCGATCTTGCATGAGTGGATGCATTTTTGGCCCTTGTTCGTTCCGCCCGATCTTGATCATCTACCGATAACGCAGGCGGACGCGCCGTCAACACGCATAATTGGAGGGCCGCCCCATGACAGACGATTGCCAGTCGGAAACGGGTTCCTAGATACTTAAGTCCCACCATCCGAGGACCGCCCCATGGAAACTCCAAAGTACAAGATTGCCCTGATCGTCGGCGTCGGCGAGGGATTGAGCGCATCGCTGGCGCGGCTGTTCGCGCGCGAAGGGATCAAGGTTGCGCTTGCCGCGCGCAAGATCGAAAAACTCGGCGCGCTCTGCACCGAAACCGGCGCCCGCGCCTTTGCCTGCGACGCCACCGAGGCCGAGGAAGTCGAGCGTCTGTTCGGCATGGTCGAGCGCGAGATCGGCACGCCCGACCTCGTCGTCTACAATGCCAGCGGACGGGCACGCGGCGCCTTTACCGAACTGGTTCCGGCCGAGGTTGCAAACGCGATTGCGGTTTCCGCCTTCGGCGGCTTTCTGGTGGCGCAGCAGGCGGCAACGCGCATGCTGCCGAACAAGCACGGCGCAATCCTGTTCACCGGCGCGTCCGCCAGCGTCAAGGGCTACGCGCAGTCGGCGCCGTTCGCGATGGGAAAATTCGCGCTGCGCGGCTTGGCCCAGAGCATGGCGCGCGAATTGTCGCCGCAGGGCATCCATGTCGCGCATTTCGTCATCGACGGCGGCATCCGCAGCGCTGCCCGCACCGAGCCCACCGATAAGCCGGACTCGATGCTCGATCCCGACGCGATTGCGCTGAGCTACTGGAACGTGCTGCAACAGCCGCGCAGCGCCTGGACCTGGGAAGTGGAATTGCGGCCGTGGGTGGAGAAGTTTTGAGGCGACCACCACCGTCATTTCGAGGAGCGGAGCGACGAAGCAATCCACGCTTCCTCGCCGCAGGATGGATTGCTTCACTTCGCTCGCAATGACGAAACAAACAACAACAGGGGGACACATGACCACCGAAACCAAAATCGATACCGGCACCGACGAACTGCTCTGCGTGATCCGCGATCGTGTCGCCATCATCACGCTGAACCGCCCCGAAGCGCGGAACGCGTTCTCGGACACGTTGACCCCGGCCCTGCGCAACATGATCAAGGCCTGCGGTGAGAATCCCGAGGTCGGCGCGCTGCTGCTGACCGGCGCCGGCACCGCGTTCTGCGCCGGCGGCGACGTCAAGGGCATGGGGGCCAACCGCGACAAGACCAAGCTCGCAATGTCCCATGACGAGCGCGTCGCCGATCTGCAGGAGCGGCAGCGCCTGCTAACCGGCGCGCTGGTCGCGGTGCGGAAGCCAACCATTGCCGCCCTGCCCGGCGCCGCGGTCGGCGCCGGCCTCGCTCTGGCGCTGGCCTGCGACATCCGAATATCAGCGCAATCGGCATTCCTTTCCACCGGCTACCTCAAGGTCGGCCTCAGCGGCGATTATGGCATCGCCTGGCTCCTGACCCGCCTGGTCGGCACGTCGCGGGCACGCGAATTGATGTTCACGTGCGACAGAGTCGATGCCGCCAGGTGCGAGGCCATCGGCCTGGTGAACCGCGTGGTCCCCGACGACAGGCTGCAGGCGGAAGCCTTCGCGCTCGCCAAATCGATCGCCGAAGGGCCGACGATCGCAATCCGCTACATGAAGGACAATCTGGACGAAGCCTTGATGTTCGATTTCGCCACGGCGCGCGACCATGAGGCGGAGCGCATGATCCGAACCCAGGTGACCGCCGATCACAAGGAAGCGGTGCAGGCCTTCATCGAGAAGCGCAAGCCGGTATTCAGGGGCAAGTGAGGCGCCTTGCAGCCCGGATGGAGCGAAGCGAAATCCGGGGCAGCTCTCAATGCGGGTGGACCGGTCCCGGATTACGCTTCGCTCCATCCGGGCTACGAAACTAGATCGGGTTCTCGGCGAACAGCCGCGCCACCATCACCGAATCGAGATAAGCGCGCACGCGCACGATGGTATCGCTCTTGAAGTAGCAGACCCAGCAATAATGATTGTCGAAGCGAAAACCGTTTTTCGCGATCGCCTCGGAATGCAGTTCGACAATCGCCACATCGTCCTTCACGATCAGATTGTCGACGTGCAATTGAGCGCCGTTCGGCAGCACCTTGCCCAGCTTGGCAAACGTGCCGGCGATGAAATCGGCCTTCGACAAATAGCGACCGGCGAGCGGATGCGTGCCCATTACGGTCCAGTCGACGTCATCGGCGACATGGGCAAAGAAGCCGGCACCATCGCCATGCTCGAGGCCGGCAAAGATCTTCCGCACGGATCCTGGATCGACGCCCATGATCGGCTCTCCCCTGCGAAGTCACCCAGGGAAGGCTAGACTTCGGTGGAAGCATTATCAATCGACCACCGCCCCGCCCCCGCGCGCGAAATCGACGAACGCGCGCAGCGCCGCCGGCAATTGCCGCCGGCTCGGATAATACAGGAAGAAGCCGGGATAGGCCGGACACCAGTCGGCCAGCACGCGCACCAGCTTGCGCTTGGCGATCAGCTCCTCGACCTGCGCCTCGAACACGAAGGCGAGACCGGCGCCATCCAGCGCCGCGTCGACCATCAGGTCCTGGTCGTTCAGCGTCAGCGGCCCCTCGACGTCGATATCGACCTCGATGCCGCCGCGCTCGAACTCCCAGCGATACATCGCGCCGCTGGTGAAGCGGTAACGGATGCACGGCATGCCCTTGAGGTCATGCGGCGTGATCGGCGGCTTGTGGGTCTTGAAATAGCCGGGCGAGCCCACGACCGCGAAACGATGCCGCGGGCCGATCGGGACCGCGATCATGTCGGCGGCGATGGTTTCGCCGAATCGCACGCCGGCATCGAAGCCGGCCGCGACCGTATCGATCAGCGCGTCGTTGATGACGATCTCGACGCTGACGTCGGGAAACTCTTTCAGGAAACGCGTCACGATCGGCAGCAGCACCAGTTGCGTCGACTGCCGCGCGGCGTTGAAGCGCAGCGTGCCGGCCGGCTTGCCGCGGAAATTATTGAGATCCTCCAGCGCGTCGTCGATGTCGCGGAACGCCGGGCTGATCCGCGAGAACAGTCGCTCGCCGGCTTCGGTCAGCGCGACGCTGCGCGTGGTGCGATTGATCAGCCGCAGATCCAGCCGCTCCTCGATATTGCGCAGCGCGTGGCTCAGCGCCGAGGCCGAAACCCCAAGCTCGGTCGCGGCCGCACGAAAGCTGCGGTGCCGGGCGATGGCCAGGAAGGTCGCTAGGTCGGAAGGGTCAATCCGCATTGATGAATTTTTCTCAGTAACTTGTGGAGTATTTAGCGGATTATCTCAGATATGGCGAGCCGCTATTCCTTGCCCATCAGGCCGGGCGATCCCGCCGGGCCCAATCGAAAGGCAAGAAAATGCGTGTCTGGTTCATCACAGGAGCTTCCCGGGGTTTTGGCGCGCTGATCGCGGAAGCCGCACTGAAAGCGGGCGATGCGGTGGTCGCCACTGCGCGCGATCCCAATACCGTCACCGCTCGCCTCGGTCAGCATGACCGGCTGCTGGCAACGCGGCTCGACGTCACCAGCGAGGCCGAGGCCCATGAGGCGGCGGGACAAGCGGTGAAAAAGTTCGGCCGGATCGATATCCTCGTCAACAATGCTGGCTACGGCCTGCTGGGCGCGATCGAGGAGGCCAGCGCCGCCGAGACGGCCAAGCTGTTCAACACCAATGTGTTCGGCGTGCTCGGGGTTACCAGGGCGGTGTTGCCGCACATGCGCCGGCAACGCTCGGGCCATGTCATCAACATCTCTTCGGTCGGCGGCTACACCGGCTATCCCGGCTGGGGCGTCTATGGCGCGACCAAGTTCGCTGTCGAAGGCATCAGCGAGGCGTTGTCAGCCGAAGTGGCCCCGCTCGGCATCAAGGTCACCGTGGTCGAGCCCGGCTTCTTCCGTACCGACTTCCTCGACGAGACGTCGCTGGCGCGCACCGCGCAGCACATCGATGATTACCGCGAAAGCGTCGGCAACACCCGGGCGCATGCTGCCGACGTCAACCATGGCCAGCGCGGCGACCCGCGCAAGCTGGCGAGCGCCTTCATCGCGCTGGTGAATGCCAAGAATCCGCCGCTGCGGCTGCCGCTCGGCAGCGACACGGTGGAGCGAATCGAAGCCAAGAACGCGTTCGTTGCAAGGGAATTGGCCGAATGGCGCACGCTGGCAACCTCGACCGACTTCACCGAGGAAGCGGCATAAGGCTTACGAAAAAAGCCCGGTTCTGGTGCGGCCAGAACCGGGCTCAGTGATCAAACCGCAAGCGAGGACATCGCGCTGGGAGAGACGGCGGCAAGCCGCCAACTGGCGCATGGGATTTCCTGCGGCTCGATATGGATCGGTTTCTGGAAGCGCGTCAGCTTCCAGTCGCCGGGCGTATTGGTGAAGGCGTAGCCGGCCTTGCGGGCGAGCGCGATCATGACGTCGTTGGAACGCAGCGTGTCGCCGAAGATGCGCTCGGCGCCGAGGGCCGCCGCGCGGCATTCGAGATTCTTCAACAGCGCCTTGCCGATGCCGTGGCCCTGCCAGCGGTCGTCGATCGACAGGCCGAACTCGATGGAAGCAGCCTCGCTATCGAAGGCGTAGCGAGCCTCGCCGACAATGGTCTCGCGGCCGTCGACCAGCATGGTCGCGATCACGCTGAATCTGTCCGCTTCGCCGATGTGAATGAAATCCTCAAGCACCGACGGCGGCAGTTCGCTGGCGGCGCCGAGGAAGCGGCTGTAACGGGAACGCGTCGAGAGCGCGCGGAAATAGTTTTGCAACGCCTCGGCATCGCGCGGTTCGATGAAGCGCACGGTCACGGCCTGGCCGTGCCGCGAACGCAGCACGTCCGAATACTGCCTGAGATCGTCAAAACGCAGCGTAGTCATGGCGCGCTCCCGCCTGCCTCAAAGAAGATGGCCGGCGCCCCTCTGATGAGGCGGCGCCAGCCGGCTGCCACTCAAGCCCGCCAGAACGGTTTATCGGCCTCGTAGGCGACGTCGCTCCAGGAGATGCCGATGTCGTGCAGTTCCCGGTCCGACCAGTTCGCCAGTTCGCGGCGCGACTGGTAGCGCTGCCGCCAGACATGGAACGTCTCGGCCAACTGGCTCAAAAACCCCGGTCCATGATGATTTATCATCGATTCATGCGTGTAAGTGGACATTTTCGGCTCCTGTAGTAATCTGTTGGCGCTAATATCTGCCTTGTTTGAGCCTTCCACAAACGACACTTTGTACCGTTTCGGATGATATAAACTCATGCATCAGGGGGATGCGGAATGACCGCCAGGCTGCCGTCACTCAATGGTCTGCGCGCGTTCGAGGCCGCCGCCCGGCATTTGAGCTTTACGCAGGCCGCCTCCGAGCTGAACGTCACGCAGACCGCGATCAGCCACCAGATCAAGCGGCTGGAGGAAGAGCTCGGCGTTCGCCTGTTCATCCGGCAAAACCGTTCGCTGTCCCTGACGGCGGAAGCGCAGGACTATCTCCCGGGCATCCGCGCCGCCTTCAACGATCTGCGCCTTGCGACCGACCGCCTGCTGCGCAAGGACGACGACCATGTGCTGACGGTATCGACGCTGGCCTCGCTCGCGGCCAAATGGCTGCTGCCGCGGCTGACCGCATTCCAGGAAGCCCATCCCGGCATCGACGTGCGCATCACCACCTCGACCAATTTGGTCGACTTCCAGCGCGACAATGTCGATGCCGGCATCCGCTATGGCCGCGGCCAGTGGCCCGGCGTCCGCGCCGACTGGCTGATGGCGGACGAGCTTTTCCCGGTGTGCAGCCCGGCGCTGCTCAAGGGCAACAAGCCGCTGAGATGCCCCGAAGACCTCAGGGACCACGTGCTGCTCCATACCAGCAGTATGAACAGCGACGATTGGCGGCTGTGGCTGACGGCGGCCGGGCTGCCGCCCGATCTGTCGAAACAACCGGGTGTGACCTTCGACATGATCTTCATGACTGTGCAGGCAGCGATCGACGGCTTCGGCGTCGCGCTCGGACGTACCGCCTATGTGGAGGAAGACATCGCGCGGGGCCGGCTCGTGGTTCCCTTCAAGATTACGCTGCCTGTCGATGCCGGATTCTATCTGGTCTCGCCTATGGGAAGGGCCGATCCGCCGAAGCTGGCGGCGTTCCGGCAATGGCTGCTCGCCTCCGTGCAAAACAAGCCCTGAGCTTGGCAGATATTCCGCATCGCGCGTTGCATGCGACATCGTCGCATGGCCCTGCACTGTGCGGCGCACGAGAGGCGTGACGCGGCCGTTGCATCAGGCTAGAAAATCTTTAAGGGGCGGATGGAGTTGCCTGGCCGAGCGCCGGTTTGATTTTCCAGGCCAACAACGACAACAAGAGCGCATGGCCGACTTGAATCGGAAATTCGATGTACTGGTGATCGGCGGCGGCAACGCCGCTCTCTGCGCCGCCATCAGCGCCCGCCGCGCCGGCGCATCCGTGCTGGTGCTGGAAGGCGCGCCGAAATTCTATCGCGGCGGCAATACCCGCCACACCCGCAACATGCGCTGCGCACACGATGCGGCCACAGAAATTCTCACCGGCCCCTACACCGAGGAAGAGTTCTGGGACGATCTGTTACGACTGACCGGCGGGCAGACGGATGAGGAACTCGCAAAATTCATGATCCGGGAGTCCAAGGACATCCTGAACTGGATCGTCGAACAGGGCGTGCGCTGGCAGCCTTCGCTGGGCGGCACGCTGAGCCTTGGCCGCACCAATTCGTTCTTCCTCGGCGGCGGGCGCGCGATGCTGAACGCGCTCTATCTCACCGCGGAGAAACTCGGCGTCGAGATCGCCTACGATGCCGAGGTCATCGATCTCGAAATCCAGGACGGCATGTTCCTCGCCGCCCAGCTGAAGCAGCCGATCGATGGCGCGAGCAAAATCCGTGCTTCCGCACTGGTCGCAGCGGCCGGCGGCTTTGAAGCCAACATCGAATGGCTGAAGGAGTATTGGGGCGAGGCGGCCGACAATTTCCTGATCCGGGGAACGCCCTATAATCGCGGCTCGATCCTGAAGATGCTGCTCGACAAGGGCGTGCAGGACATCGGCGATCCCACGCAATGCCATGCGGTCGCGATCGACGCCCGCGCGCCGAAGTTCGACGGCGGCATCATCACGCGGCACGATTCGGTGATATTCGGCATCGTCGTCAACAAGCACGCGCAGCGATTCTACGACGAGGGCGAGGACATCTGGCCGAAGCGCTACGCGATCTGGGGACGGCTGGTGGCCGCGCAGCCGGATCAGATCGCCTACATCATTTTCGATTCCACTGTGGTGACCAGCTTCATGCCGACGCTTTTTCCGCCGATCGCAGGCGCCAGCATCGCCGAGCTCGCCGGCAAGCTCGAACTCGATCCGGCGGCGCTGGAGAAGACGATCACCGAATTCAATGCCGCCGTGCAGCCCGGCACTTTCGATCACACCATTCTGGACGATTGCCGCACCGCAGGCATCACGCCGCCGAAGACGCATTGGGCGCGCCGAATCGAGACGGCACCTTATCTCGCCTATCCGGTGCGGCCCGGCATCACCTTCACCTATCTCGGCACCCGCGTGAACAGGCAGTCGCGGATGGTGATGAAGGACGGCAAGCCATCGGTGAACATGTTCGCGGCCGGCGAGATCATGGCCGGCAATGTGCTGGGCAAGGGCTATGCGGCCGGCATCGGCATGACCATCGGCAGCGTGTTTGGCCGGGTGGCGGGGCGCGAGGCGGCGAAGAATGCGAGGAATTAGGACGGGGTCCACTCCGCACGGACACGGCGTGTGGAGAGAGCCCCTCACCCCTGCCCTCTCGCCGCGAAGAGCGGGGAGAGGAAGATAACAACGACGATGGGAGGATTAGTGATGCGGCTTGCGATTGTTTCTGCTGCGGCAGTTCTGATGGGCGCGACGTTGGCGAACGCCGCCGAGCCGATCGCGTTGCGCGACATGGGTTCGTTCCATGTCGGCGGAAGATTGGTCGAAATTTCCGGCAAGCCGGTGAAGGAAGTCACCTTCACGCCGGGCGGCGTGCCGGCAAAGGTCGATCCGAACGGCACCTATCAGGTCGAGCAGATGTATGTGCAGTATTTTCTGCCCGCCAACGAAAAGGGCGCGTATCCGCTTCTGATGTGGCATGGCGGCGGGCTGACCGGCGTCACCTATGAGACGACGCCGGACGGACGCGAGGGCTGGCTGAACTATTTTCTGCGCAAGGGCTGGGCCGTCTACAATTCGGATGCGGTCGAGCGCGGCCGCGCCGGCTGGGCACAATATCCAGATATCTTCAAGAGCGAGCCAGTGTTCCTCACCACGGCCAATCCGTTCGAGCGCTTTCGCATCGGCGACGGCGCAGGCGCCTACGATCCCGACCCGGCCAAACGCAAGCTGATGCCGGGTAGCCAGTTTCCGAACGAGGGCTATGAGAACTTCGTCAAGCAGAACGTGCCGCGCTGGACCACGACCGACGACGCCATCATCGCCGCCTATCTGGCCGAGATCGACCGCGTCGGCCCATCCATCATCCTGTTCCACAGCCAGGCCGGCAGTTTCGGCTTCAAGGTGGCGCAGGCGCGGCCCGACAAGGTCAAGGCGCTGATCGCGGTCGAGCCGGCCGGCCTCGGCGATCCCGCCAAGGCCGATCTGCTGAAAAACATTCCGACGCTGATCATCTATGGCGACTACATCGAGAAGGATTCGCGCTGGCCGAAGATTCGCGCCAACGGCCTTGCCTTCGCGGAAGCCGTCAGGGCGGCCGGCGGCAGCGTCGATGTCGTCGACCTGCCGCAGGCCGGCATCAAGGGCAATTCGCACATGGTGATGATGGACAAGAACAACGCCGAGGTCGCCGCGCTGATCCAGAAGTGGCTCGAAGGCAAGGGCCTGACGAAGTAATTGGGTCGAAGGAGGCAGGAAGCAGCGGATGCACGGAACGCGAATCCTTGATGAAGCCGACCGCCTGATGACGGTCTGCAATTCCTGCCGCTATTGCGAGGGGCTGTGCGCGGTATTTCCGGCGATGGAAATGCGCCGCGCCTTCTCCGACGGCGACCTCAACTATCTCGCCAATCTCTGCCACGCCTGCGGCGCCTGCTACACCGATTGCCAGTTCTCGCCGCCGCATGAATTCGACGTCAACGTGCCGAAGACGCTCGCGGTGGCGCGCGCGGAATCCTGGGCGGCCTACGTCTGGCCTCGTGCGTTTGCGGGCGCGTTCGCGCGCAACGGGCTCGTCATCAGCCTCGTTGCAGCGCTGAGCGTTGCCGCCTTCATTTTCGGTTTCGCGGCCTTGCACGACCGGCAAATTCTGTTCGGCGTCCATACCGGCCCGGGCGCGTTCTACAAGTTGATGCCGCACAACGCGATGGCAGCGCTGTTCGGCGCAGCGTTCCTCTATGCGATCGTCGCGCTGGTGATGGGCGTGCGCGCGTTCTGGCGCGATATCGGCGAGCCCGTCGGCATGAAGACCGATGCGGCCGCGCTGTTTCAGGCGATCCGCGATGCCGGCGAGCTACGCTATCTCGACGGCGGCGGCGTCGGCTGCTTCAACGAGGACGATCGCCCGACCGACCGCCGCCGGCTCTATCACCACCTGACGTTCTACGGTTTTGCGTTGTGCTTCGCCTCGACCTCAGTCGCGACGCTTTATCACTATCTCTTCGCACGCGAGGCGCCGTATCCGTGGTGGGATCTGCCGATCGTGCTCGGCACGCTCGGCGGCATCGGGTTGTTGATCGGGCCGATCGGCTTGCTCACTGAGCGATGGAAGCGCGATTCGGTGTTGGTCGACGAGGCACACTACGGCATGGATGTCGCATTCATCGTGATGCTGTTCATGACCAGCCTCACGGGCATGGCGCTGCTGATCCTGCGCGAGACCGCGGCGATGGGTCCGTTGCTGGCGCTGCACCTCGGCGTGGTGTTTTCGCTGTTCGTCACCATGCCCTATGGCAAGTTCGTGCACGGCATCTATCGCTTTACCGCGCTGGTGCGTTACGCGCGGGAGCGCAACGCGATGGCGCAGGGGGCACCGGAGTAAGCCGACGCTCCGNGCCAACGGGTCGCGCGAATGCGCGCCCGATGACAGGCTCCGCGAAGCAATCTACGCCTCAGCGCGGGGATAGATGGATTGCTTCGCTTCGCTCGCAATGACGCGGAGATAGCGACGCAACACTCGACTGTCGTCCCCCGCGCATGCGGGGGATCCGGTACGCCGCGGCTTCCCGGCTCAATCACCGCTGTCTCTGGAATACTGGATCGTCCGCCTTCGCGGACGATGACACCTGAGTGTGAGTGACCCAGATCACATGCCCTTCCGAACCGGTTTTCCTCTGGCACCGTCGAACTCTCATGCGAGCCATTCCGGCTTCGCCCAACCTGGGAATGGAGA
This sequence comes from Bradyrhizobium lablabi, assembly GCF_001440475.1. Lineage (GTDB taxonomy): Bacteria > Pseudomonadota > Alphaproteobacteria > Rhizobiales > Xanthobacteraceae > Bradyrhizobium > Bradyrhizobium lablabi. Next base: position 91,251 of record NZ_LLYB01000090.1, on the reverse strand, counting down.
GTACAGATGTCAGTGAAGCTAATCCTGTCGGCCGCAGCTTTGGTCGCTCTCAGTGCGACGAGCAGCATGGCCGCTCCCGCGTTCGTGGCATCGCGCTATTGCGATCAGGCGGTATCGCGGCAGGCTTGCGGAGATCACATGAACTATGTGGCGCAGCTTCGCACCCGCCGCGACACTTCGCTCAGCTACATGAAGAATCTCGACCCGCGCGAAAACCAGGCGCTGCGTGATGGCGGTGGTGGCGGAGGCGGCGGCGGAGGTGGCGGCGGTGGTCGCTAACGAAGCGTAGGTGGGCACGGCGCTGACGCGCCTTTGCCCACCCCACAGTCGTTATTCCCTGCGCAATGAATCAATGCAGCCATGCATATTATTTGGACTGGCATTGACGCTCACCAATACCTATTTCGGATTCAGGTAGGAAATTCGCCCCAAGGACAACTCCGATTAAAGGAGCCATCCAATGGCGAACGTATTAACCACTGGGGCCTGGCTTTCTGCCCCGATCAAAAAACCCTCATTTTTCGAACGATTGTTGCGCGTCTTCGTCGAATCCCATCAGCGGCGGGCTGATCGTGTCGTCGACGACTACATTGCTACCCATGGCCTGCAAAAGCTGTCGGACGATGCAGAACGACAGATCAGTCGCTTGCTGATCAAGGCGGGGCAATAGCCATGGTCACACTCATCATCATACAGTTGGCGAACAAGCTCGCTCGTATCGGGAAAGAGGCTCTTGAGACCTGGCGTGAAGCTCAGCAGCTTCGTCGCACGCTTGGCGGCCCGATGGACGAGTAGAAGCTTCTCATATGCCAGCGTGATCGGGATGTGCGAAGGCAAGCGATGAATGGTGGGCACGGCGCACGTGCGCCTTTGCCCACCCCACGCTGCATCCTCATCATTGCGAGCCAACAGGTCGCGCGAATGCGCGCCCGATGGCTCGCAATGACGGCTGAAAGCTACAAATCCACCACGACGTAGTCGCTCTCGACCGAGACTGCGATGGTCTCGGCGACATACGGCCCCTTCACCACGGCCGATCCCGGCTCGACGTTCACCGGATAGGCCCGGGCGCGAAAACGCTTCGGGTCGCAATAGGATTGCCCGGTGCGGATGTCGAACTCCCAGCCGTGCCAGGGGCAGCGGATGATTTCGCCAAGCTTGGTGTATTCGATCTCGCCAGGATCAGAGGATTGCGCCAGCCCGATCAGCGGCCCTTCGCACAATGCCGCGCCCTGATGCGGGCAGCGGTTCAACAGGCCGAAGAACTCGCCCTTGATGTTGAAGATCGCGATCGGCCGGCCGTCGATGTCGAGGAATTTTCGTGTCCCCGGCGGCAACTCGTCCACCGGGGCAATGACGTGACGAACCATCAAGAGATTCCGTACAGCTTCTTCGCATTGCCGAGATAGAACGCTTCGCGGTTGGCGTCGCTGACGCCGGGCGGCAGCACGCGCGACGGCTCGTCGAAATCCCAATGCGGATAGTCGGTCGCGAACAACAGCTTGTCCCAGCCGATCCACTCGATCACCTGGAACAGGTGCTCGCGCCGCTCGGGATCTTCCATCGGCTGCGTGGTCCACCAGACGTGGTTGCGGATATATTCCGACGGCTTGCGTTTCAGATGCGGCACCTCGCTGTGCAGCTTCTCAAAGCTCTTGTCGAGGCGCCAGGCGAGCGACGGCGCCCAGCCGAAGCCGGCCTCGATCATCACCATCTTCAATTTCGGGAACCGCTCGAACACGCCTTCGAGCACGAGGCTTGCCAGCACGGTCTGCTGGCACTGCGCATGGCCGACCATCTCCTCGATGTAGAAGCTCGGCCAGCCCGACGGTGTCAGCGGATTGCCGCCAAAGCCGAAGGCGTGGACGCCGACCGGTAGTCCAATTTCCTGCGCGGCCTCGTAGATCGGCCAGTAGCGGCGCTGGCCAAGCGGCTCGACATTGCGGGAGAGCAGCAGCACCTGCACGAAGTTGGGATCGCCCGCGCGCTTGCGGATTTCGGCGGCGGCGGTGACACCGTCCTCGGTGGGGACGACGATCGAGGCCTTCAGACGCCTGTCCTTGCTCGTCCATTTCTCGATCTGCCAGTCGTTGATCGCGGAACAGATCGCACCGGCCATATCCTGGTTGCGCAACCCCTGCCCGCTGTTGAGCGGATTGAGCACGCCGAGCGCAACGTTGTAGGGATCGAGCAGTTGCTTCTGCATGAAGGACAGCGAGGAACCTTGCGGACCGCCTTCCGGCGGCCAGGCGTCTCGGCGCGAGGCATTTGGCTGCGCTTTCGGATAGGGCGGCCCTTCCATCATGCCGTGATAAGCCTGCTTGCCGTAGGTCTCGAGATGCGAGTGCCAGCGCTTGGCCATGAACGGAAAGAGTTCGTCGTTGGTGGCGCGCGCCGGATGGATGTCGCAATCGGCGATCGCAGTCTTGATGCTGACGGAAGCCGAAGACTCTGGGCGGAACTGGACGTTCATGGCGTCTTCTCCTTCACCGTCTGCAACCGGCCGTATGTCGCGAGCGGGTTATCGATCATGATCTTGCGCACAAGATCGCCCGAAAGGCCCGGCGGCAGCACCTCGTCACCGTCGAATTGCCAGTGCGGATAGTCGGTCGAGAATAGGAGCAATTCGTCCGACTGCATATGGTCAAACAGGCGGTTCAGGGTTGCGGGATCCGGCGGCGCATCGACCGGCTGCAGCGAAAAGCGGATGTTGCTGCGCACAATCTCCAGCGGCGCGCGATCGACCCACGGTGTTTCCATCCGGATGCCACGCCAGAACTTGTGCAGCCGCCACAGATAGGCCGGCAGCCAGGTGAAGCCCGATTCCAGCATCACCATTTTCAGCTTCGGGTGCCGGGCGAACACGCCCTCCACGATCAGGCTGGTGAGCTGGGTCTGGAACGCGGTCGCCTGCGCGACATAATCCTCGATGTGGTAGGAACCCCAGCCGACGGAAGTCGGCGGGTTGTGATAGGCGCTGCCGGCATGGACGCCGACCGCAAGACCCAGCCGTTCGGCGGCGGCGTAGATCGGCCAATAGGCGCGCTTTCCCAGCGGCATGTCGCCCATGACCAGCATCAGCACCTGGACGAAGCGCCTGTCCTTGGCGCAGCGCTCGATCTCGGCGACGGATTTCTCGACGCTTTGGGTCGGGATCACGATCGAGCCGCGCAGCCGGTCGTCCTTGTCGAGCCATTCCTTGGCCAGCCAGTCGTTCAGCGCGCGGCAGAACGCGTCCTGCATGTCCTCGGAAAACACCATCTGCACGCCGTAAAGCGGATTGCAGATGCCGTAAGCTACGGCGAACCGGTCGAGCGCCTGCTTCTGCATGTCGGCGAGATCGGCGCCCGGCTTGCCCTGCGTGGGCCGCCAGTCCGGCCGCGAGGAGATCGGCGAATTGGTCGGATAGGATTGCGAGACCAGATCGGTCATGCCGCGCGTCGTCACCTGGTCGCGCCAGTAGTCGTTCATGTAGGGCAGCAGGCTGGTCAGATGAGGAACGGCGGGATGCAGATCGCAATCCACGCCCCCCGGGATCGGCGACGTCATGATGTTTCCTCGTATGCCCGCACGACGCAGTTTGTTGGAGGTATTCAATCAGGGCCGCATGCGCCCCGCAACTCGGCAAGCGTGGACCTCCTGTGCTAGGGAGACATGACTGGTGGGATTTTGGGAGGTGAGATGACAGAACTCATAACAATAGCCGAAAAGATTGCCACTCAGTTGGTCGCGCGCAAACAGACGATTGCGGTGGCGGAATCTTCAACCGGCGGGCTGATCTCGGCCGCGCTGTTGTCGGTGCCGGGCGCATCCGCCTATTTCCTCGGCGGCGCCGTGGTCTATACGCGCGATGCGCGGCGACTGCTGATGGATATTCCGGACGAGGCGATGAAAGGCCTTCGTTCGGCATCCGAGCCTTATGCATCATTGCTGGCGAGCCAGGTTCGCCAGCGCTTTGCGACCGACTGGGGCTTGTCGGAGACCGGTGCGACGGGACCGACCGGCAACCGGTATGGCGATGCGGCCGGCCATTGCTGCACAGCGGTGGCGGGTCCGCAGAACGAAGTATTCACGCTGGAAACCGGTATTGCCGACCGCCAGGCGAACATGCAGGCGTTTGCGAAGACGGCGTTGAATTTGCTGCTGGAGAATTTGTCGAAGTAAGATCGTAGCCCGGATGGAGCGAAGCGAAATCCGGGCTACGGGCTATGATCGACCATCACGCATCCGGGACCCCTACCCATGCAACAACAGTTCGACCGCGCAGCAGAAGATCTCGGCAACTCGATCCATTTCGAGCATGTCAACGTCACCATTCCCGATCAGCGACTGGCGACGCTGTTCTATGTCGCGGGGCTCGGGCTGACCCGCGACCCCTATCTGATGGTCTCCGACAGCAACATGTGGGTCAATGCCGGGCGGAGCCAGTTTCATCTGCCGCATGGGGGCGCACAGGTGCTGCGCGGCCATACCGGCATCGTCATCACGGGCCGCGCAGCGCTGCTGGAGCGGCTGGCGTCGGTCGCGAAGAAGCTCGAAGGCACCGCGTTTGCGTATCGCGAACGCAACGACCATGTCGAAGCCGTCTGTCCGTGGGGCAACCGCGTGCGCTGCTATGAGCCGGATGCGGCGCGCTTCGGGCGCATCACGCTTGGCATTCCCTATGTCGAGTTCGACGTGCCGGTCGGGACGGCAAAGGCAATCTCTGCTTTCTATCCCGCGATCATGGGCATGCAGGCCGAGCTTGTGAACGGCGACGGCACCGTGGCGCGCGTCAAGGCCGGCAAGAATCAATATCTGCAGTTCCGCGAGACCGACCGCGTGCAGCCGGATTACGACGGGCATCACGTGCAGATCTACATCACGGACTTTTCGGGTCCCTACCGACGCCTGGGCGAGCGCGGCCTGATCTCGCAGGAAGACAACCAGTATCAGTACCGCTTCCGCGACATCGTCGATCTCGACAGCGGCAAGCACCTGTTCACCGTCGAGCACGAGGTGCGTAGCGCCACCCACCCGATGTTCATGCGGCCGCTGGTCAACCGCAACCCGGCCGAAACCAACCGTACCTACGCGCCGGGGCATGAGGAGTGGGCGTGGGCGATGGGGCCGGATGAGTATGACAGAAGGTAGGGGTTCGGGCCTGCGGACATTGCGCATGGGCCCGGGAGTGTCTCCAACAGCGGGGGCTGCATCCTTCGAGACGGCGCTCCGCGCCTCCTCAGGATGAGGTCTANACCCTCATGGTGAGGAGCGCGGCAACGCCGCGCGTCTCGAACCACGAGGCCGAGATTGCGCCAGCACCAGACCTCACCGCTCCCGAAACGAACGCATCAGCTGGTCGCTGAACGGCTTCATCAGGTAGGACATCATGGTGCGGTCGCCGGTTTGCACGAAGGCTTCGACCGGCATGCCCGGGATGATCTTGACGTTGTCGCCAAGGCGGGCGACTTCGGTCGGCGGCATCGAGACGCGGATAGTGTAGTAGCTCTGGCCGGTGCGCTGGTCGGTGGTGACATCGGCGGAGACGCGGGTGACGACGCCGTTCAATTCCGGCGTGGTGCGCTGGTTGAAGGCCGATAGCCGCAGCAGCGTCTTCTGGCCGATCTGCAGCTTGTCGATGTCCTGCGGATTGACCTTGGCCTCGACCGAGAGATCGTCGGCCTTCGGCACGATCATCATGATGGCGTCGCCCGCGGTAATGACGCCGCCGATCGTATGCACGGTCGACTGCAACACGACGCCATCCTGTGGCGCGCGGATGTCGATACGGCGCAATTGATCTTCCGCGGTGACCTTGCGCTCGACGAACTCGCCGATCTTGTCGTTGGTCTCGCGCAGATCCTTGGAGACCTCGCTGACCACGTCCTTGTCGACCTGGATGATCTGCAGTTCGGTCTCGGTGATCTTGCCCCTCGCCTGCGCCCGCGCGGCGATGTATTGCGCACGCTCGCCCGACAGCCGGGCGAGATCGCGCTCCAGCACCGTCAGGCGCGAGATCTGGATCAGGCGCTGCTCGTAAAGCTGGCGGACGCCGACCAGCTCCTTCTCGACCAGCGCGACTTCCTTTTCCTTGGCCTGTTCCTGCGCCGTCAGCCCTGCGATTTCCTCGTTGAGCTGCGCCACCCGCTCGCGCAACTGCGATTTCTGCCCCGCACGGCCGAACACACGGACCTCGAACAGCTTGGTTTCGCTCGCCATGACGTCGCGGACATCAGGATCGTCGGCGCGATCGGTCAGCTGCGGCGGAAACTTGATCTGGTCGAGGCCGCGCTGTTCCGCTTCCAGCCGCGCGGCGCGCGCCCACAGGCCGTTCAGCGTCTTGACCACGATGGCAAGGCTCGCCTTCACCACGGTCTCGTCGAGCCGCACCACGACGTCGCCGGCCTTGACGATATCGCCGTCGCGCACCCGGACCTCGCCGACCACGCCGCCGGTCGGGTGCTGCACCTTCTTGACGTTGGAATCGACCACCACCGAACCCGGCGCGATCAGCGCGCCCGAAATCTGCACCGTCGAGGCCCAGCCGCCGAACCCGCCGGCCAGCACCAGCATCAGCGCCAGACCCAGGATGAGGTGTGAGCGGATCGAACGGCGCGCGCCTTTCAGCTCGACGGTCATGATTTCTTCGCGGCTCCCGCTTCGGATACGATCTTGATCGGCGGCGGCGCAGGCACCCGCTGCAGCACCTGGCCGAGCACGGTTTCCTTCGGGCCGAACGCCTGCATGCGGCCTTCCTTCAACACCAGCAATTGATCGACCGCCTCGATGCCGATCGGCCGGTGCGCCACCACCACCACGATAGCGCCGCGCTCGCGGGCGGCGCGCACCGCACGGGTCAGCGCCTCGTCACCCTCGCTGTCGAGGTTGGAGTTCGGCTCGTCGAGCACGATCAGGAACGGATGGCCATACAGCGCGCGCGCCAGCGCCACGCGCTGCGCCTGCCCGGCCGAGAGCGAAGCGCCCTGCTCGCCGATCTGGGTATCGTAACCCTCGCGCATCTTGATGATCATCTCATGCACGCCGGCTTCCTTGGCGGCGGCGATGATGGCGTCCGATTTCGCCTCGGGATCGAAGCGGGAGATATTCTGCGCCACGGTGCCGGCGAACAATTCGACATCCTGCGGCAGATAGCCGATGTGGTGGCCGAGCACGTCCGACGACCACTGGTCGAGCGCCGCGCCGTCGAGCCGCACCTTGCCGCGGGCGGGCATCCAGACGCCGACCAGCGCGCGCACCAGCGACGACTTGCCCGAGCCGCTCGGACCGATGACGCCGACGCCGGTGCCGGCCTCGACCGCGAAATTGACGTCCTGCACGATGACGCGCTGCTCGCCCGGCGGCACGATGCTGACGGCCTCGACCGACAGCCGCCTGGTCGGCGCCTGCAGCATCGTCTGCGCGTTCGACGCCGGTATCCGTTCCAGCAGCTTGGAAAGGCGATGCCAGCTCTGCCGCGCGGCGACAAAGCCCTTCCAGTGCGCGATGGCGAGATCGACCGGTGCCAGCGCGCGGGCGCTCAGGATCGAGCCCGCGATGATGATGCCGGCGGTGGCTTCCTGATGGATCACTAGATAAGCGCCGACCGCGAGCACCGCCGACTGCAGCATCATGCGCAGCACCTTGGCGATGGCGCCCAAACCGCCGGCGATGTCGCTGGCGCGCTGGTTGCCGGCCAGATAGGTCTCGTTGGCCTCGCCCCAGCGCTTCATCAGCCGCCCGGACATGCCCATCGCGACCAGCACTTCGGCGTTGCGCCGGCTGGTGGCGGCGAGATCGTTGCGCCGCGCCGCCAGCGTCATCGCCTCCTTGGCCGGCGTCCGCGACAGGAACTCGGTGATCAGCGTTAGCGTCACCAGAATGATGGCGCCGGCCAACGCGGTGACGCCGAGCAGCCAGTGAAACGCAAAGCAGATCGCCAGATAGAACGGCAGCCACGGCAGGTCGAAGAACGCGCCCGGCCCCATGCTGCCGAGAAACGACCTGACATTGTCGAGATCGCGCAACGGCTGCAGGCCTTCGTTGCGGCTCCCGACCATCAGCGGCAGCCGCACCACGGTTTCGAACACGCGGGCATTGATGGCTTCATCGAGCGCGGTGCCGATGCGGCCGAGGATGCGGCCGCGGATCAGATCGAGGCCGCCTTGGGCGATGTAGAGACCGGCGGCGAGAATCACGAGGCCGACCAGCGTCGGCACGCTGCGGCTCGGCAGCACGCGGTCGTAGACCTCCAGCATGAAAATCGAGCCGGTCAGGTACAGCAGATTGATCATGCAACTCATGACGCCGACGCCGATAAAGGCGTTGCGGCAGGCGCGCAGCGCCTCGCCGAGCTCGGATTTCCGGACGCCGGGAGCGGCTGCCATAAATGCGTATCTCTTCAAACGGATGAGGCTACGTGCTGGTTTTACCGATGTTTTTGGACACCGTCCATTTAAGTCACGTTAACCCCGATCCAGTTCACCCCCGTAAAAATGGGGGGAGAGGCGAGCTGCGGGAGGTTGGGCAGCTAATTTGACGCCGCCTCCAGCCCTGCGGCGGGTTCTGCCTTCGCCCGCCCCGGGAACGGCACCAGAATGACCGACATCGAGACCCGGCCGATCTCGCCATTGATGTCGAGCAGGACGCCGCTTCCGACGCCAAGGCCGGCCGCCGGCCGCCAGCGGGCCTGTGCGCGAATACCGATCCATTCCCCCTTGGGCCGGCGAAACAGCTGAACCGTCAGATTCGGGTTCGGGTCCGCCACCACATCCTGGATCGGGCGGGCGATGCCGTGGGTCCAGTCCGCCGGGCCGAGCACCGAGGAGAGCGGCAACTTCGGCGAGGATCCTGCGCCGCCGATAATTTGATGGTTCATGCGAAACCAGGCGACGCCATGGCTTTCGCGAGCCTCCATCGCCTCCATGAACCACGGCTTGCCATGCGCCGCCCGCCGGGTACGAATCGGCGACTGCGTGAGGTCGGCAACCTCAGTCGAGGGGTCGGCAAAGCCGGGCACTTCAACGGCACGCTCGCGCGACAGCGTCACCCGGACGGCGGCGCAGGGCTGGTCATCACCGACCGGCCACAGCGTGTTGTCGATCACGCTGACGCGGCCGCCTTCGGCCACGACCGACAGCGCGGTTCGCAACTCGGTCATCGGGGTCGGCCGCAGGAACCAGGCCGACGACGCGATCGCCGTTCCCCAGTTTCGCTGATCGGCCATCGCCTCGACTTCCGCCGTCAGAAGGCTTGCGACCGCCCCGCCCTGCAGGCCCGCGAACGGACCGGCGGCAAGGGCGGTGGGCTGCCAGCGGTTGGGGCCTGTGGGTTCGAAGATGGCCATGGCTCGGATTCCAGAGATGAGCAGGGTTGAGCGTCGGGCCAATCTGGCGGAAACTTGGGCCTGCAACAAAAGGGAATTCGTCACCTCAGATGAGTATAATTCACCCCTATGATGCGCCCGGCGCGTCGCTGCGCGCGATTCCTCCGCTGCCGGCGCTGCTGGCATTCGAGCGCGCCGCCACGCAATTAAGTTTTCGCCGCGCGGCGCGCGATCTCTCGCTCAGCCCGTCGGCGATCAGCCACCAGATCCGCGGACTTGAAGAGCAGTTCGGCACAAAGCTGTTCGTGCGCGGCGCGCGTTCGGTGCGGCTGACCGCCGACGGCGAGCGTTATCTCGCAAAGGTCTCAGCGGCGCTTTTGGCACTGCAGGAGGCCAGCCGCGACATGCAGCGGCATCGCCGCGACGCCAACGCCGAGCTCTGGATCAGCTCGCTGCCGTNCCTCGGCCGTGCTGCTTCCGGCCCTGCCCGAGTTCAAGCGTCGCCACCCCGGGCTTACGCTGCGCATCGAGGCCACGCATCAATATGCCGATTTCAACGCCTCGCGCGTCGACGTTGCCATCCGCTATGGCCGCGAACATTCCGTCGGCCTGAAATTCGAACCGCTGGTTGCGGTGAAGGGCCTGCCGGTCTGCGCGCCTGCGCTGGTCAAGGGCGGGTTGAAGGCACCCGAGGACCTGTCGCGCGAAGTCCTGATTCACTTGACGACGCAGCCGCGCGCCTGGCCGGTCTGGCTGCGCGAGGCCGGCCTTCAACACCTCACCCCGCGCGGGCATCTGTGGCTCGACAGCGTGCCGGCGATGCTGGAGGCCGCCGAACAGGGCCTCGGCGTGACGCTCGCGATGTCGCCGCTGATCAAGGCACGGCCCTCCTTCGGCAGGAAACTGATGGCGCCGTTCGCGTTCGAGGCCGCGCATAGCGAGACGATCTATCTCGTCTCCCGCACCGAGCAGGCGCGCGACCGCCGGATCGCCGCGGTCCGGCGCTGCATCGTCGAGGCGGTCAGCCGCGCGAAATAATGGGCGCTACCACCGCCCGCCGGTTCGGAGCAGCCGCACGATCACCAGCAGGATGATGGCGCCAATGGTGGAATAGACGATTTCGGACACCAGGCCGGTGCCGAGACGAATGCCGAGCTTGGGAAACAGCAGGCTCGCAAGCAGCGCGCCGGCGATGCCGACGAGAATATCGCCGATGATGCCAAAGCCGGTGCCGCGCACGATCTTGCCGGCAAGCCAGCCGGCCACCAGGCCGACGAAGAGAATGACGAGAATGCCCTCGTTGGAAATCACCATGTTAAGCCCCCGGTTTCGCAGCGCACGCCACCGACGGCTTGTCCATCATGGTCCGATGTGACGAGCCGTCCGCGCGACTTCCATATGCGGCCAGCGAAGTGAAACTTTTTTATGTCACGCGCGTTATGTCGGCATGAAACAGAGCGATATTTGGTACGTCACCTTTGGTCCGGACAAGACGGACGAGACTGCGGAGAGCATGGCCCGCTCGACGCGCACCTTCAAATCCGAGATCGACGCCAAATTGTTTGCGATGCAAATCCTGGCCAAGGGCTGGTCCGCCAGCGCCGGCACGCTCAATCCGCATCAGCCGAAGCAGGTGGTGGGACCGGCCCAGATCGAGCAATGGGCCGATCCGGGGCTGGGCGGGTAAGCAGAATTCCTTCAACTCCTAGGTCGAAGCAGCGACTTCAGCCGGCTCCGCCAAAACACATCGCGCCGTTCTGTCGGACGACACCTGCACGTTCGGCGGCAGGCGCTCGCTGCAGCGTGGCTGAGCGACGCTGCAGCGCGGCGCAAAGGAGCAACTGGCGGGCGCCTTGTCCAGCGAGGGCGGCGTGCCCGGGATGGTTTCAAGGCGCTGGCCGCGCTTAGCGCCGTGGACGGTCGAGGCCAGCAGGCCCTTGGCGTAAGGATGCACGGGCGTGCGGACGATATCGCGCAAACGGCCCTGCTCCACGATCTGTCCGGCATACATCACCGCAACGCGGTCGCAGATTTCAATGGCGACGCCGATATCGTGGGTCACGAAGATCACGGACATGCCGAACTCACGCTGCAGTTCACGGAGCAGCAGCAGGATCTGGATCTGCACGGTGGCGTCGAGCGCCGTGGTCGGTTCGTCGGCCAGCAGGATCTTCGGCTTGCAGGCCAAGGCCAGCGCGATCATCGCGCGCTGCCGCATGCCGCCGCTCATTTCGTGCGGATAGGCCTCAAGCCGGCGCTTGGCGGAGGGGATGCGGACCACCTCCAGCATTTCCAGCGCGCGCGCCATGGCTTCCTTTTCGCTTTTGCCCTCGTGTCGGATCACGCTTTCCGCAATCTGGCGGCCGATCGTGTAGACGGGATCGAGCGCCAGTGCCGGCTCCTGAAAGATCATCGAGACGGTCTGGCCGCGAAACGCCGAGAGCTCTTCGTCGTTCATCGCCAGCACATCGCGGCCCAGGACCTTCACCGTGCCCGAAATCTGCGTGCGCTTCTTCGGCAATAGCCGCATCAGCGCCCGCAGGGTCACGCTTTTTCCCGAGCCCGACTCGCCGAGCAGACCAAGCACCTCGCCCTCGCCCAGCGAAAGCGAGATGTCGTTGACGGCATGAACCGTGCGCTCGCCGGTGAAGCGGATGTTGAGGTCGCGAATGTCGACGAGATTGCTCATGCCAGCTTGGGTACCTTTTGATGATAGTCGGTGGCGCGCTGGAACGCCGCGCCGATCCGCACCAGTCCGGCCTCGTCGAAGGAACGGCCGATCAACTGCATGCCGACCGGCAGGCCCTTGTTGGTGAAGCCCGCGGGAATTGAGAGCGACGGCAGGCCGAGATAATTGATCGGCCGCGTGAAGCGCGTGATCCGCTGGATCACGGCTTCCGCATCGAGGCTGTTGCCGACGTCGCTCTCGGCGATGGTCACTGCCGGCATCGGCGCCACCGGCGCGATCACGGCATCGGTGCCTTCGACCGCCGCAAGGTAAGCGGCAAGCGCCGGGCCGCGCCAGCGCATCGCTTCGAGATAGGTCACGGCCGGAATGGCAAGCCCGTTCTGCAAGCGCATCAGCACCTGCGCGCCGTAATCCTGCGGACGCTCGATCATCCAGCGCTTGTGGAAGGCCGCAGCCTCGGTTGCGAGCACGATCTGGCAGGCGGCGGTGAGCTGACGCTGGTCCGGCAACTCGACCTTGACGATTTCGGCGCCTTCTTTTTTCAGCGTAGCGATGGTCTCGTCGAGCGCCCGCGCGACTTCGGAATCGAGATCGTCGACATAGAAGGCGGTCGGCACGCCGATCTTCAAGCCCTTCATCGAGCCTGTGGTCGCGGCCATGTAGTTCGGCACCGGCCGCGTCGACGTGGTCGGGTCTTCGCGATCTGCGCCCGCCATCAGCCCCACCAACAGTGCGCAGTCCTCGACGGTCTGCGCGAGCGGACCTACGGTATCGAGCGATTGCGACAGCGGCATCGCGCCGGCGCGGCTGATCAGGCCGACGGTGGTCTTGAAACCGGTGACGCCGCAGAAATGCGCGGGCATCCGGATCGAGCCGCCGGTATCCGAACCCAGCGCCGCAAAGGTCAGTCGCGCCGCGACCGCGGAGCCCGAGCCGGATGACGAGCCGCCGGTGATGTGATCGACGTTCCAGGGGTTACGCACCGCGCCGTAATGCACATTGTGGCCGGTCGGACCGTAGGCGAACTCGACCATCTGCAGCGAGCCGAGCCTGACGGAGCCGGCGTCCTTCAGCCGCTGCAAAGCGGTCGAGGTCGTCGTCGCCACAAATTCGCGCCTGATCTTTGAGCCGCAGGTCACGACCTTGCCGGCCTCGTAATACATGTCCTTGTGGGCCATCGGCACGCCGTGCAGCGGCCCGGCAATCTTGCCCTTGGCGAGATCGGCGTCGGCGGCATCGGCCGCGGCAAGCGCCGCCTCCGCCTCGATCGCCATGTAGGCGTTGACGCGGGGCTGCCACTGCGCGATCCGGTCGAGGCAGGACTGCGTTGCCTCGCGCGAGGAGATTTTCCTGGCCCCGATCGCCTTGGCGACCGCAACCAGCGACATCAGGGCCGGTTCGCCGCTCATTTCGACACCTTGGCGTTCTGCACCAGAAGAAAGCTTGCAGGCTCGAGATCCATCGGCAGCGTTCCGGCGACCGGCGCAAAGCCGTCGAAGGCTGGTCCGATTGAATTGGCGATGCGGGCGGATACTTCCACATCCTGCGGCACACCCGCGACGTCGGTCATTACCTTGACCTGTTTGGGATCGGGTCTTGTCATGCGGCGCTTGCTCCCTCGCTTTTATTGGTCGGTGCGCGGCTGTGCCCTGAGCCCGGTATGGCCATGTAGCACGCCGCCTGATGGCCCATTGTATCGACATCGCTGAGGTCTGGCGTCGCATTTGCGCAGAGCGGCTCCGCAAACGGACAGCGGGTGTGAAACCGGCAACCGGACGGAGGATCGATCGGGTTGGGCGGATCGCCCGAGATCGGCGGCGTCTTGGTGCGGTTGTCAGGATCGGACGAGGGCATCGCGGCCAGCAGCGCCCGCGTATAGGGATGGGCCGGCGCGTCCCAGACCTTGTCGACCGGGCCGAGTTCGACCACCTCGCCGAGATACATCACGAGCACGCGGTCCGAGATGTAGCGGACGACGTTGAGGTCGTGGCTAATGAACAGATAGGTCAGGCCGAATTCGCGCTTGAGATCGGCCAGCAGGTTGAGCACCTGCGCCTCGACCGATTTGTCGAGCGCCGAGACCGCTTCATCGAGAATCACCAGCCGCGGTGACAGCGCCAGCGCACGCGCGATATTGACGCGCTGGCGCTGGCCGCCGGAAATCTCGTGCGGATAGCGGTTGGCAAAGTTTTCCGGCCGCAGGCCCACCTTGCCGAGCAGTTCGCGCGCCAGCGTGCGCGCGGCGGCATCCGCCATGCCGTGCACCTTAGGGCCGAACGCGATCGATTCCTCGATGGTGAGGCGCGGATTCAGCGAGGCGTAGCTGTCCTGAAACACCATCTGCATGCCGCGGCGCAATTCGCGCAGTGACAGCGCGCGGCCGACCTGCATGCCGTCATAGACGATATCGCCGGCGTCGTGCTTCATCAGGTGCATCAGCAGCCGCGCGGTCGTCGACTTGCCGCAGCCGGACTCGCCGACGATGCCGACGGTCTCGCCCTTCGCGATCGAGAACGAGACGTTATCGACTGCGCGCACGGTTTTGCGGGGGCTGAACAGATCGCCCCGCACCGGGAAATGCTTGGTGAGGCCTGTGACCTGCAGCAGCGGCTGCGCCGCGCCGCCGACGTCCTCGACCTGTTCCAGTAGCTCGACTGACGGGCTTGCTTCACTCATCACGTCAGTTCCTGATGTCCATGGCACTGCGCATGCCGTCGCTAAGCAGGTTGAAGCAGATCGACACCGCAAAGATCATGACGCCCGGCAGCGCCGCCACCCATGGGTTGACATAGATCGCGGTGCGCAGCGTGTTCAGCATCAAGCCCCATTCCGGCTCCGGCGGTTTTGTCCCCAAACCAAGGAACGACAGACCGGCCGCGAGGATCATCGACACCGAGATCAGCCCTGTTGCGTAGACGAAGATTGGTCCCAGCACATTGCCCAGCATGTGCACGCGCATGATGGTGAAGGGCCCGGCGCCAGAGGCGCGCGCGGCTTCGACGAAATCCATGTTGCGCACGCCGGTGGTGACGCTTTCGGAAACGCGGGTGATCTGCGGCACGAACACGATGGTCAGCGACACGATGGAGTTGACGATGCCCGCGCCCAGCGCGCCCGAGATCGCGATTGCGAGCAGCACCGAGGGGAAGGCGTAGAAGACGTCGACCGTGCGCATGATCGCGGTGTTGAGCCGGCCGCCAACATAGCCGGCGACGAGGCCGAGCGAGGTGCCGATCACGAAGGCGAAGATTACCGGAAGAATGCCGATGATCAGCGACAGCCGCCCGCCATAGATCAGCCGGGCCAGCATGTCGCGGCCAAGCTCGTCGGTGCCGAGCGGATAGTTCGGCGTGCCGATGTGGCGAAGCCTTCGGATCATCGAGCCCTGATAGGGATCGGCGAGGCCCAGCCAGGGCGCCAGCAGCGCGGAGGCAAAGATCAGCACCAGCACAAGTGCGCAGACCATGCTGACCTTGTCGCGCACGATGCGGCGCCCGACGGTGGCCCAATAGCCCCGCGCCTTGGTGATGGGTGCGGCTTGCAGTGCGGTATCCGACATCACAGCCATGATCAGCCCCGCTTGATGCGCGGATCGATTGCGGCCTGCGCGATATCGACCAGGAGATTGAGGGTGACGAAGAACAGCGCCAGCACCAGGATGGTGCCCTGCAGCAGCGGCAGGTCGCGCTGGAAGATCGCCGAATTGAGCAGCAGGCCCGAGCCGGGCCAGGAGAACACGGTCTCGATCAGGATCGAGCCGCCGAGCATGTAGCCGAGTTGCAGGCCCATCACCGCCAGCGCGGTCGGCGCGGCGTTCTTGATGACATGCTTGAACACGTCGAGTTCGCGGAGGCCCTTGGCGCGCAGCGCCTCGACGAAATCCTGCGAAAGGATGTCACCGGTGAGTGCGCGCACCGTGCGGGTGACGATGCCCATCGGGATCACCGAGGTCGTGATCGCCGGCAGGATAAGATATTTCATGTGCTCCCAATCCCAGCCCCAGGAGCCAGAGCCGCCGGGACCGGCGCCGACCGCGGGCAGCCAGTTGAGCTGCACCGAGAAGATGATGACCATCACCATGCCGAGCCAGTAATGCGGCACAGACACGCCGGCGATGGCGACGGAGGTCGCGACCTTGTCGACCCAGGTGTCGCGGAAATAGCCGGCGATCAAGCCGAACAACAGCCCGAGCGTGAAGCCGATCAGCGCTGCCGCAATCGCGAGCGTCACGGTGTTGCCGACGGCGCGCAACACTTCCGTCAGCACCGGGCGGCCGGTAGCGATCGAGGCGCCGAGATCGCCATGGAGCGCGCGCCAAATCCACAGCCCGAACTGCACCGGCAGCGGCCGGTCGAAGCCGTAAGCCGTGCGCATTTGCGCGGCGAGTTCCTGCGAGGCATCCGCCGGCAGCACCGCGACGAGCGGGTCGCCGGGCGTGATATGCACGAGCAGGAAACACACCAGCGCGACGCTGATCACGATCGGGATGACGTAGACGATACGCCGGGCAACGTAGACGAGCACAGGTCACCTTCTCTTCTTCCTTCTCCCCTTGTGGGAGAAGGTGGCGCGGACAACGTCCGCGCCGGATGAGGGGTCTGTCTCCGCGGATACAAAGNTCGAATGAGCTTCGCTCATTCGATCCACCCTCTCCCACAAGGGGAGAGGGGAAACGAGCGAGCGGAAACGTCTTTCTTACGGCGCCACCGTCACCGGCGAGAAGTCGACGAACCAGCTCTTCGGCTGCACGAAGCCTTTCACCTTCGGGCTCATGGCGCGCGGAGAAACGTCGTGGGCGACATAGAGGAATGCCGCGTCATCGACGGAAGCCGCATGCAGATCGGCCAGCGCCGCGTCACGCGCAGCGGGGTCGAAGGTCTGGCGCGCCTTGGTCACCAGCTCGTCGAACTTCGGGTTGTTGATATAGCCCCAGTTGTTCGACACCGGCGGCGCCATCGACGACTGCAGAAAGCGTACCAGCGCGAAGAACGGGTCCATCGCCGCATAGGTGACGTTGGTGGCGTTGGCGCCGTTCGCGGTCGGATCCTTGGCGCCGCGGCGCCAGTTGGTGAACAGCGTGTTCCACTCGATGACGTCGAGCTGGACGTCGAAGTAGCATTCGGCCAGCGCCTGCTGCAGATATTCGTTCATCGGCAAGGGCTGCATCTGGCCCGATCCCGAGGCAGACGTCTGCGTCTTCACCGTCAGCTTCTTGCTCGGACCATAGCCGGCTTCCTGCATCAGCTTCTGTGCGGCCTTCAGGTCATACTTGATCTCGAAGGTCGGCTTGCCGCGCCAGGGGTGGCCGGCCTCGAACGTGCCGGATGCCGGCACCATCAGGCCGGCGAGCAGGCCGTCTTTCAGGCCCTCGCGATCGATGCAGAGATTGGCGGCCTTGCGGACGCGGATATCGTTCCAGGGCGAGCCTTCGATGCGCGAGAACTGCCAGGGCCAGACGTGCGGCGATTCATTGGCCTGAAGCTGGAAGCCACGCTGCTTGATTTCCTTGACCGCGTCCGGCGCCGGTGCCTCGACCCAGTCGACCTGTCCGGACAGCAGCGCTGCGGTGCGGGCGTTGGCCTCCGGCATCGGCAGCAGCACCATCCGGTCGACCTTCGGCACGCGCGCCTTGTCCCAATAGCCTTCGTTCTTCACGAGTTCGAGCCGCTCGCGCGGTGTGAACTTCGACATCTTCCACGGGCCCGTACCCGAAGCGTCCTTGGCGAACGCCGCCCACGCGGCCTGCGACTTGGCCTTGGCGTCGGCGCCCTCGGCGGAATCAAAGAACTTCTGCCACTTGGCGGGGCTCGCCATGAACAAGTTGGTCAGGTTGATGGGGAGAAAACTGTCCGGCTCCTTGGTGGTCAATTCCACCGTCAGGTCGTCGATCTTGCGCGCGGAGGCCAGCGTCGGCATGCGCGAGGCGGTGACGCCGACCTGGCTGGCGTCGAAATGCGGCGCATCCTGCTTCAGCACCTTCTCGACGTTCCAGACCACGGCGTCGGCATTGAAGTCGCTGCCGTCATGGAATTTGACGCCGGGACGCAGCTTGAAGGTCCACTTCTTCTTGTCGGCCTCATCGACCTTCCACTCGGTCGCGAGCCCGGGAATCATGACGCTCGCCTTGTCGGCCGAGGAGAGGTCCCACATCGTCAGGCCATCATACATGGTCAGCCCGGTGAAACGGTTGCCCTCAAACCCCTGATCGGGCTGCCCGAGCGTGCGCGGAATATCGGCAGCGGTCATGCCGATCCGCAGCACGGTCTCCGCGCTCGCGAGCTGCGGCAGCCCGACCACCAGGGCGGTCGCCAGCAGCCAAGCGGTGGCCGTCTTCTTCGATGTCTCGTTACGCATATGCAGCGATCCCTTCTCGACTACTTGGGTGACTAATTCTTATGCAAAGGTATGCAACGCCTGTGCCAAGGATGGTGCTTCGCAGGAGGCCATTAGCCGCACAACTCCCGTGAGCGTGCGCATGCAAGTGCGCCTTCCATGCTCCATCTGGCACCAAGTTTGCATTTTTTAGCTCCACCCCTGCCCGATGGAGCTTAAATCATGTGCACCCGATATTCGATGCTTCTTGCTGCCGCGGCAATAGCCCTCGGATTCCCTCTTGGCTTGCCCACGATTTCGGCGCAGGCGGAAACCGTTGTGCGCTACGGCATATCGATGGCGGACATTCCGCTGACCACCGGCCAGCCCGACCGCGGCGCCGGCGCCTATCAATTCTCGGCCTATACGATCTACGATCCGCTGGTTGCCTGGGAGATGGACGTGTCCGACCGGCCCGGCAAACTGGTGCCGGGGCTGGCAACCGAATGGAAGGTCGACGAGGCGGACAAGAAGAAATGGCGCTTCACCTTGCGCAAGGGCGTCAAGTTTCATGATGGCAGCGAGTTCAACGCCGACGCGGTGATCTGGAATCTGGACAAGGTGCTCAACGACAAGGCACCGCAGTTCGACAAGCGGCAGAGTGCGCAGGTGAAAACCCGCCTGCCCTCGGTCGCCAGCTACGCCAAGATCGACGACGACACGGTCGAGATCACGACCAAAACCGTCGACTCGTTCTTCCCGTACCAGATGCTCTGGTTCCTGGTCTCCAGCCCGGCGCAGTATGAAAAGCTCGGCAAGGACTGGGACAAGTTTGCCAGCCAGCCCTCCGGCACCGGGCCGTTCAAGCTCACCAAGCTCGTGCCGCGCGAACTCGCGGAACTGACCAGGAACGCCGACTATTGGGACAAGAAGCGGCTTCCGAAGGCCGACAAGATCGTGCTGATCCCGATGCCGGAGGCGCTGACGCGCACCAACGCGCTGTTGGCAGGCCAGGTCGACCTGATCGAAACGCCGGCGCCTGATGCGGTGCCGCAGCTCAAATCCGCCGGCATGAAGATCGTCGACAATGTCACGCCGCATGTCTGGAATTATCATTTGAGCGTGCTGCCCGGCTCGCCCTGGACCGACATTCGCCTGCGCAAGGCGCTCAATCTCGCGATCGACCGCGAGGCGGTGGTCGGCCTGATGAACGGATTGGCCAAGCCCGCCAAGGGCCAGGTCGACCCGTCGAGCCCGTGGTTCGGCAAGCCGTCGTTCGAGCTCAAATACGATGTCGCGGCGGCGAAGAAGCTGGTCCAGGAGGCAGGCTACTCGAAGGAGAAGCCGCTGAAGACCACGTTCGTCATCGCACAGGGCGGCACCGGGCAGATGCTGTCGCTGCCGATGAACGAATTCCTGCAGCAGAGTTTCAAGGAAATCGGCATCGAGATCGACTTCAAGGTGGTCGAGCTCGAGACGTTATATACGGCATGGCGCAAGGGCGCGGCCGACGAGATGAACGCCGGCATCACCTCTAACAACATCGCCTATGTCACGTCAGATCCGCTCTACGCCATCGTGCGCTTCTTCCACTCCGGCCAGATCGCGCCCGTCGGTGTCAACTGGGGCGGCTACAAGAACCCCAAGGTCGACGCGCTGATCGACGAGGCCAAGCAGACTTTCGACGTCGCCAAGCAGGACGAACTGCTGGCGCAGGCGCATGCCGAGATCGTCGACGACGCCACGCTGGTCTGGGTGGTACACGACACCAACCCGCACGCGCTGTCGCCGAAGGTGAAGAAGTTCGTGCAGGCGCAGCACTGGTTCCAGGATCTGACGCAGATCGGATTGGAGTAGCGGGAATTGCAGGGTGGGCAAGGGCGCGCAGCGCCGTGCCCACCATTCCGTTCCACGCTCGTGATGGTGGGCACGCTTCCGCCTTCGCTCTTCGAGCTACGGCGGACAAGTCGCTTTGTCCACCCTACGGATCTTCGTTGAATAAGGCGATCGCGCCCTCACAAAGATCGTCATACTCCGCGAAAGCGGGGTATCCAGTACGCCGCGACCTTCCGGTTAATTCTCTAACGTCTCGGAGCACCCGCTTTTGCGGGTGATGACAGCGAGTGAATTATTTCGTCAGCAGCGCGAACGCGCCGTTCCAGTCTTCCGGCGGCGGGTTTTCGAGATAGTCGCGAATCCGGACTTCGTACAAATTGTAGAGCAGCTCCAGCGAATTTGCCTCGTCGGTCTTGCGGCCGCGATCGATCGCGGCCAGCGCGCCGTCCCAGTCACGGGTGCGATAGCAGGCGAGCATCTCGATGGTCAGGTTGCGCAGGCGCTGGAAGCGGCCGGACCGCGCGGTGTCCTCGCGGCCGGCGATGGCGTAGATCACCTCCGGCTCCTTCNTTGCCCTTCACCATGATGAAGTCGAGTTCGAGGATGGCGAACTTGTCCTTCANCCGCCAGCGCGGTCCTGGACCCGACGATGATCGGAAAACCGTATTCCTTGGATTGCCCTTCCAGGCGAGACGCCAGATTGACGCTGTCGCCGAACACGGAATAGTTGAACTTGAGATCGGACCCCATGTTGCCGACCACGCAGATGCCGGTATTGAGCCCGATGCCGGCATTGAGCGGAATGAATGGCCGCCCTTCTTCCTTTGCCTCCTGCTCACGTGCCTGATTGAGCGCGTCGACATGCTCCAGCATGTCGATCGCTGCCTCGCAGGCGTTAAGTTCATGATCCTTGTCGTCGAGCGGCGCGTTCCAGAACGCCATGATGGCGTCGCCCATATACTTATCGATGTACCCCTTGCGCGCGAGGATCGCGTTGGTTAGCGGCGTCAGGAAACGATTCATCAGCGCGGTGAGGCCCTGCGGATCGTTCTTGTAGGTCTCCGAAATCGAGGTGAAGCCGCGCATGTCGGAGAACATGATGGTCATCTCGCGCTCCTCGCCGCCGAGCACCAGCTTTTCCGGCGACTGCGCGAGCTGCTCTACCAGCACTGGCGACATGTATTGCGCGAAGGCCCCACGAATCTGCTTGCGCTGTTGTTGTTCGCGCACGAAGGAGGAAAAGATCAGCGTGAGATAGATCGCGGTAGTTGACATCAGGGGATAGGTGAAATCGATCAGCAAGCGGTGCTGCGCGTAGAAATACGCCGATGTTCCGACCAACACGGTTGCAAACGCGCCGCCGACGATGACCAGCGAGATCGGACCGAACAGCGGCGCGAACGCAATCACCAGCAGTCCGAACAACATCGCCGCCGTAAATTCGAGGACGATACCGTAGATCGGCTGCGAAATGACCGTGCCGGTCAGCGCGCTCTCCAGCACCTGGGCATGGATCTCGACCCCGGGCATGGCGCGCGATACCGGCGTGGTCTTGATGTCGTTGAGGCCGACCGCCGACGTGCCGATCAGCACCAGCTTGCCTGCGATCATGTCGGGCGCGACGTTCTTCTCCAGCACGTTGACGGCGGGAACGTAGATCGAGGCATCGTTGCGGGCATAGTGGACCCAGAGCTGGCCGTTATGGTCGGTCGGAATCTGGACGCCCTTGATGCCGAGGCTCTTGATGCCGGCCTTTTCGGCCTTGACCAGGATGGTGCCGGAGCCGGTGGCGACGCGGAGCATCTCGAAGGTCAGCGAGGGCATGGTCTGGCCCTGCGCCAGCATGATCATCGGCACCCGCCGCACGATGCCGTCGCGCTCGGGCTTGATGGTGAACAGGCCGCGGCCGGCGGCGGCGTGCTCCAGCACCGGCACGTTGCGCAGCAGGCCCGGAAATTCGAACATGAAGCGCTGCGGCTCCTCGCCAAGCATCGCAAGGCCCGTGACCGGCAGCGTCTTGTCGAGCGCTACGATTTCCTCCGGCAGGCCGGACTCGCCAAGCACGACGCGCGACTTGCCGATCGCATCGGCGAAGATCTGATCGTTGCTCGGCAACGAACGCAGCTTGGCGCGGGTTTCCTCGTCGAGCTGCGGGATCGCATCGGCCGCGACGCCGGGATTGAGGCGGTCGGGCTCCGAAAACACCGCGTCGAAGGCGATCACCACGGCGCCCAGCCCGGTCAACTCGCTGACGAGCGCTGCGATCCGCGTCCGCGGCCACGGCCACTGCCCGAGCTTCTCCAGGCTCTTGTCGTCGATATCGACGATGGTGACTGGCCTTGCCGTTTTCTTGCGCGGATCGATGCGCTGGAAGGCGTCAAAAGTGCGGACGCGGAGTTCCTCGACCGGCGCCGGATCGGCGACGCGTAGCGCGGCGAACCCGATCAGCAGCACAAGGCACAGCAGCCGGGCATAGCCGATGCGCCGCTTGAACCACCTCGGTAAGGCCCGTAATCGCTTCATGGCACTGGATTGTTCGCTAACTCGGGGCGCCAGACAAGCCGGAAGATGGCACCGGCATCCACGAGCCGGCCCAAATGGCGAAGAGCCATGCTAGTGGTGCGGCGAGACGATGAAGTCGCTCGCATGCAGGCTGGCGACCGCGACCCCCTTGAGGGTGATGGTTTCGCCGTGAGTGAGCGTGATCAGCGTGTCCCCGTCATCTGTCGGGCTCGCCTTCGCATGGGCACTGAGCCACGTCTCGATATTGGACGAATCCACCTCGGAGAACGCGCGCAGGTCGATATGATCTTCGCCCGGCTTGAAGTCGGTAATCTTATCGGCGCTCGGGTCGTCGTATTGGCGTGCCGGCGCAAATACAAACTGATCGGCCTTGGCGTTGCCGGTCAGCGTGTCGTTGCCCTCGGTTGCGAAAATGACGTCCTTTCCATTTGTGCCTTCGAGCGTGGCGCCATCCCATCCGGATTGCTGGAACACGAAGTTCAGGGTGTCGCTGTGGCCATTAACGTCCGTTGCGGTCACCGTGACGATGTCGTTCTGATGGGTATCGCCGTTGTAGCCCGTCGGCGTATAAATGATGCCGTTGGCAAACTGGGTATTGATTTCCGAAACGGTGCCCGCCTGCACCGAGGAGAGCGTGCCGTGCACGGCGCTCGCCGTGATCGTCACGTCCGAGTCCTGGTCGTCATCGGACAACTGGATGCCAAACACGGTGGTGGTGAGTGCGGTGTCGTTGTTCTCCACAACGCTGATGCTTTCGGCGCTGAGGACTGGGGCAGCCGGATTTGCGGCGGCCTCGACGTCAACCTTCGTGGTGAAATAGGCCGAATCCTGCGCGCCATTGGCGGTTCCGCCGCCGTCCTGGAGCGTGAAGGTCACGGTGCGCTCGCCGGCGACAGGGTCGCGCGTGAGGTTCGAGAATTCGATCGCCTGCGCCAGCGCGGCGACGGCCGCATCATTGGCGCTGCCGTTCAACGTAACCTTCAGGCCGTTGGTGTCGTAGTCCGAGAGCGTTCCGATAACATGCGCGCTGCCCGGACCGGCAGCCCCGTCAGCGTCGTACAGGATATCGGTGCCGCTGACCGAAATGAGGTCGCCGTTCGCGATAGTGAGCGTGTCGCCCTGGTGTCCGCCATCCGTCACTGCAGCGGTGAACGATCCGCCGGCGTAATTGCTGCTGTCGACGTCGCTGGCCGAGACGCTGCCGGCGAGAGCCACCGCCGCCTCGCCCGCCTGATAGGTCGGCGCAAGATCGGCGCCGGTGAACACCGGGGCGTCGTTGGTTCCGGTGACAGTGACGACAAAGGTCTGCGGCGTCACGCCGCCGTGGCCATCGTCGATCGCGACCGTGTAGGTCAGCGTCAGTTGCTCGCCGGCGGCCAGGTAATCGAACGCGGTCGAGGCCGCCGAAAACGACAGATTGACCGAGCCCGACGACGAACCGGCCTCCTTGGCCACCGTGCCCGGCGTGACCAAGTCGATCAGCGCCGCATTGTCGAGCGCAAGGCCTGACGTGGTGCCGGACGCCACCACGCCGGTGATATCGGCAGTGTGGCCGGTGTCGGTCAGGTCGACATCGGTGAAGGTCACGGGGATCGTCGCAGTCAGCGGCGAATTATCGGTCTGCTCGGTCAAATCCTGCTGCGCGATTTCGGCAAT
>NZ_LLYB01000090.1:66552-66853 GCF_001440475.1 Bradyrhizobium lablabi | reverse complement strand
CAAGACTTCGCCCTTCGCCAGATAGTCGAACGCGGTCGAGGCCGCGCAGAATGACAGGTCAACCGAGCCGGCCGAGGAGCCGGCGGCTTTGGTCACCGTGCCGGGCGTAACCAGGGCGATCAGCGCGGCTTCGTCGAGCGCAAGGCCCGTGGTGGTGCCGGACTTCACCACGCTCGTGATATTGGCGATGTGCCCGACATCGGTCAGATCGACATCGGTGAAGGTGACAGGGATTGTCGCGGTCAGCGCCGAATTATCGGCCTGCTCGGTCAAATCCTGCTGCACGATATCAGCAATGACA
>NZ_LLYB01000090.1:333-66502 GCF_001440475.1 Bradyrhizobium lablabi | reverse complement strand
ACGCCGCCGTCGCCGTCGTTGATCGCAACCGTGTAGGTCAGCGTCAGGATNTTCGCCCTTCGCCAGATAGTCGAACGCGGTCGAGGCCGCGCAGAACGACAGGTCAACCGAGCCGGCCGAGGAGCCCGCAGCCTTGGTCACCGCGCCCGGCGTCACCAGCGCGATCAGCGCCGTCTCATTGAGCGCGAGGCCCGACGTGGTGCCGGTCGCCACCGCGCCGGTGATGGTTGCGGTGTGGCCGACGTCAGACAAATCGCGATCGGTGAACACCACTGACATTGTTGTCGTCAGCGCCGAAGTATTGGTCGGCTCCGTCAGGACCTGCGGCGCGATATCGGCGATTTCAGGTGCGTCGTTGCTGCCGTTGATGGTAACGACGATATCCTGCGCGGTGACGCCGCCATGATGGTCATCGACCTGCACCGTGTAAGTCAGCGTGACCGCCTCGCCATCGGCGAGATAGTCGAAATATTTGTCCGGCGCCGAGAACGACCAGCTCTTCGAGCCCTGCACGCCATCCGTGGAATCGGTCAACGGCCCCAGCGACAGCCAGCTCAGTTGAACCGCGCCGTTGGCAAGGCCCGTCTTCACGCCGGAGGCGCTGACGCCAGTGATCTTGACCGCATGCGTATCGGTCAGATCGGCATCGGTGAACGTGATCGCGCCGCTGGCGGTATCCGGCGCCGTCGAATTGTGGGTGCCTGCCTTTTCCGCGATCGTCGCGACCTGCGGATCGCTGGTAATCTCGGCGGTATCGTTACTGCCGGTGACGGTGACGGTAAGCGGCTTGGTGACCACGCCGCCATGCCCGTCATCGACGGTTGCCGTGTAGGTCAGCGTCAGGATTTCGCCGTCGGCAAGGAAGTCGAACGCCCCGTCAGCAACGCTGTAGCTCCAGCTTGCCGAACCGTTGTTGGTATTGCCGCTGGCCTGCACCACCGTCAGCGGCACATCCACATTCGCGATCGCGGCGAGCTGGGCTGCGGTGAGCGATGAGGTGATGTCGGTGTGAGCGGCATTCGCATAGGAGAAAGACGTAAACGCGGCGCTCGCCACCGGGCGGTCGGTCAGGTCGACATCGGTGAAGCTGATGGTGCCCGCTACGGTATGAAGCGCCGGTGATCCGGTCGGGTTCGGCTGGCCGGGATTCGACAGCTCGGGGAACGCCGCGCTCGTCACCTCGATGGTCGGAAGGTCGTTGGTGCCGGAGACGGCAACGTCCGCGCCATCGATGGAGACCGTGATCGACGTGCTGATGACGCCGCCATGGCCGTCATCGACCCTGGCGACATAATTGAGCACCAGCGTCTCGCCCTTGGCGAGGAAGTCGAACTTGCTGTCCTCGATGCTGTAGGTCCAGGTCGCCGAGCCGTTGTTGGTGTTTCCGCTGCCCTGCACCACGCTGAGCGGCACCTCGACGGCCTGGATCGCCGCCAGCTGCTCCGGCGTCAGCGTCGCCGTGACGTCGTTGCCGTCAGCGTCGTAATAGCGGAATGGATCGGTCGTGGAGATCGCCACGCTGACGACGGGACGGTCGGTCAGGTCGACGTCGCCGAAGGTGACGGTGCCGGATACGACATCGATCGCGGTGTTGCCGGTCCCGATCCGCTCCGTGATCTCGCCTCCGGTCGCGGAGATCGTCGGCTTGTCGTTGGTGCCGGTGATGACGATCGTGAACGGCACGAACGTCGTCTCGTTGTTCGGCGCGTAGTTGTTGTCGACCCGCGCCAGGTAGGTGAGTTCCAGCTTCTCGCCGGCGGCGAGGAAGTCGAACGCGCCATCGGCGATATTGTAGGTCCAGGTCGCCGTCCCGAAATTCTTGCCGTTGGGATCCTGCGCCACGGACAGCGGCACTTCGACCGCCTTGATCGCGGCGAGTTGCTCGGCCGTCAGCGTGGCGGTGACGTCGGCGCCCCGCGCGTTCTGATAGATGAAGGAAGAAGCCTTCGCACTGACACTCGGCGTGTCACCGCGGTTGAGGTCGAGATAGCTGACGCTACCGGAGATGCTGTTGAGCGCAGAGCTCGCGGTCACGTCGATCCGTTCGGTAACGGCGCCGCCGGACGCATCGGCCTGCGGCGGGCCCGGAATGTGCTCGAGCCTGGGCGGCGGGCTCGGATCCGCGGTAGGGGTGCCCCCGTGCGGAACGTTGACCAGTTGAACCGTCACGGGAATGAACTCCCCGCCGGTCAGCTTGACGAACAACGTTTCCGGAATGATCGAGTCGGTGAAATTGGTGGTGAGCTTGGTGTTCGGATTGTTCAGGTCGGTGAACTTCAGCGAGAACACGTCGCTGATGATCTTCTGCGCGTCGGGCGATAGCTGCACCGACGATTGGAAGCTGACACCGCCCTGACCGTTGATGATCGTCTGCGTGCCGGCCCGGTTGACGGTCGCGATCGGCGTCAGCGTGGTCTTGTCGAACAGGATGTAGGAGCCGGTGGTGCCGTCGGGCTCGACCAGCACCTGGAATTTCGCCGGCGGCGCGCCGCCCTGGCCGGGCACCTCGAAGTCGATCTCGACCAGCACCGCCGTACCGCGGATACCCATGGTCGCGACCGGCGTGTCGACCTTCATGTCGCCTTTCTTGGCGGTGGCGCCGGCAACGAACGATATCGTGCCCTGCACCAGGCTGAGCAGCGATTTGTTGTCCGACCCGTTGGGGTCGTAGACCATTTCGTTCAGCACCATCCTGGCGTTCGATGCGAGACCGAACACGGTGCCGTCGATGAAAGTGATGCCAAGCGTCGAATCGGATCCGGACTGGACGACGTCGCCTTTGTGAACGGTGTCGCCCTGATTCAGGATGATCGACACGCCGTTGCGGATCGCGGTCGCATTGCCGACGAGCTTCGTCACATGGCCGATCATTTGCGGCGCGACGCTGGCGCTGCCGCCGGCCTGCGCGAACTGGGTGTGCCCGGCCAGCGCGTTGACGATGTCGCCGGTCAGGTGGGCGCCATCGGGCGAAGCCAGCGCGGCGCGCTTCTCGCCCTTGAAGTAATCGGGCAGCACGAGCTCGCGCTCGCCGCTCGAGAGGATCAGGTCGACGCCCGACCGCTTGAAGTCGCCGCTGAAGAGCAGATGGGCATCAGGAACAATGATGGCGTCGGACGGCGCATGTGTCGAAACTTTGTCGACAAGGACCTTGCCCGAAGGTGAAACATGGCCGTGCGATGACAGCGATGACCCAAGGCCAATATCCGCGCCGGAAAAAGGGCCGAGGTCGCCCGATCCGAATTTCCCGGCGTAGTTCAATGGGCCACCGATCTAAATGGTTAAGAAGTATGAAATTTCCCCGCGGGGTTTTCATACCACGCGGGTAAGGAACACAAAAGTACGCCCGCAGAGAACACCCTCAATATGGGGTAAGTCTGCAACAGGACCGAAAAAGGTCCGGAAAAAGTGTCGGGCGAGAGTGTGGCAAGGAAAAGGCCGGAGCTGCCCCAGCCCGATTGAAAATTGGGCAAGGTCCGCCCAAGGCATAAAGATAAGCAGTCTAAAAGGCTTATCCTCGCCACCCCGCACCTGACGTCACTTCCCGCGGAAGGTACTGGCGCGCGACAGCCGGTCACTTCACCGATTCGGTGGTCACACATCTCAACCGGCACTCCCCCTTCGCGGGGATCCGGCACCGCACCGCCAGACAGGGCCGACAGGGTTAATGCGATGACTCGCGCCCCTTCCTAATCGTAGAAATTGCACCGTCTTCAGCAACACCACGTTCAGGCTGTTTCGCACTTCACGGCCAGCCGCGCCCCGCCCTTAAGCGGATCAAAAGCTCGCCCGCTCATCCTGCCCCCTGCAAAATGATCCGGTCACGCGCAGGCAGAACAAGCCCGCCGATGCCCGGACAAGGGGCGTCAGATGGGGTTGTCAGTGTATGCGCGCGCGTGGCGTGCAGGCATCGTCGCGTGCGGCTTGGCCGTTCTCGCACCGGCCGGCCTGCGGGCCGAGATGCCGGAGCCTTCAGCGCCAGTAGAATTGGTGCGGCGCTCGGCCGAGCCGTTCGGGCTTGCGGCATTTTCCCTCTCCAGTGGCGGACTGCGCGACAAATGGCTTGGTGTTCAGCACCGGCTCGACGACGAAATGGTGCAGCTTGCGCTGTGCCAAGGTGACCGTGACGGCTGCGCCTCTCCGGCCGCGCTGACGTTCCTCGACATCGTCGACGCCGCGCGCTTGCGCGAAGGCCGCGCCCGGCTTGGCGAAATCAACCGTGCCATCAATCTCGCGATCCGGGCGACCAGCGATCTCGCCCAGCACGGCCAGATCGACGTCTGGACGCCGCCGCTCGCAACGCTCGCCCGTGGCGGCGGCGATTGCGAGGACTACGCGATTGCGAAATTCGTGGCCCTGCGCCGGGTTGGCCTTTCGCCCGACGATCTCAGGATCGTGGTGCTGCGCGATACCATCCGCGGCGAGGACCATGCGGTCGCCGCTGCGCGGCTGGATGGACACTGGCTGATGCTCGATAACCGCCGCATGGCGATGGTCGAGGACGCCGATGTCAGAAATTTCCGGCCGACATTCGTGATCGGCCAGCACGGCGTGATGCGATATGCCGATGCTCCCCTGCTCGCCGACGCTTCGGGCAATGCCCCTGTCGCGTCATTCGTCGTGAGCTCCGTGGACGGTCATTCGAACACACCGACAGAATGACGGCACGCAATTGTTGCGCGCCGATGGTCAGCAACAATCTGCTCTTCTTGCCTGATCTTCCTCGCGCCGTGCCGATGGTGCGCCGCAGCCGGTATACCAGCGTGTGCTCGTTCGCTGAAAACATGATGAGGCAAATTTTCTCTTTTGCATTTCGTGCCCCGGCTTGATTGACGCGATCCTTCTCACCGGCATAGCATTCCACCAGATCCGCTAGAGATCACTGGGAGGGAATGAAATGATACGTTCGCCGCGTGTTGATTCCGCTTGCCGTCTGCTTCCTGAAATTGCCGTTACTTCCCGTCGACCGGCGCACCTTGCGCAGGCCGCGGTCGCCATTGCACTCGGCCTGACGCTATCCTGCAGCGCAGCCCTTGCACAGAGCCCCGCCAAGGGATCGCCCGAGCACATCAAGGCCGTTACCTCGGCGGTCGACGGCGCTTCGATCAAGGCCAACACCGCGACCTCGAACGACTGGCCGACCATCGGCCTCGACTATGCCGAGACGCGCTTCTCCAAGCTCAACCAGATCAACGCCGACAACGTCAAGAAACTCGGGCTTGTGTGGAGCTATCCACTCGAATCATCCCGCGGCGTCGAGGCGACGCCGCTGGTCGTCGACGGTGTCATGTATGTCACGGCCTCATGGAGCGTGGTGCATGCGATCGATGCGCGCACCGGCAAGCGACTCTGGAGCTACGATCCGAAGGTCGACCGCGAGAAGGGCTACAAGGGCTGCTGCGACGTGGTCAATCGCGGCGTCGCGCTCTGGAAGGGCAAGGTGTTTGTCGGCGTCTATGACGGCCGCCTGGTCGCGCTTGATGCGGTCACCGGCAAGGTGGCATGGGAAAAGGACACGTTGATCGACAAGGAACACTCCTACACGATCACCGGCGCGCCGCGCGTGTTCAACGGCAAGGTCGTGATCGGCAATGGCGGCGCCGAATTCGGTGCGCGCGGCTACGTCACCGCCTATGACGCCGAGACCGGCAACCAAGCCTGGCGCTGGTTCACGGTGCCCGGCGATCCGTCAAAACCTTTCGAAGATGAATCGATGGCGGCCGCAGCCAAGACATGGGATCCGGCCAGCAAATACTGGATCAATGGCGGCGGCGGCACGGCGTGGGACACCATCACCTTCGATCCCGAACTCAACATGGTCTATATCGGCACCGGCAATGGCGCGCCATGGGCCCGCAACGCGCGCAGCCCGTCCGGCGGCGACAATCTCTACCTCGCCTCGCTGGTGGCGCTGAACGCCGACACCGGCAAATACATCTGGCATTACCAGGAAACGCCCGGCGATAACTGGGACTATACCTCCACCCAGCCGATGATCCTCGCCGACCTCAACATCGACGGTGCGCCACGCAAGGTGATCCTGCACGCGCCGAAGAACGGCTTCTTCTTCGTGATCGACCGGACCAACGGCAAGTTCATCTCGGCGAAGAACTTCGTCGATGTGAATTGGACGACCGGCTACGACGCGAACGGACGGCCGATGGAGACGGCCGACGCGCGCACCGACAAGCCGTACGACATGATCCCGGGCCCGTATGGCGCCCACAACTGGCATCCGATGTCATTCAACCCGCAAACCGGCCTCGTCTATCTGCCGGCGCAGAACATTCCCGTGCGGGTGGTTGAAGACAAGAAATGGGCGCACAACGAAAACGCTCCCGGACGGCCCATGGTCGGGCTGGGCTGGAACCTCGGCTACAACTTCGATGCGGATCCGCCGAAAAACACGCCGTTCGGCCGTCTGCTCGCCTGGGATCCGGTCAAGCAGAAGGAAGCCTGGCGCGCCGAATATGTCGCGCCGTGGAACGGCGGCACGCTGACCACGGCAGGCAATC
Organism: Bradyrhizobium lablabi; assembly: GCF_001440475.1. Classification (GTDB taxonomy): domain Bacteria; phylum Pseudomonadota; class Alphaproteobacteria; order Rhizobiales; family Xanthobacteraceae; genus Bradyrhizobium; species Bradyrhizobium lablabi. The sequence continues at coordinate 59,990 of NZ_LLYB01000090.1, read as the reverse complement.
TTGTGTTCCAGGGCTCGGCCGACGGGCGCTTCATCGCCTACAACGCGACAACGGGCGAAAAACTCTGGGAGAAGCCGGTGGGCAGCGGCGCGGTCGCGGCGGCCTCCACCTACACGATCGACGGCAAGCAATATGTCTCGATTGCGGTCGGCTGGGGCGGCGTGTTCGGTCTCTTGCAGCGCGCGACCGAGCTGCAGAGCCCGGGCACGGTCTACACCTTCGCGATCGACGGCAACGCGCCGCCGCCGGAATTCGTGAAGTACCAGACCGAGGGCCTGCTTGCGGGCGTGCCATATGACCCGAACCACGTCGGCGAAGGTACGCTGCTCTATCTCAGCAACTGCGTGCTCTGTCACGGCGTCCCCGGCGTCGACAAGGGCGGCAATATCAGGAACCTCGGTTACGTCTCCAAGGAAACCATCGCCAACCTCAAGGACTTCGTGTTCAAGGGCCCGTTCCGCGACCAGGGCATGCCTGACTTCACGGGCAAGCTGAAGGAAGAGGATATCCCGAAGCTGCAGGCCTTCATCCAGGGCACGGCGGACGCGATCCGGCCGAAGTGACTGCTACGCTCCTGCCCCGGACAAAAGCGCGACCCCCGTCTTCGCGCAGATGTCCGGGGCGTCGCGTCCCGAGCCAGACGGACTTTCGGCCGCGAACGCCGTGATCCAGATCGCGTCTTGTCCGAATTCAGCAAACAACATCGACCGGCTTTAGATGCGCAGCGGCAACGCGCCGGTTGCATGCGCTCGCCCGTTGTCCGCTCAAGGCGAACGGAATGAAGCACCACATGCCAACCCGTCCCTCTGCGCAGCTTTGATCTGGCGCAAAGCGCCAGACATCCGCCGGCGCATGGTTGTTCGAACCCGTCTTCGTGAGACGGGTTCGACCCGGATGACGCCAGTATGAAATTCCTGCGCATCATCGTTCGCCGTCTTGGCGGGCCCGAGGTCCTGGAGACGGTTGAGGAAGAGGCACCGGAACCGGCGCACGGCGAGGTGCGGGTGCGCATATTCGCTGCCGGCGTCTCCTTTGCAGACCTGCTGATGCGGGAGGGTATTCATCCGGAGAAAACGCGGCTCCCCTTCACGCCGGGATGGGACATCGTGGGGGCCGTGGACAAGGTCGGAGAAGACGCGCCGCAAGCCATGCTCGGTCAGATGGTTGCTGCCATGCCAATCCACGGCGGCTACGCCCAATACATCTGCCTGCCACTGCCTGAACTCACCCTTGTCCCGGCCGGCCTTGATCCGGATGAGGCCGTCAGCCTCGTGCTCAATTACATCACCGCCTACCAAATGATCCATCGCGTTGCCCATGCCCTGCCGGGCCAGCGCGTGCTCATTCATGGTGCGGCCGGAGGACTCGGCACCGCCTTGCTGCAGCTTGGCCGCCTCGCCGGCCTCGAAATGTATGGCACCGCATCGCTCGCAACGCATCGGATCGTATCCGATCTGGGCGCCACCCCGATCGACTATCAGACAGTCGACTTTGTCGAAGCGATTCACCGCCTGACAGGCGACGGCGTGGATGTCGTTTTCGACGGGGTTGGCGAGGAAAATGTCTGGCGATCCTTCCAGACGCTGAGACGGGACGGCCGTGTCATCGTCTATGGCTTCACGTCGTTTCTGCGAAAGGGCCAGCTGACGGGGGGCTTGCGGTACCGTTTTCGAGGCATTGTACGGCCAGCGTGGTACGCACTCCGTGCACTCCTCTCACCGGGCAGGAGGCGCATCCTCCCATACAGCATCCAGATGCTGAAGCGGCAAAAACCCGACTGGTTCCGGGAAGATTTGAGCAAGCTGCTTGATCTGCTTCGCGACCGGAAGATTCAGCCGATCATTGCGGAACGCATTCCGTTGCACGAGGCTCGCCACGCGCAGGAACTGCTCGGCCAGGGATCGGTAAGGGGCAAGCTTGTGCTGGTCTGCGATTGAGCACCGAAAGACAAAGGGCTGCGCAAGCGACCCGTGCGGCCCTTCTTCGTTTGATGGGGACAGCCCGAATCAACCGTCATTGCGAGCGAAGCGAAGCAATCCATCCATCCCCGCGAGGAAAGATGGATTGCTTCGTCGCTACGCTCCTCGCAATGACGGAAACATTGGCTGCTGGGCAACGGCAAAAAGCGAAAGGGCTGCGCGATGGTCTCGCGCAGCCCTTTGTCGTCTAGTTTAGTATCGTTGGAGCAAAGCGCTCCCTCAGAACATCAGGCCTTCCTTGACCAGCACCCAGCGGCCGTTCTTGATCTGCTGGACCTGGGTGATGGTGTTGGCGAGATGGTCGGTCTTGGAGAACTTGGTCGGCGGCGAGCTGAAGATGTCCATGAACTTCTCGCCCGACTCCAGCGAGTCCATCATCTTCTGGCCGGTGAGGTCCTTGCCGGCTTTCTCGGCGTAGAACGCAAAGGTCATCATGGCGTTGTAACCGATGATCGCCTGCGTGTTGGCGTCCGAGCCGAACATCTTCTTGTAGTTGGCGAGCCAGTCCTTGACCTTGCCCTTTGCCGTATCCTCGTACGGGATTTCGAAACCGGACGCGGCATAGAGGCCCTCGACCGCTTCTTTGCCGAGCGCCGGCACTTCCAGCACGTTGGTCGGCGTGGCGCCGAGGAAGGTGACGTCCCAGCCGAGCTTCTTGGCTTCGCCCATCGCGCCGATGGTTTCGCGGATCACGGTGCCGAGCACGACCACGTCGCAGCCGTCGGATTTCATCTTGGCGACCTGCGCGCTGAAGTCGGAAGCGCCGCGCTTGTAGCTCGTGACCGACGCCGGCTGGAGCTTCATCGCGGTGACCTGCTGGGTGAAGCCGTCAAGCACGTTCTTTCCGTACTCGTCGTCCTGATACATGATGCAGGGCTTCTTGAAGTTCTTCGTCTCCAGCATGTATTTGACGGCAGCGCGCGTGCTCTCGACGTAAGGCAGGAGGTTGTTGAACTTCAGCCGCTCCTGCGGCTTGGCCGGATCGAACTTGAAGGTGAATTCGGCCGCCGTCAGCGGGAACAGCTGCAGCACGCCGGCATCGAACAGGATGTCCTGCGCGGCGAGCACGGTGGGCGAACCCATCGGACCAACCATGGCGAACACCTTGTCGCGCTCGACCATCTTCTGCGACGCCAGCACGGCGCGCTTCGGATCGTAGCCACTGTCCTCCAGGATCAGCTTGATCTTGCGGCCGTGGATGCCGCCGGCGGCGTTAATTTCCTCAGCCGCCATCTTCAGGCCGTTGGAGACCGGAACGCCCCAGACCTTGATCGGGCCGGACAGATCCTGATGGGTGCCGACGACGATCTCGCTGGCGGAGATGCCTTGATCGGTGACCTTGGTCTGGGCTGCGGCCGGCAATTGGGTCAGCGCAAGGGCGCTTACCGCAAGGCCCAGCACCTTCAACGATTTCGACATTACAGTCTCCTCTTCGTTTGGCCCGTGTTGAGCGAAGGGTGGGGCCTTCTCAGTCCTTCGCCGTTTTCAAATATTGTCCCAATGTCCGCCTACGCCACCGCCCGCTCGCCATACATGGCGTTGATTTCGGCCGCGTAGCGCTTGTTCACAAAACTGCGCTTCAGCTTCATGGTCGGCGTCAGCTCCTCGTCCTCGGGCGTAAGCTGGCGCTCGATCAGATAGAACTTCTTGATGGTTTCGACGCGTGCGAAGTTGACGTTAACAGTCTCGATCTCACGCTGGATCAGGTCCTGGATTTCCTGCGCACGGCACAGGCTGGCGTAATTGGTGAACGGGATGTCGTGATCCTGCGCGAACTTCTCGACATTCTCCTGGTCGATCATGACCAGACACGTCAGATACGGCCGCTTGTCGCCGATGACCACGGCATCGGAAACGTAGGGCGAGAACTTCAGCTGGTTCTCGATCTCCGATGGCGTGATGTTCTTGCCGCCCGAGGTGATGATGATGTCCTTCATGCGGTCGGTGATCCGGACGAAGCCTTCATTGTCGATCGAGCCGACGTCGCCGGTGTGCAGCCATCCCTTGGTGTCGATGGTCTCGGCGGTCTTTTCCGGCTGGTTCAGGTAACCCATGAACAGGAAATCGCCGCGGATCAGGATTTCACCCTGCGGTGAGATCATGACTTCGCCCCACGGCGCGGCCTTGCCGACCGAGCCGAGCTTGATGCGGTCGGGCGGCATGATGGTGGCGACGCCGCAATTCTCGGTCTGCCCGTAGACCTCGCGCATGTCGAGGCCGAGCGCGAGATACCAGCGGATCAGGTCCGGTGCGATCGGGGCCGCGCCGGTGAAGGCCAGCCGGCAGCGGTCGAGGCCGAGCATGCGGCGGATGTTGCGGAACACCAGCCAATAGGCGGCGCGGTTGGCGAGCCGCAGCGACAGCGGCGGCGTATCGCCCTGCAGCTTGTACTCGGTCATCCGGTTGCCGATCGCGAGCGCGTTGCGGTACATCCAGTTCTGGAACGTGGTCGCGTCCTTCAGCGCGATGGTAATTCCGGAATAGAATTTTTCCCAGATCCTTGGCACCGCGAGAAAAGCGGTCGGCTGCACCTCACGCAGATTGTCCGGCACGGTTTCCGGGCTCTCGGCGAAATTCATCACCGATCCCAGCGCCAGCGAGACGTAGTAGCCGCCGATCCGCTCGGCGACGTGGCAGAGCGGCAGGAACACCAGCCGCTCCTCATTATCGGTCGACGGAAACAGGTCGTTGGCGTGGCGCATCTGATGCGTCACGCTGCGGTTGGAATGCATGGCGCCCTTGGGTGGGCCGGTGGTGCCTGAAGTATAGACGAGAATGGCGAGATCGCCGGCCGAGCGGCTTCCGATCATCTCGTCCCACAGCGCCTCGTTGTCCTGCTCGTGGTTGCGCCCGAGCGCCATGAATTCGGCGAGCGACAGCACCATCGGGTCGCTGAAGCCATGGAGGCCTTCCATGTCGAACACCACGATCTTCTGCAGCGTCGGGCAGCGCGAACGGCAGGCCAGGATCTTGTCGAGTTGCTCTTCGTCTTCGGCGAAGATCACCTTGGTCGAGGAATCGTTGATCAGATATTCGACCTGCGCCGAGGAGTCGGTCGGATAAATGCCGGAAGAAACGCCGCCGGCGCACAGGATGCCCATGTCGGCATAGACCCATTCCGGCACCGCGTTGGCGATGATCGAAGCAACGTCGCCGGGCCGGAAGCCGGACGCATGCAGGCCGAAGGCGATATCCTTTGAGATCTGCAGCCACTCGCGCCAACTGGTGGGCTGCCAGATGCCGAACTTCTTTTCGCGGATTGCGGGCCGGTCGCCGCGCTGCTCCACGGACTTCAGAAAGCTCCTCGCGATCGTGTCGGCGACCGTCAGCACTGCCGGTCTGGCCATGCGTCTTCCTCCCTCTGTCGCCTGCCTCGACCGCCGGTCTTGAGCCGGTCTTGTCTTTCGAGGCAGCGCTCGAATTTAGCTCGAATTCCTTCGCAACGCCAAGGTCTTAACTGCGACATCTTTGAACTTGAGCATGATCTTGCCGGAAAACCGGTGTCCACTTTTCCGGATCATGCTCTAGCGCCAGGTTTTCTTCTTTTTCCAGCGCCGTTCGCCGCGGGCGCCCTCTTCCTTGGCGCCGAGATAGAATTCCTGGATGTCCTTTGAATTCATCAGCCGCTCGCAGGTGTCGTTCATCACGACACGGCCGATCTCCAGCACGTAGCCGTAATGCGCCGTCTCCAACGCCACCTTGGCGTTCTGCTCGACCAGGAGGATGGACATCCCCTGCTCCTCGTTGACGCGCTTGATGATGGTAAAGATCTCCTTGACCAGGATCGGCGACAGGCCGAGCGACGGCTCGTCCAGAAGCAGCAGCGTCGGCCGGTTCATCAGCGCCCGCCCGATCGCCAGCATCTGCTGCTCGCCGCCGGAAAGCTGCCCGGCGGGCTGGTTGATGCGCTCCTTCAGCCGCGGGAAATAGCCGTAGACACGGTCGAGATCCTCGGCGACGCCGTCGCGATCCTTGCGCGGATAGGCGCCCATCATCAGGTTCTCGCGCACCGACAGGAACGGAAACACCTCGCGCCCCTCCGGCACGTGGCTCAAGCCCAGCCGCACGATCTTGTCGGCCTCCATGCGCTGGATCGCTTGACCCAGGAATTCGATCGAGCCCTTCTGGGGATCGAGAATGCCGGAGATGGTCTTGAGCACGGTGGTCTTGCCGGCGCCGTTGGCGCCAAGCAGGGTGACGATGCGGCCGCGCGGCACTTCCAGGCTGATGCCGCGGATGGCCATGATCGGCCCGTAATAGCTCTCGATATTACTGAGCTTGAGGATGATGTCGGAAGCGCTCATGGCATCATCCTCATGCGCCGAGATAGGCCGCGACGACGTCGGGATGGCGCTGCACCTCGGACGGCGAGCCCATGGCGAGCACCCGGCCGTAGTTGAGCGCAATCACGCGGTCGGAGACGCGATTGACCAGCGTCATGTCGTGCTCGACCATCAGCACCGTGATGCCGAGCTCGCTCTTCATGTCGCGGATCCAGAACGACATGTCCTCGGTCTCCTCGACGTTCAATCCCGACGACGGCTCGTCAAGCAGGATCAGCTTCGGCTCCGAGCACAGCGCGCGCGCCAGCTCAATCACCTTGCGGACGCCGTAAGGCAGACCCGAGATCAGCTTGTCGCGATAGGCTTCGAGGTCGAGGAATTCGATCACCTGCTCGACACGGCGGCGATGAACCTTTTCGCCGGCGCGCACGCTCGGCAGGAACAGCAATTCCTGCCAGAGTTGCGTCGAGGAGTGACGGTGGCGGCCGACCAGGAGGTTGCTCAGCATGGTCGCATTCTCGAACAACTCGATGTTCTGAAAAGTGCGGGCGATGCCGAGGCCTGCGATCTCATAGGCCGGCTGCTCGGTGATGTCCTGGTCCTCGAAGAAGATCTTGCCTGAGGTCGGCGGGTAGATCCGCGAGATCAGGTTGAAGATCGAGCTCTTGCCGGCGCCGTTGGGGCCGATGATCGAGAGGATCTCGCCCTTCTCCACCGCGAAGCTGACGGAATCGACCGCCTTGAGGCCGCCGAAATGCAGGGACAGGTTTTCTGCACGGAAATAGCTCATCGGTTCCGCTCCGATTTCACATAGATCTTCTGACGCTTGAAGGTGGCGCGCTTGTAGAGCGGGAAGAGCTGGAAGAAGAGTTTGATCTTCAGCCAGCGGCCGTAGAGGCCGAGCGGCTCGAACAGCACGAACAGCACGATGATCACGCCGTAGATCGCGCCCTTGAGACCGTTGGCCGAGGCAATCGCGGCGGCGTTGGCGTGAATTTTGTTGGCCGTTATGCTGTCGGCGCCGAAGGTTGCGGCCAGCCCTGCGATGATACCGGGCATGTCGTCCTTCAAATAGGTCAGGAACGGATCGATCATGACCAGGAAGATCGCGCCGAGCACCGCGCCGTGCAGGCTGAAGGTGCCGCCGATCAGGATCACGATGATGAACTCGATCGAGAGCTGCAGCGTGAACATCTCCGGCGAGATGAAGGAGAGCTTGTGCGCGAACAGCACGCCGGCGAGGCCGGTGATACCAGCGCTGATCGCAAACGACTTCACCTTGTAGAGCGAGACGTTGACGCCCATGCTGCGCGCCGCGGTTTCGCTGTCGCGGATCGCGACGAAGGCGCGTCCCGTCGGCGAGCGCAATAGATTGAGCGTGCCGACGATGGTGAGGACCAGGACGGCAAGGCAGAGATAGTAGAAGGTCGGGCCGTTTTGCGGCACCGCCTGCCCGAACAGGCTCAGCGTCTTGACCCGCATGCCCTCGTTGCCGTGGGTCACGCTTTCCCAGCGCGCCAGCACTTCCTCGACGATGAAGGCAAAGGAGATCGTCGCGATGACGAGGTAGATGCCCGTCAGCCGCAACGCCGGAAATCCGACCAGCGCGCCGACCACGCCGGTCAGCAGGCCGCCGGCCAGGAAGTAGACCGGAAACGGCACGTTATATTGCTGCAGATAGGCCGCCGTGTAGGCCCCGATCGCCAGAAACGCGGCATGGCCGAGCGAGGCCTGACCGGTGAAACCGGTGAGGATCATCAAGCCCACGCCGACGGTAGCGTAGATGCAGACGAACACCAGCTGGCTGACCAGGTAGCTCGACAGCACGAACGGCGCGATCAGGAGAAACGCCAGCAGGATACCGTAGGAAACGTAGTAGCCGCTGTGCGGAAACAGCTTGATGTCGTCTTCGTAGTCCGTTTTGAAGAGAAATCGCATCAGACCTTCTTCCGCGTATGAACACCGAACAGGCCTTCCGGTTTGAGCAGCAGCACCACCAGAAGAACGATGTAGGGCGCGACGTCTTTCCAGCCTTGCGGCAGATAGAAGCCCGCCATGCTCTCGATCACGCCGATCAAGACGCCGCCGACCACGGCGCCGGGGATAGAGCCGAAGCCGCCGAGCACTGCGGCGGGAAACGCCTTCAGGCCCAGCACCAGACCGACATTGGAATGAATGAAGGTGATCGGCGCCAGCAGCACGCCGGCGGCGGTCGCAACCGCCGCAGAGATCGCCCACACGATCGACACCACGCGCTTGACCGGAATGCCCATGTAGTAGGCAGCCAGCATGTTCTCGGAGCTGGCGCGCATCGCCGTGCCGAGCGTGGTGCGATTGAAGAACAGATACAGCAGCGCGCAAAGGATGATGGTGGCTGCGATCACCGACAGCTTGTCGTAGGCCAGCACCAGCGAACCGATTCGCAGCACGCCTTCGCTGAACGGCGTCTCGATCTTGAAATCGTCGGTGCCCCAGATCATGCCGACCACCGAGCGCAGGAAGTATCCGAGCCCGATCGTCGCCATAATGATGGAAAATTGCGGATAGCCGAGGATCGGACGCACGACGACGCGCTCCGCCAGCATGCCGAATGCCGCCATGGCCGCCACCGCGCCAGCGAATCCAAGCCAGTAGTTGAGGCCAAGCATGCCGATGAACGTGAAGGCGAAGAACCCGCCCAGCATCATCAAATCGCCCTGGGCGAAATTGACGACCTCGGTTGCCTTGTAAACGAGCACGAAACCGAGCGCGATCAGGCCATAAACGCAGCCGAGCGCGATGCCACTCACCAGCTGCTGAACGAAGTCCAGCATCATTTCCCTCCCCAGATGCCGGGCGATTCTGTCGATCGCCTCTTCCGCATCTTGTGTCTACACGCTGCGTGGTATTCCACGAAGCAGCCGCACATGTCCCGCTGCATTGAGCCCAAAGCGTCGAGCGCTGTCAACAAAGCGCTGCGTGCTGCGCCGTTAACAATTGCGGAGAAATGCCGCAGCCCGGGAAGTTGCGGGGTTTGGCGCGATTTGGTGCACCAGATTCACCGCGCCGAAAGTTCTTCGGTTCATGGTCCGCGACGAACAACTGGATCGTGCTGAAATCATGAAGGCGGATGTATCGGCGCTCGAGGTGCGAGGGTTAACGAAGCGTTTTGACCGCCCGGCGGTCGACGCGCTCGACCTCACTATTCGCACCGGCGAGTTCTATGCCCTGCTCGGCCCCAACGGCGCCGGCAAGACCACGACGTTGCGCATGGTCGCCGGCCTGCTCAAGCCCGACGCCGGCTCCGTCGCCATTCTGGGCATCGATGCGCTCGCCGATCCCGTCGCCGCCAAGCAGATCATGGCCTGGGTTTCCGACGAGCCGATGATCTACGACAAGCTGACGCCGCTGGAATATCTCGGATTCGTCGCCGGCCTCTGGGGTGTCGATCCCACGGTTTCCGAAACCTCCGCACATCAGCTTCTGGCGTCGCTCGGGCTGGAGCCGCATCAGCACGAGCGCTGCGAGGGATTTTCCAAGGGCATGCGCCAGAAGGTAGCGCTGGCCGGTGCGCTGGTACACGATCCCCGGCTGATCATCCTGGACGAGCCGCTGACCGGGCTCGATGCGCTGTCGGCGCGTCACGTCAAGGGATTGCTGCAGGAGCGCGTGCGCTCCGGCTGCACCGTGATCATGACGACGCATATTCTCGAAGTCGCCGAGCGGATGGCGGACCGGATCGGCGTCATCGCCGCAGGCCGGCTGGTCGCCGAAGGCACACTCACCGAACTGCGCCAGCAGAACGGCCGCGGCGACACCAGCCTCGAAGACATGTTCATCGCCCTCGTCGATGCCGAGGCGGCAGCCGCATGAGTTCGGCCACAGCGCTCACCTGGTTTGCCCGGCACGAAATCCGGCTGGCCTGGCGCGAATGGCTGGCGATGATCGCCGGCAGGCGAGGAAAACGGAAGCGCGCGATCATCGCCTTGATCGTGTTTGCCGCCGTCATGCACCTGCCGGCCTACGCGGTGATCGGCCGTTTCGCCGATCTGGAGGCCCCGCTCGACAAGCCTGAGCTGATCGTCATCACTGCCACCATCTTTCTCGCCTGGGCGTTGATGCTGTCGCAGGCGATCGAATCGGTGACCCGGGTATTCTACGCCCGCGCCGATCTCGACCTCATCATGTCGTCTCCGGCCAACCTCGCCAACGTGTTCTCGATCCGGATCGCAGCAATCGCGCTGTCGGTCATCGGGATGGCGCTGTTGCTGTCGACGCCCTTTGTCGACGTTCTCGTGATCGGCGGCGGCGCGCGCTGGCTCGCGGCGTTCGGCGTCGTCATCGCCATCGGCCTTTCAGCCGCAGCCGTTGCGATCGCGATCACGGTGCTGCTGTTCAGGCTGATCGGCCCGAGCCGCACCCGCCTCGTCGCGCAGATCGTGGCAGCCATCATCGGCGCCGGCTTCGTCATCGCGCTTCAGGTCGCAGCCATCCTTTCCTACGGCACATTGTCCCGCTTTGCGGTGCTGACATCAGATGCGGTTTCCGCCTATGCACCTGATCTCGACAGCCCGCTGTGGTGGCCCGCACGCGGCGCAATCGGCGACGGCATGGTATTGTCGTGGCTGGTGGCCGGCGGGCTGCTGCTGCTCGGCGCCGTGATGGCGACCTTCTCGCCAAATTTTGCCGAGACCGTCGTCAGTGTCGCCGCAACCGCACGGTCTGTCCGTCGCGGCCCGCGCGCAACGGCGTTTCGCGGCGGCTCGCGCCAACAGGCGCTGCGCACCAAGGAATTTCTGCTGCTGCGGCGCGATCCGTGGCTGCTGTCGCAGAGCCTGATGCAATTATTGTATCTGGTGCCGCCGGCCCTGATGCTGTGGCGAAGCTTTTCCGAAAGCTCGGCTGCGATCGTGCTGATCACGCCCGTGATCGTAATGGCGGCGGGCCAGCTTGCCGGCGGTCTCGCCTGGCTGACGATATCAGGCGAGGACGCTGCCGACCTGGTCGCGACCGCACCGCTGCCGCCCTCACGCGTGATCCGCGCCAAGATCGAGGTGGTGCTGATCGCAATCGGCTTCATCTTCGCGCCGCTGCTCGCCGCACTTGCGTTTGCCTCAATGACGCAGGCGATCGTCACCGCGCTCGGCGTCATCGTCGCCACCGTCTCCGCCGCCGCGATCCAGCTCTGGTTCCGCGTGCAGGCCAAACGCAGCCACTTCCGCCGCCGCCAGACCTCGTCGCGGCTGGCGACCTTCGCCGAAGCCTTCTGCTCGATCGGCTGGGCCGCGACCGCCGCGCTCGCCGTCACGATCCCGGTTGCGGCGGTGATCAGCGGTGCGCTAACCGTCGTCATCCTCGCCGCAACGTGGAAGATCAGCCCGCGGCGGGACTGAGCGCCCTCTCCGTCGTCATGGCCGGGCATGACGAACTGTGACAATCCTCGCATAAGTCCGGTCGAACGCAATATCGAACGGGTCATTACAGGCGAGGTAGCGCGCTGATCTCGCTTTTATTGAGCTATGCCCGCCACTGCTTCGATCTCGACACGAAAGCCGTAGTGCAACGTCGGGACGGGAACGACCGCGCGGGCCGGTCGGACGACGCCGATCCATTCGGAATAGAGTTTGTCGAAGTCCGGCCAGTCATTGATGTCCGTGACGTAGACGCGAACATGAATGAGCTTGTCGACAGCGCTGTTTGCCGCCTCCAAGGCCGTCGCGAGATTGGCTAATGCCTGACGCACTTGGGTCTGAAAGTCCCTGTCAGCAAGCCTCGCACCACTGGCGGAGATCGGCAATTGTCCAGACACAAAAACAAAAGCACCGGCTCTCACAGCATGACTGTAGTGCCCACCAGGAGCCGCCATTCCCTGAGGTTCCAGGTAGTCAATGTCACCAGCCATTAAACCTCCGCCATGTTTCGATGCCGTTGTCCGCGGCTGCCTGATATTCGGAGAATTGCGCTCCGGTTGCGCAGGCATGATTCGGGAGTATTCGAAGTCGTGTGCCGATCGGAAAGCGATTTTCTAGGGAGACGAGACGTCCGTTCGTCGCGGCGAGGATCCCGTGTTCCTGATTTGCCGCGATCATGACCAGGTCTTCCTTGAGCGGCCGCCCCCCTAAGTCGCATGCGATCCCGTATCCGTAATCATGGCGCTGACGAGCAGTGCCGCGGTCTCGGCTCATCGCCATCCATCCGGCATCGACGATGATCCAGCCTTTTTCCGACTGGTGGCCGACCACGGTCGTCAGCACGGAAAGGGCAACATCGTCGATCGTGCAGACGCCGACATTCGTCATGAACAGATCGAAGAACACATACACGCCGCAGCGCACTTCCGTGACACCGTCCAAGGCACCGGCGGACAGCGCTGTCGGGGTCGATCCGACGCTCACTACCGGGCAGGGAAGGCCGGCAGCACGAAGCCGTTCGGCCGCGCGCACGCTCAAGGCACGCTCCTGCTCGGCCAAGCGCGCCAAGGCCTCGGGATCGTCGAGTTCATAGGAGTTTCCGGCATGAGTCAGAACGCCGCAAAGTGTAGCGCCGCCGGTGTGAAGAATGCGACCGATCTCGATGAGACGCTCATCCTCTGGGCCCACTCCCGAGCGGTGCCCGTCAGTGTCGACCTCGATCAGGACTTCGAAAGGATCGCGATGCGACTGCGCCTCGACGACGGCTTGCGCAGCCTCGACCGAGTCGACCAGAATTTTGAGACGGCAACCCTGATCACGCAGTCTTTGGGCCCGGCTGAGCCTGTGCGGAGCGATACAGACCGCGTAGAGAATGTCGTCGTAGCCCGCGGCAAAAAACTCCTCGGCTTCGCGCAGGGTCGAGACGGTGATGCCGTTCGCGCCCGCGGCGCGCTGCCTGTCGGCAACGGCGACGCATTTGGTCGTCTTGACGTGGGGACGGAAACTGACGCCCAAGGCGTTCATCCGGTCCTGCATGCGGGCGATATTACGCTGCGTGCGCACGACGTCGACGACGGCAGCGGGCGTTTCGATATCCGAGAGAGATGTCATGCTTAGTCCAGATATTCGCCCTTGGCGCGCAGCACTGGCACGTCGCGCTCCAGGCCTTGAGCGATCATCGCACTGACGGCGCCGGGCTCGAGATCCGCTCCCCGTGGCAGCTCGACACCAACTGCCGTCATTTGCCGCATGACGTCCGGGTCGGCGAGTGCTGCACGCAAGGCGTCATTTAACTTTTGACGCACCGGCGCGGGCGTTCCCTTCCGCACGAAGATCGCGTTCCAGGAGCGGAGGTTCACACCCGGATAGCCGGCCGCAGCGGCAGTGGACACTTGAGGCGCCTGCTGAAGAGGCTGATCACTCAGCGCTGCGATTGCCTTGACCGTTCCGCCAAGCACTTGGGGTAGCGCGGTGGTGGTCTGGTCGCACATGAAGTCCACGTGACCACCCATGAGATCGTTCATCGCCGGGGCAACGCCGCGATATGGAACATGAGTGATGTTCAGTTTCAGGTTCGACAGCAGCAGAACGCAGGCATAATGCGAAATCGATCCGACGCCGGCGCTGCCGTAGGTGAGTTTCTCGCGGTTGGCACGGGCATAGGTGACGAAGTCTTGCAGATTGGATGCCGGCAAGTCCAACTTTGCGACAAGAAGCGTGGAGGCCATCCCAGCGAGGCCCACAGGCTCGAAGTCGGCGACAGGGTCGTAAGGCAGGCGCTTGAAGAGCGCGACATTCGCGACATGTGTGCCGATGGTGCCAAAGCCGAGCGAGTATCCATCCGCAGGCGCCTTTAGCAACTTGGTCAGGCCGATGGTGCCGCTGGCGCCGCCGATATTTTCCACGATGACGGATTGCTTCAAGTGGGCAGCCATGGCCTGAGCCACTGCCCGGCCAAGCGCATCGCTCGGGCCCCCGGCGGGAAACGGAACGATCAGCGTCAACTGCCTCTCGGGAAACCCCTGAGCCGTTGCCGCTGAGATGTTCAATGCGATCGCGAGCAAGGCCGCCAACGCGCGAGATATCATGAAAAATGCTCCAGCCACGGAATGAGATCATCGAGGTTCGCAGACTCTTTCTCGGCTACGGGTGCGCCATCGGGGCGCGCCAGGCCCACGCGATTGTGCCAGTAGGTGCGCAGTCCGACAGCGGAGGTGCCGATGAGGTCGTAGCCGGAGCCTGCGATAAACGCTGCGTCCGCGGCCGACACGCCCAGCCTGTCCAGGGCCAGACGATAGGGGCGGGTGTCAGGCTTATAGAAGCCGGCCTCCTCCGCGGTAATCACGACATCCCATTGCGTGCGGAGACGGGCAGCGGCCATTCGTCCAAGGCGCGTCGAGCAATTGGTAACGACTGCCAGGTGCGTTCGTCCGGCCAACCGGTCGAGCGCAGCCTGCGCGCCGCTCCAGACCGGTAGGGTTTGCCAATTTGCTTCGAGGGCGTCTGCCACCGACGAAGCGAGACCGGTCGCGCGCGCAGCCTGGCGGACCAGATCCTCATACGGGACATAACTCCCGCAACCATATGTCAGGCGGAGATACTCGGCCCTCCAGGCCCGGCCCGATGCTTCGGATCCGGCGGAGGCATTCCAGACGCTCCAGGAATCGAGGAGCGCGGTGAGAAGATCGAAAAGAACGGCGCGTGGCATGGTCATGCCAAACCTCTATCACCCCAGTGATCAGTTGTGTTTAAGTATGACTACCTCTTCCCTTCAGGAAAATTGAATGATCGCGCTTGAGGATCTGCGGTTCGTGGTGGCCCTGAGCCGAACCGGCTCGCTAAGCGCGGCGGCGAGGGCGCTCGATGTCACGCCGCCGGCGCTTTCCATGCGATTGAAAAAGCTGGAGGCCGTTCTCGGGGTCAACCTTGTCGTTCGCAACTCCCGGGGGCTGCGCTTCACGCCGGAAGGCGAACAACTTGTCCATGAAGCCCAGTCGCTGTTGGCGCGTGTCGATGGGCTGGCGGACAGTCTCAGCGGTGGCGCATTTGCCGGCCCCTTGCGGGTTGTCGCGCCGTTTGGTTTCGGCAGGATCCATGTCGCGCCCGTCATGGCGGCATTCATCCGCGACCACCCGCAAGTGCGTGCGACGCTGGATCTTTCCGAAACGCCCTGGAACAGCAATGTCGAGGCTGACGTCGTCATCCATATTGGAACAGTCCGGGATTCCTCGTGGGTTGCTCATCTTCTTGCCCGCAACGCGCGCTGGGTATGCGCCAGTCCCAGCTATCTTCGACGATGCGGAACGCCGTCACACCCTCGAGAGCTGGCGCAGCATGCCTGTCTCTCCGTTCGCGAAAGCGAAGAGGACGTCACGCTGTGGCGCTACAAAAGCAGCCGCACATCATCCCGGCGATCGGAGGCGCTTCGAATAAGTCCGGCACTCACGAGCAACAATGGCGAGGTTGTTCGCGAGTGGGCCGTCGCGGGGCTGGGCATCGCTCTCAGGTCTGAATGGGACGTGGCACCATCCGTCAAACGCGGCGAACTGCGGCGGCTGTTTGTTGAATATGAGTTCGAAGGGGCCGACATTCTGGCTTTGGTGCCAACGCGTCGCGGGGTGTCAGCTCGTGTTTCGCATTTTGTTGAAAGCCTGAAGACCCGCTTTCAACCGAAGCCGCCTTGGCGAAGTATTTGACAGTGTGACCAACCGCTACTCGGACCGCACGGAACCTACTGCTTCTCCAGCCCGGCCCGCTCGATTACGTCACCCCAGCGCTTGATCTCCTTCTCGATGAACGGGATCATCTCGGCCTTCTGCAGCATCATCGGGCGGGTACCGAATTTTTCGAAATGCGTGCGCACGCGCTCGGATGTCAGCGCCGCATGCGCGGCTTCCGCCAGCCGGTCGACGATGGGCGCGGGCGTTCCCGCCGGCACCATGAGGCCCGACCAGCTCTGGGTCGTCATCTCCTTCATGCCGAGCTCGACCATCGTTGGCACGTTCGGGGATGCACGCAGGCGTTCCGGTGCGGTCGTCGCCAGCACCTTCAACTTGCCGGCCTCAACATGCGGGCCGACGGAAACCGGGTAATCGAACATCACATCGATGCGCCCTGCGATCAGATCGTTCAAGGCCGGTGCGCTGCCCTTGTAGGGCACATGCAGCATCTCGATGCCGGCAACCGTCTTGAACAGTTCGGCGACCAGATGCGTCGCAGTGCCGACACCCGCCGAACTGAAGGACACCTTGCCCGGATTTTGTTTGGCATAGGCGATGAACTCCGGCACCGAATTATACGGCGCGCCGGCAAAGGCGACGAAGAGATTCGGGCTTTCTCCGACCAGGTGCACCGGCACAAAACTCGCCAGCGGATCGTAGGACAGGTTCTTGCGCAGCGAGACGTTAGCCGCCATCGTGGCCTGCGTGCCATAGATCATCGTGTAGCCATCGGGTTTGGCGCGCGCCACCTGTTCGGTGCCGACCGTTCCGCCCGCCCCGCCGCGATTGTCGATCACGACAGACTGGCCGAGCGTTTTCGACATTTCCTCGGCGACGATGCGCGATGTCGTGTCGGTGATGCCGCCTGGCGCGAACGGCACGACCCAGGTGATCGGACGGTTCGGAAATTCCTCGGCCGGGGCTGGTGCGACAAGAGCGAAGGATGCGAAGACGATCGCAAGCAAGACGTGACGCTTTGCCATGGAATTCCGCCCCGTAAAATTTTGTCCTTCTGAAGAGGACTTGCGCGGCGAAGATGACGGTTTTCGGAACGGCTTGCCATGCGGCAAAGTCGACCTGCGCTTTTCCTTAAGGTGAGCGCGCCTTGCAAAGCTGCTTCGGCACCCAGTCGTGGATGCGCGTCGTCGCGGGTTGTCCGGTCCGATGCAAGATGAGAACGAAGCCGCGGCGAAGCGCGGTTCCGGTCGCCGTCAGGTGCATCGGCCCATCGGGAATGATGACGGGCGGGCCGCCGCCCTGACTGACTTGCACGCCCGCCGGCGTTTCCAGACAGGTCTCGCCTTCGAGCGTATAGAATGCCTCCGGCCCGCTATGCACATGCGCGGCCGACGCCATTCCCGGTATGAACACGGCTTCCATGAACTGGGCCGAATAGTCGGTAGCGGATGCGACGGGCAGCGGGCCAATCGCAAGGTGCAGTTCGCCTCCGCCAGGCCCCCTCCATCCCGTCTCTTCGGCCGTGAAGAGCCAAACCTTGCTGAAGGCTTCAATGACGATCCCGCGTGGCCCCTTGTTCGCCTCCGCGCTCGCCCGGTCTTTAAACGTGTGCAGATACCAGGCGGCCGCCGGCGTGGTGAATTGTCCGACGGAAATATGTCCCAGTATCCAGCATCCGATTTCCGCCGTCCGTTCCTGAACGGGCCGGCAAAGTCCGCCACTGACAGGCTGTGCTACGGCGAATCCATTGATGGCACCCAGCAGCGACACAGCCACGAGTGCTGTCAAACTTGCCTTGCGGATCACGCCGTGCCCCCTGAGGTCCGTGGACTATGGCGAGAATAGGCAGCGTCCCACTTTCGGGCAAGCATCGCTGCCCGCGATTCCCGACGAGGCTGCACCGAGAAGCAGACGGCGGCGACGGTCGACAGTATCGGACATCGCCTAAACTTTGATCAACTCCATCACTGCCGCCGCAAAATCCTCCGGCGCTTCCTGTGGCAGATTGTGTCCGATGCCCGCGAGCACGCGATGGTCGCGGCGGCTGGTGAATTTCGGCGCGCTGGCCGTGCCGTCGGTGGCCGCAATGACGCCGTCGCCAGCGCCGTCGAGCGTGATTGATGGCACCATGATAACAGGCAACGCAGCCAGCCGGCGCTGGATGTCGGCATACTGCGGATCGCCCTCGGCCTGACCAAAGCGATGGCGATAGCTGTGGATCGCGACATCGACGTAATCGGGATTGTCGTACGCGACGGCCGTCCGCTCGAAACAGGCATCGTCGAATGCCCAGTTAGGTGACCATTGCGCCCACAGGATTTTCGCGATCTCGCGCCGGTTGGCGGCAAGCCCGGCGCGGCCGCGCTCAAGCTGGAAGTAATACTGATACCACAGCGCCACCTCGCGTTCGGGACGCATCGGTACCATCGCGTTGGCGATATCCTGGATCAGATAGGAATTGACGCTGACAAGCCCGATGCAACGCTCCGGCCATAGTGCCGCGCCGACGCAGGCTGCGCGGCCGCCCCAGTCATAGCCCGCGAACACCGCGCGGCGGATGCCAAGTGCATCCATCAGCGCCATCATGTCCGAGCCGATCGCCGCTTGCTCACCCGAGCGCGGCGTCGTGGCATCGCGAAACCGGGTGGGACCGTAGCCGCGCACATAGGGAACGATGACGCGGCAGCCCTCGGCGGCCAGTTGCGGCGCGACGTCGACATAGGAATGAATGTCGTAGGGAAAGCCGTGCATCAGCATCACGGCCGGTCCATTGGCGGGACCCGCCTCGTAGTAGGCGATGCTGAGCGGGCCAGCATCGACCTGCCGCAACGGTTCGAGGCGTTTCGACGACGGGGCGCGCGCAGCGGGGGCGTTTTCGGTCACGGCGACCTCCCTGGTTTTGTTTCACCATAGGACATGGCGGCCTGCCGATGAAGCAATTCCGGCGCAGAGCTGTGCGCCAATGTCATCATGACGGCTGCAAAATTCGACGATACAGTGTCGCGCCTTTGCCGCGAGAATGGGTCATCTCATGCTGCGATCACTTGCCGTTGCCCTCGCCCTCCTCGGTTCGCTGATCGTCCCGGCGGCCGCTCAGCAACAACCACTGCGCAGCGAGTGCCTGGCGATGGCGAACGCGCCGCCGCGCGCGACCCCGGTCGGCCTTCGCCGCACCGCCGCCAAGGCCGAGGAAGTCGCGATCACCTACGTCGGGCATTCCACCTATTACATCGACACGCCCGGCGGCGTGCGGATCGGAACCGACTTCAACGGCGCCTACCGGACCGGACGGCTACCCGACGTCGTCACCATGAACCGCGCGCATTCGACGCATTACACATTATTTCCCGATCCAAAGATTCCGCATGTCCTGCATGGCTGGGGCGAGAACGGACAGGCGGCGCATGTCTCGACGCGTGTCGGCGATGTCTATATCCGCAACGTGCCGACCGACATTCGCCGCTATTATGGCGAGGGCTCCGGCGCAATGCTCAAGGACGGCAACTCGATCTTCATCTTCGAGGTAGCCGGCCTGTGCATCGGCCATCTCGGGCATCTGCATCACAAGCTTGACGAGACGCATTTCGCGGCGATCGGCCGGCTCGACATCGTGATGGTGCCGATCGACGGCACCTATACGATGTCGCTCGACGGCGTCTCCGAGATCACGCGGCGGCTGCGCTCCTCGATCGTGCTGCCGATGCACCGCTTCGCCACCCCGCTCGACGAATTCATGCGCCTGATCGGGCAGCAATTCACGATCGACCAGCGGAGCGAACGGACGTTGAAGATTTCGCGCGAGACGCTGCCGGGCACGCCGACGGTGATTATTCTGGATGGGGTGTGAAACGTAAGTGCGAAAGCCTGCGGCCGTCATTGCGAGCGAAGCGAAGCAATCCATAGTGCAGCAGGCAGAGAGATGGATTGCTTCGCTGCGCTCGCAATGACGAACAACAATAGGCACGGGGAGAGAAACTTGAGCGCACCTTCGCAGCGGCTGGTCGAGAGCAATGGCATCCGTCTCAACATCACCGAGCAGGGGAACGGACCCCCGGTGCTGCTATGCCACGGTTTCCCTGAATCCTGGTATTCCTGGCGGCATCAGATCGCCGCGCTGGCGGAAGCGGGCTTCCACGCCGTTGCGCCTGATATGCGCGGCTACGGCAAGAGCGACCGCCCGGAAGCCATCGATCAATACACGATCTTCCATCTGATCGGCGACCTCGTGGGGCTGCTCGATGCCCTCGAAGCGCCGACGGCAGTTATCGTCGGCCACGACTGGGGCGCGCAGATCGCCTGGCAGGCGGCGCGGCTTCGTCCCGACCGCTTCCGCGCCGTCGCAAGCCTCAGCATGCCGCTTCGGCCGCGCGGCCCGGCGCGCCCGACCAGCATGATGCCGCAGACCGCGGACGCGCAATTCTACCAGTTGTATTTCCAGGAGCCCGGCGTAGCCGAGGCCGAGATGGAGCGGGATCCGCGGATCACCGTGCTGAGCTCGCTTTACGGTATATCAGGCGAAGGCGCCGCCGCGTTTCGCGCGGCCGTCGCCCGCGGTGATAAAGTAGGCACGCCCGGCATGGTGCCGCGCAACGGTAGTTGGCTGCGTGAACCGGTATTGCCGCCGACATTGCCTGCGTGGCTCACCGACGCTGACATCGATTTCTATGCCGGCGAATTCAAACGCACCGGCTTCCGCGGCCCGCTCAACTATTATCGCAACCTCGACCGTAATTGGGAGCTGATGGCAGCGTTTACCGGCGTCACGGTGAAGGTCCCCGCGCTCTTTGTCGCCGGCGACCACGACATGGTGATGGCCGCTCCCCCTGGCATCGAGCAGCATATCGCCAATCTCAGGCAGTTCGTTCCGACGCTGCGCGACGTGCGAATTCTGCCCGGCTGCGGACACTGGACCCAACAGGAGCGCCCAGGCGAGGTCAGCGCCGCCATCATCGATTTCATCCGCGGCCTGCCGGATTGAGGCGTTCACGGCAGCGGCTACCAACAAACAAGAAATCAAAGGAGCGAAACTTATGGCCGCAAGCACTGCACCCGCCTCCAGAAGCGGGCTCTATGCCGATCCGCGCGAAGGCTGGCTGGCGCAACACACCGAGGAGATCATCGATCCCGCCCGCCCGATTGTCGATCCGCATCACCATCTCTGGGATCGCGGCGGCCTGCGCTACATGATCGAGGAGATGGCCGCCGACATCGCCTCCGGCCATAACATCATCGCAACTGTCTATGTTGATTGCCGCTCGATGTACCGCGCGCAGGGGCCCGAAGCGTTTCGCCCGGTCGGCGAGGTCGAGTTCGCCAATGGCGTAGCTGCCATGGCGGTGAGCGGCGGCTATGGCAAGGCTGCGATCTGCGCCGGCATCGTCAGCCACGTCAATCTCCTGCTCGGCGAAGGCGCGAAAGCCGTGCTCGAAGCGGAGATCGCCGCCGGCAACGGCCGCTTCCGCGGCATCCGGCACTCGTCGGCATGGGATGCCGATCCCAACGTCGCCGGCATGTATGCGACCCGGCCGCAGGGGCTGTTGCTCGACAACACGTTCCGCAAAGGCTTTGCCTGCCTCGCGCAACTTGGCCTGAGCTTCGACGCCTGGCTGTTTCATCCGCAGATCGGCGAACTCACCGATCTCGCCCGCGCCTTCCCCGATACAAAAATCGTGCTCGATCATTGCGGCGGTCCGGTCGGCATCGGGCGTTTTGCCGGACGGCGCGAGGAGGTCTTTCCGGAATGGAAAGCCTCGATCCAGGAAATCGCGCGATGCCCGAATGTCGTGGTCAAGCTAGGCGGGCTTGCGATGTGCCTGCTCGGCTATGATTTTCACCAGCGCCCGAAGCCGCCGTCATCCGAGGAAGCCGCGGCCGCATGGCGGCCCTATATCGAAACCTGCATCGAGGCCTTTGGACCCGATCGATGCATGTTCGAGAGCAATTTTCCGCCGGATAAGGGCCAGTGCAGCTATCAGGTGATCTTCAACGCCTTCAAGCGGCTGGCCGCGCAATACAGCGAAGCCGAGAAGACCGCGCTGTTCTCCAAGACAGCGACGGACTTCTACAAGCTCAGGCTGGACTGATCACGCCCACTCGCCCTTGCGCATGACCGGGACGCGGCGTCCGTCGGCGTGGACGCCGTCGATGTCGGTCTCGGCCGTGCCGATCATCCAGTCGATGTGAATGAGGCTCTTGTTGCCGCCCTGGGCCGCGATCTGCTCCGGTGTCAGCTTGTCGCCATTCACAAAGCATTTCGAGTAGCACTGGCCGAGCGCGATGTGCGAAGCGGCATTCTCGTCGAACAGCGTGTTGAAGAACAGCAGCCCGCTCTTGGAGATCGGCGAGGAATGCGGCACCAGCGCCACCTCGCCGAGCCGCGCCGCGCCCTCGTCGGTGTCGAGCACCTTCTTCAGCACCTCCTCGCCGCGCGAGGCCTTCGCCTCGACGATGCGGCCTTCCTCGAACTTCACCTGGATGTTGTCGATCAGTGTACCCTGGTAGGACAGTGGCTTCGACGAGACGACATGGCCGCTGACGCGACGGCAATGCGGCGTCGTGAAGACTTCCTCGGTCGGGATGTTGGCGTTGCAAGTGATGCCGTTCTTGGCGGTCGAGGCGCCGCCTTCCCATTCATGGCCGTCCGCAAGACCAATGGTCAGGTCGGTACCGGGTCCGGAATATTTCAGCGCGTGGAAACGCTGGCCGTTCAGCCATTCGGTCCGCTCGCGCAGCACCGCGTTGTGCTTTTCCCATGCGGCGACGGCGCCGTCCTGATCGACGCGGGATGCCGCAAAGATCGCATCCGCCAGTTTTGCCACCGCGACATCCTCCGGGACGTCGGGGAAAACCTGCTTCGCCCAGGACGGGCTCGGATAGGCGATGATGTTCCAGTTGGTGTCGAAATTGACGATCTTCTCCAGCGCCGGCTGATAGGCAATCGAATTGGCCTTGCTGGCGCGCGCCACCTTCACCGGATCCTCGCCCGACAGCAGCATCGGATTGTCGCCGACGATGGCCAGGCGCGCGGTGTTGGCGGTGAATGCCTTCGCCATGCCCTCATAAAGCCAGTTGGCGGCGCGATCGAAGCTCGCGTCGTGGCCGTGGCGATAGCGCGACAGCGTGATCGCCTCATCCGACAGGAACGGCGTCACGATGCCCGCGCCGGCCTTGTAGGCATGTTCGGCAATCCGGCGCACCAGCGGCAGCGCGACCGAAGGCGCGGTCACCAGCAGGTCCTGTCCCGGCCGCAACTGCAAGCCGACCTTGATCGCAACTTCGGCGAGGCGGTCGAGTTTTACGGGATCGATCGGGGCGGAAACGTTGCGCTGAAGTGCGGTCATGATTCTTTCGGCCAATGCTAAAGGATTTGTTCGGCTTCGCCGCCTTCGGCCGTGATCGCACGATCACGCCAACGCGAGCGAAGCGCCTGACAACAGCAATAGCACAAGTATGGTCCGGCGAAACCCGATCTCGTTGATGTTCCGGAATGCAACAATGCCGAGCAGGGAACCGGCGAACAGCGCCGGCAGGCTGAGCCAATACCTGCATGATGGCGATGAACGGCTGCACCAGCCCGCGCTGGTCATTCTTCGGCATGCCGCGCACGACAATCGGCTAGTCAAATGGCAATGACCTTGCCGGCGGCGGCGTATCCTCCAGGCATTTCGCTTCGTCGTCCATCGCAGCCATCGGCGCATGCGCCTGTGAACGATCGAGCATGGCGCTTCCGGCGACATGGAGAACCGCCACTAGAATGGCGGTGACGGCTAGCGCAATGAGGCTCGTCGGTGTCACGTCATGCGAACTGCGTCCCGCCGTTCCGCTGCGTTTTGCGATCGGCGTGGACGGGCGCGTTATTTCCGTGGGCATTTCGGCTGCTCTTTTCGGTCCGGCGGGATTCCGGCGCTGGCTTGGCAGGACGAACCTGCGCCTGTCCGGCGGCCAAATGGCGGTAGCGGCGCAACACCCGGATCGCTTCGCGGCGCCGCGACCGGTGAAATGCCTCGAGGATGCGCACAAACAGCCCCTTGCGCTTCGGACGTGGTCTGGTCTCGCCATCACCGGAGTGAATGCGCATCGCTGATGCCCTTCGCATGTTCGGTGCGTGTTCGGGCGGCAAAATGCCAGCAAGCGCGAACAAGCGCTGTGAAATAATTCACAGCAGCTTCGTTACACGAGACAAATGGATGTGAGGGAGCTTGACGAAGGCTTGAGGTGCGCTTGAGGCGGCGCGGTTACAAGCCTCTCACCGTCAGCACGATGGCGTCGGCGCCCGCCTTCCGGTCGACCGATATCTCCTGATATTCCGGCGAGTTCTGAAATTCCCTGGCCGCGGCGTCATCGGGGAATTCCATGATCACGACCTTGTCGCGCGGCCAGTCGCCTTCCAGCACGATCGGGTGCGCATCCGCCACCAGGAGCTTGCCCTTGAACTTCCTGAACACGCCCATGAAGCGCGATTGATAGCGATCGTAGAGTTCGCGGCGGGTAAATTTCAACTGGGCGATGATGTAGACGCTCATGGTGGATCCTCATCTGCGCGGCAGGTGAGCGACGGCGCTTTCAGCTGATGTCGCTCCGGTCAGCCACGAAATTTCTTCTTTTTCTTCTTTCCGAATACGGGCTTCGCAGACGCTTCCTTTTCATGCCGCGACTTTGCCGCGTGCGCGTGCTCGCCTCGATCCCGCCTCTTGGTATCGTAATGCGCCTTCTTGTCAAACGACGGCTTGTCAGGGGTCTTTGCCTGTTTGCCGTGCGGCTTTGACCCCCATTCCTTCTCGCGTACTTCCTCGTTCGGCGCGGCACTCGTGAGTGCCTCGATGCGAATGCTGTCTTCCTTGTCGGGACGGCGGATTCGCGCGGCAAAGCGGCTGGCGACGCGCGCGGAAATCTCGAATTCGGTGGTGGTATCGAGAATGCGGATGGCGCCGATGTCTTCCTTCTTGATGCTGCCGCGGCGGCACAGCATCGGCAGCAGCCAGCGCGCTTCGGCGTTCTTCCGCCGTCCGATCGCGGCGGTGAACCAGACGCTGTCCTCCGCCATGCGATGGCGCGCCGAAGCTTTGCCAGGCTTCGATCCCCGTTCGGCTTCGCGATCTGCACGCTCTCGCGCGCGCTCCGCACGGGATTTGACGCGATCCTCGCCGGGATCGACGATGTCCTCGGGTGAGGGAAGCCGCGCGCGATAAAGCCGCGCCAGCGCGGCGGCAATGTCTTCCGCCGATCGCTCGGCGAGCAGGGCCTGCGCCAGCATCAGATCGTCGGGCGTCGTCTCCGCCGCGAACAGATCATCCCGCAGCATACGCTCCTGATCGAGTTTGCGAATTTCATCCGGCTGCGGCGCCAGGCCCCAAACCGCATCGATACCCGCGAGTTTGAGCAGCATGTCCGCGCGCCGCCGCCGCGCCGGCGGCACCAGCAATATGCTGACCCCCTTGCGGCCAGCGCGCCCGGTGCGCCCCGAACGGTGCTGCATGACCTCGGGATCGTTGGGCAGATCAGCATGGATGACGAGGTCGAGGTTCGGCAGGTCGATGCCGCGCGCGGCGACGTCGGTCGCGACGCAAACCCGGGCCCGGCCGTCGCGCAGCGCCTGCAGCGCCAGCGTGCGCTCGTTCTGGGTCAATTCGCCCGACAGCGCCACCACCGAGAAGCCGCGCTCCAGCAGCGTCGCCTGCAGATGACGCACGGCCTCGCGCGTGTTGCAGAACACCAGCGTGCCCGGCGATTCGAAGTAGCGCAAAATATTGACGACGGCGTGCTCGACATCGCCGGCCGCGATCCGGACGGCGCGGTACTCGATATCGGCGTGTCCGCCCTCCTCGCCCGCGACTTCGACGCGGAAGGCATCCTGCTGATAGTCCTTCGCCAGCGCGACGATGCCGGGCGGCAGGGTCGCCGAGAACAGCAGCGTGCGGCGGTCCTCGGGCGTCGCCTGCAGGATGAATTCCATGTCCTCGCGAAAACCGAGATCGAGCATTTCATCGGCCTCGTCGAGCACTATGGCCTTTAGCTCGGAAACGTCGAGACGGCCGCGCCGCAAATGATCGCAAAGCCGCCCCGGCGTGCCGACCACGATATGTGCGCCTACCGCCAGTTCGCGCTGCTCGCGGCGCGGGTCCATGCCGCCGACGCAGGAAACCACGCGGGCGCCCGCATGCTGATAAAGCCAGGCAAGCTCGCGATGCACCTGAAGCGCCAGCTCGCGCGTCGGCGCCACGATCAGCGCCAGCGGAGCCGCGGCCGGCCCGAACCGCTCGGCGCCTTCCAGCAGGTTGCTGGCGACCGCCAGGCCATAGGCAACGGTCTTGCCCGAGCCGGTTTGCGCCGAAACCAGCAGGTCGCGGCCATCAGCATCGTCGGCCAGCACCGCCGTCTGCACCGGCGTCAAGCGGTCGAAATTGCGTTCCGCCAGGGCTCGGGCGAGCGGCGGATAGGTGGGCAGAAATGTCACGAGATGTCAGACCTTGCTGGGCGTTCTCAGCCGGGAAATATGAAATGGGCGCCTCGAACCGAAATGACTTAAAGCTGCGCATTGACGACGCGCAGCCGCACGGCCTGACGGATTTGAATGAGGTGGGGATGCTTTAGGCGAAATCGACCTCAGACGCCATCCATTCTTTGCAGGTCAGCCGATCACTTCTAGGCTATGGTTTCGGGGGATTTCACCAGGGGGCCGTGCACCGTGACTGCGTTCAAGACGATTCGCGCCCGCGCCGAGAAGCGCAAGGGCGGACCGAAGGCGCTGGCCAAGCTGCTGCCGGCCAAGCCCGATCCGAAGGCGCTCGCGAAGCTCGGTGACGACCGGATCCTCGCCGAAATGACCAAAAGGGTGTTCTGCGCGGGCTTTGCCTGGAGCGTGATCGAGAGCAAATGGCCGGGCTTCGAAAAGGCGTTTCTCGGCTTCAAGCCCGGGCCGCTGTCGCTGAAGCCGGACGAGTTCTGGGACGATCTGATGAAGGACACGCGCATCGTCCGCAACGGCGCCAAGATCATGTCGGTGCGCGCCAATGCAAGCTTCGTCAGGGATATCGCCAGGGAGCACGGCAGTTTCGGCAAATTCCTCGCCAACTGGCCGTCCTCCGACGAGGCCGGCTTGCTGGAACTACTGGCCAAGCGCGGCAGCCGGCTCGGCGGCAATACCGGGCAGATGATGCTGCGCTTTCTCGGCTGGGACGGGTTTGTCACCTCCAGAGACGTGGTGCTGTGCCTGCGCGATGCCGGGCTCGACATCGCCGAGACCGTCACTTCCAAGCGCGACGTCGCCAAGGTGCAGGCGCAATTCAATGCGTGGGCCGAAGAGACGGGGCTTGCTTACGTGCAGATATCGCGGATCTGCGCGCTCTCGATCGGGGAGAATTACACGGCGGAGAAGCTCGAGAGCATGATGGGCGGTGATGATTGATCCGCCTTCGTTCTTCGAGCTACGGCGCGACTAGTGGAATCATATGACGAAGAATCCATGCGTGGCGTCGCGGCGGAGCTGTTCGACGAGGCCGTATTCCCAGTCGAGATAGGCCTGCATCGCGCTTTCTTTGACGTCAGTGCCCTCATAGGGACGACGGTAGCGGTGTGACGGATCGGGCTTTGGGATGACAAGCGGCGGGCCGACTTCCAGCGCGCCGTCATAGCCGCCTTCGAACACGTAAACTTCCCAGCCCATTTGCGCGAGCCAGGATGCGGTCATGTCGGCGCGGACGCTTCTGTCATCCGTCAGCACGATACGGGCGCCGCGCACCGGGGCTGCCATGTCCACCTCCTGCACCAACTGTCCGCCGGCGTAGTGGCGAAAGCCTGCGAGGTGGCCGGCGGTGTATTCCTCCTCCGAACGTACGTCGAAGCGGTACAACGTGCGGTCGGCCTGCGCCTGCAGCGCCGCTATTTCCGCAAGGCGGATGTGTCGAACGCCGGCACGATAGGCGACGTCGCGCGCGTTGGTCTCGCCGCCTGCAATGGCGCCGATCTCGCCGCGGCGGCCGGAGCCATGCTCGAGATTCTGCTTTGCCAGCGTCCAGCCGATCGTTCCGTTGCGCAGTGCCATCACCTTGTTCGCGACGCCGGCATTGATCAGCGACTGGGTGCCGATGATCGAGCGGGTGCGGCCGGCGCAATTGACGATGATGGTGGTCTCGGGATCGGGTGCGGCGCGGCCGGCGCGCAGCACCAGTTCCGCGCCGGGCACGCTGATGGAACCGGGAATATTCATGGTCGCGTATTCATCGAAGCGCCGGACGTCGAGAATTTGGATGTTGGCCCCGGTCGCAATCAGCGCGCCGACTTCCTCGGCGGCCAGCGACGGCGTGTGGCGGCGCGACTCGACCAGTTCGCCAAAGGCCTTGGCGTAGGAATTGACGTCCTCGAACACCTCATAACCCGCCAACTTCCAGCCCTGCAGCCCACCCTCGAGCTGGCGAACATTGCTGTAACCCAGGGCTTTCAGGCGCTCCGCGGCTTGCGGCACGAGGCCCTCGCCGGCGTCGTAGATCACGATCGGCACGTCCTTGCGCGGCAGCCGCGCTTCGGCCTCCAACGCGATGCGGTCGGCCGCCATGTTGGCGGCAAACAGGGGATGGCCGGTGGCGAAGGTAGCTTCGTGCCTAACGTCGAGCAGCGCAATTTCCTGGCGCAGCAGCAACGCGGTGCGGACTTGCGAGGGGGTGACTGAGGATACGGTCATGGACGGGATTTCCGAAAACGGCATATGATCGCTGGCATCATGGGCATGCTGAGCAGGCGATGGATCTCAAACAATTGCGGACGTTCCGGGCCGTAGCCGAACTCGGAAGCTTGAGCAAGGCCGCAGACCGGTTACGTGCCGCGCAGCCGGCGCTGAGCCGGCACATCAAGCTGCTCGAGCACGAGCTTCGGGTCGATCTGTTCGTGCGCAACGGCCGCGGCATGCTGCTCACCAGCGCCGGCCGGATGCTGCTCGACCGCACCACCGGCCTGATCCGCCAGATCGAGCAAGTCAGCGATGACCTCAAATCGGCCAACGGCAACCCGTCGGGCCGAGTCATCCTCGGCATGGTGCCGACGGTCAGCGCGGTGTTGTCCGGACGATTTGCCCGCCGCGTCCTCAACGAGTTTCCCGACGTCTCGCTGCGCATCGTCGAGAGCTACGGCGGGCATCTGGTCGAATGGCTGCACCGCGGCGAAATGGATCTCGCGATCATCTATGGCCCCGCCGTCGACCTCCATCTGCAAGTCCAGTCGATCGGCCGCGAAGACATCGTCGCCGTCGGGCCGCCTGGATCCGGCTTGAACAAGCGCAAGCAGGTCGATCTCAAATGGCTGGCGAAGCAGAAGCTGATCTTGCCGAGCATCTCGCATGGTCTGCGGGCGCTGCTGGAGAAGGCATTGGCGCGCGAAAAACTGAAGCTCGATGCCATGATCGAGGTGGACTCCTACCGCGCGCAGATCAGCCTGATGGAGGAAGGGCTCGGCTACACGCTGCTGCCGCCGTCCGCCATACGCACGGAGGTGGCGGCGAAGCGCCTGGAGATGGCCGCCGTCAATCCTTCGGTGTCGCGCGAGCTGATCCTGGCTTCGCCGATCGCGCATCCACCGTCGATTGCGACGACGACCATCGCGACGCTGATCGTATCAGAGATTCAGCAGCTTTCGAAGGAAGGGTTCTGGAAGATCAATATGACGGCGTAGCGCCACACCGCACACTCTCTCCGTCATGCCGGTCATAGTAGCCTGCCTTGCGCAGACTACGTACACTTGTCTGCGCTCCCGGGCATGACGGCTTCGTGCAGGCAGCACGCCCCTCAATTAAACAACGCCTCGTCTCCCAATACCGATTGCCGGAAGCGCGTCGTCAGGATCACGCCGTCGGCCGGCGGCATCACGAACACCAGCGCCTCGGGATTGATCTTGATCTGCGCGAAGGCCATTCCCCTGCCCTCATGCGCGAGATCGCGAAGCTCGCTAACTTCCGCCATCGTGCGGACGATGCGCGAGGTGCGAATGCCGCAGGCGGTGGCGATGGCGGCGAGGTCGACGCCGGAAGCCGTCGGGGTCTTCTGCATACCGGTCTCGCCGAACCGCTCATTGTCGAGGACGGCGATTGTAAGGTTCTTCGGCGCTTCCACCGCGATTGACGCGAGCGAGCCGACATTCATCAGCATCTCGCCGTCCCCGGTGATGACGAGCACCTTGCGTCTCGGCTGCGCCAACGCCAGCCCGAGCCCGATCATGGAGGCGCCGCCCATCGCGCCCCAGAGCGGGAAATTGTTCGGATGATCGCCGGCAGCCGAGACGTCCCAGTTCGGCGCGCCGAGGCCGGCGATGACGAGGAGATCGGCGCGGTCGCGCAACAATTCGTTGACGACATCGCGACGGTGCAAAAGTGCGTTCGGATTGCTCATTTGCGGGCCAGCTCCTTGAAATTCTTAGCGCCGAGCACGCGCTGTCCAATCAGGACCGCGACCGGCTTCCAGGTGTTGAAGGCGAGGTTCGCCGCGCCCTGCACGGCGGAGGCGACGAGATGCGGCTCATCCACCTTGTTCACGATCACGCCCATGGCCTCCAGCGAAGGCCGCGTGCCCTGCCCCATCGGGATCTGCCACGGGTTGAACTCGCCCCAGTCGCCGCGCATGGTGACGATCATCAGCAGCGGCATGTGGCAGATCACCGGCAGCGACAACATGTTGATGCAATTGCCGACGCCGCTCGACTGCAGCAAGAGAACGCCGCGTTCGCCGCCCAGCCACGCGCCCGCCAGCATCGCCACGCCCTCTTCCTCCGTCGTCAGCGTGACGACACGGGTTTCCGGATCGGCCTCGAATGAGCGGATCAGACGGCTATGGCCGGCGTCCGGCACCATGGCGACTTGGCGAATGCCGGCGTCCTTCAGCACGCGGTAGATCTCGTCCGGCCAGGTCGGGAGCGCCGGCGCGGCCTCGCTCCGTGATTTCGCTGCTTCTGCCATCGGGGTTCCGCTTCCTCCTGCGATTCCTGACCTGGGTTGAACCGACAATAGATCGCGGCGGCTATCTGAGGAATTTGAATGTGGACATGGCTTCTATCGCAAAATTGAAAGGCTGGTGTGGGGCTGCTCCCTCGGGCCTCGTCCTTCGAGACGCGGCCTCCTCAGCGTGAGGATATAGAGCGCGGTTTGCTCTTTCCACGTTATAGCGAGCGTAGCGAAGCAATCCTCGTCTCGGTGCGGGATAGATGGTTGCTTCGCTGCGCTCGCAATGACGGGTGGACAGAGCTTAGCGCTCTCGCGACATGTTTGATCGAGGTTTGTATCTTCGTTGGCTCCCTCTGGGAGCATCCCGGCCTTTGCCGCGAGCGGATGAAAAAAGCCATATGAAGTTCCATGTAACTGTGTGAAGTTCGTGAGGCATCCTCGACCGCGCAACATCTCCACAGCTTGTCCTGCGCGTTCTTGGCGCCTTACAGACACAGTCGCGACACTCGCGCAGGGCATCTATGTTCGCCATCGCAGGGAAAACGGAGGAAGCAACATTGCCAATCGCGCGATCGGGACATCCAAACGAGATGGGCGCCTATCGTCCCGACATCGATGGTCTGCGAGCTATCTCCATTCTGCTGGTTGTTGGATATCACGCCGAGCCTTCGCTGGTCCCCGGCGGATTTATCGGGGTTGACATTTTTTTCGTTATCTCAGGCTTCCTGATCACTCGCATCATTCTCTCGCAGAGCAAAACCAATTCCTTTTCGTTCCTGGATTTCTACTCTCGTCGAATTCGGCGGATATTTCCGGCGCTCATCGTCGTCTTGGCAGCCACCTATCTGTTCGGCTGGTTTGTTCTTCTGCCGGAGGGCTTTTCCCTGCTCGGGAAGAACATTGCGGCCGGCGTTGCGTTCGTATCCAATCTGTTTCAGCTCACGCAGCTCGGATATTTTGCTCCGGACGCGACCGAAAATCCCCTCCTGCACCTTTGGTCGTTGGGCATCGAGGAACAGTTCTACATCTTCTGGCCACCGGCTCTCTTGCTTATCGGATTGAAGTGGCACCGAACCTTGATGGGAGCCATCGCCACAGCATCGTTTGGCGTCGGCCTCTTGATTTTCTTCGGCTACAAGGATTGGTCTTTTTACTCGCCAATATCGAGAGCATGGGAGCTATTGGCCGGCGCCATTCTCGCCACCAACTACACCGACGCCCTGGAGCACGGAAAGCAGCGCTTTCCGCAACTCGAGAACCTGCTGGCAGCGATTGGCACTGCAGCAATTATCTTTGCTGCGATAACGCTCAGCAAGGAAAGCCTGTTTCCGGGCGTTTATGCGTTGTTACCGGTGCTTGGCGCCGTGCTGATTATTCTCTCGCCAAATTCCCTGTTGAACAGGACTTTTCTATCGAACCCGCAGATGGTCCTGATCGGACTGATCAGCTATCCGCTGTATCTCTGGCACTGGCCGCTATTGTCCTATCTCGGGATTGTGCGGAACGGAAATCCAAACGCGGTGGAGATTTGGGCTGCCGTTCTCGTTGCGATCGCCCTCTCATGGCTCACGTTTCGTTTTGTCGAAATTCCACTTCGCCAGCAGAAAAATACAACACCGAAACTGGCGTTCGGATTGCTCACGGTCGGCATGGTGGGGATCGTGACAGCCACGGCATCTGGTTTTGGATTTCGCTTTCCGCCAGAAATTCGCGATATCGCGCAGTTGGCGCCGCACGGCAACGCCGGGTTCCGTGACAAGTGCTTCCTGGACGTACCCGGCTCTGAATTCAATTCGAGTTGCATCGAGCAAGGCAACAAGCCCCTCGTTCACCTATGGGGAGATTCCACCGCTGCAGCGCTTTACCCGGGATTGAAGAATGCTCAGGCAACAGTTCCGTTTCGCCTGGCTCGCTTCACGGCGTCAGCATGCCCTCCCATCCTGGCGGCCGGCTCCGATGCCAGATGTGACGCAGCCAATCAAATTGTTTTCGATTTGATAAAATCATCGCATCCCGAGATCGTGCTGCTGCACGCATGGTGGGACGGCCTTAAGGATCTCGGGAAACTCCGGGAAACAATCGATCAGCTAAAGGCCCTCAGCGTCAAGCGAATCATCATTTTGGGACCCGTACCGGTTTGGAAGCGCACGCTTCCCCATACGCTGGTGAATTTCTACCGATTGCGGCACACAATCGCGGACAGAATAGCCGCAGGTGTGTCCGGCCCCGAGGGCGATGCACGAATGGAAGCATTCAGCAAGTCTGCCGGGACGGAGTACATCTCGGCCTGGCACATGCTGTGCAACTTGGAAGGGTGCATGACGCGCGTTGGCCCATCGGCAAGCGACGTAATAATTACCGATAACGTGCATCTATCGGACACCGGTTCAAACTTCCTGATCGAGGGCATAAGGAGAAAACTCTTTCCCTGCCCTGAATTTTGCCAAGAACAAATCTTGCGCGAATAGCTGGTTCGTTGTCGGTGATACTGATGGCTCTGCCGAACGCGTCGGGCGAACCGAAACACATTACTTCGGCTTGGAATCCGGCGGGCAATCCGGCGATACCTTCAGCGGCTTGTCGCCGCTCTGCACGGTCGGTGCAGCCGAGTTCGCGCCGCCCGCGTCGGGCAGCACCGCGCTCTTGCCGACGGTCTGCGAGTTCGATGTCTTCTCCTCGCCCTGTCCCGACGCCGCGGACGGTGAGGTCGTACAGGCTGTCTCCTCCTTCGTGCCCGAGGCCGCCGTGGTTTGGGCGGACGCCGCACTCACTCCGATTACCGCTGCGAGAATCGCTGCCGCGACGCGCTTCATTTTCATCTCCAATGGCTGAAAAATAGCTTGCTCGGAGCAAAACGTTCTGCTGCAACGAAGGTTCCGGTTAGCCCTGATGCGGCGGCGCCGGGATTAAAAACCGGCGCAGAATTTGCTTCGGCGAACTGGCCGGAGAAGGAAAATTTCATGACCATCGACCTGACCCGCCGCACGCTGCTTCACCTTGCCGGCGCGTCGTCGCTGAGCGCGGCCGCCATGGCCGCGGCGCGGGCCGAGGGGAATACGGCTGGCTCGGGCGGGCCGACCTTCGCCAACCGCACGCCGATGCGGATCGGCATGGTGACGCTGCGCGTGCGCGACCTCGACAAGGTCGCCGACTATTATCGCGATGCGATCGGGCTCACCGTCATGGCGCGCACCGAGACGGGCGCGCAACTCGGCTCGGGCGGCGTGCCGCTGCTCAATCTGCAGCGGCGCGAGAACGCGGCACGCGAGGAGCGCAACGCGGCCGGCCTCTATCACACCGCGTTCCTGATGCCGACGCGCAAGGACCTCGGGCGCTGGCTGGTGCATGCAGCGAAAAACCGGATCCCGCTCTCCGGCTTCGCCGACCACCTCGTCAGCGAATCCGTCTATCTCGACGATCCCGAAGGCAACGGCATCGAGGTCTATGCCGACCGCGCGCCCGAACTCTGGAAGTGGGAAGCCGGGACGGTAGCGATGGCAACCGACCAGCTCGACATCGATGGCCTGCTGGGGCTCGCGGGTACGCAGACGACCAACTATGCCAAGGCGCCCGACGGCCTGCGCATCGGCCACATGCATCTGCGCGTCGGCGATCTCGAACAGGCGGACCGTTTCTATGCCGGCACCATCGGCTTCGCCCCGACCCGCAAGCGGACCGGCGCGGCGTTCCTGTCCTCGGGGCGCTATCATCATCACCTCGCGATCAACGTCTGGCAAAGTTCGGGGGCTGGAGCGCGAGACGACGCGGCTACCGGCCTCGCCTGGTTCTCGCTGGAGATCGAGGCACAGCAAATTCTCGAAGCCCAGCAGCAGCGCCTGCGGCAGGCGGGTGCAGCAGTCGAGACCATCACCAATGGCATCGAGACATCAGATCCCTGGGGCACCAGGGTGCGGCTGATCAAGGTTTAACAGCACGACAACGAAAGAGCGTGGCGTCCCATGCGCTGGGGCCAAAGCTGCGCCGAAAGGATGAATCCAAATGAACTTGCCGATGAGCTGGGACGAATGGGCCGCACATGACGGCGTTGCGCTGGCGACGCGCGTTGCGAAGGGCGAGCTGACGGCAGCCGAACTGGCGGCTCAGGCGACCGCCGGCATTGCCAAGGTCGACCCCGCGCTGTCCGGCGTCGTCGAATTGTTCGACGACGCGATTGCCGATCCCGCAACCGACGGCACCGCGCTCGATGGTCCCTTCGCCGGGCTGCCGTTCCTGATGAAGGACCTGGGGCCGACGCTGAAGGGCCGGCTGCAGGAAATGGGCTCGCTTTATATGCGCGGCAATCGCGCCACGGCCGATACGTTCATGACCAAGAAGATGCGCGGAGCCGGGCTTAACCTGATCGGGCGCACGACCACGCCGGAGTTCGGCGTCTGCAGTTCGGCTGAGAATCCCGCCGTCTATGTCACGCGCAATCCCTGGAATACCGACTACACCACCTGCGGATCGTCAGCCGGTAGTGCGGCGATGGTCGCGGCTGGCGCGGTGCCGATCGCGCACGCGACCGACGGCGGCGGCTCTATTCGAATCCCAGCCGGCGTCAACGGCAATATCGGGCTGAAGGTCTCGCGCGGCGTGTTCTCGCTGTCGCCGCTGTTGTCCGATCTCAGCGGGCTGGTTTCGATTCAGGGCTGCCAGTCGCGCTCGGTGCGCGACACCGCGGCCTACGTCGATGCCTGCCGCGGGCCGGCGCCGGGCGAGTTCATGCCGTTCTGGTCTCCGCCCGAGCCCTATACGCGGATGATCGCGCGCGATCCGGGCCGGCTGAAGATCGCACTGTCATACAAATGGGGTGACTACCAGGCGACGCCGCATATCGCGGCCGAGTTGCAAAAGGCCGGGCGCTTTCTCGAAGGCCTCGGCCATCACGTCGACTACGCCCTGCCTGAGCTGAACTACAGTGAAGCCTTTGCGGCGCAGACCACCTGCTACATCAGCAATTTTGCCGTGGTCATCTCCAACATGCTGGCGGCGCGCGGGCTGGAGCGGCCGCCGGAAGACCTGATCGAGCCGATCAACATCCGGATCTGGGAGCACGGCCGGCACACGAGCTATGCCGACCGCGCGCGGATGCAGGCGGTGTTCAATACGACGTCGCGCGGCTTCGGCGCGTTCTTCGAGGACTGGGACATCATCCTGACGCCGATCACCGCGCTGCCGACGCCGAAGGTCGGCACCAAGGAGTATCTGACCATCAGCGACAACCCAGATGTGCTCGACTGGTTCGGCAATCTCTGGCGCAATTTTGCCTTTACGCCGCTCGCCAATCTCTGCGGCATCCCCGCGATCTCGCTGCCGCTCGCCACCCACGAGCACGGCCTGCCGCTCGGCATTCAGGCGATCGCCAAGCAGGCCAATGACGGGTTGCTGTTGCAACTCGCGGCGCAGATCGAGCGGGCGATCGACGGCAAGTGGAATGCGGGCGAGAAGCCCGGCGTGCATGTGACGAAGGGTTGATCTCAACCGTCATTGCGAGCCAACGGGTCGGCGCGAAGCGCCGCCCGATGATAGGCCCGGACATAAAATCGCGAAAACAACCCCATGCAAAGTAGAATGGCCCCCGGCTCGCAGCGCTCACACCGCCTGCGCCCGAGGCACGAGATGATCCGTCGTCACGGTCCGACCTAATCTGATCCTGCACTAGGAACTTCGTGAGATCGGGCCCTCCGCGGCTTCCCCTCCTCTATCAAGGAGAGCGTCGCGGGCTTCCTTCAGGCGCTTCAAGCTCGCCACGTTGGTCTCGCGTCTTTCCTCCAGACGAGCGAGATAGGACAATTCGGCCATGACCTGGGCGAGGTTCAGGACATCGTCCATGCTGTTCGGACCTTGCTCTGCGGGCTGATCGGCTTCTTCAAGGGCGGGGTCGTAGGCGGGGCAAACTGACTTTAGCATCAAAGTTCCAGTCCATTTGTGAAATTTACCACACATAGCGCACGACGCCTTTGCCGGAGTAGCTGCGGGTAACGTTGGAAAATTCGCCTTCGAAAGTGGCGCCGACCGCGAATCCGTTGCGCCATTTCACTTCGGCTGACGCACTGGTGAGCGCCGCATCGCGGGCCTGCGCGGCGCCGTCGACCACGAAGCTTGCCCCCGGCAGCGTCTGGAAGGTCGCCGCGACGGCGCGGTCGGGATTGAAATCGTGCGCCCATGCGGCGCGGCCGCGCAGTGTCAGGATGGCGTCGTTGACGGCCCATGACCGGTCGGTACGCAATCCCAGTTCACTGCGCGTGGCGGTGACGGTTTTCGCGCCATAGCTCAACGCAAACGTATTAGCCCCGGACAGCACGCTTTCCGCATAGGCCGGAAGCTGGAATGTCGTGACCTGCGCGGCGGCGTAGGGCGTGACACCCATCCAGGGCGTTGCGAAGCGGTAGCCACCCTCGACACGGCCCGCAAACGTACTGCCGTTGAAGCGCGCCTGCAGCTTGTCGATGCCCGCGACTGTCACCGTGCGGTCGGTGGTGACGTCCTGCCAGCCATAGGCCAGAGCGGCGGAGAGATAGGCGGGGCCATTGTGGTGGCGCACGAACGCGCCGGCCTGGAACAGGTCCGATCGTCCGGTGCCACCATTGGCGACGGAAAAATTGGTACCGCCGCCGGCCAGCGCAAAGCCGGCGAGCGTATGTGCCGAGAACCGGTAATCGGCCCCGGCGGCGGTCCCAAACAGACGGCTCGTCACGCCGTTCGATCCAAGTGCGGTGTTGCCGGATGATGTCTGCGATCCACCGAAACCTGCGGCCCAGACGTTCCAGCGCTGCTCGAAGCTTGTCGGCACAGAAGGCGGGATCCCGGCAAACGCCTCGCGCGCCACGGCAGCGCGCCGTGCCGCGCCGTCGGCCGCATACGAGGATGCGCCCTGAACAGAAGCGCCCATGTCGCCGCGCCCGTCGATAAACGGGTCGGTCATCTGCCCTATGAACATGGTCATCGCATTGAACGTGCTCTGCTGGGCACCGGTCGCCGTCTCGCCCGAGATCTGCGTCAGCGCATTCTTCAGCGGCGTGCCATCGAGATTGAGCAGCACGTCAAAGGCCGCCGGCGGCGTCGTGCCGCCGAGCACCGCGCGGTTGATGCCGCCGGCAACGCTGGCCTGGTTGGCGTTCGTACCCGACGGCAAAATGATCTCGCCGGGATCGAGCACGAGATAGACGTTGTTGGCGTCATAGGTCAGGTGCGGATTGCGCGCGCCCGGACTGAAGCTGTTGATGACGTCGAGGCCGGCGAACTGCGTGCCGCCAAATCCGCCACTGGCGTTCAGGAGGGTATAGGTCTCGGCCCTGAAGCGAGCAGGCACCAGCGCAACCGCCTGCACGGTGGCGCCGGTGAGCGTCGCGGTGCCCGTGACGTTGGTGCGGTCGGCGGAGGTTGGAGAGACCTCCACCGTGTAGAAGCTGCCGGTCGTGAAGGCCAGATTGCCGCTGACGGTGAGAGTGCCGATCGAATTGCCGGGCGCGAGCGCTCCGCCGCTTGCAATCGTCGTATTGCCAACGATGCCGGTGCCGCCGAGCGCGCCGCCCGCATTCACGGTGACGCCGCTCGACGACAGGATCGAGCCGTTCACCGCCAGCGTGCCGCCATCGACCGTCGTCGTGCCGGTGTAGGTATTGACGCCCGACAGGGTCAGCTTGCCGGTGCCGACCTTCACGAGCGAGGCACCGGTGTAGCCGCCGGATCCACCGTCGGCGAGCACGCCGGTGACGTTGGTCGACAGATTGTTGCTGCCGACCGTCAGCTCCTTGCCGCCGAGCTGGAAGGTCCCGCTGCCGGCGAGCGAGCCGGCGGTGAGCCTGTTGTCGCCGTTCGGGCCTGTTGTCATCGAGAGATCAAAGACCGCGCCGGGCGCGGCGTTGATGAGCTGCGCATTGCCGGGCGTCGAGTTGCCGTCGAACAGCACGTTGCCGCTGTTGACGATGGCGGCACTACCAGCCGTGGTGCTGGTATCGAAGGTCAGCCCGCTGTTGTTGAAGATGGTGGCGCTTCCGGCCGTGGAGGCGCTGGTAAACCGCATCCAACCGTTATTCATGATGGCTGCACTGCCGGCGGTGCCGCTGTTGCGGAATTCGATCGTGCCGCTGGCATTGTTGGTGATGGTCGCGTTACCGGCTGTGGGGACGTCGCCGAAGTTGCCGCCCCAGAAACTCATCTGACCGCTGTTGATGACCGTCGCGTTGGCCAGCGTGCCGCTGTTGACGATCTCGAGCGTGCCTGCGGCGGCGTTGGTGATGCGCGCGGTGCCGGCGCTGGAGTCACTCCAGAAATTCAGGCTGTGATTGTTGACGATGGTGGCGGTTGCAGCCGTCGAGCTGTTATAAAAATAGATCCGGTTGTTATTGGTGATCGTCGCGTTTCCGGCCGTGCTGCTGTCTTGCAGGAAGAGGCCCATGTTATTGGTGATGGTGGCGTTGCCCAGCGTGGCGCTGTTCAAGGTGAGAAGACCGCCGTTATTGACAATGGTGGCGTTGCCGGCCGTGCTCGTATCCCGGAACCAGAGGTTAGCAGTCCCGACGTTGATCGTGGCGCTGCCGGCCGTGCTCGTATTGTAGAAGTTGACGAAATTGCCGTTGACGGTGAGCGTTGCGCTGCCGGCCGTGCTGGTGTTTCTGAAGTTCGTCGTGCCGGTGGTGGTGATCGATGCGCTTCCGGCTGTGGAGGCGTTGTTGAATTCGAGAAAGCCGGTGTTGCTGACGATCGCGCTGCCGGCCGAAGCGTTATCCCTGAAATAGAGATTGCTGGGATTGGTGATCGCGGCGCTGCTTGCGCTGGTATTGTTGCGGAAGATTGTCGTTCCGCTGTTGCTGATGCTGGTGAGGCCGCTGGTGTCGGCATTGACGACGTCGAAGGTGGCACCGCTTCCGACCGTGACCGCGCCCAGAACGGAGCCGGTTCCGGTGGCGCTGCCGAGCTGCAACGTGCCGCCGTTGATGGTCGTGCCGCCGATATAGGTGTTGAACCCTGACAGCGTGAGCGTACCGGTGCCGATCTTGACCAGCGACCCTGCGCCGAAGTTCCCGTAGTCTCCAATGACGCCGCTCATCTCGGTCGACTGATTGTTGGAGCCGACCGTGAGTTCGTTAAGCCCGAGGAAGATGCCTCCGGTGCCCGCAATCGAGCCCGCACTGACCTTGTTGTCGCCGTTGAGGCCGACCGTGCCCGCGAAAGTGACGTTGCCCTCGGTGATGATGGCCGCGCTGCCGGCTGTGGAGTGGCCGTCGAACTTCAAATATTCGCCGTTGATGATCGTGGCGGTCCCGGCCGTGCTGTAGTCGGCAAACCAGATCTGGTTCGTGATCTTGTTGGTGATCGTCGCGCTGCCGGCACTGGCGTTGCCGTTGAAATACAGGAAGCTGTTGTTGCTGTTGTTGACGATCGCGGCGCTTCCGGCCGTGCTGTTGCCAGTGAACTCCATGTAGCGGTTGTTCGTGATGCTGGCGCTGCCGGCCGAGCTGCTGTCCAGAAATTTGGTATAATTGTTGTTCGTGAGGGTTGCGCTTCCAAGGGAGCTGGTCTGGAAGAAGTTGAGATTGCCCGCGTTGACGGTGATCGTGGCGGTGCCGGCCGAACTCGCGCTGCCGAAATTGATGCCGCCGCCAGGGTCGTTGAGGTTGATCGTGGCGCTGCCGGCGGAGCTCGTATCGTTGAAATTGAGGGAGACCAGGCCATTGACGGCGATGTTTGCGCTGCCGGCGGAGCTGGCACCGAAGAACTGGACGAATCCGGCATTGGCGGTGATGCTTGCGTTGCCCGCCGTGCTGGTATTCCTGAAGTTCGCCGCCGCCGAGTCGTTGATAGTGATTTGAGCATTGCCTGCGGTGGACGCGTCGTAGAAATCAGTCCTGCCGAAGCCGCTGTTGGTGAAGGTCGCACTGCCGGCCGTGCTGTTGGCGTTGAACTGGACATAGCCGGGATTGGTGAAGGTCGCGCTGCCGGCCGTGCTGTTGGCATAGAAATCGATGCGGTCGTAGTTGCCGATGGTGGCGCTACCGGCGGAGCTGGTGGTAAGAAAGTTCAGGCTGCGGTAGTTGGTGATGGTGGCGCCGCCGGCCGTGCTGGCGTCGCGGAAGTTCACGGTGTCGCTGTTGGTGATTTGCGCGCTGGCGCCGGTTGCGGTGTCCTTGAACTCGAGGAGGCTGTTGTTGGTGATGGTCGCGCTGGCGGCCGAACTGCTGTTCTGGAAAGTGACGGCCTGGTTGTTGGTGATGGTGGCGTTGCCGGCCGTGCTCCCGTCGAAGAAATTGGCGGAGCCGGCATTGATGTTGAGCCAGCCGGCGCTGCTCGTGTTTCTGAAGTTCAGGGTCCCGGTGCTGGTGACGCTGGTGCTGCTGGCATTCAGGTTGCCGTAGAAGGTGGTGACGCCGGCATTCGTGATGCTGGTGATGCCGCTGAGGCTGGTGTTGAAGAGCTCGAGTGCGCCTCCGGCACCGACGTTGACCGCACCGAGAATCGTGCCGGCGCTGCCCGCCGTGCCAAGCTGGAGGGTGCCGCCGTTGACCGTGGTGCCGCCCGTATACGTGTTCGCGCCCGACAGCGTCAGCGTGCCGGTGCCTAGCTTGACCAGTGAGCCACCGTTCCCGGAGATCGCGCCGCCCACCTCGGTCGTTTGATTGTTGGAGCCGACCGTGAGCTCGTTGGCGCCCAGCAGGTAGTTGCCGGCGCCTGCGATCGAGCCGGCCGTGAGCTTGTTATTGCCGGCGGCTCCGACCGTACCGGAGAAGTCGACGACACCGCCGGCATTGTTGGTGATGACGGCACTGCCGGCGTTGCTGTTGCCGTGAAAGAGCAGGCTGCCGTTGTTGGCGATGGTCGCGCTGCTGGCTGAGCTGCTGGCGCGAAAGTTCAGGCTGCCGTTGTTGGTGATGGTCGCGCTGTCGGCCCAACTGAAGTCATCGAAGGTGATGCTGCCGCCGCCGGCGTTGGTGATGACCGCGGTGCCGGCTGAGCTGATGGACTGAAAGCTGAGGGTCGCGGTGTTGGTGATGGCGGCGCCGCCGGCGCTGCTGGAGTCGGTAAAGCGGAGCTGCGAGCTATTGGTGATGGCGGCGCCGCCGGCGGTGCTGTCGCGATAGAAGACCATGACAGACTGGTTGGCGATGGTCGCGTTACCGGCCGAGCCGTTGAAGTCGAAGACGAGAGTGCCTGTGTTGGTGACGTTGGCGTTACCGGCGCTGGCCAGGCTGGTGAT
Organism: Bradyrhizobium lablabi; assembly: GCF_001440475.1. Classification (GTDB taxonomy): domain Bacteria; phylum Pseudomonadota; class Alphaproteobacteria; order Rhizobiales; family Xanthobacteraceae; genus Bradyrhizobium; species Bradyrhizobium lablabi. The sequence goes on along the minus strand of NZ_LLYB01000090.1, from coordinate 18,043 downwards.
GGTTATGCCGCCAGTGTTGGCAATGGTCGCGTCGCCCCCCGTACTGCTGTCAGTGAAGGTGATGCCGCCGGGATTGGTAATGGTCGCATTGCCAGCCGTGCTGTTGCCAGCGAAGGACATGTAATTGGCATTGGCGATGGTGGCGCTGCTGGCTGTGCTGTCTGCGCGAAAATCGAGGCTCCCGGTATTGGTGATGGTCGAGCTGCCGGCTGAGCTGCTGCTGAAGTAGAACAGAAGATTGCGGTTGGTGATGGTCGCATCGGCGGTCGTGCTGCTGTGGTAGAGATCGATACGGCCAGCGTTGTCGATGGTGGCGTTGGCAGCCGTACTGGTGCCTTCGAAGCCGATGCTGCCGATGTTGGTGATCGCCGCGCTGCCGGCCGTGCTGCTGTCGCGGAAGTACGTGGTCACGCCGTTGCTGATGGTGGCGGTGCCGGCGCTGCTCGAATTGCTGAACTGGAGCACGCCGTTGGTGCCGGCGGTGGTGAGGGTGGCACCTGCGCCGTTGACCACGATCCCGGCGCCGTTGAGCACGAGCCACTGGCTGATCGTCAGGTCGTAGGCCGGCGCCCCCGCATTGAAGGTCAGGCCGCCGATGGTCGTCGTGGGGGTGGCCGTCGGTGCAATCGACAGGCTGGTGGTGTTCGACGCGCCGAAGGAAGCGGTGCCTGATGGCACCGTTCCCGTGCTCCAGTTGGAGCCGGTGAGGAAATCGCCGCTGCCGGGAGCGGCGAGCCAGGTGGCGTTTTGCGCCGCCGCCGGGGTGCCCACGGCCGCCAGCGCTGTCGTGGCCAATAGCGCGGCCCGCAGCCGCCTGCTGCCGGTGCCGCGCGTGGCGGCGTAATAATACCGTGTACCGAACATGTTCTGCCCCGGCCGACAGAGGTCCGCGCGCGCCTGTCCGGCATCGCAGTCCCCGTTCGGCACGACTCCCCCACATCAACTCCCCCTTTCCTCTCATTTCGCGCCGGGAACGTCCTGAAACGGCTGTTGAGACATTCTGAAATTTTTCTGATATTCGGCGTCCCTGTGCGTCTGGGCACATTTTTTCGGTCGATCCGGGGACTAAATGGGGACAGTTGCCGGTGGGAGGGGACGTGCTGCGCTTTTCTGGTTTCGAGCTCGATTCTGAGCGCGCCGAGTTGCGCCGGCCCGATGGCGAGACGGTCAAGCTCCGACCCAAGACGCTGGAGATACTGCGGCTGCTCGCCGGGAATGCCGGCCACGTCCTGAGCAAGCAACAGTTGATGGAAGCCGCCTGGCCGAACGTCCATGTCGGCGAGGACAGCCTGTTCCAGTGCATCCGCGAAATCCGCACCGCGCTCGGCGACGACAAGCGCCAGGTGGTCCGGGTGATCTCGGGACGCGGCTATCTGTTCCAGGCCGAGGTGACGGGGCCCGAGGTGACAGGGGCCAAAGTGACCGAGGCCGGCGTGACCGAGGTCGCCGCTCCGGCCGCGCCGGAAATTCCGCCCGTCAGCCGGCCCGAGCCGGCCGCATCAGACACGACGGTGGCGGTCGTAATGAACAGCGAACCCGCGAAACGGGTTTTCGACCTCAGCCGGCGTCGCATCGCGTTCGCTTCTGTCGCGGCGCTCGCCATCCTGTGCACGGCAGTCGCTGTGTGGATGTTGCGTCCCGGTCTGATCTTTGCGCGCGGGCCGACAAGCATCGCCGTGATGCCGATTGTGGACGAGAGCAACGATCCCCTCGTCGCCCAGATGGCGGCCGACGTGAGCGGCCGCCTCACCGACGGGCTGGCGAAGATCGAAAACATCCGCGTCCTGATTCCGGAGCAGGCCACAACGAAGGCCGACTTCGTGGTGAAGGGCGAACTGCAGAAGAGCGAGCAGGCCTGGACGATACGGACGCGCATGACGGAGACGGCAACCGGCGAGGTCAAGTGGACCGCGTCATATCAGGTCAGCCCTGCGGATACGGACCTGCAGACGCAGCAGTCCCGGCTCGCGGCGGGTGTCGGTCACGCCCTGGCGCTGCGCATCAACGAACTGCTGAATGCCGACCCGCGATCGGCTTCGAAGAGCAATGTCGTGATCGAACAGGCCACTGCCCATATCAACCAGACCTCGCCGGAACGTTTTCAGGCGGCGCAGGCCATGCTGGAGAAAGCGCTGGCCGAAGATCCTGACAATGTCGACGTTCAGGTCGCGCTCGCGGCACTGCTGATGCGCGGCGTGCAGATGGCGTGGCTGAGTGGACCCGAACGCGAGGCGGCGGAAACCAGGACCGACGCGATGCTGCAGCAGACGCTGCGCGCAAGGCCGAATTATATTCCGGCAAACGAGGCCTATTGCCGCTTCCTCAACGCCACCAACCAGTTCCGCGCGAGTCTCGTGGCTTGTGCGAAAGCCTTGAGCTTCGATCCCTGGAACGGGATCGCGCTGTACCATGTCGGCCTTGCGCAGGTTCAAACCGGTCGCTTCGAAGACGCGCTGGCGACGTTCATGCAGGCGGACCGATTCGATACGCCGCAGGTGTCGCGCTGGACCTGGAAGATCGGCGCGGGCTGGGCCAACATGCTGATGGGCCGCGCCGAGGAAGCGGTGCCGTGGCTGCTGAAGTCGATCGCGATCACATCCGCCAGCGGACGCACGCATATGCTGCTGGCGGCGGCCTATCAGCAACTGGGGAAGACTGACGAAGCCAGAGCGGCGATGGAAAAGGGCCGCGAATTGCGGCCCGGCTCGACCTATCACAACGTCCCCACGCCCAGGAAGAATTCCAGCCCGGTCTACATCGAAGCTACCGAACGCATCATGCAATTGATGGTCGCGGCCGGCCTGCCGGCGAGCTGAGCCCGACCGGCGCTACTACAGCGCCGGATGCCGACGGTGCCAGTCCGTCGCGCGCTGGAACGCAATGCCAGCGCGGATCAGCGTCGCCTCGCCGAGATCGGCGGCCACCATCTGGAAGGCAATCGGCAAGCCATCGGTGCTGAACCCGCCCGGCAGGGTCAGCGTCGGCTGGCCCGTCATGTTGAAGGGCGCGGTGTAGGCCTGGAGCCTCGCGATCAGTTCCGGCTGCAGGCCCATCGTCCCCATGGTCTTCAGCGACAGCGGTGCGAACGGATGCGCCGGCACCTGCAGCAGGTCGATCTTTCCAAACAGAGCGCGCATGCGGCCGCGGAAGGTCATGCGCCGCAACAGCAGGTCCTGATAGTCGAAGCCGGACAGAGCGCGTCCGGTATCGAGAACCATCCGCATCACCGGGCCGTACTCCGCCCGGCGCGAGGGATAAGTCGCCCTGTGCGCGACCGCGGCTTCCACCGCGCAATTGGGAGCCCAATCGGCCACGGCCTGGGTAACATCCGGCACCTGGACTTCGACGAATTCGGCGCCCAGCGCGGACATCACGCGCTCCGCGTCATCGAGAACCGCAAGCACCTGCGGATCGACGTCTCTGCGGCCCCACTCCCGATCGACGCCGATCCTGAGACCATCGACACTCGGCTTCGCCATCGCCGCGACATTCGTCACCGGCGCCTGCAAAGCGGTGGGATCGGCCGGGTCAGCACCGGCGACGGCGGTCAGGAGCGCGGCGGCGTCGGCGACACTGCGCGCCATCGGTCCGACATGATCGAGACTCGGTGCGAGATCGAACACGCCGTGGCGGCTCACCCGCCCCCATGTCGGCTTGATGCCGGTCAGGCCGTTGGCCGCCGACGGCCAGCGGATCGAGCCGCCGGTGTCGGAAGCGAGTGCGCCGAAGCAAAGCCCGGCCGCCACCGCCACGCCCGGTCCGCTTGAAGAGATGCCCGGCCAATAGTCGGCGTTCCAGGGATTGCGGGGCGGCACGATCTCGGGGTGATGATCGGAATAGGCGCCTTCCGTCATCTGCAGCTTGCCGAGCAACACGACGCCGGCCTCGCGAAGGCGTCGCACGGCGGTGGCGTCCTCGGTTGGCCTGAAGCGCTTGTGGATCGTCGTTCCCGCCGCGGTCGGCGCATCGCTGGTCCAGAACAGGTCCTTCACGGCGAGCGGCACGCCGTGCAGCGGGCCGCGATAACGACCGGCGACGATGTCGGCTTCCGCCGCCTGCGCCTCCGCCATCGCGCGCTCGGCCGTGACGACAGCGTAACTGGCGAGCGTGCCGTCCAGCGCTGCGATCCGGTCGAGTTGCTGACGGGTCGCCTCGACAGGCGATATCTCGCGCCTCCGGATCAGCTCCGCCAGGTCAGTCAGCTCCAGGAAATGCAACTGCTCCATGACGCTCAGCCCATCGCTCCCGCGCGGACATTCGCGACAAAGCGAGCCAGCGCCCTGCCGACCTCGTCAGGCGCCTCCTCCTGCAGGAAGTGCGCGCCCGGAATCATGACCGTCTGCTGGTTGGGCCAGGCACGGCAAAACTCGCGCTGCGCGCCAATCAGAAAACCGGCCGGTTCGGCGTCGATGAAAAGTTTTGGTATCGGGCTTGCGGCAAGCCATCGCGCGTAGTCGTCGACGATCGCTACCACATCTGCCGGTTCGCCGGCGATCGGCAGATCGCGCGTCCAGGCCAGCATCGGCATGCGCGAAAGACCGGGATTGCGATAATGGCGCCGGTAGACCTCAATCGCCTCCTCGGGGATACGCCGCAGCGGGAGCAGATACTCGATGAACAGATTCTGCCGGAGGATCAGATCCTCGCCGCGATCGGTCCGTTGCCCCTGGAAGAAGGCGCGCGTCGCCGCGGGCCATTCATCCCAGGACGCGAAGGGGCGCACAATTCCCTCCATGTAGGCGATCGCCTTCACGCGCCCGGGATTGCGACGGGCCCAATCGAAGCCCAGCGCCGAACCCCAGTCGTGGACGACCAGGATCACGTTCTTCGTCAAGCCCATCGCCTCGAACCAGGCGTCGAGATAGCGGCGATGATCGACGAACCGGTAATTTCCATCAGGCGCAGGACCGGAATTGCCCATGCCCACATAGTCCGGCGCCAGGCAGCGCCCATAGGGCAGCAGGTACGGGATGATGTTGCGCCACAGATAGGACGGCGTCGGATTGCCGTGCAGGAAGACGATCGGATCGCCTTCGCCGGCATCGACGTAAGCCATGTTGGTATCCAGCACCGCCACACGCTTCCGGTAGGACACCTCCTCGGTCGAGATCGCGGAATGGGTCATCTGGGAATTCTCCTCTGCTCAGGCTTGCGGAACCCCTGCCGCCTTCGACACCGGCTAACGTAATTAACAGGTGCTGGTTGCAGAAACCAGTAAAAAGATTATGCTGGTGTTATGAGACTTTCGGAAAAATTCCCGGTTCCGGGCGATATCGCGCTGCTGTACGATTTCGTGAACTCGGTCGACCAGCGCCGATATGTCGAGCAGGGCGTCGCGCATGAGCCCGGTGACGAGCTGGAGACGCCGGCGCGGCTCGAAAAATGGCTGCAGACGCGCGGCCTGCTAAAATCCGGCACAAGGATTTCGCACGCCGAGCACCGCGAAGCGCTGGAGCTGCGCACAGCCCTCAGACAATTCCTGGGCTCATCGCCGGCGCAGCAGGGCGCGGCGGCCATCGAGCTTGAACGCGCCGCCGCCCGCTTTCCCTTGTCGGTCACGGCTTCCCGGAAGCGTTCGCTCGATCTGCGGCCGGTCGTGCGGCGCGCGAGCAGCGGGCTTGGCGGCGTGCTGGCCGAGCTCGTGCGCCTGTCCGACAGCGGCAGGCTTGAACGCATGAAGATATGCAGTTCCGACGAGTGCCACTGGGTCTTCTACGACCGCTCCAAGCCGGGCAATCGCCGCTGGTGTTCATCGGACCGATGCGGAAACCGGGAGAAGACCCGAGCCTATCGCGACCGCCAGCGCCGCGGCGATTGATGGCTTTGTCGGCCTGGGGCAACTGCTCGCAGATTATTCGGTGGCCTGCACCGGCAACGTGCCGGCCTGACTGCGACCGGCTTCAGTCGCATCCCACCAGTCACCGAGGGCGTCTAGCAGCGGCACCAGTTTGAGGCCCGCCGGCGTCAGGTCATATTCCACGCGCAACGGATATCCCTCGAATTCAGTACGCACGACAATGCCGGCGTCCTCCAGCTTGCGAAGCTCCAGCGTGAGCATCCTGTGCGAGATGGTGGGGTTGTCCCTGCGCAGGTCGCTGAAGCGTTTGGTGCCCTGCTTCAGATAGTAGATCAGGAGGCCGGGCCAGCGACCGCTGATGACCTGCATCACTTCCTCGATCGGGCAGCGGGAGACGAGATCTTTCATCCGATGACTCGTGGTTACAAAAAGGTGCGTCATTTACTTGGGCGGCGCGATCGGTAGTTTCCAGTCACGCTGCGCAGCGTGATCGACAGAAATCACGGAGAACAAACCAGTGGAACCGATTCTCACTTATGGCTTCCCGGCCGGAAGCTCGATGGGGCTTGTCGCCGCTCTCGAATGGCTCGGCAAACCCTATCGTCTCTGCCGGGTCGATATGCTCGGCGAGATGCGCGATCCTTCCTATGCCCGGATCAATGCCCGGCATGAAACGCCGGTCTTGATTACGGATGCAGGGCGCGCGCTGACCGAGACGATGGCGATCGCCGGTTGGATCGAGGCAAGAGACAGCGAGCGACGCATCAGCTTCGAACCGCTTTCGCCGGAAGCAGACCGGATGCACCAGCTGATGGCCTTTGTTAACACCGGCTTCACTGGAGCCTTCTCACCGCTCTGGGTCGCGATGGAGATGACGAAACCGAACCCGCAACTGCAGGCATCGCTGCGTGAGTTCGGCGCCGCCCGGGTGATCGAGCGGCATGACAAGCTCGAAGCCGTGATCGGGGATCACCCTTTTCTCATGGGCGAGCGCCCGACGCTGGCCGACGGCATTCTGATCGGCGTCGCGCGATGGCTCGACTTCCATCAGGTCGCCGATCCCTCGCGCTGGCCAAAACTCGCCGCCCTACGCCGGCGCATCGAGGCCGACCCTGCCGTCATTTATGCAACGGCGCTGGAGAGCGGAGACATTGGTTCGGGGACAGGCGCCTGTGCCGGGCATATTCCGCTCGCGGATGTCATCGAGCGGTTCGGCGACTGAACTCACAAAGCCAAGGCTAGTCGAACGCGACGCCAACCCTGTACTCCCTGCGCCAAACGACATGGCAAGGCAGCTTCAATCCGTCCTCAGGGAGGATCAACGTGAATTCATTGGGAATACGGATCAGGTCCGGAAAATCCAGCGCCGCGCCTGTGGTGGATATATCGCGAACGGTACAGACATACTTGTCGCCGCCATACTCGATCTTGGCGGCCTTCATGACACGGACACGTGGCGCAATCCGGGTTTCGACCATCGCGAAAACTCCGCGGGACATCAACATCAAAGGAGACAGCAATTAAAAACCGGACTATGCGGCCGAAAAATTAAATATTCCGGAATGTCGGGGCGCCGGGTCGCGGGCGCGGGGCTAATGCCCCGCGCAGTGCATATGACGAACGCACAAGTGACGGCCCGTCCTACTTCCACTTCGCCAGATAGAAGCGCGGCAGTTCGTCCGGATACGGCGTGAAGTCGAGCTGCTTGGAATGACCGTAAGTCGTCACATAGGTGTGCAGCGGCGCCCAGTAGGCCTGCTCGGTGATCTTCTTGATCGCCGCCGAATAGGCCTCCTTGCGGATCTCCGGGTTGATGGATGATCCGCCCTGGATCAGCGACTTCTGCACCTCGGGATCCCTGGCATAGTCGTCGGCGCCGCCGTCGAAGAAGTTGGGCATGATGGCCGAGACGTCGTTGATCGAATAGCTGCCCCAGCTACCGAGATACATCCTGAGTTCGCCGGCCTTGGCGCGCTGGATCAGCGCCGCGGTCTGGAGCTGGTTGAGCTTGGCGCGGACGCCGACCGCGTGCAGATAGTTCTGGACCGATGATCCCCATTGCGGCAGCACGTAGCTTGCAAGCTCGACCTCGAAGCCGTCGGGATAGCCGGCCTCGGCGAGAAGCTTCTTTGCCTTGGCGGGATCGTAGTCGTAGGCCACCGCGGCTTCGGCATCGCAGCCGAACTGCGACGGGAAGCACGGCGCGCCCGGGACGCGGCTGCCACCGGTGACGAGCTTCTCGGCGATCGCCTTGCGATCGATCGCGTGCCAGATCGCCTGACGCACCTTCTGCTTGGTCAAGGGATTGTCGGCGCCGGTGCGGCCGGCTGCGTCGAGCGAGAGATAGCCGATCCGCATCGATTCCTTGCGCACCGCCTGCAGGTGCGGCATCCGGTTCACGGATTCGAGCTGGTCCGGATTCATGTTCCAGATCCAGTCGGCGCGGCCGGCGAGCAATTCCGTCATCTCGGTCGCGGCGTCAGGCACGAAGCGCACGCTCATCTTCTTGATCGCCGGCTTGCCCTTTGGGCTGCCGGCCCAGTAATCCTCGAACCGCTCGAAGTCGATGGAGACGCCCGGCTCGACCTTGGTGATCTTGTAGGGACCCGCGCCGACCGGCGCCTTGGCGTAGCCTTCCGCGCCGACCTTCTCGCGGTAGGCCTTGGGGTAGATCGGCAGCACCAGCGCGAAATATTCCAGCACCGCGGGATTCGGCCGCTTCAGCGTGACGCGCACCGACAGGTCGCCGGTCTTCTCCGCCTTGTCGATCCAGTTGTAGTTCGACGGCGTCGAGACGCGGCTCGCCGGATCGGCGACGAGGTTGATGGTGTAGACGACGTCGTCGGCGGTGAGCGGGCTGCCGTCGTGAAACTTGACGCCGGGCCGCAACGTGAACTCGATCGTGGTCGGGTCCGGCAGCTTCCACTCGGTGGCGAGCAATGGCTCGAGCTTGAAGGTGTCCGGATTGCGATAGACCAGCGCGTCCCAGCCCTGATGGTGCATCACCACGCCGGTGCGCAGATTGTTGTAGAAGGGATCGATGTTGGGCAGCGCGTCGCGCATCACGATGCGCAGCGTATCGGCGGATTTCTGCGCCACTGCCGGCAACGCCCCGACACCCGACAGAACCGCCGCCAGAATTGCAGCACGGAGCTTGTTTTGCATGCGCATATCGCTCTCCATTATTTTCCGTTTACAGGCGGCGTGAGCACGCCCCTCATGCCAGATGACATTCTACCATCCCCGCGGGCGGCCGGACCATGGGCGTTGGTGTCTCATGCCGGCAGCGCTCGACCGCGATGCGACAGCGCGGGTTGAACCGGCAGCCCGGCGGAATATTGGACGGATCGGGCATGGTGTCGCCGAGGCCGATATCCGGCACGCCCTTGCCCGGCTCCGGCGTCAGCACGCTTTCCAAGAGCGCCTTGGTGTAGGGGTGCCGCGGCGTGCGAAACAGCGCGTCGGTTTCGTTGCGCTCGACGAAGCGGCCGAGATACATCACCGCGACCTCGCTCGCGACATGCTCGACGACCGCGAGATTGTGGCTGATGAAGAGGTAGGTCAGCCCGAGATCGCGGCGCAGATCGGCCAGCAGATTGAGGATCTGCGCCTGCACCGATACGTCGAGCGCGCTGGTCGGCTCGTCGCAGATCACGATCCGGGGCTCCAGCACCAGCGCCCGGGCAATCGCCGCGCGCTGGCGCTGTCCGCCGGAGAGTTGCGCCGGCATGCGTTCGCCCATCGCGGCCGAGAGACCGACACGCTCCAGAATGCCGCCGACGCGGCGCTCGATCTCGCCGCGAGAGAACGTGCCCTGCGCCGCCAGCGGCAGCGCCACGATGTCCTTGATGCGCCGGCGCGGATTGAGCGACGCGAACGGATCCTGGAACACCGGCTGGATCAGCCGCGCCCGCGCCTTGCGGTCGAGATCGAACAGGCTCCTGCCATCGACCAGCACGGTGCCCGCCGTCGGCTTGAGCAGCCCGAGGATCAGGCGCGCCAGCGTTGATTTGCCGCAGCCGGACTCGCCGACGACGCCGAGCACGCTGCCGGCCGGCACGCTGAATGTGACATTGTCGACCGCGATCACGCGCTTTTCCTGCGACATCACGCCGGTGCGCACGCGAAACTCGCACCGTAAATTCTGAACCTCGATCGCGGCGGTCATGCGGGTTGCGGCTCCGCCCAGTCCGGCTCGAGCCGGCAAAGATAATCATGCGCGTCGCCCGCCTGCCGCCGCGGTATCGCGCGCGTGCATGTCTCGTCGGCATGTCCGCAGCGCGAGCGGAATGCGCAGCCGGCAAAGCCCGCCCCGATCGCTGGCACTACGCCCGGGATCGAGCCGAGCGGTCGATCGCGCTGCACCCGGCCCGGCACCGGCACGCACGACAGCAGGCCGCGCGTGTAAGGGTGTTGCGGCGCGCGGAACAATTCCGCGGTCGGCGCGCGCTCGACCACCTCGCCGGCATACATGACGGACACATGATCGGCGACGCGGGCGACGATGCCGAGGTCATGGGTGATCAGCAGGATCGAGAGGCCAAGCTCGCGCTTGAGGCCGGCCAGCAGCCGCAGGATCTGCGCCTGCACGGTGACATCGAGCGCGGTGGTCGGCTCGTCGGCGATCAAGAGTTCCGGATCGCACATCAGCGCCATCGCGATCATCACGCGCTGGCGCAGGCCGCCCGAGAGCTGGTGCGGAAACTGGCCGAGCCGCATGCCGGGCGCGGTGATGCCGACGCGGGCCATCAATTCGGCGGCGCGATCGAGCGCGGCCGCACGCGAGCCGCCCTTGTGGCGCGTCATCACCTCCGCCATCTGCGAGCCGATGGTGAAGGCCGGATTGAGGCTGGTCATTGGCTCCTGGAAGATCATCGCCATGCGGTTGCCGCGGATGCGCGCCATCTCGCGGTCCGACAGCGAGGTGAGATCGGTGCCGGCAAAGCTCATCTTCTTCGCTGAACGCTGGCCACCGCGGGCGAGCAGGCTCATCACCGCGAGTGCGCTCACCGATTTGCCGCAGCCGGATTCGCCGACCAGGCAATGGGTCTCGCCCCGCTCGACCCGGAACGAGGCGCCGCGCACTGCGGCGGTGCGACCGAATGTCACCTCGAGCCCTTCGATTTCCAGAAGCGTGCTCATCTGAGCCGCTCCGCGCCGAGCAGGTTGCGCAGGCCATCACCGACCAGATTGATGCCGAGCACCAGGATGAACAGCGCGACGCCGGGAATCATGATCACCCAGGGCGAAAAAAACATGTAGTCCTTGCCCTCGGCGATCATCAGGCCCCAGGACGGCAGCGGCGGCGGTACACCCAACCCAAGGAACGACAGCGCAGCCTCCAGCAAAATCGCCAGCGCCATCTCCAGCGTCGCCACCACGGCGAGATGGCTGGCGATGTTCGGCAAAATCTCCTTGATCAGGATATGCGGCATCGAGGCGCCGGCGCACCAGGCGGCGCTGACATAGTCGTTGTTGCGGACCTGCATGGTGGTGGCGCGCGCGACCACGGCAAAGCGGTCCCATAACAGAAGGCCAAGGGTGGCGACGACGAGCCCGAGGCCCGACCCCATCAGCCCGACCACCGCAAGCGCGACCAGCACGACCGGGATAGACAACCGCGTGGTGATCGCGAACAAAACGAAATCATCGACGCGGCCGCCGAAGAAGCCGCCGAGCACGCCGAGCGTGATGCCGATCAGGCCCGAGGTGATAACCGTCATGATGCCGATCAGCAGCGAAATGCGAGCGCCATAGACCAGCCGCGCCAGATAGTCCCGCCCGAGCTGGTCGGTGCCGAGCAGGTGACCCGCCTGGGTGCCTTCCATCCAGAACGGCGGCTTGAGACGATTGCCGAGATCCTGGGTGAACGGATCCGCCGGCACCAGCGCATTGCCGAACAGCGCGGCGAACAGGACGATCGCGACGATGGCGATGCCGATCGCAAAGCCCGCCGTGCCGATGCGGGAGGTGGCGATGCTGGACGGCTGCGGCGCCTGAATGGCAATCGGTTCGCTCATCCCGTCCTGAGCCTCGGATCGAGCAGCGCATTGAGGATATCGGCCAGCAGCGTGAGGCCGATATAGAATACGGCCAGCACCAGCACCACCGCCTGCACCACGGGGAAATCGTTCTTGGCGATGCTCTCCCACCCGAGATAACCGACGCCATGCAGTGCGAACACGGTTTCGATGACGATCGAGCCGCCCAGCATGAAGCCGAGCTGCACGGCCGCAATCGACACCACGGGAATGGCGGCGTTGCGCAGCGCGTGCTTGAAGATGATGCGCGCCCGCGACAGGCCTTTGGCGCGCGCAGTGCGGATGTAGTCCGAGGCCATCGCCTCGATCATGCCGGAACGGGTCAGCCGCGTCAGTGCCGGGATAGCGGTGAAGGCGAGCACGATGCCCGGCATCACGAAATGCTGCCAGGTGCCGGTGCCCGAGATCGGCAGCACGCCGAGCTGCAGGCCGAGCACGATCATCAGGATCAATGCCAGCCAGAAGCTAGGAATCGCCTGCCCGACCATCGTGAACATGGTGACGCTGCGGTCGATCCAGGTGTTTTCGCGCAGCGCCGCCAAAATGCCGAGCGGCAGCGAGATCATCAAGGCAAGGCTCAGGCCGACGAGGCCAAGCGTCAGCGTGATCGGCAGGCGCTTCTGGATCAGGTTGGCGACGCTGTCCTTGAAGAAATAGCTCTGGCCGAAATCGCCGACCATGGCGCGGCCGACCCAGGCGAAGAACTGGACATAGAGCGGGCGATCGAGGCCATAGGCCTTGCGCACGATCTCGACGTCGGCCTGCGTCGCCGAAGGGCCGGCGATCGAAACCGCAAGATCGCCCGACAGCCGCGTCAACAGGAATGCAAGCGTCATCACGGTCAGTGCGACCAGCACACCGAGAGCAAGGCGGCGGGCAATCAAACGCAACATCCCCAAAACTCCAGCGCCGACCGGCGCGCAGGCGCATTCTCAGGTCGGCGAAGCACGCGCAAGTGTCACCAAACTGTCGCCCCATGCAAGAGACGATTGCAACGAATTCCCGCCCGACGACAGACCTTTGCGATGATTGCAATGTGTGTGCCAACGGGCAATGCAATCTCTCGTCCCTTCTTGATTGAGGAACTTGGCCATTCCCGGACCAATTCGGCATCAGTATCCGCTGGCCCAAGATGTCGCAGGGCTTCGGCGCCCTCCCCGGCGTGACTTTTCGAAAGGCCGACGCCCATTTTTCGAGCGATGCGAGTTGGTGTTGGCGCCTTGCTTGGGACGCTCAGCCTCATGCTGCCGGGCGGGTGCAGCCGAACATTTTCGCGGGCTCCTCCAAGGAAAAAACGCAAGCCATCCGTCTTATTCCGTGACGTCCCAAATATGTCTCAGTCCGCACCGCAGGATTGACGCAATCCCGACCGAGCGTCGCGTTGCGTATTTGCGGCCGATGCTGGCACTGGAGGAATGATGAAGTCCGGTCTGAAATGGGTCATTTGGCTCTACTTCGCGGCAGCCTGCGCTTATATTTTCTACGAGTGGTACTCTTACTCCGGGCTCTTTCGGCTGGCCGCCGAGTGGCAATTGGAGCACTTCGGCTCCTACGGATTGAAGCTCACCCTGATCGTTTCGCTTCTGGTCCTGCTCAGTCCCGCGGCCGTGCTCATCAGTCTTACCGGCATGCAGGATCAATTGCGCAGTGCCGGCTCGGGCGCCGGATCACCCGCGATTTTCGCGCTTCTGGGTGTCGTGGCCCTGGCGGTCGCGGTTGGGGCCGGCTGGTACGGCTATGCGAAGTCGACGGAGACGTTCGAGGTCGAGAGCCTCGATCTGTCGAAAGGGGACACGCCGCGATCAACCCATGTGACAATCACCGGCATCGCGCGAACCGAATACGTCGTCGAGTTCGGAAGTAAATCCGCCGGCACGACGACGCTCGACCGCTACACTCCTTTGACGCCACCGACCTGGCGCCCGGGCCAGCCTCTCGTCTATTTCATGAAGGCCAACATGCCGGCCGATATACCGCCCGGTGGCAGCAGCATGCCGACGCTTCCGCAGCGGACGCCAGCCTTCCAGATAACGCAATCGGGCGTTCTGGTGCGTGATGGTCTCCCGGGGGCCGTCAGGGAGCACTACCGCAAGAACAACATCGCGATCGCGTCGCCACCGATCGTGCTCGACCTCAGCTCCGACGCAGAGGTGCGGCCGTTCTTCGTCATCGCCGGGGTGAGCGGAGCTGTCGGCTTCCTCATGCTGATCGCCGCTGGCGCTGCGACGCTGCGCCAGCGGCGTTTGTCGCAAGGATAGAGTGGCGGGACCAGGAAAGCCTGGCGCGTCCCCGCGGTAGGCGAGATCAAGACCGTTCGAACTGACTCGAATGGATGCTGCGTGGTTCCGCAATCCGCCGTGGCGTCCGTGCCCTTCGAAAGCCGATCAGCGCAGCGGCAAGATGGGCGCGCGCCCGGACGGAGAAGCCGGGTTGGAACTGCACAATGCGAGCAACAGTTTTTCCGATGTGTTTCATTTCGCCAGTTCTGCCGACGTTCACGTCAATAATTTTCTCAGCATCAACTCATTGACCTACGCTCCCGGCGCCAACGGCGGCACGTTTACGATTTCGGGCTTCACCAACCAGCAGCTCACGCTCGACGTGTTTCTGCTCGAGGAATATGCCGGCAGCAGCTTCAACACGATTACCTTCAAAGACCTCCGCCTGAACGCCGACAGTTTCAGCTCGAATTTTGTGACGGGCGCCGTTCCCGAGCCTTCCACCTGGGCAATGATGATCCTCGGCTTCGCCGGCGTTGGCTTCATCGCCTACCGCCGGAAACCGAAGGCGACTTCGATCGCAGCGTGATCGGTCGTCATCGGCTCAGATGTAGCGCCCCGGCGCGAACGGGGCGACATCGTAAGACGAAGGCGCACCGCTGATCATGGCCGCAATGGCGGCGCCGGTCGCGGGACCTGTCGTAAAACCGATATGCTGGTTGCCGAACGCGAGCCACAGCCCGGCATGTCGCGGGGCTGGCCCGATCATCGGCAGACTGTCGGGCAGCGTCGGCCGCGAGCCGCGCCATGCTTCGCCGACGGCGTCGCCGAATTCGGCGACGCCGCGTGCGAGCGGAACGACCTGGTCAAGCTGGGCGAAGGACGACGGCGCATCGCGATCGGTCAATTCGACGCCCGAGGTGACGCGGATGCCCTGCTCCATCGGGGTCATGATGAAGCCGCCGTCGATGTCGTAGACCGGACGGCGCAACGAACGCGCCGGGTTCGGCTTGAATTCGCGATGATAGCCGCGTTCAAAGGCGAGCGGGACGCGATAGCCAAGCGGCCGCAAGATGTCCGCGGACCAGGGTCCGAGCGCAACCACCACATGCCGCGCCGAAATCTCGCCACTGGCCAGCACCACGCGCCAGCGATTGCCGTCCGGAGTAATCGCCTTGATCTCTGCCCGCCTGACCTCGCCGCCGGCGCCCTCAAGCATCCGCGCATAGGCCTTGACCACGGCGCCCGGCGAATCGACCGAGGCGGTCTCTGTATGCAGCAAACCAACTTTGTAAACGGGCACGATGTCAGGCTCGAGCGCGGAGATGGCCTGGCGGTCGAGCAATTCGCTGGCGATGCCGTAGTCGGCCAGCATCGCCTGCTCCTGCTTCGCCGACGCGACCGCATCGCTGCGCCACGCGCGGAGCCAGCCGGTTTCGCGAAGCCGATGCCCCACCCCCGCCTTCACGATCCATTCCCGGTGCAGCCTGGCCGATGCACCGATCAGCCCATGCAGCGCGGTCGCCCGTGGCTCAAACCGTGAGGTCGCCGAATTCGCCAGGAAACGCGCGACCCATCCCGCGTTTCGTACCGCCCAGAGCGGATTCCAGCGCAATGCCGCATGGCGGTTGCCCAGATATTTCGGCAGCGACTTCCACAGCGACGGATTGTTGAGCGGCGATACCGAGCCGCTGCTGATGATGCCCGCATTGCCGTAGGAGGTTTCGCTGCCCGGCTCGCGCCGGTCGATCAGGACGACCGACATCCCGCGCTGCCGCGCGGCATAGGCTGTTGACACGCCGACGATGCCCGCGCCGAGCACCACGACATCTGCATTTCGTTCCGACATCGACTTTCCAATTACTGTCACGGGAACATTTCATATCATCGCCCGCACGCCAATGCCCGGCTTCGATGCAGTGACGATGCCACAGCGCATGGCGGCATACGACGCGCGTGTTCGCGACCCCGCCAGTTCCCCCTCCCAACAAATGATCACCAAATGGCCGCATGTGAGTCCGCAACCTTTCTCGACTCCCGAAGCTTTGTGCAGCGCGACGTTCGTCGCATTCCAGCCAACCTTCATAGGAGTTGACTACATGGCTGCACTACTCGGAAACCTGCTTGGTACCGTCGATGGCCTGCTCGGAACCGCCACCGGCGTCCTTGGCGGCGCAACTGCCGGCGGCAGTGCTTCGGCCAGCGCCGGCGCCACGGCGGACCTCTCGCACACGCTCGATCTCGGCGCCGTCATCGAGACGAACCCGAGCATCGATCTCTCTGCCGGGCTCGACGGTGTCGACACTTCGGTTTCCGCACCGACCCTGATCGGTGCCAGCGGCGATGTCGGCCATCTCGATGTCGGTGGCCTGCTCCACGGCCTCGCCTAACTCCGGCTAAGCCAGACATTCAAAAAACGCGCGGCGTGGGGAGCGCATCCCCACGTCACGTCTTTACGGCCTGCGCTGCACGAGCCGATCGCGCAGCATTGTATCAACTCGCTTAAGGTGATCGCCTGATGCCTACGGGCACGCTGACCGCCCTCGACGAATCCATAGCCCCACGGCGCCGGATCGATGACGTTCGCCAGGCGCTGGTCGCGCTGTGGCCGCACTTTCTGTGGGCCGGGCTGTTCTCCAGCGGCATCAACCTGCTCTATCTGAGTTCGCCGCTCTATCTGATGCAGGTCTATAACCGGGTGCTGCTGAACGAGAATGTCTCCACGCTCGTCCTTCTAACCCTGATCCTTGCCATCGCGCTGCTCACCATGGCGGCGCTGGACGCGGTGCGCTCCTGCATCCTGATCCGCTGCGGCATCCGCCTCGACATGGAATTGTCGGCGCGCGTGTTCGAGGCGCTGGTGGTCCGCTCGGCGCAGCGCGGCGCATCGCGTGGCGCGCAGCAATTGCGCAATCTCGATCAGTTCCGCACCTTTGTGACCGGCCCCGGCATCTATTTCGCGTTCGACCTGCCGTGGATCCCGATCTACCTGATGCTGCTGTTCTTCATCCATCCCCTGCTCGGCGTCGTCGCGACCATCGGCGCCATCCTGCTGCTCGGGCTTGCGGGCCTCAACGAGGTGATGACCCGCGAGCCGATGAAGGAAGCGGAAGCCGCCGGCAACCAGTCCTACGTGTTCACCGAAAACATCCTGCGCCATGCCGACGTCATCCGCGCGATGGGCATGCAGCCGGCGGTGGAGCGCAACTGGCAGAGCCAGCGCTCGTCGATGCTGCTGCAACAGGCGCAGGCCAGCGACAAGAACGCGGTGATGACCTCCTCGATCCGCTTCTTCCGCCTGCTCTTGCAATCGCTGATGCTCGGCACCGGCGCCTGGCTTGCCATCGACCACGCCATCACGCCGGCAACGATCTTCGCGGCCAGCATTGTGATGGGCCGGGCGCTGGTTCCGGTGGAACAGGCGGTCGGCACCTGGAAGCAGTTCATCGGCGCGCGCGAGGCCTATGCGGAAGTGCGCGAGCTGCTCGGGGACATCGATCTGACGCCGCCGCACACCATCGTGCCGCGGGCGCGCAACACGATCGAGGTGCGCGAACTGCGCTGCCTGCTGCCGACGCGCAAGGAGCCTGTCATCAGGGACCTGACATTCGAGCTCGGCGGCGGCCAGGCGCTCGGCATCGTCGGCCCGAGCG
>NZ_LLYB01000090.1:0-306 GCF_001440475.1 Bradyrhizobium lablabi | reverse complement strand
CCCCCCCGCCGATGGACGATTGCGCTTCGGCGGGCTCGATTACAGCCATTGGGATCCGCTCGAGTTCGGCCGCCATGTCGGCTATCTGCCGCAGGATGTCGGCCTGTTCGCCGGCACCGTGCGCGAGAACATCGCCCGCTTCGGCAATGCCTCGACCGAAGAGATCATCGACGCCGCCAAGCGCGCCGGTATTCACGAGATGGTGCTCGACCTGCCGAAACAATATGACACGCGGCTCGGCCCCGGCGGCGTCGGCCTGTCCGGCGGACAGCGCCAGCGTCTGGCGCTGGCGCGGGCGCTGCTCGG
>NZ_LLYB01000089.1:54408-68730 GCF_001440475.1 Bradyrhizobium lablabi | reverse complement strand
TTGAATCTGATTTGCTCCTAAAAGGGAATCCTTAGAGTCCACACCACCTAGTCCCAGTACAGAAGTCGACCGGAGGCAAACAACGGTTAGGGAAGACCTCGAAGATGGGCCAACGCGACATTCGACGATTATTCATCCTCGGTGCCATGGCTGTCGTGCAATGGGCCACCCGAAAGGCCCGATGTGCCGCGCGGCAATCAAGGTGACAGCGGAGCGTCAATCAGGATTAGAGAGCTTCGCCGGGCTCGTGACGCAGGGAGGGCGTAGCCCGACCGGGGTTACGAGCCCGGCGACGGCGCCATCCACAGGGGACCGCGCCGGCTGGTGATCGCGGCCAGCTGGTTATGCAAGTGGTTCTTCCGCCAAGAGGAATCACTCGCTTGCCAGGCCGACACATGACCGATCACCAGATGAGGCTCTACATGAAGTACCGTCAGACCGATACCCCGCCAGTGGCCGCCGCCAAGGCGTCGTTCAGTACCTCGACCGCGTATCGCTTTGAGAAGGATCGAAGGCTCCCATCGCAGAAGAAGGGAGCCCGCGGCCGGCGCCGACCGGACCCGTTGGCCAGTGTTTTTGAGACCGAGGTCGTGCCGATGTTGAAGGCGGCCCCCGGCGTGCGGGCTGTCGCAATCTTCGAGGGATGTTACGCCGCCATCCTGAGCTCGGGGCTGGAATCCGCCGCACGCTGGAGCGCCGGATCCGCGCCTGGCGGGCAATCCACGGCGAGGAGCAGGAAGTTATCTTCCGTCAGACCCACGAAGTGGGTCAGGTCGGCCTGTCCGACTTCACCGACATGGGCGAGCTTGGGGTCACCATCGCTGGCGTCCCGCTCGACCATCGCCTCTATCACTTCCGGTTGGCCTATTGCGGGTTTGAGCACGCCCATGTCGTGCTTGGTGGCGAGAGCTTCGTCGCTTTGGCCGAAGGGCTGCAGAATGCCCTGTGGTCGCTCGGCGGCGCGCCGCGGGAGCATCGGACCGACAGCCTGTCGGCCGCCTTCTGCAATCTCGATCGCAATGCGAGGGACGATCTGACCCGGCGATACGAGGGCCTCTGCGCCCATTACGGCATGCGGCTTCCCGCAACAATCGCGGCATCGCCCACGAGAACGGGGCGATCGAGAGCTCGCATGGCCATCTCAAGCGGACGATCGCCGATGCGCTGCTGTTGCGCGGCACTGCCGACTTCGATGATCTCGCCGCCTACCGCGGCTTCATCGACGAGATCGTCAGCCGCCGCAATGCCCGCAACGCCAAGCGGATCGACCACGAGCGCGCCACCCTGCAGGCGTTGCCAGATCGCCGCACCTCGGACTACGAGGAGGTGATCGTCCGCGTGACGTCAAGCGGCGGCTTCACCCTGCGCAAGGTATTCTACACCGTGCCATCGCGCCTGATCGGCCACCAGCTAGGGGTGCGCCTTTACGATGATCGTCTCGACGTGTTCGTCGGCGGCACCCATCTCGTCACCCTGCCACGTGGGCGGCCGCATCCCAACGGCAAGCACGACCAGGTCGTCGATTATCGGCACGTGATCCATTCCTTGCGGCGCAAGCCAATGGCGCTGCTCAATCTCGTCTACCGTGATCGGCTGTTCCCGCGCGATGCCTATCGCCGAACCTTCGATCGCTTGCGCGAACGGCTGCCGGACAAGAAAGCCTGCCGGCTCATGGTCGATCTGCTGGCGCTGGCGCACGAGCGCGGCTGCGAGGCCGAGCTCGCCGGTCAGCTCGCCGCCGACCTGGACGCCGGCCAACTGCCCGACCTCGGACGGCTGCGCGCTCACTTCGCGCCCGATCCTGCCTGCGTGCCCCAGGTCATGGTGCAGCTTGCCCCGCTCGCCAGCTATGAGTGCCTCATCGGCGCCAGCCAGATCGGAGACGCCGCATGAACACGGTCAACACAGTCGACACCGCGCGCATCAATCTGTTGCTCAACGAGCTGCGGCTGCCCGCCATTAAGGTGCTGTGGCCACAGTTCGCCGAACAATCCGACAAAGAAGGTTGGCCGGCGGCCCGCTTCCTCGCCGTCATCGCCGAGCACGAGATCGCCGAACGCGGCCGCCGTCGCATCGAGCGCCGTCTCGTCGAGGCGCGGCTGCCCGCCGGAAAGACCTTCGACAACTTCGACTTCGAGGCCGTGCCGATGATCTCCAAGGCTCAGCTGACCGCGCTCGCCGCCGGCGATGGCTGGCTCGGCAAGGGCGCCAATTTGCTGCTGTTCGGTCCGCCCGGCGGCGGAAAGAGTCACTTGGCGGCAGCGATCGGCCTCGCCCTGATCGAGAACGGATGGCGCGTCCTCTTCACCCGCACCACCGATCTCGTCCAGAAACTGCAGGTGGCGCGGCGCGAACTCAACCTCGAGGCCGCCATCAACCGCCTCGATCGCTTCGATCTGCTGATCCTCGATGACCTCGCCTACGTCACCAAGGACCAGGCCGAGACCAGCGTGCTGTTCGAGCTCATCAGCGCACGCTACGAGCGGCGCTCGATGCTGATCACCGCCAATCAGCCGTTCGGCGAATGGAACAGGGTCTTCCCAGACCCCGCTATGACCCTCGCCGCCATCGATCGCCTCGTCCACCACGCAACCATCGTAGAGATGAACGTCGAGAGCTACCGCAGACGGACCGCGCTCGAACGCAAACGTGGTCCAGGACGACCGCCCTCGCACGCGACACCAAAAACACTCGTTGATTGACGCTCCGCGACAATCAGAGCCAACAAAACTCTTGCGCGCGACAATCATCAAGGCAATCATCACGTCGCCGTGACACCGACTCGCCATCCTGATTGTCGCGCGCTTCCCAGCCAGATTGTCGCGCTATACTATCGTCGCCGCCCCTGATCAGACGACGCCCCGCGGCCGGCGCGACCAGGCCTTTCTGCTCTTCTTGGCGAGAACCGGCGCTCGCGTGTCCGAAGCGACCGGCGTCAACGCGAACGACCTTCAGTTGGAGCGAGGACGCCCGCAGGTGCTGCTTCACGGCAAGGGACGCCGAGATCGCGTCGTTCCCATTCCTCAGGATCTGGTGCGATCGCTGACGGACCTATTGAGCGACGCGGCCTCGCCCATCATGAACCGCGGCCGATCTTCGTCGGGGTCCACAACGAGCGCCTGACGCGTTTCGGCGCGACACACATCGTGCGGCGTGCCGC
This sequence comes from Bradyrhizobium lablabi, assembly GCF_001440475.1. Classification (GTDB taxonomy): domain Bacteria; phylum Pseudomonadota; class Alphaproteobacteria; order Rhizobiales; family Xanthobacteraceae; genus Bradyrhizobium; species Bradyrhizobium lablabi. The sequence continues at coordinate 65,570 of NZ_LLYB01000089.1, read as the reverse complement.
CTCCCAGGTCGGGTCCACCAGGTCAAGCTTGGAGGGCAAGCCGATATCGCCGCACATCTTCCGGCATTCCCTCGCCATGAAGCTTCTCCGGTCAGGCGTGGACCTCCTGACGATCCAGGCCTGGCTTGGTCATGCTCAGGTCGCCACAACCCACCAATACGCCGCTGCGGATGTCGAGATGATGCGCCGGGGACTCGAGAGGGCGGGCGTCTCAGGCGACCGCAGCGCGCGCTTCCGGCCGAACGATGCCGTCCTGCAGTTGCTCGACAGCATCTGATTATTATGTGGCGGAGAAACCCTGGGTGGCCGGCCCTGCTGGCGTTAGGGCGCCTCCGCCACATAATCTCGTCCGACACACAAGGACGGATCTGAGCCGGCATCGCGCGCCAGCGCAACAAGCCCATCGATACCCTTGCGGTTATGTGGTGCACCGCATAAGCGCAATTGATCGGGATAGGGGGACGTCTCGCGACGCCACCCCTCCCACACCACCGGGCATACGGGTCCGTACCACGGCGGTTCGATCGAGTTAAGCCGGCACAGGCATGAAGATTCGGGGGAGACCAAGAGAGTCGAACACATGATTTCGTAGGGCGTGTTGAACAGCCGGGTGTCCGGACATGCGCCAGAGTCCCGTCGGTGAACCGGCAGCGACCGATGCGGCGAACTTCGCTATGCCGAGGCGGCGAAGCTCCGTGAATCGGTTATGCCCGTTCCGCCATTGCCGCCAGAGATACAAACGCAGTCTCCGGCGGATCCAGGCTTCCAAGTTCGTTAGCACGCGCGGGGTCTGACAGAAGCCGAAGTACCCGCGCCATCCAATGATGTATGGCGTGAGGTCTGCGATCATCTGCTGCAAACTGATCCCTCGCGTCCGGCATGTGATTTCCCGGATTCGGTCTTTGAACTTGTCGAGGGCTTTCGGCGCAATGCGTCGCTCGCTCCCGTCATTCGCAATGCTGAATCCGAGAAATTTACGTTCCTCGGGTCGCGCCACCGCGCTTTTGGCCTCGTTGACTTTCAAGCGGAGCTTGTCGGTCAGGAATCGGCTAATCGAGGCCCTCACTCTGTCGCCGGCGTGGTGGCTGCGAACATAGATGTTGCAGTCATCCGCGTAACGGCAGAACCGGTGACCACGTCGAGCCAATTCCTTGTCGAGATCATCGAGCACGATATTACTGAGGAAGGGCGAGAGCGGACCGCCTTGCGGGGTCCCTTCGTCCACCGGTCGGACCAAACCATCTTCCAATACCCCGGCATTCAGGAATGCCCGGATAAGCTTGAGCACGCGTTTATCGGGTATCCGTGCGGCGACGCGCGACATCAGGATGTCGTGGTTAACTCGGTCGAAAAATCTTTCCAAATCGAGATCAACCACTACGTTGTAGCCATCAGCGACGTAACGCTGTGCCTGGGCTACAGCCTGGTGGGCGGACCGCCCCGGCCGAAATCCGAAACTGTGCTCCGAAAACGTCGGATCCCATCGCTCTTGGAGAACTTGCAGCACGGCTTGTTGAATCAGGCGGTCGACGACACAGGGGACGCCGAGTTTCCTGACTCCGCCTTCCGGCTTCGGGATTTCAACCCGCTTAACCGGCTGCGGCCGATAGTTTCCGTCAAGCAGTTGAGACCGAATGTTTGGCCAGTGCTGACGCAGGAACGCCTTCACGTCGTCGATGGTCATCCCATCAACGCCAGGGCTTCCTTTGTTCCTTTTAACACGCTTCCACGCTCTTTCGAGGTTCTCTCGGTCGCACACCTCCTCCATCAGTTGTTCTGTGAAAGCCGAATCTTCGGTGGCTGATTTCGCCATGAATGGTTCGGTCTCCTCGTCACCGTGCGCCGGAGCTTCACCCCGGGCATTCGGTTCCAAGGCCAGCACTTGCTGGTTGTTCTGCCGCTTTCTATTCACGAGATACCAGTCCTACTGTCTCTCTCAATCGTTCGGGCCTTCAGCCATCGTTTCCGGCTCCGCCTATCTGTTTTCTCCACCTTTCGGTCTTGGAGTGCCTCACTAGCTTTGCCGACAGCCTGACCTAATACGCCCTCAGCTGACTTCTGCCCGGCGGTCAGACGGCCTCGCGGCCGTCTCAGTCGCCCGAGGGCGACACCGGGCAGATCTCCCGGGGTAAGCTCAATCGCCTTCGGTGCACAACCGCCGGATCTACGCTTCGCATCCTTGATGGATCTGGACTTCGCGATGTGTCGCCCGCTCGTCCGACGCTTGCGCCTCATATCCGGTTTTTGTTCATCGGCTCGCACCTTTGATCCACGCTTCCTTCAGACCCCGCCTCGCGACGGCAGCCCTTGCGTTTCACTAACCCTTCACCTCCATCAGGTTGGGTGGAAGACTTTCACTTCCGAGCTATTGAGCATGCCCGGCACACGACGAAGCCGCTCCGCGGCAGAGTGCTCGGTGAGAGGTGTCATCGTCGGATGAGGAAGTGAGGCGGAGGCTGCTGTATTAGCGTTTTTCGGCATGTCAGGAAGAGACATGACGTGCTGCATTCATAAAGGCTTGGCTTCGAGCAAGATGGGGTTGCTGCCCACGCGCAGTATTCGTGTTTTTGCCAAGGAGCCTTTGAATGACGCCGCTTCGGTTACGCATGATGAACGACATGCAGGTCCGGAACCTCTCACCTCATACGCAGGAGTCCTATCTGCTGCAGGTCTCGCAATTCGCCCGGCATTTTACAAAGTCGCCAGCCTTGCTCGGTCCAGAGGATATCCGTACCTACCTGATCCATCTGGTGAACGAGAAGAAGCTGGCGCCGCGCTCCGTGCAATGTGACCGTCGCAGCACTCCGGTTTTTCTATCGCGTCACGCTCGGGGTCGATTGGCAGTTCGATCTCGTCATTCCATTACCCAAAGCACCAAGGACGCTCGCCGTCATTCTCAGTCCCGAAGAAGTGCTGCATTTCCTCGGCTGCGTGGAGAGCATCAAGCACCGGACAATCCTGACGACATGCTACGGCGCCGGCCTGCGCGTGTCCGAAGCGACCCGCCTAAGGCCAGAGGCCATCGATCGACAGAGGATGGTACTACGCGTCGAGCAGGGCAAGGGTCAGAAGGATCGCTACGTCATGCTGTCGGCCAGATTGCTGGAGACCTTGACGGACTATTGGCGCATCGTCCGACCAAAGACATGGATGTTTCCTGGTGTCTTCGATGACGAGCCGATAACGACCGGCGCGACCGAACTCGCTGGCGCACCGTTTGTCCAAACTCGTCAAGCCTGTAACTCCTCATTCACTGCGACATGCCTTCGCCGTCCATCTACTTGAGGCCGGCACCGATCTTCGCACCATCCAGCTCTTGCTCGGCCATCGCAGCTTGTCCACGACCGCCCAATATCTGCGGATCGCCACGAGCAAAGTCTGCGCGGCAACGAGCCCGCTGGAGTTGCTTCCTCATCCTGTTCCCAGGATTGCCCGTCAGCCCGCACCGGCTCATTTCTGAAGACAAGCCCTGTGGGACGCTCAGGTCCGGAGGTGGCGGATATATTCCGCCGCTATGGTGCTGCCTGGCGCGAGCAGCATTGGAACTCACTATCGACCGAACGGCGTGCAGCAATGACTGCGATCGAGCGCTGCCGAACGGCTGCGCTCGGCGGCCATGTCGAACAATGCGATCGCTGCGGAGAGCAGCGGATCTCCTACAATAGTTGCCGCTCGCGCAGCTGCCCCAAATCTCAATCGCTCGCGCGGGCGGAATGGATCGAGGCCCGACAGGCGGAGCTTCTAAACACGCAGTATTTCCATGTCGTTTTTACCGTACCCGACCAAATGGCAGCGATTGCATTTCAGAATGCCGCCACCGTGTACGACATTCTGTTCCGCACCGCCCACGAGACCTTGCGGACCATCGCAGCCGACCCCAAGCATCTCGGCGCCGAGATCGGGTTCTTCTCCGTCCTTCATACCTAGGGACAGAATCTCGCTCATCATCCCCACCTCCACTGTGTTGTCGCTGGAGGAGGGCTATCGCCAGATGGCGACCGCTGGATCGCGTGCCGACCCGGCTTCTTTCTTCCGGTCGCCGTACTGTCCCGACTGTTCCGGCGACTATTTCTCAACGCCCTGCAAAAGGCGTTCGACGCTGGCGAGCTACAATTCTTCTCATCGCTGGAAGAACTGCGTGATCCTGCTGCGTTCCAGCGTTATCTGAACAAGGTCCGCAGGATCAATTGGGTCGGCCGCCCTTCGGTGGAGTCGAACAGGTTGTGCACTATGTCGGTCGCTACACGCATCGGGTGGCGATCAGCAACAAGCGCATCGTCGATATCGAAGGCGGCAAGGTGCGCTTTCGATGGAAGGACTATCGCCACGGCAGTCAGCAGAAAGTGATGACGCTGGACGCCGGAGAGTTCATTCGGCGCTTCCTCATCCATATCCTGCCCGAAGGCTTCAAACGTATTCGCTACTACGGCTTCCTGGGCAACCGCTACCGCAAGCAAAAGCTCGCTCGCTGCCGTGAATTGCTGGGAATGACACCCTCCGATGTTCATGCGGAACCGGAGAAGAAATCCGATTGCCCCGACAAGGCCGAGGAACGGACAGCCGCTGCTTGCGCGCGCCAATGTCCATCCTGCCATCAAGGCCGGATGGTGTGCATCGAAGTTCTGGGGCCAGATTCTTTCAGCGCTGCCCTTTCACCGGACACCTCATGATACGAGACTCCGACCAACTGTTGCCCCTCATGTCGCAATTCTTCCGGCCGCCGCGACAGCCGGTGGATGCCTTGTTGTCGTTTCTCCGACGTCAAACCTCCGGCGCTTCGTATTTTCCAGCTTTCCGAGCCTCGGATGTCTCTTCTATCGAGTACTTTCGCGGCGATGTGAGCCTTGGACCTGCCTCTAGACCCGATCAACGGCCCCGCAGATAGAGGCGCAGTGATTCAATACCCATAGCTGCACCGGCGTGCCCGGCGGCTTCGTCCAACACGTTTTTAGATTACCGGCGCCCGCTTGTCGGTGCTTATTCTGGTACGGGATATCGCGCCGCCAATCTAAAAACGCTCTCTATTATGCGGAGCGCACGGTTATGCAGAGTCCGCGGCGAGCCGATCGGAGTTTTTCCTTCTTATCGACAGCCTAGATCGAGGCCAGTGGGATCTGACTCAGCATAATTCGAGGCTTCCTTCGCTGTCTTGATGGCAACGAGAGGAAGCCCACGATGGTCAAGCCGAAGCAAGGTTGCAGCAATCATCGACGTAGTATGGAGGCGGGCGACCTCGCCCCGCTAGTGACGGAGTTTATGGCCCATCTCCGGGCGCTAGGACATTCCTGCTTGACAGTGAGCGGCTACGAGGGTTCAGCTCGCCACTTCGCCTGCTGGCTCATCAGGGAAAGGCTTGCAGTCGGCAACGTCGACGAGGATGTCGTAAGTCGTTTGCGCGACATCGCTGTCGCTGTCCCGGCATTCGCCGAGTGAAAGGCGTATCCGAGAAATACGTGAGGCGAGCGCGCAGGTTTGTCGATTTTTTGGGTGAGCGCGGCATCGTGCGACGCGAGCCGAAGAGTACGTCCCCAGCTTACGACCGGCATGTGATCGAATTCCAGGAGTGGCTGCGCCACCATCGTGGCATCACGGAGCTGACGATAGGTCGGCACGGTCGCATGGTCATGCGGTTGCTCCCGGCGCTCGGCAGAAGGTCGCAAAGCTGGGATGCCCAGCTCATTCGCGATGTGATTCTTGCAGAGACGAGGCGGGCTTCACTCGCCTACGTGAAGACGATGACCATGGCCCTGCGAGGATATCTGCGCTTCTCGGGCGCGGCCTGTGTCGGGCGGGGCTCGAGCTGGCTGTGCCGATTATTCCGCAATGGCGGCTATCGGCGTGCCTCGCTACATCGGTACCGCCGATGTCGATCGTTTGATTGCCACTTGCGACCGGGCCACGCCGGCGGGCGCTCGCGATCGAGCCATTCTGCTCCTGCTGGCCCGCCTTGGCCTACGGGCGGGCGACATTCTTGCACTTCGCCTTCACGACCTTGATTGGCAGCACGCGACACTCACCGTTCGCGGCAAGGGCCGACGAGAGACCCGGCTTCCGCTCCCTCAGGATGCCGGTGATGCTGTGCTCGACTATCTCAAGCGAAGCCGACCCTGCGTGGCCCGACAGGAGTTGTTCCTCACCTCGAATGCTCCGTTCCGCGCGCTGTCCGGCTCGACCGTCTCAAGCGTTGTTCGACGTGCGGTAGACAGCAGTGGCATCGTCGCCCCATCGAAAGGCGCCAATCTGCTTCGGCATTCGGCCGCGACGGCGATGCTGCGAGGCGGCGCCACGCTTGACATGGTCGGCGCCGTACTGCGTCACCGTTCGCCGGACACGACCTCACATTATGCCAAGGTCGACATCGTGATGCTGCAGCAGATCGCGCAGCCCTGGCCGGGAGATGCATGATGCTGAGCCGAGATCTTGCACGATACGTGGACCAGCAGCGATCATTGGGCTTCAAGTTCCGCGTCCAGGAGATCCTGCTGAGAGGCTACGTTGCCTTCGCCGAGGAACTCGGCGATCGGCATATCAAGAACACGCGCGTTCTTGAATGCGCCGCACGCGCGCCATCCCCGGAGCAGCGCCGCAACCGGCTGCTCACCGTGCGACGGTTTGCGCTGGTGATGCGGGCTGAAGACCTGCGCCATCAAGTTCCGGCGGCGGACGCGCTCGGCCACGCTGTCGCCAAGCGGTGCTCGCCGTACATCTATAGTGCGGACGAGCTTGCACGACTGCTTCGCGCGGCAGGGGCGCTCCAGCCGGAGGGCTCGATCAGAGCGATCATGTACGCAACGCTCTTTGGCCTCCTTGCCGCTACCGGCATGAGGATCCGCAGAGGCATTGGCGCTGCAGATCGACGATCTGATCGCCGACGGGCTCGTCGTACAAGAGACCAAGTTCCAGAAGAGCCGGCCATTGCCGCTGCACGCAACAGCACGGCTGGCGCTCGAAAGGTATCTTGTCGACAGGCAGAGGGTGGCCGCCATGGATCGCGCTCTCTTCATATCGGTCGCCGGCCCAACGCTATCGTACAATACCGTGCGCGGCATCTTTCTGCAGCTCCTCGATCGCACCAATCTCAGGGGCGCACATTCGGGCCGAGACCCGCGCATCCACGATCTGCGCCACACCTTCGCGGTCCGATCGCTGGAGCAGTGCCGCCACGATCGTGCTGCAGTCGCTCGGCATATAGTCGCGCTCAGCACCTATCTCGGTCATGCGCACGTAACTGACACCTATTGGTACTTGCAGGCGACGCCGGCTCTGATGAGCCAGATCGCCGAGGCGGGCGAGGCGCTACTCACAGGAGGTGCCGCATGACTGCGCTCGCCCCCTATCTGAGCGGGTTCTTGCGCGAGCATCTGCCCAAAGAGCGCAGGGCAAGCCAACATACCTGCGAGGCGTATGCGCAGAGCTTCCAACTCCTGCTCGTCTTCGCAGCTGGCCGGCTCAAGACCACGCCGGCAAAGATCGAGGTCGAACAGCTCGATGCACCGCTGATGCTGGCATTCCTGGAGCATCTGGAGAAGAAGCGCGGCAACTCAGCGCGAACACGCAACGCCCGGCTCGCTGCGATCAACTCGTTCTTCCGCTTCTTGGAGTACAGGCTGCCATCTTGCCTCGACCTGTCGCGGCGGATCCATGCTATCCCGATGAAAAAGACCGATCAGGCCCTTATCGGGTATCTCACGCGCGAAGAGCTGCAGGCGCTGCTCAATGCGCCGGACGCGAGTACCATGTCCGGCATTCGGGACCGGGCCATGCTGCATCTGGCCTTTGCCGCGGGATTGCGCGTGTCGGAGCTGGTCGGTCTTCGGCTCGATCAGATCGACCGCCAGACTTTGTCCAGCGTACACGTCATGGGAAAGGGACGTCGCGAGCGAGTCCTGCCGCTCTGGAAAGAAACGGCGGCCGCGGTGAAGGCTTGGCTCAGAGTGCGCCCTGCCAGCGCTGCTCCAGAGCTGTTCCTCAGCGCACGAGCGCAGGCCATGACGCGCTCGGGCTTCGAGTACATCCTCGCCAAGCATGTCGCCACGGCCTCGCGCGCTGCGCCGACGATCGCCGGCAAGGACGTCAGTCCGCACGTCCTGCGGCATACCTGCGCGATGCATACTCTGCAGGCAACCCGTGACGCGCGGAAGGTCTCGCTCTGGCTCGGACACGCCAACCTGCAAAGTACCGAGGTCTACCTGCGCGCTGACCCGACCGAGAAGCTCGAAGCGCTCGCCGCCATGGTGCCGCCGATGCTGAAGCCCGGACGCTTCCGCGCGCCTGACAAGCTGCTCGCCATGCTGAGCACGGTCAAACGCAGGCCGGATTATGCGGAGTAAGATCTACGAGAAAAGCCGCGGCGGTCGCAACATCCGCCCCGGACTCTGCATAATCGTGCGCTCCGCATAATTGCGGAAGTCGACTGGATGGCTGGCCAGGAACACCTTCACGCCGGAGGGGATCATGCCGAACGGACCGCCCGGATCACCCGCTGCAACTGCGCCTCGTCGACGTCCACGCCGGTGCGCACGATCACCTCGCCAATGGCAATTTCGATCACCGCGCCTGACACAGACGCCACCACACCCCCGCAACTCGAGTGCCGCGAGCGACAATGCCGCGCGGCCCGAGCATCACGGCGCCAAGCGAACAGCTGCGACGGGTCAATGCCGATCCGCCGGGCGATCGCCGAGACGCTCGCGCCAGGCTCCAGCGCCTCACGACTTGGGCCTTAAACTCGTCTGACCAGCGTCGGCGAAGCTGCCGCAGCGCTCCGTCAATTAGGTCATCTTGAGCGGATGGCTGTCCCCGCTTATACGTCGTGAGTGACGTTCTGAGGTCGCCAACTTCAGGGCATGAGTTGGGCGGTCCCGCTATGAGGGTCCATTTCACCGCAATCGGGTACATCGCTCCGATCGAGATAGAGCTAAAAAGCTGCTTAACTCTGCCACTTTTTGGAGAAGGGCCAAGTATTTCCCCATAAGAAATCGCTATTTGTCTGGGACAGAGTGAATGTTTACGAGATTCCCGCGTAAGGTAGCGATGAAATACCCAATTGAGGAGAGCCATTGTGGATGGCGGCTTTTTTCCGGACACCGGAGCTTGGAACAGATGGTACACGCAGCAGACAGTGCAGCAGTCGGAGAACGTGCCTGCTGACCAGCCGAGCGTTGAGGAGCAGCTAGGCGAGCTGCAACTCAGTTCCTCTGGTGCGAGTGCGGCTGACGCTGGTTCGCCTGATGCTGGCCCCAAAGAGGCTAGCTCGCCCGACACTCGCCCGACGGATGGTGGGATTCGGCGTACCGATATCGGCGGTTCGATGCGGATGCCGCCGCGGTCTAACCTTTGGGGTAACTGGGTCAGCAGCAGGCGCCACAGCGTTGACCTGCCTCGCGCTCACCTTGGGGCATCGCAGTCTGACTTGCGTGAAAGGCTGTTCAGCAGCACACGCTATACGGCGCCATCGGAAGTGCAGCCTCTGGCGCGGACGACGGATAGCAAAAGCCGTAGACTGTTTTCGCGTATTAAGTCAGGGCTCGGCAAAGCGTTTGGGAGGAGTCGTAGCGAAAAGTCGTCTGGCGGCTCGGCATCCGACGTCGTCTCTTCAGAGCATCGCATAGATCTGGCGAAGCGTAGTCGCTCTTCCGCCCGCGGGGAACTGCATCCCCAAGACGCGCAGCCCATCGAGCGGTTCGCGGCGGCCTATCCCGACGACGACCACATCATCGCGGGCCTGGTCAAGGATGCCGAGCGCACTGGAGGCCAAAAAAAGGAAATTGTCCTTGACCTCGCTAACGCCCAACGTAGGTTTAGTGGTTGGCTCCGAAGCGGAAATAGGGGGAGCATAGTGAGCCGCATCAACGGCAGTGACGAGCAGCGACGGTCGTTGACGGCAGATTATAAGGACTTCAGGAAAAGCATAGGACGTAATAGCACCCCACTGAGTCTCCAGACGCTTCGGAAGCAAATACAACATCGATTGATGGTGCAGCAGCAACCTCTCGGCGCGCGCCCCAGATTTTCACCGCAGAGACGGTCCGACGTTATATCGCTGGTTGATCTGCCGTCCTCACCGGAGGAGCAGCAGGTTGATCTTTCGCGCCAGGGCCGCAGCGGATTAGCGCTTGACCAAAAGGAGTGGCTGGGGGACCAGCATATCCTGGCGGACTTCACTCTCCTGCAGGAGGAGCTGCAGAAGGACAATCCGGTTCTCGCCGCCCGGACGCGATTCGTGGATCCGCTCATAGCCCACCTGCTGCGCGAGGGTGCCCATGACGACATGCTGCGCGCGCTGCAGCGTATCCTTTATGACCGCTATGGTAACGACACAGCCGACTTCCTGTTCTTGCCGGTGAACGATGCCCTGGCTGGAGGCGGCACCCATTGGTCGCTGCTGTTGGTTGATCGCCGCGATCGGGAACGGCGGATCGCCTATCACTACGACTCCTTCGGGGGACGCAACGACGGTGTTGCCGCAAGGCTCGCCGCTCGGTTGAATGCCGATNACGCCAGCAGCGGAACGGTTACGATTGCGGCGTCTTCGTCGTGGACGGCACGCGAGCGCTGGTTAGGCGATTGGCGGGAGGGCCGCAGCCGAATCTCTGGAACCTCGACGACATCGTCGCCGATCGACGGCAACTTCAGCGACGATTGAGCGCCGCTCCCGGAAATTCGCGAGCGAATGATCCGGCGGATCAAGCGGGCCCCTCGACACGGAGCGTCGATATGGCAGAGGTTTGGCGGGGAGTGGACCGAGCCGGCGAGCCTGCCGCCGATAGTTGGAATACAGCCAATTTTTGGCAGGGGTTGCAAACACCTGCCTACGGGGCACCCTCAGACATCTACGCGGGCCTCGAGTCATATGTTGATCTGGATGCGCTAAGGCCGTCGCCGTCGCCGTCAGCGCAAAGCGTCAATCAGCCAAGCCCCCCATCATGGGAGCAAAACGCTGCGACGTCCATCTTCGGCGCGACATATTTTATGCCGCCTCCGCCGCCGGATTTGGGAAGATTCGTCGATGTGGGCTGGGTCCACCGCAACCAACAAGCGCCGGAGAATCTCATGCGCGGAATGCACTGGCATGACGTGCTGCCGAGCGTGGCCCGACCCTGGACCAACATCATGATCAACGGCAGACCCTATACCGCCCAGCTGGGACCATCACGCAAGCC
>NZ_LLYB01000089.1:21445-54399 GCF_001440475.1 Bradyrhizobium lablabi | reverse complement strand
GAACGATATTCGCGTCTTCCTGCAATGANGTAAACGCTCGGTCAGCAGAGTTCCAGATGCCGTAATGGGCTCTGCTCCGACAAGGGGGATGGTGGGCTGTCCTCGATAGATGATGAAACGGGGTCACGACTTGGGTGGGCGCCAAGCATCTGGCGACGGAGAAAGCCGTGAAGAACGGAATGACGTGTCATTAGAACTGAGTTCGCCGTCAGGAGGGCGTGTGAGATAGAAGGGCTTTGCGGGGAGGATTTCTGGATCATTTTAGCGACGAGGCGAAGATGAAGCAGAAATCCGGAGCCGGCAGAACGAGAAGACATCGGTGCCAAACCGGGCAGTATTCAGCTGAAGAGAAGATGCCCGAAGGATCGCGGGGCGAGGGAGAATATCTCCAGCTATAAAGCCGGGCTAAGGGGCTCGAAAAGGGCCTGCAATGTATACGCGGCGCTCCGCATCACCCCCAACTACTACCTACCGCGATCTCGAGCCGTCGGCTTCGTCGAACATTATTTCGCGATCATGAGAGCGTCGACAAACCGACAAACCTGCGCCGGCCGATGTCTACTTCGGCAGGGCCGAAACGCAAGCCCATCAAGTACAACACCATTGCAAAGCGCAGCCTGCAGCGTCAATCCGCAGGACTGTCAAACTATAACCCCAATATCTCCCTTCTCGAAGATCGTGATCAGTGTCAAATTACCTGACGACGGACAGTCAATCATGTGGCAGTTCGACCGGTCTTTCGCCGTCGGAACAGAACCGATGAGGCGAACGCTCTGGCGTTCGGCCTCCGCACGGCGTTTTTCACGTTGCTGTGCCATTTTTCTGAAGCGCAAGGTCCACATGGGTTGCCAGAAGGTCGCCTACCGCCTGTGCCGCGAAGGGCAGCGGAGTATTGCCGGAAGAGATCAGGCATGCCGTCACATGGATCGGGGGATCTATCGAGATCAGCCTCAGACGGCCATGTCCCGGTATGTCAGAGAAGACGATCCTCGGAACGATCACATTGCCGATGCCTGCATTGACCAGGGAGAGCGCGCTGGCGAACGTGTCGACTTCCGCGATGCAATTGGGAGTCAAGCCGACCCCTTGGAACGCGCGGTCCAACGCGCTGCGAACTGTGTTGGGCCGCGTCGGCAACACAAGAGGAAAATGAGCCAGCCGCTCGAGCGAAATGGTATGCGCGATATCTTCGGCAAACAGAGGTCCAACCAGCGATAGTGGCTGATGAAAAAGCGGCTGCCGAGTAAGGCCTTGGATAGGCTCATCTTCCAGAAGGAAGCAGAGATCGAGCGCGCGCGATGCGATAAGCGATCTCATGCGCAGAATGTCACCCGTAACCAGACGGAGGTGCACTTTCGGCAGGATCATCCGGCAGGCTTCCATAAACTCGCAAGCCCAGCACACCGCAAACCCCGACGACATGCCAAGCCTTACCAGACCTTCCGGTTCTCCTGCCACCGACCGGACGACGCGGCCAAGCTGCTCCACCTGCCCAATGATCGAAGCCGCTTCACGATAGAAGATTTCGCCCGCGGCGGTTGGACGAATGCCGCGTTGACTGCGCTGGAGCAGTGCGACGCCAAGCTCGGCTTCAAGGGCAGTCATTTGCTGACTGAGGGCGGGCTGCGCCACGTGCAGCATGCCTGCCGCCCCCGTAAAGCTACCGGCATCCACGATGCCCAGGAAATAACGGAGATGACGAAGTTGCATGAAGTTAGCGGACATCAGTCGCGTTCGATTCGCTCGGTCGATTCAAGCCTGATCAGGATATCCGGACTCGCCTATCAGCCCGGATATCGTGCCGGCACCGAACGACCAAACCGACCGATGAAGATCAGGCAATATTCCGAATGATACCATTGAGTGCGTCGTGAACCGCCTTGATGATGGTGGAGTTCAAGTTCAACAGCGTCGTGTGCTTGCTCATTGAGAGCTGAAACCGGAGCTGATCCATGGTATCGTCCGGGTTCATGGTTGCCATACGTTCTCTCACATTGCGTTCCGATTGGGCAACGGATTGCCCAATCGAGCTGGTTATGCTGCCGAAATCCATTTCACCTCTCATTACTCAGCGGACTATTTCGCGGTGATGACCCATCCATGTAGCATCAACGACTTCTGTCGCGCAATCTATTGCATCGAGCAGCGCCTGCAGTGCTTCGAACTGCCGCATCGTGACGCCGCTATCGATGTCACGTTTCAGAGACCGCCTCCAGTTCTGGAGGTCCTCATTGATGGCAGCTCTGCTGGAGCCATCAACGTCGTTTAGCAGCTTCTTTTCCAGCTCAAGCACGATTGACTCCTTTTCACCGTTGATCATCCTCTGTTAACCACTCTGGGTTGCCTCGATAGAGCATGCGAAGGTTCGATTCTCCGACACGGACGACGAGTCCGTCGTGGTCGATGGCAGCAATCTTGCCGATGTGATCGATGCTATCGCCCACTNTTCAACTGCACTCCGTTCTCAACCACGACGAAAGGTGTGCGGCCCAGGTGCANCCCCTCGCACCGCGGGCAATACCATCAGCTCGCACCGCGACTCGAGCCGGATAAAGGGCTTGAATCTTTCCTCGAACCGGGCGGCAACGTCCTTCCACTCATCGTATGTAGCCGAGGTCAGCGTTCCGGACACGGATACGATATCGGGCCTTACGGTGATGCGGATGGACCGGCGGAGTTCTGCGGACGCCGCCCCCAGCAGAAAAGCGCGTGCACGATCGGGTGTTGCCACTTCATCATTGGTCTTGTAGATGCCCGGGATGTCCTGCCGCAGACGACGAAGGGCCGCGTCTAATTTGGCATCGCTCCGAGCGTACCCTATCACTGTGAGTTCGCCTGCACCTTCTACGCGAACCTGACCGTCGATATCAAACGCGTGTAAGATCGTAGCCGCGAGATCGATGAGCCTTGCGTCAGATGATTTGGCAGTGGCCGGTCGCTTTGCTGCAAGCTCAGCCGCGCGTCTGGGCTCCTGCCAGCCAGACCGGCTCTTGTTGGTATTCGCTCCGGGCTCCGGGTCGATCGCCAGCTCGCCGGCAGTCGACGGAATATTGACGTCGGGTGCGATCTCCGGCCCACGAGGATCAGCCGTCTGCGTCTCGATCGGTTGAATCCCCGGAGCGGTAGGAAAGGCCCGGGAGTGGAGCCGGTCCATCCTCGCCCAAGCGCCACCTACTATCAAGAGGAGGCCACAAACCACTGCCCCTAGCCGCAATCGCCGCGGTATCCAGCCCACTGCGAGATGTGTTCGCCTTCCCCAGGCCAATGAGTCTGTCGCATCTGAAGCGGCCCTGCTTGCATCTCCCCCCTGGCGCTCGAGTACCGAATCCCCCTCAGGAAAGCCGAGCCCGACAGGACCGAGGCTAAAGATTGTGCGGCCAACACGAACCGGGGTAAACGGATCAATGAAAGTCGGATTGTTGGCAGTGCACTCCCTACCGTTGATCAGCACGCCCGGCGCGAACGCAGTGATCTGGATTTTCCCCGACTCGTTAACAACACGAATATGCGACCCGACGAGTTCCGGATCGCCGAAGGTGAGGTCATCCGTATCATGGTTACCGATGAGCCACGCTCCCTCGCCCAGCCATGTCTCCGCGCCCAGGTTTGGCCCGGACAGGACGCGCAAAGTGAGCTTGGCCTGTTCACCGGTAAAAGCATTCTTGTCTGTCGGCATGTTCGTCACTGAATCGCAATTCGCGCCAAGGGCTGCACGGAGATGTCAGGAGTAAGCTCCTGATAGGAGAGCACCGGGAGCTCGTACAGATCGACCTCGACCAGCTTGCGGACGTATCGACGGATATCGATCGAGGTGAGTAGCACGGGCTTGTACGGCAGCGATTCAACGATGCCGGCGGCATCCTTTATCTTGCCAACGATCTGTTGCGTGGTCTGCGGATCGAGAGCGAGATAGCTTCCGGCAGACGTCTGTCGAATTGCCTTGCGCACTATGTCTTCCACATCCGCCGTCAAAATGTAGGCCGGCAACAGATTTGTACCGGCACAATGCTGAAAGCAGATCTGCCTCTTGAGCGCGCCACGCACATACTCGGTTAGCAGGACTGTATCCTTCTCGTTTTGTCCCCATTGGACCAACGTGTTGAGGATGGCGCGCATGTTTCGCAGCGAAACCTGCTCCGAAACGAGCCGTTTAAGCACCTCGGCAATTTTTTGCAGAGGGACCAGGCGCAACGCCTCCTTCACGAGTTCCGGAAAGGATACCTCCGCCTGTTTCAAAAGCGCTTTCGTTTCCTGGATACCGATGAACTCATCGGCGTGCCGACGCACGATTAGACCAACATGGCAGGCGAGAATCTGGGGTAATTCCAGATACGGGATGCCCGCCGCTCGCAGCGACTCAAGATGTGCGACGTCAACCCAGACGGTCTCGATCTGAGGCAAAAATGAGGGATCCTCCACGACACATGGAATGTCCACCATTTCGAGGCCCTCGGGAGCATCACGCGCCAGGACGTGTTGGGGCCGCAATCGTCCCGATCCGTATGGAACTTCATTTAGCCTGATAATGTATTCGCCCTTGTGACAATCATCGCTTAGTCGGACATTGATCACTGGAACCGGAACGCCAAGGTCGAGCATCAACCCCTGCCGCGTGGCCACCAATGCTTTATCAAGCATGTCCGGCTGAATCATCGTCAGGACATCCCGGTCAACGTCGATCATCAACGGCACAGTAAGCATGATGCCATTGCTGCCCGCTTTGTTTGCATCAGAGGCCTCAGTCGAACTCGTCGACAGGGCTCCCCCGCTGAGTGGCTGACCGTGCAAGTCGGTGCGCAATAGCTGGCCACGACGCTGCAGCAGCCAGCCGGCCCCACCCACCGCGACCGCCAAAACGATAAAAATCAATGTCGGAAAGCCGGGCACAAGGGAGAACAGGACGAGCATGAATGCTCCAACCATGAGTGCACGTGGTTGCGCACTCAGTTCATTGCCGATTGCATTGCCGAGGTCTGCGCTGTTGTCTTCGGAGCTTACTCTCGTGACGATGAATCCTGCCGTGATCGAGGTGAACAGCGCCGGAATCTGACCGACGAGACCATCGCCAATGGTCAAGGTCGTATAGACTTCAAGCGCCTCGGAGAATCCCATCCCCCTTTGGAGCGAACCAATCGTGATCCCGCCAATGATATTCACGATAATGCTGATCAGGCCCGCGATCGCGTCTCCTTTGAGGAACTTCATGGCGCCGTCCATGGCACCGTACAACTGACTTTCGCGCTCTATGGCAGCACGGCGCCTGCGCGCCTCTCGCATGTCGATGCTGCCAGCTCGCAAATCGCCATCGACGCTCATCTGCTTTCCCGGCATGGAATCCAGAGAAAAACGTGCAGCGACTTCGGCAACGCGCTCTGATCCTTTGGTGATGACGACAAACTGTACAATTGTCATGATCAAGAAGGTGACCGCGCCTACGACGAGATTGCCAGCTACAACAAAGTTACCGAAGGTCTTGATGATCTGGCCAGCATCCGCGTGAAGCAGGATGGTGCGAGTTGCCGCAATACCGAGCGCCAGACGAAACAGCGTTGCCAGCAAAAGCACCGATGGAAATGAGACGAATGCGAGTGGCGATTTGATGTAGACCGCCACCATCAGCAGGAGGGCTGCAATTCCCAGATTGACCGCTTGCAGCACATCCATAAGTACTGACGGAAGCGGAATAATCATCATGAAAACGATCGTGATCAGCAACATCACCAGAACAATGTCGTTACGGCCGGTCGCGATGGTCAGCAGTTTGTCGAGTGGCTTCATCTGATCAACCTAGTTGCAACGTGAAAATGCCCAGTCCATAGTCAGAGGCGCAACACACTGCTGACAATGGCTCGCTCTGGCCCTGAGCAGACTGCCGAACCGCCTTCAAACCCTCCAGAGTAGCAAATTTGAACCCTGCCGGCCGATTGGCTGCGTGCAAGCCGCCAACTCGCCCGGGTCGCAACAGTAGCTCTCATGTTTTCTCGCTAGTTTGTCGGAGGCCCGCGGTCTTTGGACTAGACGACAGGCACACGCGATCGCGCCAGCGGGACAAGCGGCCGAGCGTATCGCCATCAGCCTAACCGCACGATCTGCATCGACGTATACCGCCAGGATCCGATGCACCATGGATGAGATCGACCGCTAGACTCGCCAAATCCAACGTCGTATCGACGCTCGCCTGATCTCCTCCCCTAGCCTTCGTTTCCCTGCAATTCTTCGAACTCCAAGGCCGCCCCTGCTCGCGGCGTGTCCACAGCGGCCCTGTTATCGCAAACCTGCTCCGGCCTCCCCATCGCGGCATCGCGCAACGCGCGCGCCAGATGTTCGCACTTATCGAATTGCTTGCCTGTTTGACGCACGACGTTGCATGCCTCGTCGCGCGCCTGCCGGGCCTGATCGGCTTCCGCGAATGCCTTCTCAATGTCCTTTCCGAGCAGCCGGTCGTGATCATGCAGAGAGGTCATTTTTGCCTTCAGAGCGACAAGAGCACCGAGAGCGACAGTTTGTCCGATCACGGAATCATACAAGGCAGCTTCAAGCCGAACACGCTTTTGCCGCCAGGCGCGGTGATTTTTGGCGGCGGTATCCACAGCAGCGACAGCGTCCTCAAGGGCCAGCTGTCGAGCCCGGAGAACATCTTGCTGACGATGATATCGCAATTTCCGCAGCTCCAGGAGACGCGGCACGGCGTCCGAGCTCATCCCACGCATGCTTCAAGCTCCTGGAGCGTGGCTTCGAAGTTCAGCTGCTCACTTGTCGATTGGCGCAGGAACTTCTGTATTTCGTTCCTTCTGGCGATCGCCTCATCCGCGAGCGCGTCGGTTCCGTTCTTGTATTCACCCACGCGAATCAAGAGTTCTACCTCCTGGTACTTCGCCATCAGCTCCCGCAGTCTCCGCGCCATGCTTTCATGCTGCGGAGCCACGATCATGCTCATGACGCGGCTGACGCTCGCAAGAATGTCGATAGCAGGATAGTGGTTCGACATAGCCATGGCTCGCGAGAGCACAATGTGACCGTCAAGGATTGAACGCGTTTCGTCGGCGACGGGTTCGGTCATGTCATCTCCCTCGACGAGCACGGTATAGAAGGCCGTGATCGACCCACGAGCATTGTTGCCCGCACGTTCCAAAAGTTGCGGCAGAGTCGCGAACACTGATGGCGGGAAACCATGCCGGGTTGGTGGCTCACCCGCTGCGAGGCCGATCTCCCTGTGCGCCCGCGCAAAACGCGTTAGCGAATCCATGAGAAGCAGCACGCGTTTGCCTTGATCGCGAAACCATTCAGCTATTGCCGTGGCCAAATAGGCCGCCTTGGCGCGCTCCATAGCGGGCCGGTCGGACGTCGCGACAACAAAAACCGCTTTGGTTCGCGATCCCGAGCCGAGCTGCGTGATGAACTCTTGTACCTCCCGTCCGCGCTCGCCGATAAGTGCTATGACCGCGACGTCAACTTCAGCGCCCCGTATGAGCATCGACAGCAGTGTGCTTTTGCCGGCGCCTGCAGCGGCAAAGATACCGACGCGTTGCCCTTCCCCGCACGTCAGCAGGGCATCGATCGCCCGTATACCGACCGGAAGAACCTGATCTATGCTACGCCGGGTTAGCGGATCCGGTGCGCTGCCATGAACCGGCACGTGGGCCTCCGCGATCATGGGCCCATGAGTGGTTGCATCGAGCGGGCGGCCAAGGCCATCAAGTACCCGACCGAGCAGGTTCCAGCCCGCCGGCACCAGCAGGGCCTTTCTCGTCGGAATCACCTCCGTAAGGGTAGAAAGTCCCCGCATTTCCCCGAGCGGCGTCAGAACGGCAACATCGCGCTGGACACCGACGACCTCGGCGGTCAGTTCACGGCTATTTTTGGGATCGCGGAGTGCACACAAATCCCCGATACGCACTCCAGGAGCCGTCGCACGGATGATCGTTCCAACGACTTGAAGGACACGACCGCGGACATTCATGGTCGGCGTTTGCTCAACCGCTCTGCTCGCGAACCGGAAGAACCGATCGATGCTTTCATGCGAACAACCTAGGGGATCTAGCGCCGTTGACGGCTCGGCTGGCTCCGAGATCACTTCGACGCCTCCAGGCTCTTGCGAAGGCCGGTTTCGATCAACGTTAGCTGGCTTTCGATCGTCGCGTCGACCAGTCCGGCATCGGTCTCGAGAATACACCCGGCATCATTGATCCGCGGGTCAGAAACAACTTCGACGACTGCGCGCGACGTGACTGCCGAGACTATCTCGTCTATCCGCCCGCGAACCGTCTCGACCAGCGACGGTGCCACTCGCAGCCGAACGACAGGGCTGTGGCCCACGACGCGCAGGCTTCGCAGCGCGATCTGCAGCGCGGCCTCGTCTGGCGCCGTCATGTCGATGATCCGGCGGGCGATCTGCAGGCCGAGGTCCACGATCCTTTCCTTGTTTTGCTCCATGACCTGCAGCGACGCTACGGCGATCGCGGCCAAGCGCTGTTGAATTTTCAGTTGCGCGTCCTTGAGCCCTGCTTCTCTGGCGGCCGCTTCAATCCTGCTTGCGGACACGCGCGCTTCGTCAACAAGCGCCTCTGCATCGCGCTGCGCCTGGGTCAGGAGTTGCTCGGCCTGCAGGAGTGCCTGCGCGCTTGCCGCCGGCAAAATTCGCCCTGGTCCGAGAATACTGATCGT
Source organism: Bradyrhizobium lablabi (assembly GCF_001440475.1). GTDB lineage: Bacteria > Pseudomonadota > Alphaproteobacteria > Rhizobiales > Xanthobacteraceae > Bradyrhizobium > Bradyrhizobium lablabi. Next base: position 45,735 of record NZ_LLYB01000089.1, on the reverse strand, counting down.
CTCGGTCGTCAATCGAACCAGTGCGACCATAGGGCCATCCTTTTGCGGACCAACCGCCGCATCGCATGAAAGGCGTCCTCTCCGGCACTGTCGTTACGACAGGCGTTAGCCGCCACCATCCAGATCGACGCAGGGCTGCGTAATCTCAGTCGGACCTGCAGTGTATCGGGGATGCAGCCCATTGCGAGGCCGAACATTGCAGCTCCGCAGTGGAGCAATTCTGTAGGCCCGTTCGGCAGCTTGGAAGCACCGATGGCCGACATCAGTCCGGCGGTCGGTCGTGGCAGCAGCGCGGCTTGGAACGCGAATGCGAAGGCGTCTTCTCCGAGTACGGAACGTGCTGCGACGACATCGGCGTTGCGGAGCTGACCGACAAGACTGGGCGCCCCGGTCCACGCCGCGGCAAGGCACATGAGGCGCACGGCGTCCGATACCGGCAAAAATGCGAACCGGGTCCGCGGCGCTTGGCCAGCGGAGATGATGGCCGACGCCCCCCTATCTTGGTCGCAAAGCAGCTGATCTCCAAGTCTCATACGGATGAACGAATCTGCCCATGCAGGCTCCCGCGGCAGCCAATCGGGCCAATCCTTGACTATAGCGTCATCGAAGTCGGCCGCGGGATCGGCGATGCAGCGCATCATCGCTCCCGCCCACGGCCTGTGAAGCCAGTTGTCAAAAATTGCTACCGATCCTGTCGCGATCATCGCGGGATTACTCGCTTGCATTGATCTATGGCGCCGCACGATTCGTTGTGGGGCTAACTCGCTTCCGCCACACGCGAAAGACAAGAACTGCATTGCCGATTAGCGATATCACCAGCCCAGCCACGAGTCCGAGCAGGAGATAGAGCGGGGCGCTGGCCTCGGCGGCGACGGGAGGCGCGTCGAGTGGCGGCAAGCCGCTATCGCTTTGAGCTGCCTCGACGAGCGTAACCGAGACCCCATCGTAAGACACGCCCTTCAAGCTATTTGCGACCAACTCCTTGATCTTCGGTACGATCTGATCAACGGCAGTACCGGCCTTATAACGGACCAACACAGCAGCAGTTGAGGGAGCAGGTGGGACGCGATCGTCTATCGTATGTTCGGGCAGGACGGCATGGACGCGGGCACTGAACACGCCATCGATCCTGGAGAGCGTCTCCGACAATTCCTGCGTCGTGCCATGGATAAATCGCACACGCTCCTCCGTTGGCGATGACAACATACCCTCTTTCTTGAAGAGGTTGCCCAAGTCGGCAAGCCGATCGCGAGGCAATCCAGCGCCATCTAGTACACTCATGGCACGCGGCACGTCTTTTGTCGAAACATTCAGCGAGGCAGCCCCGCTATGCTCCGCCACTCGCTCGACATCGATGCCGTGCCGCATCAGCAATGCGAGCATTTCGTTGGCGTCACGCGCCGGAAGATTGCGATAAAGCTCGATCTTTGCTCCGCACCCTGCCAATGCGAACGTCGCAAAAAGAATCAACGCGCGCTTCAACACCAACGCCACACTCGCACAACGGTTGTTCACTGACTCTTCAGGAGAGTATCAAGGCTTTGCACGGCTTTCCCGACCACCTTCGACGCGATATCGTATTGCAGCGTCAGCGCTGACAGGGTGGATTGCGCGTTCAGCCACTCAGTCGAACGGAACTCGCCGGAGGCATAGCCTTCCGCGACCTCGGCCGCGACTTTCGCAGCGTCGCCGAAAGAGGCGCTTAGTTTCTCCATTCCACTGAGGATATCGTCAGATACCCGGACACGACCAGTCAGCCCCTCCTCGGTTGGGGCAAGATCAGTGACCACCGCGAGATCATTATTCGATGGCGATAGCGCTGGCCGATCGAGCGCCGAACGAAAGGCCTCGACCGAGTCGCTCGGCGCCCTTGGTGCCACCGGCCTCCCAGTCGCCGGCGGCACGGCCTCAAGTAGCGCCACGATCCCATTCACACCGCTCATTGACTGAACCTCCTGCATGTACTTTCGCTACACCACCTAAAGCAGCAATAAGTCCATCGAGCGAAAGATCGTTGCGAGAAAGACGCCGAAGCACAGCATCCCGCTCGCTTAAGCGTCCAACAACCCCAAGAGCCAGCGCCTGAAATGCCATTCCATAGGGATCATTCGCGCGGGCAAGAGGGTCGAGGCGCTCCAGCGCCGCTTCAACGTCGTTTGCCGCCAGATCGACGAGCACGCAAGCAATGACGGCCTCCCGACCGCCTGGGGCAACCACATCGATTCCCCTGGCAATCCGCCTCGCTCGCTCCACGTCGTTTTTAACACAAGCCAGAAACGCAACCTCGGTCAGAGGCCGCAGGAGAGGGTGCCGGCTTTCTGGCGTGGNCAAACGGGACCAAATGAGACATAACAACGAGTTGTCCTTATACCGCTTTAAANCCCGCCTCATCCGCCAGAAAGCAGCGAGGCCCTCACCGGAGAGTTCCACTTGCTGCGGGCTGTTTTGGCCACCACATCTGATACCGCTGAGCGCGTTAAGCATTCGGATGAAGTTCTGCCGCCCAGCATGCCGTCGCCCAACGATTAACTGTTTGAGCGGTTCTAGTCCGCGGCACGATCGAGTGGAAATACCGTTCGGAGATGGAAGCATAGTGAATGCATATGGACGGTAACTCCTGACCAAACTGAAGACCGCGCAAGAAGGGAGTAAGGCTATGGACATGGCGGACAACGCCGACGCGCTGACCACTTGCCCGCAGAAGTCGCACAGAGAGAGTCTCAGACAGCGTCATAGAAGGACATCAGGAGGAGCAGTCGGTTTCCAACTAACAAACCGGGTCAAGGGCACCGTCAGATTAAGGACTGGACCAGTTGGGGGCTAGGCGACGGGCCGCGACGCTCTTTATCGTCGCCATCGCTTCCTACCCGAAGTGATCAGCTATCTCGTTTGGTGGCATTGACGTGAGCTATAAAGCCGTGCGCCGGTGGAGACGGAGTTTCGGCAGGGCGTTCTCCGCTCGGATCCGCCAACGCGCTCCCGATCGCGGCGAGAATGGCATCTAGATCTAAGATTTTGGTACTCTCGTTGCGATTCTACATTCACCGTGAGATTTAAGCCCACTCTTTGAGTTGCGCATTGCGCCCTTGGTCAACGATCTTTTCAGATGCAGCCCTCAAGCGCTTCCGGCGGAGTGACTTCAACCCGAACGCCGACTGCCGCGGTCGAGTGAGCGCCGACTAACAGGAGGCCGCTCTGGGCGACGTTAGCACGTTCGGAGTTCTGATCCATGCAGTCGTGGCTGGCGCAGTCTTGCGTTCGCTGGATACACACCGTCCGTTCATCCAAAATCCAGGTGAGGAATGACCTTGAACTGTAGCCTCGCTTGCAAGCTTGAAGATTGCGAATTTCTTGCGTACGGCTCGCGAACGGACAACGGGCCGCCGTCGGCCCGTCGATGCTTGATCCGTTCCTGTTATTGCAGAAAAACGTGAATGTCGCTCTGCTTGCCTGATGCCCCCAGTGTGGCCATGTAGGGCACCCCATGGATACTGATATTGATCTGGGGTCGGGCCGCGCTTGGCAGCACGTTATACCAATGCATTCCGCGCATGAGGTCTTGTGGCGCCCGTTGATTGCCGTGTTGCCAACTCGGCGGGACAAATGCTCCTAATTCTTGCGGATACGGCATGTACTGTGATGCACCGAAGATCGATGCCCCGAGGCTTTCCTCAAATGATGGTGGGTGACTTTCCACTGGCGGATAGGCCGGTCTCGGCGAGAAGTTCGCCATATTCCAGCTATCGGCGGCAGGCTGGCCTGCTTGATCCCCTTCATGCCAAAACGGCGTCGGCAAATCTTGTACCCAGGTTGAGTTCGACGAGGCCGAGCCGACAAATTGTGTTGAGGGCCCCGGTCGATCCGCCGCAACCGCCCCTTGCCCACTGCTCAGACGTATTTGAAGTTGCTCCCGATTGACGACGAGGTTGTCTAGGGCTAGCGCGCCTGGCGATCGGCCTCGCGCCAATCCTTGAACCAGCGCCCGCGTGCCATCCACGACAAAGACGCCGCAATCAAAGCCGTTCTCCTGTTGCCTCATGGGCGCATCTCGCAAATCGGCTCCCACCCGGGCTGCGAGCATTGCTGCAGGTCGGGCATTGTATTCGACGGAGGAGTTGTAATGATAAGCAACCGGCCTGTCTCGATCGCGGCGATCTACTAGCAGCAACGACCAATGGGAGCCGCGGCGACTGCGGTCCGTAGCGCTCGCATCATTCACCGGCATGAACAGGAAATCGGCCGTATCGATTCCATTGCGATCGTTGACAATGCGATGGAATGCGTTCAGGGCGATGCCGTCTGTACCCTGGCCCACCTGAAAGGCGATGAGCGGATCGACGAACCGCGTCCGGGCAGCGAGGTCGGGATTACTTTGGCGCAACTCCTGCGACAGAAGTTCGTAGTCCCGCTGGATATGCTCGTCACCCAGCCACTGCCTTGCACCAAGCGACAATCCGCTGCGGCCCTGGCTCGACGCATCAACCTGCTCCAGCGGCCAGGTTGATCCGATCCCGACGGGTTGATCCGACCGGGAACGACCGGCCGGACCTGCTTCCTCCTGCTCGCTTGACTCGCCAGAAGACAAATCCACAACCGCGTCCGCCTCAACTGCTTCCTTGAATCGCTTGAAACTCAGGTTGGTTTTGCCCATAATTTCGGTGAATTGCTGGAAATCTATTTTCAAAGACCATCTCTGCATTTCATCGCTGTTGATCCGGCTCGCTATGCTTCCCTTATTCTTTCTTTGGAGCCAGTCACTAAACTTCCGTTGATGGTTGGCCACATTCCAGGCAACCCTCCTCCTGGAAGCCTCGTTCTTTTTGAGCTTGCTCAGGGCTTTATTGACCATGCCATCGATGATGCGAGCATCGTCGGGATAAGGATGATACCCATCATGCTTCCTTTGGGGCTCGGCGCCAAAGTAGAGCCGAAGCCGACCAAGATTCACGCTTATTTCTCCGTGGGCTTTTGTAAATTCCCTGTAATCGTCGTCCAACGACTGCCGCTGCTCATCGCTGCCGGTGAGTCGGCTCACTATGCTCTCCCTGTTCTCCCTTCGGAGCCAATCGCTAAACCTACGTTGCCTGCTGGCAGTTTGGTGGGCTTTAATTCTTTCGTCGGGTTCAAGCTTACTCAAATCCTCACGACATACCGCATCGATGACGCGGCTGTCATCGGGATGTGGATCATGTGTTTGACGCCCCATCAGGCGGGCCCCTGGTCCGACGGCTTTGAGTTCGCGCTCGCCCGGCTCAAATCTCCGGAGATGAGACAGCGCCGACTTCAGAAGGTTATGAGCGTCCCCACCGCTTGCCCTGTAGTCCTCTATATCAGCGGCTAGTGACTCTGGATCATTAAAAACACGAGAAGCCATCGAAGCCCTGCTCTCTGCTCGGAGCCAACGAGCAAGCCCCCTAAGAACTCCTGCATTGGTCCAGATGGTACCGTCAGGCACCCTTCCGTCCCCTCGGCCGATGCTACCGTCGGGCAAAATTTCGTACCTTCGGACCGCCTCCACGAACTGATCAATGTAGCGCTCGTCGTCGGGATGCATTCCCGCGCGCTTGGCGAAATCCATGCGGAGCTCTGTATGGACCACATCCTCCGAATAGGCCACATCGGACATCGAGCCTTCGGACCACTTTTTGTCACGACGATTCATCCCGAAAGCTTTGCCGAGCCCTGATTTGATACGAGAAAGCAATCTCCGGCCGTTGCCATCTTTCGCCCGGGTTGCAGCCGGCTGCACCTCCGAAGGCGCTGTGTAGCGCATGCTATTGAATGGTTTGCCACTCAAGTCAGACCGCGAGGCCGTCGTAGCCGAAGGAAGGTGAGCGCGAGGAATATCGACGCTATGCCGCGAACTGCCGAGCCAGCCCCCCCGTAGGCTTGACTGGGGCGGCATCCGCATCGAACCGCCGACGTCACTGCTCCGCCTCCCTGCAGAGGGCTCCGCGGGACTGCTATCAGGAAAACTCCCACCCTCTTCAGGCTCACTGAGCTGCAAGCCACTCAGCTGCTCTTCGACGCTCTGGTGCTCAGCAGGCCCGGCCTGCGAGTGCTGCGATGCCTGCTGCATGTACCATCTATTCCAAGAGTCGGCGTCCGGGAAAAAGCCGCCGCCATGAAAATTCACACTACTCTCCCTCGATCACAGACGCTCGTTCTCTAGCCTCGGCAGCAGAAGGCTGAGCCACTCGCTTGCCTCGAATAACAGGCGGCCAGTCTACTCCTGGTGCCGCGACATACGGCTGAGCCGACCAGAAAGATCGGCAGTCATTCACCGCTACACGAATTTCACTACAGAAAAAAAATAGGCATTCATTATGAGAGAATATCTTACGCCTATGATCCAAACCGGATTGTCAGCCTTCACCTTTCATCGCCTAGTTATAGTCCGGCCTGAGCAGCATTCTCGAGTTCGATGCAGCGAATCTTGGAATTGAAATATTTGAGCAGCTGCGCGACAACGCAGGATCCTCTACCGAGCGAACGAGAGTAGCTTGGCAACCGCTTCATGGCGGATAACCTGACGCTCGTCAGCTTATCGACAGCTGAGCTTCCTAGCGTGCGAACGTCTCGATCTAGCCGATAGAGCCGCCTAATCGGCTGAGACCAAAGATGTCATGGAGTTCAATGAATACAGAACGGGCCCACTCTCGCGCTGGCATATCTTTCGAATCCGAAAGCACCGAGCCAACGTCTGGGGCCGCTGGGCAGTCCCCATCATGCCTGACCCAGTGGGCGTCAGCCCTGACGCGGTGGGTGACAGGAGCGGCCGCCGCCGATCTCGTCTCGTCGCAGGACCGCGTCCTGGCGATCTGGGCAGCGGAAGAGGGGCAGGGCGAAGACGAGAATCGGCAAGAGGGGGTCAACCGGACGAGGGCATGGCGGGACGAAGGTGATGTCGGAGACGAGCTGAATTTGTCGTCATTGTCCCTGACCGCCTTGCCAGCCTCACTCTTGCCCAGGCTCCGGACCCTCAATGTCATCGGTAACCAGTTGAGCAGCCTGCCGGCCCGGCTTCCGGGCGGACTCCGGGACCTCTACGCCTCTGACAACCGGCTGACCAGTCTGCCCGCCCTTCCGGGCAGGCTGCGGCACCTCCACCTCATGGCCAACGAGCTGGCCAGCCTGCCGGCAGAGCTGCCATCCAGGCTCCGCAGCTTGACCGTCGATAGTAATCAGCTGACCGATCTGCCCGCCCTTCCGGCAACGATCGAGGAGTTCTCCGCCAGCAATAACCAGCTGACCAGCCTGCCCGATCTTCCAGCCAGGCTCCGCCGCCTGGATGTCAGCGAAAATCAGCTGACCAGCCTGACCAATCTTCCAGCCAGACTGCGCTACCTGGACGCAAGCGACAACCAGCTGACAAGCCTGCCCGACATTCCGGCCAGAATTGGATACCTGAACGGCAGCGAAAATCGGTTGACCAATCTGCCCGAGACACTCCCGGTCGGCCTTGAAATGCTCGGCGCCAGTAACAACCAGCTGACCGGGCTGCCCGAGCCTGCTGACGCAGCTCGGCAGCGCGTCCAGCATCGACCTGCGGTCTAATCCGATACCGGCCCCGGTGCTGGCCGATTTGGCGTCAGCCACGCGTGGCGCGGATTATGCCGGCCCGGGGGTCATGCTGTCGATGCCGCTACAACCGGTGGAACATCAGCCGCGGCTCCTGCACGAGGTTGTCGCGGACTGGCTCGCGGACGAGCCCGGCGCAATAGCCGCCTGGCAGGGCTTCGCCGCAGAGCCGGGTGCGCAGGACTTCGCACTCTTTCTCGAAAGGCTCGCGGGCACCGTGAACTATGGCCATCAGGCGTTCCGCGACCAGGTAGTCGAGAATCTGCTACAGGCCACGATGAGGCCGCAGCTGCGCGAGCAGTATTTCGAGCTGGCCAATGGAGCGACTGCGTCCTGCGAGGACCGCATCACTTTGACTTGGAACGGTATGCAGACCGCACGCCTGAATGCCGATGTCAAGGATGGGCTTTATGACAATCAGCTCGACCAACTGCTCCAACACGGCCGTGTCATGTTTCGTTTGGAGGCGCTTGACGATATCGCACGCGAGACGGTCAGCTCGCTCCGGCGTGCCGACCCGGAGGCCAATATCGACGAGATCGAGGTCTATCTTGCCTATCAGACCCAGCTACGGGACCGGCTGGAACTGCACCACATCGCCCCTGATATGCGCTTCTTGAATCTCTCTGACGTCACGGCGGACGACGTTGCCAGGGCTGAGACGTCGGTGCGGGAACAGGAAGCGGCGGGTTTCGCGGATTTTCTAGCAACGCGCTGGGAGCCTTGGGAAACGGTGATAAAGCGGATCGCCCCCGATGATCATGCCGCGATGCGGGACCGGCTTGCCGATACAATGGGAGATGAGTTTACGACGCGCTTGAACGAACGACTCGCGGAGCCTGGCCTGACGGATGATGTCGATGCCCGGCGGGTGGTCGGAGCCCAGATCCTCAGCGAAATCGCCCGCGAGATCAAAGGCGAGCTGATGCATAAGGTTCTCCGGGAGCACGGCCTCGAGCTCTGATCGATGCGATAGCCGGTCCGATCATGCAGTCTCGTTTGGTCGTTACGGGACGAGCGATTGTTCAGATTGAATGGATGCGTGCAGTTGCCGTCTGATGACCACCTCCGACCACTTCGGCGTGTTGTTCGCTCGCCGGCCGTACCTAGGAAACCCGCAATTCTAAACTTGCAACCGATGCCAGAGTTCAAGGTCATTGCTCGCCTGGATTTCGAAGAACAGACCATTGGCATAGCCTGGTTGAACTTGATCACGTGCAGGATACTTCGACAGCGCGGCCAATGCCGCTTCATGATTCGCTCAAGTCGTAGCCGATGTCGCTTTCCGCCACCGGGATAAGACTTCATCCGGATTCCGTTTGTGAGCGCGAGCGGAGCGCGCTGGCAGCTCGGGAGCGCAGAACGCCTTGCCGAATCTCCGTTCCCATCGGCTCAAGAATTCATAGCTCACTCAACGCCCGTCGCCGCGGGCATTCGTCGACAATGCGCAAGCTTCTATATCCGATCATTTCCGGTAGGCAGTAATGGCGACGATAAACTAAGGCGCTCGCCGCAGAGCTACCGGGCCGGAAGGCTGCCGCTGCTGTCCATCCGATAGGGAGGCGCGCGGCTCACCTTCGGAATGTCGACGATCCAAAGTCACTTCGGCGCTCTCGGCGCGACACCATGCCGAGGGAGGCCGATGACGTAAGCGTGACGGAAGAGATCGGAGCCAATTTCGCCCCGCCCGAGCGCGAGCAGCTACGCCGCGGCTTCGTCAGCTTTTCGAAAGCTTGCTCTGGTAGGATGTTTGCCCAGGTTATCTTGGACGTGAGGCTAGGTGGACCCCACAATTGTGACCCATCCAATGTAACAGCTTGGTCGCAGGTCCAGCATGCCACCTCGGAAGCGCAGCAAGAGGGGCCGGCGAGGCAATAGGCGTTTGAGCCGTCCTTGGCGACGGCGCTCCCAGCCAGTACCGGTACCTGTCCTCATCAGTCTAAAGAAGACCAGCGCCGAATTGATGACGCGACTAGTAATGCTACGGCTCGGACTCTTAATAAGGGGCACATTAAAGCAGCACCACCGAACTTCGCCGATTACGGGCATGTTCTCCGCTTTCGACGTCAAGCGTTTGATCTGCGCAAATCAGCAATCTTATCGCTCACGCCAACGAATTCTACTAAGCGAAGGATGAAGGCGCCGTTGAGCAATCTTCGCCTTTGCTGCGAGCGAGCTGCTCGCAGTGCGATTCCGCCCAGCCCCCCTCAGAGGACGACGAGAGTTTCTTTGAAATGATGACTCGTGCCGATAGGCGCAGCGAGGCCGCCCTTGACCAGTATCACCCTGCCCTTCGCAGATTCTCCGAGGCACTTGTTCTTGAGAGCCAGACGATATCTGGCCTGGACCACGACTCGCGGGTCAAGTCCGCTCGGAGACTGTTCCCGCGCGACAAGAATCTCATCTCGGCGTTAAATTTGTTTCGTGCTGCGGAGCTCTGCGCTAAATTCGGTTCGTAATACCGAGCGTGCCTTGTCCGGGCGCTTCGAGTGGGCAGCTAAGCATTGCAGCCTTGGCGGAGTACTCTTCTATAGTCGTTTGTCAGCTTCGGTTGGGTTGGGCGACACGGCACGTGACCACTTATGGCATTCAAGAGCATGTCGCTCTGATGGAAACTCGCTATTTCCGTGGCGTTTGCAATTAACCCGCCATCCGGGCCAGCCGGGGGCAATCGGCTCGCTCTGTCCGAAATCAGATGACGGACGATATTCAGGTACGGCGCATCGGCGCCGACGAAGTGGATCAGCGCTTGGAGCGCCTCGCCGACATCCTCATTGACTGCGTCGCCAACGGCGATTCGGTCAGCTTTCTGCCACCGCTAACTCGACGACGTGCGCGGGTGTACTGGCGTAGCGTCGCGGACGCGGTTATTTGCAATGGATGCGCGTTACTAGCAGCGGAAGATGGCGCAGGTCAGATTGTTGGCACAACCCAGATGGTACCTGCCACGTCCGAAAACCAATTGCATAGCGCTCGAGTCGTCAAGGTCCTGGTTGAAAGAAGCGCACGCCGTCGCGGCATTGGGCGCCGGATGCTCAGGGCTGTCAGCGAGTTAGCACGAAAAGAGGGAAAGACGTTGTTGACGCTTAGCACTACCACAGGTTCTGCTGCCGAGCGTCTTTACGCCAGCAGCGGGTGGGCATCATCCCCGGGTGTGTGCTCGCCCCTGACGGCACATATCGCTCGGCGACCTTCTTCTACAAGCATCTCTGATACTACAAAGCTGGCTTCGCGCTTGCTATTCACAGACCACATCTGTCCGGTCCCGTTCTGATAAATCATCATCGTCGGGGAGCATCAGTGACATTACCGCTTTATTTTATGATTTTGTGAACAACGACGACTTGGGCTTTCGAGATAAGAAATCAACGGATCAGACGGTGGATTATTCAACTGCCGCACGCCCGGTCATCACAATGCCGAGCCGACGATCGGCAAGGTAACGGCGATGTGCCGCTCTGGTTCTCATTCAACGTCCATAGCGCAGGGGTCGCAAAGCCTGAAGCAATCCCTACCATTGCGCTTGACATACTCAACCAGCTCCTAACGACCTCGTCTTGAGGCCTCAAGATAGTGGGTATGTCGCCGCACTCTCAATATGGTAGGCAAGGCGATTAGCGACTCTTGAACGAGCTCCACGAAGCCGTCGGATTATTTTGCTGCTCGGGCAGCCGTTGGATGAAGTATGCGAGCCAGGCGAACGACCGCCATAAACCTTCGTATCGTTACGTGCCGCCTTGAGGTGCCTAATTTTTACCAAGGTTCAATTGAGCCGCTGATCACGATCCTCTTAGCTGCATAAGCGGCTGGCCACAGCGACATCTCATTCGTCTTCGCCGACATCGTCAACTAACAGCGAATCAGGAGGTCGCGAATTCTATTTTTCGTCGGAATGGCAGCCTTTGCCGAGACGTGGATAGAGATACTAATGGAACCATTCGAGCTTGCGTGGTGCGAGTTCGAATACCAACGGGCTCTCAGATGCCTCGAAGCGAGGGAGAACAGGGCGGACGACGTCTGGCCCCAGAGCGTAGAGATTCAACCGTTCTGATCCATCATGCGGGAGGACCTGTGGGCCAAACACTCTATGACAGCGCATGGCCACGCACGCCACGAGCGGCGATACAGCGATCGAAAGCTCGCTCAAAGAATTAAAGGATTAGCCAGCACGGTCCCAATCAGAAGACCATCACCAAGCAGCGTAAAGGCGGCTTCGTGCACGATGCACCGATGGTGCTGCAAGTCCGTCCGCTCGATTGAGGAAGAGGCAATCGTCGTTGCCTTTCGCAAGAACACCTTGTGAGCCGCAAATTTATCGAGAATTTAGGCGCCCCTGCTGCGACGAACGCGGTACGCAATCATGTTGGAGCTCCGGTAGAAATACCGGAATGAGGCTGCGCCGGCGGTAAGCATGCTCACAAAATCCATGACAATCGAACTCGCGCTAGTTGTGGTTCGGTCGATATTCTGCCAAGCGTAACTGTCGGAATGACGGATCATCCCCGACCTAGAAGGCAGGCGACTCTCGATCGTTGGGCAAGCGGATTCGCCTGCGCCGTGTCGAGCAAAAGATCTCGCAGGCCGAACTCGGCGACAAGCTTGGCGTCAGCTTCCGGCAGGTTCAAAAGTACGAGAAGAGCGTAACCGGCATGAGGGCCTCACCTCGCAGTGACGAAGCTTGTCTGCGATACAGGCTGGCGAGAGCTGATCGGTGGAGGTGGCGCGATGGCAAATGCCATTGATGCCAGGCAGGAAGGTGACTCTTATCGCCGCGTTGAGGTGATCACTGGGGAGCGCCGGCGGTGACGGTGGACAAGCGAGGAGAAGGCCCGGATCGCGGCAGAGAGCTTTGAGGAGGGGGCGAACATCTCCGAGGTGGCGCGGCGCAATGGCGTTTCTCGCGGACTGCTCACGGTGTGGCGCCGCCAGGTAGCGGCGGCGCTGGCCGGCAAAGCCCAGAACCTCGTGCCTATCCAAATTGGCGCCGAGAGCGATGGCGGGAGGGTTGGCAAGTCCGAGTGTATTTCGCCGGTACAGACGAAGCCCGTGGAGATTGCCACGCCGCCGGCCAAGGTCTGTGGAGTGGTCGAGATCGAGGTGAACGGGGCGCGCATCCGGGTCGAGCCGGGGGTGGAACTGGCGACGCTTTCGGTGGTGCTATCGGCGCTTCGAGGGATCCGGTGATTGCTCTACGGTCAGACCTCAAGGTGTTGCTGGCGGCCCAGCCGGTCGACTTTCGTAAGTCGGTGCATACGCTGTCGGCGCTGGTGAGCGAAGCACTGCGCGCGAACCCATATTGCGGCGACATCTTCGTGTTCCGCAGCAAGCGCATGAACAGAATGAAGCTTCTGGCGTGGGACGGCAGCGGCATGGTGTTGGTAACGAAGTGGTTGCACCAGGGGCGTTTCACCTGGCCGCCGATCCGCGACGGCGTTGTGCATCTCAGTGCGACGCAGCTTGCGATGCTACTCGACGGGCTCGAGTGGACGCGTGTGTCGCCCAAGCCTGTGAAGCAGCCGGCCATTGTCGGCTGAGAAGTGAGGATTTCACTGGAGCATGGGCCGCACGGATGTATCGTCTGGTCATGGCGATTCGCCCCGACACTCTCCCGACCGATCCGGCAGCTCTGACCGAGATGGTGCTCGCGCTTGACGCTGAGAACGAGACGCTGCGCGTAGCAATGCAAACGTTCAAGGACATGATCTTCGGGAAGCGCTCGGAGCGGCTTGCCGCGCTCGTGGCCGAGCAGCTCGCGCTTGAGCTTGGCGATCTTGAGACCGACGTCACGCCGCCTGCAGCTGCCAACGACGATGCAGCTGCGGCAAAGCCGCCCGGCAAGCCACTGCGGAAGAAGGCGCGCCGCAACATCGGCGCGCTTCCAAAGCACCTGCCGCGCTGTGAGCATGTGCTGGAGCCGGAGGCGACCGCATGCCCGTGTTGCCAGGGCCAGCTTCACAAGATCGGCGAGGACGTCAGCGAGGTGCTGGACATCATCCCGGCGATCCTGCGGGTGCTGCGGACGGTCCGTCCCAAGTACGGCTGCCGCCGCTGCACCGATGGTGTGATCCAGGCGAAGGTGCTGCCGCGCCTGATCGAGAGCGGCATGGCTTCGACCGCACTCGTGAGCCACGTGGTAGTCTCGAAGTTCGCCTGGTATCTGCCGCTGTACCGACAGGTGCAAATTCTGGCCGGCCAGGGTGTCCATCTCGACCGGGCGACGCTTGCCGGCTGGGTCAAGCGTGCGGCCTGGTGGCTCAGGAGCCTCTATGCGCTTCAGCTGCGCGCGATCCAGACCGCGCCGCGCCTGTTCTGCGACGAGACGCCGATGCCGGTGCTCGATCCCGGACGACATCGCCCGCGCATCTGCCAGTTCTGGGCGCATGCCATGGATGACCGGCCATGGGGCGGTCCCTCGCCGCCGGCGGTGGCCTACGTGTTCGCCGACGGCCGCGGCACGGCGGAGATCGCCAGACGGTGGATGGGCTTTTCCGGCATTCTGCAGGTCGACGGTTATGTCGCCTACAAAGCGCTCGCCCGCGATCATGGCGGCGCGATCCAACTCGCCTTTTGTCTCGCCCACGCCCGCCGCAAATTCGTCGAGGTGTATAAGACGACCCAGTCGCCGTTCGCGCGCGAAGTGATCGAGCGCCTGCAGGCGGTCTATGCCATCGAAGCAGAGATCCGCGGCAAAAGTGCCGAGCAGCGGCTGGCCGCCCGCCGCACCAAGAGCGCACCGTTGATGGCGGCGCTCAAGGCGCGACTGACCGAGATGGTGGGCCAGCTCTTCTCCCAATCGAAGCTGGCGGAGGCCATCAACTACGCACTCAATCACTGGGACCGGTTGACGCTGTTTCTCCGCGACGACCGTGTCGAAGTTGACAGCAACGCAGTCGAGCGTTCCATGCGCCCGATTGCGATGGGAAGACGCAACTCATTGTTCAGCGGCAGCGAAGGCGGCGCCGCGAGCTGGGCGATCCTGGCGTCGATCGTGAACACGGCAAAACTCCATGAGCTCGATCCGCAGGCTTACCTGGCCGACGTGCTGGAGCGCATCGTCTCCGGGCGAACCAAGAGCCATCAGCTGCACGAGCTGCTCGCCTGGAACTGGAAGGCGGCGCGCCGGCACACACCGCAGGCAGCGGCATGAGCCCACGTCGCCATAAGGCAGCATCGTCGATGGCGTCAGCCGCGATGTCGCTTGCGGAGCTCGAGCGATGGCTCCAGGATCGCGTCGATCGCCATCCTGCCGCCACCAGCATTCCCATGCTCGACGGCTATACCGCCGCGATCGTGGCCGGACCGGTGTCGATGAGCCCGCTCGATTGGATCTGCCCGCTGCTCGCGATCAATGCCGACGCTTTCAACCACGGCGGCACGCCGGAGTTCGCCGCGATCTCCGCCGTCGCGCTGCGCCACAACGACATCAGCAACACCCTCTCGACTGCCCCCGATCGGTTCGAGCCGATGCAGCGGCGCGACCCCAGCGGCAACATCGATGCGCATCCCTGGTGCTAGGGTTTCTATGCTGCGATGCGGCTCAGACTGTCGGCGTGGGCGCCGTTGCTCGACGTCAACAACGTCAATCACGGCCTGCTGCTGCCCATCCTGCTGCATTGTCGCGACGATCAGGCCCGTCCGCTGCTCGGACCGCCACGAAGCGGTCGCAAAACCGAGGATTTCCTCCGTAACGCCTACCTCGATATCCCAGCCGTCGTCGAGGCGCTGCGCCAGCACTGGATGCCCATCCGCTACGCCCGCGACCGCTAATCATCGCGGACGTGGGAGCTCATACCGGTTACCAAAGACGAACTCCTTCGTAACGATCCACCACAAGCCCAGAACAGGCCGCTATGGGTCTATCAACTAATAGATTGACCACATCCTGCTGACCCGTCCTGGGACGTTTTTGTATTGCACAGCGATTATCTGCCCGCAGCAGTCAATACTGGCCCATCACCGAATATTGCCGATGACGGCGTCCTTGGCCTTTTCGTCTTTCGACAGAATGTTAGACGTCAATTCAGTGACCTGATTGAGCTTATCCAGAAGCCCTTGCAACGAAATCACTGCCATTTGCCCTTCGCTGTTGGCGCTATCAACCGCCGCTTTAAGATTGTTGATCGCGGCGTCGAATTCCGCCTGTATGCCATAGACGTCGTTATTGATGGTCTCGATGGCGATGCCATTCGCCTGCATGAACTCATAAACGCTTCGGGTCTTGCCTTGCGAATCGATAAAGGTGCCGTACGCTTTGACAGTCTTCTCGTCATTTGGCCTTTCGGCGCGCAGAGTTGCCAATGCGCTATTCATGTCCTTTAAAAGATTGTTACGCGCCTGCATGCTGGCATAATCAGCCCGGAGCTCCGTCTCGTAGATGCCGTGTCGCTCCATCATGAGCAGCATCATGGTCGCGTACAGCGACTGCCCATCTGTGAGGGCAAAGTCCGCACTGTAGGACGGCACGCTGGCAGTTCCATTGATCATTTTCTACCTTCCTTCCGTTGTAAAAATCGTTTGTAACGATGGGTCGCACTCATGCCATGTTGACCAGTTTGCTCATCGTCTCGCTATCTGCACTACGCATCTCCGCAAGCTTGCTCAGCATGTCCTGAATCTGCGTCTGATAGTAATCGATGAATTGCCTTTCGTCCTCCGCGTGGGCCTTCGCCTTGGTGCTATCTGCGTCATGCTTCACTTTTTCTTCCTGATATTGAGTGGACGCCATGTTCATACCGGCCCCGGCCATCTTGGACGTTTCCGTTGTCATGGCGGCCATGCCCCCCCATTTCATGGTCTCCTGCGCGGCTGCGGTTTGCGCGTGAGCGATGCGCGTTACGTCAAAATGGTCCATGCCATCAGGAGTGCGGGCAGTAAGGCCAGATGAGGCCTTGGGTGCATTGCCTTCGAATCGCAATTGACTCTGGCGAGCACCCATGAGGTTCATGCCGGCGCCGGCGATACCGCCACTCGATGCGACGATTGAGCCAAACAACTGATAGAGCCCTGAGTTTCGAATCGACTTGGCAGCCGCGTCCTGCGCAGCGACATCGGCACCAACCGCAGCCCACATGTCCTCTCTTGCTGCTTTGCGAAGCTCAGAATTGAGACGAATAATGAGTGCCGCGACTGCAGACATGTTATTTCCCGTCGCAAAGTCCTTGAGCTTGGGCCCAATACCTGAAAGCGTCTGCTGAGTAACAAGCTCGGGAACCCCCGAGTTTCCAAGCAATGCAAAACTTGACGCGCCGTTAACATTCGGGGCAAGCGACTGAGTAGTGGTCGCCTTTGGTACACGGGCGCCTCGGAGGGAGCCCGAGGGTGCAGTCTGAGAAGGCTGACGATGCGCGGCAGTGTCCAATGGATCAATGCCGGCAACATTTACACGCTCGATAGCACTTAGCATGAATGTGTTCCTTACACTCGCAAGAGAGGGCTGTTAGACGTGATTAGGCGAAGGCACGGATGAGGGACGCATCGCTGGCACTGCGGCTCTCGATTGCCTCGGCAACCCTCTGCGTAGTCGCCTTTTGGTCGAGGACGAGCTGCTTGATGAAGTCCATCTCGTTGCTTTGAAGCTCTTTCATCCAGGTAATTCGCTTCCTTATGTCCAAAGCCTCCGCCTGAGTGTCCGCGGCCTCCTTCTGCTGAACCCCATTCGCTATGCCCGCAGCGGCCTCGCCCAGCGAAGCAACTGCCTCGCCAACGCGAGCGGCAGTCGCAATCTTCTGGCTGATCTGAGCAATCCTGGTAGTGTTCGAGACTGTATCTGCGATCGTGGAAGCGGCTTGATTCATACCCCTTGCGAGGACGGCCGCCAACGAGGCCGGTTGCTTTGCGAGGGGGGCAAGTCCACGGAGAGCCGAAGCGCCGGACACACCGAGGCGGCTCCACATAGCGGCCGCGGGGACTCCCTTCGCAGCTCCCTCCATAAACGCGGCGCCTCCCGACAGCACGGTAACCGACAATATGATACCCATCGTGATGCCGATAGCCACTTTGTTCGCCTGGGCGGCACCCATGTTGCCATCTTTCATGAGACGTTTGGCAATCGCCTGGGTCATCTTCTCGACGACCCCCGTTTCGTTGAGCACCGCAACACCAACTGTAACTGCTGCGGCAACTGTAGAAAGAGTGCCACCAGTGACCACGGCGGCCGCGACCGAGAGCCCGACCGCGAGCCACCCAAGGAACTTCCTTATGTGTGAGCTCTTTTTCGCTTTCGCCATGGCGTTCGCGGCTTCGATAATCTTGTTGCCGATCGTCTCCTGCTGCTGCCTGAGCAGTTCGCCTTCGTGTCGAACATCCGCCATCCCGCTCGCAATTAGCCGGTCAGCCATTTTGATCCTCACTGCCAGCAGATTGTTAGCGAGTTGGCTCGGGTCGAGCCCGCGCGGCACCGCCAGGTTCGGAATCGAACCGGATGCGACGATCTTGCCGGAGACTGCTGGCGGCAAATTGCCAACAGCTGTCGTATGGAGCGCGCCTGAACGAGCAATCAAGGAGCGACCGGGTACAAGCAGCGCCCCTGCTTCGTACTGCGCTTCACTGGTCCAACCGGTTACGTTCAAGCTATGCACCACTTGAGTTCCTTTCCGTTTTCAGACGGTCAAGCATCCGTCGCGCGCGCCAAGCCAACGTGTTGCGCTCGGGATTTCCGGCGCTGAGCGTCAGGACATCGCCGAGCGCGACTATGGCTGCTGCCGGACGCCCCAGTTTGACCAAACATTCTGCAGCGCGAAGCGGTATCTGCGGGTCCTCGCTGTTCAGGAGCGCAGCCAACCTGTAAGCCTGCACCGCCCCCTCTGTATCCTCAAGCATCTGACTGGCAGCAGCCAAGCTGAGCCACGATCGCGCGTCTGTGTGTCGATGCAAGCATAGAAAGCGAAAGAAACTTAGCGCGTGCTCATATTTGCCGCAGCAGTAATAGCGGTAACCCAGCGCATATAATGCCTCAAGCTCTTCATCCGTAATGCCGACGACATCGCCTAACGTCGCGCGCCCCGCCATGAGGTCGAGCGCGAGATGCGACGAGGCTCCGCCGTCAATCGCATCGACTGCCTCAGGATCGCTCAATAGGTCTTGCTCGACCCGGCTCGCCATATCACACCCTTTGTCCGAACCATGAAAGATTCAAGGTCGTTTCCGGTGAAGGCAAAACGTCGCCCGGGGCCGCCTGCTCGCATAAATAAGATGCGTCAGAGCCTCGGTCGCAATCGCCGCTACTCGCAGGAAAGGAATCCCGCCCGGCGGCCCCGGCGTCCGATAGTTGAGCCAGCCATTCGAGTTGGGCGTCCGCCCTTCTCAGAAGACTGTCCATTTGCTCGATCGTTTGTCGGGACCTTCGCATCGTTTCTTCTAGATCCACGTTCGCCTCCTCACCAACTCCATGCCGATGCAACCCAGGTCAACCGCACCAGACGGGGCCATGCCGCCAGGAGGTGAAAACCACCCGAGGACATCGACCGCCAGATCGGCGGCTCGACGCCAGGGTTTAGACAAACAGCGCTTTGCACAAGATGCCCGCTCTCCCGACCGAACAACGCGAGAACAACTTCGGCATCCATGAGTACTGGACGGTCCCCGTCCTCGGTACCCGAGAGTCCGCGGCCCGCAAAATATTGAGTCATTATGGGTGCATCCGCGCGAATGATAGGACCGCTCGTCCCGGCGAAAGCGTGCGCTACCGTTCGGATCGATCTCGGCCAACACGATTATTTTCAGCTTTCACTGAAAGCTGATGAGGCCGGGAGTTCGGGACGGCGACATATTGCGGGGTAAAGCGCGTGGCATTCTCCGGGCGCCTCTCGTTCAACCCGCCACTGTCTTCCCTGGTCTTAAATTGCCCACATCCTGGGAGCGATCCGAACGCACATCCTGCAATTTGGCCAGTCCTTCTCGCCAATAACGAGGTTTCGTGGAGGGATGATCACGTCTGCGGGCAAGCAGCCGCCAAAGGTCGTGAATGTTTGCCGAACAATTCACGACAAACTGCTCGGCTCTGTGAGGATGGTGTCGAAGGTGGCCAAAGGGGGTCTATTTCGTTCGCGCCATGGTGACTATTCCAAAGCTCGTAACTGACCTCACGAAATCAGAGCCGACCACCACCAATCTCGGTCGCAAGATCGCCGAGCGCTCGCAACACCTCTGCGATAGGCTCAATCAAGTGTAACGGGATATATTCTTCGACCAGACCGTCTTCCAGGAGCGCACGCGCCAGCGGAACATTTCGCATCACCGGCACACCGGCGGCGATGGCGGCCGCGATCATTTGCTGTGCGACGAGATCGGTACCAATAGCGTCGATCACGGGTAGCGGAGTTTGTTGCCCATCGTAGTAAACTGCCACCGCAATATGCGTGGGATTGGAGACCAAGACGGTCGCATTGCGCGCTAGGGCAACAGGGTCCTTGGCCATCAATTGCGAACGAAGTTGCTTGCGGCGCCTTTTGATCAGGGGATCGCCTTCGTTTTCCTTGTATTCTCGCTTCACTTCCTCCAGCGACATCATATTCCTCCTCTCGAACTGCCACCGCTGGAACGCGAAGTCCGCAATTGCTACCACAAGATGGATCGATCCCGTACAAACCGCGACATAGAATAGGAGGTTACCCGTCAGTAAAGCCAGGCAGGATATTCCGCAGCTCGGGATCCATACAAGCGAACTTACTGCTGCGTGAACCACAAATAGAAGAACGAGACCGAGCAACAGCACCTTCACAACTGATCGGCTCAACTCGAAAAGGCTCTGCGACGAGAATATCCTGCCGATGTTCTCACTTGGGTTCAGCTTCATGAGCGATGGCGCGGCTGCTGAGGGCGAGAAAAGCACCCCCGTCTGCAACAAGTGGGCTCCCACACCGCCGATCAGGACGACGGCGAGAAACGGTATTGTCAGGTTCTGTATTTCACGGCTGTAGGATCCGAAGAGTTGCAGCGCGACAACGACAAAGTCCTCATTTTTCAGATACGAGATGGGTAGCAGGAGCGCTGCCTCAAGTCGGTCCACCAGGCGAGGCAAAGAGGCGAGGAACAAGGCGAAGAACCCAATGGTGAGCACCGCCGAGACAACCTCCCTGCTCTGAGCGACCTGTCCTTTCTTGCGCAGCTCGCGCAGCCTTTGACGGGTCGGTTTTTCGCTCTTACCAGCTGGCATGAATACTCACATGGCGATGCGGCGAACAAATGCGACAGGCGATAGCCCGTGATCGCCGGCATGGGTCAAAACAGTCGCGAGCGATAGGATCAGCAGCAGCAAACCAACCACGCTTTTGACCGGCATAGCGACGTAGAAAACCTGCAATTGTGGCGCGAACCGACCGATCAGCGCCAAACCCAATTCGCTTAAGAACATGGCAAGGATGGCAGGACCGGCGAGGAGCAATGTCAACAGCATGACAAGGTCTGCGAGACTCAGCACCGCCCCGACGAACGCTGGACCAATTGTCGGGCGAAAGGTCCACACAGGCCAGATTTCATGCGAGCGATAGAGTGCCTCCAGGAGCTTGGAGAAGCCTCCCGTGACGAACAGCCATGTGAGGTAAAGCTCACCCAGGAATGTCCCAAGCGGGGAGGTTTGATTGCCGCTTGCCGGATCGAGCACACTGGCCATCGTTGCCCCCCTTTGGTTGTCAATGAACGTGCCGCACGCCTCCACGCCCCACATGACGGCAGCAATTGGCAAGCCGAGTACAAGACCGAGCAGAATTTCCTTCAGTCCGAGGCCCAGGATCAGCGTCAGGCCCGCAAAATCGAGGTCCTCAGGCTTTGTCGTCCAGGCGAGTCCTATTACAGGGAACGACAATGCGATAATCACGCTGTTGCGGGCCATTCCTGTCACCATGTTGCGCGCGAGGACTGGGACGACCAGCATCATGCCCGATATGCGCGCGACCGCGAGCACGAGGACAACGAGGACGGTACGCATCTCAGCCGGATCACGTGACAACATGAAAGGACAACCAGGATGATGAAGAGCGGCCGCGGTGCTTCCTGCAGATGCAGCACGCGGTGGATAATCGACGACCTGCTCGAGCTCTGACGCCTACACTGCGCCGATCTTGTCGAAGATTCGCGTGGTATACCGGCCAAGCTCCTCAAACCAACTCGCGGTGGCGACCAGCATAAGATTTATGCTTATCAGCTTCACAGCGAAGGAAAGTGTCTGCTCTTGAATCTGGGTCATGGCCTGGACGAGACTGATGATCAGTCCCACTATCGTAGCGACGAGGACTGCCGGCAAGGACAGCACAACCGACAGTGTAAGCGCTTCAATAGCGACGTTCACGAGCGTGGCGGAATTCAAGACGCCGGTCCTGCGTAGGACAAGACGAGGCCGTGGATGAGGCGCTGCCACCCGTTCACGGCAACGAACAAGAACAGCTTGAATGGCAGAGATATCGTCATGGGTGAAACCATCATCATGCCCATCGCCAGAAGAATGTTGGAGATAACGAGATCGATAACGATGAATGGCAGGAACAGCAAGCACCCGACCTTGAATGCCTCTTCCAGTTCGGACGTGATGAAGGCCGGGATCAAGATCAAAAACGCGCTATCGACGACGTCAGCCGAGTCGTCCTTACTCCACAACTTCTGCGTAGCATTGACGAAGAAATGACGTGTTGTCTTGGACGTATTTTTGACGAGGAAGTCACGAACCGGCTCGGCACCTCTGGCTATCGTGTCGACTAATTCTCCGAACGTTTGGTACGCGACTGGCCTGTCACGCAGAGCCTGATACGCGCTCTTCGCCACTGGCTGCATGATGTAGGCCGAAAGCAAGATAGCGATCGCGTTCAAGGCCATGTTCGGTGGGATGTTCTGAACGCCGAGTGCGTTGCGCAGCAGCCCAAAGACGACGACAAGTTTTACGTAGGACGTTACCGTAATCGCAACGAAGGGCAGGACCGCGATGGCACCCATCAGGACGATAAGCGTCGCCGGGTCGGGCAACTTGTTCATCGCTCAGCCCGCGGCAAGCGCAGATCCAGCAAGCGCACCCCGGTCCGCTCAGCAATGCGCACTAGCTCACCCGTCGCGACGACTTGGCCATTGACGCGCAGACAAACGTTAGTGGCTGCATCAAAGCCAAGATCGATGACCTGGCCCACCGCCAGTTCACGAAGCTGTCCCAGCGGCATGATCAAACGTCCGACATCCACATCGACCGTCAGATTAATGCTGTCGAGGCTTTCAGGCGGGAGAAACTCCGGCTTATCCATCAAACGATCCACTACTGACTGGATAGAGAGGCGGCAATCCCGGATCGAGGCACGAAACCAAGGACTGTTGGAGAGGTGCGCGACAACTGTCATCGCGCCATCATTGCCCACCGGTTGATTGTCCAGCAGGATAACGTCACCTTGCGCGAGCCGCTGCAGTTCCGCCAAGGCAAGGCTGATGGGAGCAAATCGCACATCCAGAAGAAGCGGAAGCTCATCGAGCGCAGCAGCTACGACCGGCAGGTTGGAGCAGCAGTCGGCGACCCACTGCAGCCCGCCACCGTCCACTTCCACCAAACCGACCAGATCGTTCGGACGCTCTAGCCGAACAACCTTGAACGCGTAGGGACGCGACTCCGTGGCCTCGGAGCAGGACCAGGTCGGCCGCTGACCACACCATTGCTCCACCTCAATCGCCAGATCTTGGAGAACGATATCAAACAATATTTCACCCAAGCCGTGGTCTGGAGGCAACGTGGTGATCTCCGGCCACCGTTCTACGGCCATCGGCGGAAGGAGCATTGCCCCCAACGCGAGGCGGATTTTGTGGCCGCGCACACTCATTACCACGGTGTAGCTTGGCGCCGGGATGTGTCGCAGCGCTGAATCGGACATGACCGCCTGCACCTCGATGCCGGCGAGACTGAAAGCAAGCGGAAGACGGCTAGCGATTCGCGATATTGCGGCTGCATCACGTGCGTCATAGTGGGGAAGGTTGATCATGCGGCCTTCTCAGCCCTGTAGCGGAGTATCGCCTCCGAGCCGGAAGAGTGCCGATGACCGTCTTGCTCCTTCCAAAGTGAGCCTCGGGCAACTACTGCAATCGTGACGCGCATGCAGAGCCGATCAGACAAGTTGCGCGCAAATGCATGCCCTCGCAATTGCAAGATGGACTTAAGCCGGCCCGAGACGATGTAGAGAGATAGCGTATCGTCACGGCAGCTGACGGACACACATGCGCTTCCAAACACGACACGATTCAACGTGATGTGGGCCGTAGCGCCCCCCGTGCGGTCCGGACACATCAAAACGCGCTCAACGATCGCCTCCGCCAGCTCAGCGAGCTCCGCGGAACGTGAAAGCTTTCCGTCCGCTCGCGGACCCTGTACATAATCCAGCATGGCGGGTTCGAGCGAGAGGGCGGGCACGCAGGAAGGCGCAACGCTTCCCATCGCCACCGGATTATGCTGATCGTTGCCGAGCTTCCTGCAGCCGGAACCACCCCCGGGCGACTCACAATCATCCAGAGCGGCCGCTTCGAGCCATCGCCGAAAGCGCTCGTAATCTGCAACACGCACAGGCTTCCGCGCCGCGAGCGCGTGCGAGCGGTCACGTGGCGCGATTGCCGACATCGAAGTGCTGTCACGGACCTTCATCAAAGCAGCTCCATCGCAGCTTTTCTAGACATCAAATGCGCCGCAGCGACAGGCGCGCTGAAATGCCTTGCAAACAGCTCATTTCGCTCATAGCAGCGCCGCGGCTCATCGC
>NZ_LLYB01000089.1:3570-21380 GCF_001440475.1 Bradyrhizobium lablabi | reverse complement strand
CCCCTTTGATCTGCTTGGGGCCGACCAGAAGCAAATACATTTTCGATATCGGTCCAGCTGATCGCGCTATGCCCTGCATTGAAAGGAGCGGGGGTTTCAGGACTCGGCTGCTCGGTTTGATACACGGAGCGAACCATGACGAAGACGAGACGCAGGATTGAGGGACGCAAGTCGATGCCGTGGCCTGGCTGCGTTCTCTTGATGGCGTCGCGAGCGTCCTTACATCTGTGCTCGCGTTGGGATGCTGCTGTCATATTTGTCCTGAGAGCATCAGCATTCCACCTGTCAACCTGTGTCGCAGCCCTCGGATGCAAGTGAACGATCCATCTTCTCGATATCGGGTTTGCGCGTGCTCGCTCTCCTGCCGGGCACCGCATCAAAGGCCCCGGCCCCCTGGTCCACCAATTGCGTCTTCCAGGCATTGATCTGGTTCGTCTGGACCTCGTAGCTCCGGTGCCAGATCGGTCACCGTGTTCACTCCCCCGCCTCTTCCAGCGCGATCTTTGCTTTCAGGGCCGCGTCGATCTTGCGTCTTCGTCGTCATCTTGCGCTCCGTCTATCAAACTAAGCAGGTGGCCCAACATCGGGGTCCACCTCATACCGGGGGCACAGGGACCGTGGGTCTTGCCGGCCAACGAGATCGAGCGATCGCTCGACGATGGCAGGTCAATGGCCTGACGCTTATCCTTGCAGGTAGGCGACCGACCTTGACGTTCCATTCGACACCTCCGGCTCGATGAGCTTGCTGCAGGTGTCCTGTCATTCGGAAGAGGCCAGTGTGAGAATGCCGGCCAGGAAAAAAACGCGCCTGCACTCTGAAACGAACGCCCGAATGCTATCGCCGGCGAGAGAAGCGCGCTCGTG
Organism: Bradyrhizobium lablabi; assembly: GCF_001440475.1. Lineage (GTDB taxonomy): Bacteria > Pseudomonadota > Alphaproteobacteria > Rhizobiales > Xanthobacteraceae > Bradyrhizobium > Bradyrhizobium lablabi. The sequence goes on along the minus strand of NZ_LLYB01000089.1, from coordinate 20,516 downwards.
AGCCCGTGAACACCAGGACTGCCCAGCTCAACGAAGGATCGGGCGAGGCTCGATCCATATGGTTGTTGAACGGCCGCCTGATCTTCTCCATGAGCGAGAGCGGGATCCTCCCGGGCTTGGCATCGGCGTAGTATTCCCATCAGCTTCATCAGCCTAACCGGGAAAAAGCGCTCAGTCGGTCCCGCAAGGCCTGCCGATCTGCGGCGATGTTGTCGAGGTGCAGCTCCTCTGGCCGCTGTCCTTCCGCCAAACGTCTAACCAGCGTCCGCGTGGCCCGGAGCACGAACACGCCGCAATCAAAGCCGTTCTGCTGCTGGGCCATGGCGGCTATCCTGAGGCAGGCGCCCAGCCGTGCTCCAAGCTCTTCTGCGACGGCCCGGTTCTTGTCCCGGCCTGAGTCGTAGTGATAGGCGTGTATCCGTTCGGGCAGGCGGCGATCAACGAGCAGCAGGGACCAATGGGTGCCTCCCCCACCAGCTTCGCCATCGTTCACCGGCAGCAACAAAAAATTCGCTTCGTTACCATTGTGGTCCCTGACGATCCCCCTGAGAGTTTCTTCTACGTCGTTCATGTTCTCTGCCAAGCGCAACAGTTGAACTGGCGCGGGCGGCACGAGCCGGATCTGCGCTGCCAGACCCGGGTTCTCCCTCTGCAATTCCTGCTCCATCAACGCATAATCCGCCGTTATATGCTCGTCGCCCAGCCATTCCTCGGCGCCGAGCACGAGGCTGCGTCCCTGGAGCGAGGCTGTGGAATCCAAGGCTTCCGTGCGAGCATCCGGAGCTTTCGTCGAGGGCAGCCGCAAAGCCTCATCATGCAGCGCGTGCGATGTGGATGGCGAATCAACCGGAGCCTCGCGGCTGGCGTGGATGCCTGACGATTGAACCCTCGCTGATGATGAGGCGGCGGCCCGCATCTGCTCCACGATGATACCCGAAGCTCCCGCATTTTGAGAGCCTGGCGCAACAGGAAGCTCCTGGAACAAGCCGGCCTGCCGAGTCCCCTGCCCTGCGTCGCAGAGATAGGCGTGCAGCGCCGTCATGCAAGCATCCGCGCTCTTGAGATCCCGCCGGTGCTGCGGGGCGATCGTGAGATTGGCAAGCCGATAGACAGGATTGCGCACCTGCATCAGGTCCGAAATGGTCTGGTCTTGATCGGCGGTTCGCACCTTGGGACGCTTGGTGTTATGCCTCAGGTTCTGCCTGATCACGTCCTCGTTGGTATTGAGCCAGATCGAAACCGCTTTCCGGCCGATATGATCCCGGACTTCCTCGATCATGAATGCTCCACCACCAGTCGCAAGCACGGCTGGCCCTTGTTCGAGCGCGTGCCTGATCTCATTCACCTCAAGATTCCTGAAATGCGCCTCGCCGTCCTCAGCGAAGATTCGGGTTATGGACTTGCCGGTCTTTGCCTCGATCTCCTTATCGGAATCGATGAACCTCAACTCCAGTCGCTTGGCGAGCGCACGGCCAAGACTGGATTTCCCTGCTCCCATCATGCCGACGAGCACGATCGGCCGCGCGCCGAGGGCGCCACGAATCTCCCTTGTCATCCCGAAGCGCGCTGTGCGTTTCGGGGGGAGCACTTGCCGGCGGCGAGCCAGGCTGGCCCGAACTGTACTATCCGCGTCGGCTTCCCAGTGGGGGATCTCTATGGCCCCCTCGGGTATGACAACCTTGTTGCAGGTCTGTCGCACGCGTTCCAGGAGTTGCTCGGCTACAGATTTGTCCAGAGGCTCTCCGCTCGCTCGCTGCAACTCCTGCAGCTTCTGCAGGTCCTTGTACGTATCATGATTGTCGATCTTGGCCTTGTAGCTGTCCGTGGTGTGGAACTCCAGCTCGAAGCGGTAGCCCTCTGGCGTGGCGAGCACGGTCTTGATGCCGACGAAGGTCGGCGATCGCGTCCTGAACCAGTTGGTCGTGCTGACCTCGGCATAGCCGCTCTCGTCGAAGGCCAGAATGGCTCTCTTGAAGGCACGTGCAAATTCCGTCTCAGAAAGTTCGAAGACGTGGCGTACAGCGCTGCTGATCAGCTGGGCGCCGGCCTCAATCGGAGCCTGCATTCCGATGAGCTGCTCTGTCATCGAGTCTATCGATCTCAAGGCCCAACGCAAGTGAGGCATCTTCACGTTGAAGCCGGCTCTCCTGAGAGATTCAGCAACCGAGTTTGCCGCCAGGGTGATAGCCTTTTCTTCGGCTTGAGCGCGGGAAGCCTCCATTTGGGCGCGCTGTACGGCCTGCTCGCGAGTCAATGTGATTGTCGTGGCGGGATCATCGGCAACAGGCTCTCGGCCCGATGGTTGAGGCAGGATGCCTTGCTCGGCAGCAAGCTTGATCGAGACTTCCATGACTGAAGCGGCCAGCGTCGGATTGTCCTTGAGATCCTCCAGTGTCGCATCGACGTCGAACAGCCCCTGGTTGAGGTTGGCCGCCATGCTCTTGGTGTAAGGTACCGATTTCAATCCAGGTGTCCGTTGCAGCAGACGGTGAAGGTAGCCACTCTTGAACATAAAGATGTGAGCACCGGTGTCGGATTTATAGGCGTCAGTCCCGACCTTGATGCCGAGGCTCATGAGATTTTTTGCACTTTGCACGAGATCCTGCGGATCGTAACCATCCGGCCGCGGGTCGATACGCGCAGGGTAACGGTCCATAAGAAGCTGGACGCGGTCGCGTGGCTGAGCCGTTGCCGGATAGGTCTCCGCCAGCTCCGGAAACAGCTCGCAAAGTCGTTGGCTCATTGCGAGCTGTTCCTCACCCGCACCGGCGCCTGCTTCGGGCAGGAGTTGTTGGGGCAGGATATGGTCATCCAGCCGCGCAGACCATGCATCGAGTTCGGTGAGGAGCAACCCGGTTATCTCGCGCGCGACTGGATGGTCTGCCAGCTCAACCTCGTGCCGCGCCCTTTCGAGCATGTCCTGGACGTTCTGGGCACTCACCTCCTCCTGCTCCAACAGGCGCCGGATGTCTCGTTTGAGCTGTTGGTGAATTCCTTCGTACGTCCCGAAGACAGCACGCTCGGCAAACCACTGTCGGGCTTCATGGGACTGAGCCAGAAAGCCTCGCTGCAAGCCGGTATAGATTTCCAGAACATTCCGCGTAGCGGCGAGAATCTGGCTGGCCCGACCGAACTTGTAGCGACCATCCTCAATCGCCGGGGTGTGCGACTTTGGTGGCTTGAGCGAACGCAGTCCGCGAGCTTGCTCCTCTTGATCGAAATGTCTGACATGCTCGTAAAGCTGCGGCCGGTCGCCGATGATGACGAGGCTATCCCCATCGAAGTCGCCGTCGAGCTTCTTCTGTTCACCGGGCGGCACGGCAACCACCGAGCCCGGAGCAAACAACTCGGTTGCCTGGAGGATGCCGACGCAGTCGACCGGCGTGTCCGTCCTTGCGCGGTCCTTGCTATTGGTCCAACTGGAATGGCACTTGACGTCCTCGGCGGACATCACCAGGCCCCGGTCGGCGAAGTCGTCTGGCCACATCTCATCCGGCACCACGATCAGAAGCCCTTTGGCAAAGAAGGTCGGATCGTCGGCTGCCAATTCGTCCCCCGACTTCTGAGCGACATTGAAACTGTATTGCATCGTCACGCATCGATCGAGAAAGGACGCGGTCGGGTGGCGGCCGACCTGACCCGGTCGGGGGCGAACGGGCGAAGGTTGGGCTTGTCATAAGGGGATCGCCCGATCAGCACACCACCACCACTCAGCGTCTCGTCCTTCAGCGTGGGCACATGGAGGCAGTCATCAGCGGACGGGACGGCTACTGCGCCCAGACCGTTGATGTTTGCGGCCGTCACGGTGCGAAACAGCTCCTCGGATGTCAGCCTTTGCTCTTTGCGGTTCTCAAGCCAACTCCTGGCCTTCTCGAGCGCCTCATGCGCCACTTGCTCTTTGCGCGGATAATGTTGCAGGGCCGAGACCGGCAGGGATGACTTTCTTCCCTCACCAAAGGCAAGCACCCGGTCAGGACCTTCCCGCTCGCCGGCGCGACGAACTGCTGGCATAAGGTTGGCCAGCGAGGCCTTGATGAAGCCGCAGCCGTCGTGCGGTCGCAACGCTATGGGGCCGTCCGGCCCCCTCAACTTGAAGGGATGTTCCTCCTGGGCAGGGCGGTCCGGCAGCAGCCCTAGTTTGAAAGAGCCTTCCAGCGCGTAGTCGTGAGGAGACAGACCTTTGATTGCCGGGGGCGCCGCAAAACCCCTGCGCTGGGTGTAATAATAGGCCTCCTTGAAAGGCGCCCAGGCGCGCGACAGCTGCTCGAAGGGCGTGCCTCGAGCGGTTTCGGCATAGGGAATCGCCAGCAGCTTTCCTCCGCGAGTTGCCGGCTCGCCTGGAGCACGCGCCGCAACCTGGGACAAGGTCAGTCGCGGCGGCTTTAATTTGCTGCCGCCAAACAGGTCCATACGGTATGGCACCCCCTTGACGCTGACCGTACGCGCCAACATGAAAGCGCTCGGGGTCGCTGGCAGTTGCACTGCGACAACGGGCACGGCCCCGGAGGTCAGGCGATGAAAAGTCGAATATCGTCGTTCCGGCTCTTTGGCCAGCGGCCGCCCCTGCATGTCCACCACGGGCAGCGGCATCAGTCCGGCCTCGCCCTGCGGCGGGCCTTGGCGCGTGGTCCATGGCTCGCAAGACCTGATGCATGTTGAAGACCGACGCAGGATGTTGCGCCTGGATCTCCGCCGAATCCTGCTCCATGAAGGCGTCCAGCGCATCCACTGGACTGTCCGCTTCGATCTGCGCGATCAGATTCCAGCTCATTGTGGAAAGATCGCCCTGAATCAAGTCGCGCGCGCCAGCCAGGATTTGTCTGGTCCCGTGCTGCAACGCGTCCTGCCTGATCCGTAGATCGGGCCTGTTGCCCTCGACATATGGCGACCTGAACAATCTCTCCAGGACGGCACGCGCTTTAAGCGTTTGATAGATCGATAAAGCGGGGCGGCGGCTCGCAAGCGGCCCACGGGTCCGCTCGGCATGGCCTGCGTTCAGATGCGCCTCGATCTTGTGTTCGATCATGGGTTGGAGATCGTTGAGCAGGTTGAGAGCCTGCCTGCGGTGCCAGCGCAGTGACTTCTGTGGGCTGCGCGCCAGCGGCAGCAGGGCTGCGCACAGATTGCCCATGGTCTCCAGGTTGTTCCGGATGCCAAAATCGGCGGCTTGGCGCAATTGCGCGAGCCGGGACAAGCCTGTCGGTGCGAGCAAACCGAGATCATCAGACAGCCGCGCCTTGCCCAGCGCCTTGAAAATGGTTGCGATGTCCAGCACGTCGGCCTGCGCCAGGCGATCAGCATCATAGTGGAGATAGTGGGCGAGTTTGTGCAACCGGTCCTTTGGCAGAACGGCGTCCGTAATCTCCCCTCTATCCTCTGCACTCAGGATGGTTCGCGACAACGCATTGGCGAGCATACTCAGCTCAGGCGTGGTGAACACACCGAATCGTTGCCCTCGAGCACCCAATCCTTGCGCGATATCCATCGTGGACTGCCGGCACGCCGCTTCGTCCGCCCACTTGCTGAAGCCATTCACCAGGTTCGCCAGTTGCTGCGGAGCGAAATCAGTGAGCGCGCGCTGATGGGTCTCCCCGGCGATTGCGACCGTGGCTTTGCGGCAGTTTTCCCCGTCCGGCCACTTGCTGAAACCGTTCACGAGGTTTGCCAGTCCCTGAGGGGCAAAATCAGAGAGGTCGGCGCGGCGAAGGACGTTATCGGCGATCGCAGATGTGACATCGCGAGAGAGCGGCGCTTCCGGCCACTTGCTGAAGCCGTTCGCCAGGTTCGCCAGCTGCTGCGGGGCAAAATCAGACAGTTCGGCGCGGCCAAGGACCTCACCTGCGACCGCAAATGCGGCGTCGCGAGGATTCGGCGATTCCGGCCACTTGCTGAAGCCGTTCACCAGATTAGCCAGCTCCTGGGCAGTAAAATCACGCAGCCGGGAAGCGCGGCCAAGGACCTCACGCGCGACCGCGAATGTGGCTTCGCGAGGATTCGGCGATTCCGGCCACTTGCTGAAGCCATTGACCAGGTTCGCCAATTGCTGCGAGGTAAAGTCACGGAGCCAGACGTCGCGGTCAAGAACCTCCCCTGCGATGACGCCGGTGGCGTCCCGGCAGTCCGGCGCTTCCGGCCATCTGCTGAAACCGTTCACCAGACTAGCCAAGTGCTGGCGGGTAAAGAGCCGGGCGCGGCTGCGGCGGACCTCGCGAGCGATCGCAACTGTGGCTTGCTGAGATGGCGCCTCTTCCGGCCATTTACTGAAGCCGTTCACCATGTTCGCCAGTCCCTGCGGAGCAAAGTCAGACAGCTGGCGCAAATGGACCACTCCTGCAATTGCGAGCGTCGCGTCCCGACAGCCCGCCACGTCGGGCCACTTGCTGAAACCGTTAACCAGATTAGCCAGGTCCTGGGCATTAAAGGCGGAGAGCGGGACGCCGCGGCGGAGGACCTCATGCGCGATCGCATTCGCGGCTTGTTGACATGCCGCCACGTGCGGCCACTTGCAAAAACCGTTGACCAAATTCGCCAGTTCGTGCGGAGCAAAATCGGCGAGCAGGCGGCGGGAGATCTCCTCCGCGATTGAGAACGTCGCTTCGGGACAATCCGCTTCGCGCGGCCACTTGCTGAAACCGTTCACCAGATTAACGAGGTGTTGGTGAGTGAAGTTAAAGGGCTGGATGCCGCGCCGAAGAACCTCACGAGCGATCGCGTTCGCAGCTTGCTGACACCCCGTCTGTTCCGGCCACTTGCTGAAGCCGTTCACCACGTTAGCCACGTCCTGTCCGTTAAAGTCGGAGAGCTCGAACCCGCCGCGCGCGGAGCGGCGATGGACCTCACCGGCGATCGCGACTGTGGCTTGGAGAGACGCCGTCTCTTGCGGCCACTTGCTGATTCCGTTCACCAGGTTCGCCAGGTCCTGGTGACTGAAATCAAAGAGGCCGTAGTCGCTACTGGACCAGCAAATGACCTCACTGGCGACCGCGATTGTGGCCTGGCGAGACGCCGCCTCGTGCGGCCACTTGCTGAACGCGTTCACCAATGTCCCCAGCGCCCGCCGGGGAAGATGGGATAACGGGTCGTCACGGCGAATGACCTCAGTGGCGATCGCGACCGCGGCCTCGCGACAGTGCGGCCCGTCCGGCCACTTGCTGAAGCCGTTCACCAGGTTCGCGAGCTCCTGCGGAGCAAAGTCAGTGAGTTCGGCACGGCGAACGATCTCGCTGGCTATCAAGCCGGCGACTTGCTGAGCGGCTGCCTCCTGCGGCCACTTGCTGACTCCGTTCGTCAGGTTCGCCAGGTCCCGGGCATTGAAATCAAACAGCCCGAACTCGCCGCCCGCGGCGCGGCGACAGACCTCACCTGCAATGGCGAGCGTGGCTTGTCGGGACACCGTCTCTTGCGGCCATTTGCTGAACCCGTTTATCAACGTCGCGAGCCCCTGCCGGGAAAGATGAGACAATTGGGTCTCGCGGCGAAGGATCTCACTAGCAATTGCGACCGCAGCCTCGCGACAGTGCGTCCCGTCGGGCCACTTGCTGAAACCGTTCACTAGGTTCGTCAGATCCTGATAGGAAAACTCAGACAGCTGGCTGCGGAGGCGAAAGACTTCGCCGGCGATCACGATTGTGGCTTGCCGGCAATCCCGATCCTGCGGGCATCTGCTGAAGCCGTTCACCAGGAGCGAAAGGTCCTGCGGCGTGAAATGAGAGAGTTCTTCCTCGCGAGCGCGGCGAGAGAGTTCGATGGCGATCATGACGATGGCTTGGCGATAGACCGCCTCATCCGGACATCTGCTAAAACCATGGACCAAATTTGTCAGGTCCTGGTGATTGAAATCTGAGAGCGCGGGCCTGCCTTGGACGGCACGGCGGCCGATCTCATTTGCAATCACTCTCGTAGCCTGACGGGACCACCCCTCTTCGGGCCATTTCGTGAAGCCGTTCACCAGTCTTCCCAGGTCCTGGTGGTCAAATTCTGGAAGCCGGTCACGGCGGTCACGACGCACGACCTCGCCGGCAATGGCGCCCGCAGCTTCGCGAGAGGCCGCCTCTTCCGGCCATTTGCCGAAACCCTGCACCGCGCTCGCCAGTTCCTGGTGATTGAATTCAGAGAGCCGGGCACGGCGGTCGCGGCGCAGGACCTCACCCGCGATCGCAACTGTGGCTTGACGAAAGACCTCCTCTTCCGGGCACTTGCTGAAACCGCTCACCAGGTTCGCCAAGCCCTGGTGATCAAAGGGGGCGAGCCTCAAGTCACTGCCACTGCGGCGAACGATCTCACCGGCGAGAGCGACCATAGCATCGCGACAATCGGCGGCCTGTGGCCACTTGCTCAAACCGTTCACAAGGTTCGACAGGTGTTGCTGGGAAAAATCGGAAAGCCGGAACCGGCGGTCGGCGCGACGACGGACCTCACGGGCGACGGCTTCCGCGCCCTGGCGAGTTTCCACCCGCTCCGGCCACTTGCTGAAACCATTCACCAGCAACGACAGGCTTTGACTATTCAGCGCCCCAAGTGCCCTGTCTTCATCGCGGCAACATTCGGCGATTCCGATCGTTCCGTTGCGGCACGTCCTGGACTGCGGATACCGACCAAATGATGCGGCCAGGAGCGAAAGAGCTCTGGGTTCGACTTCACGCAGTCGCACGTCATCAAGCCGCGCCATGCGGGCTGCCATCGCCTTGCACGCTTCTACGCCTTCCTGGCCTCCGGGCTCGCTGGCTACTGCACTGCATGCCGTCGCGTAACCCCATGATTGCCTCCGGCGGACATCGTCCTCGAAGCGAGTGACAAATTTGGTTCTGAACCGTTCGGCGGCTTTTTGCATGAAGTCCGCATGGACCCTGTCGCCCGCCGCCCGCAACCGTTTATTATACTCCACCACTGCGCATGAGAATCCACCGATGTCACGCGCGAAATAAATTGCCTGTAGAGCTGCGTTTGATTGTTCTTCCGAAACAGCATCTTGCGTGTCCTGCCTGGCGACAGCAACACGATCCACGCGCCGCCTTTTTGGGTACCGCTCCAGGTCGGATACCGATTGTCTACGCGAGGAGGAGATCCGCTGTCGTGAGCTCCTCGATCGGTCGGAACCGGACCGCAACGAACTTGCTTCCCGAACGGGGGCACTGCCGGGCGGCAAATGGTGCGGAGCGGGTCGGCCGGCGAGCGCGCCAGGCGAGCAGTCGACCGACGTGCGGGGTCGGACATCGCGGGCCGAAATTGGCTTTTGAGCCGGCGCCCACATCCCGATCCTCAGGGCGCACGTCCTGCGCGGCGGACTCGAGCGTCGATCCACCTTCTCCAACACCATGGTCTTCAGGGCGGGACCAATAGGTCTCTGGCCCGGAGCGTCCGTCAACTCGCGTCATATTCCGCCTCCGTGCCGTGGCTCATCCACCGGCTTTATTTCGATGCTCTCAGAGCAGCCCCTTCACCGCCGAGCCGACGCTACTCGTCACGACCGGGCAGCGGCGATCGTCATTCGCCTTGCACAATCGCCGGCGCACTCGCATCGACCATGCCCTTGCCTTGCATCTGACGTAAACCGCACCTGCTTGCAGCGCAGCCGTGCAAAGCATTGTGGCCACTGCTGCGGCTTCGCATGAATCGATGCTAAAACTGCCCGCGAGATTTGACATCGATTGTTCAACTCGGGACGATGGCGCCCTTCCACCTGGCGATCCCGGAAGTCGGCAAAGGTGGATCTGGAAGTCGTCGCGATGGGGCATGCAACGGGCTGAACAATCGCGCCGGGAATGCGAAGCGCCGCCCAAAAGAGCGGGACAGGCCATTCAAGGCTTCCGATCCATAAGGGGGCCTGCAGATGATTGGGTCGGCTTGAGCCGTACCTGACGCCTGCGGGCGCCAGAAGAGCAGGCGCCGCAGATGGCTTAACCACCATTCCATCGGAACCGGGATGCCAAGAGGTTGGTCCGCGTATTCCATGGGACGCATTGTTTGGCTTTCATTGGAGGAAGCTCGCTCGCGGCCGAACCGGCAAATGTAACGCCCGGCGCTTGATGATAGAAATTCACTGCGGCCAGAACAAATAGATGCTCGTTCTGGGGTCATATTTCGCGCCTATGGCTGACGAGAGCGTTGCAGATCCCTCGGGAAATGGACGCAGCCGCAAAACCGGTGGCCCGGTTTGCTGCTTGAATTCCACAGGCCGCTCCAATTTGCCGACATCACGCCGCGAGAAGCGTGAGCAGACCGCAATGTCAGGGAGCGGATACCGACAGAATCGACCAAGGCAACCGCAGATGGATATGTTCGGGAGTGGCCTGTCGAACGGCGTCATCGGCGCACCCGCATGGCTGGACCTGCCGGCGGAAAGCCCGGCCCTCATGAGCCTGGTGACGCAGTCGATCCAAGGCTATGCTGCGAGGACAGCAACGCTGCCGCTAAGGAGATCGATCATGATCTCTGCAGGATGTGGCCTCATCATCTGGAGCGCAAAGATTCATTAGTGCGTCAATCCCCGGCGCATCAGGTGCTGCCCAATCGCGAGAGCAGCGCGCGTGTAATAGCCATGCGGGAGCGGCTGACGGCACTCGGGTGGTCAGGGGTTGAAGTGATCGATGATGATCGCGCTCGTTCAGCCGCCGGCGGCATACAACGCGCTGGTTTGGAGCGAATGGTAGCGGAGGTTTGCCCTGGCAGGGGTTGGTGCGGTTTGCGTCCGCGAGATCTCGGGCCCCGCAACAGCCGAGATTGGCAGCAACTCATCGAGATGTGCCGCGTGGTGGATACCGCTCCTGGTCATCCAGGAGACCATCGATGCGCCAAGGCACGGGAAAGGCGGCTCTGCCCCGGCGCAAGGGCAGCTTCAACGAGCACGAGCTTTATCTGTTACGTCAGCGCTCGCGGCCCCATCACTTCCCGTTATGCACCCATATCGATGAATTAATTTGCAGCTTGGCGGGTCTCCGGTACTGGCACTCGGAAGAATCATCAAGGTGCTAATTAGTCTTATCCTCGACAAAGTTTCGCCGCTGAGCGCGCCGGGCGCAATTATCGCTCGCGCCGCCAAAGCTTAAGAGGATGGCTTTGCGCCGGCACATGGAAACATTGAATGAATGCACATCTTCCGCGAGTGTGCCCCTCTTCGCGCCCCACGATACTCACGTTTCTTTGTCTACTCCTCACCGGATGCGCAGGCTCCGGCTCGACCGCTGAGCGCAGTGTTCTACTGAACCCGCCGAGCGGCATTCGGCACGTGTCCGAACATACATACTCGGAGGGCGCATCGCCAGCGGGGGGCTTTGAAGTGCTGACCCAGCCGTCGGCCCAGCCTGCCGAAACCTCGGAGCGGCGGCTACCGGTCACCGCCAATAGCACGCGCGTGAGTCTGGACTACGTCAATGCTGATATTCGGCGGGTCGTGAATGACGTCGTCGGCAATATCCTGGCCATGCCCGTTGTGATCGATCCAGGCGTAGAGGGAAAGATAACGCTGCGGACTTCCGGCAAGGTTCCGGCGAGTGATGTTCCGCGGCTGCTGGACGAAGTACTGGGAAAGCGCGGTTACGGACTGGCGGCAGTTGACCGGGGAGTCAGGGTAGCGCGCCTGGCTGACCTCGCCGACGGAGGGCGCGGTGACGTTAAGGTAATTCCCGTTCGTTATGTCGATCCAGTCGATGTCATCAAGGTCATCCGACCGAACATCGAGGAGAACGTTCATTTGACGCCTGCCCCCGGACAACGAGGCATTGCCATCAGCGGGCCGCCCGGTGGCGTTAGTTCCGCGCGTGAACTCATAGGGCTGTTGGACATCGATAGCATGCTTCACAAGTCCTTTGCACTGTATACCCTGGCTCAGGCAAGTCCCGCCGCAGTCGAGAGAGAACTCAATTTTCTATTTAATCAGAATGCTGGGGGCCCGGCGCGAGTCCGGTTTGCATCACTGGAGCGGTTGAATGGCATTCTTGTCATTGCCGACGACCCGGCGGCACTCCAGCACGCGCGTGAGACAATCGAGAAGCTGGACAGGACGTCGAAGGCAGCAGCAAACGTTCAAGTGCGGCCACTGAAGTACCGAAGGGCGACGGAAGTGGCTCAGGTGCTGGCGCAAATCTTCGGCGCTGAGCCGGGCGTCGCAGCAGCGCCCGCACAGTCCGCCGGAGAGTCCGGCAAGGTGCCGGTGGCAAGCCCGCTCAAACGATCAGACCTTCTTCTCAACCCGTCCAGCCCGGCGAACGAAGGCTCCGACTCGAACACGCAGACGGTGCAGGCAAAGCACGAAGCGGTGGCGGTCCCGGCCAGTCTCGGTTTGTCGGCGCCGGTGCGGATCCAGGCGGATCGCAGCCAGAACGCGCTTGTGATTCTGGCGGCACCGCACGATGCCAAGATCATCGATGCCGCAATCCGTCGTCTTGACGTCAAGCCTCGTCAGGTTCTCATCCAGGCAATTGTCGCGGAGGTCCGGCTAAACGATGGCCTGGGATACGGGGTGGACTATCTTCTGTCCTCCCGTGGCCTGGGTGCCGTTCCAAAAGGTGGCTTGTCCTATGTGTTTCCCGGGACAAGTGCCAACGTTGTGCTGCATGCGCTGAGCGAGGTGGCGGACGTCAAGGTTGTATCCGCGCCACGCATTCTCGCGGTCGACAATCAGCCGGCGACGATCCAGGTCGGCGAGCAGGTCCCTATCTTGTCGCGATCGTCGCAATCCCCGGCAAGCGAGAGCTCTCCGATCATCAGCAACGTTGAACTGCGCGACACAGGAGTAATCTTGGCTGTTACGCCCAGAATTGGCGCTGGCGGTAGTGTCACACTCGACACTTTTCAGGAGGTTAGCACCGCGAACAAGAACAAGCTTACCAATGTCCAGTCGCCTGTCATTTCGCTGCGCCGCCTCCAAAGCACCGTATCGACACGAAACGGGGATACAATAGCAATTGGTGGGTTGATGCAGGATAGTAGCTCTCGCGCCGATTCCGGGCTTCCTTTGCTGATGAACATTCCGCTTCTGGGAGCGGCATTCCGCCGTACTGAACAAACTAAAGAGCGAACGGAGCTCCTGGTGTTGCTCAATCCTCTGGTGCTTCATGGCGACGCAGAGGCAGGGGCCCTGACCGACGAGTTGCGGGCGAAGTTCGAATCACTCGCGCCCGAGCTCGGCCGCCAACTAACGCCCGGACCACAACGAGGCCCTGCCCCACCGAAGCGCGAGCAAGCTACGAAAGATCCGCAAGAGCTGGCGATCCCGGCTGTCACCGGCTCCATTTCGGTACCCAAAACGTTTCCTGAGATCCTAGTAGCCCCCCTGCTCGACGGCGTTATGCGAGGCACACTCCACCGATAAGTGGAGTGAAGCAGGCTCCCGATCGGAACGCCTTGCGGCGATAAAGTTGCAGTCCAGCAGATTCGGGGCGATCGGCAGGTCGTGGCGGCTGTCAGCGGTCCGCACCCGGCGTGGCCGCGCCATGATGGCCCTGATGCCGCACCAACCGCTGGATGCGACCACGGCTCGCCCCGCGGCCCTGAGCCTTCAACTCGACATGGATACGCGGGCTGCCATAACGCCCGCGGGTGTCGCGGTAGACCCGCCTGATGTCGTCGACGAGGTCACGATTGGCGGCAGATCGTCGGCTCTCCGGGCGCGAGCGCCAGGCATAATAGCCGGCCGGCGAGACGCCGAGCACCTCACACATCAGTGTCACCGGATAATCGGCGCAGCGATCTTCGATGAAGCGGAAATGTCCGTGTTCCAGCAAAGATCGCGATGGACTTTTTTAAAATGTCGCGCTCCATGCGCAACCGCTCGTTCTCACGCTGCAAACGCGCGATCTCTGCCGCGTGGTCCGCCGACGGCAGCGTCGCCTGCGTTGTGGGGCGCCGCGTCACCGCCGTCGACTCCAGCCGGGCCCCTCGCTGCTCCACCCACCGCTGCAGCACGAAATCCGGCAGGCCAAGCTCCTTGGCCACAGATCCGATCGAGCGCCCGCTCGACGCTACGAGATCATCCGCTTGCCGCTTGTAGTGGTCCGTAAACGACCGACGTTGACGTCCTTCCATCCGACACCTCCTGGCTCTTCGAGCTTACTACAGGTGTCCATCAATTCTTAGGAGGTTCACACATTTGACGTCGCATTTGAGCGAGCCGCCGCGGACGAAGTTTTGAATCGGCAGAATCTGTTGTGATTCGTTGTTGGGCGCCTGGTTTGGAGGCGGGGTGCCAGACAAATAGCGATTACTTATGGGGCAATAACTTGTGCTTGCCCCCGCTCGAGTTCTGCTGCGGGACGCGCCCGCCCCAGGCCGAGAAAGTCGCGTCCCGATCGAAAAAACCTTGGCATCAGCAATGCCTGATCAGAGAACGCGCTTGCGATTGATGCGACAGCCATCGCCATTGAGCATCACCGTCATCCACGGCGAGCCCAGGAACGGTCAGGCCGTGAACCGCTGGTCGACAGCTCAAGGTCGTTGTCATTGGCCGGCCGCGGCGGCCGGTGACGCTCGATCGCGCAAAGCTCTGCAGCTGGCACTGCCGGCGGATTGATAGACTCTCATGATCGCGCTGAAAGCAATCCTTGACGATCATCGTCCGGCCCCCTGGCTAAGAAATCTCGTTCGAGCGTCAGTTATCCGATCTTGGCGTGGAGCTTCTCGCCTACCAGCTCGTGGGCCGCTGTTACGGGCTTGAGCTTCTCGGTCATGTCCGTCGAACCGCCTGCCCGCTGCCGGTTGTCGATGTCGGCCTTCTTGACTAGGTCATGCAGCGTCTGCAGCGTGCAGCCGATCTTGCCCGCAATCGTGGGCCCCAGCCTCAATGCGACCAGTCCTGCGACGGGATTAGTATGTCCCCATAAGCACTCCCTATTTGTCTGGGACAGAGTGAATGGTTACGTGATCCCACGTAAGGCAGCGATGAGATATTCCTGAGGAGAACCATTATGGATGGCGGCTTTTTTCCGGACACCGGAGCTTGGAAAAGCTGGTACATGCAGCTGGCAGCGCAGCAGGCGGAGAACGTGCCTGATGACCAGCCGAGCGTTGAGGAGCAGCCTGGCGGGTTGCAGCTCTGTGCCTCTGATGGGTGCGAATCCAGCCCCGAACAGGCGCCTGGAGTCCGGCGCGTTGATATCGGGGGGTCGATGCGGCAACCGTCGCACTCCGACCTGCAGCCTGGCCGGTTTATCAGTGGTCGCCACAGTGTCGACTTCCCCAGAGCTTCACTGGACTATCCAGCCGGCGTGCCGCAATCCAGTCTTCGAGCCGAAGGGTTTGCTAGCATGCGGTACACGGCGCCCAACGAGAACACTTCGGTGCCGAAGACTAAGCATTCATGGCTGTCAAAGCTCAAGTCAGGACTTCGCTCGATCGGAGGAGGTAGCAGAAACAAAACTTCTGGTCTCTCGAACGAGCAACACAATACCCGCAGCAATCCCTTGCCGGACCTGCCTAGCGAGGACGCGGAGCTTATCGAATGGTATAAAGGCCAACTTATTCTCAAAAAGGGAGTTGAGAAAGGGAGAAAGGATTCAAGTATAAGCAGGCTTCGAAGTCTCTCTCGTACATTGGGTGAGAAGGGTCAGTCGTTGTCCGATCGGCTCAACGACCCGGCGTTAGATGCGGAAGCCAGGGCGATCAGTTACGAAACGGTTAGCGCACTGAGGTCGCTCCTCAGACAAAAGGGGCAACACGTTACCCGCGTCAATCCCTCGGCGGACCTCAACAGCGAGGACGCGGAGCTTATCGAATGGTATAAAAACCGAGTTGAGAAAGCGAACGCGGATGGAAGTGTAAGCAAGCTTCGACGTCTCTCTCGTGCACTGGCCGAGAAGGGTCAGTCGTTGTCCGATCGGCTTAACGACCCGGCGTTAGATGCGGAAGCCAAGGCAATTGACAAAAATTTGCTCACCGCACTGAGGGCACTCCGCAACAGCAAAGAGGAGAGTTCGGCGCCAGTTTGCCCCTATAGCCAAGACGTAGATCTCATTGAGCGCTTCCACAGCGCCTGCCTCGCGAGTTGGCGCAAGCCAGAGACCGCAAGAGCCTATTCAACCTCTCTTCGCGCTTTCGCTCGCTGGTGCGCTGCAAACAATCGGGGAGCAATTGCTGATCGGTTCAACCAATCGTCCTTGATGGCCGATGTCATTGCGCATGGTAGCGACCGCGTGCGCAAAGCGGTGAATGTCCTCCATGGAATGCCACATCTATTGGTCGAGCAGCAGGAAGCTCTCGGCGGGCCCGCCGGGCTTTCGCCGCAGAGGCGGTCCGACGTTGCCTCGCTGGTCGATCTGACCTCCTCTCCGGAGGAGCAGCAGGTTGATATTTCGCTCCAGGGCCGCAGCGGATTAGCGCTTGACGGAGACGAGTGGCTGGGGGACGAGCATATCCTGGCGGATTTCACTCTCCTGCAGCAGGAGCTGCAGAGAGACAATCCGGTTCTCGCCGCCCGGACGCGTTTCGTGGATCCGCTCATAGCCCACCAGCTGCGCGAGGGTGCCCATGATGACATGCTGCGCGCACTCCAGCGTGTCCTTTATGATCGCTATGGTAACGATACGGCCGACTTCCTATTCTTGCCGGTGAACGATGCCAGCGCTACAAGCCGCGGCACCCATTGGTCGCTGCTGTTGGTTGATCGCCGCGATCGGGAACGGTCGGTGGCCTATCACTACGACTCCTTCGGGGGACGTAACGACAATGTTGCCGCCAGGCTCGCCGCCCGGTTGAACGCCGACNACGCCAGCAGCGGAACGGTTACGATTGCGGCGTCTTCGTCGTGGACGGCACCCGAGAGCTGGTTAGGCGATTGGCGGGAGGACCGCAGCCAAACCTCTGGAACCTCGACGAAGTCGTCGCCGATCGGCGGCAACTCCAACGACGATTGAGCACCGCTCCCGGACATTCGCGAGCGAATGATCCGGCGGATCGAGCGGGCCCCTCGACACGAAGCGTTGATTCGACAGAATTTTGGCGGGGAGTGGACCAAG
>NZ_LLYB01000089.1:3178-3535 GCF_001440475.1 Bradyrhizobium lablabi | reverse complement strand
GCAAGCACCCTCCTACGGGGCACCCTCAGACATCTACGCGGGCCTCGAGTCATTCGTTGATCTGAATGCGCTAAGGTCGTCGCCGTCAGCGCAAAGCGTCAATCAGCCAAGCCCACCATCATGGGAGCAAAACGCTGCGACGTCCATCTTCGGCGCGAGCTCGTATATCCTGCCTCCGGCGCCGGATTTGGGGGGATTTGTCGGTCCGCACTGGCCTCACGGCAACCAGCGGGCGCCGGAGAGTCTCATGCGCGGGATGCACTGGCATGGTGTGCTGCCGAGCGCGGAGCGCCCCTGGACCAACATCATGATCAACGGCAGGCCCTACACAGCCCAGCTGGGACCATCAGGCAAGCA
>NZ_LLYB01000089.1:0-3165 GCF_001440475.1 Bradyrhizobium lablabi | reverse complement strand
GAACGATATTCGCGTCTTCCTGCAATGANGTAAACGCTCGGTCAGCAGAGTTCCAGATGCCGTAATGGGCTCTGCTCCGAACAAGGGGTGATGATGGTGGCTGTCCCCCGATAGATGATGAAAACGGGGCCACGACTTGGGGTCGGCACCAAGCGCCTGGAGACGGAGAAAAGCCGTGGAGAACTATGCCGGAATTGACGTGTCGTTGGAACTGAGTTCGCCGTCAGGACGGCTTGTGAGACAAATTGAAGGGTTTTGCGGGGGGAGGATTTCTGGTTCATCGTAGCCACCAGGAGCGAAGATGAAGCAGAAATCCGGACCGGGCGAAGCACCGGCAGAACAAGAAGACATTCGGTGCCAGACCCGCCGGCAGTATTCAGCTGAAGAGAAGGCCGGTATCGTGCTGGAAGGACCGCGGGGCGAGGAGAATATCTCCGAGCTGTGCTGGCGCGAGGGCATTGCCGCCTTAATGTGCTATGGCTGGTCCAAGGAGTTCCTCGAAGCCGGGCTAAGCGGCTCGAGAAGGGCATGCAATATGTGCGCGGCGCTCCGCATCATCCCAACTACTACCTACGCGGCGATCTCGAGCGGTAGGTCCAGGCTTTCCTCGAACACTATTTCGTCGTCTGTGAAGAATTCCCAAGCCGTTGATTTGGAATCCGGAAACGGCATTTAGCGGTAACTGGATTTGCCGGAAAGCAGGTCTTTGGGGTGGGATTCCTTGCAAACTTGATTTGTGATTCACTCGCGCAGAACCGGCGTTGGCGAGGGATTCGATGCGGCCACGAGAGCGTAGCGAGACGGGGGAGCAGGATCTTTTCCGCTCGCGGCTCGATCAGATCATCGACATGAAGCATCCGCTGGTGACGCTGGGCCGCACGATGGATTGGAGGTTCCTGGAGGAACGGTTCGGCGAGGTCTACACCGATGATCCCGGCCGGCCGCCGCTGCCGACGCGCTTGATGGCGGGGCTGGCGATCCTCAAGCACACCTACGACCTGTCCGACGAGGTGCTGTGCGAGCGATGGGTCGAGAACCCCTATTACCAATACTTCTGCGGCGAGGAGTTCTTCCAGCACCGGCTGGTGTTCGATCGCTCGTCGCTGACGCGCTGGCGCCACCGGATGGGCGAGGAACGGCTGGCTGCGCTGATCCAGGAGAGCCTGTCGGTTGCCACCAGGACCAAGGCGATCAAGCCGTCCGAGCTGTCACGGGTGATCGTCGGTCGAGTAGCCCCGGGGAATTGCACCCCGAGGCTCTCACGAAACCGGACGTGAACCTCTCGATTCATCCGGCTTCTATCTTCCAGCCGCAGGTCGAATGCCGACTCGCCACAAATAGAGTAGGTTCGGATCGCGCTGTGCGAGCCGTCCCAACCAATATACTGAGGCGACTTTCCGGCCTTTCAACCGCTTGTATTTCCGCCTCGTCCAATGGGCGAGCGCGTCGTTAACGTGACGAAGGACGTTGACACATTCCGTTCGGTAAAACCGTCCGTAATAGTTCAGCCATCCTTGCACGACAGGATCAATCAGCTTGGCGAGTTCTTCAAGACTCCAGTGGTTTCGCGTCGAACCCAGTCGCCATGAGCGAATGGTTTGTCAGATTCCTTTGGCAGCCTTGTTGCTGATTGCCGGGAGGAAGTTGAGGAACTTCTTGCCCTTTCGATCGCGAGCGCTGCGCGGCTGGAAGGTGTAGCCAAGGAAGTCGAACGAGATGTGTTCGCATTCCTTTCTCCGNTTTATTATCCTTGCAGTAGACGATCCGGGTTTTCTCCGGGTGGAGCTCCAGANCCGCATTCCGCAAGACGTTTCCGGATCGCCTCCATCACGGTTTGAGCCTCGCTTTCAGTTCTGCAATGGACTATCGCATAGTCAGCGTATCTTTCGAAACACAAACAAGGGAAGGTCCGCTGCATCCAGTGATCGAATGCATAGTGCAGAACCAAATTTGCGAGCAGCGGTGAAACCACTGAACCCTGAGGGGTTCCGCGTGTTCTCTCCACAAGGATTCCGTCTTCTTTCTCCACGGGAGCTTGCAGCCACCGCTTTACGTAGAGACGAATCCAGCTCAGTTTCGTGTGGTTGGCGACGGCCTTTTCGATCAGGTGCCAAGGAATCGAGTCGAAGAACGACTTGATATCAAGGTCGATAACCCAGTCGAATTTCCAGCAACGCTTTCGCGCTGTCCCCACTGCGTCAAGCGCCGAACGGCCGGGCCGATAGCCGTAGGAGTCGGGATGGAATATTCCTTCCATCGTCGGCTCCATAACCATCTTTGCAACCGTCTGAGCCACGCGGTCAGCTAAGAGGGTATTCCTAACGGACGCTTCCCTCCATTAGCCTTGGGAATTTCCACGAGACGGACGGGAGGCGGAAAGTATGTCCCCGACGACATTCGATTCCAGATCTTGTAGAGGTTTCTCTTCAAGTCCTTTTCGAATTCCTCGATGGAGACCCCGTCCACACCCGCTGACCCGCGGTTCGCTTTCACCTGTTTCCAAGCTTCCCAAACGAGATGTTTGGGGATCTGATACGACTTTGCCTCAGTCATCGGCTCCTCCCGTTTCCGGTTGGCCTGTGACTTTGGCTGGAAGATCGGGTCCCTTCGCTCCGCCCGTATTACCGGGCCTCATCACTATTACGAACCCGTCCGCCCCTACGTCGCGCATTGGTACTCTGCCCTCGGCGGGTCCGCCGCCTTTGGGGTCTCCCTTGGCATTGCGACGCAGGTTCCCATGTTCCGCGCAAGAGCCTGCCATCGGGATCACGCCGCCTCTACACCGGTTGCCGCCCGGCCAATAGACAGGCTCTCGCCGCGCTTGATCCCAGAAGGTGGTATCGCCCCTGGTTTCGACAACACCTGAACTGTACTTTCGATGCATCATCGGCGGTTTACTTGCGTTCGTCTTCCCGTGGCTCACCTGACAGGCTGATTGCCCGCCTTTTCCAGCAACGCTCACCACTTCAGCCATTGAGCTAAAGCAGCTTGTGGCGGTTTGGACTCTGATCCTGCAATCCGAGTCGAGGGGCCTGCCCTCATCTCTTGCGCAGCAAGGCTGCTCGGAAGATGGTCTACATACTCAACCTCCTTCTTCGCGCCGTCATGGCGCACATACCACGGTGCAGCCAAAGGCCATCACCTTCCCGACCAATGCCAAGCTGC
>NZ_LLYB01000088.1:293-1780 GCF_001440475.1 Bradyrhizobium lablabi | reverse complement strand
GACAAATGCGATTCTAGCTCAATCGCTTAGCCGCTCTTCACGGACGACTACGAAATGTGCGTCAAGGCCAGTCAGGAGCATGATGGACGAAAGTGTATCAGTGTTCAGGGACACCCGTCCATTTAATGACAACTATTTTAGACGAGTTTCCTTTCGGCGCCGTCGACGCACATCTCAACTTCAGGCCTAGATCTATCACACCCACCCCAGCGGCCGACCGCAGACAATATGTGGGCAAGCGAGCATTGGCCGCACCTAGAATGACACAACTTTATCGATTCCTTAGGTTGTGTTTCTTTCTCGACGCAGTCCGAAAGTTCAGAGACGAAGAGGAAATCCGGCAAGTTAATACGTCGACTTCATCCATTGGGTGAATGAACCGAATTACGACGGAGATCATGGGGTCGGCATCGCGAGAGAGCTTGCCGAGGTTGCTTGGCGCGAGAAGATAAGGCGCGCCGTCCGCTTCGAACAACGGCACCTTCCGACTGAGGGCAATAGATATGCGGCTTTCGCTGTTGGCACGTGTTTTGAATGTCGGACCCTACCAGAACAGCTCAATGGGAGACGAGGTGATAGGTTATAAGATCGTGTGAAAGATCGTTGGTCATCTGCGATCTCAGCGTGCGACATTTGCTAACCTGGACGCCCAATGCATCCGACGAAAGCCTGTGTCGTGTATCCTTTGCTTTCGTTCAGAGCCATTTGTCCTGCACACTTGTAACTCTGACGCCTAGATTTGAGACCTGGAAATCACATATGCCAGCGGAGTCGGACATCAAATGTGCGAACTCAAACAATCGCGCAAGCACCGTCTGGACAATTGTGCTCGGCTTTTCCGCCGATCCGTTGATGCGGTGGAGTTGGCCTGACGCAAGGCGATATATTCAGAGCATGCCTCAGTTCATCAACGCCTGTGGCGGACGAGCATTCGAGCATGGCACAGCGTACGTCACGGGAGGGATTCGCGCCGCGGCGCTGTGGCTCCCTCCCGGCGTGCAGGAAGATGAGGCTGCGCTGGACGAAATCATGGCGCAATCCCTGAGCCCGGGGATTACCGAGGATATGGCACACCTGCGGCGGGGAATGGCCGAACATCATCCGCCCGAACCACATTGGTATCTGCCTCTCATTGCCACCGATCCCAACTGGGCCGGACAAGGGCTTGGCACGTTGCTGATGAAATACGCTCTTCAACGATGTGATGAGGAGGGCATTACCGCGTACCTCGAAAGTTCAAATCCCGAGCACATTCCCTTTTATCAACGCCACGGCTTCAAGGTCATTGGTGAGATTCAACATGGCTCTTCGCCGCCGCTCACGCCAATGTTGAGAACGGCTTAGCTAACTCGAAGCGTTGGTCCAGCGCTTTGGGGTCAGCCAGGAAGCCGTGCTGCGGCCGCTGCTGACGCTCGGTCCCACGACCCAGGCCTTCTGTGACAGCAAGCGCGCTGATTTCCAGAAGATCTACGCCCAGCTTGACGCAC
>NZ_LLYB01000088.1:0-262 GCF_001440475.1 Bradyrhizobium lablabi | reverse complement strand
TCGGTCCCATGTTTACCAAGCTTATTTTCAAGGCTATCATGATCGATACTTCACACTGCGCGATGGCGCGGGTCTCTTAAATATGAATGTTATGACCGTTGCTGTAATGGGAAAGGCGGCCTTTGGCATGGCAGGATAAACCGGAATGGCCAAAGAACATTTACTGCATCGATACGAGTGCACTGATTGCCACATGGTACGAGCGCTATAAAGTCGTCCGTGAAGAGCGGCTAAGCGATTGAGCTAGAATCGCATTTGTCGT
>NZ_LLYB01000087.1:270-80908 GCF_001440475.1 Bradyrhizobium lablabi | reverse complement strand
GATAGCCGATCGCTTACCCACTCCGCCAGACGGGGTTTCCTTGCCGCTTACACTCATCACGGTGACGACCTCGGAATAGGGATGAGTGTGCGGCGGAATTTTATAATTCGGCGGGAGTTTCACCCGCTGGACGATCGTCTCGGCCCTTGTTGGGTCGCCGATCAGGATGGCGGTTTGCGCGCCCCTGAAGACCGGATGCTCTTTCCACGTCAGCCCATCGGGCTTGACCACCTTCATCGCATCTTGAGCCATCGCAGAACTTGCTAACGCGATCAAAGTGGCGGCGACAAAGGACTTGTTCATCCTAACCTCCTCTCACATGTTGCGAAGAAGGCCCGATAGGATACAGCAAAAACTCAAACTGAGGCACTTAAATTCATTTTTGGGTCGCCTTGAACCGTCCATCGCAAACCGAGTCCGAATTGGGTCACGAACGACAAAACTCAAAGTGAGTATAACGCGTCCGCTTTCGGGCGCATCGCGATCAAAGCGCTCCTTGGCCGGGCATGTTGAGCCCACCTGCCGGACAAGCGCTTCTTCAACAAGATCAAGCACTGCCGCCGGGCTGCGACGCGCTACGACAAGCTCGCCGCCAACTACCTTGCCTTCATTCAACTCGCATCGATCAGGCTATGGCTGCGCGCTAATGAGGCTCCTAGTTCGTCGCTTGAGGTTGGATTGCTTGCGCCGTGGTTGTGGCGGTCGGTCCCACCGAGAACGAAAGCACGACATTGTCGGCGCGCTGCTTGAACTGCTTTCCGACCGCGGCTCGTGCGGCCTCGGCGACTTCGCGCAGCGGTTTGTCCTCGATGAGTTTTGGGAAGGTGACAGATACCGTCGTGAGCCGACCGTTGTTCCAGTTGAAGCCGACCGCCGGACGGATGCCTATCGTCTGCGCGAGGTCGGTCTCGACTGCCTTGGCGTGTTTGAAACCGTCCACCAGGGCATCGACCGCGCCGCAGCCCGCAAGGCCCGCGGCAAGCAGGACAATGGCGATCGTGTTGCGTACCCTCGCGCCAGTCGTCCGGGGTTGGGTCAATAGAACTACCGAATTACGCCCTTGCATGGCTTGCTCCACCCCGTTCGCGGTTATGTGATCTTGGGCACGCGGCCTCTCGACAAAGCGAACCGGCAGCCGGTTTGGCCGACTAATGTTCAGGATGGCCCGACCAGGCTCCGGCGATCGTGAGATAACTCACAAAGGCCCGCGGTTGCTTCTGCTAATCAGGCCGGTGTGCTAGATTTGTCCTAGTTCTGGATGCGTGACCATGAAATCGCTCATGAAATCGAACCGATTGGTTCTTGCCCTGACGGCCCTGCTGCTCTTCGTGAGCGGACCGGCCCTTGCCGAAAAGCGCGTGGCGCTGGTGCTGGGCAATTCCAACTACCAGAATGTCGCACCGCTAGCCAATCCCGTGAACGACAGCAGCAGGATGGCGGCGACGCTGAAAGACGCCGGCTTCGATGTCGTCGATTCCCGCCGCGACCTGGCGGCGGCCGAGACCCGCCGCGCGCTGCGCGATTTCGCCGATCGGGCGCGCGATGCCGATATCGCGGTGGTCTATTATGCCGGCCACGGCATCGAGGTGGACGGCGCGAACTACCTGATTCCCGTCGACGCGCGGCTGGAACGCGACACCGATGTTTACGACGAAGCCTTCTCGCTCGATCGTATCCTGATCGCGATCGAGCCGGCCAAGAAGCTGCGGCTCGTGATTCTCGACGCCTGCCGCGACAACCCGTTCTCCCGGACCATGAAGCGCACCGTCGCGTCGCGCGCGATCGGACAGGGCCTGGCCAAGGTCGAGCCGACCAGCCCGAACGTCCTGATCGCCTATTCGGCCAAGGCCGGTTCGACCGCGGCCGACGGCGACGGCAACAACAGCCCGTTCACGGCCGCCCTGTCGCATCATCTGACCAAGCCCGGCCTCGACGTGCGCCGCGCGTTCGGGTTCGTCCGCGACGAGGTGCTCAAGACCACCAACAACCGGCAGGAACCGTTTGTGTATGGTTCGCTCGGCGGTGAAGACGTGCCACTGGTGCCTGCGCCCCGCCTGGCGCCCGCCGCGGCGGCGCCTGCGCCGGCCCCGAGTGCGCAGGCCGAAGCCCGGCGCGATTACGAGCTGGCGCTGCAGATCGGCAACAAGAGCGCGCTCAACGCTTTCCTCGCGCAATATCCTGACGGTTTCTATTCGAGCCTCGCCAAGCTTCAGCTCGACAAGATCGCCGCCGAAGAGACGCGCGTCGCAGCCACCGAAAAAGCCCGGCTGGCCGAACAGGAGCGGGCGCGGCTCGCTGCCGAAGGCGCCCAGAAGTCGCAACAGGCCAAGGCCGAGGCGGAAGCCAAGGCCGCCGAGCAGGCGCGTATCGCGGCTGAAAAGGCCAAGCAGGTGGCGCAGGATCAGGCCGCCGCCGCCGAGCAGAAGCGCGTCGCCGCCGAAAACGCCGCCGCCGACAAGGACAAGCCGGTGAATGTGGCCGCCCTCACTCCAGCCGCGCAGCAGCCGGACGTTACCAAGTCGGTGCAGGCCGAGCTGCGCCGCGTCGGCTGCCTCTCCGGCAACGCCGACGGTAACTGGAATAACGCCTCGCAGCGGTCGCTGACGCAGTTCAACCGCTACGCCGGAACCAAGCTCGACACCAAGGTCGCCAGCGTCGATACGCTCGACACGATCAAGCTGAAGTCGTCACGGGTGTGCCCGCTGGTCTGTGAGCACGGCTTCAAGGCCGAGGGCGAGCACTGCACCAAGATCGTCTGTGCCGAGGGCTCGTACCTCAACGATAACAATGAATGCGAGAAGCGCCGCGCCAAAAAGCCGGTCGCGAGCCGGGACAGGCCGGAACCGCGGCGGGCCCCGGAGGCGCGGCAAGGTCGGGAGCCGCGGCAAGTGATCGTAACGCGTTCCAACAACCCCAATGCCGCAGGGATGTCCCAGCAAGGCCGTCCGCTGACGGGCCTCGAACGCCAGCAGGGTTGCAATAGCTACCAGGCCATCATGTCGGGCGTGTGCCCGTAACGGCGGCCGGCATCAGATCAAGTCCACATTGGCGCTGTGACAGCGGGACCGATTGCTTTTCAAATCGCGCTTGCCGCGATATTCACCATCAAGGCCAGCAGCGCCGTGTTGAACACGAACGAGATGATGCCGTGCACCGTCGCGGTGCGGCGGATCACCCGGTCGGTGATGCCGACGTCGGATACCTGCGCGGTCATGCCGATCACGAACGAGAAGTAGACGAAGTCCCAATAGTCCGCCTCGTGATGCACGTCGCCACTCGGAAATTGCAAGCCACCGGGTGTGCGGCCACGGTAGAAATCGTGCGCATAGTGCAGCGAGAAGGCGGTGTGAATGACCGCCCAGGACAGCGCGATCGTCAACGTGGCCAGGATCAGCCCGGAAGCGCTGCCCTTCGAGACGCCAAGCTCGGACACGATCGCGGCCAGGCTCGCGAAGGCGCCGAGCGCGGTCAACAGCAGCAGCAGGAAACGGCCGTCGTCCTGCAGCACCGCGCTGCGCCTGATATGGCCGGTGTCACAGCGCAGCATCATGATGTAGGCGAGCACGAGGTAGAGCGCGGCAAACACATCCCAGCCGACGACGAGCCGTGTCGGCAGCCGCAGTGTGCCGGGCAGCAGGAAGAACGCGACGACGCCGAGCGCGATCGCGATGAAGGTGCGCGGCCGGCCATAGACCACGCGGATCGGCAACGGCAAGTTTCGGAACCGAACAAGGTGCTCTTCGAATTCCCTGCTCATCCGCTGCCTTTAACATAGCGTTTTCGAGCGAAGCATGCCCTTGGACTTGATCCGGGGGTGGATCCCGGTTCGCGTAAAGAAAACGCGTCAAACAAAAAAGCTGGAGCCCGGTTCTGATTCAATCAGAGCCAGGCGCTAGTTCTTGCGTTCCGCGACGAAACGCGCGGCCGCCCGCAGCACGTCACCCTTCGTGCCGAACACCGACAGGGCCGAATCCGCCCGCGCCAGGAGATCGCGCACGCGCTGCTTGGCGCCTTCGATGCCGAGCTGCGTCACGAAGGTGGTCTTGCCGAGCGCCGCATCGGCGCCGGCCGGCTTGCCGAGCGCGGCGGCGTCGCCCTCGACGTCCAGCAGGTCGTCGGCGATCTGGAAGGCCTCGCCGAGCGCGCGGCCGTAATCGTCGAGCGCCTGGTATTCCTTTTGCGAGGATTGGCCGAGGATCGCGCCGGCGATGCAGCCATAGCGCAACAGCGCGCCGGTCTTCATCTGCTGCAGCCGCGCCACGTCGACCGGTTCCCGATCGCCGAACCGACCTTCGCCGGCGAGGTCGAGGATCTGGCCGCCGACCATGCCGCCGATGCCCGACGCCCGCGCCAGCGCCCGCGTCAGCAGCAGGCGCACAGTGGCGTCCTTGTGGATCTCGTCGCGGGTGACGATGTCGAAGGCCAGCGTCAGCAGGCCGTCGCCGGCGAGGATTGCGGTGGCGTCGTCGGTCTTCTTGTGGAGCGTCGGCCGGCCGCGGCGCAAATCGCTGTTGTCCATCGCCGGCAGATCGTCATGGATCAGGGAATAGCAATGGATGCATTCCAGCGCCGCGCCGACCAAGAGGCCCGCCTCGCGCGGGACGCCGAATACGGCCGAGCTTTCGACCACCAGAAAGGGTCGCAGCCGCTTGCCGCCGCCGAGGCTGGAATAGCGCATCGCGTCCATCAGCCGCTTCGGCCGGGCGATCTCGTCGGGCAACAGCGTATTGGACAACAGCTTCGCCAGCAGCGCTTCGGTGTCCTCGGCGGTCTGGTCCAGTCGTTTGGCAAAATCGGCAGCGGCGGTGGTCATTAAGAATAGCTCCAGATCAATTTGGCCCGGACAATCGTTGATGCCAGAGGCTTCGTCAATTCCATGACTTCAGTCACAAAAGCGCTGGAAAACTCCCGAAATATCATGGAGATGTCACTTCGGTGGGGCCTGTTCACCGGTCCTGGACGGCGTGGTCTGAACCGGAAGCATCCAATTTGCGCATTGTCCGAATCTTAATACTGATCCTGCTGGCGGTGCTGTTGCTGCCCTATGTGGTGACGCCGTTCTACCGCACCGGCCATCCGGTCTCGACGCTGATGGCCTGGCGCTGGCTCAAGGGCGCGCCGGTGACGCGGCAATGGATCGATTTCAACGCGATGTCGCCCTACCTGCCGCGCTCGGTGGTGGGGTCCGAGGACGCCAGATTCTGCAGCCATCGCGGGGTCGATTGGGGCGCCTTGCAGGATGCGATCGACGATGCCGAGGACGGCGAGCCCGCCCGGGGCGGCTCGACCATCACCCAGCAGGTGGCCAAGAACCTGTTCCTGTGGCCGGGGCGCAGCGTGGTCCGCAAGGCACTGGAACTGCCGCTGGCGATGTGGATCGACCTGGTGCTGTCCAAGCAGCGGATCCTGGAAATTTACCTCAACATCGCGGAACTCGGCCCGTCCGGGCAGTTCGGGGTCGAGGCCGGGTCGATGTACGCGTTCGGCCGTTCCGCGGCGACGCTTTCGGCCCGCGAGGCGGCCTTGCTGGCGGCAATCCTGCCCAATCCCGTCAGGCGCAGCGCCCGTAATCCCGGTCCCGGGGTGCGCCGTTTGGCCGCCACCTACATGGCGCGGGCGAATGCCGCGGCACTACAGCGCTGCTGGCGCGAGAATCGCGGTTTTTGAGCCAATTTTCGGCCGCTTTTACCGCACGCCGGCCTAGCTTTACGCCGTCCGTTCCTCTATAAGCGCGGCCTTATCGGCATCGCAGCCTGTGCGCGAAGCGCTGGGCCCCCGTCTGGTTCGGACGATGCCTCCGACAACACCCCTAGAGGACCGTTATGGCCGTTCCGAGAAGAAAAACATCGCCCTCGCGGCGTGGCATGCGCCGCTCGGCGGACGCGCTGAAGAAGCCGACCTATGTCGAGGACAAGGATTCCGGCGAACTGCGCCGCCCGCACCATCTCGACTTGAAGACCGGCATGTACAAGGGCCGGCAGGTGCTGAAGAAGAAGGAATCCTGACCGGATAGGGGATAAGACGTCGCTTTAGGCGGCGTCTGCCCGAATTTGGCCAACGAGTGGGCCAACGGTTCCCGAGGGGCGAGGCGGTGCTTTGCCCGGGGACAATCCGGTTTTCCTTTGCAAGGCGCGACCCATGGTCGGTTTTCCGCTGCTTCTGATTCCGCTCGCGATCTACAACATCATCGTCTTCCTGATGCCGGAGGTGTCGTTCACCGATCCGCTGGTGAAGGTGACGCTGATGTCGGGTGCGGAGTGGGCGATTTCGTTGAGCGACGTGCTGCTCACGCTCAGCATTTTGCTGCTGCTGGCCGAAGTCATCAAAGGCGCGCGCCCCGGCGCGAAATATCTGACCGACCACCTGCTGTCGCTGATCGTGTTCTGCGCGGCTGCGGCCGAATTCGTGCTGTTGCCGAGGTTCGCCACGTCGACCTACTTCCTGATGACGGCGCTCGCGCTGGTGGACTTCCTTTCCGGCCTCGCACTGCGGACGCGGCGTCGAGCCGTTGCCGCGGCGCCGGCGCCTGCACCGAAAAGCGTCGAAAAGGTCGAGCCTCCCGTCGCCGAGCCCAGAATCGAGCCGGCGCCGGCAGCACCACCTGCGCCAGCAGCACCTGCGTCCGTTGTACCAGCGGCGCCAACGGCAGCCTCTGTTGCCGAATCCGTGTTGAAGGACCACCCCGAACCGAAACCGGTGCCGCCCGCGCCCACCGTCGCGCCCGAGGCGACCTCAGTCGTGCCCGACCCGGCGCCACCGAAAACGCCTTCACCGGAAATCACGCCGCCGGAAGCCTCGTCGCCCGAAGTCCCGTCACCGGGGCTGCAGCCGGGTCCAGGCCCAACGCCATCCCCGGACAAACCGGACACGCCTCAGCGCTGATTCGTAGCGTTTTCGAGCGAAGTGGACACCGGTTCGCGTGAAGAAAGCGCGTCAAAACAAAGATCTAGAGCATTATCGGTTCTGAGATCGGAACCGATAATGCTCTAAATGGTTTGCCGTGTCCGGAAGCCGGCGCTGCAACGGCGGATCTGGCTGGCGCCATAGGCGGTCTGCGCGTCGGCCAGCGAGGCCCGGCGCAGGCTGCGGGTTTGCGGCGCCTGGTCGGCGGTCGCGATCAACTGCGCAAGGAAGGTCGGATCGGGCCGCGGGATCGCTCGTCGCGGCGACCACTGCACCGACTGGGTCACCGGCACCAGCTCGACGCAGGGCGGCTCGTCGAGATTGACGAACTCGCCATCCAGGATTTCCTCTGGTCGATCGGCATCCAGCATCGCACACCGTAACCGGCAAAAACTGTCACGTTTTGGGACGTAACGCCCCACTGCGATAGGACCTCGCAAGGCCTATGCCGCTCCCTTCCGATTCGTTCCCGGCTGGCGCGGCAAGTCTGTGAAACATGGTTTCCGGATTATTTATGAACTCCACCTAGCCTCTCCTTCGGAAGAGCCACTATCCTTGCCATTGGGAATCACCCGGCGGTGTCCCGAATCGAGGCGACCTGATGCTTCCTGTCCCGCAAGCCTCCAGCATCCTCGCCTCGCTCGGCCAGGCGGCCTTTCTCTGGGACCTGATAGCCGACACCATTGCCTGGAGCGACAATGCGGGCGCGGTTTTCACCGACATTCCACCGGAAGCGCTGGCCAGCGGCGCCGGCTTTGCCCGGCTGATCGAGCCTTCCCGCTCGGTCCGGACCGACACACTCGCTCAATCGGCGTCGGCGCGCGGCGACGAAGGCGTCCCCTACCGGATCGAATATGGCGTGCGGGCCTCGACCTCCGCACCCGTGATCTGGATCGAGGAGACCGGTTGCTGGTTTGCAGGCGCCGACGGCAGGCCGGTGCGTGCGCAAGGCATCGTCCGGGTCAACAACGAGCGCCACGCCCGCGACGAACAGCTCATGCGGCTGTCGCGGCACGATCCGCTGACCGGTGAACTCAATCGCACCCATCTCGTCGCCGCGCTGGCAGAATCGATCGAGGAAGCGATGCGCTTCCGATCGACCTGCGCCTTCATGCTGATCGGCGTCGATCATCTGGCGCGCGTCAACGACGCCTTCGGCTTCGACGTCGCGGACGCCGTGATCGCCGAAGTCGGAAAACGCATCCGCGCCAAGCTGCGCGCCGGCGACGTGCTCGGGCGGTTCTCCGGCAACAAGTTCGGGCTGATCTTGCGGAACTGCACCGTCGACGACACCAATATCGCGGCCGAGCGTTTCCTCGCCGGGATCCGCGACGAGGTGATCCCGACCAAATCCGGCCCGGTCTCGGTGACCGCCTCGATCGGTGCGATCACCACTCCGCGCTATGCCCGCAATGCCGATGAGGCGATCAACCGCGCCCAGGAAACGCTCGATGCCGCCAAGCGCCGGCGCGCCGGGTCGTTCGCGCTGTGGAAGCCGAACGTCGAACGGGACGCCCAGCGACGCGTCAACATCCGCGTCACCGACGAGATCGTCACGGCGCTGAACGAGCGGCGGATCGTCACCGCCTTCGAGCCCGTGGTCGAAGCGCGCTCGCGGCAGCCGGCATTCTACGAATGCCTGGTGCGGATGGAGCAGGCGGACGGGCAGGCGCTGCTGGCGCCCGATATCGTTCCGGTCGCCGAGCGCTTGGGCCTGATCCGGCTGGTCGATCACCGCGTGCTCGAACTAGCGGTCGCCGAACTCGCGGCCTCGCCAAACGTGCGGCTCAGCCTCAACATCTCGCCCGACACCACGATGGACCCGGATTGGTGGACGTCGATCGAGTCGCTGATGCAGGCCCATCCCGGCGCCGGCGAGCGGCTGATCGTCGAGATCACCGAAACGGTTGCGATCCAGGATATCGACGATATCAGGGACTTCATCGCCCGACTGAAGAACTTCGGCAGCCAGATCGCGATCGACGATTTCGGCGCCGGCTACACCTCGTTCCGAAACCTGCGCAAGCTCGGCGTCGATATCGTGAAGATCGACGGCGCCTTCGTGCAGAACATCGCACGTTCGGCCGATGACCGCGCCTTCGTTCATACGCTGATCGATCTGGCGAACCGCCTGCAGATCAAGACGGTGGCGGAATGGGTGCAGGACGAGGAAGCCGCGGTCATGCTGCGCGAATGGGGCTGCGATTACATCCAGGGCCGCCTGATTGGCCTCGCCTCGCCGCAGCGGCCGTGGGCGGTAGCGGGAGATCCGGCGTTACCAGCGGCGGGTTGATTGTCGTATAGCCCGGATGGAGCGAAGCGCAATCCGGGGAAGCTCAGGCTACTTGCACGATAGTCCCGGATTTCGCTTCGCTCCATCCGGGCTACAAGCGCCATAACTCGCAGTGCTCAAAAACATGTGGCCGGGACAAGCCCGGCCACGACGAGAACTCCGATTAATTTCAGCAGAGAAGTCTCACTCTTCCTTCTTCGGCTCTTTCGACATGCGCTCGAGGCGTTCCTGCATGTCCTTCATCTGGCGGCGAAGATCGTCGATATTGTCCTCGTCGGGCGCCGGCTCCGGCGCCTTGTCCGGTTCGGACGAGTTCGACCCGCCGCGCGGCGGCACGAACGGCTTGAACATCGAGAAGGTCTGCTGAAACAATTCCATGTTGCGGCGGACATGCTCTTCGAGCGGCGCAAACGGCGTTCCGCTGAACGTGTTGGTGAGCTGCTGGCGGAATTTTTCCTGTTCGCGCGTCAGCGTATCGATCGACTGCTCCAGATATTTCGGCACCACCATCTGCATGCTGTCGCCGTAGAAGCGGATCAGCTGGCGCAGGAAAGTGGTGGGCAACAGATTTTGTCCGGCCTTGTTTTCCTGCTCGAAAATAATTTGCGCCAGCACCTGACGTGTAATGTCGTCGCCGGTCTTGGCGTCATAGACGAGAAAATCCTCGCCTTCCTTCACCATCGCCGCGAGATCCTCGAGCGTCACATAGGTACTGGTGCCGGTATTATAGAGCCGCCGATTAGCGTACTTTTTAATAGTCGTAGGTTGGTCTGACTTTGCCATAAGCTCACACATCGACACCGAGAGCGGGGGAACCCGGCAGCTTCGCCGACGGGCAGACGAGCAACGCAAACGCAGCAAAGTAAGCATTTTCAATGCGGCTCGGCTACCGTTTTGTGCGGCACGGTTAATTCCAAGGCATGGACGCTGCTACAGAAACCTTGACCTGGATCAATTTGAATGCGCCGCGGCAGGAATTTAGGCCTCGGCCGATTGACATGGGTCAACGGGGTTAACAGGATAAGGTGAGAGACAGGCTCGCCAACCGGCCCGCCCGCCGTCCAAGAAACCTCAAGCCCAAAAAACCCATAAGGAGATGTCCATGTCAGACGATGTCGTCATCGTCAGCGCCGCCCGCACCCCGGTCGGCAGCTTCAACGGCGCGTTCGCCACCATGCCGGCCCACGACCTCGGCGCCGTCGCCATCAAGGCCGCGCTGGAGCGGGCCGGCATTGAGCCTGGCCGCGTTTCCGAAGTCATCATGGGCCAGATTCTGACTGCCGCCCAAGGCCAGAACCCGGCCCGCCAGGCCTCGATATCAGCCGGTATTCCCGTGGAAAGCCCCGCCTGGGGCGTCAACCAGCTCTGCGGCTCCGGCCTGCGCACGGTGGCGCTTGGCTACCAGGCGCTGCTCAACGGCGATTCCGAAATCGTGGTCGCCGGCGGCCAGGAATCCATGAGCATGGCCCCGCACGCACAATATCTGCGCGGTGGCGTGAAGATGGGCGGCCTGGAGCTGGTCGACACCATGATCAAGGACGGCCTGTGGGACGCCTTCAACGGCTACCACATGGGTAACACCGCCGAGAACGTTGCCCGGCAGTGGCAGATCACCCGCGCGCAGCAGGACGAGTTCGCGGTCAAGTCGCAGAACAAGGCCGAGGCCGCGCAGAAGGCCGGCAAGTTCAAGGACGAGATCGTCCCCGTCACCATCAAGACCCGCAAGGGCGACATCATTGTCAGCGACGACGAATATCCGCGCCATGGCGCAACGCTGGATGCGATGGCGAAGCTGAAGCCCGCCTTCGAGAAGGAGGGCACCGTCACCGCCGGCAGCGCGTCGGGCATCAATGACGGCGCCGCCGCCGTGGTCCTGATGACCGCCAAGCAGGCCGCCAAGGAAGGCAAGAAGCCGCTGGCCCGCATCGTGTCCTGGGCCCAGGCCGGCGTCGATCCCAAGATCATGGGCTCAGGCCCGATCCCGGCGTCCCGCGCCGCGCTGAAGAAGGCCGGCTGGAACATCGGCGACCTCGATCTGATCGAGGCCAACGAGGCGTTCGCGGCGCAAGCCTGTGCGGTTAACAAGGACCTCGGCTGGGATACCGGCAAGGTCAACGTCAATGGCGGCGCGATCGCGATCGGTCACCCCGTGGGCGCCTCCGGCGCGCGCGTGCTGGTGACTCTGCTGCATGAAATGCAGAAGCGCGACGCCAAGAAGGGCCTCGCCACGCTGTGCATCGGCGGCGGCATGGGCATCGCGATGTGCGTTGCGCGCGACTGAACTAAAGGCAGAGTGAACGGTTGAATGATGAAAAGATCATCTCGTAACCGCGGCTCGAATTGATAAAGATGAAATGCCCGGTCTCGCGCCGGGCATTTTCATCTCTGAAGCGTTTTCCAGGAACGCTTCGCACGCAGAAAGATTGAGTTTCGTCAAAAGACCGGGACAATTCCGGCGTACCAAGAAGATTACCCAAGGAGGACTACGACATGGCACGTGTTGCATTGGTTACGGGAGGGACGAGGGGCATTGGCGCTGCGATCAGCAAGGCGCTGAAGGCCGCGGGCTACAAGGTTGCGGCGAGCTACGCCGGCAATGATGCCGCCGCCGAGAAGTTCAAATCCGAGACCGGCATCCCCGTCTACAAATGGGACGTCTCTTCGTTCGACGCCTGCGCCGACGGCATCAAGAAGGTCGAGGCCGATGTCGGGCCGATCGACGTGCTCGTCAACAATGCCGGTATCACCAAGGATGGCGCCTTCCACAAGATGACGCTCGATCAGTGGAACGCCGTCATCAACACCAATCTCGGCTCGCTGTTCAACATGACACGCCCGGTGATCGAGGGCATGCGCGCCCGCAAGTTCGGCCGCATCATCAACATCTCCTCGATCAACGGCCAGAAGGGACAATTCGGCCAGGTCAACTATTCCGCGGCCAAGGCAGGCGATATCGGCTTCACCAAGGCCTTGGCGCTCGAGAACGCCAAGGGCGGCGTCACCGTGAACGCGATCTGCCCTGGCTATATCAACACCGAAATGGTGCAGGCGGTGCCGAAGGACGTGCTCGAGAAGAGCATCCTGCCGCTGATCCCGGTCAACCGTCTCGGCGAGCCCGAGGAAATCGCCCGCGCCGTGGTGTTCCTCGCGGCCGATGAGGCCGGCGGCATTACCGGCTCGACGATGACGATCAACGGCGGGCAGTACATGACCTGATCGTTGTTCCGCAATCGCACCGCCATTGCACGTCGCAATGGTCCTCAAAAGTCGTCATGCCCGGGCTTGTCCCGGGCATCCACGTCCTTACAACCTGCGGCAAGCAAGACGTGGATGGCCGGCATAGGTAAGCAAGCGACGCCGTCCTTCGGACGGCTATGCCTGGCCATGACGAGAGAATTCTGCCTATGACCCCCCGTGCCGCCACCCTGATCGGCCTGACCGCGATCCTGATGTGGTCGCTGTTGTCGGTGCTGACGGTTGCGACCGGAAAGATCCCGGCGTTCCAGCTCGCCGCCATGACGTTTGCGATCGGCGCGCTGGTGGCGTTCGCAAGTTTCCTGTTCCGGCCGGCCGCCTTCAATGCGCTCAAGCAGCCTGTGGTCGCCTGGGTCGTCGGTGTCGGCGGCCTGTTCGGCTATCACGCGCTGTATTTCCTCGCGCTGCGCTTCGCGCCACCGGCGGAAGCCGGGCTGTTGAACTATCTCTGGCCGCTCCTGATCGTGCTGTTCTCCTCGCTGCTGCCGGGCGAACGGCTGGCGCCGCATCATATCATCGGCGCGTTGCTCGGACTTGCCGGCACCGTGCTGCTGTTCGCCGGCAATGGCGCGAGCTTTGCCCCCGGCCAGATCCCGGGACTGGCTGCAGCCTTCGTCGCAGCCTTTGTCTGGGCGGCCTATTCGGTGATGTCACGCAAGCTCAAGGCGGTGCCGACCGATGCGGTGGCGGGCTTCTGCCTCGCGACCGCGCTGCTCGCCGCGCTCGTTCACGGCATGGTCGAGACCACGGTATGGCCGGAAACGATCGGGCAGTGGCTTGCGATCATTGCACTCGGCGTCGGTCCGGTAGGCGCCGCGTTCTTCGTCTGGGACATCGGCATGAAGCGCGGCGATATCCGCGTGCTGGGAGCGGCGTCCTATGCGACGCCGCTGCTCTCGACCGCGTTTCTGATTCTCGCGGGCTTCGCCCAAGCCTCCGCCACGATCGCCATCGCCGCGATCCTGATCGCCGGCGGCGGCCTGATCGCGGCAAAGGACATGGTGTTGCGGAAACCTTAGGCCGCCGGCTTCCAGCCCGACGGCTTGTACATCGCTTCCGGAATCTGGCCGAGCTCGGAGCGCTGCAGTTTCTGCGGCGTCAGCCCGTAGAATTGCTGAAAACTCATGATCAGCGGCCGCCATTTGTCGGGATCGATGCGGTCGGGCGGTCCTTCCATCATGATTGCCGGATGCGCATGCACGCGCGTGATGCGCACCTCGATCGCCGTGATGTTGCCGCGCCAGACCGCATCCTCTTCCGCCATGGCGTGGACCTGCGCAACCGTGGCTTCGATCTGCACCGGGCACTCCAGCGCGCGGGGCGCCGCCACCGTTTCGCCGGCCGCCGGCGTCAGGCCGCACAGGCCGAACTTGTCGCGCGCATGCCGATAGCCGCGCATCAGCTTTCCCGGCGGCACCGGATCGGAGCCGGTGGTGCGCGCCAGGCGATCGACGGCGCCGACCAGCGCAGCCGACGGCAGGTTGAGCACGCATTCGCCGGAGCGAATCATGTTCTCGGTGGTCTTCGAATGGGTTGCCAATCCCAGCATGCAGCGCCATCCGATCCACCACGCCGACGACATCGGCGCGAGGTTGAATGAGCCGTCCTCATTGGTCGAGCCGATCAGAACCACCGGCGTGCCGAAATAAAAAATCGCCGGATCGATCTCTTGTGAAACGCTGAATGTCCCCGTGCACTTTTCCGCTCCTCTGTTTGCGAGGCCGGAAACTATGTGCGTGTGTATGTGAAGCCCACCCGATTTCGGATGGATGGTTTCGGCGCTGGAGAAAGTAGGGTGGGCATAGCGAAGCGTGCCCACCCTCTTATCTGCGGACGTGTCTGAGAGTGGTGGGCACGCTGCGCTTTGCCCACCCTACGAAGCAGGCTTCCAGTCCTTCGGAGCGAGTTCGAATTTCGCAAACTCGAATCCGGGCGCGACGGTGCAGCCGACCAGCGTCCAGTCGCCGGTGCTCTCGGCCGCCTGCCATGCATGCGCCGGCACGATTGCCTGCGGGGTTTCGCCCGCGGCAAGATCGGCGCCAAGCGCGACGCTGTGCTCGCCGCGCTCATCCGCGATCCGTAGCGTCAGCGCACTCCCTGCGTAATAGTGCCAGGTCTCCACGGCATCGACGCGATGCCAGTGCGAGCGTTCGCCGCGCGCCAGCAGGAAATAGATCGCGGTCGATCGCGAGCGCCCGTCGGCATCGACGCTTTCGTCGCGAAACGTCTCGCGATAATGGCCGCCCTCGGGATGCGGCTTGAGGTCTAGCCGCGCGATGATGTCGGCGGCTTGCTTCGGCAGCGCCATCAGGATTTGTTCTTGCGTTCGCGGAGCTCGCCGAACACTTCGATGGCGCTGGCGCCCTTCATGTGCAGCTTGGCGGCCACCGACGGCTCGTCGGCGCGCAGGAATACGTTGGTCTTTTTCTCCTCGCCCAGCAGCACCGGAATCGTCGGCTTGTTCTCGGCGCGCAGCCGCGTCACTTCCTCGGCGCGGGCCTTCAGCGCGGGATTGTCGCCGTCGACGGTCAGCGCGAACTTGACGTTGGAGGCCGTATATTCATGGCCGCAATAGAGTTTGAAATCGTCCGGCAGCGCGCGCAGCTTCAACAGCGAATCCCACATCATCGGGTAGGTGCCTTCGAACACCCGGCCGCAGCCGATCGAGAACAGCGTGTCGGCGGCGAACACCGCCTTCTCGCCGTCGAATACATAGGAGATGTGATCAAGTGTATGGCCGGGCGTTTCCAGTACCCGGACCAGCAGGCTGCCGACCTTGATGACGTCGCCGTGGGCCGTGCGCAGATCGACATTGGCGATCTTGGTGGACTTGTCGTGCGGTGCAACGACGCGGCAGTTATATTTCTGCTTCAGTTCGGCGACGCCGCCGACATGGTCGTGATGGTGGTGGGTGATCAGGATATCGGTCAGCGTCCAACCTTCGCGCTCCAGCGCCTTGATGATCGGACCAGCTTCCGGCGCGTCGATCGATGCGGTGGCCTTGGTTGCGGGATCGTGGATCAAATAGCCGAAATTGTCGCTGAGACAGGTGAAGGTGCGAATTTCCGCGGCCATGATCGCTCCGTGTTATGCCTTTTAGCCCCATTAATTCCAAAGAAATATGGCGTTAACGCTTGCGCGGCAATGCCATTTTCGGTGCGCCGCAATGTAGCACGGTGTGGTAGATTGCGCGCATGACCATCGACGTCATCGATCTCCGCGATTTCTATTCGCAGCGCCTCGGCATTGTGGCGCGGCAGTTGATCAACCGCGGTATCCGGGCGCGCTGGCCCGATGCGGCGGGGCAGCGCGTGCTCGGGCTCGGCTATCCTACGCCCTATCTCGGCCTGTTTCGTGAAGATTCCGAACGCTGCATCGCGTTCATGCCGGCGGCGCAGGGCGTGTTGAAATGGCCGACAGCGCGGCCGGCGCTGGCGACCCTGATCGACGAGTTTTCAATGCCGCTGCCGGACGCCGCGGTGGACCGCATCCTGCTGGTTCATGCGCTGGAAATGTCCGACGATCCGGAGCGTCTGCTGCGCGAGGTATGGCGGGTGCTGGCGCCGTCCGGTCGTCTGATCGCTGTCATCCCGAACCGGCGCGGCGTGTGGACGCGCACCGACACTACGCCGTTCGGTCACGGCCGGCCCTATTCGCGCGCGCAGATCACGCAATTGCTGCGGCAGACCTGGTTCACGCCGGCGGCGTGGGGCGAAGCGCTGTTTCTGCCGCCGGTCGGCAATGGCTGGTTTCTGCGCTCTGCCATGGCGTGGGAGCGCATCGGCGCCGCGCTGTCGCTGCCGTTCGCCGGCGTGCATATCGTGGAAGCAACCAAGCAGGTCTATCGCGCGATTCCCGCGGGCCGCGAACGCACGCGGCTGATTCCCTCGCTGGAGCCGGTGCTGGTGCCGTCTTCGACGGCGACGCGGGACAAGCTAAAGGGACCGTAGGAATCGGAATCGTAGGGTGGGCAGAGGCGCGCATGCGCCGTGCCCACCATTTTATCCGCAGGTTTTGTCGAGGGTGGCGGTGGGCACGCTTGCGCATTGCCCACCCGACGAAACGACGAAGACGAGTGCTTACTCGTTCCCCGAATTGAAATCTTCGCTCGGCGCGGCGGGCGCGGCCATGCTGTCGGGACGCGGGCCATGCGGCCGGCGGCGACGGCGCGGGAAGCGTTCGCTGCGGCCCTCTTCATACCCGCCGGGCGTGCCATTCACCTGCGGCTGCGGGCCGGTGATGAAGGAGGGCAAGCGATCGACGCCGCCAGTATCGGCAACCACCGGCTGCGGCTGGGGCTGTTGCGGCTGATATTGCGGCTGCTGACGATGCTCGCGATCGCGCTCACGATGTTCGCGCGGCTGCTGCTGGTCGCGCTGATAGGGCTGGCTGTCGCCACGCTGTTCGCGCTGATTGTTGTCGCGGATGTAGGGCTGTGGCTGCTGCGGCACGAAGCCCGGCTCCTGGCCGAAATGCGAGAAGTTCTCGCCCTCGTCGTCGCCGTCTTCCGTCGGCTGCGTATCGGTGTCAATGCGCGGCTGCGGCTGGTTCTGCCGGAACTGCTCCTGGGCTGCGGCGATCAGGCGGAAGTAGTGTTCGGCGTGCTGGTAATAGTTCTCGGCCGCGACCGGGTCGCCGGAAGAGCGCGCGTCGCGCGCCAGCTGGACGTATTTTTCGGCGACGTGCGAGGCGGTGCCGCGGATCTTGATATCGGGTCCGTTCGATTCGAACACCCGGGTCATCGGGTTTTGACCACGCCGGTTATTATTGTTGTTATTGTTGTTATTCCGGTTACGCATCCGCTTGTTGTTCTGACCGTTTCTCATGTGTCGCCTTTATTCCAGCCCTGAAGTTATGCAGTTGCCGTCCTAGCCTGATCCGATCGGGCGCGCGCTCATGCGCACCGAATCACGATGCCGTTCAGTTTCATGTCGTCGATTTCGCCAACCATCGCGTTCAGCAAAGACGCGTTCCCCAACCGGCGGCCTACATTCGCCCGCCGGACCAAATCATTCAGCCTGCCAAAACCAGCCTAATCGTCTTGCGTGACGGCTTCGCGTGAGTGGCTGTTGCGTAAGTCTTCAAGCGCAATATCAGGCTTTCGTTCGCTTTACGGTCGAGAGCAGCACAGCTCCAGCTATTGCGCTCAATTCGACCTGTGTTTGGAACCTTTCACCCGGCGGGCTCTCGTTTCGAGAACTCTGGCCTCACCCGCATTAACTACGGGGCCAGCGACCCTGGACCGATGTTGTGGCCGGAACGTAGTCGCTCCCGGGGAATATTCCAAGGGGTTTTTTTGCGTTTCAAGGGGACTTTATCGGGCCATTTTGTGGCCCGCGACCGCCCGCGGAATGCCGGCGAGATCGGCCTTGGGTGCAGTTGTGCACATTAACCCTGCGGCCGCCATCAGCGCCTGGATTGGGCCGCTTTGGCCCACTCCGGCCTCCACGACCAGGGCGGCGCCCGGGGCCAGAAGTCCGGCGGCCTGGGGGATGAGCGCGCGGTAGGCGTCCAGCCCATCGGGGCCGCCATCGAGTGCGGCCAAGGGATCGTGCTTTCTGACCTCCTGGTCCAGATCGGCGATTTCAGCCGAGCGGATATAGGGCGGATTCGAAACGATCAGGTCGAACGGGCCGGATAGTCCGCTCGCATAGTCGCAGGCGACGAACGTCGCGCGATCCGACACTCCTGAGCGCGCCGCGTTGGCGGCGGCGGTCTGCAAGGCGGCCTGCGAAACGTCGGTGCCGAATCCTTGCGCCGTCGGCAATTCCGACAACAGCGCCAGCAGGATCGCGCCGGAGCCGGTGCCGAGATCGGCGATGCGCAACGGACGATGGAGGTTTCCGCCGGCGCGCAGCAGCTCCAGCGCCAGTTCGACCACCGTCTCGGTATCGGGCCGCGGCACCAGCGTCGCGGCCGAAAGTTGCAGCGGCAGGCCCCAGAATTCCTTTTGCCCGAGAATGCGTGCGACCGGTTCGCCCGCCAGACGGCGGCGGGCAAAGTCTTCGAGGCGCGCCGATTCGTCCACGGTGAGCTGGCGTTCCGCAGAGGTGATGATGCCGGTCAGGTCGAGGCCGAGCGCGTGCCCGGTCAAAAGCCGCGCGTCGAGTTCGGCTGAGTCGACGGCGGCGGATTTGAGTTGTGCTGCGAGCGCGCGCCGCGCGGTTTCGACAGTGAATTTGCTGCTCACGCCGCCGCGCCTTGCGCGGCAAGCTGCGCGGCCTGGTGCTCGGTGGTCAGCGCGTCGATCAGGTCGCCCAGCGCTTCGCCGGCAATGACCTGCGGCAATTTGTAGAGCGTCAGGTTGATGCGATGGTCGGTGACGCGGCCCTGCGGGAAATTATAGGTGCGGATGCGCTCGCTCCGGTCGCCGGAGCCGACCTTCTCTTTGCGGTCGGCGGAGCGCGCCGCATCGACGCGCTGGCGTTCGGCGTCATAGATGCGCGAGCGCAGGATGTTCATCGCGGAAGCGCGGTTCTTATGCTGCGAGCGGCTGTCCTGCATCATGACCACGATGCCGGTCGGGATGTGGGTGATGCGGATCGCCGATTCGGTCTTGTTGACGTGCTGGCCGCCGGCGCCTTGCGCGCGCATGGTCTCGATCCGCAGATCCTCGTTCTTGATGTCGACGTCGACATCCTCGACCTCGGGCAGCACCGCGACGGTGGCGGCGGAGGTGTGAATGCGCCCCTGCGTTTCGGTGTCGGGCACGCGCTGCACGCGGTGCACGCCGGATTCGAACTTCAGTTTTGCAAATGCGCCGCGGCCCTGCACCTCGGCGATGATTTCCTTGAAGCCGCCGACAGTGCCTTCCGAGGCCGAGATCACCTCGACCTTCCAGCCCTGCAAGGCTGCAAATCGCTCATACATCCGGAACAGGTCGCCGGCGAACAGCGAGGCCTCGTCGCCGCCGGTGCCGGCGCGGATTTCCAGCATCACGTTGCGGTCGTCCATGGCGTCCTTGGGCAGCAGCGCCACGCGGATCTTCTGCTCGAGGTCGGCGACGCGCGCCTGCAGCGTCTCCAGCTCGGCTTCTGCCATGCTGCGCATTTCGGGATCGGTGGCGGCATCAGCCAGCAGCGATTCGGCGCCCGCAATCTCGGCCCGCGCCGCGCGATAGGTCTTCACGGCGTCGATCAGCGGATTGAGCTCGGCGAGCTCGCGCGTGATCTGGACGTATTTTTCGGAATTCAGCTGGCCCAGCAGTTCGGCCTCGAGCGAGGCGTGGTGGGCAAGCAGGATGTCGAGTTTGGCTTCGGGTAGCATGGCGTGGTTCTCAGGCGGCGAATGCGGAAAGGCGGCGTTGTCGGGCAGGAGCCTCGCTACAACGACAGCCCCTCGGCTTCCGCGAATTCTGTCAGCTTCTGCCGAATCGAG
The DNA here is from genome assembly GCF_001440475.1 of Bradyrhizobium lablabi. GTDB lineage: Bacteria > Pseudomonadota > Alphaproteobacteria > Rhizobiales > Xanthobacteraceae > Bradyrhizobium > Bradyrhizobium lablabi. The sequence goes on along the minus strand of NZ_LLYB01000087.1, from coordinate 61,080 downwards.
ACGCTGCCGGCCGGTGCGTCAAGCAGCGGCATGATGACAGCTTCGGCCTTCTTGGCGTCGAGGTCGAGAATCATCGCCTTCACCGGGCCGTGGCCGGTCGCCGACAGCGACAGCGAGCGGTAACCCAGCGCAATCAGCGCCAGCGCGCCGAGCGGCTTTGAGGCCATCTCGCCGCACAGCGACGCCGTTTTCTTCGCCGCCTGCGCCTTGCGCACGATGTCGCGCAGCGCGCGCAGGATCGGCGCCGACATGGTGTCGAAGCGTTCGGAGACCTTGGCATTGCCACGGTCAACCGCGAACAGGAACTGGAACAGGTCGTTCGACCCGACAGAGACGAAATCGACCTTCTTGAGGAGTTCGTCGAGCTGATAGAGCAGCGCCGGCACCTCCACCATGGTGCCGACATCGATGCGCTCGGGCAGCGCATGGCCGTGCTGGCGCAGATAGGTCAATTCGCGCTCGACGATGGCCTTGGCCTGGTCGAATTCGGCGACATCGGAAATCATCGGAAACATGATCTTCAGCGCGCGGCCGCCGCCGGCGCGCAGCAGCGCCCGAATCTGGCCACGCAGCAATCCCGGCCGGTCGAGCCCGAGCCGGATCGCGCGCCAGCCGAGCGCGGGATTTTCCTCGATCACGGCCTCCATGTAGGGCAGCGCCTTGTCGCCGCCGATATCAAGGGTGCGGAACGTCACCGGCTTGGTGCCGGCGGCATCGAGCACGGTGCGATAGAGCGCGAGTTGGTCCGAGGAGCGCGGCAGGCTCTGGCCGACCATGAACTGCAACTCGGTGCGGAACAGGCCGATGCCAGCGCTGCCGGTGTCGTCGATATGCGGCAGGTCGATGACGAGACCCGCATTGATCATCAGTTCGACCTTCTGGCCGTCCTTGGTCACGCAAGGCAGGTCTCGCAGCGCGGCATATTGCGCCTGGCGGCGGGCACGAAACCGCACCCGCTCGGCATAGGCCGATTCGATCTCGGCCGAGGGGCGGATGTAGATCGAGCCCGAGGTGCCGTCGACGATGATGGCATCGCCGGGATCGGCAATGCCGGGCGCATTCGGCACCTCGCCGACGGCGGGAATGCCGAGTGCACGCGCCACGATCGAGACGTGGGAGTTGGCGGTGCCTTCCTCCAGCACCAGGCCGCGCAGCCGTTTGCGGTCGTAGTCGAGCAGGGCGGCCGGGCCCATCGCGCGGGCGATCAGGATGGCGTTTTCGGGAAGCTGTTCGCGCGAGGGCGCGTGATCCTGGCCCACCAATTGCCGCATCAGGCGGTGGCCGAGGTCTTCCAGGTCGTGCAGGCGGTCACGCAGATAAGGATCGGTCGAGCGCAGCATGCGGGCGCGGGTATCGGATTGCACGCGTTCGACGGCGGCTTCCGCGGTGAGGCCGGTGGCGACCGCTTCATGCAGCTTGTGCGACCAGCCATGGTCGTTGGCGAACATGCGGTAGGCTTCCAGCACCTCGCGGTGCTCGCCGCCTTCCGCGACATCGCCGCGCTCCAGCATGCGGTCGAGGTCGGCGCGCAGCTTGGCCAGCGCCGCGTCGAGCTTCTTGATTTCCTTCGGCAGGTCTTCGGCGATGTAGTTGGTGATGACGACGCGCGGCTCGTGCAGCACGACGTGACCGAGCGCGATGCCGTCGGAGAGGATTGCGCCCGTTTTGTGCAGCGAATGCCGCGCCGCCGGTTCCGCGCCGGGCTGCGCCAGCGCCGCCAGTTCGCCGGAAGCGATCATCTCCGCCAGCACCATGGCGGTGGTCTGCAGCGCCTCGACCTCTTCCTCGACATAGGTGCGCTTGGCGCGGTTCTGCACGACCAGCACGCCGAGCGTGTTGCCGGCGCGCAGGATCGGCACGCCGAGGAACGAATGGTAGATTTCTTCGCCGGTCTCAGGGCGGAACGAGAACGCCGGGTGGCTCTGTGCGTCCGAGAGGTTGAGCGGGCTCGCCTCGCTGGAAACCAGGCCGACGAGGCCCTCATGCGCGTTCAGCACGGTGCGGTGCACTGCGTCGCGGTTCAAACCCTCGGTGGCGTAAAGCTCGAGCGTGTTATCGATGCGCAGCACGTAACAGGAGCAGACCTCGGCCACCATGTTGGCCGCGATCAGCACCACGATTTTGTCCAGGCGCTCCTGGGCCGAGACCTTCTCCGCCATGGTTTCGCGGAGCCGTCTCAGCAAGACGCGGGGACCTCCCGACGTGCTCCGCATATGCTGGTATCCTCCCCCGCGAAGCCAGCCCGCCGGGTGGCCGGTAGCTGGCGTGAAACCCACGAAATACTACAATTTTATTCATTCGGCGCTGCCGCAGGCACGTGGATCCACCGAATCGGGATCGCCAAAACCTTGGTGCAGTTTGCGGCAACCCACCTCACAGGCCGTATAGCCAATCGAGGCTTGCTTTGCCAAGCAAAACGCCTGCCAGAAACAATAACGTGTGTGTCAGGGCCGATGCTGCGCCCGCGAAGCGGAGATCCGCCAAGCCAGGCCGGTTTGGCAATCAAACCAAGCGCTAAATTTGAGAGAAAATCGTTCTAGGTCTGATCCAGCCCGTAGAGCGTGTGCAGCGTGCGCACCGCGAGTTCGGTGTAGGCGGCATCGATCAGCACCGAAAACTTGATCTCCGAGGTGGTGATGGCGCGGATGTTGATGTTGCGCTCGGACAGGGCCTTGAATGCCTTCGCCGCGACGCCGGCATGGCTGCGCATGCCGCTGCCGATCACCGAGACCTTCGATACGTCGGTAGCGCTGTCGAGCCGGGCATAGCCGATCTTGCCCTTGGAGGAAGTGATGGTGTCGCGGGCGCGGTTATAATCGGAGGCCGGAACGGTGAAGGTGAGGTCGGTGGTCTTGCCGTCCTCGGACACGTTCTGCACGATCATGTCGACATTGATGTTGGCGTCCGCCAACGGGCCGAAGATCGCGGCGGCGACGCCCGGCTTGTCCTCGATCTGGCGGAGCGAAATCTGGGCTTCGTCCTTGGAGAAGGCGATGCCGGTGACGACGTGGCTTTCCATGATTTCCTCCTCGCTGCAGATCAGCGTGCCCGGCGGCGTGCCGTGCGGGTCGATATCCTCGGGCTTGTCGAAGCTGGAACGGACGAACACGGGCATGTTGTGCACCATGCCGAGTTCCACCGAACGCACCTGCAGGACCTTGGCGCCCAGCGAGGCGAGTTCCAGCATGTCCTCGAAGGCGATCTTGTCGAGCCGCCGTGCCTTGGGAACCACCCGCGGATCGGTGGTGTAGACGCCGTCCACGTCGGTATAGATGTCGCAGCGGTCGGCCCGGATGGCGGCCGCAATCGCCACCGCCGAGGTGTCTGAACCGCCGCGGCCGAGCGTGGTGATTCGGTTGGTCTGCGGATTGATGCCCTGGAAGCCGGCGATGACCGCGACTTCCTTGCGATCTCCGAAGCGGTTGATGATCTCGGTGCCGTCGATCTCGAGAATGCGCGCCGAGGCGTGGGCGTCGGAGGTCTTGATCGCGATTTGCCAGCCCTGCCAGGAGCGGGCCTGGATGCCCATGCCCTGCAGCACGATGGCGAGCAGGCCCGAGGTCACCTGTTCGCCGGATGCCACCACGGCGTCATATTCGCGCGCATCATGCATCGGCGAGGCGTCGCGGCACCATTCGACCAGTTCGTTGGTCTTGCCGGCCATGGCCGAGACGACGACAGCGACATCATGTCCGGCGTCAACTTCGCGCTTGACGTGACGCGCAACGTTGCGGATTCGGTCGATATTGGCGACGGACGTGCCGCCGAATTTCATCACGAGGCGGCCCATGACGACGCGTGCATTCCCTGTGAGGATAAGTTAGGTGACCCGCACGGAAAGTGGAGCGCCCGGGTCGAAAGCGGCGTATACATAGCGGCGCGGTCCGGGGCAAGCACCCCCGGTTCCGTTTTCGACCCAAAATGGCGCAAATTGCAGTGGTAGCGGGTTAATTCAGGGCAAGCGTATGGGCCGATATATCGATGAGATCCTGCAGCCCGGGGAAAAGGTGCTGTATTCGACCAACGCGCACTGGATATTTTTCCTGCCGGCGATCATCGGCTGGATTGTCGCGGGCGTATTCCTGGTGCTCTCGGGCCTGGTGCCGGCGGGCCCATCCGTACTGATCTGTCTGTCGCTGTCGGCGATTGCGGCCATCGCTGCGTTGTACAAAACGGTTACCGCCTGGTTCCATCGCTGGACTACCGAGACCGACGTCACCAATTTCCGCGTCGTTCACAAGACCGGCTTTGTTAAACGGCAGACGTTCGAGATGAGCGTGGACAAGGTTGAGAGCGTGGACGTCAACCAGAGCATCCTNATCCTCAACTACGGCGACGTCACGGTCCTGGGGGTCGGCGAGGGTNCCCTCGATATGATCGCTTCGCCACTGTCGTTTCGCAATGCCATCACCGCACGACCGGCCGGCACGTAACTCATGGCCATACAGCAAAATTCTTCCGCCGGCCGCTCCGCCTCCGGCTCGACCGTTGACCCGGCCGAGGTCGCAAAATTCTCAAAACTGTCCGACGAGTGGTGGGACCCCAGGGGCAAGATGGCCCCGTTGCACAAGATCAATCCGCTGCGGCTCGGCTACATCAGAGACGCCGCATGCCGCAAGTTCGAGCGCAACGCCCGGAGTTTGAGCTGCCTGTCGGGCCTGCGGATCCTCGATATCGGCTGCGGCGCCGGCCTGTTGTGCGAGCCTTTGACGCGGCTGGGTGCGCAGGTGATCGGGATCGATCCGTCGGCGACCAACATTGCCGCCGCCAAGCTGCATGCCGACAAGGGCCATCTGTCGATCGATTATCGCAGCACCACGGTCGAGGAAATGGACCACCGCGAGCGGTTCGACATCGTGCTGGCAATGGAAGTGATCGAGCATGTCACCGACGTCGGCGCGTTCCTCACCCGCTGTGCGGCGATGGTCAAGCCGGGCGGGCTGATGGTGGTCTCGACGCTGAACCGCAACTGGAAGAGCTTTGCGCTCGCGATCGTCGGCGCGGAATATGTGCTGCGCTGGCTGCCGCGCGGCACCCATCAATGGGACAAGTTCGTCACGCCGGACGAGCTCGCCCAGCATCTGGCCAATAACCGCCTCACCATCACCGAGCAGGCCGGCGTGGTCTATAACCCGCTCGCCGACCGGTGGAGCATCTCGTCCGACATGGACGTGAACTACATGGTGGTGGCGGAAGGAATATAAGAGTCCTCAGTCGCTGTCGTCCCTGCGAACGCAGGGACCCATACGCTGCGGCTTCTCAATCGAATTCCGCTGGTCGACGGCTTTCGCGCGACAATGGGCAAAATGTGGTTTTGGGTCCCTGCCTTCGCAGGGACGACGGCGGCTTTGTGGCGCGAGCGCAATCCTGTCATGACGCCGCTTCGGTTGACCTGATCCGTCCCGCCCGGCACGGTGCGAGAGTTTCTCGCCGGTATTCCCGATGTTTTCCATCGCCTCGCTCTGGATTCCCTTCACCCTCATCGCTGCGCTGGGGCAGGTCGCGCGCAATGCGATGCAGCGCTCGCTGACGGGGCCGCTCGGGACCTGGGGAGCGACCAATATCCGCTTCCTGTTCGGCTTTCCATTCTCGGTGGTGTTCTTCGCGTTCGTGATTGCCGTCACCGGCGATCCCGTGCCGTGGCCGGCGGCGGTGTTCTGGCCGTGGCTGCTGCTCGGGGCGCTCAGCCAGATCGTCGGGACCGGCATGATGCTGCTGGCGATGAACGACCGTTCGTTCGTGGTGACGACCGCTTATCTGAAGACCGAGGCGATCCAGACTGCGATCTTCGGCTTCATCTTCCTCAGCGATCATCTGACGGTGCTGAAGGTGATCGCGATCCTGATCGCGACCGCCGGCGTGGTCATCGCCGCGCTGCGGCCTGGCTCCGGGAAGGGCTTTGCAGATTTGAAGCCGACGCTACTGGGCCTTGGCGCAGCGGCGGCGTTCGCGCTGTCGGCGGTCGGCTTTCGCGGCGCGGTCATCTCGGTGCCGGGCGTCTCCTTCGTCACCACGGCGTCCTTCACGCTGGTGTTCGGCCTGTTCGTGCAGACGCTGGTGCTGACGGTCTATCTGCTCGCCCGGGCGCCCGATGTGCTGATGAAGATTTTCGGCCTGTGGCGGCCCTCGATGCTGGCGGGCTTCATGGGCGCGTTCGCCTCGCAATTCTGGTTTCTGGCGTTTGCGCTGACGGCAGCGGCCAACGTGCGCACGCTGGCGCTGGTCGAGGTGCTGTTCGCGCAAGGCGTTGCGTATTACTCGTTCAAGCAGCCCATCTCGGCGCGCGAACTTTTGGGCATCGTACTGATCGTGGCTGGAGTGGCGCTGTTGGTGGCGGCGTGATCCGGGGATCGTAGGGTGGGCAAAGGCGCCTTTGCGCCGTGCCCACCATCTCTCGACGGCGACAGTGTTGGCGGGCACGCTTCCGTCTTCGCTCTTCTAGCTACGGCGGACAAGTCGCTTTGCCCACCCTGCGGATTGCAGCGCCTCAATTCCTGTCGTCCGGCAGCACCGGCAACGGCGAAACCTCGACGCCTTCGTCGATCAGCGCGCGCGCCTCGTCCGGCGAGGCCTCACCGTAGATCGGGCGATGTTCGATATCTCCGTAATGCATCTTGCGCGCTTCGTTGGGAAAGCGCTCGCCGACATTGTCGGCATTTTTCACGATGTGATCGCGCAATTCCTTCAGCTTGGCGCGCAGCTCGCGCTCCTGCGCCATCAGCAGCGGCGTCGAATCGGATGCCGTCGCGTCCGCAGGCGCGGCCGGCGCGGGCGCGGCTTGCTCGCGGCCTTTCTTGCTCACGATCTGCGGGGCCATGATGGCGCGCTCGACCTTCACCGAGCCGCAGGCAGGGCAGCTTACCAGCCTGCGCTTTTCCTGGCTTTCATAGGCCGCGGAGCTTTGAAACCAGCTTTCGAAAGCATGGCCCTTCTCGCAGCGAAGGTTGTAGCGGATCATGCCGAGCCCCGGATGAGGTGCAGGTGCTCCGGGCCGGCCTTGGGGTCGGCTATGCCGAAGCGTCTGCCGTGCTGCAGCGACGGCACGGCCTTCCGCGCCGTCTCCACCTTGGATGTGTCGATCTTGGCGAGGAACACGCCGGGCTCGACGCCGCCCTCGGCGAGAATTTCGCCCCAGGGCGCGATGATCAGCGAATGCCCGTAGGTCTCGCGCTTGTTCTCGTGCAGGCCGGCCTGCGCCGCGGCGAACACGAAGCAGCCGTTCTCGATGGCGCGGGCGCGGAGCAGCGTGTGCCAATGCGCCTCACCGGTCTTCCTGGTGAAGGCGGAAGGCACGGTGAGGAACGATGCGCCGGCTTCGGCCAGCGCGCGATAGAGCGCCGGAAAGCGCACGTCGTAGCAGATCGTCAGGCCGATCCGGCCCCACGGCAGATCGGAGATCACGGCGGTTTCGCCCGGCTGGTAGTTGGCGGACTCGCGATAGCTCTCGCCGCCGGGCAGGTCGATATCGAACATATGGATCTTGTCGTAGCTGGCGAGCAGATTGCCGTCAGGCCCGATCAGGAACGAGCGGTTGACGGCGCGGTCCGGCGAGAAGCGCAGTGCCAGCGAACCGATATGGAGATGGATCTTCAGTTCCGCCGCCAGCGCGCGATAGGCTTTCAGCGAGAGATCGTCTTCTTCCGAGGCGAGATGCTCGAACAGCGCCTTGCGGTTCAGCTGCATCATGTTGCTCACTTCGGGCGTGAGCACGTAATCGGCGCCCTGGGCCGCGGCCTCGCGGATCAGTGTCACACCCTGCTCGAGGCTCGGCTCAGGCAACAGCCCGGTGCGCATCTGCACCATGGCGGCGGTGAAGGTGGAACCAGCGCTCATGAGGAGGCCTTTTCTCCGTTCAGCAGTGAGTCGAGCTTGCCCGCGCGGTCCAGCGCGTAAAGCTCGTCGCAACCGCCAACATGGGTTGTGCCGATGAATATCTGCGGAAAGGTCGAACCGTGGCCCGCACGGTCGTACATCTGCTCGCGATAGGCCGGGTCGGTCGCCACATTCAATTCCGTGAACGCGGCATTCTTGCGCGTCAGCAGCGATTTGGCGGCGGTGCAGTAGCCGCAGCCCGGACGGGTATAGATTTCAATGGCAGTCATGGCGCGCCTTGATTTGGCAAGTCCTTGAATTGCAAGTCTTTGAATTATATGGGAGCCCGGTGGCTGTCCACAACCCGCGCGAATACCAGCACGTCGACCTGCGCGGCCTTGGCGCGGAGCAGCGCGCGGGCGCAGGCGTCGGTGGTGGCGCCCGACGTCAGCACGTCGTCGATCAGGATAACGCGGCGGCCCTGGATATCGGCCATGCGATCGGCGGCGACCTTGAACGCGCCCTGCACATTGCTGGCGCGTTGTGGCCGTGACAGGCCGATCTGCTGCTCGGTGGCGCGAATGCGGCCAAGCGCCTCAGCGGCCAGTTTGACCCCACTTTGCTGCGAAATCACCCGCGCCAGCGCGCCGGACTGGTTGTAGCGGCGGCTCCAGCCGCGCCGCCAGTGCAGGGGTACCGGCACCAGCACGTCGGCCTCATCGAGCAATTCCTTGCCCGCCCGGGCCATCCAGCGGCCCATCGCCGGCGCGAGATCGGTGCGGTCCTGATATTTCAGCGCATGAACAAGCGTGCGGGCGACGTCGTCATAGCGTACCGCGGCCCGGGCGCGCTGGTATGCCGGCGGATTGGCGATCGCCTCCATCGACAGCAATTCGGGACCGGGATCGTAGACAAAGGGAATGCCGAGCCGCGGGCAGAACGGCGGAGCGATGAACGACAATTTCGCCCAGCATGCCGCGCAAACGCCCTCGCCATCCACCGGCTCGCGACAGGCGACACACTGCGTCGGCAGCGCGATGTCGAGCGCGAGCTTCGGGATGTGCGCGAACACGTCGCGGCAGGCGCCGAGCGCGCCGCGCAGATGGCTGGCAATGGAGCGTGGTGGTGATGCCTCGGCGTCCATCGGGGAAAGCTAGCGCTGTCCTGCGCCACGCTCAAGTCGATGAAGCTGTTCTTATCCGCGCCCGCCTTCCAGCTCTTTCGGAAATACGGGTCGGAAGAACGATCGCTCATAACGGATGAAGCAGCGGGTTTGCGTTGCGAAGGCGATCGCCTTCTGAACGTCCGGATCTCCGGCGCTGTCTTTCCGATACTGTTCGTAGGCCGCGAAGCTCGGAAAGCTGAACATCGCGAGGGCAACGTCGCTCGCTCCTTCCGATGGCAGGAAGTACCCGTGGTGGATGCCGCCGAATCTCGGCAGCAGTTCCAGCCACATCCTGCCGTAAGTTTCGAATTCGGCGAGTTTGCCCGGATTGACTTCGTATCGCAGGTAACAAGTGATCATCTTCTGATGCTCCGTCGCGCCTCGAACCTGGCGCTCATTGTTAGCTTGGCTACAAGCGTGCGGTTACGCCCGAATTTCGCGAAAGATGTTTACCTCATGATTTGAGGCTTACGAAGCCGCTTGTCGTGAAGAGGGATTGAGATGGATCGCTGGCCGTCGTACCAACCGGCATGGCTTCGAACCCTACCGCCGCACCCATCCTGTTCGACCGTGCACTGCTGCACGCGCGGATGGAACGCGCGCGGCGGGGCGGGCCGGCGACGTTCCTGCTTGATCGCGTCCAGGAGGACATGGAGGAGCGCCTGCAGGCGGTGATGCGGAATTTTGCCGATGTCGCCGATGTCTGGACGCCGGGCGGATTGCTGCGAAAACCTGTTGCGGATCGTTTTCAGTCGATCACCCGCATCGATGCCGATCAATCGGAAGCTCTTTCCCTGCAACCGGAATCCCTCGATCTCGCCGTCTCTGCGCTTGCATTCCAGTTCGTCAACGACCTGCCGGGCGTGCTGGCGCAGATCCGCCGCGCGCTCAAGCCCGATGGCTTGTTGCTCGCTGCGATGCTCGGCGGCGATACGCTGACCGAACTCAGGCAATCCTTTGCTGCGGCGGAGGCCGAATGCGAGGGCGGCGTGTCGCCGCGCGTTGCGCCGTTCGCCGATCTGCGCGACGTCGGCGCACTGCTGCAGCGGGCGGGCTTCGCGCTGCCGGTCACCGATGTCGATCGCGTCGTGGTGCGCTACGACAGCGCGTTCGCGCTGATGGCCGATCTCAGGCGGATGGGCGCGACCAATATCCTTGTCGAGCGGCGGCACGCGCCGACCCGCCGCGCCACCATGTTGCGGATGGCGGAAATCTACGGCGAACGTTTTGCCGATCCCGATGGCCGTATTCGCGCTACCTTCGATATTGTCTGGCTGTCCGGCTGGGCGCCGCACGAAAGCCAGCAGAAGCCGCTGCGGCCGGGATCGGCGAAGGGGAGTCTGGAAGAAGCGGTGAAACAGGTGAAGCGCGATTGACGCGCAATTCCCTTCGGCGGAAGCCGCGAGCAGGGCCCCATGCTACTTTGCATGGGGTTGATTTCGCGATTTTGTGTCCTGGCCCTGCATCTGTCGGCGAAGAGGCTATTCGCGGCTTCCGAGGTCCGGGATGATCGTGCTTCGCACCCACGGTGGATCGATGCAACGCCAACTCATCATCGTGCACCGGGAGTCGCCGACCTCCCGCTTACATCAATAAATCAATCAGATGCGGGATAAGCGGAATGTCCGCGGGCGGCATTGGGTAGTCGCGCAGCTTGTTGGCGCGGACCCAGGCCAGTTGCTGGCCCTCGCGGGCGACAACCAGGCCTTCCCAGCGCCGGCAGATATAGAGCGGCATCAACAGGTGAAAGCTGTCATAGGCGTAGCTCGCAAAGGTCAACGGCGCGAGGCAGGGTTCGCTGACGTCGATGCCGATCTCCTCGTGCAGTTCGCGGATCAGGGTCTGCTCCGGCCGCTCGCCGGGCTCGACCTTGCCGCCCGGGAATTCCCAGAGGCCAGCGAGTGCCTTGCCTTGCGGACGCTGCGCAATCAGGACGCGCTTGTCGGTGTCGACGAGGGCGCAGGCGACGACGAGGGTGAGCTTGATGTCAGCCATGCGCCGCTGCCTCGCTCAGGACCGGTAGTCGCCGTTGATCGCGACATATTCCTTGGTGAGGTCGCAGGTCAGCACGCGGTCGCGGCCCTTGCCGAGGCCAAGCGCGACCTTGATCTGGATCTTCGGGTTCTTCATCACCTCGGAAACCTCCGCCTCGTTGTAGGACGGATCGCGCGCGCCGCTCCTGGCGACGCGGATGCCGTTGAACGAGATTGAAAGCTTGTCGCGGTTGGCGGGCTCGCCGGCTTTGCCGACCGCCATCACCACGCGGCCCCAATTGGCATCCTCGCCGGCGATCGCGGTCTTCACCAGCGGCGAGTTCGCGATCGACATCGCGATCTTGCGCGCCGAGGTCTTGGTGGTCGCGCCTTCGACGATCACCTCGACCAGCTTGCGCGCGCCTTCGCCGTCGCGGGCGACCTGTTCGGCAAGGTCCGCCAGCACCTCGTGGAAGGCCTTGGCGAATGCCTTCAGGCGTGGATCGCTGGCGCGGCTGATCTTCGGCGCGCCATTGGCCGCGGCCGTGCCCGTCGCGAAGGCCAGCAGGGTATCCGATGTCGACGTGTCGCTGTCGATGGTGATGGCGTTGAAGGTGTCCTCGACGCCGCTCTTGAGCAGCGACTGCAGCACGGCGGATGACACCGGCGCGTCGGTGAACACGAAGGACAGCATGGTGGCCATGTCGGGCATGATCATGCCGGCGCCCTTGGCCATGCCGTTGATGGTGACCTTGGTCTTGCCGAGCTTCACCGTGGCGGTTGCGACCTTCGGGAAGGTGTCGGTGGTCATGATGGCCTTGGCCGCATCCATCCAGTGGTCGGACGTGGCAGTTTCAGCCAGCGTCGCCAGCACGCCGTCGAACTTGGTGGCGTCCAGCGGCTCGCCGATCACTCCGGTGGAGGCGAGGAACACGTCTGATGTCGAGCAGCCGACCGCCTTCGCTGCGATCTGCGCGGTCAGCGCCGTCGACTGCTTGCCGGTCTTGCCGGTGAATGCATTGGCATTGCCGGAGTTCACCACCAGCGCACGGGCCTGTCCGCGGCCGAGCTTGGCGCGGCACCACTCCACGGGCGCGGACGGGCATTTCGATTTGGTGAAGACGCCGGCGGCCGTGGTGCCCTTGTCCATGACGGCGAGCAGCACGTCGGTACGGTTCTTGTAGCGGATGCCGGCAGCGGCGGTGGCGAGCTTCACGCCCGCAATCGCGGGCATGTCGGGAACATCGGTCGGGGCGAGGGGGGAGACGGAAGTGGACATGCGAGCACCTTCTTCGACCAGATCAACCGCAGCCGGGCCTTGCGCCGGCATCGACGTCTTTGGGAACGCGGTCCCCAGACATGGAATGGCCGGGCGCTTCGGCCCGGCCATGCAACGGTAAATACTATCGGTCTCGAAGAAGTGACAGCGATTTTTTACTTCTTCGCCGGCGCCATCTTGGAATCCGCGGGCTTGGCGGCATCCGGCTTGGCGTCGGTCTTGGCGGCTTCGGCCGGCTTGTCCATGCGCTCGACCTTGGCGGCTTCGCGCAGCTTGGCGACGTATTCGGCCTGCGCCTTGCGAGTCACATAGGTCTCGATCTGCGCCTTGACCTGCTCGAAGTCGGGCGCCTTGCGGGCGCGCTTTTCCTCGACCTTGATGAGGTGCCAGCCGAACTGCGACTTCACGGGGTCGGAGATCTTGCCGGGTTCGAGGGTAAAGGCGACGGCGGAGAATTCCGGCACCATCTGTTCCTTGGTGAAGAAGCCGAGATCGCCGCCGTCGGAGGCGCCGGGGTCCTTGGACTTCTTCTTCGCCAGTTCGGCGAAATCGCCGCCCTTCTTCAACTCTTCCGCGATCGCCTTGGCCTCGTCCTCGGTCTCGACCAGGATGTGGCGGGCGTGGACTTCCATTTCGCCGGTGATCTGCTTGGCGGCCTCCTCATAGACCTTCTTCATGGCCTCGTCGGTGGTCGCGGCCTTGCCCTCGGAGGCGAGCAGGCTGTCCATCAAGAGGCGGCTGCGGGTGAAGGCCAGGCGCTTCTTGAAGTCCTCGGAATTCTCGACCTTTTTGTCCTCGGCGGCCTTGGCGACGATCTTCAGGTCGATCAGGAAGGCCAGCACATTGTCCTTCTTGGTCGCGGGGTCCATCTGCGCCAGGCTGGGGCCGAGTTCCTCTTCCGCGAGGGCGACGTCGCTCTGGCGGATCTCCACGCCGTTAACCTTGGCGAGAACGGGGTTGTCCTGGGCACGAACCGGCAAGCTGGCAGCAAGAATCGCAGCCAGGCAGGCCGTTGTGGCCAGGGAGGCGAGGCCGAAGCGCAGGCCGGTTTTCGTTTCCGGGAACGAGGTGGTCATGGAAAATCCTTGTCTTGAAGAGGGGGCGGCAAAGGCGGCGGGACACTCGCCCAATCATGCCGGCTTGGCAACGCGAAAAGTCTGTCAAAATGATGAATTCCCTGACAGATGGACCCACGTTGACAAGGCCCCGACCCAGCCATATCTGTGCCGGAACCTCCAGCGGCGATAGCGCTTATTTTGCTGCGTTTTTTGCCGTTGAACCTTGGATTGCTTAATTCCCACTCATTAGGCGGATGATGCCCCGGAACGGGTATTTGCCGCGATGCGTCACGGTGAGTTGATAGGCAACTTGGTGGTCCACGTCACGGCTCGCAACGCAAGTAACGGCAAAGGCAGGAATTGGCATGATCGGCGCGCTCGCCCGCAAGTTTTTCGGCTCCGCCAACGACCGGCGGGTGAAGGGGTACCAGTCCCGAGTCAACGCCATCAACGCGCTTGAGCCCGAGGTCTCCAAACTATCGGACGAGGCGCTGAAAGCCCGCACCGCCGAATTCCGCCAGCAGCTCGCCGACGGCAAGACGCTCGACGACATCCTGGTTCCGGCCTTCGCCACCGTCCGCGAGGCTGCCAAGCGCACCCTCGGCCAGCGCCATTTCGACGTCCAGCTGATCGGCGGCATGGTGCTGCACGAGGGCGACATCGCCGAGATGAAGACTGGCGAAGGCAAGACGCTGGTGGCGACGCTGGCGGTCTATCTGAATGCGCTGGCCAGCCGCGGCGTCCACGTCGTCACCGTCAACGATTACCTCGCCCGCCGCGATAGCGAATGGATGGGCCAGATCTACAACTTCCTCGGGCTCACCGTCGGCGTGATCGTGCATGGCCTCGATGACGCCGAGCGCAAGGACGCCTATTCGCGCGACATCACTTACGGCACCAATAACGAATACGGCTTCGACTATCTGCGCGACAACATGAAGTACCGGCTGGAGGACATGGTCCAGCGCGGCCACTATTACGCGATCGTCGACGAAGTCGACTCGATCCTGATCGACGAAGCGCGCACGCCGCTGATCATCTCCGGTCCGCTCGACGACCGCTCGGATTTCTACAACACCATCGACACCTTCATGCCGAAGCTGGAGAAGGTTGTCGACTTCGAGGTCGACGAGAAGCAGCGCACGGTGACGCTGACCGAAGGCGGCATGGAGAAGATCGAGACGCTGCTGCGCGACGCCGGTCAGCTCAAGGGCGAGTCGCTCTACGACGTCGAGAACGTTTCGGTCGTGCACCACGTCAACCAGGCGCTGCGCGCCCACTCGCTGTTCACCCGCGACAAGGACTACATCGTCCGCGACAACGAAGTCGTCATCATCGACGAGTTCACGGGACGCATGATGCCGGGGCGGCGCTATTCCGAAGGCCTGCACCAGGCGCTGGAAGCCAAGGAGCACGTCCAGGTCCAGCCGGAAAACCAGACGCTGGCTTCGATCACCTTCCAGAACTATTTCCGCATGTACGAGAAGCTGTCGGGCATGACCGGTACGGCCGCGACCGAAGCCGACGAATTGTTCGACATCTACAAGCTCGAGGTCGTGGAAATTCCGACCAACGTGCCGGTGGCGCGTCTCGACGAGGACGACGAGGTCTACCGCACCCAGAACGAGAAATACGCCGCGATCCTGGCGGAGATCGAACGCGCCAATGCGCGGATGCAGCCGGTGCTGGTCGGCACCGCCTCGATCGAAAAGTCGGAAGTGCTGGCCGATTATCTGAAGAAGCACGGCTACAAGCAGATCGATTTCGGCAGCGAAGCCGGCATGGAGAAGCTCTATGCCGCAGCGCGTGCGGGCAAGCCGGCAAAACTGTTCGCGGTCCTGAACGCGCGCTTCCACGAGCAGGAAGCCTATATCGTCGCCGAAGCAGGCGTCCCCGGCGCGATCACGATCGCGACCAACATGGCGGGTCGCGGTACCGACATCAAGCTCGGCGGCTCGCTCGATATGCGGATCCAGCAGGAGACCGCCAGCATTACCGACGAGGCCGAGAAGGCCAGGAAGATCGAGCAGATCAAGGCCGACATCGAGCGCTTCCGCGAGATCGTGCTGAAGGCCGAGGAGACGATCGAAATCGAGCCCGCCAAGGGCTCCAAGCCGGCCAAGACCGTGACCAAGCCCGGCGGGCTCTACATCATGGGCTCGGAGCGGCATGAATCCCGCCGCATCGACAACCAGCTCCGCGGCCGTTCCGGCCGTCAGGGCGACCCCGGCCGCTCAAAATTCTTCCTGTCGCTGGAAGACGACCTGATGCGGATTTTCGGCTCCGACCGGCTCGACAGCATGCTGCAGCGGCTCGGCCTGAAAGAGGGCGAGGCCATCATCCATCCCTGGATCAACAAGGCCCTGGAGAAGGCGCAGCAGAAGGTCGAAGCCCGCAACTTCGACATCCGCAAGAACCTCCTGAAGTTCGACAATGTCCAGAACGACCAGCGCAAGGTGATCTTCGACCAGCGCGTCGACCTGATGAAGGACGACAGCGTCGCCGAGACGGTTGCCGACATGCGCCACGCCTTCGTCGATGACGTCGTCACCAAGCACGTGCCGGAACACGCCTATGCCGAGCAATGGGACGTCGCGGGCCTGAAGGAAGAACTGAAGCGCGTGCTCGATGTCGACCTGCCGGTCGACGAATGGGCGAAGGAAGAGGGCATCGCCGACGAGGAATTGCTCTCCCGCATCGAGAAGCATGTCGACGAGCACATGGCGGCCAAGGTCGCGCAATGGGGCCCCGACGTGATGCGCTACGTCGAGAAGACCATCCTGCTGCAGACGCTGGATCACCTCTGGCGCGAGCATCTGATCATGCTCGACCATCTGCGCCAGGTGATCGGCCTGCGCGGCTACGGCCAGCGCGATCCGTTGCAGGAATACAAGTCGGAAGCCTTCAGCCTGTTCGAGGCGATGATCGCGCATCTGCGCGAGGCGGTGACGGCGCAATTGATGCGCGTCGAGATCGTGCCGCCGGAAGAGCAGCAGCCGGTGCTGCCGGCGATGGAGGCGCACAAGTTCGATCCCAATACCGGCGAAGACGAGATGGCGTTCGCCAGCGCCTCGCTGGTACCTCAGGTCGCCGCCGCCGATCGCGATCCGAAAAACCCCGCAAGCTGGGGCAAGGTCGGGCGCAACGAGGATTGCCCCTGCGGCAGCGGCAAGAAGTACAAGCACTGCCACGGCAAGTACGGTTAGGCTGGCACTGATCGGTAGGGTGGGCAAAGGCGCTCTTCGCCGTGCCCACCGGCAAGCTGCGCTCGAGATCCTTGAGGGTGGGCACGCTTGCGCTTTGCCGCGGCGGTCCCGATTTCAATACCTCTGCGTCACAACACTGGTGGCAGGTCATCGCCTGCCACCAATTTTATGATCGTGCTCGATAGTCTGCAGGCAAGATAGCCCGAGCCGTCACCGATCTCTTAGCCGCCGGGCGGGGTGTACGAGCCTTTAATCTGCGCTGCCTTCTGGCGAACTTGCGTAATTTCATCCGGCGTCCACAGGCGGGTGAGGGTTACATTGTGGACAGCGCCGCTCGCAATCACAACGCCTGACATCGCCGATGCCGAGTTGGGATCGGGCACATCAAAGATCACGAGAACGCCGGGCCCGTTGGCAGCAGTGCTGTACATCGAAATCAACTTGCCGCCGGCGGCTTCGACCATCTTCTTGGCCGCTTCGTAGCGATTGGTCTTGGGGTTTTCCAGAATCGCGTTGAGAGATTTTGGCGTGTATTGTGCGGTCATACAAAAATGCATGATGTCCTCCTGTTGGGGCGTGTTTGATCGATGAGGCGTTGGCCTCTCGTCCGGCTCAAATGAAAAGCGGGCCGGCCCAAAACCTGGAGATGAAGGACTTTAGCCCCGCCGTGGGCATGATGCCGCTGATACTCTGGCGGGTCTTCGGCACTACCCGCTGGCGGCCTGCCGTCAGGCTATATCAACTTCGTATCACGCGGAAGAGCGCGCTGGTTCGGCCAACGATCGCCTGAGGCGATCACTCCCTTACCGCTGCCTGTAGTTATGGGCACGCATGGCGTGTTTCGCCTGTCCGAGACAACGCGCTTTAATGCGCGCGAGCGCTCAGTTCGAGCTGTCGATCAGGCTTTCCAGCAGCCGCTTGAGCTCGTTGGTCGACTTGTCGCCGTAGCTCTCCAGGATGTGCTCCTCCTGGCTCACCGCCAAAGAGTTCAGCCGCTTGCTCAGCGCCTTGCCACGGTCGGATACGAACATCAAAACCTTGCGGCGATCCTTGGGGTCCTGAACGCGGTAGACCAGCGCGTCCGACACCATGCGGTCGACCATCTTGGTCAGCGTGGGATGGTTGAGGAGAACGGCATCGGCCAGTTCGCCCATCGAATGCCCGTTGCCGTCGGACAGAACTTTAAGGATGCGCCACTGCTCGACGGGCACACCTTCCTTGCTCAGCCGCATCTCCAACTGCCGGTTGATCTCCCGGTTGG
The DNA here is from genome assembly GCF_001440475.1 of Bradyrhizobium lablabi. GTDB lineage: Bacteria > Pseudomonadota > Alphaproteobacteria > Rhizobiales > Xanthobacteraceae > Bradyrhizobium > Bradyrhizobium lablabi. The sequence goes on along the minus strand of NZ_LLYB01000087.1, from coordinate 43,326 downwards.
CCTGCGCGAGCAAATAGGCGAGATGTTCGGTGATGGGGGAATTGTCTTTCGGCGGTTTGGCCACGGCTGAGACTTCGTCTTGACCTGAATGAGTGAATGTCTGGCAATCGATGCCGTTTCTATATGCACTTCAATTGTTGAATATTCAATATTTTCCAATAGGATATTTCTCCAGCTAAGGAGTGTGGATGCCGTGGCCACCCTCCTGGATGTGTTTTGGTCTGGTGCCAGACAGGAGTTGGCGTGCTCTCGACGGTAAACTTCCCGGCTCCCGGCGGTTATGCGATTCCGCCGTCGTTGCTGTTTCGAAACCTGGCGAAAGCGACGGACGATCTCGACCTGTCCACAATCAAGCCGGGCTCGTCGCGGCGCCGCGGCGCGCACAGCAAGCTGCGGATCGGGAATTTTCTCACCTTCTCGGGGTCGCCCGGAATCTGGGGGCCCACGTCGACCAACAGCGTCGTGCTGGCGATCGACGAAATCAACGGGCGCGGCGGCATTCTCGGGCGCGAGCTCGAATTGTCGATCTACGAGTCCGGCGGACCGATGGAGGACGTTGTGCGGCGCGCCGAGCAGGCGATCGCCTTCGACGAAGTCGATCTCATCATGGGGTCGCATATCAGCGCGGTCCGCGTCGCGTTGCGCAAGGTCACCCGCAATCGCATTCCCTACATCTATACGCCCGTCTATGAGGGCGGTGAGCATACGCCAGGCGTCATGGCGATCGGCGAGACGCCGCGCTGGCAAAGCCGGCCGGCGATTCATTGGCTCGCGGACGTCAAGAAGGCCTCGCGCTGGTATCTGATCGGCAGCGACTATGTCTGGCCCTGGCAATCGCATCGCGCGGTGAAGAAATACATCGCTGAAGCCGGCGGCCGTGTCGTCGGCGAGGAGTTCGTTCCGGTTGGCGAAGACAATCACGAGCCGCATCTGGCGCGCATCAAAGCCGCGCGGCCGGACGTTGTGCTGATTTCCCTGATCGGCACCGACAGCATCACCTTCAACCGCGCCTTCGGCGAATGCGGTCTCGCCGCCACCACGCTGCGGCTTGCCGGTGCGATGGACGAAACCGTCCTGCTCGGCATCGGCGCTGACAACACCGACAACCTCTATTGCGCCTCCGGCTATTTCAATTGTGTCGGCTCGCGCGCCAATGACGATTTCCTGATCCGCTATCGCGCGATGTTCGGCCCGCACGCCCCGCCGATCGGCTCGGTCGGCCAATCCAACTATGAGGGATTGCGGTTCCTCGAAGCGGCAGCCGCCCAGGCCGGCACGTTGTCGATGGGGCCGCTGCTGTCGGCAGCGCGCAACGTGGTCTATGCAGGCGCCCGCGGCCCCATCACCATCCGTGACGGCCGCGCCGAGATGCCGATGTATCTCGCCGAGGCCGATGGCCTCGACTTCAAGGTGATCAAGACGATCTAGCAACGTCGCGACAATCTTCTTCGGCGAAGATCCGAAATAATGCTTGAAAAGGAAAATATTTCCGTTTTGAATACCGCGGCGAGGCCGACGGTTAGCGCGCGACAAGCGCGGCCCGCGGCTGCGCACCCAGGGATCAAAAGCTGCAGGAGAGCGCCGTGTCAGTCGTCCTTCCAACACCAACGCAACTTCGTGCCGTCGCTGAACAATGCGGGCTGTCGCTGACGGAAGAGGACGTGGCCTCGTTTCGCGGCCTGATGCAGGGCTCGATCGACGCTTACAATCTCGTCGCGGCAATGCCGGACGAGGTGCCCGCGGTGAAATATCCGCGCACGCCCGGCTACCGGCCTTCGCCGGAAGAGAACCCGCGCAACGCCTGGTACCGGAAGTCGACGGTGAAAGGCGCGGCGTCCGGCAAGCTCAAAGGCAAGACGGTCGCGCTCAAGGACAACATCATGCTGGCCGGCGTGCCGATGATGAACGGATCGGCGACGCTGGAAGGCTATGTGCCTGATTTCGACGCCACCATCGTCACGCGCATGCTGGACGCCGGCGCCGAGATCGCCGGCAAGGTTCATTGCGAATCCTTCTGCATGTCCGGCGGCAGCCATACCGGCGCGGTGGGGCCTGTGCACAATCCGCACAAGATGGGCTATTCGGCCGGCGGCTCGTCGTCGGGCTCCGGCGTCGTCGTTGCACTCGGCGAGGTCGACATGGCGATCGGTGGTGACCAGGGTGGTTCGATCCGCATGCCGTCCTCGTTCTGCGGCACCTATGGCATGAAGCCGACCTGGGGGCTGGTTCCCTATACCGGCATCATGCCGATCGAGATCTTTGTCGATCACACGGGGCCAATGACCGCGACGGTGGCCGACAACGCATTGCTGCTGGAGGTGATTGCCGGCGACGACGGTTATGATCCGCGCATCAAGGCCCCGAAGGTCGAGGAATACACCAAGGCGCTCGGCGGCGGCGTCAAGGGCATGAAGATCGGCATCCTGAAGGAGGGGTTTGAGCAGCCGAATGCGGAGGCCGCGGTCAATGAGAGCGTGCGCGAGGCGGCGATGCGCTTCAAGGACCTCGGTGCCTCGGTCGAGCAAGTCTCGATCCCGATGCATCTGACCGGACCTGCGATCTGGACGCCGATCGGCACCGAAGGCATGACGCAGACCATGATGTACGGCGACGGCTATGGCCTGAGCCGCGCCGACCTGTACTCGACGTCGCTGATGGATTTCCATCGTGGCTGGCGGCGGCAGGCCGACTCGCTGTCGGAGACCACAAAGCTGTTCCTGCTGCTCGGCACCTACATCAACAACAATTTCGGTCCGCGCTACTACGGCAAGGCGCTCAACATTTCGCGGCGGCTGACCGCGGCCTATGACAAGGCGTTCAAGGACTACGATCTGCTGCTGCTGCCGACGACGCCGATGAAGGCGACGCCGCTGCCGCCGGCCAATGCGAGCCGCGAGGACTATGTCGCCCGCGCGCTGGAAATGATTGCCAACACCGCGCCGTTCGACATCACGCATCATCCGGCCATGTCGCTGCCCTGCGGCATGGTCGACGGCCTGCCTGTCGGACTGATGCTGGTCGGCCGCATGTTCGAGGAATCGACGATCTACCGCGCCGCGCACGCCTTCGAGCAGATCGGTGACTGGAAGAAGATGTGAGCAACGCTTTGTTGCAGGCGGGTTGGATCGCAAGGCATGGCTAGCACCTTCGTCGCGGCGTTCGAGATCCTGAGTTTCGGCGCGATCATCGTTTTGGTCGTGCTGGGACTCGGAATCATCGCCAGCATGATGGGGATCTTCAACTTTGCGCAGGGCGAATTCGTCCTGCTCGGCGCCTACGTTACCTATCTGGCGTTCAGCCGTGGCGCTCCCATCTGGGCCGGCATGCTCGCGGCGCCCTTCATCGTCGGCGCGTTCGGCTTCGTGCTGGAGGCGCTGATCATCCGCCGCTTCTACGCCGCGCCCATCGTGGCGATGCTGGGCACTTACGCGCTCGGCCTGATCATCCGCGAGAGCGTGCGCGGCCTGATCGGCGGCTTCTACCTGACCGTGCCCGAGCCGATCGGCGGCTCGATCGATATCGGCACGATGCATATTTCGGCGTGGCGTTTCACGATCATCGTCATCACGCTGTTGGTTATAGGCGGTTGTTATCTACTGCTGTCACGGACCAGCTTCGGTCTTCGCGTGCGCGCGACACTGGAAAATCCTGCGCTGGCGCGGGCGTCGGGAATCTCGACGCCCATGATCTACGGCGCCACCTTTGCCTTCGGTGCCGCGCTGGCGGGGCTTGCCGGCGCGTTGATCGTGCCCGTGTTCAGCCTGTTCGCCGATCTCGGCATCCGCTTCCTGATCCAGGGCTTTGTCGCCGTCATGGTCGGTGGTGTCGGATCCTTTATCGGGCCGGTTGCCGGAGCTGGCCTGATCGGAACCCTCAGCGCCGCGCTGCCCTGGGTCATGGCGCCCGTGATCGCCGATGTCCTCGTCTTCGTACTTGCCATCGTCTTCATCAAATTCCGGCCGCAAGGCCTCATCGCTGGAAAAGGGGTTTAGTCTCATGTTTGCTGATCGCCTCGATTTGACGCGCCGTCGTTTCCTCAGCGGCTTTGCTTTCACGACCGGCGCGATTGCCACAGGGGTCGGCAGCTGGGTGGTGAGGCCCGACTGGGCCAACGCCGCCGAAGGCCCGATCAAGGTCGGCATCGCAACCGATCTTACCGGCCCGATCGCCTATGCCGGAAACGCCGACGCCAATGTCGCCAAGATGGTCATCAAGGAGATCAACGCTGCCGGCGGCCTGCTCGGACGGCCGCTCGAACTCTATATCGAGGACACCGCATCGAATGAATCCGTCGCCGTCGGCAACGTCCGCAAGCTGATCCAGCGCGACAAGGTCGACATGGTGCTTGGCGGCATCACCTCCTCGATGCGCAACGCGATCAAGGACCCGATCGTGGCGCGCGGCAAGACGTTGTACATCTATCCGCAGCTTTACGAGGGCAAGGAATGCACGCCCAATCTGTTCTGCACCGGGCCGACCCCGGCGCAGCAATGCGACGAGTTCATTCCCTGGCTGATCAAGAACGGCGGCAAGAAGTTTGCACTGCCGAGCGCCAACTATGTCTGGCCGCACACACTCAACGTCTATGCCCGCAAGGTGATTGAAGCCAACGGCGGCGAGGTCGTGTTCGAGGAATACTATCCGCTCGACCAGGTCGACTTCTCGGCCACCGTCAACCGGATCGTCTCCAACAAGGTCGACGTCGTCTTCAACACCGTGATCCCGCCCGGCGTCGGCCCGTTCTTCAAGCAGCTCTATGAGGCAGGCTTCCTGAAGAATGGTGGGCGGCTTGCCTGCGTCTACTATGACGAGAACACGCTCAACATCAATCAGGCCAACGAGATCGAGGGCCTTGCGAGCTGCCTCGACTATTTCAAAGCCCTGACCAAGGACGATCCGGTCAGCGCGAAGATCCAGGCCGCCTACGAGAAGGATTTCCCCGGCAACTTCCTGTTCGCAGCCGGCAGCGCGGCGACCGGCACCTATCGCGGGCTGAAACTGTGGGAAGCGGCAGTCAAGGAAGCCGGCAAGATCGACCGCGACGCAGTGGCCGCGGCGCTGGATCACGCCAAGATCGCGGAAGGCCCGGGCGGGCCGGCCGAGATGGTGCCGGGCAAGCGGCACTGCAAGATGAAGATGTACACGGCCGTTGCCAAAGGCGGGAACTATGAGATCGTGGGACGCAGCGATGGTCTCGTCGATCCCAAGGAATGCTGAGCGATCCATGGGCGCAGCAAAGCAGGCCCTTCGCGCAACGCTGGGCGAAGGGCCGGAAGTCTCAATGGCTGACGATGGACCGGATGGAGCATTGCCGGCGCGGCAGGCCGCGACAGGACTGAAGGTCCTGCCGATCGTGGAAGGATTGGTGTTGATCGTAGCGCTGATCCTGCCGCTGTTCCTGCAGGACTATCTCACGGTGTTCGCGACCCGTGTCGTCATCCTCGCCTTGTTCGCGCTCTCGTTCGATCTGGTGTGGGGGTATGCCGGCATCATGAGCTTCGGCCAGGCGCTGTTCTTCGGCGCGGCCGGCTATGGCGTCGCATTGATGGCGCGGGACCTCAACATCACCTCGATCCTCCTGGTGCTGCCGGCGGGAACGCTGATCGGGCTCACCAGCTCGCTCCTGCTCGGTGGCTTTCTGCTGCTCGGCCGGCATCCCTCCAGCGTGATCTTCGTCGCGCTCGGTACGCTTACCGGGTCCTACGCCGCCGACCGCTTGGCGCGCGGCTGGTACTATCTCGGCGGACAGAACGGCATTCCCTCGATCCCACCGATGTCGCTCGGCAGCTACGACCTCACCGAGGGGCCGGTCTACTATTACTTTGCGCTCGGCATTCTGGCGATCGTCTATCTGCTGTGCCGTTTCCTGGTGCGGTCGCAGTTCGGTCTCGCGCTGGCCGGGCTTCGCGAGAACGAGCAGCGCATCGCCTTCTTCGGCTACAAGACGCAGCACCTGAAGGCGATCGTGTTCGCCGTCGGCGGCACCATCGCGGGGCTTGCCGGCAGCCTCTACGCGTTTCACGAGGGTTTTGTCTGGCCCAACATGCTGGGCGTGGTGATCTCGACCCAGGTCGTGCTTTACGTTTTATTCGGCGGATCGGGCACGTTGATCGGCGCGGTCATCGGCGCTGTCATCATCGAGGGCGTCAGCTTCTGGCTCTCGGACAATTATCGCGAGATCTGGCCGATCATTCTCGGCGTGCTGCTGCTGCTGGTGATCCTGTTCCGCCCGCTCGGGCTGATCAGTTTCGTGCTCGGCGAACGCGAGCGCGTCGGCAGTTTCGGGGCGGCACGCAAGGAGAAGCGCAATGCCGCTCCTTGAAGCCACCGGCATCGGCAAAGTGTTTGGCAAGCTCACCGCGCTTGATGGTGCCGCCCTGACGGTGGGCGAGAACGAATTTCACGGCCTGATCGGGCCGAACGGCTCGGGAAAAAGCACGCTGATGAAGTGCGTCGCCGGGGCCGAGATGCCGACCCGGGGCAAGGTCAGCTTCGTGAACCGCGACATCACTGCGCTGTCGCCGACCGAGCGCGCCCGTGCCGGCATGAGCCTGAAATTCCAGATTACCAGCGTGTTGCCGAATTTGACGTTGTACGACAACATCCTGCTGGCGCTACAGGCGCAGTCGTCGCTGTTCGATCTGGTATTCTCGCGCACGCGCGGCGTGCTGCACGACCATGTGATGACGATGCTGAGCCAGTTTCGCCTCGCCGATCGCGCACATGACGCTGCCGCAGCGCTGTCGCACGGGCAGCAGCAATGGCTGGAGATCGCCATGGCGCTTGCCGGCAAGCCGCGGTTGTTGCTGCTGGATGAGCCGACCGGCGGCATGAGCCTGGAGGAGCGCCGCGTCACCGGCGAACTGCTGCAGCCGATCAAGCGGCATTGCTCGCTGGTGATTGTCGAGCACGATCTGGATTTCATCCGCGATATCTGCGACCGCCTTACCGTACTCGACCAAGGCCGTGTGCTCGCGTCCGGAACGGTCGCCGAGATCCAGGCCAACAGAAACGTCCAGGAGATTTATCTGCGCCGTGCCTGAACAGACATTTCTCGATATCAGGCATCTCGATGCCGGTTATGGCCGCAGCCAGGTGCTGTTCGATGTCAACATCGGCATTCCCTGGCGCGGCGGCGTCGCCGTGCTCGGCCGCAACGGCGCGGGCAAGACCACGCTGATGAAGACGATCGTCGGCGAGCTGGCGAGTTCGAAAGGCGAATTGTTCTTCGATGGTCGCGACATCACCCGGCGCCGCACCGAGGAGCGGGTCCGCTCGGGCATCGGCTATGTGCCGCAGGAACATTCGGTGTTCGCGCGCCTTTCGGTACGCGACAATCTCGCAGTCGGCTCGCTGTTCAATCCTGATCCGGCAGCGGTCGATCGGGTCCTTGCCATCTTCCCGAAGCTCGGGCAGCGGCTCGACCAGCCGGCCGGCACGCTGTCGGGCGGCGAGCGCAAGATGCTGGCAATCGGGCGTGCGATGTTGGGGAATCCCAAATTGCTGTTGCTGGACGAGCCGACCGAAGGCGTGTGGGTCGGCGTGATCGAGGAGATTACCGAGCGACTGATTGAGTTGGCCAAGCAGATCGCGGTCGTCGTCGTCGAGCAGCATCTCGACCTCGCGCTGCGCGTCGCCGACTATGCCTATGTGCTCGATCGCGGTCGGGTGGCGCTGCAGGGGGCGGCAGGCGAGGTGCGGAGTGATCCGGAACTGTTGCGATACCTGGCACCGTAGCGCGCGGAAGGCATCCGTTTCCACGGCTGATCCGGCCACGAAGCTCCGTGACGGCTACTTCGCCGCCCCGAAGCGGCTGTCGAACGAGTTCGTCGACACGATCGGCGCCGAGCCCGAGACCTGATTGTCCTTGGCGGCGGTAGCCGGAGCATCCGACAGCGACGGTTTCAGCGGCGGGCGGGTTGCGGCAGCGTGCTTGGTATCGGGCTTCGGTGCCGTGGTCTTGGGCGCGGACGCTTCAGGACGCGGCGGCTGCTTGGTCTCGGCCGCCTTCGGCTTTGAAGGCGGCGTGCTGGCGGTGGCGTCGGCTGCGCCGCCACCGAACCCGACCTTGCGAGCGAGATTGGAGAACCACCCATCATTCTGGCTCGTGGCCGTGGGCGCTGCATTCGCGACCCGTGTCGGGGCAGGAGCAGGTGCGGCAGCCGGCGCGGCGACCAGCTTCGGCTGCTCCGGCGCGCCCATCAGCAAATTCTCGGAAGGCGCCCGGTCGGCGGGGGCTTTCGGCGGATTGACGTGGGAGGGAACGGTGCCGGGCGCCCGCGCCATCAGCGACAGGCTCGAGCCGTCGCCGGGCTCCGAAAGACCGGTGCTGCCCTCGGGCACGCGGGCGGCGAATACCCGGTGCATGCCGCCGTCGATGCCGGTGTTGGTCCGTGCCACCGGCGTTCCCTTGGCAATCAGCCGCGCGGTCTCGGCGAGATCAGTGGCCTGCTTGTCGCGGACGGCGTCGGCGACTTCTTCGGGAATTACATAGGCCGGGCACTTGGCCGAAGCGTCGAATACCGGGTCACGCGTCGCGTTCGGCGGCTTGGCGGCATCGAACACGTATTTCTTTTCGCAGAAATCGACCTTCGGCTCCTGCTTCGTCACCTCGAAATGATCATTGCCTTCCTTGATCATTTTCCAGAACGGCATGTTCGGATTGTTGCGATGCTTCGCCATGTTCGTTGGCGTCATCTTGAACGGATAGGCCTGCAACTGGAACGATTTCTGGCCGCCGAAGAAGGATTCGCGGCCCAGCGAATAGATTTCCGCGATCTGCTCGTCCGTCATCGCGTAGCAACCGCGCGAGGAGCAGTCGCCATGCACCATCAACTGCGAGCCGGTGCGTCCCAGCGCCTTGTCGAACGCATTGGGATAGCCGGTGTTGAAGGAGAGATAGTAGGCCGACTGCGGATTCATCTGCGCCGGCGAGATCGAATAGAAGCCTTCGGGCGCCTGGCGGTCGCCTTCCTTGACCTTGGGGCCGAGATCGCCCGACCACCGGCAGATCGGATAGGTTTTGAGCAGCGCGAAGCGGCCGGAGCGGTCCTGCTTCCAGATTTCCAGTTCGGCTTCCTGCTTGAACAGGCGGACCAGGATCGGGGATTGCAGATCCATGTCCTTCGCCGCCATGTCGGCGACCAGCTTTGGCGGGACGGGCTGGTTGGCCTTGGCGTTGTTGGCGAGCGACATGTCCTCGCCATTGCAGCCGGCGAGCAATGCGCCCGTGCCTGCGAGGGCAGCCGACGTGACGAGCGCGCGAACAAGCGACCGGTTAATCAAAGGCTAAGCTCCACACCCACCGGGCATTTTCGCACCCCACATCACAGCGAACATGCCCTGAAGCCATTAGATAAAACTGTATCCTTTGACCTCCTGCGCCGCAACCCGAACGAGACCGTCCAGCGGCTGCGGGCGGCAGGCATGGTCAACAGAATTTAAAGACCGGCGCCGCGGCCTAATTGCGGCCGAATCAAGTGCGCTGGCGAAAATAATGGCCGTTTAGAGGTTGTTAAAGTTTTGTGGCAGGCGGGGCCCGGGCGACCACGCCAAGCGTCAGGAGATTCGGGGCTGAAGCAATCAGCCGAGTTTGCGGCCGATATCGAGGAATTTCTGCCGCCGCTGCCGGCGGATGCCGTCCGCATCGAGGTTGCGCAGCTCGTTGAAGGCCTCGGCGATGGCATCGCCGGTGGCCGAAATCATCGCAGCCGAATCGCGATGGGCGCCGCCGGAGGGCTCTTTCAGGATCTGGTCGATCACGCCGAAGCGCAGCATGTCCTGCGCGGTGATCTTCATGTTGGTGGCGACTTCCTGGGCCTTGGTGCCGTCGCGCCACAGGATAGAGGACGCCGCTTCCGGCGAGATCACGCTGTAGATCGCGTGCTCGAACATCATCACCTTGTTCGCGGTCGTGATGGCGATGGCGCCACCCGACATGCCTTCGCCGGTGATGATCGCGACATTGGGGACGCCGAGCGAGAGGCAGGTGTCGGTCGAGCGCGCGATCGCTTCCGCCACGCCGCGTTCCTCGGCGCCGATGCCGGGATAGGCGCCGGCGGAATCCGCGAGCGACAGCACGGGGATGCCGAAACGGTCTGCCATCTCCATCAGCCGCACCGCCTTGCGATAGCCTTCGGGGCGGGCCATGCCGAAATTGTGCTTGATGCGGCTGTCGGTGGTGGCGCCCTTTTCCTGGCCGATCACGCAGATGCTCTCGCCGCGGAAGCGGCCGAATCCGCCCATCAGCGCCTCGTCGTCGGCGAATTTGCGGTCGCCGGCGAGCGGGGTGAATTCGGTGATCAGCGTGCTGACGAAATCGGTGAAATGCGGGCGCTGCGGATGGCGCGCCACCAGCGTCTTCTGCCATGGCGTCAAATTGGCATAGAGGTCGCTGAGCGCCTGCTGCGCCTTGTCCTCGATGCGCGAAATCTCGTCGCCGATGTCGCTGCCGGACGCCGCGAGCGCGCGCAATTCGTCGACCTTGGCTTCAAGTTCGGCGACGGGTTTTTCGAAGTCGAGGTAGCTGCGCATCTGATCCGGCATCAAAGCAATATAGGTAACAACGTGCTTTGTGGCGAAGCGGTTTCGATTCGCTTCAGGAAAGCACGCATCTTCAATGATTTAGCGTGCATCTCGGTCCGGTGACCCGGTTTTCCGAAAGCGCGCCAAACAAGGCCGCGGGCGGGAGACGGCTGTTTCGGGGGAGACGGCGCGGAAGTCAAGGCGTGGCTTGCGGCGAAGGTTACTTCTCCGCTAGCGGGTGCAGGTCGCGCACCAGGCTTTTCAACCGTTCCTCGACCACGTGGGTATAGATCTGCGTGGTGGAGATGTCGGTATGGCCGAGCAGCGTCTGCACGATGCGCAGGTCCGCGCCGTTATGCAGCAGGTGACTGGCAAAGGCGTGGCGCAGCACGTGCGGCGAGACCAGCCGCGGCGCGAGGCCCGATGCCGCCGCCAGTTCCTTCAGGTCGCGGGCAAAATGCTGCCGCGTCAGGTGGCCGCTCTCGCCGAAGGACGGAAACAGCCATTTCGACGGGCTGGCACTTTTCTTCTTTTCGGGCTTGAGCGCTTCCACCGCGGCGAGGTAATCGGCCATCGCCTGCCGCGATGCTTCGTTGAGCGGCACCAGCCGTTCCTTGTTGCCCTTGCCGCGCACCACGATCATGCGGGCGTCTCGCCGCGAGGCCGACAGCGGCAGCGCCACCAGTTCCGAGACGCGCAGGCCGGTGGCGTAAAGCACTTCAAGAAGGCAATACAGCCGCAGCGCGCGTAGCCGCTGCTGGGGCGAAGCGTTCTCCGCCCCGGTCAGTTCCTTGGCCCGCGTCAACATGCGGTCGACATCAGCGATCGACAGCACCTTCGGCAGCCCCCGGCCGCGTTTCGGGCCGGACAGGATCGCCGCCGGATCGTCGCTGCGGATCCGCTCGTTCAGGAGGAAACGGAATAAATGCCGCATCGCCGACAGCCGCCGCGCCACGCTGGAGGATTTGAAGCCGCGGGTGTCGAGGTCGGCGAGGTAATCGCGCAGCACGTCCGTCCCGGCGCCGGAAAAGCTCTGCCCCGCGCGGGTCAGAAACTCCGATAGATCGGTAAGGTCACGGCGATAGGCGTCCAGCGTGTTGTCGCCCGCGCCCTGTTCCGCCGCGAGCATGTCGAGGAACAGGCTGATCAGTTTCTCGTCTTTGGCCGTCTTGCTGGAACGCATTACCTGGACATCCCCGTCGATGGAGATGCCTCTCCCCGAATTGGCCTCTCACCAATCAGACGATAGCGGCTATTTCTTGAGGAACTTGTCTGCGGGGATGGTGACGGTCATTTCCCGGGGCTTTGGGGTCACGAAGTTCGCCAGCGCAAAAATGGCGCCATAGATCACCCCGGCGATCACGCCGACGACCGTCAAAAAGCGGAACAAACTGGGCATAGCTGGGCTCAGGGCGGCGAATTAACCAATGAAATCATCCATCATGTTCCCATCCCCGTGGCAAGAGTCTCTGGCAACGGCCTCGATGGGGGTAGTATAGGTGGCGCAGCGCGGGTCAAATCCCGCCAAAGAGCAGGGTTTTTGATGTCCGAGACCGCCGCACCGGCACAGGCGAGCCCGACCCAGGAGGCCGACATCACGTCGGCGCTGGGAAGGCGTTCGATCGTGCTGGTCGGCATGATGGGCGCCGGCAAGTCGACCATCGGCCGGCGGCTAGCGGCGCGGCTGCAACTGCCGTTTAGCGACGCCGACACCGAGATCGAGACGGCGCACCGGATGACGATCCCGGAAATCTTCCAGAACTACGGCGAGCCTTATTTTCGGGATGGCGAAGCCCGGGTGATCGCGCGAATCCTTGAGGGACGTCCGGTGGTGCTTGCCACCGGCGGCGGCGCCTTCATGCGCGAGGAGACCCGCAACCGCATCCGCGACAAGGCGGTCTCGATCTGGCTCAAGGCGGACGTCGACATTATCATGAAGCGCGTCAAGCGCCGGGCCGACCGGCCGCTGCTGCAAACTGAGGATCCGGTCGGGACCGTCAGCCGCCTGCTCGAAGCGCGCGAGCCGGTCTACCAGACCGCCGACCTGATCATTTTGTCACGCGACGTCCCGCACGACCGTATCGTCGAAGAATGTATCGATGCCCTGCGCGCCCGGCTATGCGTAGGCAGCCCTTCTGCCCAGCCGGCAACCGACGGGATCAACGTCACGCCATGACTGCGCCACTGAAACATTCCGCCGATATCATGGTCGACGTTGCCCTTGGCGACCGCGCCTATGACATCGTCATCGGCCGCGGCGTGCTGGAGACGCTCGGCCCGCGCGTCGCCGCGCTGCGCCCGGGCGTGCGGACTGCCATCGTCACCGACCGCACTGTGGCCAAGCACTGGCTGGAGCCGACCGAGCGCTCGCTCACTGAAGCCGGCATTCCGACTTCACGCATCATCGTCGAGGAAGGCGAGATATCGAAAACCTATGCCGGTCTTGAAAAGGTCTCGGAAGCACTGATCGCGGCGAAGATCGAGCGCAACGATCTGGTGATCGCGCTCGGCGGCGGCGTGGTCGGCGATCTCGCCGGCTTCGCGGCGGCGATCCTGCGGCGCGGCGTCGATTTCGTGCAGGTGCCGACCTCGCTGCTGGCGCAGGTGGATTCCTCGGTCGGCGGCAAGACCGGCATCAATTCGCCCCAGGGCAAGAATTTGCTCGGCGCGTTCCATCAGCCGGTTCTGGTGATCGCGGATACTTCCGTGCTCGACACGTTGTCGCCGCGCCAGTTCCGCGCCGGCTACGCCGAGGTCGCCAAATATGGCGTGCTCGGCGATGAAGCCTTTTTCACCTGGCTCGATGCCAACCACGCCGAGATCTTCTCTGGCGGCGCGGCGCGCGAGCATGCGATCGCAACCTCCTGCCGCGCCAAGGCCGCGATCGTCTCCCGCGACGAGCGCGAAAATGGCGAGCGTGCGCTGCTCAATCTCGGCCACACGTTCGGCCATGCGCTGGAAGCTGCGACCGGCTTTTCCGATCGCCTGTTCCATGGCGAAGGCGTTGCCATCGGCATGGTGCTGGCGGCGGAGTTTTCCGCGAAACTCGGCATGATCTCGGCGGCCGACGCCGCCCGTGTCGAACGTCACCTTGCGTCGGTCGGGCTGCCGACCCATTTGCAGGACATCGCGGGCTTTGCCCAGGAGGGGCTTGCGGATGCCGACGCCCTGATGGCGCTGATGGCGCAGGACAAGAAGGTCAAGCGCGGCAAGCTGACCTTCATCCTGCTGCAGGCGATCGGCCGCGCGGTGGTCGCAAACGACGTCGAGCCGGCCCTGGTCCGAGATTTCCTGCAACAGAAACTGTCGGGATGAGAATGGGAATGCCGGGGCGCAGCCTGGAGCGAGCGTCGCGCGGGGAAGGCGCCGTCACGAGGCATATATGAGTTCGACCGCGTTCAACCTGCTGCTCGCGATTCTCTTGCTCGCCGCAAACGCGTTTTACGTGGCCGCCGAGTTTGCGCTGGTCAAGAGCCGCGGCTTTCGCATCCGGGCGATGGTCGAGCAGGACCGCTTCGGCGCGCGCCTGTTGCATGGGATGATGGGCAATATCGAGGCCTATCTCGCCTGCTGTCAGCTCGGCATCACCATGGCCTCGCTCGGCCTCGGCTGGGTCGGCGAGCCCACCGTGTCGGCGTTGCTGGAGCCGCTGCTGATCCCGCTCGGCATGTCGGAACGTACGCTGCACTTCGTGTCGTTCCTGGCTGGCTTTCTGATATTCTCGTCGCTGCATATCGTCATCGGCGAGCAGGTGCCGAAGACGTTCGCGATCCGCCAACCGACGCCGGTCTCGCAATGGATCGCCTATCCGCTGCATCTGTCCTACCTGGTTTTCTGGCCGCTGAACTGGCTGCTCAACGCCGCATCGCGCGGGATCCTGCGCATGTTCGGCGTGCAGGAATCTTCCCAGCATGAAATCCTCACCGACTCCGAGATTGAAGGATTGGTCGAGGAATCCGCCGTGCATGGCGGCATCGAAAGCGGCGAGGCCGAGTACATCCATAACGTCTTCCGCTTCGGCGATCTTGCCGTCTCCGACGTCATGGTCCACCGCACGGCCATGATGATGATCAACGCCGATCTGCCGCCCGAAGACCTGGTGCGCGAGGTGCTGGCGACCGAGTACACTCGCATTCCGCTGTGGCGCGACAAGCCGGAAAACATCATCGGCGTGCTGCACGCCAAGGATCTCCTGCGCGCGATCCGCGCCTCCGAAGGCGATATGTCGCGCATCAATGTTTCCGCGATCATGCTGCCGCCCTGGTTCGTGCCGGAGATGCGGCCTTTGTCCGAGCAGTTGAAGGCGTTCCGCCGCCGCAAGACCCACTTTGCGCTCGTCGTCGACGAATACGGCGAAGTCGAGGGCATGGTGACGCTGGAAGACATCCTGGAGGAGATCGTCGGCGATATTTCCGACGAGCACGATGTCGTGGTAGCCGGCGTTCGCGTCCAGGCCGACGGCTCCGTCGTGGTCGATGGGTCGGTGCCGATCCGCGATCTCAACCGCGCCATGAACTGGCATCTGCCCGATGAGGAGGCGACCACGGTAGCGGGCCTCGTGATCCACGAAGCGCGCTCGATCCCCGAGCGCGGCCAGAATTTCACCTTCCACGGCTGCCGCTTCCGCGTGCTGCGCCGCGAGCGCAACCGCATCACCGCGCTGAAGATCACGCCGCTGCCGCGCGAAGCCGAGGGTGAGGAGCCGAAGCCGAAGCGGGCAGGAACGGCGTTCTAGCGCGGGATATTGCGCCGGGCATCACGCCGGGATGGCGCGATTGTCGGGATAGTCGTAGGCGACCGCCGCTTTGAAGCCGTCGATTCTGTCGATGATGAGCTGCCGGTAATCTGCGGCAGAAATTCCGCGGTCGCGCACCAGCGTCAGGCCGCGTGACACGGGAATCAACAGGTCGCCAGGAATGTTCCCGCGCAATGAGTGGATAGCAGCAGCGTCCCCGCCTTGCGCGCCAAGACCCGGCGCAAGGATGATCGAGCGGGGCAGAAGTTGACGCAGGCGCCGGCCTTCATGTGGGACTGTCGCACCCACCACGGCGCCTATGGCATTCATTCGCGAAGATCCGTTGGTGTTGGCTCCGATTGCCGCAATGAGATCGGCAAGACGATCGGAAACGAGGCGATTGCCGGTCATCTTGTCCTGAAGCCAGCCCGCGCCGGGATTGGAGGTTCGGCAAAGCACGAACAGGCCCTTGCCAAAGCGGTTTGCGCATTCCACGAAAGGTTCAAGCGTATCCGGCCCCATCAACGGGTTCACAGTCAGGCAGTCGGCTTCGAAGTCGCCGCTGCCGCCGGCTGAAGCGGGGGTTAGATAGGCGCGGGCATAGGCGGCAGCAGTCGCGCCGATGTCCCCGCGTTTGGCGTCGAGAATAACGCCGATGCCCGCGGCCCGTGCCTTCTCGATGCCGGCAGCGAGCACCCTCAAGCCTGTCAGTCCGCAGGCCTCAAAATAAGCCGACTGGAATTTGACGAAGCCGATGCGTCCCTCGATGGATTCGATCATGAAATCGACGAACCGCTCGATCCAGACGTCGTCCTGGCCGAAGAACTCCGGGACGTCGGAACGCGAGGGATCGATGCCGGCGACGAGGTCGCCGAATTTCGCGACATTTCTTTCAACCAGCTCAATCCATGAAGGAAATTCCATTTCTTGCCTTCCCGGGAAAGATATCGCCTCATTCATTCATATCCGAATAGCATTTCCTGATTGGCAAAATGGAATCGAGTTCGGGTTTCGCACCGCTGATTGGCTGCCCGATATCCCCGGGAGTTCTATCGCCAGCGCGTTCTTCTGAACGCGTCATTCGATATCGATCGCGACGCCGGAGAGCTTCCACTGCCCATCGGAGGGGATGAACCCGAGCTGGTATTTCACTTTTTTGGGCGTGGTGTCGAAACGACCTTTCAGGCGCAGCACGCCCTTGTCGTCGATCTTGGCGTCTTCCTCTGAAATGACCGGGCTGGCGACGATGGCGTCGAACACGGCGTGCTTCTCGACCAGGTCCTTGAAGACGGCCCGCAGCTTGTCGGGTGGAAACTGATCGCGGAACGGCTTTGAGATCTTGGCGTGCAGCACCGTGAAATTGTCCGACGCCACCGCATCGTTGAGCGTCACTAGAATGCTCTTGATCAGCACTTCCTGGACAAAGGGGCTCGGCATGTCCAGCGCCTGCGCCCGCACGGAGGAGGCCGCAATCGTTAGCGCCACGGCGGCGGCCCATCTGAAGCGTGCCCAATATCGCATCGGACGACCCCATCGAGCTGCGATGGCATCGGGGTCAGCCCGAACCCCGCGTCCGAACGGAACTTGATCCATCGTCTCGGCGATTGTCTCACGTTTGCGAAAGCCGTTCTACCGTCTCCGCCGATCTTCACAGGAAGCTGGCTGATAGCCTCACGTCAGATAGCCGATGGCTTCGGCGAGCAGCCGTTCTGGCGGGTGCGCCGACGTATCCAGCGTAAGCCTCGCATCGGTCCAGGCTTCGTATTCCGCGCGCCGTTTCTCTACCCTTTCCCAGGTGACTTCGGCCATGCCCTCGATGCCGCGGATTCGCGCTTCGATCCGCCGGCGATGCGCCGCCTGGTCGACGCAGACGCATTCGATGATCTTCAAATCCGCGCGATATTTCGTGCCGAGATTGCGCCACGCCGCGCGCGGCGCCTCGACCGGATTGACCGCGTCGATCACGACGGATTGTCCAAGCCGCAGATGCTCCTCGGCCAAGGCCTGCGCGACCACGTAGGCCGCGATTCCCGTATGATCCCGGGACAGGCCGCCGCGCCACATCGCGGCCTCGATCGGATCGACCGAAAACAACGGCAGGGAGAAATGCCGCGAAAGCCGTTCCGCCAGCGTGCTCTTCCCGGAACCGGGAAGGCCGGCCAAAATAATGAGCCTCTGCGATGTCATCGGGCGCTCATATTCTTGCGGCAGGTTTGCCGGTTACCGGGCGGTTTCTCCCGGCGCCTGCGCCCTGATGGCGAGCGCATGGACGGATCCCCTGAGTTCCGCCTCAAGCGTCGCATTTACCATGCGATGGCGTTCGATCCGGCTCTTCCCTTCGAAGGCCGGAGACACGATATACACTCTGAAGTGCGTCTCGCCGCCCGGCCTGTGGCCGGCATGGCCCTCATGCAGATGAGATTCGTCGGCGACGTCGAGGCTTTCCGGCAAGAAAGCTTCACGCAACTTGTTTATGATAATATCCCTGGTGCTCATGATGGCGGCAGATAATTCCCTGTCTGCTTTTCGTCAATGTTGTACCCGAACAGAGGTATTCGCAATGTCAAGACTTGAAGCCTTTCGCATTGCGTAGTCAAAGTCAGCTATGCCGATTGATTCATCCAAGTTCTTCGATTCCATTCGCATCAAGCCCAACAAGGTCAGCGCGAAGGCGCAGGCGCGTGCGAATGAAGAATCCGCCATGTGCGAATGGGCTGGCTGCCAGAACAAGGGGCCGCATCGCGCGCCCAAGGGCCGCGAGAATTCCCGCGAGTATTTTCACTTCTGTCTCAACCACGTCCGCGAGTACAACCAGAATTACAATTTCTTCCAGGGCATGAATGCCGATGCCGTCGCGCGCTACCAGAAGGACGCGCTGACCGGCCATCGTCCGACCTGGAAGATGGGCGCCAACACCGGCGGCAAGAAGGGCAAGGCGCCCGGCGCCGAGGACTTTGACGGCGCCGCCGATCCCTTCAGCATGTTCTCCGAGCTCAACGGCCGCGGCCGCTGGCGGCCCGGACCGGGCGCGGAGGCCAAGGCCGAAACGCGCAAGGTGATGAACGCCGAGCGCAAGGCGCTGCAGGTGATGGGGCTTTCTGCCGAAGCAACGCTCGATGACGTCAAGGCCAAGTACAAGGCGCTGGTCAAGCAGCACCATCCCGACGCCAATGGCGGCGACCGCTCCACCGAGGACCGCCTGATCGAGATCATCAAGGCGTATAATTATCTGAAGACGGTGGTGCGCGCTTAGCGAGCACAGGTCCGTAGCCCGGATGGAGCGAAGCGCAATCCGGGGGTCTTCCTGTGCCGCTCTATCGATCCCGGACTACGCTGCGCTCCATCCGGGCTACGTTCACGCCTCATCCCGGCATGGGCCCGATATACGCCGAACTCGGCCGAATCAGCCGACCGCCGCGCTGCTGCTCGCGGGCATGCGCCGTCCAGCCCGCCGCACGCGCCACCGCAAAGATCGGCGTAAACGCCTGCCGCGGGATTTTCAGCGCGTCGAGCAGGATCGCGGTGAAGAACTCCACATTGGTGTCGAGCGGCCGGTCCGGATTCTTGATCCGCAATGCACTGCGGATATAGGCCTCGACCTCGCCGGCAAACGGCAGATCGGTGCCGTCCCCGGCGAGCCGCTCGATCGCGCCCTTCAGCACGCCGGCGCGCGGATCGCGGACGCGATAGACGCGGTGGCCGAATCCCATCAGCCGTTCGCCACGGGCCAGCGCGCTGTCGACCCACGGCTTGATCCGCTCGGTCGAGCCGATCGCATCGAGCATTTCCAGCACCGGCTCGGGTGCGCCGCCATGCAGCGGACCTGTCAGCGCGCAATAGCCGGCGGTCACAGCGGCGAACAAATCCGCCTGCGTTGAGGCCACCACGCGCGTCGTGAAGGTCGACGCGTTCATGCCGTGGTCGCAGACCGTGACGAAATAGGCGTCGAGCGCAGCAGCTTCCCGCGCGTCGGGCTTGCGGCCCAGCATCATCGACAGCGTGTCGGCGGCATGGCTCGCGGTTGGATCGGGCGCGACGGGATCGTTGCCCTTCACCCGCTGCACCAGTGCGCCGGCAATCACCGGAAACGCGCCGACGATCGTGGCTTCGTGCTGCAAGCCCGCCTCGGCGCGCAGCCCCGCGATCGCCGCGCGAAAACCGTCGATGATCGAAAGGCCGCGTGTAATGCCGAGCAGATCGGGCAACCGGGCGAAGGCGCGTTCACGCCCCGCGCCGAGCGCCGCGCGCACCGCGGCTTCGCCGATCGGCTGGCCGGTGCCGCCGCTCCACAACCGGGCGGTCACGCCCTCAAAACCGGTCTTGCGGGCGAGGTCGCCGACCCGCTCGCCGGCAATGATCAGTTCCCCGCGCTCGCCATCGACATGGCTGAGCACGGTTTCGGCGGCCGGAATGCCGTCGAGGCCGATCGGGGTCTTTGAAATCTGCATGTTCATGGTGGCTCTCCTTTGCCTGCTGCCAAAGGTCGGGCCTCTCGACAGATTGATCAATCTTGATTATGTAAATCAATATGAAAAAATCCGCCGGCCTTTACCTCTCGGCCCGCGAGGCCTCCGCCGAACTCGCGATCTCGCAGGCCACCCTTTATGCCTATGTCAGCCGTGGCCTGATCCGCTCGGAGCCGTCGGAGGACTCGCGCAGTCATCGCTACCGGGCCGAAGACGTCCGCACGCTGAAGGAGCGGCGCACGCCATCGCCGGAGCCGCGCGGCCTGCGCAGCTTCGACGCCGATCTGCCGGTGATGGATTCGACGGTCGGAACCATTACCGAGGAGGGCGCGATCTATCGCGGCGTCAACTGCATCGATCTCGCCGAGCGCGACACGCTCGAGCATGCCGCAACGCTGCTCTGGGACGTGACCGGCGTCGATCCCTTCGAGCAGGACAATTGCCCGATCGTGTCCGACGAGATGCGCGCCGTCGCCGAGGCCACACGCAAAGCCAATGCGATCGACCGCGCCATCGCCGTGCTGGCGCTGTCAGCCGCCGCGGACCCGCGCGCCTTCACCCGGGCGCCCGACGGGCGTGCGATGGTCGGCGGCCGCATCGTGCGGCTGGTGGTTGCGACCATGCTGAACGCAAAATCATCGGCAAAACCGCTGCATGCGCAGATTGCCCGCGCCTGGGCATCTGACAACAAGCACGCGCCGGATCTGATCCGCCGCGCGCTGGTATTGCTGGCCGACCATGAACTGAACGCGTCGACCTTCACCGTGCGTTGCGCGGCGTCGACCGGCTTGAACCTGTACGATGCTGTTATCGCCGGCCTCGTCGCGCTGAAGGGTCCGAAGCACGGCGGCGCGGGCGTGCTGGCGGCGCAGCTTCTGAAGACGCTTGCCAATGGCGAGGTCGCCCCCGTCATCCGCGAGCGTGTCGCGCTCGGCGAGCGTTTCGCGGGCTTTGGCCATGGGGTCTACAAGCACGGCGATCCCCGTGCACGCGCGCTCTTGGAAGCGCTGGCGCGCTCGGGCGCCGACCGCAAGCTCACCCACGAAATTCCTGACAGCATTGCCGAAGCTACCGGCGAGTTCGTCAATATCGACTATGCCCTTGCGGTGCTGGTGCATACGCTCGGCCTGCCACCGGGCCATGAACTGGTGCTGTTTTCGATGGCGCGCACGGTGGGGTGGATCGCCCATGCTTGCGAGCAATTGCAGCACGGCCGGTTGATCCGGCCTCGTGCGCGTTATGTCGGTCCGGCGCCCGGTCGCAGCCCCGTCCGGGCCTGATCCGAAGGGGTCTTTCCGTTCCGGCGGCGGCGCAGCGTCCAGACGCCGAGCGCGATGATCGCTGCTGCGAACACGCCCAAAATCCAGAGATGTTTGCCGACGTGTTCGTGATGCGGCAGGCCGGCATAGTGGTGCAGCGCCGAGACCGCAAACACGCCCGGCAGTATGTGCGCCAAAGCCCACGCAAGGACCGCGGCAATGTTGACGCTGTAGAATCTCGCCGGCGACATCCCGAGCGCACCGGCGGTGACCGGCACGAAGGCGCGGATCGGCGGCACAAAGCGCGCGAACAGCACGGCGAGCGTTCCCCAGCGCTGGAAGAATGTCTCGCTCTGGGCCATCACGGCGGGGTATTTCGACATCGGCCAGGCGCTCAGGATTTCGCGTTGCGAGCGATGGCCGGCCCAGAACGCCGAACCGTCGCCGAGCGCGGCGCCCACGATCGCGGCCGCCAGCACGCCCCATAATTTCAGTTCGCCGCCGGGCACCAGCGCGCTCAGGGCCAGGATGATCGTTGAGCCCGGCACCAGCGCTCCCACTACCGGGATCGCCTCCAGCAGGGCCGCGAGAAATAGCGTCAGATAGGCCAGCCACGGATGGGCCGAAACGAATGCGATCACGGGATCGAGGAATGAAGTCACAACCTTGCCGTCCGGGTGAGTGGGCCGTCTGCGCTCAGAGCTACCAAGCCCGGACGGGGCCTGAAAGTGCCGCCGCGCTCCGGTTTGGGCCTGGCAGGGGCACAAACCGGCAAAAGTTCGGCGTGATTCGCAGGGCAGCCCTCCAAAAAGTCGATAAACGGCCTATCTCAATGATAAGGCGCCGGAACTTTGATTGCGGCGCGGGCTTCTGCCGGCCCCTGCTCTCTGCTAGGTTGGTAACAGCCCCCATCCGCAGCCATTTAACAGATCTGGTTTCGGGAACGCCCGGGACCTCGGAGGATTGATGACGACCGCCGCCATGAGCAAAGTTTCGGAGCCCGCCGGTATGCCCGACATGAAGGTGTCGGTCCGGCAGGTCTTCGGTATCGACAGCGACCTCGAAGTGCCGGCCTATTCCGAAGTCGACCCGCATGTGCCGGAAGTCGATTCGGATTACCGCTTCGACCGCGCCACTACGCTCGCGATTCTCGCCGGTTTCGCCAAGAACCGCCGCGTCATGGTCACCGGCTATCACGGCACCGGCAAGTCGACCCACATCGAGCAGGTCGCGGCGCGCCTGAACTGGCCGTGCGTGCGCGTCAACCTCGACAGCCACATCAGCCGTATCGACCTCGTCGGCAAGGACTCGATCGTCATCAAGGACGGCAAGCAGGTCACCGAATTCCGCGACGGCATCCTGCCCTGGGCGCTGCAGCACAACATCGCGCTGGTGTTCGACGAATACGACGCCGGCCGCCCCGACGTGATGTTCGTGATCCAGCGCGTGCTGGAAGTCTCCGGCCGCCTGACGCTCTTGGACCAGAACAAGGTGATCAAGCCGCACCCGGCGTTCCGCCTGTTCTCGACCGCCAACACGGTCGGTCTCGGCGATACCTCGGGCCTCTATCACGGCACCCAGCAGATCAACCAGGGCCAGATGGACCGCTGGTCGATCGTCACGACGCTGAACTATCTGGCGCATGATGAGGAAGTCGAAATCGTGCTTTCCAAGGCGCATCACTACCGTACGCAGGAAGGCCGCGACATCGTCAACAAGATGGTGCGGCTCGCCGACCTCACGCGCAACGCGTTCGCCAACGGCGACCTGTCGACGGTGATGAGCCCGCGTACCGTGATCACCTGGGCCGAGAACTCCGAAATCTTCGGCGATATCGGCTTTGCGTTCCGCGTCACCTTCCTCAACAAGTGCGACGAGCTGGAGCGGCCGCTGGTGGCCGAGTTCTATCAGCGCTGCTTCAACGCGGAGCTGCCGGAGTCGGCGGTCAACGTGGCGCTCAGCTAGCCCATGGCGAAAATTTCCGTCGAGCGCACCATTGGAAAGACCAAGAAGGCGGTGCTCGGCGGACTTCTCGGCTTCAACGCCGAGAAGATGGGGAAGCAGAAATACAAACGCCTCGCCATCTCGCTGCGTGAAGAGGACAAGATCGTCGGCGGGATTGTCGGCGAAGTCTGGACCACCGTGCTGTTCATTCAGCTGTTCTGGATGGAGCAGAAGCTTCGCGGCAAGGACTATGGAACGAGGCTGATAAAGGCGATTGAGGACGAAGCGAGAAAGTTTGGGGCCACGCGGTCCTATCTGGACACGATGAGTTTTCAGGCGCCGGGTTTCTACCGCGCTTGCGGCTATGAGGAATTCGGTTCGATCGAAGGTTATCCCGGCGGCGTCACGCGGCACTGGTTTACGAAAGCGCTATGAGCACATCCAATTCCAAATTCCGTACCGGATCCAAGGAAGCGCCGACCGAGCCGTTCAAGCGGGCGGTGACTTCATGCCTGAAGGCGATTGCCAAAGCTCCGGAACTGGACGTGACATTCGCGGCCGAACGTCCCGGCCTCGCGCCGGGCAAGGCGCGGTTGCCGGAGCCCGCCCGCAAGATGACCAAGCGGGATGCCGCGATCGTGCGCGGCCACGCCGATTCGATCGCGCTGAAACTCGCCTGTCACGATCCCAAGGTTCATCGCAAGCTGATGCCGGGAAATCCGCAGGCTCGCGGCGTGTTCGAGGCGGTGGAGCAGGCCCGCGTCGAGGCCATCGGCTCGCGCCGGATGTCAGGTGTTGCGAAAAATCTCACCGCGATGCTCGACGATCATTTCCATCGCGGCAAGTATGACGAGATCACCGACCGCGCCGATGCGCCGCTGTCGGATGCGCTGGCGATGCTGGTGCGCGAGCGCCTGACCGGCCTTGCACCGCCGACGGCTGCGAAAAAAATGGTCGATCTCTGGCGGCCGGTGCTGGAAGACAAGATCGGCGCCCGGCTCGACAAGCTCAGCCGCGTCACCGAGGACCAGGCCAAGTTCGGCGATCTCGTGCATGACCTGCTGTCGGCGCTCGACCTTGGCGACGACCGCGACGCGGACGCCGATGACGACGAGAACGACGACGAGAACCAGGACGGCGAGAACGATCAGTCCGGCGCAGAGGGCTCGCCCGACAGCGATGCCGCGCAGGAAATGAGCGCCGATCAGGCGCAGGCTTCCACCGACGAAATGTCGGAGAGCGCGATGGAGAGCGCACAGGCCTCGACGTCGGATACGTTCGACGACGGCGAACTCGGCGACGACGAGACGCCGGGCGAGGCGACGCGGCCGAACACGCGCGGCGCCAACGAACCGCGCGGGCCGGAATATCACGCCTTTGCGCCGAAGTTCGACGAGGTGATCGCCGCCGAAGATCTCTGCGATCATGACGAGCTGGAGCGGCTGCGGTCCTATCTCGACAAGCAGCTCGCACATCTGCAGGGCATCGTGGCGCGGCTCGCCAACCGCCTGCAGCGCCGCCTGATGGCACAGCAGAACCGCGCCTGGGAGTTCGATCTCGAGGAAGGCATCCTCGATCCGGCGCGGCTGTCGCGCGTGGTCACCGATCCCTATCATCCGCTGTCCTTCATGCATGAGAAGGAGGCGACCTTCCGCGACACGGTCGTGACGCTGCTGCTCGACAATTCCGGTTCGATGCGCGGCCGCCCGATCACGGTGGCGGCGACCTGTGCCGATATTCTCGCGCGCACGCTGGAGCGTTGCGGCGTCAAGGTCGAGATTCTGGGCTTCACCACCCGCGCCTGGAAGGGCGGGCAGTCGCGCGAGGCGTGGCTCGCCGCCGGCAAGCCGGCCAATCCCGGCCGGCTGAATGACCTGCGCCACATCATCTACAAGTCTGCGGATGCGCCCTGGCGGCGCTCACGCAAAAATCTCGGCCTGATGATGCGCGAGGGCCTCCTGAAGGAGAACATCGACGGCGAGGCGCTGGATTGGGCGCACAAGCGCCTGCTCGGCCGGCCCGAACAGCGAAAGATCCTGATGATGATTTCGGACGGCGCGCCGGTGGATGACTCCACGCTGTCGGTCAATCCCGGCAACTACCTCGAGCGGCACCTGCGCCACATCATCGAGGAGATCGAGACCCGTTCGCCGGTCGAACTGATCGCGATCGGCATTGGTCACGACGTCACGCGCTACTATCGCCGCGCGGTCACCATCGTCGATGCTGAGGAGCTCGGCGGCGCCATCACCGAAAAACTCGCCGAACTGTTCAGCGAGACCCACGGCGCCGCGCCCGTCTCGGGCCACCACCGGCCGCGCCGCCTGCATTCGTGAGCGCATGCCCCCGCCGATCGGCCGTCGCCGCCTTTTAACGTATGCCGCGGCGGGGCTATCGGTGGCGGCCATGCCCGGGGCGACGCTGGCGCAAACGGCCGTTCAGCGGCCGCCGAAACAGGCGCCCGACGAGTTCACCGTCAGCGCCCCGGTTTCGATCGACGTCAACGCCCGTCCGCTACCCTCGTTCGATACCCGCGACCGGTCGCGGGTGCGGTTCGGCGAACTCGAATATCGCAGCGGCCTCATTCTCACCTCGCGCTTTCGCGGCTTCGGCGGATTGTCGGGGCTGAGGCTGGACGCCAAGGGCGAGCGCTTCATCGCCATCAGCGACAAGGGCGGCTGGTTCACCGGCCGCATCGTCTACAAGGGCCGCGAGATGACCGGGCTCGACGATGTCGAGGCTTCGCCGATACTTGGCCCCGACGGCAAGCCGATCACCTCGCGCGGCTGGTTCGATACCGAGGCGCTCGCGCTCGACGGCTCGCTGGTCTATGTCGGCCTCGAGCGCGTCAACCAGATACTGCGCTTTGACTTCGCCAAGGGATTCACGCGTGCCCATGGCGAATTGATCCAGTTGCCGGTGGGCTTGCGCAAGCTGCCCTACAACAAGGGCATCGAGGCGCTGGTGATGGTGCCGAAGGGCTTGGCCCTGGCGGGAACGCTGATCGCGATCTCCGAACGCGGGCTCGACGCGCAGGGCAACATCACAGCCTTCCTGATCGGCGGTAAATCGCTGGGGCTGTTCAGCATCCGCCGCACCGACAATTTCGATATCAGCGACGCGGTGCTGCTGCCCTCCGGCAGCATGTTGCTGCTTGAACGCAAATTCTCGTGGCTCGGCGGGGTCGGCATCCGCATCCGCCGCGTCGCGCTCGCCTCGATCGCCCCTGGCGCGGTGATCGACGGCCCGTCGATCTTCGAGGCCGATCTCGGCAACGAGATCGATAACATGGAAGGCATCGACGCCCATGTCGCGCCGGGGGGCGAAACGGTGCTGACGCTCGTCTCCGACGACAATTTCTCGATGATCCAGCGCAATCTGCTGCTGCAATTCACGCTGGTGGAGTAGCGCCCTTGACGAATCGCGGAACGGTTCTTGCAGCGCTCCGGCCCGTAAACCGGAGTTTTCGATGTACAAGTCCATTCGCGCCCTTTGTGTCCTGTCCTCTCTTTTTATTGTCCAGTCAGCGCATGCGGAAGGCTGGCCGTCGCGGCTGATCAAGGCGACGATTCCGTTCGGCCCGGGCAGCGCCACCGACGTGGTACCGCGGCTGGTGTTCGAACGTCTCTCGGCCGAGCTCGGCCAGCCCATCGTGGTGGAAAACCGGGCAGGGGCCGGCGGCACGCTCGGCACGGGTCTGGTCGCGAAAGCCGAACCCGACGGCTACAGCATTCTGGCCCATTCCTCGGCGCTCGCCATCGCGCCGGCGATATTCCCCAACCTGACCTTCGATGCGACAAAGGACCTCTCCTCGGTGCTGATGATCGGCTCGAGCGCCAGCGTCATGATCGTGCCGAACGAGCGTCCGTGGAAATCGATCCAGGACTTCATCGCGGAGGCCAAGGCCAAGCCGGGATCGATTTCTTTCGGCTCGGTCGGTGTCGGCAGTGCGGTGCATATCGCCGCGGAAAAGTTTCGGCTCGCCGCCGGCATCGAGGCGACCCACGTGCCCTATCGCGGCGGTCCGGAAGTGATCGCCGACATCATGGGAGGACGGATCGATCTCTACTTCTGCCCGCTGGCGACCGCCTTGCCACTGATCCGGCAGGGGCAGGTGAAGGCGCTGCTGGTTTCGACACCCAGGCGCGCCGCCGATTTGCCTGATGTGCCGACGGCTGGGGAGGTCGGCTTAAAGGCTGCAGAAAGCGTGAGCTGGTTCGGCGTGTTCGTGCCGTCTAAGACGCCGCGCGACATCGTGGAAAGGTTTCATGCGGTGGGAGTGAAGGTACTGAGCGATCCCTCCGTGCAGGCAAGCCTGACCAAGCTCGGGGTCGAGCCGATGCCGATGAAGCCGGCCGAGATCGACGAACTCGTCAAGCGCGAGACGGCGGCCAATCTGGAGCTGATCAAGGCGGCGGGGATCAAACAATAGGGGGGAGGGTTGCAATCCCGGCGGGTTGAGGCGAGGGAAGCGGCTCGCTAGCATTGCGGCCCGCTTTCCTTGCCTCCGGATCCCCTTGTCATGAGCGCTTTGTTTACCCCGATCAAGCTGCGCGGCCTCAACCTTGCCAACCGCATCATGGTGGCACCGATGTGCCAGTACTCGTCCATCGATGGCGAGGCCAATGACTGGCACTTCACCCACATCAATTCGCTGGCGCTGTCGGGCGCCGCGATCTTCTGCATCGAGGCGACGGCGGTGGAGGCGTCCGGCCGCATCACGCCGGGTTGCCTCGGCCTCTACAACGACGCCACCGAAGCCGCCTTGAGGCCGATCCTCGCTTCCGTGCGCAAGCGCTCGAAGGCGGCGGTGATGATGCAACTCGCCCATGCCGGCCGCAAGGCGTCGAGCCACACGCCGTGGGATGGCGGGCAACTGATCCCCGTTAGCGAAGGCGGCTGGCGGGCGGAGGGGCCGTCGGCGATCCCGCACAAGCAAGGCGAGACGCCGCCGGTTGCGTTCGATGCGGCCGGGCTTGCCCGCGTGCGCGAGGCGTTCGTAGCGGCTGCGAAGCGCGCCGAGCGGCTCGGCATCGACGCGATCGAGGTGCATTCGGCGCACGGCTATCTCTTGCATCAATTCCTGTCGCCGATCGCCAACCAGCGCACCGATCAATATGGCGGGTCTTTGCAGAACCGCATGCGCTTTCCGCTCGAAGTATTCGACGCGGTTCGCGGGGCGTTTCCGCATGACAAGCCGGTGGGATTGCGCGTCTCCTGCACCGATTGGGTCGAGGGCGGCTGGGATCTGGCGCAGACCATCGAATTCGCGCAGGAACTGAAGAAGCACGGCGTCGACTGGATCGACGCGTCCTCGGGCGGCGTGTCGCCCTTGCAGAAGATTCCGCTCGGCCCCGGCTACCAGGTGCCGTTCGCGCAGGCGATCCGCGAGGCCACCGGCCTGACCACCATCGCCGTCGGTCTGATCACGGAGCCGAAGCAGGCCGAGGAGATCGTGGCTTCGGGCAAAGCCGACATGGTCGCACTCGCCCGCGCCATGCTCTACGACCCGCGCTGGGGCTGGCACGCGGCGGCCGAACTCGGCGGCGAGGTGTTCGCCCCGCCGCAATACTGGCGCTCGCAGCCTTCGACGCAGAAGGCGCTGTTCGGCGCCACGACATTCGGGACGAGGTAGTGCGTTTCNTGGGAGAAGGTGGATCGCTGACGCGCAGCGGCAGCGAGACGGATGAGGGGTGTCTATCCGCGGAGACAGACCCCTCATCCGCCTCCGCTTCGCTACGGCACCTTCTCCCACAAGGGGGAAGGGAAGGGAGCGCTCTGCTCTTTCCCCGTCATTGCGAGCGCAGCGAAGCAATCCATTCTTTCTTTGTGCGGTGAGATGGATTGCTTCGCCGCGCTCGCAATGACGATCTCGAAACCTGACCTCTGCCCATCCGTTTCGTCATAACTCGGCCGCACGCCAGGCGTGCTATGCTCTCGCTTGCGCGCGACAGACGCGCTTTCAATAACAACATACAGCGAGGATGCCCCATGGAAATCGGATATTTCTCGATGCCGTCCCATCCGCCGGAGTGCGGATTGAAAGAGGGTCACGACTGGGACCTGCAGACGCTGCGCTGGCTTGATGAACTCGGCTACCAGGAAGCCTGGATCGGCGAGCACCACACCGCGCCGTGGGAGCCGCATCCGTCGCCCGATCTCATTCTCGCGCAGGCGTTCTTGCAGACGAAAAATATCCGCCTCGGGCCCGGCGGCTTCCTGCTGCCCTATCATCACCCGGCGGAACTGGCGAACCGCGTCGCGATGCTCGACCATCTCTCGGGCGGTCGGCTGAACTTTGGCGTCGCGGCTAGCGGCCTGCCGAGCGACTGGGCGATGTTCAATGTCGACGGGATGTCCGGCCAGAACCGCGACATGACGCGGGAGGCGCTGGAGATCATTTTGAAGATGTGGACCGAGGACGCGCCCTGGAACTACACCGGAAAATTCTGGACCGTGAACAAGCCGGACACGATGTTCGACTTTCTCAAGCCCCACCTCAAGCCGCTGCAGGCGCCGCATCCGCCGATCGGCGTCGCCGGCCTTTCCAAGGGCTCGGATACGCTCAAGCTCGCGGGCGAGCGCGGCTACATTCCGATGAGCCTCAATCTCAATCCGGCCTATGTCGGCAGCCACTGGGAATCGGTCGAGATTGGCGCGGCGAAAACCGGACGCAAGCCGAAGCGCAGCGACTGGCGGCTGGTGCGCGAGGTCTTCATCGCCGACACCGACGAGGAGGCGTGGCGGCTGTCCGTCGGCGACATGATGGGCCGAATGATGAGCGAATATTTTCTGCCGCTGCTCGGCCATTTCGGCTTCAAGGACTACCTGAAGGCCTCGCCCGATATCGCCGACTCTGACGTCACCGCCGAATATTGCGCCCGCAACAACTGGATCGTCGGTTCGCCGGCGACCGTCACCGAGAAGATCGAAAAAATCTATCACGAGGTCGGCGGCTTCGGCACGCTGCTGGTGTTCGGCTTCGACTACAAGCACAAGCCGGAGGCGTGGTACAATTCGCTGGCCCTGTTGCGGCACGAAGTGATGCCGCGGCTGAAGCATCTCGACGCGGGTCTCACGAAAGCGGCGTGAGTGCATTCTCCTTCTCCCATCGAAGTCGGATGTATCCGACTTCGACCATAATTGATGCTCAACTCGGGTAAACCCGAGTTGAGATGGGAGAAGGTGGCATAGGCGGCTGTCGGCCGCCGTACTTTGAAGAGGACGCCGATGCTTTGCATCGGCTATGGACGCGGNGGCAGCGAGACGGATGAGGGGTTCTTTCCGCGGAGACAGACCCCTCATCCGGCGCTTCGCACCACCTTCTCCCACAAGGGGAGAAGGGAAGGGGGCGCCCTCACTTCGTCTTCGCGGCATCCGCGGCGCGGACCTGCCAGAATTTCAGCAGCCGCCGCGCGTTCTCGACCGTCAGCTTGGCGTATTGCTCTTTCGCCTTCGCCAATTCATGGCGGCCCATGCTGCCGGCGGCGAAGCGGCTGTCGAGGATGGCGGCCACCGTTTCCCAGTTCAATCCGGCGACGCGGCAGGGGATCAGCACGCCGTCGTCGCGCAGGCTCTGCATGACAGGGCGGATCACCTCGATGCTCGAGGCGGAGAGTTCGGCGAGTGCTGCGACCGTCTCGGCATATTTGCGCTCCTTCGCAAACGCCAATAGCTCCGGCTCGTTGAGCTTGCCGTGTTTCGCCAGCGCCGCGACGAAGCGGCGTGCGGCGGAAAAATCGCGGGTGCGCGACATCTCGCGGCTCGCGCCGACGGAGGCGGCCGCGATTGCGCTCCTGATTTCCTCGAACAGATGCGGCGGCGCGCGCGACAACAGCCGCGTGCGCACGGCCTCGGTGGCGCTCTGCAGCAATTGCCGCCGCTGCTCGGCCGGCAGGTCGACGCGAATGCCGGTTTCGACCGCGAGATCCGGATCGCTCTCCGCCTGCTTCAGCACGATGGCATAGCCGGACGCCGACATCCGCGCGCCGGGATTGCTCACCAGCCGCCGGCTGACGGAGGGATAATGCCGCTTCAAGAGCACATCGGTGACGATCTCGGTCAGCCACCAGCGCCCGGAGATCGCGAGCAGATGCTGCTCGCTCTTGGTCTCGGCGAGTTCGATCAGGTCCTCGGGCGTCAGCCGCGCCGATTCGGTCAGCACGGGCCGCGCGATCGTAATCTCGTCGTTGTTCGCGAGCCGGCGGATCACCGCCTTCGGCGCCTGCTTGATGGAAGCGAGCTGCGTGCTCATTTCGGCGAGCGCAATGCGCGCGGAGACATCGGCCAGCGCGCGCAGCTCGATGGTGCGGATCAGCCGTTCGAGCACGTCGCCGAACAGCTCGATCTGTTCGCCGGAATAGCCGTCGGCGGAGAGAAACAGGTCGGTCACCTGCCTCAGCGCATCCAGATGTTTTTCCGCCGAACCGGCCTGGATGGCCGCCTCGACTTCCTCAGTGATCGATCGTGTCAGCATCGCTCGTCCTGAGCGTTTCAAGCCGGTTCTGGCCCCAGATAGGTGAGAATAGGGGGCAGTGTTGAACGATCCGTAAACCATTTGGGTCGCCCGGCGGCGGGAATGCGGCCAGAGGACTGCGGGGTGGTCGGCCAGTGGCCGAGTGGGGAAGGGAGTGAACCGACCACCCGTGCGGCGATGGGGCGCGTAGGATGGGTGGAGCGGAGCGATACCCATCACGGTGTTCGTGGAGACGAGCGACGGGTTTCGCTTCGCTCTAGCCATCCAACGGACTGTCATACCCCGCGCATGCGGGGTATCCAGTACGCTGCGGCTTATCGGTTCGATCATCGGCGTCTCTGGAATACTGGATCACCCGCATGCGCGGGTGACGACGTCGGAATATGCGGCCGCGTTCTCGCGGCGCGGTTCGCCCGAGTCTTTCAATGTCGTTCACGCCCCCTCAAAATCGAGAGGGCGCAGGGAATGCCGGGTGGCGGCTGCCACCCGCGGTCTCGTGTGCAATAAGCGCGAGAAAGATGCGCACACGAGCATACAGGTGAAGCCGGGGCACGCCGGCATTCCCTGCGCAGTGGTCTTACGGCTTATGCCGTGCTCTCCCTGGAGACGAATTCCTTTTGCCTCCATCGCCGGCGGATTGAAGGTTTTGAAAACCCGGTCGGGTTTTTGCAAATCCTCCGCCGGCTTAACGCCAGCCACGGGCGCCAGGACCACACGGTTTTGCCGTACGCGATTGCGTCGCTCGTCCTGCGCGGATTGATTGCTCACGGCCAAAGGGCCGCCCTGCAATGTCTCGCGCGCGCGTGCGCAATCTNGCGTCCACCGCTCCCCNGCACTCCACGTATCGTGACGACGCGTACGCCCCTCTTCGATGAGGCGGGATACGCGCAAAGGAGGGTGATTTGCGTTGAAAAGGAAGCGATTTATTTTCGCCGGGCGATCTGGACGACCCAAATCACGTTGAGTCCGCTGGCGAAATTAGATTATTGCCGCAACGGCTTTTTCCTTCTCCCACAAGGGGAGAAGGGAGGGGGGAACGTCGCTATCCACTTTAGTGAACTGACCATGGCCAGGCGAATAACGGTTGCGGCTTCCTGGCTTGCGACCGCTGCGCGGTTGGCGCCGGCCTCTGCGCCTGGCCGACAGTGGCCGGCTGCCGCGGGCGCGGCAGCGGTATGTCGGGCATCACCTTTGGCGCTTCGGGGCTCACCATTGCCAGTGGTTCGGGCACCGCCTTTGGCTCTGCCTCGGGCATCGCCTTTGGTTCTGAAGCGTTGGCGATGACGCGGGCGAGTTGTTCCTGACTTGCGTTGAGCTGCTCGGTGAATGTCTGGCTTTCGCGCACCATCTGGGTCTGGTCGGCCTTGATCTGGTCGATGATGCCGCTGTTGCGTGCCGCTTCCTCTCGGCTTGCCTTGAGTTGGCTCACCAGGGTTTCATTGTCGCGGATCAATTGCTCTTGCCTCGCCCTGAGCTGTTCGACCGTTTGGCTCAAGGCAGCGAGATCCTGCACCATCGGTTGGAGGAGCTGCTGCGACAGCTCGGAACGCAGGGCAACGGCAGTCGGCGCGATGGGGGCCGGCGCGACGGGGGCCGACGCGTCGCGTGTCAGAGGTGCCGGGTCTGAGGTAGCCATCATTGCCGTATCGACAGGGGATGACCACCACCAGGCAGCCACGCCAATGCATGCTGCCAGCAGACAGCCGACGAAAGCCACGTAGTGCCAATCCGCCTGAAGCATTGCCCGGGAGGTGGGAGACCTCTTCGTGCTGGCCGGCGGGGCCGAAGCATTAACTCCGTCGCGTGCCAGGTTCGAAAGTTGCTCCTCCAGGCTCGCGATCGGCCCTTCCGCTGGTCTGTCGTTCAACATGGATTTCATGGTGATGCTCCATATCAAAATGCATTGGCATTCGCATGAGAGCGATCCGCGCATCTGCGCCAGGGCGAGCTGATACTCAGGGAATGCGTTGGTTCGCCTGCGAGGCTTCCCACGGATCGGGATGCAGAATCGTTTTTATTACCAGCTGTTCTGTACTGGTGTTTCTAACTAAGCCGAGGAGGCGAAACTATGTTCGCGGCCGGGGAAACTGCGGCAGGAGCGCTGACTCTTCGGCGGAGCGCTGATCGTCAGCGGCACGACAGGCCGGCGTCTATCTCCGTCCAGAAGCCGCAATGCGTCGCAGGATTGGCGTGAGCGCCGTGATGGGTCGCGTGAAGGAGCAAGACAAGCGCGATCGCCGCGAGTGCGGCAGAGGTGAAGAGCATACGTGACATGTGTTGATGCGTAGTTCCCGGCAAGTGGACGCGCAAGCATGCGCTCGCTTTCCCCCACGGCGGTGGTGCTAACCCATCTCCACGCGAGAGGATAGGGGGCGACGGCGGTTCCTCATGCGCTTAATGCGCAACAGATCGCAGGGCGGGCGCTCTTCCTTCTCCCCTTGTGGGAGAAGGTGGCATAGGCGGCCTTTGGCCGCCGTCTCTTAGAACGCCGATGCTTCGCATCGGCTATGGCGCCGGATGAGGGGTTCTTTCCGCGGAGACAGACCCCTCATCCGTCTCGCTGTCGCTTCGCGCCAGCGATCCACCTTCTCCCACAAGGGGAGAAGGGAAGAGGGCGCCGCTCGTTCGTTCGTCACGGCGAGGGGCCGTAGGTAGGCAAAGCGTGCCCACCATTCGTGACGCGGGTGCCGATGGTTGGTGGGCACGCTGACGCTTTGCCCACCCTACGAAACTTCGCGCTCACTCCGCCCCAACGTCCTCCGCGCTCGCATGCGCCGGCGGCACGGGCATCGGGAATTTTTCGTACTGCCGCGGCAGGTTCACCGGGCGGTAGCTCGGCAGCGCGTCCATGCGCTGCAGCGCCGACTCGTGGATCACGGCGCCGTCGGGGATGAAGCGCGGCTCGCCGTCCGGAATGTAATACCCAAAGTGCGTCTTTCGCGCCGGCCATTCCTTGTAGGTCGCGCTCTTCGGCAGATATTCGAGCAGCCACCACGCGCCCTTCAGCGAAATGTGCAGGTCGCCGCGGATATCAGGCACGACATAGGAGAACGGGCTGCTCTTGCGCTGGACGCCCCAGGCGAGCTGGTTCACCGTGGCCTGGTTGACCTGCAGCCCGCATCTGGTCGCCTCGTCGATCATCCAGAGCAGCGGATATTTCGAAAGCCCGCTTTGCTTTTCCGGATAGCCGCCGCCGATATCGGCATGCACGCCGGCGAACCACACCTGCAGGATATCCTGCGGCTCGGCATGCGCGTCGTTGAAGCGGTTGTGCTTGTAGGTCTGCGGGTCGTCCCACTTTTTCAGGCGGAACATGCAGCGCCGCTCGTCGATCGAGATCGCCTGCCGGAAGGTCTGCACGCTCGGGTTCACAAGCGTGAACGCGAGCTCCTCCAGGCTCGGCCAATAGAAGCGATCGGCCCGCGGCACGATCACGCTCGCCACCGTATCCCAGACGCCGACGAAGCGGATGGTGGGCCAGCGCGTCGAGGTGATGCGCGCGAACTGCGCGGCGTTGTCGAAGGCGTTCGGCGGCAGCGCGTCTTCGCCTGCGGCGACATCGACGGCCGACTTGAACTTCGCCCGCAGCTTCGGCGCCTCGTCGGAGGAGAACTGCTTGTAGGCGATCAGCCCCGAACCTGCGAGATTGACCTGCTCCGGCGAGATCAGGCCGATCTTGTGAATGAGCCCCGCCAGCACCCGCACGGTATAGGCGCCGCGGGAAAAGCCGAACAGGTAGATCGCATCGCCCGCCTGGTAATGGTGGACCAGGAAGGAATAGGCCGCGAGCACGTTGTCATCGAGCCCATAGCCGGTGGCGAGCCCCAGGATGGCGTTGAAATCCTGCTTCAGCTTGTGCCACGGGTCCGGCCGCGCCAGCGTGCCGACCCCCGGATCGTAATAGACGAGCTGCCGCGGCTGCGTCTTCTCCGTCTTGCGCAGGCAGCGATAGAGCTTCAGCACATTGGAGATGTTCTCGGAGATCTCGTTGCCGGTGCCGTCGCAGCAGATGATGACGTTGCGCATGGGGGACTCGCGGGGGCAGGAATGATGCTACCGGAGCGAGTATAGCGGAATTTTGGAGATTTTAGGCAGTTCTGGCAGTCCCTAGGGGAGACGAAGGGCAGCCGCATAAACCCTGAAATATCAAGCACGTCCTAGCGTGGTTGCTTCGATATTGCCACCCGCAATCTTTCGAGATTTCGCAACCACAGTATTCATTCCGTGAAGGTGAAAATCATTGCATGGGGGTCTCTCGTTTGGTCACCCGGTGATCTTGCGACCAAAATCTTTTCACCCGATGGCCCTGAACTCCCAATTGAGTTCTCCCGCGTGTCCAGAGACAGCTTTGGCGCCGATTTGCTCCAATTCTTCCCGCAGCGCTTTGGCTGCTGCTTCCAACTTCTCCTGTCGGTCTGGCCCGTCTGCAGCCAACGCTTCTCCCAAGCCTTCAATGACCGTCCCCTTAGCGGTTCTTGTCTACGTGATCAATCGCTGCACCAGCGCCGACTCACTTGAGTAGGTCAAAAGCGCCTCGTGGGTCGCCCGGGTAACCCCAACATACGTCAGTCGAACGCATTCCTCGACTGCCTCGCCGTGGCGGCCGAGCAAGCCCAACCCTGCAATAGCGACGCACGGAAACTCGAGCCCCTTCGCGGTGTGCATGCTCAAGAACCGCACGGCTACCCGCTTCGTCGAAACTCTGTTTCTGTTGTTCTTGGCCATATCGATCGGCACTTCATGCTTGGCGAGTACCTGAGCGACCCGCTCCCCAATCCAGTGCTCCGGATAAAGGCAGGCCATTTGCGGCCACTCGTAACCCGCCTTTTTCCGTCCAAGAAACCACTCGGCGATGCAGTGAGCTTCTGCGTCGATGCTCACACACTGCCGCACTTCTGGCACCAGTCCCTGCCGACCCGCATCTTCGGGCAATAGGATGGCGTGCTCATCATCGGCTATCGTGCCCGGAGCGCCGATCACGTCCGAAGCGAAGCGCCTCGCGAAGGCGACGATTTGGGCGGTGTTGCGATAGTTGACTTTTAGTACGGTCGTTCTGCCCTGCGCTTCAATGCCGAGCTGCCTCCACACTGGGCGCTCACGCCCCTTGTAGATGGCCTGTATATCGTCGTAGACGACCATCAGCGCCTTCGTGCGCGGGTTTACCATCTTGGCCGCAAGCGCGAGCCATTGCGGCTCGAAGTCGTGTGCCTCGTCGATTAGGACAGCGTCGTACTGTTCCGTTGGGATATGCCCCTGATCTACAGCCTTCACGACCTCTGAAACGCTCGCAGCCAGTCGTTTTTCGTAGTCCGGATATTCTCGCTCGGATGGGGCGGGAATCCCATAAGTCCGCAGCATCCAGTAACACCATGAATGAAAGGTGCGGACCTGAACACGGTCCTCCACGCCGCGATTCTGCATGGTATCCTCAAGTCGCCCAGCGATGCCGTTGGCGTAGCACAGGATGAGCACCGGCTTGGTAGCCGCACGCGCCAGATATTCGGCTCGAAAGGCAAGGATCAGTGTCTTACCCGATCCAGCGACGCCGCGAATAATTCGATGCCCCTCTCCCAAGCTGCGCGCAATCTGTTCCTGATGCATGTCCATCACGGCAAGCGTCCGGTCTGACGGATCGGGCACCATCGGTTCGTCCAGAGGCAGGGCAATTTGTCGTATGCGGATCTCTGGAAATAGCAGCGCACGCAGCCGGTCGAACTGCGGCATCGACAGAGGCTCTCCGAGACGCGGATAAACCATGCGCCACAATCTGGACCGGAATTCTTCAGGGTCCGCGCCATCCGACATCTCATCCTTGAATACACATAGATGCTCGGCGAGCACCTCCTTGAGATTGGTCTGATCGAACTGCTTGCGCGTGATATTGGTGAATACGGCCCCGAAGCCGAACGGAAGAATGGGGCGGCCCTTGAAGCGATGACCGGCCGGAAACAGCAATTGCCCATCCCGCTCGAGCGTGCGCACGACGTCGAACGTATACTTGCGAGCCTGCTCCAGAGGACTGCTCTCCCGCACGATGCCATGACTCGTCAGCAGTTCGATTTTTGTTTTGTCGGCCGAGACGATTGACTCCAAGCGCCAGTCCTTCACCTCAAGCACGAGTAGGCCGTTCGCTGGGTGAACAATGATAAAGTCTGGATGCCGACTGCGAGGACCTACCGGGAGATTGTGCCAAACGACAGCGTTCTCTTCGAGGAAGTCCTTGAGGCGCTCAGCGAGCCGCAGCTCGCCGCGGGTGTCGAAGCGCGCGAAGCCCAGGCTAGGGATCAGGATTGCCATGTAACGGCCGAGAGGTTGACAGCCAGCTCAGAGCTTAACGCGACCTCAACAGGCTTTGGACCATTGCTCACTGGCCTGCCCCTTCGCAAATCAAGCGTTCTCCCGCAGTCAGTGAGAGCAGAACTGATCTCGCTTGTAAATTGCACCTTGGAGCGCAGCTACGCCTACCGACCCTCCCTCATCCTCTCGCGGCTGCCAACGCTCGCGACAGCCATGCGAAATGGAATCGCTGGGATTCTAAACTGGGCGTTGTATATATCCTAAATGGTCATTTGCTGTTCATTAAGAATCGATCTTAAGTTGAGTCAGCCCGGCCCTGCAAAACCAAAAACGGCCGGGTCTTCCGACCCGGCCGCTCCGAACTTCGATCCGCCGATTTCGCTTTGGGCTCAGCTCGCCTTCTTCACAGGCGCGGGCTTGCCGACCTTCTTCTCGATCGCGCGCTTCAGGTCGAGGGCACGGGGGGAGAGGACGTCGGCCTTGGCCTTGAGGAGGTAGGCATCGAGGCCACCATTGTGGTCGACGCTCTTGAGCGCGTTGGTCGAGACGCGCAGGCGCACGTTGCGGCCGAGCGCGTCCGAGATGAAGGTGACGTTGGTCAGGTTCGGCAGGAAGCGCCGCTTGGTCTTGATGTTCGAGTGGCTCACCTTGTGGCCCACCTGGGGGCCCTTGGCCGTCAGTTCACAGCGCCGGGACATCTTGCAAATCCTCTTCCATCCCCGCCTATAGCCAAGCCGCATCTCGCGGGCGCCGCGGGGGTCCAAAATCGCGTCCATTTCCAGGAACCGCGGACGTATAGGGGGAGACGGCTGCGGGGTCAAGGTTCTTTGGCCCGCCGCGCGGGGCCGAATGGGGCCTAATATTAGGAAGTTCCAGCGGTTTAAGCCTTCCTTATAAAGGGCGCAATCCGCGCCGACATCATGGGTTTCGCGATTTAGACCCCTCGGCCGCAGGTAGCGGCGCCAGTACCGGGTCAGTGAAGCGTGTTTTCGCGTCAACACGCGTTGTTTGCGGGATTTTTCTGCCTAAATGAACAATGACTCGCGCCGATCCCGGGACCTGCAGGAATTGACCAGCCGCAAAACCCCTTCACCCCTCGCCCGGCTCGCGCTCGGCCTCGGCGCCGCCGCGTGCCTCTGGCTCGCGCCGCAGGGGGCTTTGGCGCAGGGACGGCTGGATGCGCAATATGAGGCGACGCTGGCGGGGATTCCCGTCGGCAAGGGCACCTGGACCATCGAAATCGGCGACGACATGTTTGCCGCCACCGCCCAGGGCGGCACTGCGGGGCTTTTGAAGGCGTTTTCCGGCGGCAGCGGCTCCGGCGCCAGCGTCGGCCGCATCGTCAACGGCGTGCTGGCCCCCAACGCCTATACCGCGACCACCACCACGCAGAAGAAATCCGAGACCATCCGGAT
The DNA here is from genome assembly GCF_001440475.1 of Bradyrhizobium lablabi. Lineage (GTDB taxonomy): Bacteria > Pseudomonadota > Alphaproteobacteria > Rhizobiales > Xanthobacteraceae > Bradyrhizobium > Bradyrhizobium lablabi. The sequence continues at coordinate 4,210 of NZ_LLYB01000087.1, read as the reverse complement.
GTCGCTGGTGAACGGCGGTGTGAAGGAGTTTTCGATCGACCCGGCGCCGCCGGTCGATGCCGAGCGGATTCCCGTCACCGACGCCCATCGCAAGGGCGTGCTCGATCCCATGACCGGGTCGATCCTGCGCGTGCCGGGCAATGCCGAGGTGCTGAGCCCGGATTCCTGCCGCACCGGCGCGGGCATCTTCGACGGGCGGATGCGCTACGATCTCAAGCTCGACTACAAGCGCATGGAAACGGTGAGGGCCGAACGCGGCTACCACGGGCCGGCGCTGGTCTGCGCCATCTATTTCACCCCGGTCGCGGGCTACATCCCCGATCGCCCCGTCATCAAATACCTCGCCACCGAACGCCGGATCGAGGTCACCCTGGTGCCGATCGCGGGAACCCGGGTTCTGGTTCCCTTCCGCATGACCATCCCGACGCCGCTGGGCCTTGCGATGCTGGAGGCGACGTCGTTCGTGACGACGGCAACGCCGCCAAGGGTAGCGAAGACGAATTGAGCGATTCTTCCCTTCTCCCCTTGTGGGAGAAGGTGGCGCGCAGCGCCGGATGAGGGGTTCTCTCGGCGTGCACAGTTCGCNACCCGTCGCCGAACTTCGTTCGGCGCCACCCTCTCCCACAAGGGGAGAGGGGAGGAGAGATCCCGCCAGGGGCGAGCGCAGCTCGGTCGCGGCGAAGTCGATGCAACCGGCATGAATCATGTTGACTCTTACCCACTTCTGATTCGACTCACGCCTTTAAGAATTTGGTCTCGAAACCGTCGCTTGTGGAGCCCGCGTAAACTTGATCTAGTGCCGCCCCGGGCGTGTCAGCGCGAGATGTTGCGGTGAACGTATCGGGTCTCGGGAGGAGTCAGCGATTCGGACGCGATTCGTTCCAGACTCGTTCCAGAGCTTAAGCCGCGACCGCATCGCCGTCGCAAAGTGAAACAGAATCGGCGCAATTGACGCCGCGCGACCAGAAAGGTTTCGCTCCTCGCAAGGAAGTAACCCCTCATGGTGAGGAGGCGCGTAAGCGCCGTCTCCGGACGATGCTAATACATCGCCGGGCGAACCACGAGGCCCCGCTGGTGCCATTCATCCTTCGAGACGCCGCTAACGCGGCTCCGCAGGATGAGGTCTGGCACTTGCGATTTGAGCGACGGCATTCAAGAAGAAACACCTGCAGCTAATGGCCTTCTCTCCTTCCTCGTTCGCAACCGAACGCGCGCCCGGCGCGGGCGTCACTGCCGTGCTCGGGCCGACCAACACCGGCAAGACGCATCTCGCCATCGAGCGGATGCTGGCGCATTCGTCCGGCGTGATCGGCCTGCCGCTGCGCCTGCTCGCGCGCGAGGTCTACAACAAGATCGCCGATCGCGCCGGCGTTGAAAGCGTCGCGCTCGTTACCGGCGAGGAGAAGATCAAGCCGAAGAATCCGCGCTACTGGGTCTCGACGGTAGAAGCGATGCCCAGGGATCTCGACGTGTCGTTTCTCGCCGTCGATGAAATCCAGATCGCCGCCGATCTCGAGCGCGGCCATGTATTCACCGACCGCATCCTGCATCGCCGCGGCCGCGACGAGACGCTGCTCTTGGGTGCTGCGACGATGCGACCCATCATCGAGCGGCTGTTGCCGGGCGCGTCCATCATCACGCGTCCACGGCTGTCGCAGCTTGAATTCGCCGGCGACCGCAAGATCACGCGCCAGCCGCGACGTACTGCAATCGTCGCGTTCTCGGCCGATGAAGTCTATGCGATCGCGGAATTGATCCGCCGTCAGCATGGCGGCGCGGCTGTTGTATTGGGCTCGCTCTCGCCCCGCACACGCAACGCGCAGGTCGCGATGTTCCAGAACGGCGACGTCGATTATCTCGTCGCGACTGACGCTGTCGGCATGGGGTTGAACCTCGACGTCGATCACGTCGCGTTTGCCTCCGACCGCAAATACGACGGCTACCAGTTCCGCAGGCTGACGCCGGCCGAGTTCGCGCAGATCGCGGGCCGCGCCGGGCGCGCCACCCGCAACGGCACCTTTGGCACCACGGGGCGCTGCGCGCCGTTCGAGCCGGAGCTCGTAAACGCGCTGCAGAACCACACCTTCGATAGCGTCAAAATGCTGCAGTGGCGCAATTCGAAACTGGATTTCTCCTCGCTCGGTGCGCTGCAGGTCTCACTCGCCCTGCCGCCGGGGCATGAGGTGTTGACCCGCGCGCCGATTGCCGAGGACCAGCGCGTGCTCGATCACGCCGCCCGCGACGGCGAGGTGAGGGACATGGCCCACGGCGCAGGCGCCGTGGAACGGCTGTGGGACGCCTGCGCGATCCCGGATTACCGCAAAATCGCGCCGGCTGCCCACGCCGAGCTCGTGACTACGCTTTATGCATTCCTGATGAAAAAGGGCCGGATCCCTGACGCATGGTTCGCCGCCCAGGTCGACCAGGCCGACCGCGTCACCGGCGATATCGACACGCTCTCGGGCCGGATTGCGCAAATCCGCACCTGGACCTTCGTCGCCAACCGGCCGGACTGGCTGTATGACCCCGATCACTGGCAGGGGATCACCCGTGAGGTGGAAAATAAATTATCCGATGCGCTGCATGAACGCTTAACAGAGCGTTTCGTTGACCGGCGGACCAGTGTATTGATGCGCCGCCTGCGGGAGAACTCAGTTTTGAATACGGAAATTGGCAAGACCGGCGAAGTGATTGTGGAAGGCCACGCGATTGGCCGGCTCGATGGATTTACCTTTGCACCCGATGCGGCGGAAGCCGGCTCGGACGCGAAAGCGTTGCAGGCTGCGGCGCAACAGGTGCTGGCCAGCGAGATCGACGCGCGCGCCGGAAAACTTTCCGCCGCGCCCGACGATCAGTTCGTGCTGACCTCCGACGGCACCATCCGCTGGACCGGCGACGCGGTGGCAAAACTCGTTGCCGCCGACGATGCGCTGCATCCGCGCATCCGCATCATCTCCGACGAGCGCCTGTCCGGCGCGCCGCGCGAGGCCGTGCAGACGCGGCTCGATCTGTGGCTGAAGACGCATATCGAAAAGCTCTTGGGGCCGCTGTTCGGCCTGTCGAAGGCTGAGGACATCGCCGGCATCGGCCGCGGCATCGCGTTCCAGCTCGTCGAGGCGCTCGGCGTTTTGGAACGTTCGAAGATCTCTTCCGAGATGAAGGATCTCGACCAGGCTTCGCGCGCCACCTTGCGTAAATACGGCGTGCGCTTCGGCGCCTATCACATCTATTTCCCCGCGCTCTTGAAGCCCGCCGCGCGCGCGCTGGCGTCGCTGCTGTGGGCTGAGAAGCAGGACAATGTCGACATGTCCGCGCTCTCTGGCGCGCAGCATCTGGCGAGCTCGGGCCGCACCTCGTTCCCGGTCGACAAGGCGTTGCCGCGCGATGCCTATCGCGTGCTCGGCTATCGCCAGTGCGGCGAGCGCGCGGTGCGCGTCGACATTCTCGAACGCCTCGCCGATCTCATTCGTCCCGCGCTGGCGTGGCGCGAGACGTCGCCCGGCGAGAAGCCGGCCGGCGCGTTCGACGGCCGCGGCTTTGTCGTGACGCAGGCGATGACCTCGCTCACGGGATCGGCGGGTGAAGATTTCGCCTCGATCCTGCGCGCGCTCGGCTACCGCATGGATAAGCGCCCGCCGCTACCGCCGAAGCCCGCGCCGGAAGTCGTCGTCGAGACGGTTGCCGCCGAGACGCCGCCGGTGGAGGCGAGCGTTGAAGTGACGGCAGAGACGCCCGCGGAAGAAGTCGCAGCCGAAGTGGCTGTCATCAGCGAGCCGGTGACGAGCGAGCCGGTGTCGTCGGCCTCGCTGCTACCCGACGTCACGCCGTTCGCCGCGCAAGAGCCCGCGCCCGCCGAGGTCACGCCGGCGGAAGCCGCGATCCTGGATGCGCCGCCGGAACAGGAGACGGCCGAAGTCACCAGCGCCGCGGAAGCCGTCGC
>NZ_LLYB01000087.1:0-261 GCF_001440475.1 Bradyrhizobium lablabi | reverse complement strand
GCGCCTGCGGCAGCCGAAGCACCCGCTGAATCCGCCGTTGCAGAAGCCGCGCCCGTCGAAGCCCAGCCTGAAACTGAAACCAAGGCCGAGACGAAATCCGAGACGCCGGCCGAACCGCAGCTCGTCGAGGTCTGGCGGCCGGGCGGACGTTCCGACGAGCGCCGTCCGCATCACGACCGTAACCGCCAGCGCCATCACCGCGCGGGCGAGGGCGCGCAGGCCGCCGGTGGCGAAGCCGGAGACGGCGCGCAGCGCGAGCAG
>NZ_LLYB01000086.1:259991-285986 GCF_001440475.1 Bradyrhizobium lablabi | reverse complement strand
CAAAGGGATTGACTAATCGAGGCCCGTTACAGAAGGGTGGGCAAAGGCGCACTTGCGCCGTGCCCACCATCTCTCACCGCTCTGCATCGCCAATGGTGGGCACGCTTCGCTTTGCCCACCCTGCGAAGCGGCGTCAGAACGGACTGATCGAGAAATACCGCAGCCACAGGTCGGTGAAGCGGCCTTTCTCCCATATCCGGAACAGCGCCCAGTTCAGCGACGTCCGCAGGAGATCATTGCCCTTGCGGACGGCGATGCCGATGCCCTCGCCGAAATAGCGGCTCTCGACAAAGGGGCCACCCGAGAACGCGCAGCATTCGGCAGAGTCGGTGCCGTTGATCCAGAACGCCAGCGAGATCGCGTCGCCGAAGATGAAGTCGACCTCGCTACGCCGAAGCGCCAGCCGCAGCGCATCGTCGTTCGGATAGGACTTGATCTCGGCGTCGGTGAACATCGCCTTCAGATAGGCCTCGTGCGAGGTGCCGCCGATGACGCCGACCTTCTTGCCTTCGAGATATTCGGGCCGGATCTCCGGCATCACGGCGTCGCGCCGCGACACGAAGCGGGCCGGCGCGCGGTAATAGGGATCGGTGAAATCGAGCCGGGCGCGCAGGGCCGGCGTCACCGCCATGGAGGCGATGATGGCGTCGCCCCGGTTGCTGGTGATGGCGTCGACCAGCGTCTCGAACCGCCGCATCTGGATGGTGCAGCTGATCTTGATCTCGTCGCACAGCGCGCGCGCCAGATCGACATTGAAGCCGGCGGGATTGCCGTCCGGGCCGGTGAAGTTGAACGGCGGGTAATCGGTCTCGGTCAGGAACCGGATCACGGTCAGGCGCGACATGTCCGGCCGGTCCGGGCGCCGCCGCGGATCCCAGAAACCGGGCACGGCTTGAGGGGCCGCCTCCACTGCCGGGCGGGGCTGGGTTTGGGCGTGAGCCGCGCCGCCGCTGACAGCCGTCAGCGCAGCCGCCATCGACAGCCCGACCAGCCAGGTCCTGACGGTTCGATGCAGACTTGCATTGGTTAACGGAACGGTAAGATTTGGCATCTTCGGCAATGACTTCGCGGAATTTCCGGCCTTATAGACCATCCGGCCGGCGATGCGAGGGCCGTTTTGGCCCTTTCGGCCAGGCACGCGCTCAGAGATAGCGTTTGAGGTCCTTGGCAGCTTCCTCCGGCGTCCGTTTCAGGTTGAAGGGCGCTACGAAATTGCCGTCGCGGTCCATCAGATAGATCAGCGCGGTGTGGTCCATGGTGTAATCGCCGTCCTTGAGCGGGACCTTCCTTGCATAGACCCGGTAGGACGAGATCACCTTGGCCACCGCCTCGGGCGCGCCGGTCAGCCCCTTCAGGTGCGGATCGAAGCTGGAGAGATAGTCCTTCATCGCGGCCGCCGTGTCGCGCTCGGGATCGACGGAGACGAACCAGGCGTTCACCTTGTCGGCGTCCTTGCCCATCGCCTTCAGCACTTCCGAAATCTCGAACAGCGACGTCGGGCAGACATCCGGGCAATGGGTGAAGCCGAAGAAGATCAGCGTCGGCTTGCCCTTCAAATTCTGCTCGGTGACGGTCTGGCCGGCCTGGTCGGTCAGTTGAAACGGCCCGCCGATCGCAGCCGGCGCCGTGACGGTGCGCAGGCCGCCAAGCGCCCACAGCATGATCACGAGACCAAGCGCGAGGCTGGCAGCAAAGGCAGCGATGATCACCAGCGGGCGGATGGTCCGGTCCATGGGGAATTCCTTGTTGCCCGATCAGAAGCAGGCCGAGATGCCGGCGGCGATCGTTTCGAAAAACACCGCGGCGCCGTAATGGAACCACAATGCGGCCGCGCCGAGCACGGCCAGCGTGCCGACGCCGGCAGCGCTGCAGACGATCATGGACGCCACCCGGTCCTGCGGCCGGGCCGCCGCCATCATGCCCTGTTGGGTGGAAATCGGCTGAACCATTAACTTCAGATAGGGCCAGTTCCCCGGGCAGGCAAGCGGAATGGCCGCGCGGGAAATCACGTCATGCGGAGGCGCCCCCTCAAAAAGCAAATGGCCGGGACGGGCCCGGCCACGACGTCGCTGCTTGGCACGCTTAACGCGACGACGGCTTGTTGGTGGAGGCTTGGGCGTCGAGATAGCAGGGCTTGTACATCGCCTGCAGCTGCTTGCCGCGCAGGAAGATCATGCGCGGGGTCAGGCCGCCGCGCGCCGCGATCCACTTACGGACCGGGATCGGATACATCGAATACAGCATCTGGGTTGCTTCGGCATTGGTGACGGCGCGGCCCTGGGGCCCGAAATCCCAGGCGGCATGGAAGCCGAGATTGGCGTGCGAGGTGACGCAGATCCGGTCATGGGGAACCGCGCCGAGCACGATGGTGCAGGCCGAGGCGCACAGGCCATCGATGATGACGGTTTCGCCCGAGGTCCGCAGACCCTGGTACTTGTCGACATAGGTGCCGATCCGGCCGCCGCGGTCATCCGCGATCCGTACCACCGCCTGGCTCGCCCCTACTCCCGCCAGCAGCAGCACCGCCGCAAGCAACCCCGTCACCAGCTTCATATCCCAGCCCCAGTCGAAGAAATGTCGAAACCGAATCTGATCGTCTTAGTGATGCAAGACAGGATGCAGCGTCGTTTGAGATCGTGATTTTGTCTAGGCAACGAAGGTCGCTCAAACCAAATTCAAATTAAGTGTTGCCGGGCCGCTGCACCCTCCGCGCGAAAAGGTCCCAAACTGGAACAAACGACTCGTGCGTGGGTGGCGACGCGGTCACAGGCAAGAAGGCGTTAGCCGTTGACCACACGCGACGACGCGGGCTTGAATCATAAATGGCACGGGGGAGGAAACGATGACTGAGGTCACAGACGTAATCGTGGTCGGCGCTGGACTGGCGGGTCTGGTCGCGGCAACCGAGATCGCAGACGCCGGCAAGCGCGTCATCGTCGTCGACCAGGAAGGCGAACAAAGCCTTGGCGGACAAGCCTTTTGGTCATTCGGCGGATTGTTTCTGGTCGATACTCCCGAACAGCGCCGTCTTGGCATCAAGGACTCCTACGATCTCGCACTGCAAGACTGGATGGGCACCGCGGGATTCGATCGCGACGACGACCTTTGGCCGAAGCGATGGGCGGAAGCCTATGTTGCGTTCGCGGCCGGTGAGAAGCGCGACTGGCTGCGCGCGATGGGTCACCGTATTTTTCCGGTGGTCGGCTGGGCCGAGCGCGGCGGCTATGACGCGATGGGCCACGGCAATTCTGTGCCGCGCTTTCACGTCACGTGGGGCACCGGCCCCGGCATCGTCGAGCCGTTCGAACGCCGTGCGCGCGAAGCGCAAAAAAATGGCCGGCTAACGTTCAAGTTTCGCCACCGCGTCGACACACTCATGACGACGAACGGCTCAGTCGATGGCATTAGTGGTTCGGTGCTCGAACCCGACAGCGTCGAGCGCGGCAAGAGCTCATCGCGGAAAGTGATCGGCGATTTCACGCTGCGCGCGCAGGCTGTCATCGTCGCTTCCGGCGGCATCGGCGGCAATCACGAACTGGTCCGGCAGAACTGGCCGAAGCGCCTGGGCGAGCCGCCGAAGTTCATGATCTCCGGCGTGCCCGAACATGTCGACGGACGGATGATCGGGATTACCGAGGCCGCCGGAGGGCGGCTGATCAACCGCGACCGGATGTGGCATTACGTCGAAGGCATCCGGAACTGGAACCCGATCTGGCCGCGCCACGGCATCCGCATCCTGCCCGGCCCGTCCTCGATGTGGTTCGACGCGTCAGGCAAGCGCCTGCCTGCGCCGCTGTTTCCCGGCTCCGACACGCTCGGCCAGCTGCAATACATCATGTCGACCGGCTACGATTATTCCTGGTTCATCCTGACCCAGAGCATCATCAAGAAGGAGTTCGCGCTCTCCGGCTCCGAGCAGAATCCCGACCTCACGGGAAAAAGCTGGCGCATGACCATCAAGCGCGCCACCAACAAGGGCGCGCCGGCGCCGGTGGAAGCGTTCAAGCAGAACGGCGCCGACTTCATCGTGCGCAACGATCTCCTGGAACTGGTCAGCGCGATGAACGCGCTCGCCGGCAACGACCTGCTCAGGCACGATCACATCAAGGCGCAGATCGAGGCGCGCGACCGCGAGATCACCAACCCCTATGTCAAGGACGCGCAGGTGATGAACCTGCACAATGCGCGCCGCTACATCGGCGACAAATTGATCCGCACCGCAAAGCCGCACAGAATTCTCGACCCCGAACACGGCCCGCTGATCGCGGTGAAGCTGAACATCCTGACGCGCAAGACGCTGGGCGGCTTCGAGACCGATCTCGACTCGCGCGTGTTCGGCACGGACCGCCAGATCATCAAGGGGCTTTATGCCGCGGGCGAAGCCGCCGGCTTCGGCGGCGGCGGCGTGCATGGTTATCGTTCGCTGGAGGGCACCTTCCTCGGCGGCTGCCTGTTCTCGGGCAGGAATGCGGGACGCGCGGCGGCGAAGGCTGCGGGTTAAGCGGCGCATCGGTGCAATCGATGCAAATAACGCAGTGGCGTTCAAGGCGTCAGCACGCTAAGAAACCGCCGCCCCTATCAGGAGAACAAAATGACCATCCAGCGCTTCGAAACCGGACCTCGCATGAGCCAGGTCGTCGTCCACGGCAACACCGTCTATCTCGCCGGCGTCGTCGCCGGCACGGCGGCCGACAAGAGCGTGACCGAGCAGACGCAGGATATCCTCTCGATCATCGACGGCCACCTTGCCAAGGCCGGCACCGACAAGTCGAAGCTGTTGTCCGCCACGATCTACATCACCGACATGAAGACGTTCGGCGAGATGAACGCGGTATGGGACGGCTGGGTCTCGGCCGGCAACACGCCGGCACGCGCCACCGTCGAGGCCAAGCTGGCGGCGCCGCAGTACAATGTCGAGATCATGGTGGTGGCGGCGAAGTAAGGCCCCATCGCTCCACGGCATTTCAAATGCCCCGGATTGCCGATGCGATCCGGGGCATTTTCATTTTGCGCCTCACGCGCTGATCCTTGCGCGTGCGACATCGCCGATGTCGGCCTGAAGCCAATGGGCAATCCGGCGCCAGGAATGGCTCAGCGCCTTGCGCCCCATGAACAGGCCGAGATGGCCGCACGGCTCGCAGGCGCGTTCCAGCCACGCCGCTTGCGTGCCGAGCAGCCGTGCGGTGGCGAATGCCTGATCGCGCGGCACGACGATGTCGTCCTCTCCCGCCAGCAGGAAGACCGGCACGCGCACCTCGGCGAGGTCGATCCTGCGGCCGAGCGCGACGAAGCGCCCCCGCGCGATCTGGTTCTGGCGAAACACCCGCTCCGTCACCTCGAGATAATACGTCCCCGGCAAATCCAGCGTGTCGCGATCCCAGCGTTCGAAGCGATCCAGTAGTATTCGCGCCTCGTCCGATCCGTCACCGAGATCCCGCTGCAGCGCGGCTTCCACGTCGTGCTGGCTGAACGGAATGTTCCAGAACCGGAGCATGTGCTCGCCGCTGACGACGCCGTCGCCCTGCTGCACCATCTGCTCGAACGCCGGCCGCGGAAGCGCGGACACCATCTTCGAGAGCTCCGACGGTGTAGAGACATCGACCGGGGCGCCAGCCAATACCAGCCGCCGCACCTTGCCGGGAAAACGGGCGGCATAGATCAGCGACAGCCATCCGCCCTGACACAGGCCGACAAGATCGACAGGCGCGCCGACCTCGTCGATCGCCACATTGAGTTCGGCAAGATAATTGTCGATCGATAGATTGCGCATCTCCGGTGTGGCCGAGCACCAATCGGAGACATAGACGCGGTCGATGCCGCCCTTATGCAGCGCCTCGACCAGACTGTGGCCCGGCGCAAAGTCCGCGACCAGCGCGCTATGCAGCGCATAGGGCGCGCAGACGAGAACCGGCCGTTGCTCCGCCTTCCCTTGCAAGAACTGCCGCAGCCGCATCGATGGAAGTTGCAATGCCACCGTGTTTGGCGTGGTCCAGGCGAGCGGCGCTTGCTGGGGCGCGCGGGAAGGTGCGGGCTTGGGATCGGCAAACCATTGCGCGTAGCTGTCGAGCGCCAGCTTCGTGGCTTGCCATGGCCACAGCCATACCTGTTGCGCCCAGTCGGCGCCCGCATGCGGCTCCGGCTTTGTCTTTTCTGTCACGCCTAGCTTTGCCCCTGATCAGGAACCAACGAGGTCGAGATCGTGCTTTTACGCCAAATCCGTCGCAGGCCCTAGCCCGATTGGGCATCACCTCGAAATCCTTGACCTCGGAGGTCAAAATTCTTGACCTCAGAGGTAATCGATTGGGGCGCGCAAATTTCCAATAGTCGGTCAGCCGGCCCATTCGGCAAATGCGAAGGAGAGCACGATGACCGACATCAACACGATTGCCCGCAACTACATCGATCTGTGGAACGAACGGACGCCCGGCCGCCGCCGCGAAATGCTGGCCGCGAATTGGACCAGCGACGCCCGATATGTCGACCCCCTAATGTCGGGCGACAGCCATGAGGGCGTGGACGCGCTGATCTCGGGCGTGCAGCAGCGGTTTCCGGATTTCAGATTCAGGCTGATCGGTGAGCCCAATGGTTTCGGCGACCACCTGCGCTTTTCCTGGGGGCTGGGTCCCGACGGCGGCGACAGCCCAATCAAGGGAACCGATTTCGCAGTGCTCAGCGACGGACGCATCCGCAGCATCACCGGGTTCCTGGATCAGGTGCCTGCGGGGGCCTGACGGACGTTTAGGGTGGGCAAAGGCGCTCTTGCGCAGTGCCCACCATCCAGCTCTGCTCGTGATGGTGGGCACGCTTCGCTTTGCCCGCCGTACGTGGCGAAAATTTCAGGAACCTTTCCAACCTTCCCGCATCCAACCCCAATACCCTGTTATTGGTGGACATCATGCGTCAGGTCCAGATACCGCAGATCGCGCCCCTCGACACCGGCGACACCGAGCTGGTGCGGCGGGCGCTGGCCCGCGACGAGGCGGCGGTGCGCGCGATCATGCAGGCGAACAACCGCCGGCTCTACCGGCTCGCCCGCGGCATCCTGCGCAACGACGGCGAGGCCGAAGACGTCGTGCAGGAGGCTTACGTCCGCGCCTTCACCCATCTGGAGAGCTTTCGCGGCGATTCCAGCCTGTCGACCTGGCTGTCGCGGATCACCATGAACGAGGCGCTCGGCCGGCTGCGCCGCCAGCGGCCCGCCGTAGAATTGGATTCATTGCCGCAGGGCGCGCTTGAAGCACAGATTATCCCGTTTCCCCTTGCCGCATTCGACGATCCGGAAAAATCCATGGCCCAGCGTGAAATCCAGCGTGTCGTCGAGCATGCCGTCGATGAATTGCCGGAAGCGTTCCGCCTCGTCTTCATCACCCGCGTCATCGAGGGGATGAACGTGGAAGAGACCGCCGAAATTCTTGGACTGAAGCCGGAGACGGTGAAGACCCGTCTGCATCGCGCCCGCACCATGCTGCGCGACAATGTCGAGCGGAAGATCGGCCCCGTGGTGATGGAAGCATTTCCCTTTGCCGGCAAGCGCTGCGAGCGCCTGACCGACGCCGTGCTGAAGCGGCTGGGATACTAGGGGAAACTGCGGGGGCTTCATCCTTCGAGACGCGCTGCGCGGCTCCTCAGGATGAGGTCTGCTTATGTCCTCATGGTGAGGAGCGCGGCAAAGCCGCGCGTCTCGAACCATGAGGCCCGAATGCTGCCTCGAGCTCAAATTTCTTCGGAACCTCCGCGCGCTCCGACCATCCAACCCCTGTGCAAACAACGCGCGGCTCGCCGCGCCACAGGAGTGTCCAACCATGTTCATTCGATTGAGCGCGGCGATTGCCGCATTGAGCCTTCTCGGCAGCGCCGCACTGGCGCAAGGCGCAAAGCCCACCGACCCACAGATCGCGCATATCGCCTACACCGCCGGCGTCCTCGACATCAACGCCGCCAAGCAGGCGATCACCAAAGCCAGCAACAAGGACGTCAAGGCGTTCGCGCAAGACATGGTGCGTGACCATGAGGCCGTGAACAAGCAGGCGCTCGACCTCGTCAAGAAGCTGAAGGTGACGCCGGAGGACAACGACACCAGCAAGACGCTGTCGAAGCAGGCAGCCGACAAGCTCGCCGAACTCAACAAGCTGAAAGGCGCCGAATACGACAAGGCCTATGTCGCCAACGAGGTCGCCTACCACAAGGCCGTCAACGGCGCGCTGGAGACGCAACTCATTCCGTCCGCCAGCAATGCCGAGCTGAAGAGCCTGCTGCAGACCGGCCTGAAGATCTTTCAGGGCCACCAGCAGCACGCCGAGCAAGTCGCAGCCAAGCTGAAGTAGGGAGCCAGCCATGCGTTCGGGACGCTGTCTGCCCTTCCTCGCTGTCCTCCTCGGCGCGACGGTCCTCCCGGCGCATGCGGCGACGATACAGATCACGATCGACAATCTGGTGTTTGCGCCGGCCGAGGTAACCGCCAAGGTCGGCGACACCATCGAATGGATCAACAAGGACGTGTTCGCGCACACCGCGACCGCGCGCAACGGCGATTTCGACGTGACCACGCCGCCGAAGAAGACGGTGACCTCGGTCCTGAAGAAGGCCGGCAGTGTCGAATATTACTGCCGGTACCATCCGAACATGAAGGCGGTGCTGACGATTGCGCCTTAGCGCGGCTTAGTTCTACTGGGTCACACCCTTTCAAACCCTCATCCCGAGGAGCCCGCGAGACGCGGGCGTCTCGAAGGATGTAGGCCACAGGCGGGGCCCGGTTCTCCCGGCGATGCGGAGCATCGTCCGGAGACGCGCTTCGCGCTCCTCACCATGAGGGCTTATGACGCAGTAGGATTAGGCCGCGCGCACCGAGGAGAGGAATTTGCCGACCTCGCGCTTCAGCCGGTCGCTTTCGCCGGACAGCGATTTGGCGGCAGTGAGAACCTGCGCCGAGGCGGAGCCGGTCTCGCTGGCGCCGCGCTGCACGTCGGTGATGTTGGCGGAAACCTGCTGCGTGCCATGCGCGGCCTGCTGCACGTTGCGGGAAATTTCCTGCGTCGCCGCACCCTGCTCCTCGACGGCGGCGGCGATGGTGGAAGCAATTTCCGACATCCGTCCGATGGTATCGCCGATCTCCTTGATGGCCGAGACCGACTCCTGGGTCGCAGCCTGGATGCCTGATATCTGCTGGCTGATCTCGCCGGTCGCTTTCGCGGTCTGTTCGGCCAGCGCCTTCACTTCGGATGCGACCACCGCAAATCCGCGCCCGGCCTCGCCTGCGCGCGCCGCCTCGATGGTGGCATTCAGCGCCAGCAGGTTGGTCTGGCCGGCAATGGTGTTGATCAGCTCCACCACGTCGCCGATGCGGGCGGCAGCCTTGGCGAGCTCGGCAACGCGATCGTTGGTCTTCTGCGCCTGCTCCACCGCCTCATTGGCGATGCGCGCCGAGCCCTGGACCTGGCGGCTGATCTCGTTGACGGAGGATGCCATCTCTTCGGTCGCGGACGCGACCGATTGCACATTGGTGGAGGCTTCCTCGGACGCCGCCGCAACCATGGTGGTCAGCTCTTCGGAACGCTCCGCGGTTGCCGTCAGCGTGCCGGCGGAGGCTTCCAGTTCGGTCGAGGCCGACGCCACGACCTCGACGATCTCGCCGATCATGGCCTCGAAATCGCTGGTGATCCGGTCGACGCGCTGGCCGCGCTCGATTTTGGCATCGGCTTCCACCGCGGCCGCCGCGTCGGCGGCCTTCTTGGCGATCAGAGCGTCCTTGAACACCTGCAGCGAGCCCGCCATGGCGCCGATTTCATCGGCGCGCGCGATGGTCGGAATCGCGACGTCATGCCGGCCGGCGGCGAGATCGCCGACGACGCCGGTCAGGTTTGCTAGCGGCATGATCACGCGCCGCCGCAGCATCACGGTGACGCCGGCAAGCACGGCGAGCAGCGCCGTGACGGCAAGGCCCGCCAGCGCCAGCATCGTCAAGGCAGCGTCGCGTGCAGCACCCGCGCGCTCGGCGGCCTCGTTAAGCGCCGCATCGCGCACCGCGAAGAAGGCCTGCACCGCCGGCACGATCGCGCCTGCGAGTTGCTCGGCGTTGATCGCATAATTGCCCTCGGCGCGGCCGGTCGCCATTTCCTTTTCAAGCCATGGCGCGGCCTTGCCGAAATAGCCTTCGACCGCATCGTTCATCGCCTTCGTCAGCCGCGGCGGACTGCCAATCTGATCGACACCGGCTTCGATCCGCTCGCGGTCGAGATCGACGCGGCCCTGGGCGCGGTCGGTGATGGAGATTTCAGCCGCCGTCAGCGGCCGGCGCGTGCTGATCGCAAGCGACATGGTGGCGGCGCGGCCGCCGGCCGAGATCCGCAAATCCTGCGCGGTGCGGGCGACATTGAGTAGCGCCGTCAGCGACGCATCCGCCATCGCCACCTGGTTTTCCAGCCGGTTCAACTGCGGTTCGAGAATCCCGACAACGGCGGCAATGCCCGGCAGAAAACCCTTGATATCAGCCGGATCGCGCCCGCTCATCGGCAATGCCAGCGCATGGTCGCTCGCCGCGCGAACCTCGGCGAGCTTGGCCGCCGCCTGGTTCAAGCCCTGAACGATTGCTGCGCCATCATTGAGTGCGCCGACCACCGTTTTCGCTTTGGCAAACGCAGCATCAGCGGCCTGCACTGCTTTCGCAGCCGCCTCCATCTGCGCCGGCGTTGCAGCCTTTTCCTGGAACAGCGGACCGACATAAGGCGCCCGGAAGCCGGCGACCTGCTGGCCAACCGCCAGCACTGCGCCATAGGCTTCCACGGTCTTGATCGCCTCGCTCTTGCTGGCGAAGGTGCGGTATTGCGGAACGAGAACGCCGGCGCCAAGGACGACCGCCAGGATCGTCACCGAAAGCATCGATAGTGCAAAGAGCCGACCGATCCGCATATTTGTAATTCCGCTGGGTGGAAGGAGCGGTCAACGTAGGCGGAACTCGGCTAAGGCAGGCTTAATGCGGGCTTTAATGCGGGCCGGTAGAACTACGGTGCTGCACGAGACTCCGGCACGTCAGTACCGCCGCAAGATCATCGCCAGCCGCACCGCTACAGCCGCCTGCCAGAGCGGATAGAGGAGCGAGACCTTGTCGCCGAGCCCAAGCGCGTTATCGAGCGCGAGCAGCGTGCCGGCCAGCGCGCCTGTGATCAGCATCGGCCACCACGCCGCGGGCTGCCGCGGCCCCGCCGGCAACAGCGCGATCCCGAGCGCCATGATGGCCGTACCGATGAGCCCGCCGGTCAGGCCGGCGAGGAGATAGCGCATGACCCGCGGGGCATCGCCGGTATTCCCCTCGACGAGCACCGCGGCATCCACCGCACAGAGGAACGCGATCATGGTGACGATGGCGGCGATCAACGCCGCCCACCACGGATTGGCGCTGAAACGCCGCACGAGGACGAACACGAGCACGGCGAACGGCACCGCGACCAGTGAAATGCGAAACTGGTCGTTCGGGCCGGTGATCCCGTCGATCAGCAGCGGCGACAGCGGCGTGAGGATGCCGGTCACGATGCCGCCGGCGGCGACCATCAGCAAATTGCTGCGGGAGGTGTCAGCAGGAGTGATCGCTTCGGTCAACGCTCAGCTCCGCCCTATCGTTAGACCTGGCACTATTCCGGCTCCCATTTAAAAGGTTGACACGGCACCATCCACAGCCATGGGTTGCTGGTGCTATCCAGCTCATCCCCTGCAGAATGTCGTCCCTCCCACCTTATCGCGTTTGACCAGCAAATGAGAGTAGTCCGTCGCCTGTTTCTCGGCCTCGCCACGGCCATGGCCGCGCTTGCCCTGGCGCTTCTCTCGCTGGCCATCGTCGCGACAATCAAGTTCTACAGCGACCGCGACCCCGCCTTGTCCGCGAGCCCGCTTGCGACAAGCTCCGATGCGCCTTTGACGCTTTCACGTACTGAACGCCAGAGCATCGCAACAGAGTATCCGGCCTATTTCAGCCGCGGGAAGGAGCAGACCTATCTGACGCTGGCCGAGTGGTACCAGGTCTACAGCTACAATGAATTTGGCGGCTTCCTCGCCAGCGGAGGGCGACAGACGGATTTTCCGTTTGCGACGGCCATCGGCAATTTCTGGGGCTGCTACTTCCTGTCGCTCGAGAAAAGCAGGGGCCAGGAATTCAACTGGCAATACAACTTTGTTTCCTGGGTCATCGGCATCAATCTGACGGTCGAGTACGGCGTCAAATTCGCCTACGAGAATACGGTCGGCCGCATCACCCAGGCCGTCGCAGGGAGCGATACCGAGGCCGACCGGTTCATTGCAAAATCCTGGAACAGCTACGCCAAGACGCTGTATCAGACGACGTGGTATCACTACCCCTACTTCGCCGATCTCTCGGGCATCTGGCACGAAACTGCGCTCTTCAACGGATCGTTCGTCAGGAATGCCGAGCGGAAAATTGCGTTCTCGGTCGCGTACCTGCTCAAGGGTACATACGCGCAATTGTGGCTCCTCAGCGCGGAGCAAAAGGACAATCAGACCTTCAGCGTCGTCCACGCCGCCAATCGCGCGCATCTGGACGATGACGGCATCAAGGTCCTGATGGAATTGAGCGGCAATCGCTTTCTCATCGAGACCGAACGATACGCCGGCTTCAAGGCCGCGCTGGTGAAGCTGACCGAAAGAAACGTCTCATTCATCGAGATCATGGGACACGACACGATCGCGCTCGCGTATCTCTCGAAGAACGCCGAGGAACAGGTCCCGGCATCGACCGAGGTGATCGATCGGCGAGAACTGTTCTACCATCCGGAGGGATACCGATACAGGGTCACCCTCGATGCGCGCGTCGACACGTTGAATGACACGCTACGCCTGATCGCCGACAACGGTTCGAAATTCGAGATGATCTATGATTTCTGAGCCCGGCGTGATGAGAGAGCCGGGAGATTGGAGCGGGCGAAGGGAATCGAACCCTCGTATGCAGCTTGGGAAGCTGCCGTTCTACCATTGAACTACGCCCGCGGCTCGTACCCCATGATTAGCCGACCGCGCGCCTTTCGCCAAGCGCTCCATTACCTGCCTGGCCTTACTGTTAACTTCCCCAAAATTCCGGGTGCGACTCATGGCGCCGATGCTATGATTCCAGATCAGGGCTGGGTGGCGTATGACGGGGCGTGGGTACACCATATTTGACACGGCGATCGGCCGCTGCGGGATTTCGTGGAGTCCGGCGGGCATTATCGGCGTACAGCTCCCTGAAGTCCGCGAGATCGATACGCGGCGGCGGCTCTACAAGCTTTATCCTGACGCCCGCGAACTCCCCCCGCCTGCCAATGTCCAGATCGCGATTGAGGGCATCGGCGCGCTGCTGCGTGGGGCGGCGTGCGACCTTGCCGACATCACGCTGGATATGACCGGCATTGCTGCCTTCAGCCAGCGCGTCTACGCTTATGCGCGCCAGATCCCGCGCGGCGAGACCCGGACCTATGGGGAAGTAGCTAGCAGCCTTCGCGCCTCCGGCGCGGTCCATTCGGTGGCGCAGGCGATCGGCCGCAACCCCTTCATGATCATCGTGCCCTGCCATCGCGTGCTCCAAGCGGGCAATTACGCCGACAAGATCTCAGCCCATGGCGGGGCGATCTCCAAGCGGCGGCTGCTCTCGATCGAGGGCGCCAGCCCGACCGCCAGCAAGACGCTGTTTGACGTGCTGCTGCCCGTTGCACCGCCCCGTCCGCATCCCTAGATCTGCGGGATGATCGCGACCACGCTCATCGAGCGCAAATCCATCTCGGTGTCGGACTTTCGCTGCACTGCGGGGCCCGGCGACACCCCATTTGCGGAGCAGCACCGCTGCCACTCGATCTCCTATGTGCGCAAGGGCAGTTTTGGCCTGCACTGCCGCGGCAAGTTCAACGAGCTGGTGGCGGGCTCCGTACTGATCGGCCATCCCGGCGACGAATATACCTGCACCCATGAGCACGTCTGCGGCGACGAATGCCTGTCGTTCTTCCTGAGCCCTGAACTGGTGGACGCGCTCGGCGACAGCCAGACGCCCTGGCAGATCGGCGCCGCGCCGCCGCTGCCGGAGCTCGTGGTGCTGGGCGAGCTGGCACAATCGGCAGCAGATGGCAGCAGCGACATCGGTCTCGACGAAATCGGCCAGGTGCTGGCAAGCCGCTTCGTCGAAGTGGTGTCCGGCAAGCCGCGCAAGTCCGGCCCCGATGCGGCGCGTAACCGCCGCCGCGCGGTGGAAACCGCGCTGTGGATAGACGCCAATTCACACCGTCAGATCAATCTGGAGGATGCCGCAGCCCAGGCCGGGATCAGCCCGTTTCATTTCCTGCGGCTGTTTTCGGAAGTGCTCGGCGTCACCCCGCACCAATATCTGGTGCGCTCGCGGCTGCGCCACGCCGCGCGACGCCTCGCCGACGACGACAGCGCGGTCACTGACATTGCCTATGACGTCGGCTTTGCCGATCTGTCCAACTTCGTGCGCACCTTCCATCGCGCCGCCGGCGCTTCGCCGCTGAAGTTCCGCCAGGCCTCGCGGGGCCAGCGCAAGATTTTCCAAGAACGGCTCGCCCTCAACTAGCTAGGCTTTCTCCAGGCCGCGCGAGTTCGCGGCAGTTTCGACTGGAGAATATCATGTACGACCACATCGGATTACGCGTTGGCGATCTCGACGCCAGCGTGCGCTTCTATACCGCAGCGCTGGCGCCGCTCGGCTTCGTGCTGTGCTCGCGCGACGATTCCGGCGCGGGCTTCGGCCCGAAGGACGCGCCTGCGCTCTGGCTGCATCTGCACAAGGGCAAGGCCACGACCGGCGCACATGTCGCGTTCCGCGCCAAGGATCATACCGCGATCGAGAAATTCCACGCCGAAGGGCTGCAGGCCGGCGGCCGCGACAATGGCGGTGCCGGGCCGCGCGCGGATTACAGCCCGACCTATTACGCCGCGTTCCTGATCGATCCCGACGGCAACAATGTCGAGGCGGTTTGCACGTAGTACGCCATCAGGCGCGTAGGGTGGGCAAAGCGAAGCGTGCCCACCATTGAAGCTACAAGTCTCGGAGAAATGGTGGGCACGGCGCAAGTGCGAATTTGCCCACCCTACGATTCCCCAACAACAACGGATTAGAACCTATGGCCTCCATCCACAAAGAAATCCTCATCGACGCCAACCCCGACGACGTCTGGGATGCATTGCGCGATTTCGGCGCGCTGCACACGCGGCTCGTGCCGGGATTCGTGACCGACACCAAACTCGACGGCGACGCGCGCATTGTCACCTTCGCGAACGGCACGGTGGCGCGCGAGATTCTGGTCGACTGCGACGAAGCGCGGCGGCGGCTGGTCTATGCCATCGTCAGCGAACGCATCAGGCAGCACAGCGCTTCCGCACAGGTCTTCGCCGCGAGCGACGGCCGCACCCGCTTCGTGTGGATCGCTGACGTGCTGCCGAACGAGTTCGCGCCCTATATGGGCGAGCAGATGGATCTGGGCCTGCTCGCCATGCAAAAAGCATTGGGGCGCAGCGCGGCCTGAAGATCTGCGAGCGTGATCTCTCGCACAGATCGGCCCATCGCCCGCTCCTAGCTTTTGCTCCGTGCGTCCGAACGGCGCCGCGCCCCCGCGGCCGCCGGCGCATCAGGAGTCAAAACATGACGGGAGCTGACAAGGTAGTCTGCCACGCGGCCGCGCTGCTGTTGCTGCTTACGCTATCGTCGATGCCGGCAAAGGCGCAATTTGCCGGCTTCGGCGGCGGTGGAGGCGGCGGCCAGGACATGATGACGCAGATGGCGCCGATGCTGGAAATGATGAAGGCGAAGATGGGCAAGCGCCGCTTCGCTGCGATGATGCAGACCATGGGCCCGATGATGAGCCGCATGATGGAAGGCGGTGGCGGAGGTCTTGGTGGCATGATGGGCGGCGGCATTCCGGCCGGCGGCTACATGCCCGACAGTTACGGCATCGGTAATGGCGGCATGAATTTCGGCGGCGTGGGCGCCGGGGAGCTGATGGGCATGGTTCCGCAATTGATGCGCATGGCCAATGTCGGCGGCGGCCGACACGGCCGACGGCATCGACGGCGGTAGCCGTCGCTGTCATTGCCGNCGCGAAGCGTTTGCGCAAGGGAGCGAAGCGACGAAGCAATCCATCTTTCCGCATGCATGGAAAGATGGATTGCTTCGCGGAGCCTGTCATCTCTGCGCGAGCGCAGTTGCGCTCGTCGCGGGGCGCGCATTCGCGCGACCCGTTGGCTCGCAATGACGATCACAACAACACCGGCCTCGCCTCGGGCACACGCGGCTTCGGCCCCCAGCGGGTCAACATCACGCTGACGCACGACAGCACGCCGAGCAGCACCATCGACGACGCCGCCAGTACGAAGAAATTTTGCGGAGTGGCGCCGCGCGTGAGCAACCACCAGCCACCGGCGCTGATGAACAGGAGCCGCGCGGTTTGCGCGAGCACCGGCCCGATCACCTTGGCCGCGCCTTGCGATGAAAAATAGCACGTCGTGGCAAGGCCGAGGAAAGCATACATCGGCGCCGCCGTTGACAAATACTGCCGGCTGGCGGCACGCACGCTCGCATCATCGGTGAACAGATTTACCCAGATGTCGGGGAATACAGCGATGAAGGTTGCAACCGTGCCGACCGAGACGAATGCAACGACCCCCGCGATCCAGCAGATCCTGCGAGCCCGCGCAATGCGCTCTGCCCCAACAGCCATGCCGACCATCGGCACGGTGGCAATGCCGACGGCGAATGCGATCGAGGTCAGCATGAATTCGAGCCGCGCACCGATGCCATAGCCGGCGAGAATCTCGGTGCCGAAACTCGCCAGCATGTGGGTAAAGATGCTGATGGTGAGTACCGACTGCAGCGGCGAGAAGCAGGCAATGGCGCCGACCTTCAAAATGTCGATGAACATCGGCCAGCGAATGCGAAGGCCGCGAATTTTCGGAACGACGCGCGCGCGGCCCGAGAACAGATACCAGGACATCACCGAGATGCTGATGAGATAGGCGATCAGCGAGCCGGCCGCGACGCCGCGCATGCCGAATTGCGGGATCGGGCCGAGGCCCAGGCCCAGCGTGCCACCCAGAATGATCTGGCAAATGGCCGACGAAAGCATCAACGCCGACGGCAGCTTCATGTTGCCGGTGCCGCGCAAGATGCCCGACATCGTATTCATCAGCCACGGCACCACGGCGCCGCCGAAGAATATCTGCGTGTAGGCGACCGCCTGCGCCAGCACGTTGCCGCGGCCGCCGAGCAGTTCGAGCAACGCGGGCCCGAAGATCAGCATGCCCAGCATGAAGACGAGGCCGAAGCACAAGCCGATCAGCAGCGCGTGCGAGGCAAGCGTGGAGGCGCGGTCGCGGTCGCCGGCGCCGAGCGCACGCGCAATCGCGGATGCGACACCGCCGCCCATGGCGCCACCCGACATGGTCATGGTCAGGATCACGGTTGGAAACACCAGCGCCATGGCCGCCAGCGATTCCACGCCCAGCCGGCCGATATAGGAGGTCTCGGCGATGACGACGCAGGTGCCCGCGGTGAGCGCGATCACGTTCGGCCAGGCGAGCCACAACAACGTGCGCAGGATCGGGCCATCGAGCAGCGCGTTCTTCGCCCGCGGCTCCGGCGGCGGCAGTGGACGCTCCTTTTCGTCCACGGGAATTTCGGCGACGCCAAGGTCGGACATTTCGGCTCCCCGCGCGCGGACTTTTGTCGCCGCGGCGCGCGCTTTCGTAGCATGACAGGAGACGATTCCATGTGCACGGGACGCAATGGGGGCCTGCGGGATTGCAGGCGGGGACCATGCGCGCACTACTTGAGCGCGCCGCGCCGCCGGCCGGCCACTTCACGGGGAATTCATGCTGACTCCAAGAACGTTCGAGCCTGCACCGCATTGGTAAGGCAACAATCCCGGGAACCTCGCCATGCGCAAGAATCTCCTCTTGGCAACCTGCGTCGGCGCGTTGGCGCTGCCGCTGGCCGCCTGCAACGATCCCAAGGACACCACGACCGTGGCGCAGAGCTACGGTCCCTCACCCACGCTGCCGCCGCCGGAACATTCGTGGATCCCGACGGTCGATATCGCCTCGGTCAAGCGCTGGTCCGGTGGCGCCAAGCCCAATGCCGCGAACGGCATGACGGTGACCGCCTTCGCCATCGGGCTCGACCACCCCCGCACCGTATACACGCTGCCGAATGGCGACGTGCTGGTCGCCGAGAGCAACGCGCCGGCGAAACAGGGCGGCTTCAGCATCAAGGGCTTCATCTACGGGTTGGCGCAGAGCAGGGCGGGCGCGGGCGTGCCGAGCGCCAACCGCATCACGCTGTTGCGCGATGCCGACGGTGACGGTGTGGCCGAGACCCGTAGCGTTTTCTTGAGCAACCTGAATTCGCCGTTCGGCATGGTGCTGGTCGGCGAAGATTTCTACGTCGCCAATTCCGATGCGATCATGAAATTCCCTTATCGCGAGGGCGACACCAAGATCAGCGCGACCGGCGTCAAGCTGGCGGACCTGCCGGCCGGCCCCCTCAATCATCACTGGACCAAGGACCTGACGGCGAGTGCTGACGGAAGCAAGCTTTATTCGACCGTCGGCTCCAACAGCAACATCGGTGAAAACGGCATGGAGGCCGAGAAGGATCGTGCCGCGGTGCTGGAAGTCGATCGCGCCAGCGGCCAGTGGCGCGTGTTCGCGTCGGGCCTGCGCAATCCGAACGGGCCGGCCTGGAATCCGACGACGGGCGAGCTCTGGGTCGTCGTCAACGAGCGCGACGAGCTCGGTAATGATCTGGTGCCCGATTACATGACCTCGGTGAAGGATGGCGCATTCTACGGCTGGCCGTACAGCTATTTCGGCGACCGCGTCGACACGCGCGTCGAGCCGCGGCGCCCCGACCTGGTACAGAAGGCGATGGCGCCTGATTATGCGCTCGGCGCGCATACCGCTTCGCTCGGGCTCGCCTTCAACACCGGCAATCTGTTTCCGCCTGACATGGAAGGCGGTGCCTTCATAGGCCAGCACGGCTCGTGGAATCGCAAGCCCCGTGCCGGCTACAAGGTGATCTTCGTGCCGTTCAAGGACGGCAAGCCATCGGGCGGGCCGCGGGACGTACTGACCGGCTTCCTCAACGACAAGGGCGAAGCGCAGGGCCGCCCCGTAGGCGTGCGGCTCGACAAGCAGGGCGCGCTGCTGGTGGCCGACGACGTCGGCAACACGGTGTGGCGCGTGACGCCGGCGGCGAAATCGGCGGAGCGGTAGCTAGTCCCTCATGGTGAGGTGCGCGTCTTCGCGCGTCTCGAACCATGAGCCCCCGATCGTGCCATTCATCCTTCGAGACGCCGCTACGCGGCTCCTCAGGATGAGGGAAACATCGCGCTATGCGACTACACCCGGAAATGCTTGCTCAGCTTCAGTCCCTGCGCCTGGTAGTTCGAGCCGATGCGCTGGCCGTACATGGCGTCGGGGCGCGACAGCATTTTCTCATAGACCAGGCGGCCGACGATCTGGCCGTGCTCGAGGATGAACGGCACCTCGCGCGAGCGCACTTCGAGCACGGCGCGTGCGCCCTTCCCGCCGGCGCCGGCATAGCCGAAGCCGGGATCGAAAAATCCCGCATAGTGCACGCGGAATTCGCCGACCAGCGGATCGAACGGCACCATTTCGGCGGCGTAGTCCGGCGGCACCTGCACGGCCTCTTTCGAGGCCAGGATGTAGAACTCGCCGGGATCGAGGATAAGGCTGCCGTCGGAGCGCGCCGGGATCGGCTCCCAGAACTCGTCGACGCCGTATCCGCCGCGGCGGTCGACATCGACGACGCCGGTATGGCGCTTGGCGCGGTAGCCGACGAAGCCGCCGGAGTTCTTGCCGGACAGATCGACCGACAGCGCAACGCCATTGGCGAGATCGGCGTCGTCGATATCGACCAGCCGCTCGGCCTCATGCAGCGCATCGAGTTCGTCGGCATTGAGGATGGCATCGCCGGTGCGGAAGCGCACCTGGCTGAGCCGCGAGCCCTCGCGCAGCAGCACCGGAAACGTCTTCGGGCTGATCTCGGCATAGAGCGGGCCGTGATAGCCGGCGCCGATCATGTCGAAGCGGCGGGTGCCGTCGGCGATCACGCGCGTGAACACGTCGAGCCGCCCCGTCGAGCTCTTCGGATTGGCGGCGGCCACGATCTCGGGCGGGAGGGCGAGACTTTCCAGCAGCGGGACGATGTAGACGCAATTGGTCTCCAGCACCGCCCCGTCGGAGAGATTTATTTCGTGCAGCTTCAATTCGTCGATGCGCTCGGCAACGGTCGCGCCGGGACCGGGCAGGAAGCTCGCCCGCACCCGGTAGGCGATGTCACCCAGCCGCAGATCCAGGCTGGCCGGCTGGATCTGGCTTTCGACAAACGGGTAGGCCGGCAGGATCAGGCCCGCATCCGCCATCGCCGCGATCATGCGGTCGGGCAGAATCCCGTTGGCGTCGGGCGGTAGCGTGAACGACACGGCGCGGTCCTCTGAGGTGGCCCTTTTCGGATGCCCAAATGTCATCCAAACCTCATAAATAGGGGCTTTTAGGGGTTATCCGATGGCCGCCTTGACTGAAAGGGCGCAAGCGAATATCAGCATGACTTATCCCGTGGTGATTTGAGCCGGCCGGCTTGCAGCCACGTTAAATAAATCGCTAAACAGGCCGGGGACACGTGTGATCCCGGCCTGTGGAAATATTTCCAGGCCGGTTTTTTGTGACCATTTTCCTGTGGTCACGTCGGAGGTCACATGTCTGAAGTTGGTTCTACCAAGCGCTATCGTCCCGAAACCCGGCTCGTCCATGGCGGCACCCTGCGCTCGCAATTCGGCGAGACGTCGGAAGCGCTGTTCCTCACCCAGGGCTATGTCTACGACAGCGCCGAGCAGTGCGAGGCGCGCTTCAAGGGCGAGGACCCCGGCTTTATCTATTCGCGCTATTCCAATCCCACGATCTCGATGTTCGAGCGCCGCATGATCGAGCTCGAGGGCGCGGAAGCCGCCCGCTCCACCGCCACCGGCATGGCCGCGGTGACGACCGCGATCCTGGCGCCGCTCCGGGCCGGCGATCACGTCGTCGCCTCGAAAGCCCTGTTCGGCTCGTGCCTCTACGTCGTGCAGGACCTGCTGCCGCGCTACGGCATCGAAACGACGCTGGTCGACGGTCTCGATCTCGACCAGTGGCAGCGCGCGGTGCGGCCCAACACCAAGACCTTCTTCCTGGAGAGCCCGACCAATCCGACGCTCGATGTGCTCGATATTCCGGCGATTGCCGAGATCGCGCACAAGGGCGGCGCGCGGCTGGTCGTCGACAATGTGTTCGCGACCCCGATCTGGCAGAGCCCGCTGTCGCTCGGCGCCGACGTCGTGGTCTACTCCGCGACCAAGCATATCGACGGCCAGGGCCGGTGCCTGGGCGGCGTCATCCTCTCGTCCGAAGCCTTCATCGCCGAGCACCTGCACAACTTCATGCGCCAGACCGGGCCGTCGCTGTCGCCGTTCAACGCCTGGGTCCTGCTCAAGGGCCTGGAGACGCTAGGCGTGCGGGTGCGCGCGCAGACCGACAACGCGGCGAAGCTCGCCGAGACGCTGGCAAGCCATCCGAAGATCTCGCGGCTGATCTATCCCGGCCGCGCCGATCATCCGCAGGCGGAGCTTGTGAAAAAGCAGATGCGCGGCGGCTCGACGCTGGTCGGCTTCGAGGTGAAGGGCGGCAAAGCGGCCGCCTTCCGCGTGCTCAATGCGCTCAGGCTTGCCAAGATCTCGAACAATCTCGGCGACTCCAAGAGCCTCGTCACCCATCCGGCGACGACGACGCATCAGCGGCTGACGCCGGAGGCGCGCGCCGAACTCGGCATCAGCGAGGGCTTTATTCGCTTCTCCGCCGGCCTCGAGCATGCGGATGATCTGATCGAGGACGTTGCGCAGGCGCTGGAGAAGGCGTGAGGCGAACGCGTGTAGGGTGGGCAAAGCGAAGCGTGCCCACCATTTCGCGTCGTGTATAGAATGGTGGGCACGGCGCTACGCGCCTTTGCCCACTCTACGAATTCCGGCTCACATCGGCCGATACGCCCGCACATCCGCCGGCACGGCGACGCCGAGCTTGACCTGGCCGACCGACCTGATGATGTCGTCGCCGAGCAGTTGCGCGAAGCAGGCGTAGCCCCAGTCGCTCATGTGCAGGCCGTCGGCGATCACGAAATTCTCGATCGGGATCGCCTGCTTTTCGTGCCAGTCCTTCATCACCGCAAAGCGCGGGAAGACGCCGACCTTGCGAAGGTCGGCGACCTTGTTGAGCAGCGACATCATCTTGCCAGCACTCTCGGCGTGCTCGTTGACGCGCGGCGAATATTGCGGATCGATCAGCACGACGTCGGAGCCCGCGGCCTGAATGCGCGTGATGCCCTCCTCGACGAGTTTTGCGGTCTCGGCGGGATCGAGGTTGCGCAGCACCGCATTGGTGCCGACCTGCCAAATCACCAGATCCGGATGCATATCGAGAACGGAGGTCTCCAGCCGCTTCATCATTTCCGGCGCGTCCTCGCCGCCCTTGCCGGCGTTGACGACGGAGATGTTGGCGGTCGGATATTGCCGGCGCAATTGCGCAGCGAGACGGTTGGGATAGTTGAAGTCCGGCGAGGTCGCGCCGTAGCCCGCGGTCGACGACGATCCGAACGCCACGATCACCACCGGCAGACCGGCGACGAGCTTGCTCGCGACGCGCGGCAGCGAGCCCATCGATTTGGAGCCGCCCTTGGGCGGCAGGCACGGTACGCGGTTAAAAATATCGCTAGCCGATTTTGCGACTTCCTTCACCTTGTCGATTGCCTTGCCGGTAACGCCCTTCGGCGCGGCCGGATTGGCGGCAGCCGACGGCGCGGCCTGTGGCGAGGTGGTTTCGGCGGGCTTCCTTTCGGCCTTGTTTTCGGTTTTGGCGCTATCGGACAGGGCCGCCTGCTGGGCGGTCTGCTGCGGCGCCGTCTGGGCATGCAACGGTAGCACCGAGGCAGGCGTCAGCAGCGCCAGGCCCGCGGCGGAGACAGTCAGCAATATCGACAAACGAAAAGGGCAGTGACGACTCATTTACAGTAGTCCCTAATTCTGCTGCGCCTGGTCGAGGCGGGCCGCGTCGAGCACAAATTTCGACAATGCGCGGCCGAGGCAGGCATGAACCCGTTTGGCCATGTCGGTGCCGTGAAAAGTACTGAACAGGTCGAAATCTCCGGCATCGTTCCAGTGGCGCATGATGGCAAAGCGATCGAACAGCGGAACCCCGTGCTGCTGCGCCACGACGCGCATATTATCTAGGTACGGCGGCGCGGAAATCATCGTTTCCGTTCGCGGGCTGTACTGCAGATTGACTAAAATCACGTCAGTTCCCGCATTTTGCAGCGCAGCAATACCGTTATCGACAGCACCGCGAAAATCGTCGGGATCCACCGATCGCATAGCATCCACGGTTCCGGTCTGCCAGATGACCAAAGTAGGGCTCTTTGTTTCCACCAGCTTAATGAGGTTGGCGTCGACCTCCTCGGCGGTCTTCCCGTTCTGTAGTTCCACGGAGAGGTTGACCGGGATCGAGGGCAGCTTCTCCTTCAGGGCTGCCTGCAGCTTGGCCGGATAGGCGCTGGCCTCGGAGGACAGGATGGTCGATGAGCGGCTCCCGATCACCAGGACGGTCAGGGGACGGGCATTCTTGACCGCCTCGGCGACCTTCGGAAGGGTGCCCTCAGTGGACAGGAGATAGCCCGGGACCTCGCAGTTCTGCGCGGTGGCCTCCTCGGCGCGCGCGAAACCCGTGGCTGCCAGGCCCGCAAGCAGCGTCAAGGCCAGCACAGCTCCCGAGCGGGGTCTCATACGCTTCCCCCCGCCAGATCGGCATTGATGACCGGCTTTTTCGTTTTCGACGCTCCCTTGTCGGCCGAATGCTTGTACCACGAAATTACCCACGCCACGCCCCACATGATGAGGATACCGGCAAGGCTGATCAGGGCGTGCATCAAGGCACCCCCGCCAACCTCGGCCAGCACGAAATGCCCCGCAAAGGCCAGGAAGACGCCCAGGCAGAATATCTCAAGCGAGTGCTGGCCACACAGGATCAATGGTCGCAGCCAGCGCGATTTCAGGCCCGGCCAATCCCTGGGCAGGAAGCGCACGGTGAGCGCCGCCAGCGCCAGGAAATGGGCGAACCGCAGCACATCCAGATCGGTCTTGGTGATCGGATACATCCACTGTTCGAGCCGCTTCGGCATCAGGAAGCTGAGCTGCGGAATGTGCCAGGTCAGCGTGACGAAGAACGCAAACGAGAGATAGACAATGCAGATCCACATCGTCACCGGCGACGACAGGATCCGCGACATCCGCGCCGCACCGCCGAGCGCGCACCAAGCGCCGAACACGAACAGCAATTGCCAGGCGAACGGGTTGAAGATCCAGAACCCGCTCGGATAGGCCGTCAGATACCAGTCGAACTGCCAGGTCAGCGCGTAGAGCAGCACCGACAGCGCCAGCCCGATGTCGGCCCGCCACTTCAAGAGCCACAGGATGACCGGCAGGAACAGCATCAGCACGATGTAGAGCGGCAGCACGTCCATGTTGACGGGACGGAAGCGCAGCAGCAGCGCCTGGATGATGGTGACATCCGGCTGCTTGAGGAAATCCATGATGCCCATTTCTTCGCTGTAGAGCGGGTTCTCGAAACGGGTGGCGACGTAGGATATTTCGGCGAGGAAGATCGTGAACAGAAACACATGGGCGACGTAGATCTGCCAGACGCGCCGCATGATGCGCGCGGTCGCCACCACGAAGCCGGCCTCCAGCATCGCGCGGCCGTAGACGAAGGCGGCGGTGTAGCCGGAGATGAAGATGAAGATTTCGGTGGCGTCGGAAAATCCGTAATTGCGGATCGTGAACCAGGTCAGGATGTTGGTCGGCAGATGGTCGATGAAGATCAGCCACAGCGCCATGCCGCGAAACAGATCGAGCCGCAATTCGCGCTCGCCGGCCACCGGCAACGCAATCGCCGGCGCGGCAGCCGCTGCGGCCTTGGCGTCAACCTTGGCGTCGCTGAGAGGCGTTCCGGCAACTGGATCGGCAATGGACGACATCGGGCACCGTTTGGGCAGTTGAGCTGTGACGCGTGCACTGTCCGGAAAAGATAATATCGGCCCGCCACTTGCACACAATATACACAAGCAGGAGATACGGAGCCGGGCAGCACGCGGTTGCGCTCTAGAATGGAACTATGTTGAAACCGCGATGAGGTAAGCGGCAACTCCAAGCGGCAACCCGATGGCGCGGAGATTGGTTCCCCCGGCATTCCCGGCTATGATGCGCGACAGGATTTCCGAAAGCTTGCCCGCATGTATCGCGCCGTCACCCGCCAGATCGAAGTTACCGTCGAACCGAACTTCCTCCCCGGGCGCTCGTCGGTCGACAAGGGGCAGTATTTCTGGTCCTACACCATCGTCATCACCAACACCGGCGCCGAGACCGTGCAGCTTCGCACCCGGCACTGGATCATCACCGACGCCACCGGCCGCAAGCAGGAAGTCCGCGGCGAAGGCGTGGTCGGCGAGCAGCCTGTTTTGGCGCCGGGCGAGCGCTTCGAATATACCTCCGGCGTGCCGCTGCCGACCGCCTCGGGCTTCATGAGCGGGCGCTATCAGATGGTCAACGAAAGCGGCGAGCGTTTCGAGATCGACGTGCCGACGTTCTCGCTCGACAGCCCGGATAACCGGCGAGTGTTGAATTAGGGGCACGGCTCCCTCCCCGTCATTGCGATCGAAGTGCGCAATGACGAGGAGGTAGCGACGCAACACTCGACTGTCATCCCCGCGCATGCGGGGATCCAGTACGCCGCGGCTTCTCGACTCTTTCACTGCTGTCTCTGGGATACTGGGTCACCCGCCTCCGCGGGTGACGACGATTGAGTATGCGTTTGCGATCTCGCGACGTTCATCGTCCGAGGCTTGCATCTTCTTTGTCC
>NZ_LLYB01000086.1:0-259814 GCF_001440475.1 Bradyrhizobium lablabi | reverse complement strand
ACTTCCCACCAACTTAACGCCAGCACCGCGGCGTCCGAACCACACGACTTCGCCGTACGCATCCGGCGCGTACGTCGAGCGCGCCATCAGCGTCCATCGCATCTCACCGCGCGTTCGTGACGATCGCGAAGCGCCCCTCATCTTGCCGTGAGACGGGCGGAGTTATGCGACTGATTTGGGCGAGAACGAAAGTNTTTTTGATTCCCGGGCTTGACACGATTTCGGAAAATCAGAAGTGATTTGCCTCAACCTTTGTAGGGTGGGCAAAGCGCCAGCGTGCCCACCATCAAAGCGGGGCGATCGGTGATGGATGGTGGGCACGTCGCTAACGCGCCTTTGCCCACCCTATGGCTACATCACTACGGCTACATCACCCGGATCGGAAACCTGATGCGACCGCCGCTTCCCGCCGGAAACAGGACCTCCAGCACCACGAAATCAGGTCCGAGATATCCGCGTTGCGAAACGTAGGTCGCCAGCACGCCGGGCACGCGGCGTCGATTGCAGACGCTTCTGATATTGGTCTCCGGAAATCTAGGGAAAACACCGGCTGGACGGATACTCACCCGGCCGTGTTCGGGCGATTGCACGACCCGCACCACCACGTTTCCGGCGGAGCTGCAATCCGGATTGGTCGAATAGGCCTCATAGAGCTTTAGCGGCTTGCCGGAGGCCACCACCTTGTCCGCCTGCGCGGAGACGACCGACAGCAACAGTCCAAGACACGTCAGTACAATTCGCATTTTCTTGATTTCCCTGCCCACCAAGCCGTCGGGCGACGGCAGGAAAATCTACACGCAATAATTGATCGGCGTCGAGAGGGAGGTTAATGCGCTCGTTCGTAGGGTGAGCAAAGCGAAAGCGTGCCCACCATCGAGCAGCGCGATCGGTGTCGGGCACGGCGCTCACGCTCCTTCGCACCTACGGGCAGCTAGCGACAATCACATCAGCACGAAAGCCGAATCTCCCGGGGTGACTTGCCAGTCCACCGTCGACAGGCGTGACTGAACGAACTCGCCTCCTCGAAACCGAGAAGCCAAGCGATCCTCGAGATCGGCAAGCTATCTTCCTCCAAATAGCGGATAGCAAGGCTCGCCTTGAGCTGCTGCAGGATCTCATTAAATGAGAAACCCTCTTCGGCGAGCCTCCGAACCAGCGTCCGCTCGCTCATCCCAAGCTTTCTGGCGACAACATTCGCCCTTGCTTGGCCGTGCGGAAGCAACGGAGAGATGGCGTTCTCGACCCTGACGCGCAGATCGCCGGTTTTGCATTTGCGAGAACTCAGGCTCTCCTCGCAGACCTTGACCAGGATCTTGTTCAGCCGCGCGTCGGCATCGACCAGGGCCCACTCTGCCGAGCCCTTCGGGAAATTAATCTCGTCGGCATCAGCGCCGAATTCGAGAGCGTTTCCGAGTACACCGGCAAACTTCGCGACGCCTCGCGGCCGGACGTGACTGATGGATACCCGTTCGGGAAGAAACCGACGACCACTTAGCGTGCAAGACGCCCGCACCATTGCAAAGATGCAGAATTCAATCTGCTGCTGATCGGCGTGGCGTGGAATCCCCGAATAGATCAGGCGCAGCCTGGGTTCGCGCCCATCCTGATACTGAAGTACGACCGCTTCATTGGTGATGCGGCTGTAGCGAGAGGCGCGCTTCAGCGCCTCGCCAAGCGTCTCGGAAGATGCCATGACGTAATAGAGCAATCCGAGATCTCTGAGGTCAAACTTCTCGGCGAGGCTAAAGCCAAGGAGATTATCGTTGAGCGCCTCAGCGGCGGCTTCAAGAAAAGCGATTTGGCTGGAAGCAAAAATGCGTCGTTCGGGATCATCGATCTGATCGATGGTCAATCCGGCGCGCGATAACAGGGGCTCCAGTTTGACGCCGCATTGGCGCACGCGATCGGCGGCTAGCCGCGACAAGCCTCCCTGCACCGTCGGCAACTTCGACAGTTGCTTGATCGATCGGCGCGTCAGGCTTCGCGGCATCGTTCGCAACCACCTCTTTGGCGGAAAATAGCAAGAAGTTCACCCGACCACAATTTAGAAACCGAGCCCGAGATGATGCGTTACCGCGGCACGTTGACCACCGCAACGGGATGCCGTTTTCAAGCGCGTTTCGCTTGTTGGGTAGCTCGGTACGGCTAAACGTCTCCTGGAACCAAGGCCCGTGAAAGTGGAAGGGAGTAGAGAATTGATCTCAAGGACCACCTGCAACGCCGCGCTGCTACGTTCACGTATCGATCAGCTCGCGTTGCAACTGAACCGCATCCGTCTGACCACATTGCGACTGCGCGTCGCACGCCATGCATTGGAGAAAGAAGGCGCTGCAGTGGTTGGTGACGTTGCCCTGGTTCGGGTAACGCGCAGCGTGCCCACGATCGAGCAGCGTGATCGGTGATGGATGGCGGGCACGTCGCTTAAACTTCTTTGCCCACCCAACTGAATACGAACGCTACTCCTCCACGCCCGCTTCATGCGGGGTGAACTGGTAGACCGAGGAGCAGAACTCGCAGGTCACCACCACCTTGTCGTCCTTGACCATCTCGGCGCGGTCTTTCGGCGCGAAGCTCTTCAGCATCGCGGAGACCGCCTCGCGCGAGCAGGAGCATTGCGCGCGCAAAGAGAGCGGCGTGAACACGCGCACGCCGCGCTCGTGAAACAGGCGATACAATAGCCGCTCGCCGGACAGATCGGGATCGATCAGTTCGACATCCTCGACGGTGCCGATCAGCGACTGGCCTTCGACCCAGGCATCGTCCTCGGCGACGGTATGCGTCACCGTGCCGTCAGGCGCATCGCCCGGATGCAGATCGGCCTGCCGCGCCCGCTCGGGCGACTTCGGCAGGAATTGCAGCAGCATGCCGCCGGCGCGCCAGCGGTGCTTGCCGCCGTCGCCGCCGCGCCATTCCTCGCCGACCGCAAGCCGCACGCGGGTCGGGATCTGCTCGGAGCGCAGGAAGTATTCATGCGCCGCGTCTTCGAGGCTGCCGCCGTCGAGCGCCACGAGACCCTGATAGCGGCTCATATCCGCGCCCTGGTCGATGGTCATGGCGAGATGGCCCTTGCCGAGCAGCGCGCCCGAACTCTGGCCGTCCTTCAGCCGCCGCGCGTCATAGCGCGCATAGGCGCGCAGCCGATCCGGCGACTGGAAATCCACGATCAGGAACGACACCGGGCCGTCGGTCTGCGTCTGCAGGATGAAGCGGCCCTCGAACTTCAGCGCCGTGCCGAGCAGCGTCGCCAGCACGATCGCCTCGCCGAGCAATTTTCCGACCGGCGCCGGATAATCGTGCTTGGTCAGGATGTCGTCGAGCGCAGGGCCAAGCCGGGTCAGCCGCCCGCGCAGATCGAGCGAGGCGACCTCGAACGGCAGCACCGCGTCATCGACCGGAACAGATGAGGGCGCACGAACGGGCGCCTCGGGTGTGATTTTGATGTCGGGGGAATCTGAGACCATGGCGCTCTATCTGGGGTCTGAAGGAGCAAAGCGAAAGGGGGTAGCCGTCGTCCCTGCGAACGCAGCGACCCATAACCACAGGACGCAATTGTGAAGTACGGGCAGTGTCTCAGTTTGAATTTTGTGGCAGCAACTCGTTGATCTGAGCCAACAACGCGAGAAGATCGCTGCGCTCGAACACCAATCGAGTTTGAAACGCGTTTTCATGGATGTGAACGCCGTTGCAGACCTCATTCAGCGCATTGTTCAGCATGTATAATTCGTCACGAGTAACCCGGAGATCGGCTCCTTCGTTATTGATATTCAAGCAAATCATTGTCCTGAGGTCTCCCTTGCGAAGCTTACCGCTTAGGTTCCAACTGAGACACCACCGAAGTGCGACGTCTATCAGGCTGCAGCAAACGATAGATCACGCGGTATGGGTCCCTGCTTTCGCAGGGACGACGGAAAGACCTACGCCACTTCGTTGAAACACCAGGCCAGAATGCCCTTCTGTGCGTGCAGGCGGTTTTCGGCCTCGTCGAACACGACCGATTGCGGACCGTCGATCACTTCATCGGTGACCTCCTCGCCGCGATGGGCGGGCAGGCAATGCATGAAGAGCGCATCCTTGTTCGCCAGCGACATCAGTTTTTCGTTGACCTGATAGGGCTTCAGCACATTGTGGCGGTGCTCGCCCTCCTTGTCGCCCATCGACACCCAGGTGTCGGTGACGACGCAATCGGCGCCGCGCACGGCGGCTTCCGGATCGGTGCCAAGCACGATCGGCGCGCCGGTCGCCTTGATCCAGTCGCGCATCACCTTTTTCGGCGCGAGCTCCGGCGGGGTCGCGACATTGAGCTGGAACTTGAACCGTTCGGCCGCGTGCGCCCAGGACGCCAGCACGTTGTTGTCGTCGCCGGTCCAGGCCACCGTCTTGCCCTCGATCGACCCGCGATGCTCCTCGAAGGTCATCAGGTCGGCCATCACCTGGCAGGGATGCGAGCGCCGCGTCAGGCCGTTGATCACGGGCACGGTGGCGTGCGCGGCGAGTTCCAGCAACGCATCGTGGTTGAGGATGCGGATCATGATCGCATCGACATAGCGCGACAGCACGCGCGCGGTATCGGCGATGGTCTCGCCACGGCCGAGCTGCATTTCCGCGCCCGTGAGCATGATGGACTCGCCGCCGAGCTGGCGCATGCCGACGTCGAACGAGACCCGCGTGCGGGTCGAGGGACGTTCGAAGATCATCGCCAGCGTCTTGCCTTCGAGCGGCTTCTTGCTCTTCTCATGCGCCTTCAGCTTCGCCTTCATGGTGGCGCCGAGCGCCAGCATGTTGCGCAATTCGTTCTGCGGCAGCTCGTTGATGTCGAGGAAGTGACGGACGGATTTGCTCATCATCCCGCCGCCTTCTTCAACTGCGTGGCCGACAGCGCGGCGCAGGCGCGCTCCAGCATCTGAACGGACTGGTCGATCTCGGCCTCGGTCACGATCAGGGGCGCGAGGAATCGCACCACATTGTCGCCGGCGCCCACCGTCAGGAGTTTTTGATCGCGCAGCGCATTGACGAGATCGCCCGAGGGCACCACGGCCTTGACGCCGACCAGGAGTCCCTCGCCGCGCACTTCCGAGAGCACGGCGGGATAGCGGTCCACCACGGAGGCGAGCTTCTGTTTCAACAGCAGCGACATCTTCTGCACGTGATCGAAGAAGCCGGGCTTCAGCATCACGTCGAGCACGGCGTTGGCGGCGGAAATCGCCAGCGGATTGCCGCCGAAGGTGGAGCCGTGCGAGCCCGGCGTCATGCCGCTGGCCGCTTCCGCCGTCGCCAGCACCGCGCCGATCGGGAAACCACCGCCGAGCGCTTTCGCCAGCGACATCACATCCGGCGTCACGCCGACGCGCTTGTAGGCAAAGAGATCGCCGGTGCGGCCCATGCCGGTCTGCACCTCGTCGAAGGCGAGCAGAAGACCCTTCTCGTCGCAGAGCTGGCGCAGCGCCTTGAAGAAGGATTGCGGCGCGGAGCGCACGCCACCCTCGCCCTGCACCGGCTCGATCAGGATGCCCGCGGTGTTCGGGCCGATCGCTTTTTTCACGGCTTCGATATCGCCGTGCGGCACCTGATCAAAACCGTCCATCGGCGGGCCAAAGCCCTCGAGATATTTGGCTGAGCCGGTGGCGGCGAGCGTGCCCAGCGTGCGGCCATGGAAAGCGCCTTCGAAGGTGACGAGGCGATAGCGCTCGGGATGGCCCTTGGAGAATTGATAGCGGCGCACGACCTTGATCACGCCCTCCATCGCCTCCGCGCCGGAATTGCAGAAGAACACGAAGTCGGCAAAGCTCTGCTCGCACAGCCGCGCGGCGAGCTTCTCGCCATCGGGCGACTTGAACAGGTTCGACATGTGCCAGAGCTTTGTCGCCTGTTCCTGCAGCGCCTTGATCAGATGCGGATGGCAGTGACCCAGCGCATTCACCGCGACGCCCGAGGTGAAATCGAGATAGCGCTCGCCATTGGTTGATGTCAGCCAGCAGCCCTCGCCGCTTTCGAAGCCGAGATCGACCCTGGCGAAGACGGGGAGCAGATGCGACGTGGCGCTATTGGTCATGGCGATCACAAAAGGTTTGCACTGAAGGTTTGACCGGCCGGGGACACGCAGGCAGTGGCGCGAACGCGGCAGCAGCCGGTCTTGCGAAAACGAAACGTGCCGCCTCTTAAGGGCGGCACGTGAGAGGCATTCTATGTGGGCCGGGGACGCTGTCAACACGCCACGGAACGGCCTTTCCTGCAGTGCAAGATGCCAAAATCCGTAGGATTGCGGTGTGGTGGAAAACACGCAGTGAAAAGCCTAGATGTCAGAACATGTGGACGTTGGGGCGCGGACTCTTGCGCCCGAGTCACGCCATATTGTAGCGTTTGGGCTGTCGGGTACGACATCTCGTGCGGCAGTTCTGATCCCTAAGAGTCCATTTGTGCAGGCGTAAACGTTCGGGCGCGGTTAACGCGCCCGGCGAGGGCTAAGGGATTCTGACCGCAGGGATTTTTGAGACGAATGACATCGCCCGCGCTGCCCTCGATTGGCCGGCGCGACGCGAAGGGAAGATTACGATGACCGTTTTGACCTGGTCCGACGATCGCGTCGAGCAGCTGAAAAAGCTCTGGGAAGCCGGATTATCGGCGAGCCAGATTGCCGCGGAACTCGGAAATGTGACGCGAAACGCCGTGATCGGCAAAGTGCACCGGCTGGGCCTGTCCGGCCGCGCCAAGAGCCCCTCCTCGGCCGCCCCGCGGCAGCGCAAGGCGCGTCCCGCCGCCCAGCAGATGATGCGGGTGTCGCGCCCGGTCTCGCGCGGCAACACCGCGCTGGCGCACGCTTTCGAGGTGGAGATCGAGGCCGATCCGGTTGCCTTCGACAATGTGGTGCCGATGAGCCAGCGGCTGTCGCTGCTCGAGTTGAACGAGGCGACCTGCCACTGGCCGGTCGGCGATCCCTCGAGCCCGGAATTCTTCTTCTGCGGCGGCAAGGCGCTCACCGGCCTGCCCTATTGCGCGCATCACTCGCGCGTCGCCTACCAGCCCGCCGCCGATCGGCGCAGGCAGGCGCCGAAGCAGACGAGGTAAGGGGCGCGCGCTCTCACAGATGTCGTCCCGGCCTTGAGCCGGGACCCATAACCACTGGCGCTTGTGGTTATGCTTCGCTGGAGATCCAGCGTTTCTCAACAATCAAACATCAGTGGTTATGGTCCCCGTGCGCAATTGCGCACTAGGCGGGGACGACAGCGGTGTTTGCGCAGACGATAGCGGAGCCTTACGGCTCCACCTTCGCAAAGCGATCATCCAGCGCATAACCGGCGCCGCGCACGGTGCGGATCGGATCCTGCTCGCGGCCGGGATTGAGCAGCTTGCGCAGGCGGCCGATATGGACGTCGACGGTGCGCTCGTCGATATAGATGTCGCGGCCCCAGACGCTGTCGAGCAATTGCTCGCGGCTGAAGACGCGGCCGGGATGTTCCAGGAAGAATTCCAGCAGGCGATACTCGGTCGGGCCGAGGTCGATCTGCCGGCCCGAGCGCGCGACGCGGCGCTTCTCGCGGTCGAGCTCGATGTCGCCATAGGTCAGGACGGTGGCGAGCCGCTCCGGGCTTGCCCGTCGCAACAGGCCCTTCACCCGCGCCAGCAGTTCCGGCACCGAGAATGGCTTGACGATGTAGTCGTCGGCGCCGGTCGCAAGCCCGCGCACCCGCTCGCTCTCCTCGCCGCGCGCGGTCAGCATGATGATCGGCAGCTGCTTGGTTTCGGGACGGGCGCGCAGGCGGCGGCACAGCTCGATGCCGGAAAGGCCCGGCAGCATCCAGTCGAGCACGACGAGGTCGGGCACGCGCTCCTTCAGCCGCGTATCGGCGTCGTCGCCGCGGCCGACGGTTTCGACCTCATAGCCTTCGGCGTCGAGGTTGTAGCGCAACAGCGTGGTCAGCGCTTCCTCGTCCTCGACCACCATAATGCGTGCGCTCATCCCTATTATCCTCAGCTATTCGGAAGCGTGGTGGCAAACGTCGTCATGTCGCCCTTCGGGCGCTTGTCGAGCATCTGCTGGCCTTCGATCATGTAGAACACGGTTTCGGCGATGTTGGTGGCATGGTCGCCGATCCGCTCGATATTCTTGGCGCAGAACATCAAATGAATGCAGAACGAGATGTTGCGCGGGTCTTCCATCATATAGGTGAGCAGCTCGCGGAACAGCGAGGTGCAGATGGCGTCGACTTCCTCGTCGCCCTTCCAGACCGCCATCGCCGCCGGCAGGTCGTGTGCCGCATAGGCATCGAGCACCGACTTGACCTGCGTTTGCACGAGATCGGTCATGTGTTCGAGGCCGCGCATCAGCTTCAGCGGTTGGAAATCGTTCTCCAGCGCCGCGACCCGCTTGCCCATGTTCTTGGCGAGATCGCCGATCCGCTCCAGATCGGTGGCGACGCGCATGGCGCCGACGATTTCGCGCAGATCGATCGCCATCGGCTGGCGGCGGGCGATGGTCAATACCGCGCGCTCCTCGATCAGGTGCTGCAGGCGGTCGATCTCGACGTCTGACGCGACGACGCGCTTGCCCAGTGCGACATCCCGGCGGACCAGCGCATCGACGGATTCGGTGATCATGCGTTCGGCGAGGCCGCCCATCTCGGCAACCAGACGGGTCAGCTCCTGAAGGTCGCTGTCGAATGCCTTGGCGGTGTGTTCGGAAGCCATCTCTCAAATCTCCTCAACCGAACCGGCCGGTGATGTAGTCCTGGGTGCGTCGATCACTCGGCGAAGTGAAAATCTTGTTGGTGTCGTCGAATTCGATCAGCTCGCCGAGATACATGAAGGCGGTCTTGTCGGAGACGCGCGCCGCCTGCTGCATGTTATGGGTGACGATGGCGATGGTGTAGTCCTCCGCCAGCTCCTGAATCAGTTCCTCGATCTTGGCGGTCGAGATCGGGTCGAGCGCCGAACAGGGTTCGTCGAACAGGATCACCTCGGGCCTGACGGCGACCGTGCGGGCGATGCAGAGCCGCTGCTGCTGGCCGCCGGACAGCGACAGGCCGCTGGCATTGAGCTTGTCCTTGACCTCGTTCCACAGCGCGCCGCCGCGCAGCGCCTTCTCGACCCGGCCGTCCATTTCCGACTTCGAGATCTTCTCATAAAGCCGGATGCCGAAGGCGATGTTTTCGTAGATCGTCATCGGGAACGGCGTCGGCTTCTGGAACACCATGCCGACCCGGGCCCGCAAGAGATTGAGGTCGAGCTTGGGGTCGAGGATGTTGGTCTGGTCCAGCAAGAGCTGGCCGGTGGCGCGCTGGCCCGGATAGAGATCGTACATCCGGTTGAAGATGCGCAGCAGCGTGGACTTGCCGCAGCCGGATGGGCCGATGAAGGCGGTGACGCGGTTGGTGCCGAGCGTCAGGTTGATGTTCTTCAGCGCATGGTGTTCGCCATAGTAGAAGTTCAGGCCGCGCGCGGTGACCTTGGGCGCAGCCTCGGGCAACGGCACCTGCGGGGCTGGGCCACTGGCGGAACTCACGGATACGGAAAGATCGGTCATTTGGATGTCCTCTCGGCGCCGAGAATGCGCGCGCCAATATTCAGGGCCAACACGGTGAGCGTGATCAGCAAGGCCCCGCTCCAGGCGAGTTCCTTCCAGTAGGCATAGGGGCTCTGGACGAAGTTGTTGATGGTCACCGGCAGGTTCGCCATCGTCTTGGTCAGGTTCAGGCTGAAGAACTGGTTCGACAGCGCGGTGAACAACAGCGGCGCGGTTTCGCCGGCAACGCGGGCGGTGGCGAGCAGGACGCCGGTGATCAGACCCGATCGTGCCGCGCGATAGGCGATCCGGCGGATCACCAGCGAGCGCGGCAGGCCGAGCGCGGACGCCGCCTCACGAAGCGGATTGGGCACCAGTCCCAGCATGTCCTCGGTGGTGCGGACCACGACGGGGATCACGATCACGGCGAGCGCGAGACACCCGGCAAAGGCCGAGAAGCCGCCCATCGGCACCACGATGGCGCCGTAGATGAACAGGCCGATGATGATCGAGGGCGCGCTCAGCAGGATGTCGTTGATGAAGCGGATCACCGAGGTGAGCTTGTCGTGCTTGCCGTATTCGGCGAGGTAGGTGCCGGCAAACAGGCCGAGCGGCGCGCCGATGCCGACGCCGATCACCGTCATGATGATCGAGCCGACGATGGCGTTGCGGAGGCCGCCTTCGGTCGAGCCGGGCGGCGGCGTATCCTGGGCAAAGACCTGCAGCGAAAGCCCGGTCAGGCCGTTGTAGAACAGCGTGAACAGGATCAGCGCGAGCCAGGTGACGCCGAACGCCGCGGCGCAAAGGCACAGGAACTTGATGACGACGTTCTTGCGGCGGCGGGAAGCGTAGATCGGGTTCATCTTAGTTCCCCGCCTTCTTTTCCAGCCGCATCAGCATCAGCCGCGCGGCCGCCAGCACGAAGAACGTCAGAACGAACAGCAGCAAACCGAGCAGGATCAGGCCGGACTGGTGCAGGCCGTCGCTCTCGGCGAATTCGGAGGCGATGGCCGCGGAAATCGTGGTGCCCGGCGCGAAGATCGAGGACTGGATCTTGAACGAATTGCCGATGATGAAGGTGACCGCCATAGTCTCGCCGAGCGCACGGCCGAGCGCCAGCATGATGCCGCCGATCACGCCGACGCGGGTATAGGGGATGACCACGTTGCGGACGACTTCCCAGGTGGTGCAGCCGACGCCATAGGCGGCTTCCTTCAGCACCGGCGGCACGGTCTTGAAGACGTCGACCGAGATCGAGGTGATGAAGGGCAGCACCATGATCGCCAGAATCAGCGAGGCGTTGAACAGGCTGAGATAGGACGGCGGACCGGCGAAGATCGCGCCGAGCACCGGCACGCCGTCGAAAATGCTGATCATGAAGGGCTGGAACGTGTTCGCCAGGAACGGGCCCAGCACGAAGAAGCCCCACATGCCGTAGATGATCGAGGGGATGCCGGCGAGCAGTTCGACCGCGAGACCAATGGGACGACGCAGCCAGAGCGGGCAGATTTCGGTGAGGAACACCGCAATGCCGAGGCCGACGGGAATGGCGATCATCATCGCGATCACGGAGGTGATCAGCGTGCCGTAGATCGGGCCGAGCGCGCCCAGCACCGGCGGATCGGCGGACGGCGCCCAGCGCTGCGTCCATAGGAAGGCCGCGCCATATTCCCGCATCGCGGGCCAGGCGCCCACGATCAGCGAGATGATGATGCCGCCGAGGATGAGGAGAACCGAGATCGCGCAGGCGCGCGTGATCCAGTAGAAGGTGATATCGCCAAGCTTGAAAGCGCTGAGGGCCCGTGCGCGATCGTAGGGTCCGGCAGCTTCCATCACATCGCTTTCAACCGCCATTTCTGCCACGCCCAATCCCCTTTACTATAGCCCAATAACCCGGACCGCGGTGCACGGCTTTTTCGGCTCGCGCATTGTTCTTGCCTCTCTTGTCCCGAGAGGGTGCTCAACCCGGACGTTCCGGGTTGAGCGATCGCGTTGCGAGACGTCGGTCCCGTCAGCTCTTGATCTCCGAGGTCCAGGTCTTCTCGATCAGCTTGACCACCGAGTCCGGCATCGGGATGTAGTCGAGTTCTTCGGCCATCTTGCCGCCCTTCTCGAACGACCATTTGAAGAACTTGATGGCTTCCTGGGACGCCGCCTTGTCGGTCGCATCCTTGTGCATGAGGATGAAGGTCGCCGCGGTGATCGGCCAGGAGGCTTCGCCGGGCTGGTCGGTGAGGATCACGTAGTAGCCGGGCGCCTTGGCCCAGTCGGCGTTGGAAGCGGCCGCCTGGAAGGCTGCGATGGTCGGCTGCACGGTCTTGCCGGCCTTGTTGATCATCGCCGCATAGGTCAGCTTGTTCTGCTTGGCGTAGGCATATTCGACGTAACCGATCGCGTTCTTGGTCTGGCCGATATTGCCGGCAACGCCTTCATTGCCCTTGGCGCCGACGCCGGTCGGCCATTCGACCGCGGTGCCGGTGCCAGCCTTGGCTTTCCATTCGGCGTTCGACTTCGACAGGTAGTCGGTGAAGTTGAAGGTGGTGCCCGAACCGTCGGAGCGGCGGACCACGGTGATGGCGTCGGCCGGCAGCTTCAGCTTCGGATTGAGCTTGGCGATCGCGGCATCGTCCCAC
Organism: Bradyrhizobium lablabi; assembly: GCF_001440475.1. Classification (GTDB taxonomy): domain Bacteria; phylum Pseudomonadota; class Alphaproteobacteria; order Rhizobiales; family Xanthobacteraceae; genus Bradyrhizobium; species Bradyrhizobium lablabi. The sequence goes on along the minus strand of NZ_LLYB01000086.1, from coordinate 247,685 downwards.
TTCTTGATCTTGCCGAGATAGATGTCGCCGAGCACTTCGCCCGACAGCACCAGTTCGCCCGGCTTGACGCCTTCGAGGTTCACGACCGGCACGATCGCGCCCATCACCATCGGCCACTGCACCAGGCCGTCCTTTTCGAGTTGCTCATGCTTCAGCGGCGCGTCGGTGGCGCCGAAGGTCACGGTCTTGGCCTGGATCTGCTTGATGCCGGCGCCGGAGCCGATCGACTGGTAGTTCAGGCCGTTGCCGGTCTCCTTCTTGTAGGCGTCGGCCCACTTCGAATAGATCGGGAACGGGAAGGTGGCGCCTGCGCCGGTGATGTCGGCAGCAAGGGCCGAGGTCGACGCGGCGACCAGGCCGGCGGCGACGATTGTCCTGATCAAATTCATGGTCGGTCTCCATCTGGTGAGCGAAGCGCCGGATGCGCCCGATCGCGCTCACGCCGCCCGTTTAGGTGCGGTCGATAGAGCTTTTACGAAGGTTCGATGACAGTTGGATGACAGAGACAAGCAACTGAATTTGCTTGTATTTATGCCGATGATGACAGTTTTGCCTGGGGAAAACAGGCGGTAAAGGTCGCCCCGTTTTTGGGCACGCTTTCGATCAAAAGCCGGCCGCGATGGCGGTTAAGAATATGTTTCACCAAGGATAAACCGAGCCCGGTTCCACCTTGGGCACGGCTGTCGCCGACATCGACCCGATAGAAGCGTTCGGTGAGCCGCGGCAGGTGCTCCGGCGCAATCCCGGGGCCGAAATCGCGGACCATGACGCGGAGTTCCGGCGTACCGTCGCCGGATGCGGCCTCCTTCAGGGAGACGACCACCCGCTCGCCGGACGCGCCATATTTGAGCGCGTTTTCGATCAGGTTCTCGAACAGCCGCAGCAGTTCCTCGCGGTCGCCCGCGATCGTCGCCGATGCGGGCAGATCGATTTCGATCGCAACCTGCCGCTCGCGCGCCAGCGGCTCCAGCCCGTCGGCGACCTGGCGGATGATCGGCACGATATCGACGCAGGCGTCGGGCCGGACATGGGCCGACAATTCGACCCGCGACAGCGACAGCAAATCGTCGATCAGCCGCGCCATCCGCGTCGCCTGCGTATGCATGATCGACAGAAAGCGCTCGCGCGCCTTGGCATCCTCCTTGGCCGGACCCTGCAGCGTATCGATGAAGCCCGACAACGCCGCGAGCGGCGTGCGCAGTTCATGGCTGGCATTGGCGACGAAATCGGCGCGCATCTCCTCGACCCGCCGCAGCGGCGTCTGGTCGTGGAAGGTTAGCAGCATGCATTTTTCAGTACCGCCGAACAGGGTGGGAACCGGCACCGGCGTGATAATCAGTTCCATCCAGCGGTCGACCGGCACCTGATCGAGATAGCTGGCGCGGCGCGGCTCGGTGGTCGCGATCGCCTCGCGCAGCGCGGTGATGATTTCGGGCGAGCGCAGCGCGAACTGCGCGAGCTCGTTCTTGCGCAGCGCGGGCGCAAGCTGGGCAGCCGCTGCATTGAGGTGAATGACGCGCCCGGCGCGGTCGAGCAGCACGGCCGGATCCGGCATGCCGGCAACAACCGCGCTGACGGCAGCAGACTCGACCGGGCTGACGGCCCGGACATCGTCTCGCGAGGCTGCCACATGATGCAGCCGCCACGGCACCAGCGCGGCGGCCGAGATGCAGATGAAAACGGCGACGGCACGCGGCAGCGAGAGGTCGGCCAGCAGCACGAGCGCGCAGAGCGCCAGGCCGGCGGCCAGCAGGATGATGGCCGAATGCCGCAACCGGTCCGGCCACGGTGCAAAGAACGAGGAAGAGTGAGAATCATCGATCGCCATGGCGCAGGTCTTCCTCCTCTACTCGCGAGGCGTCCGCCGCGTCATCAGGTGCCCGTGTCTCCACGCTCGCGCACATAGACGGGGGCTTCATGCCTCGGCTCGGGATCGGCAGCAGCCGCCAGTTGGCGCAGGCGCTTCGATCGCGCGCCGATGATAATCTCCCGAAGCGTCAGCAAGATTACAGATATGACAAAGGGCCCGATATAATAGAGGACGCGGAACAGCAGCATGCCGGCGAGCAGTTCCTCCCGGTCCATCTGCCAGAGGCCGACCAGCATGGCGGCATCGAACACGCCGAGCCCGCCCGGGGAATGACTGGCAAAGCCCAGCAGGGTCGCCGAAACGAAGATCACCGCGACGACGACGAAGCCGATCTGGGGCTCGTCCGGCACCAGCATGTACATCGCCAGCGCGCAGAAGCCGAGATCGACGATGCCGATGGCGATCTGCAGCAGCGTCAGCGGGCCGCCCGGCAGCGTGACCGTCCACGGCCCGCGGCCGACGCTGCGCGGCTGGGCCCAGACCCAGCAGACATATCCGACCAGTCCGACGATGATGGCGAACGCCGCGATGCGGTTGAGCCAGGCCGGCAGTTGATCGATCGAGGCGGCGGCTTCCGGGTGGTAGGCAATGCCCAGTCCCAGGACCGCGGCGTTGCCGAGCCAGAAGGTAAGCCCGGCGAGGAAGCAGATCTTGGCGACGTCGATCGCGTTCAGCCCCCAGGCCGAATAGATCCGGTAGCGCACCGCGCCGCCGGTGAAGACGCTGGCGCCGACATTGTGCCCGATCGAATAGGAGGTGAAGGCCGCCAGCGCGTTGACGCGGTAGGGCACATGGCGCTGGCCGATGGCGCGGACCGCGAACCAGTCATAGAAGGTGAGCGTGAAATAACCCGCCGCAACGAACAGCGCCGCCAGCGCGATCTGGCTCGGCTCGGTGCCCTTGATGGCGTCGATCACCTCGTTGGTGTCGATGCCGCGGAGCATGTGATAGAGCACGTAGCATGCAACGGCGATGACCGTGATGCTGATGACAACACCGAGCTTATGCAGGACCTGTTTCTGGCGCAGAAACGACATTGCCCTGCGTATTGCTTCCAGCATCTATACCTCGAATTGCGCTTCTGCGACGACGGCTATGGCGCGAACCCCGCCGACGCTACGCTGCTCCCTCGCCCCTCTGGTAGCGCGTTTTGAGCCGGAGTGGAATTCGCCTAACGACAATAAAACGCGCCCCTTCAAGATATTAGGCGTGGTCCATGACGGCACTAGCACCGTTTTACTGAAATCCCGCCGCCCGGCGGCGGTTCCGGACCCTAGAAGGGACTGGTCAACAACCCGTGACAATGACAGCTGTAAAGTTGACCGGCGCATGAGGCAATCAGGCCGGCGGTGCCGTTCGCGAGACCACCCAGTCGCGCAACCATGATCCGATTGTACAACCGCAGAGATAAAGGCCGAACATGATCAGGCCGAGATCGAGCCAGTAGCCGAAACGGCCGGGCACGACACGCGCGACCGCGGCTGCGACCAGCGCCGCGACCAGGGCCGCGACCCACCATCGCCATTTCCGCGGGATACCGTCGCCGTGCTGGACCACGGATATCCAGCCCATGGCGAAGCCGAGCAGCACCGATCCCAACAACCAGCCCCAGTAGAATGTGGTCAGATAGGCCATACTCACTTCACCACGAAATCGATGCGGCGGTTCTGCGCCTTGCCCTGGTCGGTATCGTTACCGGCAATCGGCTGGGTCGAACCATAGCCGACTGCGCTGAACCGGTTGGCCGGCAATCCCGCCCTGACCAGATGGTCGGCAACCGCCTGCGCCCGCTTCTCGGACAGCGTCTGGTTGGCCGCCTCGTCGCCGTCGCTATCGGTGTGGCCGGCGATTTCGATATTGGCGGTCGGACATCGCAGCGCGGTCTCGATCAGGCGGTCGAGCAGGCCGGCGGAGTCGGCGACAATGTCGGCCTTGCCGGGCTCGAAGCGGATCCGCGCCTTGCCGAGCAGATCGGTGAATAGCTGCTGGCACACGGTCGCATCGACCGGCGCGGCCGGCGGCTTGACCGAGATTTCCGGCTTGAACTGCCAGCCCTGCGGAAAGTCCTTGCCGAGGCCGGCGCGGATCTGACTGGCGGCAGCCTCATACAGCGCATCGCCCGACAGCTTCACCTCCCGGTCGGAGACGACCAGCGTGCCGGTCGACAGCCGCGACAGCGCTCCCAGCGCCGGCACCACCGCGCTGGCAAAACCCGACGGCGCGCCGATGCTCGGCTTGAGACTGTCGACGACTTTTTCGCTGAAGAACTTGCGTCCCGCCGCCGCCACCAGCGCGGCGTGGACATTGTTGTCGGGCACGTTGCCGGTCAGCGTCAGCGTCACCGCGACCGGATCCTTGTAGGCCTGGAAGACATAAGGCGGCGCCTTGACCTCGTTGGCTGCGACCGAAAAACCTTCGGGCAGATTTTTCAGCGCGGCGGCGATGGCTTCGCGGCCGCCGAGCTCGCGCGCCATGCCCGATAGACTGACCTGGGTGTCCGACACCGTGATCTTGCCTTCCTTCAGCTTGCCGATCTGATCGAGCAGCAGCAGCGCGGCATTGTCGAAACGCGGCGGCGCGCCGCGCGACAGATCCATCCGGTCGACCACTTCGACGCCGCCGAGATTGGCGCGCGCCGCCTCCATCAACCGGCTCTTGCTTGCCGGTAGCGGCGAACTTCCCGATAGTGTCACCCGAACGACATCGCGTTCGGCCGACCAGACGAACGGCTTGGCCTCGGGAACGAGCCGGGTTTCATCATTGACCAGCCGCACCCCCGGCACCGTCTCCACCGACGCCACAGCGCCCTGCCGGCCGTCTTCCGAGAACGCATCCGCGCCCAGGGTCACGTCGCGCCCGGCGACCGAGATTCGCGTCTTATTGAGGACAGTGTCCTTGAGGGCGGCGGCCGAACGCTGCGCCAGATCGGCTTCCAGCGGTTCGGTGCTCGTCCAGGCCGCGATCGCCCAAAAGATGACCAGAGGAATAACGCCCGGCCACCATTTGCTACTCCACTTGAAAAGTCCGCGCATTCGAGTTCCTGCCGGGTCCGGAATGCAGAGAAAACAAACCCTTGCAGGGCTGTCAAACCCGAAATGTCGCAGGCGCGAAAGGGTCCGGAATCGGTCCGGCTAACTGTTTGTTCAGCGGTCTGTCGCTAGTTTCGGTCCTGTAATACAACCGGGCAGCCCCCCAACCACAAAATGAAACTGCTTCGCAACACCGTTATTCGCGCCGGGCTGGAAGCGCTGTACTTCTCCGGGGCGCATTACCTGCTGCGACCAATCTTCGCAGGTGTCGGCGTCATCTTCATGCTGCACCATGTCCGTCCCCGCCGCGACGGCGCGTTTCAGCCCAATCACCATCTCGAGGTCGAGCCGGAATTCCTGCGGGCGATGCTGGCGCATCTTCGCGCGCTCGACGTCGACATCGTCACCATGGATGAAGCGCATCAGCGACTCCAGGAGCGCAATTTTGCGCGGCGCTTCGCCTGCTTCACCCTCGATGACGGCTATCGCGACAACCGCGATCACGCTTTGCCGGTGATGCGCGAATTCGACGCGCCGATGACCGTCTACGTCACGAGCGATTTCGCCGAAGGCACCGGAAGGTTGTGGTGGGTCGCGCTCGAGAAGGCAATCGCCAGGGCGTCCTCGATCGAGGTCCCGATCGGCGGCATGGCGACCCGCCTCGACACCTCGACGCCGGCGGCCAAGCAGGCCGCCTTCGACCGGCTGCACGACTGGCTGCGTGGGCTGCCGGGCGAGCACGACCTCCAGCGCGAAATCTCCGCGCTATGCACGCGCCACGAGGTGGACGAAGCTCCGATCGCCCGCGAGCTCTGCATGTCCTGGGAAGAATTGAAGGCGTTCGCGGACGATCCCCTGGTGACGATCGGCGCGCATACGATCACGCATTGCAATCTGGCGCGGCAGAGCGAAGACACCGCCTCGTTCGAACTGGCGACCAGCCGCGCGCGGATCGAAGGGGAATTGCAGCGGCCGGCGCTGCACCTCGCCTATCCCTATGGCGACCGGATCGCGGCCGGGCGGCGCGAATTCGCCCTGGCGAAAGCTGTTGGATTCAAGACCGCGGTCACGACGCGGCCGGGCATGCTCTTCCCGGAAAGCGCCGACCACATGACCGCGCTGCAGCGGGTCTCGCTCAACGGCAATTACCAGGACGCGCGCATCCTCCCGGTCCTGACATCGGGCGCCGCCACCGCCATGTGGAACGGCTTTCGCCGCATCGACGCGGCGTAGATACAATTCGTAGCGCCATAGCCCGGACGGCGCGCGAGCGAACTGGATACCGATTCAACTCTTCGTAAAGTAGGTGTCCGATGAAATATCCCGACGGTCAAAGCATCCGGCTCGGCGATAAAGTCAGGATTGGTGAAGATTCCGGAGGAATCGTCGTGTGCTCGATCGACACTAACGAGTACAGTGAGGAGTATCCGAAAGCGGAATGGGCGTCTCTGAATAGAGGTGTGTTGATCAAATTTCCGCTGTACGGCCTTATTCATTATGAAGAAGAACCAGATGGCGATTTGGTTCTAATCGGGCGAGCAAAGAAATAACCTCGTTGCATTCCCGATGAGGCGAACGCGCGCCGCAGACCCGCCGCGCCTGCGGACAGTGGCTCAGGTATAAGTATCCTCCGGCAGAGCCGTGGGCTTTAAGAATTTGGCCGCTCCTTCCCCGGATTGCGCTTCGCTCCATCCGGGCTACGGGTCCAATCCCCTTCCTTGACTTGCCGCCCTCCCCCGCCCAAAACCGGCGGCAAAGCAATGGAGGAATGCAATGTTCAAGGATCTGTTTTCGCTCAATGGCCGCGTCGCGGTGGTGACGGGTGGCTCACGCGGCATCGGCAAGATGATCGCGGCCGGTTTTCTCGCGCAGGGCGCGGCGAAGGTTTACATCACAGCGCGCAAGGCCGGTCCCTGCGAAGCCACCGCGAAAGAACTCACTGCCGCCTATGACGGCGAATGCATCGCGCTGCCGATCGACATCTCGACGGTGGCGGGCTGCGAAAAACTCGCCTCAGAAATCATCAAGCTGGAGCCGAAGCTCGACATCCTCGTCAACAATGCCGGCGCGGCATGGGGCGCGGAGTTCGACGAATTCCCGGAAAGCGGCTGGGACAAGGTGATGGACCTCAACGTCAAGTCGCTGTTCTTCCTGACCAAGGCGCTGGCAAAGCCGCTGCGCGCGGCGGCAAGCCCCGAGCGGCCTGCCAAGGTCATCAACGTCGCCTCCATCGACGGCATCTTCGTCAATCCGATGGAGACCTATTCCTACGCCGCGAGCAAGGCGGCGGTGATCCACCTGACGCGGCGCATGGCCACCAAGCTGATCAAGGAGAACATTAACGTCACCGCGATCGCGCCGGGCGCCTTCAAGTCGGACATGAATCGCGCCGCGCGCGACCATGGCGACGAGGTAGCCAAGCGCGTTCCGGCGCGGCGCATCGGCAGCGATGAAGATATGGCGGGAGTAGCGATCTATCTCGCCTCGCGCGCCGGGGATTATGTGGTCGGCAACACCATCGCGGTGGACGGCGGCGTGGTGTATGCAAGCGCGGGCAGCGAGATCGCGGGGTAGTGGCGACGCTGTGCTCCCTCGCCCCGCTCTTGCGGGGAGAGGGTTGGGGTGAGGGGCTCTCTCCGCGAGCTGTGCATTATCGATAGACCTGTACCCCCCCTCACCCGGATCGCAAACGCGATCCGACCTCTCCCCGCAAGCGCGGAGAGGTTAAGGCATTCGCCTGTCACTCTTTCCCGTATTCGAATTCAGCCTTCGGCACGCTGGTCAACTCGCGATAGCATCGTTTGGTCGACTGCAAGCAGTCTTCGCAATGGAGAAGCACCGTGCCTGATCATCCAAGCCCAGAACAGGTTTTGAGAGAGCTCATGAACGGCATAGCCGATCGGGCCTGGGAACGGCTTCATGAACTCTATGCCCACGACGCCATTGTCGAGCATCCTTTCGCGCTTCCGTCTCCGATGCGGACCGAGGGACGGGACGCGATCCGTCTTCGCCAGCTTTGCTGCCGCGCCATTGACGCTTGAAGTCCGCAATATGCTCGTGCATCAAACAGCCGATCCCGAGGTCGCGATCGCCGAATGGGACTATGACGGCGTGGTCACCGGCACCGGACGCAACTTTCGTGTCTCGAACATTCAGGTCTCACGCGTTCGCGGGGGCAAGATCGTTGCATCGCGCGACTATCACAATCACGCGTTCATGGCAGCCGTGATGGGCCGTTTGCCGGCACTGATAGCAGCGCTCACGAATAGCGATAGCGCGTGAGCGTCTGTCCAGCGACGAGTGCTCAATCTACCGCCTGTACGGCATCGATTCAGTCGTATTCGAAGTCGGCCTCCGGTGCGTTGGGCAGTTCGCGCTCCAGCGCTTCTCGGTACCGCAGACATCCGCGCAAAAATTTCGGCCAGGGCGGGACGGCCACGTCGGGCGTGAGCCGCTCGGGGAGCAATCCCCAGAGATCCGGATGGTGCCAGCACAGGTCGTGACCTGTGCTGTCGCGATGGGCGCGGATACCCGCCCTGAGGCGCTTTACCTCCGCGACCAGTTGGTCGCGGTTCATTTTTTCGAGGTCGCGATCGGGGTCCATGTTTACGGCTCCCCGATTTGCGGGGCGGTTCAGGTTTCGATCTTCACGTACTCGAAATCGCCGGGCTTGTTGTCGATGCCGACCTTCGGCGGCGAGATCCAGGAGGCGTACTGGCCGGCTTCGGTCACCGGCTTCATCAACGAGGCGATGAAGTCGCCGTCGTCAGTCGAAGGCAACCATTCGCCCTTGCGTTGGTTCCAGGTGGCGTCATCGATCAGCACGCCGTCGGGCGTGGCATTGATATCCTTGAACTCGCCGATCTGGCGGTGGAACGCGACGTTCGGCAGCGTCAGCTTGTACTGGTAGCCGGCGGTCGAAATCACCTTGTTCCAGCGCAGCATGCCCTTGACGCAATCCTGCGTGTAGTCGTCGCGCAGCCGCATGTTGAGCGCGGTCAGCGCCGGCTCGTCGACCCGCTTGATCACGCCGTCGACCAGCTTCAGCACCGGATAGGTGGCGTTCTTGAGCTGGTGGTCGTCGTCGATCTGGGTTTCCTTGTAGCGGCCCTTGATGCCGGCATTGAAGGCATTCGCCGCGTTGGTCGAGACTTCCGAACCGAACAGATCGAGCGACAGCGAATAGTGCAGGTTCAGCTTCTTCTGGATGGTCGGCAGGTCGATGACGCCGAGCGCACGCACCTTGGCGATGTCGGTGGGATCGGTGATGCCGGCGGCCTTCATCGCCTCGCAGGTGCGCTGCACGACACGGCTGATGCCGGTCTCGCCGACGAACATGTGATGCGCTTCTTCGGTCAGCATGAAACGGCAGGTGCGCGACAGCGGATCGAAACCGGACTGCGCGAGGCTGTGCAGCTGCATCTTGCCGTCGCGGTCGGTGAAGTAGGTGAACATGAAGAACGACAGCCAGTCCGGCGTCGCCTCGTTGAAGGCGCCGAGCATGCGCGGTGAATCCGCGTCACCCGAGCGACGGCGCAACAAATCATCGGCTTCCTCGCGGCCGTCGCGGCCGAAATATTTCTGCAGGAGATAGACCATCGCCCAGAGATGGCGGCCTTCCTCGACATTGACCTGGAACAGGTTGCGCAGGTCATAGAGCGAGGGCGCCGTCTTGCCGAGATGGCGCTGCTGCTCGACGGAAGCGGGCTCGGTGTCGCCCTGGATCACGATCAGGCGGCGCAGCGTGGCGCGGTGCTCGCCCGGGACTTCCTGCCAGGCCGGCTTGCCGTAGTTCTCGCCGAAGGGAATGACGCGGTTCTCTTCCTGCGGCGCCAGCAGAATGCCCCAGCGATATTCCGGCATCTTCACATAGTCGAACTTGGCCCAGCCGCGCGGATCGACCGAATAGGCGGTGCGCAGATAGACCAGCGACTGCTGAAAGCCTTCCGGCCCCATGTCGCCCCACCAGTCCATGTAACCGGGATGCCAGCCTTCCAGGGCTTTCAGCACCTGGCGGTCTTCGCTGAGATTGACGTTGTTGGGTATCTTGGTCGAATAGTCGACGTTCATGTAATTCATCGCCGTACTCCTTTATGGCTCTCGTGTCCCGGGACGTCAGTGCGAGGTCATCAGCGCGTTCACGCGCGTCTTCGACGCCCTATGGCGATGCGCCGCAGATCTGGGACCTGTTAAGGTTCTGCGGGCCGCGCCACCTGCGCCGCACGGCGCCCGGGACACGAAATCAAACCCGCGTCATGTCGAATTGCGCCTTCTGACCGGTGCCGTAGCGGCGCAGCGCGCCGTCTTCGCCGACCGCATTGGGACGCTGGAAGATCCAGTTCTGCCACGCCGTGAGGCGCGAGAAGATTTTCGATTCCATGGTCTCTGGCCCGACGAAGCGCAGATTCGCTTCCATGCCGGTGAGACCGTCGGGCGAGAACGACGTGCGCTCCTCCAGGAACACCCGCACCTCGTCGTCCCAATCGATGTCGTCGAGCGCGAAGGTGACGAGGCCGAGTTCTTCTGCCTCTTCCGCATCGAGCGCCTTGCCGATGGCGCCTTGCGCGCGCTCCAGATCGGACGGATCGGCCTGGAAGCGCGATTGCAGCCGGGTCAGGCCGTGGCTCATCGGATAGGGGCCGAAATTCATCGAGGTCAACTGGATCGCGGGCGGCGGACGGTTGTCGCCCTGGCGCGAGCCGATCAGCATGTAGGAGCGGTCGGCGGCGAACACGAGTTCGGCCAGCGTGCCGGCGAAGCAGGAACCCGGCTCGACCAGCGTCACCAGCGTGCGCGAGGTGACGTCGATGCGCTTCAGCACCCGCTTCCAGTAATGCCTGATCTCGTTGACCAGCCAGTGCGCCTTGTTGGCGTCGAGGAAGGCGTCGCAAGCGACGATATTGGCCGGATCGCCGTGGCTCTTGAACACCAGCATCGCGATTTCGAGTTCGTTGATGCGCAGATGCAGGATCGCATCATCAAGCTCGCGCGCCACCTGCAGCGGCCAGAACGAGGCGCCCCGCCCGATCAGGCCGTCGATATCGGCCGGCGGCGCGGCTTCCGGCGCCTTGATCGAGATGGTCGCGATCCGCGCGGCGCGATCGATGTCGACGCTGACAAAACCATAGCGGATGCCGGCCTCGTCGATGGTGCGGTTGAGCGGCGCCAGCGCGATGCCCTTGCCGGTGCCGTTGCGCTTCGAGGCGGCGGCGAGCTCCTTGGCCCGCTCGGCGACCTTGGCTTCGAGCTTGCTGTTCGGCGCGATCTCGTCGACCAGCCGCCATGCGACGGCACGCTTGCCTTTAATTCCTTCCTCGATGGTGCAGAAGAAATCGGCATGGTCGCGGCGCACCTTGCGCTTGTCGACCACGCGCGTCAGCCCGCCGGTGCCCGGCAGCACCGCAAGCAGCGGCACTTCCGGCAGCGCGACGGCGGCGGCGCCATCGTCGGCCATGATGATGTGGTCGGTCGCAAGCGCCAGCTCATAGCCGCCGCCGGCCGCGGTGCCGTTGACGACGGTGATGAAGCGCTGGCCGGAATTTTCCGATGAATCTTCCAGGCCGTTGCGGGTCTCGTTGGTGAATTTGCAGAAGTTGACTTTATGGGCGTGGGTCGCGCCCGCCAGCATGCGGATGTTGGCGCCGGCGCAGAACACGCGGTTCTTGCCGGAGCGCATCACCACCACCTTCACTTCGGGGTGCTCGAAGCGCAGCCGCTGCACGGCGTCCGCGAGTTCGATGTCGACGCCGAGATCGTAGGAATTCAACTTGAGCTGATAGCCCTCGAACAGCCCGCCATTCTCGTCGACGTCCATGGTGAGCGTCGCGACGTCGCCCTCCACCGCCAGTTTCCAGTGGCGATAGCGCGACGGATCGGTTTGAAAATCGATGTATTTCGCGCCGCCTGCGAGGACGCGATCTTCACCGGCCATGAGCCACCCTCTGTCGTTTTCTCAGATGTTGTTTGGTTCGGTGCATGCACAATAGTGCATGTTTTTGATTGAGTCTAGCCTAAAACGCCAGAACATGCATTTTGTTTCATGTTCGGCCGCTGGCCGCAATCGCCACCCAATCGGCCTTGGCGAGTTGCGGCCGCTCCAGCTTGGTCTTGATGACGGCCGCCAGGGCCGCGGCCGGAAAGCAATCGGCAAAGCCGTCGCCGCCGGCATGGCGAAGGCCCAGCGCCTCGAGTTCGCCGAGCGCCTCCCCGAGCATCCGCGCCGCGACGTGCGGCTTCTGCATGCGCAGCCGCAAGTTCGCGGTTGCGATCAGGATGCAGGCGCGCAGCAGAATCCGCTCGCGGCCGCCTTGCGGCGCTGCCGCCCACACTGCTTCCAGGATTTCCTGCGCCTCCCAGAAATAGCCGCGGTCGTTGAGCGTGATGCCGTAGCGCAGCGCCGGATGCCGCGCCGGCACATAGCCGCCGAAGCGCGGTGGCACCAACGCTGCGATCCGTCCCAGCGTTTCGTAGTCGGCGTTCGTAGCGCCGGGGTCGCCCGGCACATAGGCCCAGCGCGGCAACGGGAGATTACCTGCGCCTGCGGGTGATACGGTCATCGGGGCGCGGCCCCGGAAAGCGCGTGCGGAAAAGCGTTACGCGGCCCGTCCCTGCGAGCCCTTAGCTGTGTGCAACACCGCTTTTGCGAAATCCGAAATCGCATCGAGCGTCGCCTCCGGCGCTTCGCGATGCGGCTGATGTCCCGCGCCGGGGATCACAGTCACATCGACCGGACAGTAGCACTCTTCCTGCGCGATCTCGACCTGACGCATGGTTCCATACTGGTCGTTGACACCTTGCAGGATCGCCACCGGTACGCGGATATAGGCGAGGTATTCCGAAATATCCCAGTTGCGAAAATCCGGATCGAGCCAGGCGCCGTTCCAGCCGTAGAAGGCATTGTCAACGTGCCGGTGCCAGCGCGACAGCTTCCCCTTGAGGTTGGTGGTCTCGTAGGCGGTGCGGATCTCCGCGATCGAGGCGACCGAAATATCCTCGACGATGAAATGCGGCGCGATCAGCGCGAGCCCCTGCACGCGGTGATCCTGATGCGAGCCGGTATAGATCGCCGCGATCGAGGCGCCGTCGGAATGGCCGAGCAGGAGGCCGCGGCGGAAGCCGGTCTTGTCGAGCAGTTTCGGCAGCACGTCGAGCGCCTCGACATGCATGTAGTCGAGCGGCCGCGGCAGTTTAACGGGCGTCGATGCGCCATAGCCGGCGCGCGAATAGGCGAACACGCCCGCGCCGGTCGCGGCTTGCAGTTTTTCGGGGAAGTCGCCCCACAGCCCGGCCGAGCCGAGGCCCTCATGCAGCATCACAATGGTCGGCGCGCTCTCGGGCGACGGACCGATCATGCGGTATTCGAGATGGGAAGCGCCGATCGTGAGGAAGCCCGAGGGGGTAAGGGTTGTCATGCTGCTGTGTCCGCTTGCTCCATCATGGCCGGGCTTGACGGCTCATTTAATTCGCACCGTCCCGCAGCTTGAACCGCTGAATCTTGCCCGTCGCCGTCTTCGGCAGGCTGTCGACCACGTCGATCCATCGCGGGTATTTCCACGCGCCGATCTTCTGCTTGACGTGCTCCTTCAGCACTTCGTGCAGATCATCGGTTTTGGCGCCGGGCCGCAATACGACAAAGGCTTTAGGCTTCAATAATCCTTCCGGATCGGATTCCGGCACGACGGCGGCTTCCAGTACCGCCGGGTGGGTGATCAGCGCGCTCTCGACCTCGAACGGGGATACCCAGATGCCGGAGACCTTGAACATGTCGTCGGCGCGGCCGCAGAAAGTGTAACGGCCATCGGAATCGCGAGTATATTTGTCGCCGGTGCGGGTCCAGGGGCCTTCGAAGGTCGCGCGGCTCTTGGCACGCTGATTCCAGTAGCCCTCGCCGGCCGAGGGCGCATCGACCAGCAGTTCGCCGACTTCGCCGTCGGGCACCTCGGCGCCTGCTTCATTGACCAGCCGCACCTTGTAGCCGGGCACCGGCCGCCCCGAGGAGCCGTATTTGATGTCGCCGGGGGCGTTGGACAGGAAGATGTGCAGCAGTTCGGTCGAGCCGACGCCGTCGAGAATGTCGACGGCGAAGCGTGCTTTCCAGGCGTTGCCGACCGATTCCGGCAGCGCCTCGCCGGCGGAGGTGCAGATGCGCAGGCGATTGCCGGCGCGGGCATCCTTCACCGTCTCGTCGTTGAGCATCGCGGCGAACAGCGTCGGCACGCCGTAGAAGATGGTCGGATTATACTTGTTCATCAGCGCGAACATCGCGGCCGGCGTCGGCCGGTCCGTGTGCAGCACCGTGCTTGCGCCGACCGACATCGGAAACGTCAGCGCATTGCCGAGGCCATAGGCGAAGAACAGTTTTGCCGCCGAGAGGCAGACATCGTTCTCGCGAATGCCGAGCACCTGTCTGGCGTAGGTATCGGCGGTGGCGGCGAGATTGGCGTGCAGATGCCGCACGCCCTTCGGCATGCCGGTCGAGCCGGACGAATAGAGCCAGAACGCGGGCTCGTCGGGATGCGTCGCGGCGGTCGCAAAGGTATCGCTCTCGCGCGCCAATTCATCGGAGAGTTTCTTGTGGCCATGGGCGTCCTTGCCCGACACGACGATGTGTTCGAGATCGGGCATCCGAGCGACAATGTCTTTCACGACCGGCAGCAGCGCTTCGGAGACGAACAGCACGCGCGCGCGGCAATCCCCGAGAATGTAGGCATACTGCTCCGACGTCAGCAGCGTGTTGAGCGGCACCGGCACGATGCCGGCGCGGATCGCGCCGAGGAACACGCAGGGGAAGTCCACCGTATCCAGCATGATCATCGCCACGCGCTCTTCGCGGCGGACGCCGAGCCGGCGCAGCATGTTGGCGACGCGGCGGGTCTGCCGCTGCAGATCGCCATAGGTGAGTTCGGTGACGGTGTCGGTGAAGGCGAGCTTTGCCCCGCGCCCCTCCTCGACATTGCGGTCGAGCAGCCAGGTCACCGCATTGTACGAACCGGACGTGCCGCTCACGACGCTTCTCCCCTCAGTTTTTAAGAATTATAATTCATACAAAGACACCGGCTGCGCTTGCTGTCAATCCTCATCGGCATTATGTTTCCGAAATCCGTTCAACCGCAGGTAAAGCCGAACGAGGAAATGACCGAGGCCAGCGACCCCGAATCCGGCTTTCTCGAGCAGCTCGGCCAGCGTGTGCGCACCATGCGCGCCCTTCGCGGCATGTCGCGCAAAGTGCTCGCCAAGGTTTCCGGAATTTCCGAGCGCTACATCGCGCAGCTCGAAAGCGGCAAGGGCAATGTTTCGATCGTGCTGCTGAGGCGCGTGTCGAACGCGATGGGCGCGCATCTCGAAGATCTGATTCCGTCCGCCGAGCCAACGCCGGACTGGGCAGTCATTCGCGATCTCCTGCGCAAGGCGACGCCGGCCCAGATCGCGCAGGCCAAGGATGCCCTGGCCGGCGGCGGCCTGTCGGCGCAGCGACGGATCAGCTTTGCCGGCATCGCCCTGATCGGCCTGCGCGGCGCCGGCAAATCCACCCTCGGCAGGATGCTGGCGAAGAAGATCGGCTGGAAATTCGTCGAGCTCAACAAGGAGGTCGAGGCGCAGAACGGATTGTCCGTCGCCGAGATCATCGCGCTCTACGGCCAGGAAGGCTTTCGCCGCATGGAGCAGGCGGCACTGTCGCAATTGCTGGCGCGCAAGGAGCTGATGGTGCTGGCGACCGGCGGCGGCATCGTTTCCGAGCCGCTGACCTTCGACCTGATCCTGTCGTCTTTCTACACCATCTGGCTGAAGGCCGAGCCGGAAGAGCACATGGCCCGCGTCCGCGGCCAGGGCGATCTGCGCCCGATGGCGGACGATCGCTCGGCGATGGCCGAATTGCGCAACATCCTGATCAGCCGCGAGCCGCTCTATGCCCGCGCGTCGGCCGTGGTCGATACCGCGGGACTTTCCGTCGATGCGGCGGCGGCGCGGCTCAGCGATGCGGTGGCGCCGGTGCTGCACGACAAGCACGCGTTCGGGCTGCGCAGCGCGGTCTCCTGACCATTTCTGCGAAAGTGCAAGCCGCAGGAGCCTGGTTTCCGGTCGCGCTGAAGGTATGCGCTCGACGGTTGCAGGTGGAAGCCAGCGCCACCATTAACCCTTATACAAGTTCCATGCGAACGACGGCTGCAACACACCCTGAAGGAGTGTTACCAAAGCGTTAATCGCATGGAGGACAATCGTGCTGGAGCGCCGTCGACACCCGAGAGGCCGCGTCTATTACGGCGGAATGATCGCGTTCAACGCGCGCAACTCGACGCTTGACTGCATCGTGCGAAATTTCAGCCGGGGCGGCGCGAAGATCGAATTCGAGAATTCGGCCATCCTGCCAGACCAGATCGATTTCGAAGTCGTGCGCCGGGGGCTTTCCTGTCATGCCCGCCCCGTCTGGCGCGATCACAACACAGCGGGCCTGATGTTCTGTGGCGAGCACGACATGAGCAGCGTTATTCCCTTGGAATGGGCGCGCAAGCTCCGCGCCAGCGAGCGGTCCAACCGACGGCTGAAGTCGCGGCTCAATCAGCTCCTGAACGAATTCTAGATCGCATGAGCAGCGTTGAAGGCGAAGACGCCCTTCTCGCCGCGGCCAAGCCGCCGAAAGTCCGGCGCGGGCTGCGCGCGATATTGCTGGCATTGGTGACGCAGTACGCGATTATCGCGACCGTTGTCGGCCTGTCGCTCGCGGCGATGCTGCGCTATCTGGTGACGCCGCAGATCGTCGCCAAGTTCGAAGCGATCGAAGCCGCCCTCAAGCGCTTGCCGCCTTAGGGCCCAGCCGCGATACTGATGCCACATGAAACTGCTTTTTCTCCATGGGGCGCCCGCTGTCGGCAAGCTCACGGTCGCAAAAGCGCTGCTCCGGATCGTGCCGGGCCGGCTGATGGACAACCACGCCGCCATCGACCTGGCACTCACGGTCTTCGAGTTCGGCGCGCCCGGCTTCTGGGAGCTCGTCCATGACGTCAGGCGTTCGGCCCTTGGCGCCGCCGCCGAGCACCGCGTGCCGCTGCTGGTCACGACGTTCTGCTATGCCGAGCCTGAGGACCGGGAGCAATTCGGCAACATCGAGGAGATCGTGCAGCGTCACCGGGGCGAGCTGCTGCCGGTCTTCCTGCATTGTTCGCGCGAGGAATCATTGCGCCGGGTCGGCCATCCCGACCGGGTGGCGCGGCGCAAGATATCTTCAGGAGAACATTTGCTCCGCGAGCTCGACCGCTACGACCTCACCGCCGTGCCGCGGGCCGACTGCCTCAGGCTGGACACCAGTTCGAATCCGGCAGAAGTGACTGCGCAGAAGATCGTCGAGCATTTCGGATTGAACGTTCCGGCATG
Organism: Bradyrhizobium lablabi; assembly: GCF_001440475.1. Taxonomy (GTDB): domain Bacteria; phylum Pseudomonadota; class Alphaproteobacteria; order Rhizobiales; family Xanthobacteraceae; genus Bradyrhizobium; species Bradyrhizobium lablabi. The sequence goes on along the minus strand of NZ_LLYB01000086.1, from coordinate 230,417 downwards.
ACGGGCCATCGTCAATGGTGAAGCCATGAAAATCGAGATCGCGTCCAGCTCAGACATTCCAGCGATGATGCGCGTCGAGCGCGGCGAGGGCTATGCGCGCCTGGTCGGCCGGTGGGACGCCGAGCAGCATGCCTCGGCAATCGAGAATACGTCCTGCAGATATTATCTGGCGCGCGACGGCGCCGACATTGCGGGATTCGCGATCCTGCAGAATGTCGGAAGCGAGAATCAATGCGTGCGGCTTCGCCGTATCGCCGTGCAGGATGCCGGGCGCGGCATCGGCTCGCGGCTCCTGCAGTCCGTCCTGAAGGTCTGCTTCGACGAATTGGGCGCGCATCGCGTCGAGCTGTTTGTGTTTGAAGACAACGAACGGGCCTATCGCGCCTACCTGAAGAACGGATTCGTCGAGGAAGGCATCGTCCGCGACATCCACCGGGACGCGGATGGCACCTTCCGGTCCATGCGCCTGATGTCCTTGCTTAGAACGGAATGGAAGCGTCCAGCCTAGCGTTGTTTGCACTCCGCAGCCTATCCCCGTCATTGCGAGCGCAGCGAAGCAATCCATTCCTCAACGCAGGGATAGATGGATTGCTTCGTCGCTTTGCTCCTCGCAATGACGAGGGAAATAGCATCACCAAGCTTCACGCGCTTTTTCTGCGGGGCCTATCCGAGCTTCGCGAAAGCGGGGGCATGCTCGATGACTCCCGTATCCGTCAAAAGTTCATTTCCCCCAAGCGGCAGGACCATCAGATGCGGCCCCGCATAAGGCGAGATGAACCCGCTCGCCTTGCCGGCATCGAGGCCGAAACGCCGGTAGAAGGCGGGGTCGCCGAGGACGAAGATGCCGCGCCAGCCGGCGGCCTCGCTATGGGCGATACCCTGGCGGATCAGCCGGCTGGCAAAACCTTTCCGTCGGTATTCGGGCAGCACCGCGACGGGTGCGAGCGCCAGCGCCGGAAACGGCGCTTTCATCCGCGAGAACAGGACGTGGCCAACGATCGTTCCGTCATCGACGGCAACCAGCGAGAAAATCGCATCGCCGGCCACGCGCAGATCGTCGACCAGTTGCGCTTCGGCCGACTGGCCGAACGCCACTTCCTCGACGACATGAATCGCCGCAATATCCTCGTGCGTTTCAGACCGGACGATCATCGTCACACCAGCATCGATTTGACCGAGGCTGCCGTCTCCTGCAAGCGCGGCAGGAAGCGTTCGACCATCTCGGCTGCCGATACGCGGTCGACATGTGCGCCCATGTTGATGGCGGCGACGATGGCGCCGTCGTAGCGGCGGACCGGCACCGAGATCGAGCGGAAGCCCGGTTCTGCCTCGCGATCTACCAGCGAATAGCCGGCCGCGCGATCCCTGACGATCGTCTTCAGCAATAATTTCCTGTCGGTGACGGTGAACGGCGTCAGCGCCGTGAGGTCCATCGCGTCTAGCGCATTTGCGAGTTCGTCATCCGTCAGCCGCGACAGCAGCACGCGGCCGACCGAGGTGCAGAACGCCGGCAGGCGGTAGCCGATATCGATGCCTGACGAAAATATCCGCGTCGGGCTGGCGCGCGCGATGAAGACGACATCGTTGCCGTCGAGGATCGCCATCGACGAGATTTCCTGCGCCTCGCTCGACAATCGATCCAGCGCCGGCTGCAGCACCGAGACGACATGGTTGGAGGCGAGATAGCTCGATGCCAGCACCAGCACGCGCGGCATCAGGCGGAACAGCTTGCTGTCGGTGGTGACGAAGCCGGCGCGCTCCAGCGTGAACAGGATGCGCCGCGCAGTGGCGCGCGGCAGGTCGGCGGCCTTGGCGAGATCGCTCAGCGTCATCGGCTGCCCGCTGCCGCCGAACACCTCGAGCACGCGCAGGCCACGGTCGAGGCTTTCGATAAAATCAGTGGCGCCGCGGTTGTCTGCGTCTCCGGCGCGCTTAAGCTTCGGCATCGCTGCCTCCATAATCCGCTTGCCTAACGCCCAGCCTACGCTAAAATCGCACAAAAGTTCAATAGGCGAACAAATCCAGCTGACGGAGATCCTCGCCATGATGAGCCAGGAAGCGAACGACCTGATTACCCGCACCGGCCGCAAGGACCCCTGCGGCAAGCTGATGCGGATGTACTGGCAGCCGGCGGCGCTGGTCGACGAGCTCGAGGGATCGCGGCCGGTTCGCCCCGTAAAACTGCTTGGCGAAAACCTGGTGCTATTTCGCGACGAAGCGGGACGTTACGGCCTGATCGATCGCCACTGCGCGCATCGCGGCGCCGACCTCGCCTTCGGGCGACTTGAGAACGGCGGGCTGCGCTGCGCCTTCCACGGCTGGCTGTTCGATGTCTCCGGGCAATGCCTGGAGACGCCCGCGGAGCCGAAGGATTCAAAGCTGTGCCAGGGCATCAGGCAGCGCTCCTACCCCGTGGTCGAAAAGAGCGGCATCCTCTGGGCTTATCTCGGCGAAGGCGAGCCGCCGGCATTTCCGGAGATCGACTGCTTCGTCGCGCCCGACAGTCATACCTTCTCGTTCAAGGGCCACATCAATTGCAATTGGCTGCAGGCCCTCGAAGTCGGCATCGATCCGGCACACGCTTCATTCCTGCATCGTTTCTTCGAGGATGAGGACACGTCCACCGCCTACGGCAAGCAGTTCCGCGGCGCATCCGCCGGCAGCGACATGCCGATGACGAAGATTTTGCGCGAATACGACAACCCGATCATCAATGTCGAGCACACCGAATACGGACTGCGCCTGATCGCGCTGCGCGAGCTGGATGAAGAGCGCACGCATGTGCGCGTCACCAACCAGCTTTTCCCGCACGGCTTCGTCATTCCGATGAGCCAGGAGATGACGATCACGCAGTGGCATGTGCCGATCGATGACGAGAACTGCTACTGGTACGCGATCTTCACCAGCTACACGACGCCGGTCGACAAGAAGAAGATGCGCGACCAGCGCCTCGAACTGTATGAGCTGCCGGATTACAAGTCGCGCAAGAACAAGAGCAACGATTACGGCTTCGATCCGCACGAACAGGCGACCGCGACCTATACCGGCATGGGCAACGACATCAACGTCCACGACCAGTGGGCGGTGGAATCGATGGGTCCGATCCAGGACCGCACCAACGAGCATCTCGGCCAATCCGACAAGGCGATCGTGCAGTATCGCCGCCTGCTGCGGCAGGAGATCGAGAAGGTGTCCGGCGGCGAAAAGCCGATGCTGTTCCTGGATGCCGCGCATGCGCGGAGCATTCAGGGCCCGGCGACGATGGACGGCATCGGGCCGACGTTAGGGTGGGAAATCTACTGGATGGAAGTCGACGTCAAGCGACGCCGCGGCGCGCCATGGGCGGCGCCGGTGCCGCGCGAGATCGCCGGCAAGGTGCCGCATCTCACGGCGGCGGAGTGATGATGCTCCCTCCCNGACAAACGCGAAGCGTTTGTGCAAGGGAGCGAAGCGACGAAGCAATCCATGTCCACGCTTGCGGCGCTATGGATTGCTTCGCTGCGCTCGCAATGACGGCTACTGCGGAGCAATGCGTTGAGTTTTGTCGAACGTCACGGCTTGTGGTCGAAAGAACAGCAGGAGGCCGCCAGCCGCCTTCGTAAAATCGTCGACGAGCAAAAACTCGAAGTCATCCGCCTCTCATTCCCCGACCAACACGGCATCTTGCGCGGCAAGACGCTGATCGCGGGCGAAGCGATTGCCTCGATCGAAAGCGGCTGCTCGATCACCACGACGATGCTTGCCAAGGACACCTCGCACAAGACGGTGTTTCCTGTATTCACCGCCGGCGGCGGGTTCGGCATGAAGGAGATGGAGGGCGCCGCCGACGTGTTGATGGTGGCCGACCCGACGACCTTCCGCGTGCTGCCGTGGGCGCCGACCACGGGCTGGCTGCTTTGCGACCTCTATTTCAACGACGGTCGTCCGGTGCCGTTCGCCACGCGCCATCTCTATCGCAAGGTACTCGATCAACTGGGAAGCCGCGGTTACGATTTCGTCGCGGGGCTCGAGGTCGAATTCCATCTCTTCAAGCTCGACGACGCGCATATGGCGCCGGAGGATGCCGGCCAGCCCGGACGTCCGCCGTCCGTCAGCCTGCTGTCGCACGGCTATCAGTATCTCACCGAGCAGCGCTACGACCAGATGGAACCGGCGCTGGAAATCATCCGCCGCGACGTGCTGGCGCTCGGCCTTCCCTTGCGATCAGTCGAGGTCGAGTTCGGGCCGAGCCAGTGCGAATTCACCTTCCAGCCGACCAAAGGCCTGGTGCCCGCCGACAACATGGTGCTGTTCCGCTCGGCCGTAAAACAGATCGCGCGCCGCCATGGCTATCACGCGACCTTCATGTGCCGGCCGAAACTGCCCAACGTGTTCGCCTCCGGCTGGCATCTGCATCAATCGCTGGTGTCGCGCGCTGATGGCGCGAACGCGTTCATGGCGAGCGACAATGACGAAGCGCTGAGCCCGCTCGCAAAACACTATCTCGCGGGGCTTCTCGAGCACGCCCGCGCATCCACCGTATTCACGACGCCGACCATCAACGGCTACAAGCGCTACCGCTCCTATTCGCTGGCGCCGGACCGCGCGATCTGGGGCCGAGATAACAGAGGCGTCATGATCCGCGTGCTCGGCGGCCCCGGCGATGCCGCCACGCGGCTGGAAAACCGCATCGGCGAGCCTGCGGCGAACCCGTATCTCTACATGGCCTCGCAGATTCTCTCAGGGCTCGACGGTGTCGATCGCAAGCGCGATCCGGGTCCGTCGGCGGATACGCCCTACGAGACCAAGGCGGCGCTGTTGCCGAAGAGCCTGCGCGAGGCGGTGTTTGCGCTGCAGGACGATCCGTTCTTCCGGCAGGCACTGGGCGCGGAGTTCGTCGACTATTACGTCCACATCAAGAATGCGGAGATCGAGCGGTTTCAGGCCGAGGTGTCGGACTGGGAGCACCGCGAATATTTCGAGATGTTTTGAGAGACAGGCACCGTGGCCTCGATCCTTCGAGGCGCCGCTTCGCGGCTCCTCAGGATGAAGGGAAAGAGTTATAGGCGAGGACAGACCTGCCCCTCATGGTGAGGAGCGCGGCAAAGCCGCGCGTCTCGAACCACGAGGCCACCGGCGCTCAGCGGGAGCCCCTCAGATCCCCAGATACCGGTGCTGAAGGTCCGGCTCCGCAATCAGCTGTTCGCTCGTCCCGGTCCACACCGTGCGGCCGCGCTCGATGATGTAATGGCGGTCGGCGATCCTGGAGAGGTTGGCGACGTTCTTGTCGATGACCAATACCGACTGCCCGCGGCCCTTCAGCATCGACAGGCAGTTCCAGATCTCCTCGCGGATCAAGGGGGCGAGGCCTTCGGTGGCCTCGTCGAGGATCAACAGTTTCGGATTGGTCATCAGCGCGCGGCCGATCGCCAGCATCTGCTGCTCGCCGCCCGAGAGCGTCACGCCCATGTTGTTGCCGCGCTCGGCGAGTCGCGGAAACAGCGCATGGATCTTTTCGATGGTCCAGGGATCGGACGCGCCCTGGCGGTTGCCGGAGGCCGCGACCAGATTTTCGTACACGGTGAGATTGGGGAAGATCTGGCGTCCCTCGGGCACCAGGCCGATGCCGAGTTTTGCAATCTTGTACGACGGCAGGCTGCGCACCTGCTCGCCCGCGAAGCGGATCGTGCCGGCGCGCGCGCCTGTCATGCCCATGATGGAGCGGATGGTCGTGGTCTTGCCCATGCCGTTGCGGCCCATCAGGGCGACCATTTCGCCCGACTGGACCTTCAGCGACAGGCCGAACAGCACCTGGCTGAGGCCGTAGCAGGTCTCAACGCCGTCGATTTCGAGCAATGTTTCAGCCATGACGCGTCACCGCATGCTGGTCGCCGAGATAGGCGCGTTTGACTTCCTCGTTGTTCCGGATGGCGTCGGGATCGCCCGAGGCGATGACGCGGCCATAGACCAGAACGGTGATGCGGTCGGCGAGCGCGAACACCGCCTCCATATCGTGCTCGACCAGCACGATGGTGACTTCCTTCCGCAACTCTTTCAGCAGCGCCACCATGCGCGCGGATTCGGTGACGCCAAGGCCGGCCATCGGCTCGTCGAGCAGCAGCAATTGCGGTTTTGTCGCAAGCGCGACCGCAAGCTCGAGTTCGCGCTGCTCGCCATGGCTCAGTTCGGAAACCAGCACGTTGGCGCGTTGCCCGAGCCCCACTCGCGTCAGCGCGGCCTGCGCCGCGTCGCGCAGATGCTTCTCCTTGCGGGCAGCGCCCCAAAAGCGGAACGAATGGCCGTCATGGGCCTGCGCCGCGATCGCGACGTTATCGATCGCAGTAAAATCCCTCAGCAGCGATGTGATCTGGAACGATCGCGCCAACCCAAGCCGGCTGCGCTGATAGGCCGGCACCGCGGTGACGTCGCGGCCGGCGAAGTGGATGGCGCCCGAATTCGGCATCAACTGCCCGGTCAACTGGCTGATCAGCGTGGTCTTGCCGGCGCCGTTGGGGCCGATGATGGCGTGCAGTTCACCGGGCAGCACATCGAGCGAGAGATTGTCGGTAGCCTTGATGCCGCCGAAGCTGCGGATCAGGTTTTCGACGCGGAGCAAGGGGACACCTGCGGAATCAGTCACGGCTCAACCTCCCGAGCACACCCATGATGCCGCCGCGCGCAAACAGCACGATCAGCAGCAACAGCGGGCCCATGATCAGCGCCCAGTATTCCGTGAATTGCGACAGCAGCTCTTCCAGCAGCAGAAACACGATGGTGCCGATGACCGGCCCGAACAGCGAGCCCATGCCGCCGAACACCACCATCACCATGAGTTCGCCGGAGCGGGTCCAGTACATTCCGGCCGGGCTGACGAAGTCGGTGTTGTTCGCCAGCAGCGCACCGGCCAGGCCGCAGATCGTCCCTGAAATGACGAAGCAGACCAGACGATAGCGGTTGGCATGATAGCCGATCGCCTGCATGCGCTGCTCGTTGGAACGAACGCCCTGCACCACCATGCCGAAGCGCGAATTGACGATGCGCCAGATCAGGTAGATGCCGCCGAACAGGCAGGCGAGGCAGAGGTAGTAGAACTGCGTGCGGTTCGACAGATCGATCAGGCCGCCGAACGTGCTGCGCTTGTAGATGGTCAGCCCGTCATCGCCGCCATAACGCGACAGGCCCGAGGTAACGTAATAGGCCATCTGCGCGAAGGCCAGCGTGATCATGATGAAGTAGACGCCGCGGGTGCGCAAGCTGAGCGCGCCGATGACGAGCGCATACAGCGCCGACGCCGCCAGCGCCACCGGCCACTGGATGAATCCGGAGCCGATGCCCTCGAAAGCAAGGATGCCCACCGCGTAGCCGCCGATGCCGAGATAGGCGGCATGGCCAAAACTCATCATGCCGCCATAGCCCATGATCAGATTGAGGCTGGCGGCGGCGAGCGCGAAGATGATGATGCGCGTGAACAGCGTCAGGATGAAGATGTTGCCGGTCAGCGCGGAATAGACCGGCAGCAGAGTGAGACCAAGCGCGACGAGCGCCACGACGACGTTGCGGGCGTTGATGGTGGAAGATTTCATCGCTTGGCAGCCGGAAACAGCCCCTCCGGACGAACGACAAGGACGATCGCCATCAGGAGATAGATCAGCATCGACGACAGCGCGGGCGCGGCGGTCGAGGCGGCGGCGGAACTGAGCACCGTGCGCAGCAGATCGGGCAGGAAGGCGCGGCCGAGCGTATCGATCATGCCGACGAAAATCGCGGCGAGAAACGCGCCGCGGATCGAGCCGATGCCGCCGATCACGATGATGACGAAGGCGAGAATCAGGATGTTCTCGCCCATGCCGATCTGCACGGTGAGGATCGGCGCCTGCATCAGCCCGGCAAGGCCGGCGAGCGCGGCGCCGAGCCCGAACACCAGCGTGAACAGCAGCTTGATGTTGATGCCGAGCGCGCCGATCATTTCACGGTTGGAAGCACCGGCGCGGATCAGCATGCCGATCCTGGTCCGCATCACCACGAGATACAGCATCGCGGCAACCGCCAGCGCGACCACGATGATCGAGAGACGGTAGGCCGGATAGAACACGCCGGGGACGATTTGCACCGGCACGGTGAGCCAGGACGGCAGCGGCAGCGACAGGCCGGCCGGGCCCCAGATCAGCCGCACCGCGTCGTTGAAGAACAGGATCAGGCCGAAGGTCGCCAGCACCTGGTCGAGATGGTCGCGGCCGTAGAGGTGTCTCAGTGCGATGAATTCGAGCGCGATGCCCAATAGCAGCGTGGCGCCGAGCGCCATCAGGATGCCCAGCACAAAGCTGTTCGTCCACGCCACGAAGGTCGCGGCGAAATACGCGCCCATCATGTAGAGCGAGCCGTGCGCCAGATTGACGAAGTCCATGATGCCGAACACCAGCGTCAAGCCGGCCGCCAGCAGGAACAGGAGCAGACCGAACTGCAAACCGTTCAGCGATTGTTCTACGAGGACGAGCATAGATCCTAAACTCTAGACCTGAAAAAACAGCGGCAGCACATCTGCGCCGCCGCCATTTTCTTGTTGGGCGGATGATCGGTCGCGAACCGCCCCCGGGTCAAGCCCGAGGGCGCGCGATCGGCGATCATGCACCGGTCATGCCAATCACTTCATCGGGCACTTGTCGACGAAGCGGTCCTGATCGTCCTTGACGATGGTCGCCACCGTCTTGAGCGAGAGCTGGCCGTCGGCGTCCTTGACCACGTCCTGCAGATAGAAGTTCTGCACCGGGATGTGGTTCTTGCCGTATTTGAACGGGCCGCGCACCGACTTGAAGTTGGCCTTCTCCATCTCGGCCTTCATCTCGTCCTTTTTCGAGGTGTCGCCCTTCACCGCAACCACCGCGCTGTTGATCAGGTTCACCGCGTCATAGGACTGCGCGCCGTAGAAGGTCGGGCGCAGGCCGGTGTACTTCTTGCGGTAATCCTCGACGAACTTCTTGTTCTCGGCGTTCGGCAGATCGTTGACCCATTGCTGGGCGCCGGGCACGCCGATCGCGTTGTCCTTCTGAAGCGGCAGCGACAATTCGTCGATCGTAAACGCCGTATAGAGCGGAATCTGGCCCTTGATGCCGGCCTGGGCGTATTGATTGAGGAACTGGACGCCCGCCGCGCCCGGATAGAACACGAAGATCGACTCGGCCTTCGAGTTCTTCGCCTTGGTCAGTTCGGCGGAGAAGTCGAGCTGGCTCGGCCAGACCGTGTATTCCTCGCCCACGACCTGGCCCTTGAACGTGCTCTTGACGCCGGCCAGCATGTCCTTGCCGGCGGCGTAGTTCGGGCCGATCAGGAATACCGATTTCACGCCCTTCTGGTTCATGTAGGTGCCGACCGCCTGCGGGGTCTGGTCGTTCTGCCAGGACGTCGAGAACACGTAAGGCGAACAGAGTTCGCCGGCAAGCTGCGAGGGACCGGCATTGGCCGAGATCAGGAAGGTTTTTGAATCGACCGCGGTCTTCAGCGACGCCAGCAGCACGTTCGACCAGATATAGCCGGCGATGAAATCGACCTTGTCGGACTGGATCAGTTTTTCGGTCTTCTGCTTGCCGACATCAGGCTTCTGACCATCGTCCTCGTAGATCACTTCGACCGGCTTGCCGCCCATTTTGCGGCCGAGATGGTCGAGCGCCAGCTCGAACGAGTTGCGCATGTCGTTACCGATCACAGCGGTTGGGCCGCTGAAGGTCGAGACAAAACCGATCTTGATGGTGTCGCCTGCGGCCGCGGCCTGCGTCAGCGCCAGAATTGCCGCGCCGGCCAGCCAGAATGCCTTTTTCATAATCACTCCCCTCCTCGTTATCCAACCACACCCGGGTCAACCCGGGCGACCACGCCTGTCTCGCGCGCCTCATTATTGGGTGAGGTATTTTGTGCGCGAAATGGCCGGTCAGCGGCAAGCGTGAACCGCCGGCCCGGCTTTGGACCTTCGGCTCATACCCCCTGCGGCCTGCACCATAATTCGCAGATGGAGGGGATGGCAAGAATTATAATGCCGGTTGCCGGAGCAACAATTGTCGCACCGCGGCGGGCGGCCACTCGGATTTTAGGGATTCCCTAAAGCGGCTGGAAGCCAAGCTTTGCCTGCAACCTCCGCGGTTCACAGCTCCGAAAGCAATCTGTAGCCAACTGCGCCGAAGAGGATAGATCCATGCTGGGTTTCCTGTTCGGCTTCAATGCGCGCATCGGCCGGCTGCATTTTTTCTGCAGCACGCTCGTGGTCACCATCATGATGGTCGCCGTCCACGCCGCCGCCATCGCTTACACCTTTCAGACCACTCCAAAGGGAACGATGCCAAGCCCGACCGCAGGGCCGATCTTCGCCGCCGCCATCTTCTACGCGTGGCTCACCATTACGCTGCAGTCGATGCGGTTCAGGGACATCGGATGGGATCCGGTTTGCGTGATGCCGGCGTGGATCGCGGTTGTAATCGTCGACGGGCTCGTCGCCACCAAATTCCCGGCCATGTCGCTGGGCCATGAGCGCGGAACGGCATTCGGCGCACTCGTCAACCTCTCGCTCATTCTCGCCTTGCTGTTCTGTCCCAGCGGTGCGGATGACAGCCCGGCGCCGACACTTGACGAGCGATTTCGAACGCCCGATCCGCCGCCGCCCCGCCCGGTCGCGGAGGCCCCGGCCGCGCCGCAAATTTCGCGGCCGGCCAATGGTGGATTCGGCCGCCGCGGGCTTTAGCTTCAGATCAGATACTCCGCGCCATCGATGACATAAGGCGCGTGGCGGAAATCCCTGATGGTCGAGACCTGGCCGGCCGACCAATCCAGCAGCATGAAATATTTCGGACCCGATTCACGCTCGCCCGGGTCGACCACCAGAATGGCGGGGCGCCCCTCCACCAGGCCGGGCACCAGATGCCAGTCCGTGACTTTCGCATAGTTGCCGAAATAGCGGGATACCTCGGCCTTGCCGCGCATGCGCGTCTTGTTGACGAGGTCGAGCCGCACGTCATCCGCGATCATGGCGCGGATTGCATCGAAATCGCGGGCATTGAAATGTTCGACGTAGGCGCCGAGACGCGTCCGGTCGGCCTCCGATAATTGCGCTTGCGGCGCGTCGTCCGGCTCGCCGGCGATTTCCCGCAGTTGTGCGCGTCCGCGATGCAGCACGGCCTTCGCCGCCGGCACGCTGCATTCCATGACGTCGCAGATTTCCTTAAGCGAGCAGCCGAGCACGTCCATCAGGATCACGCTCGAACGCTGCGCCACGGGCAGGCGCATGAAGGTGCGCAAGGAAGTGGCGGCGATCTGCCGGCTTTCCACGGCATCGAGCTGGTCAACGATCATGTCCATCTCCGCTAGCCCCCGAAGCGCTTCCTGGCGGCGACGCCGGCGCAGAAAATCCAGCGCGGTGTTGTGCGCGATCTTGAACAGCCAGCCCTCGGGATTGCCGATGGGGCCAGCGGAGGGATGCGCCTCCACCGCCTTGATCAGCGCGTCCTGCAGCACGTCCTCGCCATCGATGACCGAGCCGACCATGCGCGCGCAGTAGCGATGCAGTTTCGGGCGCATCGCGACAAGGAGCGCGTCAATGTCGGTCGCCATGACCGAAGGATCGGAAGTTGCTGTCATTGCTTCTCCGGCCGCCCGGCTCAAAACTCTTCCAGCATGCGGTAATTGCCGACGATGGTAGCACCTTTGGCCACCGGCGGCTCGGCGCAGCGTTCGCGAATGTCACGCTGGAAGACCTGAAAGGCGGACAGTTTCGGCAGCGCGCTGCTGCCATCATCGGCCGTGGTCTCCACCAGATGGATGAAGGTGTCATCCTCCAGCCGCAGCGAAAGATAGCGCGTGCCGTCGGGCTGCGCCGCCTTCAATTCCGCAAACACTGCCGCAATCAGCTCGGCATTGCTGTCCGCCTGTTCCGGCTTGGTCCTGTACCTGATCAGGGTCCGCTTCATCGCCTTCTCCATGGCTGTTCGAGGTCATCGCGAATCGAGGACGTTTGCCGCGCTCCAAAGGATGCGGCCGAAAGAAAAATATTTTCGGCCGCATCCTTCGCTCCTCCGGCTTCGTCCATGCGCTGGCAGCGCCGCACAGTGCGGCGGCGAAACAGACGGAGAAACGACCATGCAGGAACCTTACGGCCGCAGCGAAAAGAACTGGGTGCTCGGGCTCACCTCACTGGCATCCTTCATGATGGCGCTGGATGCCCTGATCGTTACCACGGCCCTCGCGACCATCCGCAGCCAATTCGGCAGCCCGGTCGAAACGCTGCAATGGGCCGTGAACGCCTTCAATCTTTCTTTCGCGGTGCTGCTGCTGGCCGGCGCGGCGCTCGGCGACCGCTTCGGCCGCAGGCGGATGTTTGCGGCAGGCATCGCTCTGTTTGTCCTGGCCTCCGCCGGCTGTGCGCTGTCGGCCACCGCCGGCTGGCTGATTGCGTCGCGCGCCGCGCAGGGCGCCGGCGCCGCGCTGGTGATGCCGCTGGCAATGGCGATCCTGAGCAGCGCGTTCGGCCGCGACGAACGGCCAAGGGCACTCGGCATCTTCTCGGGCATTACCGGCTTTGCGCTGATCATCGGCGCGGCGGTCGGCGGCTTCATCACCGAAAGCCTGGGCTGGCGCTGGATCTTCTGGATCAACCTGCCGATCGGCGTGATCGCGATTGTCCTGGTGCTGACGCGCCTGCGCGAGAGCTTTGGCCCGGCCGTGGCGCTCGACATAACGGGCCTTTTACTGGTGGCGATCGCGGCATTGGCGCTGGTCTGGAGCCTGTTGCGCGGCAACAGCGCGGGCTGGACCAGCCCGGAGGTGACGAGCACGATCATTGCGGGCCTCGTCTTCACGGTCGCCTTCGTGCTGTTCGAGCTGCGCGCCGCGGCGCCGATGGTGCCGATGCGCCTGTTCGCGTCGCGGTCATTCGCATCGGCCATCGTGGCCAGCCTGCTGTTTTACGCCGCGATGTACGGCGTGGTGTTCCTGCTGCCGCAATTCCTGCAGAATACGCTCGGCTTCAGCCCGTTCGGCGCCGGACTTCGCCTGCTGCCCTGGACCGCGACGTTGTTCGTCACGGCCCCGATCGCGGGCGCCGCCGTCAACAAATTCGGCGAACGCCCGCTGGTGGTGGCAGGATTGTTGATGCAGGCCGTCGGCCTCGGCTGGATCGCCGTCATGGTTGCGCCTGGATTGGCCTACTCCGCGATGGTCGCGCCATTGATCCTGGCCGGGGTCGGCGTATCGATGGCCATGCCGGCGGCGCAGAACGCGATCCTCGGTTCGGTCATGCCGGCCGAAATGGGCAAGGCTTCCGGCGTGTTCAACATGGGACGTTTCCTCGGCGGCATGTTCGGCATCGCCGCGATGGTCGCAACCTTCTCCGCGAACGGTTCGGTGGATTCGGCGGCAACGTTCTCGCGCGGTTTCGCCGCAGCCATGATGCTCGCGGCAGCACTTTCGCTGGCGGGCGCATTGGCCGGACTTTGCCTGCCGGCGCGTCAACGCGTCGCCGTGACGGAGGTGCCGCAGAACAGCTGAGACGCAATCGATAGGCGTTCGCTATCGCTCGATTGGCGAATGCGTCTTGGAACGACCGGGCGAATGAATACATAATCCAGCGCTGGAGACATTCGAACCCGAAGGCCGCACATCATGACGACAACGCCGAACCAGCCTCATCACGTGGTGATCGTCGGGGCCGGTTTCGGCGGGCTGGAAACCGCCTTCGGCCTTGCCGGCGCGCCGGTCAAGATCACGCTGATCGATCGCCGCAACCATCATCTGTTCCAGCCGCTGCTCTACCAGGTCGCGACCGCTTCGCTGGCGACATCGGAGATCGCCTGGCCGATCCGCTATTTGCTGCGCCACCGTCCCGAAGTGACGACGCTGTTCGCCAATGTGAACGGCGTCGATGCCGCGGGCAAACGCGTGCTGCTCGAAGACGGTGATACGATCGCCTATGACACCCTGATCCTCGCCACCGGCGCCCGCCACGCCTATTTCGGCCATGACGAATGGGAGCCGTTCGCGCCGGGCCTGAAAACGCTGGAGGACGCCACCACGCTGCGGCGGCGCATCCTCGTCGCCTTCGAGCGCGCCGAGCGCGAGACCGATCCTGTCAGGCGCGCGGCGCTGCTCACCTTCGTCATCATCGGCGCCGGCCCGACCGGCGTCGAAATGGCGGGCACCATCGCCGACCTCGCCAAGGACACACTGCCGCCGGACTTTCGCAACATCGACACCCACAAGACCCGCGTCGTGCTGGTCGAGGCCGGACCGCGCGTGCTCGCCGGCTTCCCCGAAGACCTATCCGCCTATGCGCAGCGTTCGCTGGAGGAAATCGGCGTCGAGGTGGTGCTGGGGCAACCCGTCACCGAATGTGCGATCGATGGCGTCGTCTATGGCGGCAACAAGCTGGAGGCCCGGACCATCGTCTGGGCCGCCGGCGTGCGTGCCTCGCGCGCAGCGGAATGGATGGGCGCACCGGCCGACCGCGCCTACCGCCTGAAGGTTGAGCCTGACCTCACCGTGCCCGGCCATCCCGACGTCTTTGCCATTGGCGATACCGTGACGATCGCCGGCCCCGACGGCAATCCCGTGCCGGGCATCGCGCCGGCGGCCAAGCAGCAGGGACGCTATGTGGCCGCGCTGATCAAGGCGCGCCTATCCGGCGGCACGATGCCGCCGTTCCGCTACAAGCACGCCGGCAGCCTCGCGCAGATCGGCAAGAAGAAGGCCGTGATCGATTTCGGCTGGATGAAGCTGCGCGGCAATCTCGCCTGGTGGATCTGGGGCATCGCCCACATCTACTTCCTGATCGGCCTGCGCAACCGCCTCAGCGTCGCCTTGAGCTGGCTATGGATTCACGCCCGCGACCAGCGCGCCGCGCGGCTGATCACGCAGGGCTCGAGCAAGGTGACGGGGTAGGCTTACGGCGCGCAGGCAAAGCTGGCTGCGCTATTCGTCGGCCCGGATTTGTAATGCGGCCATGCCGGCCATTGGCACAGGGGCAGCGCGCGCATCGTCTCGAACGCGGGCGCTTCGACCTTCTGCTCGATCACCTCGAGATCATCCGGCGCCTTGCCGTTCTCGACCCAATCGACCAGCACGGCCAGCATGTCGACATTGGCGGGCGCGCCCGAGCCGACATGGTCGACACCGGGCGCGGTGTAGAGGCGAGCGAATTCCGCCGTCTTTTCCTTGCCCAACGTACGCTGCACGTTTTCGAAATAGCGGATTCCCGCGTAGGGGCTCTGGGCGTAGTCGGCCATGTTCTCGAGAATCACGAGCCTGCCGCCGCGCGCGGCAAAGCGGCTGAGGTCGGGATTGGTCGAATCCATCAGGCGCGACACATGCAGCAGGCGCTCCTTGTGTTCCTCGGGCTTGTAGGTCGTGACATCGAGCTTCGGATCGCGTGCGAAGACATATTGGATGCCGCCCGCGCCGTAGATCCAGGCGATGCCGTTGGAAGGCTGTGGCGGCTGCGCCGGGGCCGCCTTGCCGAGCCACCAGGAGATCCAGCCGCCGGTCGGACCGAAGGCTGGGGTATTTTCGCCGGAGACACCCCAGCCCGGATAATCGTCAAGGCCGTTCTCCAGCGGGAATGAGAACTTGTAGGTCGAGTGCAACGTCTTGATCGCCGCGATCTGCGCTTCAGTCAGACACTGGTCGCCGCTCTGCCCCGCGGCGCAGCGCAATGAGTCCGGCTGGAATTTCGCCTTGCAGCCGACCGGATCCAGCACGAGCAAATCCTCGGCGCCGTCGGCCTTGTCGCAGGCGGCAAGCACCGCCTTCGCCACCAGTTCGACCTGCGCCGGGCGTATCCAGCCCTCGCCCATGGTGGCGAGGCCCCCACGGGTCCCGGCATGCTGCAACCCGACCCAGTTGATCACGGGCACGCGGGCAAAGATGCCGTCGAAATCCTCAGGGTAACGCTGCGCCATGGTCAGCGCCTCGCGGCCGCCTTCCGACGATCCCATGAAATACAATTTGGACGGCGGGTTACCATAGGCGCGCACCATCAGCGCAACAGCGGCATCGCGCACGCGCTTGTAGGAGCGATGCGCGAAATTCTCGAACGCCTCTTCGTTGAGCGCGAACAATTGCGGCGGCTCGCTCGGCTTGGTCTCATGGCCGGAATCCGTGCCATAGGTGACGAAGCCGCGCGCCAGCGGCGATGGCGCGCCGAACGGAAAGGCCGGCGGCAAGGCAAGGCCGGTGATCAGCACGCCGTTGAAGCCGCCGCCGCCATATTGCAGCGAGCGGCCGTTCCACTCGAGCGGAAGGTTGACCTGGAATTTGATCGGCGGCGCATTGGGATCGGATGGCGCGATCTGGCCGAGCACCCTGCAGAATTCCGGATTGGCCGGCGTGACGCGCGCCGCCGGCGTTGGCCCTCTTTCGGCGACCGCGAGCGGCGTGGGGGCAACGATCGAGGCGGAGTCGATCCGGACCACATTGTCGATCGGTTTAATCAGATCGCCACAGGTCGTGGCGGAATCGCCGACCATCTTCGCGGCCATTGCTTCGGCGCTGAAGAGAGAAGCTGCCGCAGCCAACAGATGAACCCAAGCACGCCTATCGAATTTGAGGTGTTGCATCGCTTCCCCCTGGCTATCGTTTTACAGTCGCGTTTTTGCCGGCCGTTCGGACTTACAATGCTTCAGGTCACGCAGGCGTCAATTGAAATAAAGAATGAGCGGTGGCCGCGTTTGCCAGTCTTTATGCGGTGCCCCCCACCGTAGCCGATGCTCCGCATCGGCGTTCTTCAAAAGAACGACGGCCAATGGCCGCCTATGCCCTCCCCCGCAAGCGGGAGAGGGAGGAGAGCGGCGCGTCACTTCACCAGCGAGCAGCCGCCGTCGGCGAGCGGGCGGAAGGCCTGGTCGGCGGGAATGGTCNGAAACCAGCTTGTAGTAGTCGTAGGGATATTTCGACTCTTCGGGCTTCTTCANCCTCGAACAGGTACATCGGGTGAATGACGCGGCCGTCCTGGCGGATGGTGACGTCGCCGAACAATTTGTCCTTGCCCTTGAACTTCTTCATCTGCGGCACGGCGTCCTTGGCGTGGTCGCTGCCGGTCGCCGCCACGGCGTTGAGATAGGCGAGCGTGGAAGCATAGACACCGGCCTGGTTGCCGCTCGGCATCTTGCCGTTCACGCCCGGCCGCGCCGCGAAGCGTTTTGCAAACGCGCGGGTGTCGTCGTCCATGTCCCAGTAGAACGCCTCGAACAATTGCAGGCCCTGCCCGACCTTCAATCCCATGCCGTGGACGTCGTTGATGAACAGCAGGAACGCCACCATGGTCTGACCGCTTTGCTGGAGGCCGAACTCGGCGGCCTGCTTCACGGCGTTGACGGTGTCGCCGCCGGCATTGGCAAGCCCGATCACCTTGGCCTTGGAGTTCTGCGCCTGCAGCAGCAGCGAGGCGAAGTCCGCCGTGTTGAGCGGGTGCTTGGCTGAGCCCAGCACCTTGCCGCCATGCTTCTCGATGTAATTGGTGGCTTCGGCCTCGATGCCCTGGCCGAGCGCAAAGTTCACCGTGATGAAGTACCATTCCTTGCCGCCGCGCGCCATCATCGCCGCTGCCGTCGAGTTACCGGTGGCCCAGGCGTCGTTGACCCACTGGATGGTGTTCGGCGAGCAGGCCTTGCCGGTGAGATCGGAGCTCGCGGTCGATGACGCGAGAAACGTCATGCGGCTATCGCGCAGGAGCGAATTGATGGTGAGGCCGACCGCCGAGTTCGGCACATCGACCACGGCATCGACGCCGTCGACGTCAAGCCATTTGCGCACGATTGCCGAGCCGACGTCGGCCTTGTTCTGGTGGTCGGCGTAGACGATCTCGACCTTGATGCCCTTGCCACCGCCATTGAAATCTTCCGCCGCCATGCGGGCGGCTTCCACCGAGCCCATGCCGTTGGTGTCCTGGAAGATTCCGGAAATATCGTTGAGCACGCCGACGCGCACGACATTGTCGGAAATTTCCGCGCGTGCGCCGCCCGCTATCGCGAAGGACAAGGCAAGCGCCAGACCGAACCTGAAAGCCCTCATCATTCTCTCCCTCTGTATCTGATCTATGATGTTCCCGAACTTCGCCGGGTTTGACTTCAATGCAGGCTGTGGCCGCCGGTCACGCCCTCACGTTTGGCGCTCCGGTAGCCGCAGGACCAAACCGTCAAGCTCCGCGCCAAGCTTGATCTGGCAGGACAGGCGGCTGTTGGCCTGCCGCTCGGCAGCGGCACCGTCCAATAGCGCGTCCTCGTCGTCACCGATCGCCGGCAGACGGGCGAGCCAGTTCTCGTCGACATAGACATGGCAGGTGGCGCACATGGCGTTGCCACCGCATTCGGCCAGAATTCCGCTGACATCCTGGCGCGTCGCGGCCTGCATCGCGCTTTCGCCATTGCTGGCCTCGACACGCTGCGCGCGGCCGTCCGGGTGAACAAACGTGATGCTCGGCATGGGCGGTCCGTCAGGCCGGAGAAATGGTAATGGGAAGACTTTCGAGACCGCGCAGCGTGTTGTTGTAACGGCGCTTCACCGGCCCTGATATCTCGATCCTTCCAACCTTGCGTGCGATCGCCGCCAGCATCACCTCGCCTTCGAGGCGCGCGACAAGCTGGCCGACGCACATATGGATGCCGGAGCCAAATCCGACATGGCCCGAGGTGCGGCGGGTGATGTCGTAGCGGTCAGGATTTTCCCAGCGCCGCGGATCGCGGTTGGCGGCGCCAAGGAACATCAGGACCTTCTCCCCTTCACCGATACGATGGCCTGATAGTTCGACCTCCCGCGTGGTGGTACGGAAGAAGGTCTGCACCGGGCTTTCGAAACGGATCGCCTCCTCGAAAGCGTTGCGCGCCAGCGTAGGATCGCTGCGCAGCTTTGCCAGTTGGTCGGGAAAGCGCGCCAGGCAATAGACAGCCGCGCCAATCCCATAGACGGTGGTATCGAGTCCTGCCGACAGCAGCGAGCGCACCAATAGCGGCGCTTCCTCATGGGTGATGTCACCGGCGTCGGCGCGGGCGTGGATGCAGGCGCCGAAGCCGCCGGGTGCCAGATTTTCGCGCTGGCATTGCGCGGCGACATAGGCCTGATGCGGCGCCGAGCGCTCGATCGCTTCCTGGCGCAGCTGGTTCGGCGGCCCGAAGGCGTTGAACACGAGGCTTGCATAGGGCAGCAGATTTTCCCGCCCCTCCTGCTTTAATCCCAGCGCGTCTGGGAAAACCGACAACGGATAGGCTTCCGCTAGATCGGCGATCGCATCAAAGCTTCCGCGGGCCAGCAATTCGTCGGTCTTGGCTTCGGCCAGCGCGGTAAAATGACTGCGCAGCGGCTTCATCGCGGTCGCCGACAGGACCTGGTTCAGCACGGCGCGGGTGCGCGTGTGCGCGGGCGGATCCGCCTCCAGGATGATGCTTTGCGGACGCCAGGCCTTTTCCTTGGCGAAGTCGCTCAAGCCCACGCCGCGGCTGGAACAGAAGGTCATAGGATCATTGAGGACGGCGTGCACCTCGGCATAGCGTGCCACGCCATAGACGCCCCATTTGTCGAGCCACACCACCGGCCCAGCCTCGCGCAGCGCTTCGTGGATCGGATGCGGCTCCTCGAAGAACTCGGTCGAGAACGGGTCCACGTCGAGGTGGGGTACGCCGGCCGGCGCACCATGCTCCGGGGTGACAGAATCGGTCCGGGAGGTCGCGCTCATGTGGGTCTCCTGCATAATGTTCTTGCAGAACGGCATGCGCAGTCTCTATGTCTGGAACGCTGAAGCGGCTTCGGAAGAGCATGAGCAGGAACAGACAGGCGCGCGCCCCTCGCGCGGGCGCGGCAAGCAGGAACGGACGAGCCGAACAGGTGCTCGACCTCGACCGTTACGTTCCGGCGCTCATCACCTTCATTGCCAACAAATTGTCGCGCAGCGCGACCGTGGTCTATCAGAAGCGTTTTGGGGTCAACGTCACGGAATGGCGGATCCTGTCGCTGCTGGCGATCGAGCCGGAAATTTCGGCGGCCCGGATCTGCCATGTCATCGGTTTCGACAAGGGGCCGGTCAGCCGCACGCTGGCCGGCATGGAGGAGCGCGGGCTCGTCAGCATCCGGGCCGACCGCGAGGACGGGCGCACCCATTCGATCTCGCTGACTGCGAAGGGATATACCACCCACGACCAGGTCATCGCGGTCGCGCTCGAACGCGAGCGCCGCCTGCTCTCCTGCCTGAGCAAGCCGGAGCGGGAAACCCTGATCGCCCTGCTGTTGCGGGTGCATGGCAATCTCGACGCCGTGAAAGGCGCAGGCGAAATCGATCCGCGGAACTGAACGGCGCGTGTTAGCCGCGCGATGAGCGCCGCCGCCATCGCGCTTGGCGCGGAGCATCACCCTGTGTCGTGGCGATCCGAGACGCCCGAACATCCGTTTCTCCCTGTGCGGCCCGGCAATCTCGTGCTCTGCGGTCGGCCGCTTGTCGAAAAACAGGCTCGCACAAATTAGTTGCCTTGGCAACATATACCACAAGCCGCCGGGGTAGATTTTCGGCGGCCGGTTCCTGCCGACCGCCGCCTGATATCAGGTCATTTCTTGACCAGCGGGCAGTTGCCTTCGCTCTCGGGCCGGAACGCCTGATCGCCGGGAATGGTTGCAACGACCTTCAGGAGATCCCACTTCGACGTGGACTCGTCGGGCTTCTTGACCTCAAGCAGATAGAGCGGGTGAATCTTGCGTCCATCGGCGCGGATCGTTCCCTTGCCGAACAGCGGATCGTCGGTCGGCATCGCCTTCATCGCAGCGACCACGGCCTTGCCGTCGGTCGCGCCGCCGGCCTTGTCGACGGCCTTGAGGTAATGCAGCACGGAGGCGTAGACGCCAGCCTGCATATCGTTCGGATAATTCTTCTGCGGATGGCGTTCGGCGAAGCGCTTGGCAAAGCCGCGCGTGCCGTCGTTCAGATCCCAGTAGAACGGGTTCATGATCTGCGCGCCCTGCGCGGCCTTGAGGCCGAGCGCGGGAATGCCGTTCATGCCGAGAATCAGCCCGACCAGCCGCTGCTTCTGCGTCAGCCCGAACTCCGCCGCCTGCTTGATCGAGGTGATGGTGTCGTCGCCGGCATTGGCGACGCCGACGATGTCGGCGCCCGAGGCCTGCGCCTGCAAAAGGAACGAGGCGTAATCGGCGGTGCCGAGCGGATGGCGCACGGCGCCGAGCACCTCGCCGCCGGACGCCTTGACGCCTTCCATCGCCTGCTTTTCCAGATCATGGCCGAAGGCGTAATCGGCGGTGAGGAAAAACCATTTCTTGCCACCCTGGGCGACCACGGCTTTGCCGAGACCGCGGCCATAGGCGTACGTGTCGTAGGTCCAGTGCACGGTATTCGGCGTGCACTTCTCGCCGGTAAGCAACGCGGTGCCGGCGCCGGAGCCGATGAAGACCTTATTCTTCTGCTCGCTCATGGCGGCGACCGCGAGCGCAATCGCCGAGTTCGGCAGGTCGAAGATAGCATCGATGCTTTCGGTGTCGTACCAGCGCCGCGCGATGCCGACGCCGACATCGGTCTTGTTCTGGTGATCGGCGGTGATGACGTCGACCGGCTTGCCGGCGGCCTTGCCGCCATAATCCTCCACCGCCATCTGCGCAGCGATGACCGAACCTACGCCCTGATAGGTCGAGAACACGCCCGACTGGTCGTTGAGCACGCCGATGCGGACGCGCTCCTGGCCGTGCGCCATGGTGACAATCATGCCGCCGAGGGCGGCAACGAGCATTGATGTGCGAAAGATCTGTCGCATGCGTTCCCTCTTGAATGGAAAAGGCGGCCCTTTGCGGCCACTTCTAAATTACTTATAATTTATAATCATTTTCAGGATTGTCAATTCACGTCATGCCGTGCGAGCTATTGCCATGGGAAGAATCGGAAAAGTTTCGACGCGCAAGGGCAATGGGACCGGCAGGCCGGCCGAGCCGGATGCAGATCGGAAGCTGGATCTCGCCGCGCTGCAGCGCACTCCCGGTTTCATGATCCGGATCCTGCAATTGCAGAATTTCGAGGCGTTTTACCCCTATTTCGAATCGCTAAAGCTCTCGCCGCTCGAATACGCCATCCTGGTCGCGGTCCGCGACAACAGGACAGTGACGCAGAGCGAGCTTGCCGCCGTGCTGAAAATGCAATTGCCCAATCTGGTGAAGATCCTGTCGCGGATGGAAGAGACCGGAATTCTCAAGCGCAAGCGGTCGGCGCGGGACCGGCGCGCGGTCGAACTCAGCCTCAGCGCGGCGGGCGAGCGACGCGCCGACGAAGCTAGCCGGCTCGGCGAGAGTTTTAATGCCCAGACGCTTTCCGCGCTCAGCAAATCAGAGCAAGCCGCCTTTCTGCAGATGCTGGTGCGGCTGGTCGAGGCGCACAGGAACGGGCTCCGAGGCTAGACCTGTTTAACCGGCACAACCGATCCATTCGGCCGATGTATCGTCATCCAGCGTTGTCACCGCGCTTGCACGCCGCGTCAGCACCGCGCGCTGGTTGATGTAGCCCTTGTCGGTGATTTCGCCGCCATCGACGGAAGCGATCTCGGCCAGCAGCAGCGCCCGCGTCGCGTGGCCCGACGAGTGGCCGCTCTGCGCCTTCAGCTTCGCAAGTCCCTGCGCGATTGCGCCGCGAACCTTGTCGTGGCCGATCACGTCCTTCACATCGGCATGGTCTGATAGCCCGGCATACGCCCGGCAGGCTGCGATGTTCGGAAATACCAGGAAGCGAACTTCGTCGCCGCCATGGCCGGTGACCACGATATCCTGCGCCAGCGGCGCCAGTGCTGCGATCCCCGCAACCCGCAACGTGCCGACGCTGACCCAGGTGCCGGAATTGAGCTTGAAGTCCTCGGCGACACGGCCGTCGAAGAACAGCCCGAGTTCGGGATGCGCCGGATCCGCAAAGGTGACGGCGTCGCCGATCAGATAAAAACCTTCGCTATCGAACGCCTGCGCGGTCAGTTCGGGCGCTTTCCAGTAGCCGGGCGTGACGTTCGGGCCGCGCACCCGCACCTCCAGCTTGTCGCCCGAGGGCACCAGTTTCAGTTCGGTGCCGGGAATCGGCACGCCGATATTGCCGGAACGTTTGGCCTGGAAATGGCAGTCCGTCGCCAACGGCGACGTCTCGGTCGAGCCCCAGGCCGACACCATCGGCAGCGCGCGGCCGACGGTCTCGATCGAAAGCCCTTCCAGCGCGTCCCAGAGATTCTGCGGCAAGGCGGCGCCGGCGTAGAAGGCGAACTTTACCTCGCTGAAGAATTTCTTTCGTAACTCCTCATCGCTTCGCAGCGCTGCGATCAGCATGTCAAAACCGCGCGGCACGTTGAAATAGACCGTGGGCATCACGCTGCGCAGATTGGCGAGCGACGTTGCGAACAATCCGGGCGCCGGCTTGCCGCCGTCGACATAGAGCGTGCCGCCGTTGCGCAGCACCAGGTTGAAATTGTGGTTGGCGCCGAAAGTGTGGCTCCAGGGCAGCCAGTCGAGGATCACGAGATCCTCGCCGCTATCCTCGAGGAACGTCCAGGTCTGCGCCTTGGCCTGCTGGCTCGAGGTCAGCATGCGCTGGGTGTTGATGACAGCCTTTGGCGTGCCGGTCGAGCCCGAGGTGAACAGGAATTTTGCGATCGTATCCGGCGTAATCGCGCTGAATGCTTTTGCGACGTCTGATGTTTCGGGGGTAGCCGCGATGGTACGGAACGGAATTGCATGGCTATCGCCGGCATCGCCGCTGACGATCGAGGCCGAATGCAACGGCGCGATCGCCGCCAGCGCCGCCGCGAACGGTTTTGCGCTGGACACATAGATCGCGCCGGGCCCGAGCAGTGTGATCATGCTCTTGAGCTTGTCGAAATCCCTGGACATCAGCGAATAGGCCGGCGAGATCGCGGCCGAGGGTACGCCGACATGCTGGGCGGCGAGAGCGAACAGCGCGTGCTCGACGCTGTTGTCAGACAGAATTACCAGCGGTCGTTCGGCGCTCAGGCCTTGCGCCAAAATCCACGCCGCGGCCGAGCGCACCTGTTTCAACGCGTCCTTGTAGGTAACCGTCGACCACGGCGCGTCGGCGCCGGCGCGATCGGCAAGGAAGACGCGGTCCGGCGCTTGCCGCGCCCAGTCCTCCAGCCAGTCGCCGATGCAGCGCGCACTCGCCCCGAGCGGCGTCGTGGACTTCAGGATGATGCTGCCATCGGCCCGGCGATCGCTGGCGATCGCCGGCGTCGCGAAAAGATGTTGGGAATCGGCACCGCTGATGGCGGCGATGGTCATGGGCTTCCCTCCTCGCAGCCTCGAACGGGCCGGCTTGACGCTAATGTTGAGCACAGCAATTGTTGTCGTCAACAACAATCTTCCCCTTACGCCCGCGACGCGCTAGAAGGGAATGATGGCGAGGAACAGTCAGGCAGGCGGAACTGCCAGGTCGCGAATAGCCAGGTCGCGCGCCGGTACCCGGCCGCGCCCCGGACGCACGCGAAGCGGAAACGGCAGCGCGCACAACGATCTCCTGAATGACGAGATTGGCCTCGACGCGCTGGCCGGCCACGCCGGCTATGCGGTGCGGCGCTTCCAGATCTGGATCTTTCAGGACTTCATTCGCACGCTTGCCGCCGTCGACATCCGCCCGACGCAGTATTCGGTGATGACGGTGATCGGCGCCAACCCGGGCCTGAGCCAGATGGCGGTGGCAAAACGGCTCGGGATCGAGCGCGCCCGGCTGGTGCATCTCCTGGACAGCCTCGAACATCGCGACCTCGTCAGCCGCATCAAATCCGCCACCGACCGCCGTTCGCACGCGCTGCACCTGACCGCGCAGGGCCGGACAGCGCTGGCGCAGTTCAAGCGGCTCGCCGCCGAGCACGAGCGCCATGTGGCCGAGAAGATCGGCAAGGAGAACCGCGAGCGGCTGCTGCAGATTCTGTCTGCGTTCACCTGATCGCGGCCGCCGCCTCGCCCAAGGCTTGATCGCCCATATTTTAGGCAAACGCTCGACTGCGACAGACGCGCACAGCGTCCGCGTTGACAACATAAGCGTTTGAAATTTCGTATCTATCTTTTAATTCGATCCGACCGGACCATTGTACACAATGGCACATCGCTTGCTTCACTCCCGGCAACCTTTGCTCGCTGGAGTTTTGCTCGCCATGGGGTCCGACACGCCCGAGACCGTTGCCGACATCGTCGCCGCGCACCGCGCCGGCACGCTCACTCCGGCGCAGACCATCGCCCGCTCCTACCAGCGCATCCGCGCCCACACCGATCCCGCCATCTTCATCAGCCTGCGCGACGAGCAGGATGCGCTCGCGGAAGCCGAAGCGCTGGCTTCGAAGGACGCGGAGGCGCTGCCGCTGTTCGGCATTCCCGTGGCAGTGAAGGACAATATCGATGCGCTGGGCTTGGCGACCACGGCGGCCTGCCCGGCCTTCTCCTACTCGCCGGCGCAGGATTCGACGGCTGTCGCAAAGTTGCGCGCGGCCGGAGCCATCATCATCGGCAAGACCAATCTCGACCAGTTCGCGACCGGCCTCGTCGGCGTCCGCTCGCCCTACGGCATTCCAGTCAATCCGGTCCGCGCCGATCTCGTGCCGGGCGGATCGAGTTCGGGATCGGCGGTCGCGGTTTCCGCCGGCCTCGTGCCGCTCGCGCTTGGCACGGATACCGCGGGAAGCGGTCGCGTGCCGGCGATGCTCAACAACATCGTTGGCCTGAAGCCGAGCCTCGGGCTGATCTCCAACGCCGGCCTCGTTCCGGCGTGCCGCACGCTGGACTGCATCTCGGTGTTCTCGCTCACCGTCGACGATGCGATGACCGCGCTGACGGCGATGGCCGGACCCGACGGCGCCGATCCATATTCGCGCGACCGGCCGCTTGCGCCGATGTCGGCGCTTCCCGGCACGCTCCGGCTCGGCGTGCCCCGCAACGGCCAATTGATTTTCTTCGGTGACCGCGCCGCCGAGAACGCCTATGGCGAAGCGCTGAAACGCTGGACAGCGCTTGGTGCCACGCTGGTCGAATTCGATCTCGAACCTTTTTATGAGACTGCGCGGCTGCTCTATGAGGGTCCATGGGTCGCCGAGCGTTATCTCGTGATCCGCGATCTGCTGGCCTCGTCGCCGGATGCGATCCATCCGGTGACGCGCGAGATCACGGCGGCCGGCGCGCGGCTGACCGCTGCCGACACGTTTGCCTCGCTCTATCGGCTACAGGCGCTGCGGCGCGCGGCCGAACGCACCTTTGCCAACTTCGACGCGATGGTGCTGCCGACGGCGCCGACCGCCTATTCGACCGCGCAGGTGCTGGCCAATCCGGTCGAGCTCAACAGCCGGCTCGGCACCTACACCAATTTTGTGAACTTGCTCGACCTCTGCGGCCTGGCGCTGCCGGCCGCGATGCGAGGCGACGGCATCCCGTTCGGTATCACCCTGCTGGCGCCCGCCGGACGCGACGCGCAGCTCGCCAGTATCGGGCGCGTGTTTCATGCCGACACCAAACTGGCTATGGGTGCCAAGGGCGTGACACAGCCCGCGCTTGCCACGTTGCCGGTCGGCGCGGCGGGCGACGAAATCACCATCGCCGTGGTCGGCGCGCATCTCTCCGGCATGGCGCTCAACGGCGAACTGCAGGCGCTCGGCGCCCGCCTGCTTGAGGCGACAACGACTGCGCCGGATTACAAGCTATATGCGCTCGACACAGTGCCGCCGAAGCCCGGCATGCTGCGCGTGGATGCCGGTGCGGGACATTCGATCAAGCTGGAGCTGTGGGCGCTGTCGGCGGCTGCCTTCGGCAAATTCGTCGCCGCGATCCCGCCGCCGCTCGGGATCGGCACGGTGCGGCTGGCGGATGGAAGGGGCGTGAAGGGCTTCGTCGTCGAGCCCATCGCGACCGACGGCGCGCGCGATATTTCATCGTTCGGCGGCTGGCGCGCGTTCATGGCGGAGAAGGCGGCGGTGTAGTTCCTCATGGTGAGGAGGCGCTCTTGCCCCGTCTCGAACCATGAGAGCCCCGATGTGGCCATCCTTCGAGACGCCGCTTGCGCGGCTCCTCAGGATGAGGACCTTCTACACCGACACCGCGTAAATCTCGTATTCCCCGCGCACCAGCTCAATATGCGCGCGCATCGCGGCTGCGGCACCCGCCTTGTCGCCACGCATGATCGCGACCACGACGCGGTCGTGCTCGGCGTGGGATTTCGCCAACCGTCCGAGGTTGCGGAACTGGGCACGGCGGAACGGCTGGACCCGCACCCGGGTCGCCAGTGTCATCTCGGCGATGTAGCCGTTCTGCGAGCCGGCATAGATCGCGTTGTGAAAGCGCTCGTTGACCGCGTGAAAGCGCTCGGGATTGCCGGCGTGGCTCAACACCCGCAATTCCTCATGGATCGCTTCCAGCTTCTGGCGCTCCGCCGGCGGCATCCGTTCGGCGGCGAGGCCTGCGCACAGCGCCTCCAGCTCGGCCATCGCCTCGAACATTTCAGTTAAACGATCGAGCGAGGGCTGCGCCACCACGGCGCCGCGATGGGCGCGCGCCTCGACCAGGCCGCTCGCCACCAGTTGCCGCAGCGCCTCGCGCACCGGCGTGCGCGACACGGAAAAGCGGCGCGCGATGTCGGTCTCGTCGAGCGCCGATCCCGGCGGCAGCACACCGCGGACGATCTCGTCGGCGAGCTGCAGCCGCAGTTCTTCCGCGCGGGTGACCTTGTCCCGAAGTGACGAAGGACGATCGACGCGGCGAACCGCGGTCTCCGGCTGGGCGCCGGCCTGCGGTCCACGTGCCGGAAGATCATCAAGGCTCATCGTTACTGCCCCTTCGGCTCGTCGATGACGCTGACATGCGCCGCGACGATCTTCCACCCTTCCGGAAACCGGACCCAGGTCTGCATCTGCCGCCCAACTCTGCCCGGCGTGCTATCGCGGTAGAACAGTGTCGAGGCGACGGCGGTATCGCGGCCATAGGTCGTGATCACGGTCTTGTCGGTTTTGCGCATCAACCCGACCGGCGAGCGCGCGGCGCGGAACGCCATGATCTGCTCATAACCGTAGAGATTTTCGCCGATGCCATAGCGCAGCGTGCGGGGATCGTTGCGAAACAGCTCGTCGAGCACCGCGACGTCGTTCGACACCAGCGCCTTTTCATAGCGCTGGAACTGCGCGGTCACCTCGGCCAGTACGTCGGGAAGATCGATGTCCATCGTTACAATCCTCTCGGGATCGGCGCGGTGGCGACGCCGGCGCGCTCCAGCGCATGCGCAACGCGCAGCGCGATATCTTCCCGCCAGGGCGCGGCGATGATCTGCACGCCAATCGGCATCGGCACCAGCGGCACCGGCACCGCGACCACGGGCAGGCCGATAAACGAGATCGGCTGGGTGTGGATGCCGATATTGGCGCGCACCGGCAGTTCGACGCCGTCGAGCACGAAGTTCACCTGGCCCAGTTTCGGTGCGATGCAGGGCGTGGCGGGCGCAATGATGACGTCGACCGACTTGAACAGCTCCAGCACCTTGGCGCGATACCAGCGGCGGAATTTCTGCGCACGATCGACCAAAGGCGCCGGCACCATCGCGCCAGCGATCAGGCGATCGCGCACTGCCGGATCGAAATCGTTCGGCCGCTTGCGCAGGCGATCGAGATGCAGCGAAGCGCCTTCGGTGGTGGTGATCACGTAGGCTGCGGCACGGGCGCGCGCGGCCTCGGGGATTTCAACCGTTTGCGTCGCGCTCAACGCCTTGGCGACGCGCGCTACGGCCTCGACGGCTTCCGGAAAGACGTTCTGCTGAAAGTATCCGCCGGCCACCGCTACCCGCAGGCCGTCGATACCCTGCGCCAACAGCGGCGTCACCGGCTCGACCGGCCGCGTCGTACACGCGGCATCGTCGGCATCTGCCCCTTGCATCGCGTCATAGGCCAGCGCGAGATCGCCGACGTTGCGCGCGAACGGGCCGAGATGATCCAGGCTTGCGACAAACGGAAACGAGCGCGCGCGCGACAGCCGGCCGTAGGTCGGCTTCAGGCCGAACACGCCGCAGAACGACGACGGCACACGGATCGAGCCGTTGGTATCCGAGCCCAGGGCGATCGGAACAAGGCCGCCGCCGACCGCGCTGCCCGAGCCGCCGGAGGAACCGCCGGTCATCCGCGTCGGATCATGCGGATTGCGCGACGGGCCGTCATGCACGTTCTCGCCGGTGAAGTCATAGGCGTATTCGCCCATGTTGAGCGCACCGACCAGCACCGCGCCTTGCGCCTCCATGCGTTCAATCAGGGTGGCATCGCGCGTCGAGGGCGCAAGATCGCGGTTGATCTTCGATCCGGCGCGGGTGGCAAGACCTTTCACGTCGAACAGGTTCTTCACCGCGAACGGCACGCCGGCGAGCGGGCCGACCTTTTGTCCGGCCGCGATCGCGGCATCGACCGTGCGAGCTTTCGCGCGCGCGCGCTCGGCTGTGATGTCCGTGAACGAGTTCAGCACGGTATCGTGCTTGGCGATCCGCGCCAGGGCGGCCTCGGTCGCATCGAGCGCGGAAAGCTCGCGGTCCGTTACGGCCTGCGCGATTTGTTGGGCTGACAGCCCATCGGTGCTTACGGTCATGGCGCTATCAGGCTGTGTAGACACTGGCCGGCTCGATTTCATCAGGCAGCGGGAAGTCATCGACCAGCCGCGCCAGCCTCAGCGACACTTCGAGATTGGCGCGCACCGCCGGCCGCCAGGCCTCTTCGACCGGGAGCGCCAGTGCTTTCGCAACGGCATTGATGTAATCGTCCAGGGGTTCGGCAGCCATTTCGCTCGTACTCAACTTTTCTAGTGAACCGGCAACGGCGGATGCGGGATCGCCGTCAGCAACTCCTTGGTGTAGGCATCCTTGGGATCGCCAAGCACGCTTTCGGACGAGCCCTGCTCGACGATTCGCCCCGCACGCATCACGATGACACGATCGCATAGCAAACGCACGACATTCAGATCATGCGACACGAACAAATAGCTCATGCCCATCGATTGCTTGAGGTCCTGCAGCAGATTGAGCACAACGGCCTGAACCGAGACGTCGAGCGCCGCCGTCGGCTCATCGAGGATCACGAGCTTGGGGTGCAGCGCAATCGCGCGCGCGATGCCGACGCGGGCCTTCTGGCCGCCGGATAGTTGGTGCGGGAAACGATCGAGCAGGTTGACGGGAAGGCCGACCAGCCCGGCGAGTTCCTCGCAGCGGGCGCGCAGCGCGTCGCGTCCCCTGATGTCGCCGAGCTGCATGATCGGATCGGCAATCGCCCGCGCCGCCGTAAAGCGCGGGTTGAGGCTGTCGGTCGGGTCCTGGAACACCATCTGGATGCTCTTGCGCAGCGGCAGCCGCGCAAAGGCCTGCGGCATGATGGCGCCGATCTCCTCCCCGTCGAACGCAATGCGGCCGGAGGTCTGGTCGAGAAGCCGCATCACCATCATCGACGTGGTCGATTTGCCGCAGCCGGATTCGCCGACGAGGCCGACGCTTTCGCCATGGCCGACCGTGAAGCTGATGCCGTCGACGGCGCGGAATATTTCCGCTTCCACCGGCGGCTTGCGGGAGAAGAGTTTTGACAGGACCGCGCTCGCGCCCTGGCGCGGGTATTCCTTGACGAGCTTTTCGACGAGGAGAAGGGGCTTTGTGATGTCGTCACCCCCGGGCTTGACCCGGGGGTCCATCGCTTCTGAGGAAGAGTCGTTCGAAGATTGATGGATGGCCGGGTCAAGCCCGGCCATGACGGATGGAGGCGGCGGGGCTTGCGCGCCTTCCTCCTCCGGCAACAAATCGCGCAAGGACACACCGATCCTCGGCGTCGCACGCATCAGTTTCCTGGTATAGGCGTGCTCGGGCTTGGCAAAAATGTCCGCCGACTTCGCCGTCTCCACCACCCGGCCCTTCTCCATGACCACCACGCGGTCGCAATAGGCGGCGGCGAGGCCGAGATCGTGGGTGATCAAGATGGTCGACATGTGGCGGCGCTTTGTCAGCTCCACGATCAGATCCATCACCGCCTTTTGCGTGGTGACGTCGAGCCCCGTCGTCGGCTCGTCCGCGATCAGGAGCTGCGGATTGCAGGCCAGTGCCAGCGCGATCACGACGCGCTGGCACATGCCGCCGGACAGTTCGAACGGATAGGCGTGATAACGCTCGCGAGGACGGGCGATCTTGACCTGCTCCAGCGCCTCGATCGCCTTCTCGCCGCGATCGCTCGCCGCGCTCTGCACATGCTGGCGCAGCACGTCCTCGATCTGGTCGCCCACCTTGCGGATCGGGTTCAATGCAGCACGCGGGTTCTGGAAGATCATCGAGATTTCGCGGCCGCGCAGATCGCGCATCTCGTTCTCGGTCGCGGCCTTGACGTCGATGCCGGAAAACATCACCGAGCCCTCGGCGATCCTGCCGGCACGGTCGAGGATCCGCATCACGGCATAGGATGTCACCGACTTGCCGGAACCGGACTCACCGACGATGCCGAGCGTCTCACCCTTGGCGACGGAGATGTTGACGTTCTGCACCGCCTTGACGATGCCGCGCCGGGTGGAGAACTCGACGGTGAGGTCGTGGACGTCGAGAAGAGGCTGGGCCGTCATGACAGCCTCCGCAAAAATGTCGAAAACAACCCCATGCAAGGTAGAACGGTTCCTGTCCCGTTTCCTTCCCTCATGCGGCCTAGGCGAGCAAAGGCTGACTCAGCCATCACGTCCTCCGCTGCGGATCGACGATGTCGCGCAGGCCGTCGCCAAGCAGGTTGAAGCAGAACACCGCGATCATCAGCGCAAGGCCCGGGAACAGCGCGATCCACCATTCGCCCGACACCATGAAGCTGGCGCCTTCCGCGACCATGATGCCCCATTCCGCCATCGGCGGCCGCACGCCAAGCCCGATGAAGGAAAGGCCCGCAGCGTTCAGAATCGCGTATCCCATGGTCAGCGACATCTGCACGATCATGATCGGCATAATGTTGGGCAGGATGTGCACCAGGAGAATGCGCA
Organism: Bradyrhizobium lablabi; assembly: GCF_001440475.1. GTDB lineage: Bacteria > Pseudomonadota > Alphaproteobacteria > Rhizobiales > Xanthobacteraceae > Bradyrhizobium > Bradyrhizobium lablabi. Next base: position 198,449 of record NZ_LLYB01000086.1, on the reverse strand, counting down.
GTTCGCCATTGCCCGACAGCCGCGCCGCCTGGACGAAACCGGCATTGCGGCGCACGTTTGCCTCGGCCCGCGCCACGCGGGCGTAGAGCGGAAAGTTCACGATCGCTGTGGCGATGATGATGTTCTGAACGGTATTGCCGAGCGCCGCGACGATACCCATCGCCAGCACGAACAGCGGAAACGCCATGATGGTATCGGCGACGCGGCCGACGATGCGGTCGGTCCAGCCGCCGAAATAGCCGGCGGCGATGCCGGCGAGCCCGCCCATCAGGAACACCAGCGCCACGGACGCCACCGCGATGAATGTGTCGAGCCTGGTGGCGACAACGACGCGGCTGAAAATGTCGCGACCCAATTGATCGGTGCCGAACCAGTGCGCGGCGGACGGCGGCTTCAGCGCTGCGGCAGTATCGCTGGCGAGCGGATCGTAGGGCACGATGTAGGGGCCGAAGATCGCCGCAAATAGAATGATGACCAAGAGGCCGAAGGCGAAGGCGGTGACGCGGTTCTCGCCCAGCACATAGCGGGTGTGTTCGAAGATCGCAGCAAGCCCCGAAGTACGGGCGGGACCGGCGGGGTCAACGGCAGGCAGAACAGCACTCATCTTCCAACCTCACCCTTCCAGCCGCACGCGCGGATCGATCACGCCGTAGAGAATGTCGATGATCAGATTGAGCAGCACGTACATGACCGCCATGGTCAGCACAAAACCTTGCACCGGCGCGAAGTCCGAGGAGATCAGCGCTTCGACGGCGTAGGAGCCGATGCCGGGCCAGGCGAACACTTTTTCGACCAGCACGTTGGCGCCCAGCAGGAACGAGAACACCATGCTGAGCGTGGTGATGACCGGCAGCATCGCGTTGCGAAACGCGTAGGTGACGATCACGGTCGAGGGCGAGAGCCCGCTGGCGCGCGCGGTGCGGACGAAATCGGATGCCAGCACTGCCAGCATCGAGGCGCGCGTCATGCGCGCGATCGGCGCCAGCGAGAAGATCGCCAGCGTCGCCGCCGGCAGGATCAACTGGCTCAGCGCCGAACGAAACGTCTCGAACTCGCGCGCGATCAGGGCGTCAATCAGATAAAGGCCGGTCACGGTCGGCGGCGCGCTGTAGAACACGTCGAGCCGACCAAGCGGTGCCGGCGACCAGCCGAGCCTGAAATAGAAGAGATAGACCAGTACCAGGCCCGTAAAGAACACCGGCAGCGACACGCCGGCCGTCGTGGTGACGCGGCAGAGATGGTCGATCCAGGAGCCCGGACGGGTCGCAGCCAGCACGCCGAGCGGGATAGCGATCGAGATCGAGACGATGAGGCCGAGCAGCGTCAGCTCGGCGGATGCCGGCAGGCGGTTGCGGATTTCGGTTGCGACCGGCTGTCCCGTCGTCAGCGACGTCCCGAAATCGCCGTGCGCGAGATCGTTGGTGTAACGGAAGAACTGCTCGATCAGCGGCTTGTCGAAGCCGAGCTTCTTGCGGATCTGCTCGATCGCTTCCTTGCTCGCCGCGGGCCCGGCGAAATAGGCGGCGGGATCACCCGGCAGCGCGCGCGTCAGGAGGAAGGTGACGATCACGACGCCGATCAGGGAGGGAATCGCAAACATCAGCCGCTTGCCGATCATGGTCAGCATGACGCGCGCCTCTTATGCTTTCACGAGTGCGCGATAATCCAGGCGACGGTGGAACCAGTATTGGTAGCCCGAGACGTTCTTCTGCATCGCGACGTTGACGTAGGGCTGATACAGCGGAATGCGCGGGATATCCTTGAAGGCGAGGTCGACGAACCCCTTTACGTCAGTTTCGTATTTGGCGGTGTTGCCGACGGCTGCGGCATCGACGGCGCCGCTGATGAGTTCGTCCATCGCCTTCGACTGATAGCTCATGGTGTTGAAGATCGAGTTCTTGCCGTCGTAGCACCAGATGAAGAAGTATTCGGGATAGTCGAGCCAGCCTGAGAACACGTTGGTGTAGAGCGGCAGCACCTTCTTGTTCAGCTCGGTGCGCCAGTTGGCGCCGGGGATCTTGTTGATGGTGGTCTTGATGCCGATCTGCGCCAGGCTCTCCTGTACCAGCACGCAGAGCGGCTCGTTGACGCCGGCAAAGCCGAGGTCGAACGACAGCGTGGTCTCGAAGCCATTGGGATGACCAGCCTCGGCCAGCAATGCCTTGGCCTTCGTGATATCGGTGACGTATTTGGTCGGCTGCGGCCACGCCACCTCGGTGGCCTTGTCGGCAGGCGCGCCGAACATCGGCTTGGCAAGGCCGAACAACACCGCATCCATGATCTTCTGATAGGGAATAGCGCAGGCGACGGCCTCGCGAACCTTGGGGTTGTCGAACGGCGCGATCTTGACGTTCATGCCGATATACTGGACGCCGTTGGAATACGGCACCGAGACAATGTTGAGCTTGCCGCTGTCCTTCAGCTCGACGAAATCCTTGTTCGGCAGATCATAGGAGATGTCAGCATCGCCGCGCTCCAGCAGCGCGCGGCGGTTACCGGCCTGCGGCACCATGCGCCAGATCACGCGCTTGACCTTGGGCAACGGACCGCCGGTCCACTCGTCGTTGCGTTCCATGACGACTTCGGTGCCCGCCGTCCACTTCGTCACCTTGTAGGCGCCGGAGCCCGCGGTCTGCTGTTTGGTGTATTCGAGGCCCCAGGGGTCCTTCTCGCTGGCGTTCTTCTTCACCAGCTCGGAATTGACGACGCAGGGCACGATGACAGCGAGATCGGGCAGCGTCAGGCGGTCCTTCTTGGCAAAATCGATCCGCACCGTGTTGTCGTCGACGACGACGAACTGCTCGGTCTTGGTCAGCGAGCCCGCGCCCATCTGGAACGTCGGGAAGCCGCCGACGCTGACCGCGCGATCGAGCGACCATTTGACGTCCTTGGCGGTGACCGGCGCGCCGTCGTGGAATTTCGCGTTCTTCTTCAGCTTGAAGGTCACCGACATGTCGCCGACATTCATGTCCTCGGCGAGCTCGGGCTTGAACTTGTCGCGGTCGTAATACGGCACACCGCCGGGACCGCTCTTCATCTCGTGGCTGATCAGGCGGTCGTAACAATTCCACGACACCTCGTAGCCGGGCACGTTGGTGCCGACACCGTGAATGTCGAGATTGTTGGGGCCGCTTTCCGAGACAATCAGCAGCGTTTCCGACCGCGCCTGCGCCTTGGCGGAGGACCAGATTGCCGGCGCCGGCGTGAGCGCGCCGGCAGCCGCCAGCCCCGAGACGGATTTGAGGAAATCGCGACGCTTCATGGGTGGTGCTCCAAACGCCTGAGGGGAAACGGCCTGGAGTTGGGATCGCAAGGTTTGTGCCAACACTTAAGGAAAGCTTTCGCCTGCCCTAACCGATTGATGCGGCTTGAAATTCAAAACGAAACGGGCGCTATACAGGGTGCGACATCCTGTCGAATTGCATACAAAGCGACATATTTGCCCACAAAGTATGCAGAAATTCTCGGCGCTCTATTGCTGTGCGGCACTCAGATCGGCCAGAGCAGATCCTGCAATTCCCGGAGATCGGCGGCCTTCTGCTGCCAACCCTCAATACAAATGTGCCTGACCGGATCGCTGGCCCGGTGCAGCAGCATCAGCGCCATCAGCCGCAGCTTCAGGTCGGGCGTGACATCCGCGGCCGAATATCCAAAGCCGGCGAACAGGCTCCGCACCCGCCGCGGCATGCCTGATGTCATGAAGGCGCTCGGACCTAACAGGTCATAGTCGCCCCTCCCCGTCATCACGTCGCCGAAATCGAACAGGCCCGCGAGCTGCCAACCTGCAGCGCCGCGGCTCAGCAGGAAATTTTCCGGGATGTATTCGCCGGTCAGGATCACCGGCGGCCCGTCCAGCGCCGTCAGCGCGACTGCATCGCGCAGCAGGTCGTCGAGGCCATCCAGAAATTTTTGCGGCAATCCGAGCCGCGCGTGCCGGGCGCGGCATCCTTCGATCTGCCGGCGCATGAAGGCGTCCCAGCCCGGCTCGATCTGGCCAAGTGGTCCGACAGGGGCGCGCTGCACTTCGGCGATGGTCTCGCCGATCCCGGCCAGCACGCGCTCCTTGTCCGCTTCCGGCAGCGACGGCCAGACATCCGCGCCCAGTTCGCCGGATAGCCGCGTGATGACGAGATATGGCCAGCCGTCGCGCTCCCCTTCGGCGACGATTTCGGGGATCGCGATGCGAAGCCGCCCCTCAAGCTGCGCCAGCGCGCCGCGTTCGGAGACGAACTGGGCGTGGAGAAACGGCGGGAAGATTTTCAGGATGAGGTTTTCGTCGAGGGCAAGGACGAGATTGGTGCCGGTGGAGAACACCTGCGGCGCGGCGCATGCGAGGCCGTGGCCACGGGCGATAGCGCGCGCGATCGGCAGCCAGTGCGCCGGATCGGCGCGCCAGATGCGGAAGGTTTCGTAGTCAGTGAATGCCGGCAGGGGTGCGGTCATGGTGATGCTGGATGTATTAGTCGTCATTGCGAGCGCAGCGAAGCAATCCATGCCTCAACGCGGGGATNNNGTCATCGGGCGCGCATTCGCGCGACCCGTTGGCTCGCAATGACGGGGAGAGTTCACTGCTCCGGGTTTGCGCGTTCGAACTGGCGCAGCAGGCGGTTGCCGCGCTCGACGGCGAGATCGAGGGCGGCCTGCGCGGATTGCTTGCCGCTGAAAACCTGCTCGAGTTCTTCGTCGATCACGCTGCGGATCAGCACAAAGGAGCCGAGCCGGATCCCTTTCGAGTTCTCGGTCGGCGATTTCAGGGTCATCTGCTCGATGCCGATCGCCGCACCGGGATCGCGATCGTAGAAGCCTTGCGCGCGGGTGAGATCGAAGGCGGCGCGGGTGATCGGCAGATAGCCGGTGTGCTGGTGCCAGGCGGCCTGAACTTCCGGCTTCGAAAGATAGGCAAAGAAACGAGCAACGCCGGCATATTCAGCACGTGGCCGGTCGCGCAGCACCCATAGCGTGGCGCCGCCGATGATGGAGTTTTGCGGGGCGCCGGCGATTTCGGGGCGGTGCGGAATCATGCCGTAGCCGACCTCGAATTTCGAATTGGCCTTGATGTCCGCGCGCGTGCCGGACGAGCCGATGAAGATGGCGCATTCGCCCTTCTGGAAGCGCGGCTCGGCCAATTGGCCGCGGCCGCTATAGTCGAAAGCTTTCGTCGCCTGCCATTCCGCCAGTTGCGCGATGTGCCGTACCACGTCCGGATTGTTGAAGGTCAATTCGGCATTGAGGCCGCCAAAACCATTGCCCTTGCTGGCCAGCGGCAGATTGTGGAATGCGGAAAAATTCTCGACATGGACCCAGGAGGGCCAGGATGTGGTGAGCCCGCAAGCCGACCCCGCCGCGCGCAGGCGCTTCGCCGCCGCACCGACCTCGGCCCAGGTCTTCGGCGCCACCTCCGGATCGAGGCCCGCGGCGCGGAACTGATCCTTGTTGTAGTAAAGGATCGGCGTCGAGACATTGAACGGAAACGAGAGCATGTTGCCCGCGACGTCGGAATAGTAGCCGGTCACAACAGGCAGATACGCCTCCGGCGCGAACGGCTCCGACTGGTCGCGCATCAGTTCGAACACCGGATAGATCGCGCCCTTGGCCGCCATCATGGTGGCGGTGGCGATCTCATTGACCTGAACGATGGCGGGCTGGCTGCGCGAGCGGAACGCGAAGATCGCCGCCGTCACCGTCTCGGTGTAGTTGCCCTTGTAGGTCGGCACGATCCGGTAGTCGGACTGCGAGGCATTGAAATCGGCCGCGAGCTTTTCGAGCTGCTTGCCGAGTTCCCCCGACATCGCATGCCACCACATGATCTCGGTGGCGGCCTGGGCCGGAGACGCCAGCGCCATGGCGGCGAGCGCTGCGAATTGCAAGAATCTCAAGGCCAGTTTCACCGATGATTACCCCGCTCCGCCGCACCTGCGACGTGCCCGTTCCCCGCCCCCTCATAAATCGCTGCCACTGCGGTTTCAATCCGCCGACATCACCGCACCGCACACTTCAAGATTGTAACGAAATTCTCAGGATAACCCCAGGCTACCCCGCGCCGGCCGCCCAACCAATAGCCAAGCATCGGCAAATTCTGCTAAAATTACGTTGAACCTTTTTTCCCCGCTGCAGACTCCTTCTCTAAGGGGATTTGTCGCCTGTGTACCGCCGCGCCAACCTTTCGCGGGTCTTCGTGCTTGTTGTCGCGCTGTGGCTTACGGCGGTTTCAACGGGCGCGCTTGCGCGCGAGTCTGGCGCCGCCGATCCCTGGAGCGAGGTGCATCGTATCGACGGGTTCCAGTCCCGTCTGTCCGGCGCGGAAAACGAAACCCTCGAACGGCCCCGCTCCGGCGCCCCCGATCTGAACCGTACCAACGTTGCATTGATCGAACCAATGGCGCCGCTATTGGTCGGGCCCCTTCGCAAGATGGAGCGAATTTGACCGGCGCACCGCAACAGCCACGAACTTCGGAACGGCCGGCGAGCTTCGCCGCGCGCGGCCGGTTTCACGTGGTTCAGTGGCTGCGCGCGATCCCGATCCGCTGGCGCATTCTCTCGATCGCAGCCCTGAACTCCGCCGTCGTCGTGGTGCTCGCGGTCCTGATCTGGAACGGCGCCAACGTGCTGCGCTCGGCCTGGGACGATGTCCGGCAGGTGCGGGAGTCCGACAAGATCCTGGCGCATCTGGAGAGCGAAACCAGCCGGCTGCAGAACCTGATCCACCGCTACATCAACCAGCCGAGCCCCGAACTGTTCGCCGAGATCCTGCTGCTGCGCGAGGCCGTGCTCGGCACGCTCACCACGCGCGCATCGAACGACCGGATTCTTTCGGGATCGGTCGAGCGGCTCGAACAGGTCACCGACCGTTTCCTCAACGGCTTCGGCGAATTGCGCGCCGTGCAGGCCACCATCACCAAGACCTATGAGCAGCAGGTGCTGGGGCCGGCCAGGGAAATGGCCGGCCTCTATTCGGTCATCGAGGGCGCCACCGGGCACCGCGACGCGCAGATCTGGCCGTCGCTCGGAAGATCGCGTGAAGCGTTTACGGCGCTACTGGTCGCCGCCAACGCCTATTATTTGTCGCAGGGCTCGGCCTCCGCCGAAGACGCCCGCAGGCATACCGAGACGATCGAGAAGACCATCCCCGTGATGACCGACCTCGCCGACAATGATCTGCAGCGCATGGCGCTGACGCGGCTGCAGGCCCGGACGGTGGCGCTGCGCGAGGGCATGGCCAAGCTGACCGAGCAACTCGCGGTCAGGACCGAGCTGCTGCGAAACACCATCGACGCCAGCCAGGCCGACGCCATCGCCGTCATCGACGAATTGTCGGTCAAGATGCGCCAGCGCGAGCAGAAGGCGCAGGAGACATTCGACAAGACGCTGTCGGCCATCTCGCGCCGGGTGCTGTCGATCGCGGTGATGTTCCTCGGCATCATCCTGTCCGCCGGCGTGCTGATCGCGCTCTCGATCCGCCTGCCGCTGCAGCAGATCCTGGCGGCGATGCATGCGATCACCTCAGGCAATTACGATCGCCGCGTGCAGGGCACCACCGCGAGAGACGAGGTCGGCGCGATGGCGCGCGCGGTCGACGTGTTCCGCGAGAACGCCATCGCCAAGCGCAAGACCGAGGACGAGCTGCGCGCCTCGAAGGAAAGGGCCGAGAGCGCGCTGCTCGAGCTCAACACCGCGCAGCAGAACCTGATCGACGCCGAACGGCTGGCGGCGCTCGGCGGGCTGGTCGCCGGCGTCGCCCATGAGGTGAACAACCCGATCGGCATCAGCCTGACGGTGGCGTCGAGCTTCGCGCGGCGGGCCGATACGTTCGAGGCCGAATTGCGCAGCGGGCCGCTGCGGCGTTCCAAGCTCGATGAATTCGTCAAGAGCTCGCGCGATGCGGCAGGGCAATTGGTGGCGAACCTGCACCGCGCCGCCGAGCTGATCCAGTCGTTCAAGCAGGTGGCGGTGGACCGCTCCCATGCCGAGCGCCGGCAGTTCAACCTGAGCGAGGCCACCGACCAGATCGTCGCCAGCCTGCGGCCGGTATTGAAGAAGGCCGCCATCACGCTGTCGGTCGACGTGCCGGAAGGGCTCGTCATCGACGGCTATCCCGGCTCCTACGGCCAGATATTAACCAATCTTTTCCTTAACGCCGCCAACCATGCCTTTGCCGACGGCCGCTCCGGCGCGATCTCGATCTCGGCGCGGGCGCGCGGCAGCGACGACGTCGAGATCATCTTCGCCGACAACGGGGCCGGCATGACCCCGGACGTGCAAAGGCAGGCATTCGACCCCTTCTTTACGACGCGCCGCAACGAAGGCGGTACCGGACTGGGCTTGCATATCGTCTATAATCTTGTCACTCAACAGCTCGGCGGCCGGATGATGCTGGAGTCGAGGCTGGGACAAGGCACCACATTCCGCATTATCATGCCTAAAGTCGCCAAGGGCGGACCCACGAGTACAGACCAGACAGCAGCCGACGGAACTTCGCAATGGCCGAACAGGACGATGTCCTCCACCTGATCGACGATACCGGGGCCGCTCCGGAGGACTCGTCCGCCCGCAAATGGAAGATCGCCGTCATCGACGACGATGCCGCCGTGCATGAGGGCACCCGCTTTGCGCTGAGCGACTACAGCCTCAACGGCGCGACGCTGGAGATCCTTTCCGCCTATTCCGCGGCCGAAGGCCGCACCTTGATGCGCGACAATCCGGATGTCGCGGCCGTGCTGCTCGATGTCATCATGGAGACCGATGTCGCGGGACTCGAGCTCGTGGAATACATCCGCAACGAGATCAAGAACGAAACGGTGCGCATCATCCTGCGCACCGGCCAGCCGGGACAGGCGCCCGAGCGGCGCGTCATCGTCCAGTACGACATCAACGACTACAAGGCCAAGACCGAGCTGACGGCCGACAAGCTGTTCACGTCGCTGACCGCGGCGCTGCGCAGCTACCAGCAGCTCGAGCGCATGGTGCAGACCAGGCGCGGGCTTGAGATCATCATCGACGCCGCCTCGACCCTCTACGATTTCAAATCGATGCAGCGGCTGGCGGAGGGCGTGCTGACCCAGCTCGCCTCGCTGCTGAATGTCGACTGCGCCGGCATCCTGGTGCTGCGCGACGACGGCGCCGCGGGCAGCGAATTCTCGGTGCTGGCCGGTTCAGGCTGCTACAGCCGCTTCATCGGCACGACGAGTTCCAAGGCGCTCGATCCGGATCTGCGGCAGATGGTGGAAGCCGCCTTCCAGCGCCGCAAGAACGAATTTGCCGACCACCGCAGCGTGCTCTATCTGCGCACCGGAAGCGGCCGCGAAGTGGTGGTGCTGCTGCAGGCCGAGCGCCAGCTCTCCGACACCGACCGCGCGCTGGTCGAGATTTTCTCCAGCCGGCTGTCGATCGCGTTCGACAACGTCATTCTCTATCGCCAACTGCACGAGGCCAACACCCAGCTCGAGGACCGCGTCGCCCAGCGCACCCGCGCGCTGATGCAGGCCAACCGCCGCCTCTCGGCGCAGTGGCTCAGGCTGCAGCGCGCCAACGGCTTCAAGAACGAAATCCTCGGCACCGTCGCGCATGACCTGAAGAATCCGCTCGGCGTGATCCTCGGCCGCACCGAGATGCTGACCGAACTGATCGGCGCCGGCTCGCCCAAGGAGAACGTCAACGCGCAGGTCGATCACATCAGGGACGCCACCAAGCGCCTGACCTCGATGGTCGACCACCTGATCTCGGATGCGATGGCTGATGCCTTCGACATTACCATCCGCCGCGAAGCGGTCGATATCGCCGCGCTCGTGACCGAGGTCACCGATTCCAACCTGCCTTCGGCCGTCAACAAGCAGCAGGCCATCACGGTGTCGGCGCCGCCGAATATCGTCACCATGTGCGACACCGACCGGATCCGCGAGGCGATCGACAACCTCGTCAGCAATGCCATCAAATATTCACCGATCGGCGGCAGGATCACGGTGACCGTCACCCATGAGGGCGGCGACACGGTGATCCGCATCGCCGACCAGGGCGCCGGCCTTTCGCCGGAGGATCTCGGCCGGCTGTTCGGACGTTTTCAGCGTTTATCGGCCAAGCCGACGGCCGGGGAAAGTTCGACCGGACTCGGCCTGTCGATCGTCAAACGTATCATCGACATGCATGGCGGCCATGTGACCGCGGAAAGCGCCGGCCCCGGACAGGGATCGACCTTTACGGTTACACTGCCGGCAACAGAGACGACATGACCCAGAGCCCGCACATCTTCATCGTCGACGACGAGGCACCGGCCCGCGAGATGGTCGGCGATTACCTCAAGATGCACGGATTTGGCGTCACGCTGTGCGACGGCGGCAAGAGCCTGCGCAAGGAGATCGAGACCGCCGTGCCCGATCTCGTAGTGCTTGACCTCAACATGCCCGAGGAAGACGGGCTTTCGATCATTCGCGACCTCAAGAGCAAGATCAACGTTCCCGTCATCATGCTGACGGCGACCGCGAGCCCGATCGACCGCGTGGTCGGTCTCGAGCTCGGCGCCGACGACTACATCGCAAAGCCCTGCGAACTTCGCGAACTGATGGCGCGCATCCGCTCGGTGCTTCGCCGCAGCACCCCGGCCAAGACGGCGGCCGCGCCGGAGCCGGCGGCGGCAAAGGCGGAGAAAGAGCAGTTGGTGCGGTTCGGCACCAAATGGCTCGACCTCGAAGCCCAGGCGCTGCGCGACGACGAAGGCAACGAGCATCCGCTGACGGCGTCCGAGTTCGGCTTGCTGAAGGTGTTCGCGGCCAACCCGAAGCGCGTGTTGTCGCGCGAGCGGCTGTTGGAATTGGCCAATGCGCGCGACGCCGAGGCCTTCGACCGCGCCGTCGACCTGCGCATCATGCGCATCCGGCGCAAGATCGAGATCGATCCGACCAAGCCCGCCGTGATCCGCACGATTCGTGGTGGCGGCTACCTGTTCTCGCCCACCGGCGAGAAGAGCTAGCCCCGCGTTGCTGTCGCTGTCCGCCCCTCATGGTGAGGAGCCGCGGAAGCGGCGTCTCGAACCATGTGGCCCGTATGGGGCCTGCATCCTTCGAGACGCGCGTTCCGCGCTCCTCAGGATGAGGGTCTACCGTCGGAACAAAATCCACGTCTGAAAACTTCCAATTTTCCGCACATTGAAATTATTGGCGTTTTTGGCCCGAATGTTTCGTCGCAGGCCCCGCGACGAAACAATTCTCTCCTGCACGAAACCATTTTCCCCTTGTGGAGCAGACGTCCCGAAACCGAGCCTCATTAACAATTCTCCCAACGAAACGCCGCACGGCGTGGAATTGGGAGCAGGTCATGTCGAACGTTATCGCCATCAACGCCGCAGCCAAGAAGTCGATTGCCGCCGCCCGCGCGACATCCGACGAAATGCTGCTGCAGAGTATTGCCAAGGGCGACCGTACGGCGATGCATGTGCTTTATTCCCGCCATAACGTCCGGGTTTACCGCTTCGTGCTGCGCATGGTGCGCGACACCACCATGGCGGAAGATCTGGTCAGCCAGGTGTTTCTCGACGTGTGGCGCACCGCCAAGCAGTTCGAGGGCCGCTCGCAGGTTTCGACCTGGCTGCTGTCGATCGCCCGTTTCAAGGCGCTGACCGCGCTGCGCCAGCGCAAGCACGAGGACATCGAGCAGGAAGACGTGCTCGAGATCGCCGATGAAGCCGACACGCCGGAAGCTTCCCTCGACCGCAACAACACCAGCGCGATCCTGCGCGCCTGCGTCGCCAAGCTGTCGCCCGCGCATCGCGAGATCATCAACCTGGTCTACTACCACGAGAAGTCGGTGGAAGAGGCCGGCGCGATCATCGGCATTCCCCAGAGCACGGTGAAGACCCGGATGTTCTATGCCCGCAAACAATTGGCCGAGTTGCTTAAGGGCGCCGGCGTCGACAGCCTCGCAGCATAAAACAACGCCATTTCAACAGGTTGGATCAGTATCGGGGACGAGAAAACGGGCTGGTTTCGACGGACAAGGATTACCTCCGACGAAACAAATGAAACAAAACACGACATCACCCGGAAAAACTCACCCCCTATACCAATCATCACCAACGCAACGCCAACGCCGAACAGGAGAGCGAACATGCTGAAGCCGTCCTTCCGCTTTTTCATCGTCCCGCTCGGCGCCGTCGCAACGCTCGCCACGCTTTCGGCTCAGAACGTCACGCCCCGCGCCCAGCGCGACAGCGGTTCGACGTTCGTGCGCGAGCAGGTGGTCGATTGCGGCACCAAGAGTCCCAAGGAGATTTGCGTGATCTCCTACGACAGCGAGACCCCCCGCTGAACTTTCTACCTCTAGACCTCTCAAGTTCTGGACCTCCCAAGTTCTGGACCTCCCAAGTTCTGGACCTCCCAAGTGACCTCCAACGACCCGGCCGGGATGCCCCCCCAGCCGGGTCGCTCTGTATTTGGGATTTGCGACTTCGTGAACACGACATGAAAAAGACTCACGCCTGACCGCGATTGGCCGACGCAATTCTGCTTGATCCGCACAGGTTGCCGCTTGACGTGACCACGCCGATCGTGGTGCTTGCCGCCGGCGATGGACGCTGTGGCAAACGAGAACGAAGTCAGGCTGCGCAAGGGCACGACGCTCAATGAGCGGCTCGTTCTGGCAGGCATAGCCGTAGTTTTGTGTTTGATCGCCCTGCCCGGCCTCGCTCACCTGGCAAACGACCAATGGCTCGGCGTCGCCGCCCTCTTTGCGTTGCTGTTCGGGTGTCTTCTGCTGGTTGCCGCGCTGTTTGATCGCAACGTCGTATGGATCATTACGCCAGGCGAAATCCTGATCGGCGAACAGCGTCCATTCGGGAAGGTGCACCGAAAGTCGATCGGGGATCGCGATATATCCGGGATGCGTCTGCGAAAGAGCATCGGCAAATCGGTGGAATTCACCCTCGTGGTCGAGACCCTGTCAGGAGATACGCTCACCTCACCTCCGCTGCCTGATGTCACCCAGGTGCAAAGAACCACCTTGCAGGTTGCCCGGCTGCTTCAGTTGCCCGCTCCCGCATGGATCGAGAACCCGCTCGACGCCGCCAATGCCAGGATACGGCTGGGTAAGCCGGTTGGTTCAAGACGCGTCCGGGCATACCGGGCTCTCGTCGCGTTGCTCGCCTGCTCGCTGAGCCTTCCATTCATCTATGCGCTCTGGAGCGGCAAATTGTCCGCCCTTGGGATCGCCGACTGGTCGCTCGGCGCGATCATGGCCTTTGTGCTGATCAGATATCTCCGTCGGACCAGCGCATTCTGGATTGTCCACGACGGCGCCATCAGGTTTGAACGGCTGTCTTTGATAGGTACGACGGAGACGGATACGGTCGGCGGTGACGATGTCGAGCACATCGACGTCGAAAGCGGCGGCCGGAGGGGCAGCCACTACGTCATTGCGATCCGGCTTCGCACGGGCAAGAAGATCCGCAGTCCTGTGCTGGTCGGCAAAGACCAGACCCGGGCCGTGAAGGCCGAGATCGTCCGAAGACTGGGACTGACTCCATTGGATGGCGGATAGACCTGCACACCTGTTCCGCGCGGCACGCAGACATACGCGCCGGTAAGGTATAATCGTCGCATCGGGCGTGGTAAGCTACACGCCTGGTTCGGACTCAATTTTCGAAAACTCCAGTTCCGTTTTTGAAGATCGCGCTCCGTGCGAAACTGCGACAGGTGGTGCCGATGTTCGAAGGCTGGGATGCGGTCGTATTGGCCCGGGCGCAGTTTGCCTTCACGATGTCGTTCCACATCATCTTTCCCGCCTTCTCGATCGGGCTTGCCAGTTATCTCGCGGTGCTCGAGGCGCTGTGGCTTGCGACCGGGCGCGAGGTCTACATCAACCTGTTCCACTACTGGCTGAAGATCTTTGCCGTCGCCTTCGGCATGGGCGTGGTGTCGGGCATCGTGATGTCCTACCAGTTCGGCACCAACTGGTCGGCCTTTTCCGACAAGGTCGGCCCGGTGATCGGCCCGTTGATGGCCTATGAGGTCTTGACCGCGTTCTTCCTCGAAGCCGGCTTCCTCGGCGTGATGCTGTTCGGCCTCAAGCGCGTCGGTCCAAGACTGCATTTCCTCGCGACGCTGATGGTTGCGATCGGCACGCTGATTTCGGCGTTCTGGATTCTCTCCGCCAATTCCTGGATGCAGACGCCGACGGGCCACGCCGTCAATGCCGATGGGCAGTTCATCGCCGCCGACTGGCTCAAGGTGATCTTCAATCCGTCATTCCCCTACCGTCTCGTGCACATGGTGCTGGCGGCGTATCTGACCACCGCGCTGGTGGTCGGCGCCGTCGGCGCATATCACCTGCTGCGCGACCGCCACCTCGCCGGTCCGCGCGTGATGTTTTCGATGGCGATGTGGATGGCTACGTTGGTGGCGCCGATCCAGATCCTTGCGGGCGACCAGCACGGGCTCAACACGCTGGAGCACCAGCCGGTGAAGATCATGGCGATGGAAGGCCATTTCGAGAGCCACAAGGACGGCGCGCCCCTGATCCTGTTCGGCCTGCCCAACCAGACCGCCGGCCGGGTCGACTTCGCGGTGGAAGTGCCGAAACTGGGATCGCTGATCCTCAAGCATTCGCCTGATGCGCCGATGGCCGGCCTCGACACGGTGCCGCGCGAAAACTGGCCGCCGGTGGCAATCGCATTCTGGTCGTTCCGGATCATGGTCGGCATGGGACTGCTGATGCTGGCGCTCGGCGGGTTGAGCCTGCTGATGCGCCTGACCGGCAAGTTTTATGACTCGCGCCTGCTCCATATGTTCGCGCTTGCGATGGGCCCGGCGGGCTTCATCGCGGTGCTCGCGGGCTGGATCACCACCGAGGTCGGACGCCAGCCGTTCACGGTGTACGGATTGTTGCGTACGGTCGATTCGGCTTCGCCGCTGGCGGCGCCCGCGGTCGCCTCTTCGCTGATCGCTTTCATCATCGTCTATTTCGCGGTGTTCACGGCCGGCGTGATCTATCTGCTGCGGCTGATGGCGGCGCCGCCGCATCCGGGCGAAGAGGGACCGTCGCACGACGCGCCGATCCGCAGCGCCGGCATCACGCCCGCCGCCGGCGCCGCAGTCGAGGGAGCCGCCGAATGATTGCGATCGACCTCGCCATTGTCTGGGCCTTCATCATCGCCTTTGCGGTGTTCGTCTATGTCGTGATGGACGGCTTCGATCTCGGCCTCGGCATCCTGTTTCCGCTCTTCCCCGAGAAACATGATCGCGACGTCATCATGAACACCGTCGCCCCGGTGTGGGACGGCAACGAAACCTGGCTGGTGCTCGGCGGCGGCGGCCTGATGGCGGCGTTTCCGCTCGCCTATGCCGTGCTGATGCCGGCGCTCTATACGCCAATGATCGTGATGCTGCTGGGCCTCGTGTTCCGTGGCGTCGCCTTCGAATTTCGCTGGCGCACAACCAAGGAACGCAACAAGTGGGACGTCGCGTTTTTCGGCGGGTCGTTCCTGGCGACGCTGGCACAGGGCATCGCGCTCGGCGCCATCCTGCAGGGCGTGCATGTCGAGGGACGGCACTATGCCGGCGGCTGGTGGGACTGGCTGACGCCGTTCAGCATTCTGACCGGCGTATCGCTGGTGATCGGCTATGCGCTGCTCGGCGCGACATGGCTGGTGATGAAGACCGAAGGCGAACTGCGCGACCGCGCCTATCATTTGAGCTGGATATTCCTGCTGGCGATGCTGGGCGCCATCGCTGCAGTCAGCCTGGCGACGCCGTTCCTCCATGTGCAGTACACGCAGCGCTGGTTCGCCTGGCCGAACGTCCTCCTGACCGCGCAGGTGCCGATCGCGGTGGCCGTCATCACTGCGCTCTTGCTGCGCAGCCTCGCCAAAAAATATGACTACCAGCCGTTCTTTCTGACGTTGGCGTTGTTTGCGCTCTCCTACGCCGGCCTTGGCATCAGCATGTTTCCCTACATCGTGCCGCAGAGCATCACGATCTGGCAGGCGGCGGCGCCGGCAAACAGCCAGATCTTCATGCTGTTCGGCGTCGCCGGGCTGATCCCGCTGATCCTCGGCTACACCGCCTGGGCCTATTGGGTATTCCGCGGCAAGGTCAAACCCGAGAGCGGTTACCATTGACCCAGATCAAGCCAAACCAGCGCCCATTGACGCAGCGTCTGCTATGGTTCGTTGCCCTGTGGCTCGGCGGCGTCGGCACCGTGGCGCTGATTTCGTTTGTGCTGCGGCTGTGGATCGCGCCGAAATAAGGCAGCCCAAGGTCCCATGAATATGGCGACCTACGGAAATTCAAGATATTTCAGTAGGATGTCCGCCGCATACGCCCTAAACTTGCCATCAAGCTAGCCCTGAGATTTGATGGTTTCGATGATTTGGCCAACGCGGCCGCTAGGAGAATTCTGCGATGACAAAATTTCGGCACCTGGTCTGGATGCTGATCGCGACCAGCGGTCTGATCCTCTCGGCCTCGCAGAGCCAGGCACAGTTGCGCCAGCCCGATGTCGGCGACCAGCCGGGGCTTATCGCTGACGATTCCGTCGAACTGGAGCCGCAGTTCAGGAAGACGGCGGTGCTCTATCGCACCAATGAAGCGCCGGGCACCATCATTGTCGTCACGGCCGAGCGGCATCTCTATCTGATCCAGGGCAACGGCCGCGCGCTGCGCTATGGCATCGGCGTCGGCCGCGAGGGATTCCAGTGGCAAGGCCTCGTGAACATCACGCGCAAGGCGGAGTGGCCGGACTGGACGCCGCCACCCGAAATGATTGCACGCCAGCCCTATCTGCCGCGCTTCATGGCGGGCGGCCCCGGCAATCCGCTCGGCGCGCGCGCGATGTATCTCGGCACCACCGTTTACCGCATTCACGGCACCAACCGGCCCGACACGATCGGCACCGCCGTGTCATCAGGCTGCTTCCGGCTCGTCAACGCCGACGTCACCGATCTCTACGAGCGCGTGCCTGTCGGCACCAAGGTGATTATCCGGCAGAAGCCCGAGCTTTAATTCCTCCGCTGTCTCTCCAGACGATCCATTTCCTCCCTGAAAATTGGCGAGTTGAACAATGCTACGGACATTTCGAGGCGGCCTCCTCATCGGGCTGGCGGTCGCAGTCGCGGTCGCGGCCGCTGCAATCACGTATGAGCGTTACGACACCAAGACGCTGAAGCGGACTGTCAAGCGCGGCGAAGTGCTGTGCGGCGTCAACAAGGGCCTGCCCGGCTTCTCGATCCCCGACGACAAGGGCGACTGGTCCGGCTTCGACGTCGATTTCTGCCGCGCGGTTGCCGCGGCGATCTTCGACGATCCCAAGAAGGCGAAATTTGTGCCGCTCGACGCCAGCGAGCGCTTCAAGGAATTGCAGAGCCGCAAGGTCGACATTCTCTCGCGCAACACGACCTGGAGCATGTCGCGCGAGAGCAACAACGCCCTCTATTTCCCGGCGGTCGCCTATTATGACGGCCAGGGCTTCATGATACCGCGCTCGCGCAACATCGATTCCGCGCTGGACCTCAACAACAGCAAGGTCTGCGTGCAGGAGGGGACGACGACGGTGCTCAACGTCGCCGACCATTTCCGCGCCAACAATATGAAATATACGGAAGTGAAGTTTGCCAAGCTGGAGGACGTGCTCAAGGCCTATGAAGGCGGCAAGTGCGACACCTTCACCGCCGACGTCTCCCAGCTCTACGCGCTCCGCCTGAACCTGATCCAGCCGAGCGACCATGTCATCCTGCCCGACGTCATCTCCAAGGAGCCGCTCGCGCCCGTGGTGCGCCAGCGCGACGACGACTGGATGATGATCGTGAAGTGGACGCTGTATGCGATGATCAACGCCGAGGAACTCGGCATCACCTCGAAGAACATCGACGAGGCGCTGAAGTCGAAGAAGCCCGACGTGATGCGGCTGGTCGGCACCGAGGGCGCCTATGGCGAAGATCTCGGGCTCCCCAAGGACTGGGCCGCCCGCGTCATCCGCCATGTCGGCAATTACGGCGAGGTCTACGAGCGCAATGTCGGCGAAGGATCGAAGCTGAAGATCCCGCGCGGCCTGAATTCGCTGTGGAGCAACGGCGGCATCCAGTACGCGCCGCCGATACGGTAGGCGTCTCCGNCGCGAAGCGTTTGCGCAAGGGAGCGAAGCGACGAAGCAATCCATCTTTCCGTTATGCCGCGGCATGGATTGTTTCGCTTCGCTCGCAATGACGAGGAAATATCTGTCGTCACCCGCGAAAGCGGGTGACCCAGTACGCCGCGGCTTCACTGTTTAAGTACTAACGTCTCTGGAATACTGGGTCGCCCGGTCAGGCCGGGCGATGACGGCGGTGTGTGGGCGCCGCTTGCACCCCCTCAATAACTCTTCATCCGCGCCAACTGGTCGGCGTGGTAGTTGCTGTCCCCGAACAACTCCTGACACACCCGCGCGCGCTTCATGAAGAAGCCGATGTCGAACTGGTCGGTCATGCCCATGCCGCCATGCATCTGCACGCCCTCCTGCACCGCCAGCGTCGCCGTGGTGCCGGCGCGCGCCTTGGCGACCGCGACCGCCGCGCCCGCATGATCGAAATCGCCGTCGAGCGTCTGCAGCGCCTTCAGCACCGCTGAGCGGGTGATCTCGATGTCGACATAGAGCTGGGCGGCGCGGTGCTGCAGCGCCTGGAATTCGCCGATCAGCTTGCCGAACTGCTTGCGCTCCTTCAGGTAAGTGACGGTGCGGCCGAACACCTCTTCGCTCAAGCCCACCATTTCGGAAGCGACCGCGCCGCGGCCGATATTGAGCACGCCGTCCAGCAGCATGCCGCCCTGATCGACCTCGCCGAGCACGTGATCGGCATCGACCTCGACATTGCTGAACTCGATTCGGGCCGCGTTATGGGCATCGACCATCACGGTGCGTTCGATCGCGATACCCTTGGCTTTGGGATCGACCAGGAACAGCGTCAGCCCGTTGCGTTCTCCGGCCGCACCGCCAGTCCGTGCTGCGACGATGAGAAGGTCGGCGGTGTGGCCGTCGACCACCAGCGCCTTGGCGCCGCTGAGCTTGAAGCCGTTGCCGGAGCGGACCGCCTGCAAATTGATCTGCAACGGACGATGTTTTGTCCCCTCATCGACGGCGAGCGCTGCCAGCAGCGAACCGTCGGCAATGTCAGGCAGGTACGCCGATTTCTGCGCCTCGCTGCCGCCGCGCGACAGCGCGGAAGCCGCCAGCACCGCGGTCGACAAAAACGGCGACGGCATCAAGGTGCGGCCGATCTCCTCCATCACCACGCCGGCCTCGACATGGCCGAGCCCGCTGCCGCCGAGATTTTCCGGCACCAGCAATCCCGAAAAGCCCATCTCGGCAAACGCCTTCCAGAGGTCGCGGGAGAAACCCGTGGCGTCCTTGTTGTCGCGCAGCTGGCGCAGATGCGACACCGGCGCCTTGTCGCTGATAAGGCCGCGCGCGCTGTCGCGCAGCATGGATTGTTCTTCGGTGAGGACGAGCGGCATTGGGTTGTTTCCGTTACGCTAATCTTGGATTGATTTCGCTCTTGACCCCTCATGGTGAGGAGGCGCATTTGCGCCGTCTCGAACCATGAGGCCGATATCGGGGTCTCATCCTTCGAGACGCGCTTCTCAGGATGAGGAACTTAGCTCACGCCCCCGGCAGATCGAGGATGCGCTTGGCGACGATGCCGAGCATCACCTCCGAGGTGCCGCCTTCGATCGAGTTGGCCTTGGTACGCAGCCAGGCGCGCGGGCGGGCGCCGCCCCTGGAGCGTTCGCTTTCCCACTCCAGCGCATCAATGCCGCCCGCCGACATCAGGATTTCATGGCGGCGCTTGTTGAGCTCGGTGCCGTAATATTTCATCGCCGAGGAAAACGCCGGATGCGACTGCCCGGCCTTCGCCAGATCGATCGCGCGCTCGGCCACGGCCGCGAATGCCGCCTCGTCGATGTCGAACGTGGCGATCTGACCGCGCAGCATCGCATCATCGAGCCGGCCGGAATCATCGCTACCGACGGAATCGGCGGCGACCTGCCCGAGCGGACGGCCAATGCCGCGCTCGCCCGTGCCCGAGATCATCGCGCGCTCGTGCTGCAGCAGGTATTTCGCGACATCCCAGCCGCGGTTGACGGTGCCGACCACATGCGACTTCGGCACGCGAACATTGTCGAAGAAAGTTTCGCAGAACGGCGAGTAACCGGAGATCAGGAGAATGGGCTTGGTCGACACGCCCTTCGAGGCCATGTCGAACAGGATGAAGCTGATGCCGTCATGCTTCTTCGCCGTGGGGTCGGTGCGCACCAGGCAGAAGATCCAGTCGGCGTAGTTGGCATACGACGTCCAGATCTTCTGGCCGTTGATGATGTAGTCGTCGCCATCGCTCTCGGCGCGGGTCTGCAGCGAAGCGAGGTCCGATCCGGCGTTCGGCTCGGAATAGCCCTGGCACCAGCGGATCAGGCCCGCGGCGATTTTTGGCAGATGCTCCTTCTTCTGCGCCTCGTTACCGTACTTCAACAGCGCCGGCCCGAGCATCCAGATGCCGAAGCTCGACAGCGGCGCCCGGGCGCCCATCGCCGACATCTCCTCGCGCAGCACCTTGTGCTCGGCGCGATCGAGCCCGCCACCGCCATAATCCTTCGGCCAGTCCGGCACGGTCCAGCCCTTGTCGCGCATCCGCTCGAACCAGACGCGCTGCGGCTCGGACGAGAACTTTGCGTTGCGCCCGCCCCAATATGTGTCGCTTTCCGAGGTCATCGGACGGCGCATCTCCGGCGGGCAATTGGCCTCCAGCCAGGCGCGGGTTTCACGGCGGAATGTTTCCAGATCGGACATATCAGGCGTTTCCATGTGGGATGTTGGAGGCGACCTTAGCCGTCACATCGCGGAATTCAATATATGTCTGACGTCAGCCCATGCAGCGCTGACGGTGGTCACAATGCCCGATCAGGTGTATTCGCTGAGCCGTAACACTTGAAAAACAAGAGGAAACGGGCATGCGGTTGAAGTTGCTTTCGCCTGGCGAAATGAACGCCGATCAGAAAGAAACCTACGACGAGGCGATATCGGGCAAGCGCGGCGCCCCGCCGGCGCCGATGATGGCCTGGCTCAACAGCCCGGACATGGCGCGGCACGCCACGCGGCTCGGCGAGCAGCTGCGTTTCAACACAATATTTCCGGCAAAACTGTCCGAGATCGCGATCCTCGTTACCGCCCGCCACTGGACCTCGCACTACGAATGGTTTGCGCATAAGCGGCTGGCGCTGAAGGGCGGCATGGATCCGAAGATCATCGAGGACATCCGCGACCGCCGCACACCGACGTTCGACGATCCCAAGGGGAAGATGATCTACGACCTCGCCAAGTCGCTGCACGAGGGCAAAGGCGTGTCGCAGGCGCTGTATGACGAGGCGGTGAAGGTGCTCACCGAGCGCGGGATCGTCGAGGTGATCGGGCTGTGCGGTTACTACACGATGGTGTCGATGACGCTGAACACGTTCGAGTTTGGACTGCCGGAGGGCGAGGTGTCGGACCTTGGGTAGGGTCCCTGAGATGACCGTTCAAACCGGGGCGAAGAAGTGGATTGCCGTCGCTCAACAACTCCTGAGCGATCGGACGACGCCTGTCGGCTGCCCGTTTTGCCGGGCGGCGGACCTGGATGTAACCGACGTTCCACTGTCCCACGAGAAGGTAGAACGTTGGATTGCATGTCCCAACTGCAAAGAGAGAACTGCGCTCCTAATGTCGAAAGGAACAGGCACCAGCCCTTAGCGGAGCCTCCTTTCCGGAAACGTTGGGTTTCGGGATAGGCTGGTGGCGGTTTCTCGAAGCCCGCCCTATGTGGAGTTGGTCAACGGAGCAACCACATGTCGCAAACCCCACCCATCATCGCAGGCACCCGGATCGGGCATGTCCATCTCAAGGTCGCCGATCTCGACCGCGCACTCGGCTTCTATTGCGGCGTGCTCGGCTTCGAGGTGATGCAGCGGATGGGCTCCGGCGCCGCGTTTATCTCAGCGGGCGGCTATCACCACCATATCGGTCTCAACACCTGGGAAAGCAAAGGCGGCCACCCGCCGCCACCCGGCACTACCGGGCTGTTTCACACCGCCATTCTCTATCCCAGCCGCCCGGCGCTGGCAGATGCGCTGTATCGCGTGATCCAGGCCGGCATCGAGCTCGATGGCGCCAGCGACCACGGCGTCAGCGAGGCGCTTTACTTGCGCGACCCCGACCAGAACGGCGTCGAGCTCTATCGCGACCGGCCGAAGGAGGAATGGCCGCGTGCACCGGATGGCGCGCTCGCGATGTTCACGAAGCGACTGGATCTGGAGGATCTGCTGCGGCAGCGGATAGCTTAGTTCCTCATGGTGAGGAGGCGCGCGCAGCGCCATCTCGAACCACGAGGCCCGTAGCCCATCCTTCGAGACGCGGCCTACCGGCCGCTCCTCAGGGTGAGGTCTTTGTGTGGTGACCGCGGATCATGATCAGCACAGCCGCGGTCAGCTCCACCGCAATACATCCGTAGAACGGCAGTGTGTAACTGCCCGACAGATCGCGCAACAACCCGACCACGCCTGGGCCGAACGCGTAGGTGATCTGGTTGATCGCCGTAATCAGACTGACGAGCACACCGAACGAGCGCGGATCGAACTCGCGCTGCACGATCAGCGCCGGCAGCGTGATCAAATTGCCGACCGAGAAGCCGAACAGCGCACAGGCGGCGATCAGCGCATAATCATTATGCACGTTAATGACGATGAGCAGCGCGACTGCCTGGCTGACAAAGGAGAGCGAGGACGCTAGCCGCTGGTTCATCCGGTCGATCACGAAGGAAAACAGCACGCGGCCGACCACCGCCATTGCCGTCAACAGCGCCATCGCAACCGTGGCGCGCTGCCGCCCGATCACCGAATCCAGAAAGGCGATCAGGTGCACGATGAAGCCGACCTGCGCGAACAGCACCAGCGCGAACGCGATCGAGACCGAGAGGAAGCCGATATCGCGAAAGGCACGCGCGCGGATTTGCGTCGGCGACGGCGCATCCGCGGAATCGACCGCACCCGCACTCAAGTGAAGCGGCGGCCGTCCGACCAGCAGCAGGATCACCGGCACCATCAGCGCGACCATCACCGCGGCCGAGACGGTCATCGCGCCGGAAAAGCCGAAATAGCCGATCGCGGTCACCAATAGCGGCACGCCGACGATGCCGCCAAAGCTCGCGCCGTTCAGCGCCAGGCTGATCGCCATGCCGCGCCTGTCGTCGAACCATAGCCCCAGCGTATTGGTGATGATGGCAAGGCTGGTCCCCGCCCAGCCGAACGCCAGCACGGCATTGGCGAGGTATAGCTGCCAGGGTTCGCGCACCTGACCGATCGAGATCGCCGCCGCGGCCATCGCGAATGTTCCCGCGATCAGGCAGTTGCGCGCACCGAACGCCTTGATGGCTTCGCTGACGAAGGCGACCAACGCCGCGCCGAACAGATAGAAGAACGTGGTGCCGGACGAGATCAGCGACGCCGGCCAGCCGTGCAGCCGCTGCAACTCGGCGACATAGACGCTCTGGCCATAGAAGCCGAGTCCCCAGCCGAACGTTGCCAGCAGGAAACAGACGAGGACGATGCGCCAACCGTCGTAGCGGATGGAGGCCTCATCGACGGAGGTGTAGTTGCGAGCGTCCAAAGGATGTCTCTTGGTTGCTATCGCGTCTTTGCCGCGACTGTCCGGCACATGTCGGTAACAACAAACAAAGCTGCAAGGACCATCAATTCGACGCCGACCGAACTGTCAGCAGATGGCAGCTGTAGCGTTTTCGAGCGAGGTGGCTCCCGGTTCGCGTAAAGAAAACGCGTCAAACAAAAAACTAGAGCTCGGTTCTGATGTCCAATCAGAACCGGGCTCTAGGCCGCCGGCTTCGACGGATCGTAGAAGAAGCGCTCGCGCCAGACCTTGTCGCCGCGCCATTCCTGCAGCGCGACCTCGTCGAACCGGCCGGTCTTGCCGGACTGGAACACGAACTCGAACACCCAGTGGATCGCGACACGGTCGCCCTCGACGATCGAGGTCACGCAGGTCGAGGTCACGCTCTTGACCCGCTCCAGCACCGCGCGCTCATGCGCCACCAGGACGTCGCGGCCGACCCGCGGCGGGGCCTCGTTCTCCTGCATGCTGGCGTCCTCGGTATAGAAGCGCTCGATCGCCCCGGCATGGTCGCCGGCAACGACGGCTGCAATGAACTCATCAAGACGAGCGCGCGTCGGCATGGGAGGCCTCCGATAATTGGGTGAGAACGCCCGGATCGGGAGTTTCGTCCACCGGTCGCAATTTAGCCCGCCGCTTGGCCAATGACGCAAGCGCCAGGACGGCGAGGCCGAGCAGCACCGGCGGGAACACGACCATGTTGACCATGGACCAGCCGTAATGCGCCAGCAACTGGCCGGACGAGAACGACCCCAGCGCCATCATCCCGAACACCAGGAAATCGTTGAAGGCCTGCACCTTGTTGCGTTCCTGCGGCCGATGCGTTTCCAGCACCAGCGCCGACGCGCCGATAAACGCAAAGTTCCAGCCCACCCCGAGCACGATCAGCGTCGCCCAGAAATGCATCGCGGTGATGCCGGCAAGGCCGATACCCGCCGCCGCGGCTTCCAAAAGCAGGCCGACCGCCACGATGGCAGGCGCGCCGAAACGCGCGATCAGCGAGCCCGTGAAGAAGCTCGGCCCGTACATCGCCACGATGTGCCACTGAATGCCGAAATTGGAATCGCTGACCGTGAGCCCGCACATCTTCATGGCGAGCGGTGCCGAGGTCATCACGAGGTTCATCATGGGATAGGCGATCACCCCGCACAGGGCGGCGGCGATGAAGCGCGGCTGCCGCGCGATCTCGAACAGCGGCCTTCCGCCATGCATATCGGACGCCGCCGGCTTCGGTGCATCGACGCCAGAGAGCACCGCCATCGCCACCAGCGCGACGATGGCCTGCATCACGAAGCTGAAGGCAAACAGATAAGGCGGCCAGATGTCCATGGTCCACTGCACGAGTTGCGGGCCGAGCACGCCGGCGAACACGCCGCCCGCCATCACCCAGGACAACGCCTTGGGACGGAATGCAGCACTGGCGCCGTCGGCGGCGGCAAAGCGATAGGACTGCGCCACCGCGCCATAGAGCCCGCCGAGAAAGGTCGCGAAGCAAAACAGCCAGAACGATCCATGCAGGATCGCGGCCGCACCGAGGGCGCCGGTCAGCACGCCGCAGAAGGTGCCGATAATGAAGGCGACACGGCGGCCATAGGCGCGGGAGATCGCGCCGGTCGGCAGCGTGCCCGCGGCGAGCCCCAGCACATACATCGAGATCGGCACGGTGGCGAGCGAGACGGTCGGCGCCAGCGTCGCGCCGACTATCGATCCGGTGGCGAAGATGACAGCCGAATTGGCGCCGGTCAGCGCCTGCGCCGCAGCCAGCCGCAGCACGTTCGCGCGCGCGCGTGCATCATTGGCGATCTCTTCGGTGACAGTCGTATCCGGCATCGGCCTTCCCGCCCGGCAGCCCCTGGGGCGGGGAAGCCTCATTGATTTGCGCGGCACTATGGAGATGCAAGGGGACGCGATCAACCGGCGCAAACGGGCGCGCGCCATGCGAGAGGCGCACATTGGACAGGGCACGGAGAACAGATTACATCGGGGCCGCCCCGATCGAGCCTGGTGCGATGCGATACGCGCAGCCGGCATTTCTGGAGTTCAAGCCATGAAAATCGACGACAGGCCGACCGTCGCCGCGCCCGACGATGATCCCTATCTCTGGCTCGAGGACATCGAAGGCGAGCGCGCGCTCGATTTCGTCGACCGGCAAAGCCGGCTGACGCTGGAAACTTTTGGCGGCCGGCAGTTCGCCGGGGATCGCGACACGCTTGCGGCGATCTATGACCGATCAGACAATATTCCCTACATCACGCGCCACGGCGGGTTCGTTTACAACCTCTGGAAGGATGCCAGAAATCCGCGCGGCATCTGGCGGCGCACGACGCTTGCAGATTTCCGCAACGTGGAGCCCGCCTGGGAAACGCTGCTGGATATCGACCGCCTGGCCGCCGAGGAGGACAAGGATTGGCTGCTCAACTGGACGCAGCCGCTGTCGGGAAGCCCACGCGTAATCGTCTCCCTTTCCCGAGGCGGCAGCGACGCGGTGACGCTGCGGGAATTCGATCTGGATGCGAAAGCCTTCGTCGCGGACGGATTCACCTTGCCGGAAGCCAAGAGCGGGGTCGAATGGGCCGATGCCGATACGCTCCTGCTTTCGAGTGCGCTCGGCGAGGGCATGGCGACGACATCGGGTTATGCGAGAACGGTCCGGCTATGGCGCCGCGGCGAAGCTGTGGAGCAAGCGCCGGTGCTGTTCGACGTGCCGGCCGACCGGATGGGCGCGTATTGCGGCGTTGACAATACTGCCGCGACGCCGCGGGTGTGGTTCATCGATCGAATCGATTTCTTCAACCAGAATCTCTGGCTCGGCACCGAGGCTGGTCCACAGACAAAGCTCGACCTGCCGACCGACGTCTGGCTGGACGCGCATCAGGACTGGCTGGCCGTGAAGCTGCGCGGAGCCTGGACGGTCGCAGGCAAGACCTATGCGCCGGACAGCGTGCTCGGCATCCCGCTGTCGGCTTTTCTTGCTGGCGACCGCCACTTCACCATCGTGTTCGAACCGGGACCGCGACGGGCGCTGCAGGGATTTTTCTGGACCGCCGGCAAGCTCGTATTGTCCATTCTCGACGAGTTGCGGCCGGTGTTCGAAATCTGCGCGCCATCGACCAACGGCTGGACACGCGAGAGACTGCAGGGCCTTCCCGAGATCGGCGTGGTCGATGTCTGGCGTCTCGACCGTCACGAAGCCGAGAGCAACGGCGACCTGCTCGCCAATGTGCAGGACCCGCTGACGCCGCCTTCGCTGATGCTGATCGAAGGCGTCGCGGCGCCAGCGATCTTGAAGCAGGCACCAAGGACTTTTTCCGCCGACGGACTCATCGTCACCCGTCATGAGGCGATCTCGGTCGACGGCGAGCGCATTCCCTATGTGCAGACCGGTCCCGCCGCGGAGAGCGGCGATGCACCGGTCTATATGAGCGCCTATGGCGGCTTCGGCAGCGCGGTGAAGCCGTACTACAATTCCGCACTCGGCAAGCTCTGGCTCGAGCGCGGCGGCACCACGGTGCAGGCCAATATCCGCGGCGGCGGCGAGTTCGGCACGCGCTGGCACGACGCCGGCCGTTATGCCGGAAAACGGCTGGCGCACGATGATTTCGCGGCCGTCGCCGCGGACCTCGTCAAGCGCGGCGTGACGCGCGCCAGCAGGATTGCCGCCGAAGGCGGATCGAACGGCGGCATCCTGATCACCAACATGCTGGTGCGCTACCCCGAACGATTCGGCGCGCTGTTCTGCACGATTCCCCTGGTCGACATGCGCCGCTACACAAAACTGCTCGCCGGCGCGAGCTGGATCGCGGAATATGGCGATCCCGACAAGCCCGCGGAGTGGGAGTGGCTGAAGACCTATTCCGCCTATCACACCGCAACCGCGGGCCAAAACTATCCGCCGATCCTGATCGCCACCACGCGCCGTGACGACCGCGTGCATCCCGGCCACGCCCGCAAGATGGCGGCCAAGCTGCAGGCCATGGGATATGAGGCCTATTTCTACGAGCCGGCCGCCGGCGGCCACGGCTACGGCAAGGACAATCGCGAACGCGCCGGATTCATCGCGCTTGGATACGCGTTTCTCAGAGAGAAGATCGGCTGGAACGATGGCGCCGTGTAGCCCATGCCGCTCACGGCCGCTTCTTGCCTGATCTCTTTTTGGCTCGCACCGCACCGGTTTTGTGGACCTTTGAGCGAGGATCCACGAGGCCGGTGTGCGGAAAACCTGGACTCCAGTCGAGCGCGATCGTCGCGGCGAAACCGAAGAAGCTGGAACGGCTCATGCCAAGCTCCGTGGCGCGCCGGTCGATCCGCGTAATCAGGCTCTTCGGCAAATAGACGTTCACCCGCTCGGACGGATCGGGCGGATCAACGCCTACAATGAAATAGGCGACGACGTCGGCGCCCTTGGGTAGCGCGATCTGCTCGATCGGCGTCGGCTCCGGCAGCGGCCTGCCCTGCTCGGCCATTCCGTCCACCGCGCGCGCCAGCGCCGCCTCCGCCCGCTCGATCGCCTCTTCCTGCGACCGCCCGCCGGCAACGCAGCCCGGAAAATCGGGAAACCACGCCCCGAGCGCCCCGCGCGGACCGCGTTCCAGCACTGCCGGATAGAGCCGCTTCTTCAATCTGGCCTCCCTGCGATTGGTATGCTATTTAACACACCTGATTGTGTGTCAAATCACACATCAATAGCATGGGCTGAAATGGAGGGCAAAATGGACGCGCAAGCCGAACTCCGCATCATCCGTGCGGCCTACGCCAAGCAGGTTCTTGCCGCTGCAAACGTTGTCGATGCGCGCCTGGCGCAGGCGTTTGCGGCCATTCCGCGCGAGGACTTTCTCGGTCCGGGTCCGTGGCTGGTGCTGCGGTGGCTCCGCGACTATGTGCCGACACCCGACGCCGATCCCGTCTATCTCTATACCGACGATCTGGTCGCGCTTGTGCCCGAGCGGCACGTCAACAACGGGCAGCCGTCGTTGCACGCCCATCTCATTCACCAGGCCGCACCCGCCACAGGCGAGCACGTGGTGCATGTCGGAACGGGCACGGGCTATTACACCGCCATCCTCGCCCATCTCGTCGGACCGTCCGGCCGGGTAACGGGAATCGAGTATGATGCGAACCTCGCCGCGCGCGCCAGAGCCAACCTTGCGGCCTATGCGAATGTTGCCGTGATCGAGGGCGACGGCACGCAGGTGCCGTTCGATGCCGCCAACGTCATCTATGTCAATGCCGGCTGCACGCGGCCGGCCACCAGCTGGCTCGACAACCTTGCCGATGGTGGCCGCCTGATCATGCCGATGACCTCGGATCAGGGATTTGGCGGCATTGCGCCGGAGCGCATGGCGAGCGCCGGCGCGGTATTCCGAATTGAGCGAAGGGCTGCGGACTATCTTGCACGCTGGATCTCGCCCGTTGCGATCTTTCCCTGCGCCGGCGGCCGCGACGAGGCGTCCGAACGGGCGCTCGCGGACGCCTTTGCTGGTGGCGATCTACAAAAGGTGACGCGGCTATACCGTGATCAGGACATTCCCGACGAGCGCTGCTGGCTGCGCGGATCGGGGTGGTGCCTCGCCTATCATTGACGTGCCGACAGGCGGCTACGCCGATGCGTCTGACCGCTGAAAGGCCAGGATCATATTGTTCGCCGGCATCTGCACGGCTTCGATCAATGCGACGCCTGCGCCCGCGGCGAGCTTCTCGAGATCGCCGATATCGCGCACGCCCCATTCAGCGTCCTGCTCGCGCAGGCTGGTGTCGAACACGGCGTTGCTCATCGCGGTGTGCTTGCCGTCGCGCTTGAACGGGCCATAGAGAAACAGCCGTCCGTCGCTACGCAGATAGCGGCCTGCACCAGCGAACAGGCCTTCGGCCACGCGCCACGGCGCGATGTGAATGACATTGGCGCAGAACACGGCCAGCAATTCGCCCGGCCCGCTGCCATCATGCATTTGCGGACACCAGGCGGGATCGGAGAGATCGACGCGGAGCGGCGGGCGGATGTTCGGCAGGGCAGCATGCGCGCGCCATGCTTCGATGCTCGCGATATGCCGCTCGTTGAGATCGCTCGGCCACCAGATGATGTCGGGCGTGTGGGTCGCGAAATGCACCACATGCTGGCCTGTGCCGCTGCCGGCCTCCAGCACGTCGCCGGATTTGCCGGCGAGGAATTGCTCCAGCACCGCCCAGATCGGCGCATGGTTGCGGTGGAACGCGGCCGCATCGAGCCTGCCGTCGGGCTCGACCGGCCGGCCATCCTTGCCGAACTCAACCACAAACTCAGCCATCTCAATTCGATCCTGCAAAAAAGTGGCGCAGCGTCACTTCAGATCGCCGCAGAAAATCTCTTTCAGCACCCCGAGCAGACGCAATGTGCGCGGGTCGGCGACGCGATAATGCAGCGTCTGCGAGGTGCGGCGGAATTCCACCAGGCCATCGGCGCGCAGTTTCGCCAGATGTTGCGACAGCGCCGACTGGCTCAGCTTCACGACCGCCACGAGCTCGCCCACCGTCATCTCGCCGCGCACGGCAAGAAAGCAGAGGATCAGCAAACGCTTTTCATTGGCCAGCATTTTCAGGAGCTGGGCCGCCTCGCCGGCCTGCTTCGCCAGCGTCTTCAGCGCCGCCTCATCGTCGGCGCCGGGGACGAAGGTGGTTTCTTGCCGGCCCTCTTGCTCAGTCGCTTGCTCAGTTTCTTGGGCGGCCGTGGCGGCTGCTCTCATCACTGCAAATCCGGTATCGTTTTCCGTGCCTGCGAAGCACAGATATCACAATAGCGCGCCGACTTTTCTTTAGCATTGACTAAATTAGCAAATGCCGATACCGGTTCCAAAAAGCAAGAAATCATGCGGCGATGTGGCCGTGAGAGGAAGAAAACGTGCGGCAGAATCCATTGCGCAGCAAAGTTGTTCTCCCTGATCTCGCCGCCCCGGATACCCCGATGGGCCGCCGCAGCTTCCTCGGCCTCGGCGCAGCGCTGACCGGCAGCCTCGCCCTTGGAGCCCAACCGGCCACCGCCGACCCCGCACAGGAATCTCCCCCCGCCGACGCCCCATGGTCGCAATCGATCGGTCCGGGCGTGGTCGATCGGCCTTACGGTCGGCCCGCGGATACCGAGGCTTCCGTCATCCGGCGCAACGTGCCCTGGCTCACCGCCGGCACGGAATCGTCGGTGAGCTTTTCACCGTTGCAGGAGCTGCAGGGCATCATCACGCCGAACGGGCTGTTCTTCGAGCGCCACCATGCAGGTTGGCCCAGCATCGATCCGGCGCAGCACAAGCTCATGATCCACGGCCTCGTCGAGCGCCCGCTGCTTCTCACGATGAAGGACATCCTGCGCTTCCCGCAGACCACGCGCGTCCATTTCATCGAATGCCCGGCCAATGGCGGCATGAACTGGCGCGCCGCGCAGATGAACTCGCTGCAGTTCAGCCACGGCATGGTCAGTTGCGCGGAATGGACCGGGGTCAGGCTGTCGACGCTGCTGGAAGAGGTCGGCATCAAGAAGGAAGCCAAGTGGGCGATGGTCGAAGGCGCCGACGGCGCGCATATGAACCGCAGCCTGCCGCTCGACAAATGCCTCGACGATTGCCTCGTGGTCTATGCGCAGAACGGCGAGGCGCTGCGGCCCGAACAGGGCTATCCGCTGCGGCTGGTGGTGCCGGGCTGGGAAGGCAACGTCAACATCAAGTGGCTGCGCCGGATCAAGCTCGGCGAAAAGCCGTGGCACACCCGCGAAGAGACCTCGAAATACACCGACCTGATGCCTGATGGCACCTCGCGCGGCTTCACCTGGCTGATGGACGCGAAATCGGTCGTCACCTTTCCCTGCCCGGAAAAACCGCTCGATAAGCCCGGCCTCTATGAAATCAGGGGCCTGGCCTGGACCGGCAACGGCAAGGTCAGGCGTGTCGACGTCTCCACGGATGGCGGCGTCAACTGGCAGGCTGCACGGCTGCACGAGCCGATCCTGTCGAAGGCGCTGACGAAATTCACGCTGCCCTGGCGCTGGGATGGCCAACCGGCGCTGGTCGCATCCCGCGTCGTCGACGAAACCGGTTACGTGCAGCCGACGATTGCACAACTGCGCGCGCAACGCGGCTCGAACTCGATCTACCACAACAATTCGATTCAGACCTGGCAGGTCAAACCGGACGGAAGCGTGTTCAATGTTCAGCTCGCGTAAGATTGGCCTGCTGCTCGCCGCCTCGCTCGCAGCCGCCTGCGCGCGCGCAAGCGCGGCGGAGCCCGGCCATTTCGGCTACGGCAGCGTAGCGACACCGGCGCAGATCGCCGGATGGGACATCGATGCGCGCGGCGAGGACGGAACGGGTCTGCCACCGGGCAAGGGCACGGTGGACCGGGGAGCCGACGTCTATGCCGAGCAATGCGCCGCCTGTCATGGAACCTTTGGCGAAGGCGAAAGCCGCTTTCCGAAGCTGGTCGGCGGCGTCGGATCGCTCCGGGACGAGCGCCCGGAGCCGACGGTGGGCAGCTACTGGCCGTTCGCCCCGACCTTATGGGACTATATTAACCGCGCCATGCCGATGCCCGCGCCGCACACATTGTCAGCGGATGACGTTTATGCTTTGACCGCCTATATTCTGAGCCTGAACGACCTCGTTCCCAATGAATTTGTTGCCGATCGCAACAGCTTGCCGAAAGTCAAAATGCGCAATCGCGACAATTTCATCTGGACCGACCCGCGCCCGGATACGGCGGCAGCGCCTTGCATGAACGCCTGCGTGAGTGCCGCCGATGTCAGGATCGCGTCGACGGCCGAAGGCAGGGACCTGACGCCGCGCACGACCGGGCCGCTCGACACGATGCAACCGAAATAGAATACGGAAACGCCTGTGACCGATCATTTCTCGACGAAATCAAGGCTTGCCGCGTTTGCGCTGGCGATGGTGATCGGCGCTTTCGTATCGGCCGGCGCTGCGCAGGCGCAGTCCGCGGTGGATGAAGGCCGCAAGCTCGCCTTCGACCGCGGCAAGGGCAATTGCCTGACCTGTCATGTCATCAAGGGCGGCGACCTCCCCGGCACGATCGGGCCCGAGCTGGTCGACATCAAGAGCAAATATCCCAAGCGCGAGGATCTCGTCGCCATTCTCCATGACGAAACCCTGCGCAATCCGCTGACGGTGATGCCGCCGTTCGGACGGAATCGAATTCTCACCGAAAAGGAAATCAATGCGGTGGTGGATTTCCTGCAGACGCTGTGACGCAAGACCGAGAAATCAGGGCTGTGACGTGCGCACGCACGCATGAGGAGACGAGATATGAGTGACGTCGAATTTTCGGCCACGCGCCGGCTGATCCTGCAGGGTGCAGGCGCAGTTGCGCTCATCGGCCTCGGCAATTTGCCCTTTGGCCTGACGCCGGCGCTTGCCGCAGCCAATGACAAATATCCGGAAGACGCGTTCAAGCAGAAGAGCGACGCCGACGTCATCAAGACGCTCTACGGCAAGACCGCCGAGCCATCGGACAAGGTGAAGCTGGACGCACCCGAAATCGCCGAGAACGGCGCCGTGGTGCCGATCTCGGTCTCCACGACGCTTGCCGACGTGACCTCGATCGCGTTTCTCGTCAGCGAAAATCCAAACGTGCTGATCGCAAAGTACAACATTCCGGCAGGCACCATGCCTGCTGTCGCCAACCGCATCAAGATGGCCAAGACCAGCAATGTGACGGTGCTGGTCGAAGCCGGCGGCAAGCTCTACAGCGCCAACAAGGAAGTCAAAGTCACCGTCGGCGGCTGCGGCGGCTAGCGCATGATCCGGAAAAGTGGGTACCGGTTTCCGACAAGATCATGCGCCAAATAACAGGCTAGGAGAATTCAGATGGCATCGACCATTCGCGTGCGCGCCACTTCGAGCGGCGAGACCACCGAAGTGCAGGCGCTGATCCAGCATCCGATGGATTCCGGCTTCGTCAAGGATTCCAAGGGCGAGATCATTCCCGCGCATTTCATCCAGCAGCTCACCTTCGAATATGACGGCAAGAACGTGTTCGCAGCCGATTGGGGCGGCGGCATTTCCAAGGACCCCTACGTCAAGTTCACCTTCAAGGGCGGCAAGAAGGGCGATGAGCTGAAGATAAGCTGGGTCGACAACAAGGGCGCGACCGACACCACCACGGCGAAGATCCAATGAAGCTGCGATCCGCGATCTATCTGGCTTCCGCCGCGCTTTCGCTTGCGCTGTTGACGCTTGCGAGCACGCTGCCCTCTGACGCCGCCGACAAGGTCGATCCCGTCGCCGACGCCAAGGCGTTCAAAAAGTTCTTCACCGACAAATTCCCCAAGGTGAAGCTGGAAGATTTCGTCAACGGTCCCTATTCGATGAACGAGGACCTCTATCGGCAGTGGCAGGAGAAGGAGCAGTTTCCGCCTTACGAGTTCTCGCTCGAGATGGGCAAGGAAATGTTCTCAAAGCCGTTCAAGAACGGCAAGACCTACGCCGATTGCTTCGAGAATGGCGGCATCGGCGTCCGCCAGAACTATCCTTACTTCGACGCGAAGGAAGGCAAGGTCATCACGCTTGAGCTGGCCTTGAACCGCTGCCGCGAAGCCAACGGCGAAGCGCCCTATTCCTATGTCAGGGACGAGATGGCGGCGCTGACCGCCTACATGGCCTTCACCTCGCGCGGCAAGCCGATGGACATCAAGATTCCGGACGATCCGCGCGCGCTCGCAGCCTACGAGGCCGGCAAGGAATATTTCTACACGCGGCGCGGCCAGCTCAACTTCTCCTGCGCTACCTGTCATGTGCAGAGCCCGGGCGAGCGCATCCGCGCCGAAATCCTGGCGCCCGCGCTCGGCATCGTCAACGCGATGCCGATCTATCGCTCGGAATGGAGCGGCATGGGCACCACCAGCCGGCGCTTCACCACCTGCAACAGCCAGATCCGCGGCGTTCCGCTCAGCCCGCAGGACGACGAATACCGCAACGTCGAATACTACCTGTCCTATGTCAGCAACGGGTTACCGATATCCGGTCCGGGAGCGCGGCCATGAGGAACCTGATGCCAAAATCCGCATTGGTCCTGATACTGGTCGCGGCCGGCCCGATATCCGCGTCCGCCGCAGGTTCCGAGGACGATTTCAAGGCGGCCTATGCTGCAGCCGAAGCCGCCAACAAGGAAGCTGGCAAGCTCCGCAATCAATGGACCACCACGGCGAACACGCTGGCGGCGGCGAAGAAAGCGGCCGATGCCGGCGATTTCGACAAGGCCACCGCGTCGGCCAAGGAGGCCGAGGCCCTCGCCAAGGCTTCGATCTTCCAGGCCACCAGCGAGAAAACCCGCTGGAGAGAGATGGAAATTCGCTAGAGCAGGATCCGGAGAAGCGGAAACCGGTTTTCCGCCAAGATCGTGCTCCACACACAGACGCCGTTACGACGCGCGGAGACCCGCATGACCATCCGCCGCCGCGATTTCCTGACGCTCGCGGGCGCCGCTACGCTTTCCGGTAGCCTGCCGCGGCTGGCGCGGGGCGCCGACAATGGCGTCTATGATCTCGAGCGCTTCGGTAACGCCCGCATCCTGCACATCACCGACGTGCACGCGCAGCTCCGGCCGGTGTTCTTCCGCGAGCCGAGCGTCAATCTCGGCGTCGGCCCCATGCACGGCAACCCGCCGCATCTGGTGGGACGCGCGTTTCTCGATCGCTTCGGCGTCCGGCCCGACAGTGCCGATGCCTATGCCTTTACCTGCATCGAATTCGAAAAGGCTGCCGGACGGTTCGGCAAGCTCGGCGGTTTTGCGCATCTGAAGACGCTGATCGACCGGCTGCGCAGCGAGGTCTCGTCCGGGCGCTCCCTGCTGCTCGATGGCGGCGACCTCTGGCAGGGCACCGGCCTTGCCAACACGCTGCAGGGCGCCGACATGGTGGACGCGGCCAACCTGCTCGGCATCGAGGCGATGACCGGCCATTGGGAATTCACCTATGGCGAGAAGACGCTGCGCGCCAATATCGAGCGCTTCAAGGGCGAATTCCTGGCGCAGAATGTCTTCCTCACCGAGGAAGCCGCGTTCAACGACGCCAAGGCGTTCGATCCGGCTTCGGGGCGCGTATTCAAGCCGTCCGTGATCAAGGAGATCGGCAGCTATCGCGTCGCCGTGATCGGACAGGCGTTCCCCTACGTGCCGATCGCCCATCCCAAGCGCTTTACGCCGGACTGGAAGTTCGGCATCCGCGATGAAGAGCTGCAGAAGCTCGTCGATGGCCATCGCAACAACGACAAGGTCGACGCCGTCATTCTGCTCTCGCATAACGGCATGGATGTCGACCTCAAGCTTGCCAGCCGCGTCACCGGCATCGACGTCATCCTCGGCGGCCATACCCACGACGCGGTGCCGCAGCCGATTGCCGTGAGCAACGCAGGCGGCACCACGCTCGTGACCAATGCCGGCTCGAACGGCAAGTTTCTGGCCGTGCTCGATCTCGAACTCGGCAAGGGCAAGGTCAGCAACGTGCGCTACCGGCTGCTGCCGGTATTTTCCGAATTGCTGAAGCCGGATCCGGCGATGCAGGCGCTGATCGACAAGGTTCGTGATCCGCATGCGGCTATGCTGAGCGAGAAGATCGCATCCGCCGACCGCCTGCTCTACCGCCGAGGCAATTTCAGCGGCAGCATGGATCAACTGATCTGCGATGCGCTGCTCGGCGAATTGAACGCCGAGATCGCGCTGTCGCCCGGTTTTCGCTGGGGCACCACCGCGCTGGCGGGCCAGCCGCTGACGATGGAGGACGTGATGGCGCAGACCGCCGTCACCTACCCCGAGACCTACGTTCAGACCATGACCGGCGGCCAGATCAAGGACGTGCTGGAAGACATCTGCGACAATCTCTTCAACACCGATCCCTATTACCAGCAGGGCGGCGACATGGTCCGCGTCGGCGGGCTGGCCTACACCTGCACGCCGACTGAAACCGTCGGCAAGCGGATTTCCGAACTCAAGCTCGACAACGGCCGCACGCTGGAAGCCGGCAAGCGCTACAAGGTCGCGGGCTGGGCTTCCGTCAACGAGCAGACCGGTGCGCCGATCTGGGATGTCGTCGCCAGCCATCTGAGATCGGGCAAGCCGCCGAACCGGGCCGCGCCGGGCGTCACGCTGAAAGGCGTTGAAGGCAATCCGGGCATTGCGGGACAGGCATGACGACAATTTCGACCATGCTTCGCGTCGCGATCGCGGCGCTGTCGATCGCAGCCGCCGCGCCTGCCGCCCGCGCCCAGCAGCCGCCGCTGCAGGACAAGCCGTTTGCCGAGCACAAGATCGTGCTGCAGCTCTCCGATAACGACGCGCGCAAGCAGGGCCTCGTGCTCAGCGTCGCCAGCAATCTGATGAAGCATTACGATCCCGACAAGGTCGCGATCGAGATTGTGGCGTTCGGTCCCGGCATCGACCTGCTGCGCCCGGAAAATCCCAACCGCAAGATGGTCGAGAGCCTGGTGGCGCAGGGCGCGCGTTTCGACATCTGCCTCAACACCGTCGATACGCTGGAGCGCGAGAACGGCAAGCGGCCGGAGTTCATCGCCGCGGCAACGCCGGTCCAGGTCGGCGTCGCGCAGATCCTGTTTCTGACGGAGAATGGGTACACGCTGGTAAGGCCGTGAATGTTACTGACCAGGCGGATCGCGGCGCTCCTTCGACTGTCATTGCGAGCCAACGGGTCGCGCGAACGCGCGCCCGATGACGGGCTCCGCGAAGCAATCCATCTATCCCCGTGCCGAGATNTCGCTTCGCTCCCTTGCGCAAACGCTTCGCGTTTGTCGCAGGCAATGACGGGGTCGACCGCAAGAAGTAAATCTTTCGAGAAAGCGACTTCAGGTAGATGAAAGCCGTTTGAGAAGACGGCAAAAATAGAATAATATCCTGCGCAATGCTCATTCGGATTGAGAGCGCGGCAGCAGCCATGATCTTTCGCCAACTCTTCGACAGCGTTTCCGGCACCTACAGCTACCTGCTGGCCAGCCGCGCGGGCGGCGAGGCGCTGATCCTCGATCCCGTGCTGGAGAAGGCCGACCGCTACTGCCAGCTCCTGCGCGAACTCGACCTGCGGCTGGTGAAGGCGATCGACACCCATCTGCATGCCGACCACGTCACCGGTCTCGGCGAACTGCGCGACCGCACCCAGTGCATCACCATCATGGGCGAGCAGAGCAAGGCCGACGTGGTGTCGATGCGGGTGTCCGACGGCGACAAGGTAACGATCGAGGGGCTATGCCTCGATGTCATGTACACGCCCGGCCATACCGACGATTCCTATAGTTACCTGATGGGCGACCGCGTCTTTACCGGCGACACGCTTCTGATCCGCGGAACCGGCCGCACCGATTTCCAGAACGGCTCCTCGCGCGCGCAATACGAGTCGATCTTCAACCGGCTGCTGAAGCTGCCCGAGGAAACACTGGTGTACCCTGCGCACGACTACAAGGGCGACACGGTTTCCACCATCGGCGAGGAGAAGCGCCACAATCCGCGGCTGCAGGTGCGCAACGTCGACGAATATATCGAGCTGATGGCCAATCTGAAGCTGCCGAATCCGAAGATGATGGACGTCGCCGTGCCCGCCAACATGCATGTCGGCCTGCACCAGGAGGAGTTGGCCAAGCAGGGGCTGGCACTCTCTGCCCGCGACGCCATCAACAGTCTCGGCCGGCCCGATATCCTCTTGGTCGATCTGCGCGAGACGGGCGAGCGCGCCAAGCACGGCACGATCTCGGGCGCGCTGCATGCGCCCTACCCCGGCATCTCCGAAAGCCTCAAGCCCGGCGGCATGCTGCGCGAAGTCGCCGCCGCCACCGGCCGCTGCGTGGTGTTCTTCTGCGCCTTCGGTGAGCGCTCGGCGATGGCGGTGGCCGCGGCGAAGAATGCGGGGCTCGCCAACACCGCGCATATCGAAGGCGGCATCGACGCGTGGAAGAAGGTCGGCGGACCGGTGGTGATGGGGTGAGCCTTGTAGCCCGGATGAAGCGCAGCGAAATCCGGGGCGCCACGACAAGAATCCCGGACTGCGCATCGCTCCATCCGGGCTACGAAGCTACCTCCCCACCCGCTTCAATTCCGCCGTCAGCGCGTCCAGCGCGTCCGCCAGCAACACGCCGCCGCACTCGGTCATGCGCTCCGGAATGACGATCCGTTTCGCCGGCGGATAGAAGCGCTCCAGCGCCGGATGCAGCAGGAACGCCTGGCCGTCATCGCGCGCAGTATCGCCGGTCTGAGAAACCACCAGGAAATCGGGCCTTAAGTTCACGATCGCCTCCAGCGAAGCAAAGCCGCCGAAGGAAAAACCGAGGTCGCCGGCGGCGCTGCGCAGCCCGGTTTCGGCCAGCAGCGAGCCGACAAAACTGTCGCTGCCCGCCACCCAGCCGCGCCGCGACAGCGGCAGCACGCGATAATGCCGTTCCGAAACAGCCTGGCGGGTACGTGCGAGCGCCGCATCGAGCCGCGCGATTTCCGCCGCCGCGCGATCGGGATGACCGGTGATGTCGCCGGCCTCGCGGATCTGCTGCCGCGCTTCGTCGAGCGTTCGTGGCACCGCGAGTTCGGCGAGACGAAGTCCTTTCGCCTTCAACAGCTCCCGCGTCGCACGCTTGTCGAACGCGCTGGCGACGACGATGTCGGGCTTTATCAGCAGCACGTCCTCGGCTCCGCCCGACAGCACGGGATAGCGGCTGAGGTCGCCCGCCTGCGATTGCCAGCCGTCGCGCGAGAACCGGCTCAAGCCGAGAATCTGTTCTGGGTCGGCGAGCGTCAGCACCAATTGATCGGTGCAGACATTCATCGATATCAGACGCGGCAGATTGGCAGCGGGCGCGGAACTGCCCGACATGGTCAGCACCGCGGCCACGATTGCGGACCGCCATCGCATCAGATATCCGCCCACGGCACGATCACGGCCTCGCGCTGATATTCCGCGCGATAGGCCGAGATCCGGAACACATCGGCCATCACCTGCTCGGACAGCGCCGCTGCCGGCGCGCCCTGCGACACCAGCCGCCCTTCGCGCAGCACCAGCACATGGTCGGCAAACCGCGCCGCGAGCCCGAGATCATGCGTCACCACGATCACCAGCACGCCCTTGTCGGCGGTCGCGCGCAAATTCTGCATCACGTCGATCTGGTGCCGCGGATCGAGCGAGGCGGTCGGCTCGTCGGCCAGGATGACCGGCGCCTCCACCGCCAGCGCGCGGGCCAGCGCGACGCGGCTGCGCTCGCCACCGGAGAGTTCGGTGACGCGGCGATCGCTGAACTCGATCACGTCGACCGCCTGCATCGCACGCAGCACGGCTTCCGCGTCCTTCGGCGACAGCCGCGCCGGATCGGTCGCGCCATGCGGATAGCGGCCGAGCGCCACGATATCGCGCGCCGGCAGCGGCCAGTGCACGACATGCCCCTGCGGCAGATAGCCGAAGCGTTTTGCGCGCTCGCGCAGTGGCAGCGAAGCCAGCGTTTGGCCGCCGATCCCGATCTCGCCTTCGGACGGGATCAGCCCGGCCAGAGCCCGCAGCAGCGTGGTCTTGCCGGCGCCGTTCGGTCCCACCAGCGCCACCAGATGTCCCGCTTCAAGCGCGAGCGAGACGTCGTTCAGCACGACACGGCCGGCGAGCCGTACGCCAAGTCCCCTCGCGGTGAGCAGCGCGGCCTCGTTCATGCGACACCCCCACCGAGCGCACGGCGTTCGCGCATGATCAGATAGAGGAAGAACGGCACGCCGATGATCGAGGTCAGCACGCCGACCTTGATGTCCGAGGTCGAGGGAATGATCCGAACCGCGATATCGGCCGCCAGCAGCAGCGCCGAGCCGGCGAGCGCGCTCGGCACCAACAGCCGCCCCGGATCGTGACCGATCACGGGCCGCATCAGATGCGGCGCGACCAGGCCGATGAAGCCGATGGTGCCGGTAACCGCCACCGCGCCGCCAACGCCGAGCGCGACGCCCGAGATCACGAACAGCCGCAGACGTCCGACATCGACACCGAGGCTTTGTGCGGTTTCTTCGCCCAGACTGAGCGCCCGAAACGCATGGCGCTGGCTGAACAGCATGAGCCCGCCGGCAATGATGAAGGGAAACGCCAGCATCACATGCTGGAAGCTGCGGTCCTCCAGCGAGCCCAACAGCCAGAACGCGATCTCCAGCACCACGAAGGGATTGCTGGAGAGGTTCATCACCAGCGCGGTGGCAGCGCCCGCAAAACTCGAGATCGCCAGGCCGGAGAGAATGAGAATAAGCAGCCCGGCATTGCGGCCGGCGATCGAGAGCAGCACGAAGACGGACGCAAAGGCGGCGATGATCGCCGCCACCGGCAACGCGTAGGAGCGCACATCGGCCACCCCCAGCGCGATCACCAGCACGGCGCCGAAGGCCGCCGATTGCGGCGCACCGAACAACGAAGGCGAGGCCAGCGGATTGCGGAGCAGGCCCTGCAGCGATGCGCCCGACAAACCGAGAATGGCGCCGATCGCGAGCGCCAGCAGCGTGCGCGGCAGGCGGATCTCCCGCACGATCACCTGCGATACCTCGCTGCCGATCCCTAACAGCGCTTGCGCCACTGAAAGCGGCGACAGCCGCACCGGCCCGATGCCGAGCGAGATCAGCATCAGGATCACAACGAGGACGGAAAGCGCGGCCACCGCACCGATCCGCCGGCGTGCGGCAATCTCGTTGGTCAGGGTTACGGCCTCAACACTCATCGATGGTCCTAAAGCAGGTTTGCCCGCTCCGGTACAGAAGACGGGTACGCGTGCTCATGCGGCAAAAATAGCGCACTCGTCCAGTAGGGATCGCTGGGCGCGCCGGGCGGATTGACTCGGACTTTGGCAAACTTCTACCATAATTCCCGACGGTTCCCGTTTGGGGATCAAAAGGGAATGCGGTGCGGGGAAATCCCCCAATTCCGCGGCTGCCCCCGCAACTGTAAGCGGCGAATCCTTCGTCACACGCCACTGGGCATCTCGGTCCTGGGAAGGCGACGATGGGGTAACGACCCGCGAGCCAGGAGACCTGCCGTCAGCCGTGGTCACACGCGAAGATGTCGGTCGGGGAGTACAGGCATTAGCTTCACCTAAGCTCGGTTAGCATACGGTGAGACTTGGTTCGCTGTGACGTGCCACTGACGTCATACCGAGGTCTGCACCATGTCTTCCACCATCTCAGCCACCGGGCGGCGGCGCCGCTTCTGGCTTGCCTCCAGTTTCCTGGTGCCCATCGTCTCGCTCGGCATTTCCGGCGCAGAGGCGCAGCAGACGGCGGCCGAGCAATTGCCGCCGATCGAGATCACGTCGCCCACCGACCCGAACCGAACCCGCGCAAGACCGACCTACTATGAGGGGTCGACCTCGCGCCGCGTCGTGCCGGCGGCTGCACCGTCGACCGGTACGCGGCCCGCCGCCGGGACCGGCTCGAACGTCGCATCGCAAAGCGCCTCGCAAGGCGCGGGCGGCAGCGGCGGGCGGCAGTTTTCAGGCATTGTCGGCACGGCATCGACCGTTATTACCGCCGAAGAGATCGCGCATTCGCCCGCACAAACGTTGCAGGAAATCATCGCGCAAACGCCCGGCGTGCAACTGACGAGCCTGTATGGCGGCGTCAACGGCGCCAAGACCAGCGTCGACCTGCGCGGATTCGGCGCTTTTGCGACCTCAAATACGCTCGTGCTCATCAACGGCCGAAGGCTCAACGACATCGACATGGCCGGTGTCGATTTTTCGACCATTCCGCGCGATTCGATCGAGCGGATTGAAATCACACGCGGCAATAGCGGCGCTGTGCTGTACGGCGACAATGCGATCGGCGGCGTCATCAATATCGTGCTGAAGAACGGCGTCGGCGGCCCGCCTTTCGCGATGCGCGCAGAGGCCGGCATCGGCTCTTTCAACCAACGGCTTGCGAATATCTCGGCCGCGACCAATTACGGACCTTGGTCGACGTCCTTCTATGGCAACGCCATCAAGTCCGATGGTTACCGGGTCAACAACGCCCTCGACCAGCGCAACGGGATCGGCAATCTCAATTACTCCACGCCTGACCTCAAGGCCTTCCTTACGGTGACTGGTGACGATCAGAAGCTCGGTTTCCCGGGCGGACGCACCGTCGATCCCTCCATCGGACTGGACCAACTCGTCACTGATCGCAGGGGCACCAATACGCCGTTCGATTACGGCAACCAGCAGGGAGCCAGCGCCACCACCGGCTTTACCAAGACAATCATGAACGGCGTCGACCTCATCGTCGACGGCGGCGTTCGGAAGAAGGACACGCAAAGCGGTTTCTTCGGCGCGATACCGTTTGCCTCGCCGCTTCCGAGTTTCTCCTCCACCTATAACGACGCATCATTGCTAACCTGGTCGATCACACCGCGATTGAGCGTCAAGAACACAATCTTCGGAATTCCCTCGCAGATCCTGACCGGCATCGATTACTACGACGCGACATTCAATCAGGACCGCGGAGCGTTCA
The DNA here is from genome assembly GCF_001440475.1 of Bradyrhizobium lablabi. Classification (GTDB taxonomy): domain Bacteria; phylum Pseudomonadota; class Alphaproteobacteria; order Rhizobiales; family Xanthobacteraceae; genus Bradyrhizobium; species Bradyrhizobium lablabi. The sequence goes on along the minus strand of NZ_LLYB01000086.1, from coordinate 155,330 downwards.
AAGGCCTTGCGCCGACCCACATCTACGACCTGTCGCAACAAACGCTCGCCGGCTACTGGCAGCACACCGTTGGCCTGTTACCGACGACCGACTTCTCCTATGGCGCGAGGATTCAAAACACCAGCCTGAGTGCCCGGGATCGGTTTGATCCCAATGCGCCTGGTTGCGCCATGTTCTTCAATTGCAGCCCCGCGGCCTCGCCGCTGGACAGCAATGAAACACAATACGCGCTGCATATTGGCCTCGAGCATCGCTTCAATAGCGTGTTCTCGGTATTCGGCCGCGCCGCGCGCGCGTTCCGAACCCCGACCGTCGACGAGCGCGTCTCCAGCGGCCCCTTCTTCGTTCCAGGGACTTTCGAATTGAAGACCCAGACCTCGCACGACATCGAGGGCGGATTCCGCATCAAGAGCGGCGGTTTCCAGATGCAATCGAGCATCTACAACATGGACCTCGAGAACGAGATCCATTTCATCCCGGCGCTGTTTTTCAACGTCAACCTCGATCCGACCCGCCGATACGGCTCCGAGACCAGCGCCTCGCTGCGTGTCAGCGACACCGTGACGCTCCGCGGCGGCGTGGCCTATACCCGCGCTGTATTCCGCGAAGGGCAGTTCGCCGGTAACGACGTGCCGCTGGTGTCGCGCTATACCGCGAGCGGCGGCGCGACTTGGAACATCTGGCAGAACTATCTGGTGCTGGATGCCACCGTCCGCGCCTGGAGCGAACGCTTCATGGACAATGACCAGGCCAACACCCAGCGCCGTATTCCGGCGGACGCCACCGTCGATCTGAAACTGAGCGGCGCCTACGATCGCTTCTTCTGGTCGGTGGGCGTGAACAATCTGTTCAACGCACTTTACTATGACTACGCGATCGCAAGCTCGTTTACGCCCGGCCGCTTCTCGGCCTATCCGCTCCCCGGCCGCACCTTCATGGTGAAGGCCGGCGCGACGTTCTGACCTGAGCCGCCGGTTCGGTCCATACCGGGCCGGCGACCGAGCCGGTTCCCGAAGGCCTTGCGGCGGATGAAGGCCCAGGGCACGCCTCGGCGGCGCTACATGCCTGGCTCACCGATTTCGATTCCGGCAACCCGGTACAGGCAACGACGAAGCGGAGCTTCGCGGTCATGATTGATTTGAAAAGAAAGCAACTTGTTTTCGACCAAAAATAATGCTCTCCGAAATCGGATCCCGTGGTACACCCCGCGCCAAACCGCTCCTCGATACCTATCGCGATCCGAACGATGTGTCGAAGAGCGCGCCGATCTGCAGCGGATGCAGCCGGACCGGCGGCCAAGAACAAGACAGCAGATATTCAAAGGCTGATGTGAAAATGACGAATGACGATCAAGACCGCGACGACCGGGCGGCAAAGGCGGCCGAGAACGCGAAATCCGCGATGGCCGAGCGGGAAGCCGCATCGAAAGCCATGCTGGATAACATGGCGCGGCTAAAGGCATTGCGGCTCGCACGCGAAGCGGCCGAGCCGCCGCGAGCGCCTGCGGCCAAGAAGGCGCGCGCCAAACCGAGAAAGCTGAACGAGAAGGCCCCGGCCCTTTCCGACTGGCTGGCGAACCAGCAGAGCGGCGGACGGCGAATCTGAGCGAGGCGCGGAGGTCCGGCGCGTTACGCCGGCCCCGGCCAATCGATCAGCGACCGCGTCTTGTTCTCGGCGTCGTAGACTTGCACCTGCAGCATCTGGAAGCGGTTCTTCAACGCCATGCCCGCTTCCTCCGCCGCCTCGACCGTATCGTGATGCGACTTGAAGTGACCATCGACCACCAGCGAGTAACCGGAGGTGGGCGCCTTGTCGGCACGGATGGTCTTGCGCGGCTGCGGTTCATCCAGCGCAATGCGGGGCTTCTTCATACTGGCTCCATGTGAGGCCCTTCGGGCTGCAGCCGCAAAAAGGGCGGGAAGAATTGTCTGATCGGCGCTAGGATGCCGGCCAAACGCGGCAGATTGAGGTCATGCCGTTACCCTGAGTCGGCACGCAGCGCAAACGCCGATTGATCCGGCAAGAGGCATCACATGGGCGGAACGGGCAGGAAGAACGAACCTCCGAAGAAAGCGGACGACAAGCCGAAGAAGCCGGAACGCGTTCCGGCCGAGGACGAGGATTACGAGGACGGCGACATCGCGACGCCGAAGCACGATCGTTCGGATGATGATGATGAGCCGTTGTAGCGGGTGAAGTCCGTAAGGTGGGCGCTCACTCGCCAAATCCGTCTTCCTCAATCATCCGGATGCTCCGGAGATTGAGGAGATGCGCGCCAAATCCGCCGCGCGCGAGTTTGACTGCGAGCTTCGGCGAGGCCAGCAGCAATGCCGCCACCATCGCCAGCGGCACGGCGCTGATCCAGTCTGACTGCGCCGGCGTGAGTTCTTCGCTGCTGCCGGCATAAGGCCCGCTGGCCGCAACGACATGCCGGCATTCCCTGACAATGTCGCGCCGCGTGCCGCCACGCGCGCCGCATCCGAGCAGCGCCTGCATCGCCAGATGCGTGAGCATGCCGTCGCGGCTTGCGGGCAACGCTTCCGGCGTCTCGCCCAGCGAAATCCGAAGCAAGAGCCCGACCAGATCGACGCCGGAGCGAAAGGCATTCATCGGCTCGACCAGCCGTGGATTGCAATCGATCAGCAATGGCGGATCGTCATCGCCGCGCATGAGATAATCGACGGATAGCGCGCCATGCCATTCGAGCGCCTGTCCGATCTCTTCAAGATAGGCTCGCACCACACGCCGGCTCACGCTCTGCTTGATCGCCTCGCCGCCGCCGACGCCCGCAGCAACCTGCCGATAGGCGTGGAAGCCGATCAGCTGACCGCGGCAGAACACCGACTGCGCCTTCTCGGTGGTGCCTGCGATGAAGTCCTGCACCAGCACCTCACCGGCGAATCCATCGCCGTCGCCAAGATCGCGCAGCGCACTTTCGAGGTCGTCTGCGCTGCGTACGAACCAGATGCCGTGGCTTGCGGTGCCGACGGAGGTTTTCAGACGGCCGGAAAGCGGATCGTCTCGCGCACCGCCTGGGCCGATGTAACGATGCGTGTCGACGGCTGCGGCAGCTTCAGCCGATCGAGCAAGCGGCTGAAGCCCGCCTTGCTATGCGCCTGCCGATAGCTTTCAAAGCTCGGCAGCGCGATCCCGGTACGGTCAGCGATGCGCTGGCCGACCCGCGCAAACAAGAATCCCTGCTCGTGCGTCGGCAACAGAACATCGAATTTTCCATCGGCCAGAAGCCGTTCGACGAAGGCGAGATAGCCGGCCGGGTCATCCCGCAGTCCGGGACAGCGGTGAAATTTCCGAACGAAGTCCGAGAATCGCGATAGACACCAGGGCGAGGGATCGCAGACCTCGATGTGATGGCCCGAAAGCCCCAGAATCGTAACCGCCTCCCGGGCCGAGGTGCTGGAACCTTCGGAGACGAGCACCCGGAGCGGCTTTATGGGATCAGGCATATCGGATCATTGCCGCGCCAAGCCGTCTTTGTCTTCCGATTTCATGGGGCTATTACGCGCCCTGCCCTCCGCAGGGGCAAGCCATGCAGCGGCATTCATGGACAAATAACGGCCTGCCTATATTTTCAGCTCGCCCAGCCGGGCCGCAAGTCACACAGGATTTTGAGCTGACATGGTCGATATTCTGGCCGCACCGCAACAGGCCGATGCCAAGGCGGATAGCTCGCTGCGCACGCTCGCGGCGATTTCGGTCGCCCATTGGGTCAGCCATTTCCATCTGTTCGTGCTGCCGATGCTGTTTCCGTTCCTCAAAGAACAGCTCGGCGTCGGCTATATCGAGCTGGGTTTCGCGCTGACCGTGTTCGGCGTCGTCTCCGGCATGACACAGGCCCCGATCGGTTATCTTGCCGACCATATCGGCGCGCGAAAGGTTTTGCTGATCGGTCTCACCGTCGGCGGCCTGGCGCTGATCATGCTCGGCCTGCATCTGAGCTACGCCTCGCTGATCGCCTGCGCCGCCCTGCTCGGCCTCGCCAACAGCGTCTATCACCCCTGCGACTATGCGATCCTGTCGACGCATATGGACACACGGCGGATGGGCCGCGCCTTTTCGGTCCATACCTTTGCGGGCTTCCTTGGCGGCGCGGTGGCGCCCGCCATCATGGCCGCGCTGGTGGCGGCCGTGGGCGGGCTCGGCGCGCTGATCGTGGCCGGCGCGGTTGGACCCGTGGTGGCGTTGCTGCTGATCGCCGTGAAAATTCCCGATGCGAGTTCGGCCGATCGCAAGGCCGACGGCACGGCGGCGCCGCAGCAGAGCATCGTGACGCCAGCCCTGATCGTGCTGACGATATTCTTCATGCTGCTCGGCCTGTCCAATGCCGGCATCAGCAATTTCGGCGTGGTCGCGCTGATGAGCGGCTATGGCGTGACATTCCACGCCGCCAATATCGCGCTGACCGCGTTTCTCGGCGCCAGCGCGGCCGGCGTGCTGGCCGGCGGCTATCTCGCCGACCGCACCAAGCGTCACGGCAATGTCGCTGCCGCCTGCTTTGCAATCAACGCCGTCATCATCACGATTATTGCGGTGACCAACCTGCCGCCGGTCGTGCTGACCGCCGCGATGGGGCTGGCCGGATTCCTCGGCGGCGTCATCGCCCCCTCGCGCGACATGCTGGTCCGCAATGCCGCGCCTGCGGGCGCCGCCGGCCGCGCCTTCGGCATCGTCTCCACCGGCTTCAATTTCAGCGGCATTCTCTCGCCGCTGCTGTTCGGCTGGATCATGGATCAGAACCTGCCGCATTGGGTGTTCGGCGCGTCCGTCGCCTTCATGGTGCTGACGGTGCTGCTGGCGCTGGTGACCGATCGCAAGCCGGCGGAACCCGTCAAGGCATAACGCCGTCTCTTCACGCGAGCCGGGACCCCACCCGCGGATCAAGTCCGCGGGCATGCTATCCCTCGAAAACGCTTTAGATGCATTCCTGAGCCCCATCCCCGGCGGTTGACTGTGTCTGATGACGTCGGATGATGCGGCAACAAAACCAGAACCGGGATGGAAGCCATGACCTCGACCCCCGACCTCGTGATACGCGGCGGCACCGTTGCCGATGGCAAGGGCGGCGAATTGTTCGAAGCAGATGTTGCGATTGCCGGCGGTCGCATCGCCGAAGTCGGCAAGGTAGCAGCGAGGGGCAAGGAAGAGATCGACGCCAAAGGCAAACTGGTCGCGCCCGGCTTCGTCGACATCCACACCCACTATGACGGACAGGTCACCTGGAGCCAGGACATCACGCCGTCCTCGCAGAACGGCGTCACCACGGCGATCATGGGCAATTGCGGCGTCGGGTTCGCGCCGTGCCGGCCGGCCGACCACGTCAGGCTGATTCAACTGATGGAGGGTGTCGAGGACATACCTGAGCCGGTGCTGAGCGCCGGCATACCCTGGGCCTGGGAAAGCTTCCCGGATTACATGGAGTGGCTGTCGAAGCGAAGCTTCGACATGGACATCGGCGCGCAACTGCCGCATGCGGCGCTACGCGTCTACGTGATGGGCGAGCGCGGCGCGCGCCGCGATCCCGCGACGGCTGAGGACAATCGGGCAATGGCGGCGCTCGCCGGCGACGCCGTGCGCGCAGGCGCACTGGGCTTCTCGACCTCGCGTACGCTCAACCACCGCACCTCGACCGGCGACTACACGCCGACGCTGAAAGCGGGCGAAGATGAATTGACCGCGATCGCGGCTGCGATGCATGGCGTCGGCCGCAGCGTGCTTCAATTCGTGCTCGACCAGAGCACCGTGGACGAAGATTTGCCGATGATGCTGCGGGTCGCTGAAAATACCAGGTGCCCGATCTCGTTTTCCGTCGCCCAGGCCGACAAGGCGCCGCGGCGTTGGCGGCAAACGATGGACACCATTAATGAAGCCGCCGCCCGCGGCCTGTCGATCACGACCCAGATCGCCGCGCGGCCCGTTGGGTTGCTGCTTGGGCTGGAATTGTCGCGCAATCCGTTCCAGACCCATCCAAGCTACCGCGCCATCGCCAACCTGCCACTGGCGGAGCGGCTCACGCATCTGCGCCGGCCCGAGGTGCGCGCGGCCATCCTGAACGAGACGGCGACGGCAACCGACGACCCGCTGTTCTTCCGGCCGAACTACGACAAGATGTATCTGCTGGGTGATCCCCCCGATTACGAGCAGCCGCCGGAAAATGCGCTCGGCCCGCAAGCCCGCCGGCAGGGCCGACAGCCGGAAGAACTTGCCTACGAGGCGATGCTGACGGACGAAGGCCGCGGCATGCTCTATGTGCCGTTCCTCAATTATGCCGACGGCAATCTCGATGCCGTGCATGAGATGCTGCGCGAACCCAGCGCCGTGCCGGGCCTCTCCGACGGCGGCGCGCATTGCGGCATCATCTGCGACGCCAGCTTCCCGACCTATCTCTTGACGCACTGGACGCGCGACCGCAGCCGCGGCGAAAAACTCTCGATCCCGTTCGTGGTGGCGGCGCAATCACGCAAGACCGCGCTCTCGGTCGGCCTCTACGACCGCGGCGTGATCGCGCCGGGCTTCAAGGCCGACGTCAACGTGATCGATTACGATCGCCTGCATCTGCATCCGCCGAAGGTGCATTACGACCTCCCCGTCGGCGGCCGCCGCCTGATGCAGCAGGTCGATGGCTATGATGCCACCATCGTCTCCGGCGTGGCGACGCAGCGCGGCGGCAAGGCCACCGGCGCCCGTCCGGGCAAACTGGTGCGCGGCGCGCAGGGCTCAAAGCCGCAGCTCGACGCGGCGGCGAGTTAGTTCTTTTTTGCGTAGCTGCAGGATTATGCGGGCGGGAGCATCGTGAGCCGGAGGTCCGATCCCACCGGCATCAGCTCGTACGGCGGCTTCCAGCCCGGCAGCGCCGCGAGGCGCTCGCGCCAGGCATCGATCGCCGGAAAATCCTTGGCGATATCGAAGCCGGTCTCCTGCTTGGGGTAATACACATAACCCGCCAGGGAAAAATCCACGATGGTCGGCTTATCGCCGAGCATGAAGGCGCGATCGGCGAGATGCTTGTCGACAATCGCAAAACTCGCCTCGGTGCGCGCGCGCAGGAACGACAAGATGGCCGGATGCACCGGCGCTGGCATGAATGACCTCTGAAACCGATGCATCGCATGGTTGTTCGTGAACTTGTGATTGTCGAACATGATCCAGCGCAAGGCCTCGTATCGCTGGTCCGCGCCGGGCGCAAACTTACCGGTGGTTTCCGCAAGCCAGATCAGGATCGCGCCCGACTGCGACATGAGCTGTCCGTCGACTTCCAGTACCGGAACCTCGCCCATCGCATTTTTATTTGCCCTCCACACGGCATCCCGAGTCACGCCACCGGCAAAATCCACCCCGACCGGCTCCCAGTCGAGGCCGGCACAATTCAGATAGAGCGCCAGCTTGTAGGAATTGCCTGAAGCGCCGATGCAATGGAGCCTGTAACGAGCCATTCTGGTTTCACGCAAACTTCGGCTGCGCGGCGGACTGCGCCATCAGCCTTGCGCGTTCCGTGTTCGGCCAGAGCAGCAGGAGCCCGAGCAGGCCCGACGCGGCCATGATCACGGCGTTGATGGTGAAGCCGACCAAGTAGCCGTCGAGCGGCACTGCCGCGTTCTGGATCACGATGCCCATCACGGACGGCGCGATCATGCCCGCCAGCGTGTAGATCGCGCCATAGATCGCGAGCACGGCGCCGCGCTGCTGCACCGGCGTGAATTCGCCGAGCATCGGCGGGCATACCACATAGATCGATCCACAAAGCCCGGAGCCGACCACGAGCAACGCGATCTGCAGCCCCGCGCCGTTCACCAGCGGCAGCACGGCGAGGATCAGGCCGCCGACGATCAGCGGCACCGAGCCGAGCACGCCGCGCGAGACGCGCGTCGTGAAGCCGCGCGCCAGCATCACCTGCGAGATCCAGCCCGTCAGCAGCACGATGGTGGCGCCGAATACCCAGGGCAGAACGGAAATCCAGCCTGCATCCTTTTGCGTGAAGCCCAGTCCCTTGACGATGAACGGCGTGAACCAGGTCAGGCCGAGCGACAGCGCCCAATAGGCGCCGAAGGTCGCGGCGCAGCAGCCGATGAAGGTCCGTGAGGTCAGCAGCTGGAAATAGGGGATGCGCGGATCCGTCGTGGCCGTCTGGACCGTCTGCACCAGCGGGCCTTCCCTGCCCAGGACCAGCCACGCCACCACCCACATCAGGCCGACCACGCCGAGCGCGCCGAAGGCATAGTGCCAGCTATGATTGACGATGATCCAGTTCAGCGCGGGCACCGCGAGGATCACGCCAAATGCCGAGCCCTGCGAGAGAATGGCGGTTGGTAGCGTCCGCTTCTCGTCGGGAAACCATTTGTAGACCGCATGCGCCGCCACGGCGAATGCCGGCCCCTCGCCGGCGCCGAGGATGATGCGGCAGATGACGAGCGTCGTGAAGCTGACAGTGCCGACCATGGGAAATTGCGATATCGACCAGATGATGGCCATCACAAGCAAGACCCAGCGGGTGTCGACCCGATTGACGATGAACCCGACGACGATGGCGGAGATCGAAAACAGGAAGAAGAACGAGGAGCCGAGGAAACCGAACTGCTCCGGCGAGAGCTTCAACTCATCCATGATCGGCGCGCCAGCGAGCCCAACCACGATCTTGTCGGCGAAGTTCACCAGCATGAACAGAAACAGCAGGAAGGTGATTGTCCAGGCGCCCTTGGGCGTCGGTTGCGCGGTCATGGCAGGTTTCCCCGTTTTATGTTTGCTGGCTCTGTAGGGTCGGCCGGTTCCAATGCTACAAGGGGGTTCCCGCGCAAGGCAACCGGGATTTTGCTGCAGACCCCTGCGTCGCAACTGCTGGCTGATAGGGCAGACGCGGGCCACAACCGGATCACGATCACGCGGTAGCGCGATTGAGGCCGTGATCCGGCGCAACAGCGCTGATATGTTGCAATGCCATCACCCCAGGGGAGCTTACATGGTCAATTCGGTCCACCTTCGCGCATGACCAACGGCAGTCCCATCGTACCCAACGTAACCGATCATGTGCTTCATGTGACCGGCCTGACCAAGAGCTACCGCGCGGCCGGCGAGGAAGTCGCGGTGCTGCGCGGGGTCAATCTTGTGGTCGCGGCCGGCGAGAGCGTGGCGCTGACAGGAGAATCCGGCAGCGGCAAGAGTACGCTATTGCACCTGATCGCCGGCCTCGATGCCGCCGATGGCGGCGAGATCAGGCTGGCCGACGCGTCGGTTTCCGAGCTCAGCGATGCCGGCCGGGCGGAATTGCGCCGCGACCGGCTCGGCCTGGTGTTTCAGCAATTCAACCTGATCCCGAGCCTCACGGTGGAAGACAATCTCGTTTTCCAGTCGCGCATCGCCGGCCGTCATGATGCGGCCTGGCACGACGAACTGGTGGAGCGGCTCGGGCTCGGCCGTTTCCTGAAACGCTATCCCGAACAATTGTCCGGCGGCCAGCAGCAGCGCGTCGCGATCGGCCGCGCGCTGGCGACAAAGCCGCTGCTGCTGCTCGCGGACGAGCCGACCGGCAATCTCGACGAGGATACCGCGGACGAGGTGCTGGCGCTGGCGCGCGATCTGGTGACGCGCAGCGGCTGCGGTTTTCTGATGGTGACGCACAGCGCGCGGCTCGCCGCAACGCTCGACCGCCAGGTCAACCTCCATGCCGGGGTGATCGCGTGAAACGCGCGCTCTGGACGCTGGCCGTGCTGCTGAGCCATTGGCGGCGGCATCCGATGCAGCTTGCGACCCTGCTGATCGGGTTGATCTCGGCGACTGCTCTGTGGAGCGGCGTTCAGGCGCTCAACCAGCAGGCCCGCACCTCCTATGACCGGGCCGCCGCCATGTTCGGCGGCACCCGCACCGCCATGCTGGTCGCCCGCAGCGGCGCCAGCTTTCCGCAACAGCTCTTCGTCGATCTGCGCCGGGCCGGCTGGCCGGTCTCGCCGGTGCTGGAAGGCCGTATCCAGATCGAGGGACGGTCGTTCCGCCTGTTGGGCATCGAGCCGGTGACGCTGCCCGCCGAAGTCGGCGACGCGCCGATGATAGGCAAGGCCAGCCTGCAATCCTTCATGACGCCGCCGGGCGAAATGCTGGTCGCGCCGGAAACGCTGGCCGATCTCAAGCTCGCCGAGGGCGCGCGCCCACAGGCCAATGGCGGCGCATCGCTGCCGCCGCTTCGCGTGCAGCCGAATTTGGTGCCCGGCGTGCTGGTCGTCGACATCGGCGTGGTGCAGAGCATCCTGAAAATGCCGGACCAGCTCTCCCGCCTCCTGATCGGCAAGACGGCAGGCAGGCGCACGTCGCTCGAAAGCGTTGCCGGCGACAAGCTTCGCCTGATCGAGCCCAATGCGGAGACTGATCTTGAGCGTCTCACCGACAGTTTTCACCTGAACCTCACCGCATTCGGATTGCTGTCGTTCTTTGTCGGCCTGTTCATCGTCAATTCGGCGATCGGGCTCGCCTTCGAGCAGCGGCTGCCGACCTTGCGCACCCTGCGCGCCTGCGGCGTCTCGGCGCGGATGATGAACGTCGTGCTGATGATCGAACTGGTGTCGCTGGCGCTGGCTGCGGGGCTGATCGGCCTCGTGTGCGGCTACTTCATCGCCGGAGCGCTGCTCCCCGATGTCGCCGCATCGCTACGCGGGCTCTACGGCGCGCAGATTCCGGGACAGCTAACGCTCAAGCCGCAATGGTGGATCGCAGGTATCGCCATCAGCATTCTTGGCGCGCTGGCGGCGGCTGCGGCCAGCCTGACCAAGGCGCTGCGGCTGCCGCTACTGGCCACCGCCCAGCCTTTCGCCTGGCAACAGGCGCAGCGGCGCTGGCTGACTTACCAGAGCGCGCTGGCGCTCGCGGCGTTCGCTGCAGCCGGCTGCTTTCTCTGGTTCGGCGATTCCCTGATTACGGGCTTTGCCGTGCTCGCCGCACTGATGCTCGGCGCCGCGCTGATCCTGCCGATGTTGCTGGAGATCGTGCTGTCGCTCGGCCAGCGCTACGCGCGCGCGCCGCTCGGCATCTGGTTCTGGGCCGATAGCCGCCAGCAACTGTCCGGCTTGTCGCTCGCCCTGATGGCGCTATTGCTGGCGCTAGCGGTGAATGTCGGTGTCTCCACCATGGTCGAGAGTTTTTCCCGCACCTTCCTGGTCTGGCTCGACGGGCGGCTGGCCGCGGATGTCTATGTCAACGCCGCCAACGACGAACAGGCCCACGAGATCAGGGCGTGGCTGCGCGAGCGTCCCGAGGTCGAGGCGGTGCTGCCCGGTGGCCGCGCCGATACGCAATTGGCCGGCGCGCCGCTCGAAGTGCTGGGCCTGCCCGATCACGCCACCTATCGCGACAACTGGCCGCTCTTGCAATCGGCCGACAATCCATGGATCAAGCTTCGTCCGGGCGACGCCGCGCTTGTCAGCGAACAACTGGCGCGGCGGCTGCATCTATCCGTCGGCGACCGCATCGAGGTGCCGGCATCGGGCGGTAACTGGACGCTCAACGTGGTCGGCATCTATGCCGACTACGGCAATCCCAAGGGCCAGATCGCGGTAAACTTCGCCGCGCTGACGCGGCGCTTTCCGGAAATCCCGCTGACGCGCATGGGATTGCGGGTCGCGCCGGGAAAAATTCCGGCGCTGATCTCGGCGCTGCAGGAAAAATTCGCCCTCGACGACCGCAACGTTGCCGATCAGGCGACGATGAAGGCGGAATCGACACGGATCTTCAACCGCACCTTTGCGGTGACGGCGGCACTGAACGCCTTCACGCTCGGCGTGGCCGGTGTCGCGCTGTTGACGAGCCTGCTGACGCTGGCCAATTCCCGCCTGCCGCAACTGGCGCCTTTATGGGCGATCGGCGTCACGCGGCGGCGGCTCGCGGCGATCGAGCTGTTGAAGACGATGTCGGTGGCGCTGATCACCACGATCTTCGCACTGCCGCTGGGGTTGCTGGTCGCGTGGTGCCTGCTTGCCATCGTCAACGTCAAGGCGTTTGGCTGGCGATTGCCATTCCACGTTTTTCCGCTGCAACTGCTGTGGCTCACCGGCGTCGCGATGGCGGCGGCGTTTGCGGCTTCCGCGCTCCCCGTCATCCGGTTGGCGCGCATGCAGCCGGCCAGCCTGATCAGGATTTTTGCCAATGAACGGTAGCGGCCCGATCACCCGTCGCGGCTTCGTCGGCGGCGCATTCCTTGCCGGGCTCGGCGGCAGCGCGTTCGCACAGGGTTTTGCGGGTTTGAGCGAAAGCGCGGATGGATTTGCGGCTGTTGTCCCTGACAGGACATTCGCATTTCCCGCCGACCACGGGCCACATCCGCAATTCCGCATCGAGTGGTGGTATGTGACGGCCAATCTCACCGATGCGCGCGGAGCCGCCTACGGCGCCCAATGGACGCTGTTTCGCCAGGCGATCGCAGCCGGCGGAGCGCAGGAAGGCTGGGCCAACCAGCAGATCTGGATGGGCCATGCCGCCGTCACGCGCGACGATACCCATCGTTTCAGCCAGACGTTCGCGCGCGGCGGCGTCGGCCAGGCCGGCGTCGAGGCGGCGCCGTTTCACGCCTGGATCGACGCCTGGGAGATGCGCGCCCTCGACCCGATGAACGACGACAATATCGCACCGTGCGCGCTGAAAGCATCGGGCACCGATTTCAGCTACACGCTGCGCCTCGATGCGGAGCGGCCGCTGACGCTGCAGGGCGACGGCGGCTACAGCCGCAAATCACTGCGCGAACAGGCGTCGTATTATTACAGCCAGCCGCATTATGCGGCGGCGGGCATTCTCACCATTGACGACAAGCCGATCGACGTCACCGGCATGGCCTGGCTCGATCGCGAATGGAGCAGCCAGCCGCTGGCCGCGGACCAGAGCGGATGGGACTGGCTCTCGCTGCATTTCAATTCGGGCGACAAACTGATGCTGTACCGGATGCGCCAGACCGACGGCCAGCATTACGGCTCCGGCAAATGGATCGCGCCCGACAACACGGTCGAGATGCTGGGCTCCGGCGACATCGTCATGACGCCGCTGACCGTCACGCCGATCGCGGGACGAAAGATCCCGACCTCCTGGCGCATTGCGGTCGCGAAAATGGCGCTGGCGATCGAATGCAGGCCGCTCAACCCGAAGAGCTGGATGGGCACGAGCTTTCCCTATTGGGAAGGCCCGATCCGCTTCGAAGGCAGCCACACCGGGGTGGGCTATCTGGAAATGACGGGCTATTAAGCCCGCACGTAACAGGGGGGAAACTCGGCGATGTATCATCTCACCGCGCTCGTCACCTTGCTGGCGATCCTGGTCTACCTCTACTCGTCGATCCTGGTTTCGCGGGCACGCGGCACGTTCGGCGTCAAGCTACCGGCAATTTCGGGCAATCCGGATTTCGAGCGCGTGTTTCGCGCCCAGATGAATACGCTGGAATGGCTGCCGATCTTCCTGCCCTCGCTGTGGCTGTTCGCGATCTATATCAGCGACGGCGTCGCCGCGGCGATCGGGCTGGTGTGGGTCGTTGGCCGCGTTCTCTACGTGCTCGGCTACGCCAGGGCGGTCAAGGACCGCAGCCTGGGTTTCGCGATCCAGGCGCTGGCGACGATTGCGCTGTGGATCGGCGCGTTCGGCGCCATCGTGTGGCGGCTGGTGCAGGGGTGAAGCGCGCCGTCATTGCGAGCGAAGCGAAGCAATCCATCTCGCCGCATTGGGAAAGATGGATTGCTTGGTCGCTTCGCTCCTCGCAATGACGAAAACCGAGAGAGCTACTTCACCAGCGGGCAGCCGGAATCCTTTGCCGCCGGGAACGCCTTGTCGCCGGGGACCACAGCAAGTTGCTTGTAATAATCCCACGGCTTCTTCGAATCCGCCGGCTTCTTGACCTCGAACAGATAAAGGTCGTGCACCATGCGACCGTTTTCCAGCACCTTGCCGCCTTGCGCGAAGTCATCGTCGACCGGAAGCTCCTTCAGCTTCTTCGCCACGGCCTCGGTGTCCTTGGTGCCGGCGGCCTTCACCGCCTTCAGATATTGCAGCGTCGCCGAATATGTGCCGGCCTGGATCATGTTCGGCATCCGGCCCGTGCGCTTGAAGAAGCGTTCGGCGAGATTGCGGCTCTTGGGGTCGCGGTCCCAGTAATAGCCTTCCGTCAGCACCAGGCCTTGCGCGGCATCGAGGCCGAGGCCGTGCACTTCGGCCAGCGTCAGCAACAGGCCCGCCAGCTTCTGGCCGCTCTTGACGATGCCGAATTCGGCCGCCTGCTTGATCGAGTTTGTCGTGTCGAGGCCGGCATTGGCGAGCCCGATGATCTTCGCCTTCGAGCTTTGCGCCTGCAGCAGGAAAGAAGAGAAGTCCGCGGTGTTGAGGGGGATGCGGACCGCGCCGAGCACCTTGCCGCCCTTGGCCCTGACGAAATCGCCGGTGTCTTTTTCCAGCGCATGGCCGAAGGCGTAGTCGGCGGTCATGAAGAACCAGCTGTCGCCGCCGGATTCCACCAGCGCGCCGCCGGTGCCGTAAGCGAGCGCGTGGGTGTCGTAGGCCCAATGGAAGCCGTAGGGCTGGCAGGCATCGCCGGTCAGGCGCGAGGTCGCCGCACCCACGACGATGTCGATCTTCTTCATCTGCTTGGAGAGATCGTGGATCGCGAGCGCGACCGAGGAGGTCGTCAGCTCCGTGATCATGTCGACGCCTTCGACCTCATACCAGCGCCGCGCGATCGCGGTGGCGAGATCCGCCTTGTTCTGGTGATCGGCGGAGACGATTTCGATCTTGTGCCCGAGCACCTCGCCGCCAAAATCCTCGATCGCCATCTTGGCGGCCTCGAACGACCACTTGCCGCCATAATCGGCGTAGACGCCGGATTGGTCATTGAGAATACCGATCTTGACGCCCTGCGCCGATGCCGACGCGGCGAGCAAGAGACCGCCCACAGCAACGGCGGCCAACAATCCCGACTTCATTTTTTTCTCCCGGAATTTTTTGTCAGAGGAACGGGGGCGACATTATTCAATAACCCCGCCAGTGCCCATCCATTTCGGATAGGCCAAAAGTATTGGGAACTTTGAAGTGGCGGCGCGTCAAACCCTGTCCGTCATTCCGGGGCGCAGGGAATGCGAGCCCGGATGACGACGGCAAGTTCACGCCGCAGCCGGCTTCTTGCCCTTCCCGTCCGCGAGATTGCGCACGATGACGTAGAAGATCGGCGTGAACACCAGGCCGAACAGCGTCACCCCGAGCATGCCGAAGAACACCGCGACACCGACGGCTTGACGCATCTCCGAGCCGGAGCCGGTCGAGATCACCAGCGGCAGCACGCCGAGGATGAAGGCAAACGACGTCATCAGGATCGGCCGCAAGCGCAACCGGCAGGCTTCGATGACGGCGTCCAGACGCGCCTTTCCTTCCAGCTCGATATCGCGCGCGAACTCGACGATGAGAATGGCGTTCTTGGCGGCGAGCCCCACCAGCACCACGAAACCGATCTGGGTCAGGATGTTGATGTCCAGCCCCATGATCCGCACGCCGATGGTCGCGGCGAGCAGGCACATCGGCACGATCAGGATGACGGCGAATGGCAGGCTCCACGATCCATATTGCGCCGCCAGCACCAGGTACACGAACAGCACGCAGATCGGGAAGACGTAGAGGCCGGCATTGCCGCCGGTGACCTGCTGGTACGAAAGATCGGTCCATTCGAACGAGAAGCCGCTCGGCAGCGTTTCCTCCGCCAGCTTCTTCATGGTGTTGATCGCGGTGGCCGAACTCGTGCCCGGCAACGCCTCGCCTTGCAACTCCGCCGCCGGATAGAGATTGTAGCGGGCGACGCGGTCAGGACCTGAAACGTCGCGGAAATCCACCACGCTGCCGAGCATCACCATGTCGCCGGCGGCGTTGCGGGTGCGCAACCGCGCCAGATCGGTCCGCTCTTTTCTGAACGGCAGGTCGGCCTGGGCAGTGACGTGATAGGTGCGGCCGAACAGGTTGAAGTCGTTGACGTAGGTCGAGCCGAAATAGGTCTGGATGGTTTCGTTGACGTTCGCAATCGGCACGCCCAGTTTCTGCGCCTTGACCCGATCGATATCGACGAAAAGCTGCGGCGTATTGGCCGTGAACGGCGAGAACACCTGCGTCAGCCCAGGCGCCTTGCGCGCCGCGTTGACGAGTTCGTCGTTGGCGGCGGCCAGCAGTTCGGGGCCGCGGCCCTGACGATCCTGGACCCGCATCGTGAAGCCACCCCCGGTGCCGATGCCCGGCACCGGCGGCGGCGGAATGACGATGATGAACGCGCCCTGAATCGCGGACAGACGCTTGCGCAAATCCGCCGTGATCGCAGCCGCAGTCAGCCCTTTCTTGTGACGCTCTTCCGGTTCCGCGAACACCGGGAAGAGGGCCGCCGCATTGCCCGCCTGGGTTCGGGTCGCGCCCGAAAATCCCGCGAATGCCGCAACGCGGATGATGCCCGGGGTATCCAGCGCCGCTTTCTCGATCTGACGGACGATGTCGGTGGTGCGCGCCAGCGACGCCGCGCCCGGCAATTGCGCCGACACGATGACATAGCCGCGGTCCTGCGCGGGAATAAACCCTTGCGGCGTAGTGGCGAGCAGCCATCCGGCGCTGCCGATCAGCGCCACATACAACAGCAGCATCACGACCGAATGCCGGATCACGAAATCGGCCACGCTGGCGTAGCCATGCGACAGCCGGTCGAAGCCGCGATTGAACAGGCCGGTAAACCAATCCCAGCCGCGCGAGATGAAATTCCAGCTTGCCGCCGGCCGCTTCTCGCCATGCGGTTGCAGGATCAGCGAGGCCAGCGCCGGCGAAAGCGTCAGCGAGCAGAAACAGGAAATTGCAGTCGCGACCGCAATGGTGACGGCAAACTGCTGGAAGAACTGCCCGGAGATGCCGCCCAGAAACGCCGTGGGCACGAACACTGCGCACAGCACGAGCGCGATCGAGACCAGCGCGCTGCCGACCTCCTCCATCGTCTTGAGCGCGGCATCGCGCCGGCTCATGCCATGCTCGAGATGCCGTTCGACGTTTTCCACCACCACGATGGCGTCGTCGACGACAATACCGACCGCGAGCACGAGCCCGAACAAGGTGAGATTGTTGATGGAGAATCCGAGCGCCGCCATCACGGCGAAGGTACCGACCAGCGATACAGGGATGGCGATGATCGGGATGATCGCCGGCCGCCAGCCCTGCAGGAACACCAGCACGACGATGACGACCAGCAGCATCGCCTCGTAGATCGTCTTGATCAGTTCGTGGACGGATTGCGCGATGAATTCGGTGGGGTTGTAGCCGATGTTGTAGTCGAGGCCCTTTGGAAAGCGCGTCTTCAACTTCTCCATGGTATCGGAAATGTTTTTCGCGGTCGCCAGCGCGTTCGATCCCGGCCGCTGCGTCACCAGCAGCGCGACCGCCGATTTCCGCAGCAGAAAGCTGTTGGTCGAATAGGACAACGCGCCGAGTTCGATCCGCGCCACGTCGCGCAGCCGCACGATGCGGCCGTCGGCGCCGGCCCTGACCACGATGTCCTCGAACTGCTTCTGATCCTTCAGGCGCCCGGTAAAGGTGAGATTGGGCTGGAACGCGCGGTCGGCGATCGGCGGCTCGCCGATCTGCCCGCCCGTGATCTGCAGGTTCTGCGCACGGATCGCGGCCACTATTTCGGCGGAAGTCAGACCGAGCGTTGCGATCCGGTCCGGATCGAGCCACAGCCGCATCGAGTAGTCGCGGGCGCCGAACATCTGGATGTCGCCGATGCCGTCGACGCGGAGCAACTCGTCGCGCACCTGCAGCAGCGCATAATTGCTGATATAGAGCTGGTCGAAGCTGTCGTCCGGCGACAGCATGAAGACCACCATCAGGATGTCGGGACTGTTCTTGCGGGTGACGACGCCGTTGCGCTGCACCTCTTCCGGCAGCCGCGGTTGCGCGATCGCGACCCGGTTCTGCACCAGCACCTGCGCCTTGTCGAGATCGGTGCCGAGCTTGAAGGTGACCGTGATGGTCAGATTGCCGTTCGAGGTGGCCTGGCTGTAGAGATACAGCATGTCCTCGACGCCGTTGATCTCCTGCTCGATCGGGGCTGCGACCGTGTCGGAGACGGTTTGCGCGGTGGCGCCCGGATATTGCGTGGTGACGACGACGGTCGGCGGCACCACCTGCGGATATTCCGAAACCGGCAGCGTGGTATAGGCGATGGCGCCGACAATCAGCAGCACGATCGACAGCACCATCGCCAGGATGGGCTGGTTGATGGAGAGCCGGCCGAGATTCATGTTTTGCCACCGGCAGGCTTGATTTCGGCCGTCTGCGGAGTGACTTTTGCGCCCACACGCGCCCGCTGCAGGCCGTCGATGATGACGCGATCTTCCGGCTTCAGGCCCTCGCGGATCACGCGCAGCCCCTCATCGAGCGGCCCGAGCACCACCTGCCTCTCCTCGACCGTGTTGTCGTCCTTGACGACAAAGACGATCTTGCGCGACTGGTCGGTCGCAATCGCGGTATCCGGCAACAGCAGGGCCTCGTAAGGCGAACTGCCGATGATCCGGACGCGACCGAACTGCCCGGGCAGAATCGAAAGGTCCTTGTTGGGGATGACCGCGCGGCTGCGCAGCGTGCCGGTCGAGGCGTCGAGGCGATTGTCGAGGAAATCCATCTTGCCGTCATGCGAGGGCTTGGTCTCGCCCGTCAGCGTCACCTGCACCGGATTTGGTGTATCGCGCGAGCTCGGCCGCTTGCCTTCGAACCAGAGCTTGCTGTTGCGCTGGTAGGTCGCCTCATCGACGTCGAAATAGATGTAGATCGGATCGAGCGAGACAATCGAGGTCAGCAGCGTGGCGCCGCCCTCGCTGCCCTGCACGAGATTGCCTGGGGTGACGAGATGACGGCTGACGCGGCCGGTGATCGGCGCCATTACATGGGTGAACTCGATATTGAGCTTGGCGGCCTTGAGCGCGCCCTCGGCCTGCATCTCGGCCGCGCGCGCCGCCTGCAGGGTCTGGCGGCGCTGGTCGACGATGGAATCAGACACCGCCTGGGTCTGGTTCAAGGTCAGCGCCCGGTCGAGTTCGCGTTTGGCGAGTTCTCCCTTCGCGCGCGCGTCCGACAACTGGCCGTCGGCCTGCTCGGCGACCGCCTCGAACGGACGGGCGTCGATCACATACAGCAGATCGCCCGTGCGCACGATGGCGCCGTCGCGGAATTCGACCGATGTCACGAAGCCGCCGACCCGGGCACGGACCTGGACTTCCTGCACCGCCTCGAACCGGCCGGTGAATTCATCCCAGTCCGTAACCGTGCGCTTCACCGGCTGCGCCACGGTGACGGGCGGCGCCGGGGGAGCCGCCTGTTGCGCCGGCTTGTTGTCGCAGGCGGACAGCGCCAGCACGAGCACAGGGGCCAGCCAGTTGAGGCGGCGAAGTGAATGATTACCGATGGCTGCCGGTGCAGCCGGACTTTCCAATTGCTCAGTCGTGCTCAATCCCATCTCTTCTGCACTCACTACATCCTGATCGATGGAAGCGGCTGCCGTGGAACCTTGAAGGCGGAGGCCACAGATGTGATCAGTTCCCAGTCTCGTCAAGAACCCGGCGGGATCAAGCACAATCGTTATGCATCCGCGTAGCCAACGCCCTGCGCACCGCGGATTTCACTCTTTCCGCACTGCGATGAAGGCGGGACCATCGCGACGAGGGCCCAGCTAATCGCCACCTGATGACGAAAACGTGACATCGTGAGAGAGCGTCGCGCTCCCCGCCCTCTCGTCATTCCGAGGGTGCGCACTCCGGAATGACGGGATGCTCAATCATCGGATGGGTGAAGCGAAGCGATACCCATCAACCCCGGTGCGCATGGCGATGGGGATCGCTTCGCTCCACCCATCCTACGAGACCCTCGCCCGCATCATCTTCGGGCATGACGTGCCTGATTTCCTCCGCTAACCTTGCTGGCAAGGCCCGCGATAAGGGCCAGAAAATGTCCGGGGAGGACGAGAGTGCACAGAGGGCGTGTCGTATTCGGCGCCATGGACGAGGTCGTGTTCGGACGGCCGGCGGCCGAGGCGCTCGTCGAGCAGTTGAACCGGCTCGGCGCCACACGCGCCTTTCTGATGGTCAGCGGCACCCTCAACCGCCAAACCGACGTAATCGACAACATCCGCCGCGCGCTGGGGCCGCGCTGCGCCGGCACCTTCGACGCGATGCCGCCGCACACGCCGCGCTCGGCCGTCATCGCGGCCAGCGAACAGGCCCGCGCCGCGAATGCGGACCTCATCGTCACCATCGGCGGCGGCTCCATCACCGACGGCGCCAAGGCGGTGCAGCTCTGCCTCGCCAACGATATCCGCAATCCTGAGGACATCGACCGGATCAAGGCCGGTCGCGGCGGCCGACCGCAACTGGCCGCGCCGACCGTGCGCCAGATCAGCGTGCCGACGACGATCGCCGGCGGCGAGTTCTCCGCTACCGCCGGCGTCACCGACGAGAAGACCAGGGTCAAGGAAGCGCTGCGCCATCCGCTGATCATGCCGCGCGCGGTGATCCTCGATCCCTGGCTCAGCCTGCACACACCGGAATGGCTATGGCTTTCGACCGGCATCCGCGCCGTCGACCATTGCGTCGAAGGCATCTGTTCGCGCGAGGCGCACCCTTATGGCGACGCCCAGGCGCTGAAGGGCCTGTCGATGCTGGCGCAGGCGCTGCCGCGGGCAAAGGCGGATGCCAAAGATCTCGACGCACGGATGGATTGCCAGATCGGGACCTGGCTTTCGACCGGACCATTGGCTTCGGGGGTGCCGATGGGCGCCAGCCACGGCATCGGCTACGTCCTCGGCGCCGAGTTCGGCGTTCCACACGGCTACACTTCCTGCGTGATGCTGCCCTCGGTGATGCGCTGGAACAAGACGGCCAATGCCGAACGCCAGGCGCTGGTTGCTGGCGCCATGGGGCACCCGAACGAGGACGCCGGCGGCGTGCTCGACCGGTTCATTCGTGGCCTCGGCATGCCGCGCAGCCTGCGCGAGGTCAACGTCGGCTCCGAGCATTTCGACCGCATCGCGCAGGCCGCGATGGCAACGCCCTGGGTGCCGCGCAATCCGCGCAAGATCGAGGGGCCGGCGCAGGTGCGCGAGATTCTGGACATGGCCGCGTAGGGGGACCGAACTCAAGATGTACACCGGCAAGCACGTTCATCTTCGCCCGCTGCAGCCCGCCTTCATCATGGCGAGTACGGGCGAAGCCGTCACCTATCGCGAGCTGGATGCCCGCTCCAACCGCCTGGCGCATCTGTTTCGCCGTCGCGGCCTCAAGCGGCTCGACCACTATTCGATCTTCATGGAGAACAACAGCCGTTATCTCGAGGCCTGCGGCGCGGGCGAGCGCTCGGGCCTCTATTACACCTGCGTGAACTCCTATCTGACGGCGAGCGAGCTCGCCTACATCCTGACCAACAGCCAATCGCGCATCCTCATTACGTCGAAGGAAAAGCTAGATGTGGCGCGCGAGGCACTGAAGGAATGTTCCAAGGTCGAACTCTGCATCGTTGCCGATGGCGACGGCGAAAGCGAGCGCATCGTCGGCCTGCAAGAAGTAGCGGCTGATATGCCGCACACCCCGATCGCCGACGAGTGTGTTGGCACCGCGATGCTTTATTCCTCCGGCACTACCGGCCGCCCGAAGGGGATTTTGCGTCCGCTGCCGGAACTGGCGGCCGATCAGCAATTGCCGCTGTTCGATTTCCTGGTGAAGATCTGGCAGTACCGCGAGGGCATGATCTATTTGTCGCCCGCACCGCTCTACCACTCAGCGCCGCAGGCCGCCGTCAACCTCACGATCAAGATGGGCGGCACTGCCATCATCATGGAACGGTTCGATCCCGAACAGTACCTCGAACTGGTTCCGAAATGGGGCGTGACGCACACCCAGCTCGTGCCGACGATGTTCTCGCGCATGCTGAAACTGCCGGAGGAAGTGCGCAAGCGCCACGACCTCTCATCCCTCGAGATCGCGATCCATGCCGCGGCGCCCTGCCCCGCCGCCGTAAAGGACGACATCATCAAGTGGTGGGGCCCGATCATTCATGAATATTACGGCGCCACCGAAGGGCTCGGCTTCACCTCCTGCGACAGCGAGCAATGGCTGGCCCATCGCGGCACCGTAGGCCGGGTGCTGCTCGGCGAGCTGCATATCCTTGATGAGAACATGAAAGCGTGCCCGGTCGGCACATCGGGCACGGTGTGGTTCAAGACTGCCACGCCGTTCGAATATTTCAACGATCCGGCCAGGACCCAGGAGGCCCGCTCGGCCGACGGCACCATGAGCACGGTCGGCGACGTCGGCTATGTCGACGATGACGGCTATCTCTATCTGACCGACCGCGCGACCTTCATGATCATCTCCGGCGGCGTGAATATCTATCCGCAGGAATGCGAGAACCTCCTGATCACCCATCCCAAGATCGCCGATGCCGCGGTGTTCGGGGTGCCGAATCCCGATCTCGGCGAGGAGGTGAAGGCTGTGGTGCAGCCGATGCCGGGCGTTTCGCCGGGACAGGAACTGGCCGACGAGTTGATCGCCTTCTGCAGGCAGTCGCTGTCGCGCCAGAAAGTGCCGCGCTCGATCGACTTCGAGGCGGAACTGCCGCGGCTTCCGACCGGCAAGCTCTACAAGCGCCTGCTGCGGGATCGCTACTGGGGCAACAAGACCTCGCGGATCGTCTGAGAATGCGACGATGTGAGATGGTGAAGCCGAACGCCGACGTCGTGATGTCCGGTGGTGCGGTGCATCATCGGGTGAGGCATTTTGGCGCGAGCCGCGAGCGGCTGCATTGCAACGAACCTGCCGGTTTCGCAAAAAACAGGGTACGCGGCGCGCGTGTTCCGCCACACGGATTTCGATTACGTCGAATTGCCAACTGTCACACGGGCTTGCCCGGTTGCCCGGACGGATCGTCATGCTATCGTCCCATGCAATCGGCCAGTTGAGACCGAACGATGTGGAGGGGAATCATGCGGAGCGTTCATGCGCTTGCCGCCGCGGCGTTGTTGTTGCTGCCGGCTTACGACCTTGCCTCGGCGGAGCCGAAACAGGGCGGCATCCTCCGGGTCTATCACCGCGACAGCCCCGGCAGCGCCTCGATCCATGAAGGCGCGACCTATTCGATCAATGTTCCCTTCATGCCGGTCTTCAACAACCTCGTCATGTTCAAGCAGGACGTGGCGCAGAACAGCGTCGAATCAATCGTCCCCGACCTCGCTGAGAGCTGGGCATGGAGCAGCGACAACAAGAAGCTGACCTTCAAGCTGCGGCAGGGCGTCAAATGGCACGACGGCAAGCCGTTCACGTCGGCCGACGTCAAATGCACCTTCGACATGCTGATGGGCAAGTCGCAGCAGAAGTTCCGGCAAAACCCGCGAAAATCCTGGTACGACCAGGTCAGCGATGTGACCGTCAACGGCGACTTCGAAGCATCGTTCGAACTGAAGCGGCCGCAGCCGGCGCTGCTGTCGCTGCTCGCCTCGGGCTACACGCCGGTCTATCCCTGCCACGTCTCTCCGGCCGACATGCGTACCAAGCCGGTCGGCACCGGGCCGTTCAAATTCGTCGAGTTCAAGGCCAACGAATCGATCAAGCTGACCAAAAATCCCGATTACTGGAAGAAGGGCCTGCCGCACCTCGACGGCATCGAATTCACCATCATCCCCAACCGCTCGACGGCTATTCTCGGGTTTGTGTCCGACAAATTCGACATGACCTTCCCGACCGAAGTGTCGATCCCGCTGCTCAAGGAGGTCAAGGCGCAGGCGCCGAAGGCGGTCTGCGTGGTCGAGCCGATCAACGTTTCGACCAACATCATCGTCAATTCCTCCGCCCCGCCGTTCGACAATCTCGATATCAGGCGTGCGCTGGCGCTGGCGCTGGATCGCAAGGCGTTCATCCAGATCATGTTCGAGGGGCAGGCCGATATCGGCGGAACCATGTTGCCGGCGCCGGGCGGCCTGTGGGCGATGCCGAAGGAAATGCTGGAATCGATTCCGGGCTACGGCCCCGACATCAATGCCAACCGCGAAGAGGCGCGCAAGCTGATGCAGAAGGCCGGCTATGGCCCCGACAAGCGCCTCGCGGTCAAGGTCGCCACCCGCAACATTCCGATCTACCGCGACCCCGCCGTGATCCTGATCGACCAGATGAAGAACATCTATATCGACGGCGAGCTCGACGTCGTCGACACCGCGCAATGGTTCCCGAAGGTCGCGCGCAAGGATTACTCGCTCGGCCTCAACCTCACCGGAAACGCGGTCGACGACCCCGACCAGTCGTTCTACGAGAACTATTCCTGCGGCTCGGAGCGCAACTACACCAACTACTGCAACAAGGAGATCGAAAAACTGTTCGATCAGCAGTCGGCCGAGACCGACAAGGAGAAGCGCAAGAAGCTGGTCTGGGAGATCGACAAGAAGTTGCAGGAAGACGTGGCGCGGCCGATCATCTTCCACGGCCGTACCGGGACGTGCTGGCATCCTTACGTCAAGGGCATCACCGTGATGGTGAACAGCTCCTATAACGGCTATCGTTACGAAGACGTCTGGATGGACAAGTAATGTCCAGTCACGATAGCGTTTTCGAGCGAAGCGGGTTCCGGTTCGCGTGAAGAGAACGCGTCAAAGCAAAGAACGAGAGCCCGGTTCTGATGCTTCAGAACCGAGCGCGCGCCAGCCGATGAGTCAGGGAGAGTAGCCGGGTGTTTGCTTACATCGTGCGACGCCTCGCCTTGATGCTCGTGACCCTGATCGGGATCTCGATCATCATCTTCGTGCTGCTGCGCGTCGTCC
Source organism: Bradyrhizobium lablabi (assembly GCF_001440475.1). Classification (GTDB taxonomy): domain Bacteria; phylum Pseudomonadota; class Alphaproteobacteria; order Rhizobiales; family Xanthobacteraceae; genus Bradyrhizobium; species Bradyrhizobium lablabi. The sequence continues at coordinate 130,504 of NZ_LLYB01000086.1, read as the reverse complement.
CCGGCAACATCGTCGACATCCTGTTCGACGCCGCCGGCTTCGTCGATCCGACCGACAAGGCCAATCTCGAAAAGGAGCTTGGCCTCAACCTGCCGATCTACCAGCAATATCTGAACTGGATCGGCGGGCTACTGCACGGCGATCTCGGCTATTCCTATGTCTCGGAAAAGCCGGCGCTGCAGGAAATCCTGCCGCGCATTCCGATCACTGCGCGGCTGGCGGCGCTGGCGCTGTTGTTCTCGGCCTCGATCGGCATCCCGTTGGGCGTGCTGAGCGCCGTCCACCAGGGTTCAAAACTCGATTATACGCTCCGCGTCGTCAGCCTCAGCGGCCTGTCGCTGCCCTCGTTCTGGCTTGGGCTATTGATCCTGATGGCGTCGGTCTCGCTGTTCGGCAGCATGCCGATCTACAATCCGAATCCAAAGACCTGGACGGAGGCGTTCGCGATCTATGCCGTGCCGGCGATGGCGGTCGGCTTTCGCAGCGCCGCGCTGACCATGCGCATCACGCGCTCCTCGATGCTGGAAATCCTGCGGCAGGATTATATCCGTACCGCGCGCGCCAAGGGCGCTTCGGAGGCGTCGGTCAATTATCGCCACGCGCTGAAGAACGCCATTCTGCCCGTCATCACCGTGATCGGCATCGAGGCGGCGTTCCTGATCGGCGGGCTGATCGTCACCGAAACCGTATTCAATATTCCCGGCGTCGCCCGCTTCCTGGTCGAGGCGCTGCGCTGGCGCGATTATCCCATCGTCCAGAATCTCGTGATGCTGATCGCCGTGGTCGTGGTGGTCGCAAACTTCACCGTCGACATGCTTTACGCCGCGATCGACCCGCGCATCCGGTATGGGGACTAGCCGCGTGACCACGATCAACTTCGACAATGAACTGAGGCGGGCCGGCGCGCATTCGACGCATGGCTGGCGCCGGCTGCTGTTCCTGGCGCAGCGCTATATGCTTGGCACGTTCGGCCTCATCATCATGGTGCTGTTCGTCTGGATGGCGATCTCGGCCGACCTGATCTGCCGCTTCAGCCCGCTCAGCGTCGATTCCGCGCACCGGCTGGCGCCGCCCGACGCCCTGCACTGGATGGGCACCGATTCATTCGGCCGCGACGTCTGGAGCCGGATCGTTCATGGCGCGCGCATTTCGCTTGCCGTCGGCATCGGCGCCACCGCGCTCGGCTCCACGCTCGGCGTCATCGTCGGGCTCGCATCGGGCTATCTGTCGGGCTGGGTCGACCTCCTGTTCCAGCGCGTCACCGACATCCTGCAGGCACTGCCGCTTCTGGTGCTGGCGCTGGTGATGACGGCGGCGCTCGGGCCGTCGCTGCCGAACGTGATCATCGCCATCGCGATTCCACTGATTCCGACCGTCGCCCGCGTGATCCGTGCCAATACGCTGGCGCTGCGCGAATTGCCCTTCGTCGAAGCCGCCAAATCGATCGGCATGAGCGAGACCCGCATCGCGCTGCGCCATGTGTTGCCCAACACGCTGGCCCCCTTGATCGTGCTGGCGACCGCGCAGCTCGGCTCCACCATCCTTACCGAGGCCTCGCTGTCGTTCCTCGGCCTCGGCATACCCGAGCCCTATCCGTCCTGGGGACGCATGCTGTCGGAATCGGCCGCCGAATATGTCCGCACCGCGCCGTGGCTCGTGATCTTCCCGGGAGTCGCCATCTCGCTTGCCGTGTTCGGCACCAATCTGTTCGGCGATGCGCTGCGCGACATCCTCGACCCGAGGCAACGCGGCTGATGAACGAGGCGCGTAAGGACGACACCATTCTCGACGTGAAGAACCTGCAGACGGTGTTCTTCACCAATTCCGGCCTGTTCCGGGCGGTCGACGACGTCTCGTTCAACGTCCGCCGCGGCGAGACGCTGGCGATCGTTGGCGAATCCGGCTGCGGCAAGAGCGTGACCGCGCTCTCGGTGATGCGGCTGGTGCCGGATCCGCCGGGCCGCGTGGTCGGCGGCTCGGTGACGCTGGAAGGCACCGATCTGCTCAGTCTCGATGAAGCCGAGATGCGCAAGATCCGCGGCAACCGGATGTCGATGATCTTTCAGGAGCCGATGACCTCGCTCAACCCGGTGATGCGGATCGGCGACCAGATCACCGAGGTGCTGCGCCTGCACCAGGAGATGACGTCCAAGGAAGCCTGGGCCAAGGCGGTCGAGATGCTGCGACTGGTCCGCATTCCCGAGCCGGACCGGCGCGCGCAGGAATATCCGCACCAGCTCTCCGGCGGCATGCGCCAGCGCGCCATGATCGCGATGGCGCTGGCGTGCCGGCCGGCGCTGCTGATCGCGGACGAGCCGACCACGGCGCTCGACGTAACGATCCAGGCGCAGATTCTGGCGCTGATCGTCGACCTGCAGAAGACGCTCGGCACCGGCCTGATCCTGATCACGCACGACCTCGGCGTGGTGGCGCAGACCGCCCAGCGCGTTATCGTCATGTATGCCGGCAAGAAGGTCGAGGAAGCGACCGTGGAGGAGCTCTTCGCGAATCCGAAGCATCCCTATACGCGCGGGCTGATGGCCTCAATGCCGGCGGTGATCTCGTTCGGCGCCAAAACCGACGCGCGGCTGAACGAAATTCCCGGCATGGTGCCGTCGCTGACCAACCTGCCGCCGGGCTGCGCCTTTGCCCCGCGCTGCAGCCTCGCCATCGACCGCTGCCGCGCCGAATATCCGCCGCTGCAGGAAGTCGACGGCGACCATTTTGCAGCCTGCTGGCGCGCGACCGAACTGGTGGGCGCGCCATGACCGAACAACGCCCCCTCCTCGAGGTAACCGACCTCGTCAAGCATTACGCGGTGCGCGGCGGCATTCTGCGCCGGCGCGTCGGCACCGTGCACGCCGTCGACGGCGTCAGTTTCTCCGTCGCCAAGGGCGAGACGCTCGGGCTGGTCGGGGAATCCGGCTGCGGCAAATCGACGGTCGCGCGCAGCGTGCTGCGGCTGGTGGAGCCATCGAGCGGCGCCATCAAGCTCAACGGCACCGACATCACCGGCCTCAGCAAGGCCGAGATGCGACCGCATCGGCGCTCGATGCAGATCGTGTTCCAGGACCCGTTTGCCTCGCTCAACCCGCGCATGACCGCGGGCGACATCGTCGGCGAACCGCTTGGCGTACACGGTCTGGCGACCGGCCGCGCGCAGCAGGAACGCGTCGCCGAACTGTTCGCGCAGGTCGGCCTGCGTTCCGACCAGATGAAGAATTATCCTCACCAGTTCTCCGGCGGGCAGCGGCAGCGCATCTGCATCGCACGCGCGCTGGCGCTCGGGCCAAGCCTGATCGTGTGCGACGAGCCGGTCTCGGCGCTGGACGTCTCGATCCAGGCGCAGGTGATCAATTTGTTGATCGACCTGCAGCGCAAGAACGATTTTTCGTATTTGTTCATCGCCCACGACCTCGCCGTCGTCGCCCATATCAGCCACCGCGTCGCCGTGATGTATCTCGGCCGCATCGTCGAGATCGCCGACAAGACCGAGCTGTTCGCCAACCCGCGCCATCCCTACACGCAGGCGCTGCTGGCATCGGTCCCGGTCGCCGATCCCAAGGCGAAGAAGCTGGCGCCGATGATCGACGGCGACGTCCCGAGCCCGATCAACCCGCCCTCCGGCTGCGCCTTCCACACCCGCTGCCGCTACGCGATGGACCGCTGCAAGTTGGAACGCCCGGTGCTGGTGAAGGCCGGCGGGCGGCATGAGGTGGCGTGCTGGCTGAATGGCGGGACGGGCCGGACGGAGTAACTTCTCCGTCTCCACCGTCATTGCGAGCGAAGCGAAGCAATCCATGCCTCAGCACGGGGACAGATAGATTGCTTCGTCGCTGCGCTCCCTTGCACAAGCGCTTCGCGTTTGTCGCAGGCAATGACGGCGGAGGCAGCTACGCCGCCGCAATCTCCACGACGATCCTGCCTGTCGTCACCTGCTCACCCTCGGCCACATCGATCGCCGACACTGTGCCCGCGACGCCCGCCGTGTGCACATGCTCCATCTTCATCGCCTCCAGCGTCATCACCGGCTGACCGGCGGCAACCTGATCGCCCGGCTGGACCAGCACCGCCACCACGCGGCCGTTCATCGCCGCGCGCACCTTGCCGTCGCCGCCGGCAGCAGACGCGGATTCCGGCGCTGCAAGCGTCAGGTCGCGGACAGAAATCGTGGCTCCGCGGTGCAGGAAATACAGCCGGTCTCCATCGCGCAGAAACCTGGCCGATTCCATCACGCCGTCGGTACGGAAGCGGATCGTCTCGCGATCCAGTTGGTCAATCTCGAAACGAAGCTCGCTGCTATCGACGGCGGCGACATAACCGCCGTCGCGGTCGCGCACGATGTCCACCTCAAGCACACCATGGCCGAGATCGATCCGCATCGTCAGCGGAAACGTCGCTGCCAGACTGCGGCCGCTACGCCAAGGCGGCGCATGGGGATTGGTGACGTAGAGCAACAGCGCCGTCAGCGCGGCGTCCGCCTTGTCGTCGGCGCGGGGCGCCAGCAATTCGTCGCGATGTTCGCCGATGAAAGCCGTGGTCGCTTCGCCCCTGGCGAAGCCGGGATGACGCAAGCAGGAAATCAAAAATCCCTGATTGGTGGTCACGCCGAACGCCGCCGTCTGCTCCAGCCCGCAGATCAGCCGGCCGCGTGCTTCGTTGCGATCGGCGCCGTGGCTGATGATCTTGGCGATCATCGAATCATAGAACGGCGGAATCTCCGAACCGGATTGCAACGCGTGCTCGACGCGAATGCCCTCAGGCATCTGCCATAGCGCCATGGTGCCGGATTGCGGCATGAAATCATGGTCGGCGTCTTCCGAGCACAGCCGCACCTCGATGGCATGGCCGGAGAATTTGACGTCTTCCTGCCTGAGCCCGAGCGGCTCGCCCGCGGCGATGCGCAACTGCAGTTCGACCAGATCGAAGCCGGTGATGGCCTCAGTGACGGAATGCTCGACCTGCAGCCGCGTGTTCATTTCCATGAAATAGAATTCGCCGGATGGATCGAGCAGGAATTCCAGCGTGCCCGCGCCCTCATAGCCGATCGACTTGACGGCATTGACGGCGACAGCCCCCATCCGCGCCCGCAAGTCGCCCGTCACCTTCGGCGACGGCGCCTCCTCGATCAGCTTCTGGTGCCGCCGCTGCACCGAGCAATCACGTTCGCCGAGATGGACGGCATTGCCGTAGCGATCACCGAACACCTGAATCTCGATGTGGCGGGGATCGACGATGGCGCGCTCCAGAATGACGGCGGGATCGCCGAACGCGCCCTGCGCCTCCGAGCGCGCGCTGCGCAGCGCATCCGGAAATGCCGCGGCATCCTCAACCAGCCGCATGCCGCGCCCGCCGCCGCCGGCGACCGCCTTGATCATGACGGGGAAGCCGATCTCTTTGGCCTCCGCCAGCATCACGGCATCGCCCTGGTCCGCGCCCTGATAGCCGGGCACGACAGGCACGCCCGCTTTTTGCATGATCTCCTTGGCACCGGCCTTGTTGCCCATCGCCCGGATCGCTTCCGGCGATGGCCCGATGAAGACCAGCCCGGCATCGCGACACGCCTGCGCAAAATCCTCGTTCTCGGCGAGGAAGCCGTAGCCCGGATGCACCGCGGTCGCACCGCTGGCCTTGGCCGCGGCGATGATGGCGTCAATCCGCAAGTAAGATTGCGCCGGCAGCGCCTCGCCGATCCGCACCGCAGAATCAGCCTCGCGCACATGCAGTGCGTCGCGGTCGGCATCGGAATAGACGGCGACCACGCCATAGCCGAGCCGGCGCGCGGTGCGCATGATCCGTAGCGCGATCTCGCCGCGGTTGGCGACCAGAATCTTGAAGAACGGCGTCCGCTTCATTGGCATCCCGCTCATGGCCGGGCGACCGAGAATTGCATGCGCTGCGGCGTGCGGGCCTCGGCCTCGCGGCAGATCGCCAGCACTTCGGCGAGCACGCTGCGGGTATCGCGGGGATCGATGACGCCGTCGTCGAGCACGCGCGCGCTGGTGGAGAACACGTCCATCTGGCCATCGAACACACCGGTGATCTGCGCCTTCATGGCGTCGAGCTTTTCCTTCTCGATCGGCTTGCCGCGCCTGACAGCCGCGGCCTCGGTGACGATCGCCATGGTCTCGGCCGCTTGCTCGCCGCCCATCACGGCGGTCTTGGCGTTGGGCCAGGAGAAGCAGAAGCGCGGATGAAAGCCGCGCCCGCACATGCCGTAATTCCCGGCGCCGAACGAAGCCCCGCAATAGAGCGTGATCTGCGGCACGGTCGCCGACGTCACCGCCTGGATCATCTTGGAGCCGTGCTTGATCATGCCGGCCTCTTCGTAGGCCTTGCCGACCATGTAGCCGGTGGTGTTGTTCATGTAGAGGATCGGCGTGCGCGACTGACAGCAGGCCTGGATGAAGTGCGTCGCCTTGTTGGCGCCGGGCACGTCGAGCGGGCCATTATTGGTGATGATGCCGATCGCCTGCCCTTCGATCCGGGCGTGGCCGCACACGGTGGCGGCCCCGTAGTTCGCGCCGAACTCGGTGAAATCCGAATCGTCAACGAAACGCGCGATGGCCTGGCGCATGTCGACGGGACGCTTGTGGTCCATCGGCATGATGCCGAGCAATTCCTCCGCATCGTAGCGCGGCGGCTTGAACGAAGCTTCCGCCGGCTTTGGCCGGTCCCATTCCATATTGGCCATGATGTCGCGCGCGATGCGCAGCGCATCGCGATCGTCTTCGGCCAGATAGTCGCCGAGACCCGAGATGGAGGTGTGCATCTCCGCGCCGCCGAGTTCCTCCTCCGTTGCAATCTCTCCCGTCGCCGCCTTCAACAGCGGCGGGCCAGCGAGGAAAGCGCGGGTGCGGCCGCGGACCATCACGATGTAGTCGGACAATCCGGTCTGGTACGCACCGCCTGCGGTCGACGAGCCATGCGTCACGGTGACGACGGGCAAGCCGGCCGCCGAGAGCCGCGCCAGATTGCGAAAAATGTTGCCGCCACGAATAAAATCCTCGACGCGGTAGCGCAGCAGATTGGCGCCAGCACTTTCGACCAGTTGCACGTAAGGCAGCTTGTTTTCCAGCGCCAGTTCCTGCACCCGCAGCGTCTTGTCGAGGCCGTAGGGCTGCAGCGCGCCGGCGTCGATGCCGGAATCATTGGCGCTGACCATGCAGCGGATGCCAGAGACGAAACCGATGCCCGCGACCACGCCGCCACCCGGCACGCTCTTTTCCGCATCCGGGACGTCGAACATGTATCCGGCGAGCGTCGACAGTTCGATGAAGGGCGAGCCAGGATCGAGCACCAGTGCCACGCGCTCGCGCGGCAGCAATTGCCCGCGCTTGTGGAAGCGATCCTTGGCTGCTGCCGATGCGGCGCGCGTGCGATTCTCCAGCGCGCGCATCCGCGCGATCAGCGCCAGCATGCCGTCGCGGTTGACTTTGAAGGCGGCGCTGGAAGGAACGATGGTGTTTTCGATCGTTGCCATCTGCTAACCTATCGCGTCATTTTGGGAGCGCCGGAGGCTTGACGCTTCGTCATTGCCTTGCACAAACGCGAAGCGTTTGTGCAAGGGAGCGAAGCGACTAACGCATCCGTTATGCCGCGCGATGGATTGCTCGCTTCGCTCGCAATGACGCCGGGCACGACTGTCAATGCCTCGTCCCGAAAATCTGCCGTGCCTCCGCGGGGCTCGCGATCTCGCGGCCGGCGCGCCGGGCGCAGGCGGCGATGGCTTCGACGAGTTGCCCGTTCGAGGTCACCTTGGTGCCGTCGGCGAGATAGAAAGTATCCTCCAGCCCGGTGCGCAGATGCCCGCCGAGATCGGCGCAGCGCTGGTGCAGCGGCCAGATTTCGACGCGGCCTATCGCGGTCACCTGCCAATGCGCTTCCGGCAATTTCAGCTTCAGCAGGATCGGCAACAATTCGGGGTCGGCTGGCATGCCCGAGGCAACACCCATCACGAAATTATATTCGAGCGGGCCGGAATACATGCCGGTCTGCCGGTACATGCCGACGCAGCGGACGATACCGACGTCGAAACATTCGAACTCCGGAATCGTGCCAGCTTCCTTCATGACGTCGAGATAGTCCTGCACCTTCTCGACCGCATTATCGAACATCATCGGCGGCCAGGCCCAGGTATTGTCAGCCTTCACCTTGAGATAATTCAGCGAGCCGGCATTGCAGGCCGCGATCTCGGGCCTGGTCTCGCGCACGCAATCGAGCGCGCCCTGATATTTCGGGCCCGAGGTACCCGTGGTGTGGTTGATGATGACGCCCGGGCAGGCCTCGCGGATGGCCTGCTGGATTTCCTTGCTCACGCCAACGTCCCAGGACGGCAGGTGCCCCTTGTTCGGCTCCTGCTGGCGCAGGTGAACGTGCATGATGCTGGCGCCGGCGTCGAAGGCCGCCTTGGCCTCGCGCGCCATCTGTTCCGGCGTAACCGGCACGTTATGCTGCTTCGGATCGGTCAGCACGCCGTTCAGCGCGCAGGTAATGACGGCCTTGTCGCCCATGGATCAGCCTTCGAATGCAAGACGGGATCGCGAAAAATCCAGCGCGATCATGCGTTCCGCATCAGCCGGCTTCTTGCGTTCACCCGCTATCCGGCGCTCGCATGGCGATGACTATAGATCGCCAGATCGCGCGAGCCGGAAAAGATCGCGCGCGGCTTCAGGCCGTAGAAGCGGCGGATCGAATGGCTGAAATGCGTGGAGTCGGGATAGCCGATGTCCTGCGCCAGATGCGCAAGGTTGATGTCCTGGTTGGCGAAGTGCAGCAGGTGCCGCGCCCGCTTCCAGGCGCGGAACGAGCGGAAGGAGATGCCGGTCTCTTCCTTGAACAGATGCAGGAAGCGCGACGGCGATAATCCTGCTTCCGTAGCGCAGCTTGCCGCCGTCACCGGCTCGCCGGAGAATTTTCCGATCTGCAGAATCGCGTGCGCCACGCGGGGATCGAGTTCGCGCTGTGGCAGGATCTCGCCGAGGCACAACGAATCGAATTCGGCGCTGGAGAAATCGTTACCGGCGTGATGCTCGCGCAGTTCGCGATAGGCGGCGCGGATGCGGCTGGCGAACGCTACGCCCTCAGGCCCCGCAAGACGCAGCGCCAGCTCTTCGAGCACACCGGGACGAACGCTCTCCGGTTCGATCACGACGCTGAGCACCGAGCGATGATCGCTGGCGATGGTGTGCCTGATGTTCGGCAACAACGCGACTATCTCGCCATGGCTTTCCTGACCGTCTTCGGTGGTGAGCCAGAGGCTTCCCTCGATCGCGACATAGATGTTGAACCCGCCCGAGCAGCGTTGCCGGGGCCGACCGAGCAGGCCGGCATAGAACACGCGCTCCGGGGTGATCAGCATCAGATGGCCGGATTTGTGGCCGGTATCGTCCATGGCTCGTCCTCCCCGCGCGGCTCTTTGGCCGCTGCGATGGCGTCAACCATAGCGGAAATTCGGTCTCTGTCACGGACGGGGAAAGGTTAATTCGGGGCAGACCCCCCGCCCCGTCACGCGCGTATCCGCGGCGCGACGTTTTGCTCGATGCCCGCCTTGCGTTCGGCCGCAACCGCGCGCTGGTAGCCCTCGCGTTCCTGCAACCGGGCCCAATACGCCGCGACATTGGGCCCGAAATCCTTGGCGAGCCCAATATTGCCGGCCAGCCGTAGCGCATAACCATTGACGATGTCGGCGGCGGTGAAGCGACCGGCGCACAGATTTTCGCCATTGGCGGTCGCTGCCTCGACCGCGCGCAGCCGGCCGAGGAACCATTTGGCGTAGTCGCCGGCCACTTGCGGGTTCCGCCGTTCTTCCGGCTCGAGCTGGCTGTATCTCAGCACCAGCGTTTGCGGAAAGGTCAGCGTGGCGTCGCTGAAATACATCCAGTTCAGGAAGGCGCCGTAGGCCGGATCATCCATCCCCACCACCAGCGGCGTCGGGCCGTATTTGGTGCCGAGGTAATAACAGATGCCTGATGACTCCGTCATCCTGGTCTCGCCGTCGATCATGAACGGAATGGTGCCGAGCGGATTGATCGCGAGATATTCCTTGGCCAGCACCCGCGGCGGGAACGGCAACATCTTCAGCTCGTATGGCAGCCCCATCTCTTCCAGCATCCAGAGCGGACGGAACGAGCGTGCGCCGTCGCAGTGATAGAGCGTGATCATCAGGCGTTCCCTTTTGTTACTCTGGTCCGTTCTTATTGGTTTTTCGGCAACGTGCCCATCATCTTGCATAGCACCGTCAGCATCACCTCGTCGGCGCCGCCGCCGATCGAGGTCAGGCGGCTGTCGCGATAGGCCCGGCTGACCGGCGTCTCGTTCATGAAACCCATGCCGCCCCAGAACTGCAGGCAGGCGTCGGTGAGTTCGCGGCCCAGCCGACCGGCCTTCAGTTTCGCCATGGTCGCGAGCCGCGTCACGTCCTCGCCCGCGATCAGCGCCTCGGCGGCGCGATAGATCAGCGCGCGCAACAGCTCGACCTCGGTCTGCATCTCCGCGAGCTTGAAATGAACCGTCTGGTTATCGAGGATCGATTTTCCGAACGCCTTTCGGTTGCGGGTGTATTCGATGGTCTCTGATATGATGAATTCATGCGCCTTGAGGCAGGCCGCCGCGCCCCACAGCCGCTCCTCCTGGAACTGCACCATCTGATAGGTAAAGCCCTTGCCCTCCTCACCGATCCGGTTGCGCTTGGGCACGCGGACATTGTCGAAGAAAATTTGCGCCGTGTCGGAGGAGCGCATGCCCATCTTGTCGAGCTTGCGCGCGACCTGCACGCCTTTGCTCTTCATCGGCACGCAGATCAGCGACTTGTTTCGATGAACCTGATCGTCAGAGGTATTGGCGAGCAAGCAGATCCAGTCGGCCTGCACGCCGTTGGTGATCCACATCTTGCCGCCATTGATGACGTAGTCGTCGCCATCAGCGCGCGCATTGGTCTTGATCGAGGCGACGTCGGAGCCGGCGCCCGGCTCGGAGACGCCGATGCAGGCCACCGCGTCACCCGCAATCGCGGGGCTAAGAAACTCGCGGCGCACCTCGTCCGAGCCGAACCGCGCCAGCGCAGGCGTCGCCATATCAGTCTGCACGCCGATCGCCATCGGCACGCCGCCGCATGTGATGGCACCGAGCTCTTCGGCCATCATCAGCGCATAGGAGTAATCGAGCCCCTGCCCGCCGAATTCGACCGGCTTGTTGAGCCCGAGAAAGCCGAGATCGCCGAGCTTCTTGAACAGTTCATGCGCCGGGAAGATGTCGTTCTTCTCCCATTCGTCGACGAAGGGATTGATCTCCGCGGCGATGAACTTTTGCAGGATGCGGCGAGGTTCGTCGTGGTCGGCAGTAAACAGCATGAACCCTGTCTTTCGTGATTCCGCTTTAGCGCGCCATCATCTGTGAAGCGCGGCCACGCGGGACGATGCCGAAAAGCCATGCGACGAACTTGCGCTGAGTGGCTGTCCGTAGCGGTAGCGAAGCAAGCCGCTTCTACTTCCGGCAATTTGGCGTTGCACCGCGTTTCATCCTAGGATGTGCGAGCGAGGTGGACAATGCGGAAATCGGGGCGGCGATTGCGGGGTTCGAAGACGATTGGGCCCGGAAAGGACGAAGCGGACGACGTCCTGACGGACTCAGCAAGCCTGGACATGAAGGCATGGGTCGCCGCATTGAGCACGGTCCCGACCGGACCGATAACGGACGATCAAATCCTCATCTGGGTCGAGGGACCGCTGCGCCGCTTCTTTCCGTTTCAGCGATTCCTCGGCGGATACGGCCGCCTGTCCGGCGGTCGTATCCGGATGCAAACGCTGCTGACGAGCGGCCATCAAGCAGAATTCATCGCCAGCCTGGAAGATGCGTTCAATCTGGCATCGCGGGGCTGCTTTGCATGGTGGGTGCAAAATCGCGCGGCCTTCATTCTCAATCCGTCGTGCCCGCCATCTTTCGCTACCGAGCGCGAAGTCGAAGAGATCAGGCGGTTCTCGCTCGGCGTTGTCGCGGCCCATGGCGTCGTCGATCCCTTCGCCAATGCCGGGACCTATATCAGCTTCTCCGGCATCGCGGCTGAGCACCCGGATCGCACGCGCGCTTCGCTCAATCTCGTCGCGCCGGTGCTGCACGCGCTATTCCTCGCCACGCAGCAGGTAGCGAGTTCATCGATCGACCTGTCGAAGCTCACGGAACGGCAGCGGCAATTGGTGGATCTGGCGCTGATGGGCCTGCCGGACAAAACGATCGCCACGCGTCTCGGCATCTCCGAGAATACCGTCGGCAATCATTTCCGCGGCATCTATGAACGGCTCGGTATCACCAAGCGCAGCCAGCTCATCGCAGCCTTGAAATAGGCCTGGATGGGCTTAGCACGTACGTGCCATCGACCGGGCGGCGTAACCGGTGCTGTTGTTGCGGCAGGATCCTCACACAAGGTGATCTGCCATGACAACCATCGTCTTAACCTCGCTGCTAATCGCGTCGGCCGCAGCCGCATTCATGATTTTAGAACGGGTTGCGCCGGGCCGTGAACTACCCAATGCACCGGGCTGGTACGGCCGGGCCGTGATCGTCACGTTGTTCCAGGTCGGCATCACGCTTGCCACCAACAGACTGTGGACCAACCTGTTCGGCAGCGCGTCGTTGTTCGAGTTGGACGCGCTGCAGCGACCGCTGCTCGAAGGATTCATCGGCTGGCTGGTCGGTACGTTCTTCTTCTACTGGTGGCACCGAATCCGTCACATGAACGGATGGTGGGTGCTGTTTCACCAGATCCACCATTCACCGGCCAGGATCGAGGCAATCACCTCGTTCTACAAGCATCCGGTCGAAATCCTTGCCGACAGCGCGCTTGCTGCCGCCATACTCTACCCGCTGCTGGGCTGCTCGTTGGAGGGCGCCATGTGGTTCACCGTCTTCGCGGCGACCGGCGAGTTTTTCTATCACTCCAATTACAAGTCGCCGCGCTGGCTGAAATATTTCATCCAGACCCCGGAGCTGCATTCACTGCATCACGAACTCGACGTCCATGCGGGCAACTTCGGCGACCTGCCGATCTGGGACCGCCTGTTCGGCACCTATCGCGACGCCGACGATTTTGCCGCCCACTGCGGCTTCCCGCGGCACAATGAGCGGCACCTGTCACGGATGCTGTTGTTCCAGGATGTGTATGACCGCCGGCCGTGAGCGGAGGAGTTGTACAAACGCGTCATTCCGGGGCGCGCGTAGCACGAACCCGGAATGACGGCAAGTCACAGCCCCATCTGCCGCGAGGCGAGATCCTTCATGATCTCCTCGGTCCCGCCGCCGATGGCGTTGACCTTGACCTCGCGGTAGATGCGCTCGACCTTGACGCCGCGCATGAAGCCGGCGCCGCCGAAAATCTGCACTGCCTCGGAGGCGCAGAATGCCATGGTCTGGGTGGCCTGGTTCTTCATCATGCAGATTTCGGCGACCGGGCTTTCGCCCTGCCCGAGCCGCCAGGCCAGCAGTTCCAGCATCGCCTGCGACGCCGCGACCTTCTGCGCCATGTCGACCAGCTTGTGACGGATCACCTGGTGCTGTGCGATCGGCTTGCCGAACGTCTTGCGCTCCTTGGCGTAGGCAATTGCCTCCTCGACGCAGACGCGGGCGTAGGCCGTGCAGCTCGCCGCCATGCCCATGCGCTCGCTGTTGAAATTGTGCATGATGAGCTTGAAGCCCTGCCCCTCCTCGCCGATCAGGTTTTCGGCCGGCACGCGGCACTCGTCGAAATGCAGCGTTGCCGTATCGGACGCCCACCAGCCCATCTTCTTCAATTTCGTGCGCGACAGGCCCGGCGTGTCGTCCTCGATCAGCAACAGGCTGACGCCACTCGGCCCCTCGCCGCCGGTGCGCACGGCAACCGTAAGATAGTCGGCACGCATCCCTGAGGTGATGAAGGTCTTCTCGCCACTGACGACATAATGGTCGCCTTCCCGCCGCGCCTTCGTGCGGAGATTGGCGACATCAGAACCGCCGCTCGGTTCGGTAATCGCAAGCGCCGAGATTTTCTCGCCCGCCAGCACCTGCGGCAGCACCCTCGCCTTGACCTCTGGCCGCGCTGCGCGTGCGATCGGCGGCGAGCCGATGGTGTGGCTCATCAGGCTGGAGCTGACGCCGCCGGCGCCGGCGCGCGCCAACTCCTGCGACGCCACGATCTTCATGAACTGGTCGGCAGGCACGCCGCCAAATTCCTCGGGGAAGCCCAAACCCAGCAACCCGATCTCGGACGCCTTGCGATAAAGCTCGCGCGGAAACTCGCCGGCCTCGTCCCATTCATGGGCATAGGGCTCGATCTCGCGCGACACGAAGCGCCGCATCACGTCCCGGAATGCTTCATGCTCCGCCGTGTAGAACGGGCTTTGCACCTTGGTGCGCTCCAGCATGGCTTTCCTCCGCAAGAGAGACTGATGATGCCCCGACTGGCTGCGCCCAGCTTGCGTTGAGCGGCTGGCATTGCGCAGACGCTGTCTCCTGATCGCATGTCGGGTCCAGCAACTGAACACAAGACCTTTTGCGCAAGCATGCCCTAGCCTTGGTACAAAGCCAACAACAGGCCATCGGCGATTGGCCGGGGAGAATGGAGCATGATCCGATTGCGCAATGCTGCCCCTGCGTTCTTCCTGACAGCACTGCTGTCGCTTGCTACGATGGCGACAGTCTCCGCCCAGCAACCCGGCATCACGGATACCGAGATCAAGTTCGGCAATATCATGCCGTATAGCGGCCCGGCATCGGCGCTCAGCGTCACCGGCAAGGCGTTTGCAGCTTATTTCGACCTGATCAACGAGAAAGGCGGCGTCAACGGGCGCAAGCTCAACATGATCTCGCTCGACGACGGCTTCTCGCCGCCGAAGACGGTGGAGGCGACGCGCCGGCTGGTCGAGAATGACGGCGTCGCCTTCATGTTCGGCACCATGGGCACCGCGCCGAGTTCGGCCACCGCCAAATATCTCAACGGCGCCAAGGTGCCGCATCTGTTCCTGATCAGCTCGGCATCGAAATGGAACGATCCGGTCAACCAGCCCTGGCTGATGGCGCTGCCCTGGGCGCCGAATTATGTCGAGGAAGCCGGCATCGAGGTGCGCTTCGCCCGCGCGAAAAACCCCAATGCGCGCTTTGCGATCCTTTATCAGAACGACGACGCTGGAAAGGATTATCTGCGCGGCGTCAGGCAGGCGCTCGGCGCGGACGCCGACAAGGTGATCGCCATGGCTGCGAGTTTCGAGGTCGCCGACCCCACGGTCGATTCGCAGATTCTCACGCTGGCCAACACCAAGGCCGACGTCTTCCTGATCTACAGCGTGACGCCGCGTGCCTGCGCTCAGGCGGTCCGAAAGGCTTACGAGACCGGCTGGCGACCGATGCGCTTCATCTCCTCGGGCTGCGCCAACAAGGAGACGGTGATGGTGCCGGCGGGGCTTGAAGCGGCAACCGGCATCATGTCAGTCGGAGCGCTAAAACCCTACTCGGCAGATACCACCGACCCCGATCTGGTCGCCTACCGGGAATTCATGAAGGCACGGCTGCCCAACATCGATCCTGCCAATCTCGCGGCGGGATATGGTTACATGGTGGCACAGGCGCTGGTCGTCGTGTTGACGCAGTGCAAGAGCGACCTCAGCCGCGAGAACATCATGGCGCAGGCAGCCAACCTCAAGGGCGTAGCACTGCCAATGCTGATGCCCGGAGTAACGCTCAACACTTCGCCGACGGACTACCGTCCGATCAAGGACGGCTATATGGTCGAGTTTCGCGACAACCAGTTCAACGTGATCAGCGAATTGCTGCGCGGATCCTGACCGTCAACGCGACAAAGCCAACAATGAGCCCGACGCGGCCGGGACGCCCGGCCCGGTGATCGGATGGTTTTCGGGAGGAAGCATGCCCTCGGTACGCTATTACGACTGGATTGCCCATTTCGGCCGCCGCACGCCGGACAAGATCGCGGCCGTCGATCTCGCGAGCGAACGCCGGCTTTCCTATGCGCAGTTCGACGCGCGGATTTCGCGTCTCGCCACGCATCTGCGCGATGCGCTCGGCGTCAAGCGCGGCGACCGCGTTGCGGTGCTGGCGCTCAATACCACCGATACGCTGGAGGTGCAGTTCGCCTGCGGCCGCCTCGGCGCGGTGTTCCTGCCCTTGAACACGCGGCTCACGGTGCCCGAACTACAGTTCATCGTCGGCGATTCCTCGCCGAAGGTCATGATCCACGACACCGATCTGGCCGAAATCGCGCTAACCGTCGCCAAGCTCTGCAATGTTGCGTCCGCGCTGCTGCTCGGCCCCGGCGGCAGCTATGAAGCGGCGATTGCGGCATCAAAGCCGCTCGATCGCTTCGAGGCTGTCACGCATGACGATATCTCAACCATCATGTACACCTCAGGCACCACGGGCCTGCCCAAGGGCGCGATCATCACCCATGGGATGACGTTCTGGAACTGTGTCAATCTCGGCGGCCCCGCTTATGTCTCGCCGTCGACGGTGCTGCTCACCGTGCTGCCGCTGTTTCATACCGGCGGACTTAATTGCTATACCAATCCCGTGCTGCATGCCGGTGGCACCGTGCTGATCATGCGCGCGTTCGATCCCGGTGTGGCGCTGCAACTGATCAGCGATCCCTCCTGGGGCATTACCCAGTTCTTCGGGGTGCCGTCGATCTACCAGTTCATGGCGCAGCACCCTTCATTCGCGACGTCCGATTTCAGCCGCCTCGTGATCGGCGGCGTCGGCGGCGCGCCGATGCCGGTGCCGCTCCTGAAAGTGTGGGAAGAGCGCGGCGTCGCCCTGCAACAAGGTTACGGCATGACCGAGACGTCGCCGGCGGTGCTGGCGCTCGACCGCGAGGACGCCGCGCGCAAGGCCGGCTCCTCCGGCAAGCCGGTGCTGCATACGGAAGTACGGATCGTGCGCCCCGACGGCACCGATGCGGATGTCGGCGAGCTCGGTGAACTCTGGGTCAAGGGGCCGAATGTCACACCCGGCTACTGGAACCGGCCGGACGCCAACCAGTCATCCTTCACCGACGGCTGGCTGCACACCGGCGACGCTACCCGCGTCGACGAGGAAGGGTTTTATTACATCGTCGATCGCTGGAAGGACATGTACATTTCCGGCGGCGAGAACGTCTATCCGGCCGAGGTCGAGAGCGTGCTGCATCAACTCCCCGCCATTGCCGAGGCTGCGATCATCGGCGTACCCAACGAGCAGTGGGGCGAAGTCGGCATGGCGATCGTGGCGGTGAAGCCGGGCCATACGCTGACGCCGGCCGAAATTCACGCCCATTGCGCGGCCAATCTGGCGCGGTTCAAATGCCCGCGGCTGATCGAATTCGTCGACGCGCTCCCGCGCAATGCGACGGGAAAGATTCACAAGCCGACGCTGCGACAGAAATTCAACGCGCCGAAAGCGACCGACAAGCTGGCGTCGTAACTATCCCTGCACGAACAGCGCGAACGATTCATCCGTCGTTCGCCGCAAATGCTGACGGTACAGCGCGCAATTGGGATCGTCGGACGAAATCCTGCCAAAGGTCGGGTTAGCCACCATCTTGATCGGCAGATAGGCGATGGGCGCCGCGATCGGCGTCAGCAACGAGCCGCGCCCCGCGAGCAGCGTCGTGATGATCCCGTACATCTCGCCTGAAATCGCCAGATGCGCCACCGTGATCAGGCGATGCTGGCCGTGCCGATTGGTAACGAGATAAATGTGTCTCGACTGGTTCGGCACCGCGACTTCGCCGAACTGGGTGAAGGCTGCGTCCTGCCGCTCACTCTCGTGAAACACCAGCGACGACGCCGCGGCATCCCAGGTGATCTCGGTGCGGTAGGCGAAGATCGCGTCCTTGTCGCCGAACGACGGCCGCACCGTGACATAGATCCCCTCGATCCACGCTACCGCGCGGCGCGAATAGGCGCCGAGGCTATCGGGCGCAACCTCACCGTTGACGGCAGCGACAGGTGCCGGCGCCTCCGGCGTCTTGCGCAAGGAAACGCCGAGCGCCTGTTCGAGGCGGACAGTGGTGGCCAGCGTGAACGGACGGCGGCCGCCGAGCACCTTTTCCAGCGTCGAAAGGCTGAGCTTTGCCAGTTCGGCCAGAGACTGCCGGGAAATGCGGCGACGGGCGAGCTCTTCGCGAATGGTGTCGGCAATCTGCCGGCTCTGCTCGGCGGAAAGCTGCTTGTCCGGCACTGACATCGTTATCCCTGCTTCTACTCCCGCCATTGTACCAGACGCACAATCCATCACAAACCCGCACAAAACCGCCCCGGCCGTGGCGGGGGCACGGTGGCCAGCGACGGAACAAGGCCGATCATTCCGCTCGCACCAAATCGCTGAATTCCACACCCTCTCGTTACGGCGAAATCGCCGTTCGGGAGTTAAGCGACATGACTACATGCGACGAAATTGAGGCCGACAAACGCAGCGAACAGCCCAGCCTGATCAGGATGGTGCTGTTCTTTGTGATGGAGGGCGTTGCCGTAATCCTGGTCGGGTTTGCGGCATTGTTTTTGAGCTTTGAGCCGGTCTGGTCGGCGGAGCGCCTGCAGTCGGCGTTCCTCAAGCCCGGCGACGCCCGCGCCGGCTCGCTGCTGCTCAAGATCGACGAGGGCTATGCCGATGCTTCGCGGCTCGGCGTCGATGTCGATCTCACCGTATCCGGTCCCACCGTTCGAGCCCGCGTCACCCAGATCTTCCGCAACCCTTCGAAGGACTGGGTCGAGGCGATCTATGTCTACCCGCTGCCGGCAGGCGGCGCGGTCGATTCGCTGAAGATGGTGATCGGCGACCGCGTCGTGGTCGGCGACATCAAGGAGCGGCAGCAGGCAAAAGCCATCTACGAACAGGCGAAGCAGAGCGGGCACAAGGCGGCGCTGACCGAACAGGAGCGGCCGAATCTCTTCACGAACTCCGTCGCCAATATCGGCCCCGGCGAAACCGTGCTGGTGCAGATCGAATATCAGGAGCCTGTCGCACAATCCGGCGACGAATTCTCGCTGCGGGTGCCGATGGTGGTCGCGCCGCGCTACAATCCCGCGCCTGTCGTGCAGAGCGTCGATTTCAAGCCCGATGGCGGCTGGGGTTCGGCCAAATCCGATCCCGTGCCGGATCGCGACCGCATCTCGCCCGAAGTTCTCGATCCCGCCACCAACGCGCCGGTCAATCCGACCCGCATCACCGTGCGGCTGCAGGCCGGTTTCCCGCTCGGCGAAGTCAGGAGCCACCACCACACGATCAAGACCGAAAAGCCTGACGCCAGCACGAGCATCATCCGCCTTGCCGAAGGCCCGGTGCCGGCGGATCGCGATTTCGAACTGACCTGGAAACCCGCGGCCGAGAAGGCGCCGTCGGTCGGGCTGTTCCGCGAGCATGTCGGCAATTCCGATTATCTGCTCGCCTTCGTCACGCCGCCTTCCGTCGAGCAGGCGCAGCAGAAGCCAATGCCGCGCGAAGTGATCTTCGTGATCGATAATTCCGGTTCGATGGGCGGCGTCTCGATCATCCAGGCCAAGGCGAGCCTCACTTACGCGCTCGGCCGTCTGCAGCCGAACGATCGTTTCAACGTGATCCGCTTCGATCACACCATGGATGTGCTATTCCCGTCAGCGGTGCCGGCGGACAAGGAGCATCTCGGCCAGGCTACCTCGTTTGTCGGCGCGTTGCAGGCCAATGGCGGCACGGAAATGGTGCCGGCGATGCGCGCGGCGTTGTCCGACAACAGCGGCGATGCCGGTTACGTCCGCCAGGTCGTATTCCTCACCGACGGCGCCATCGGCAACGAGCAGCAATTGTTCGAAACCATCAGCGCGCTGCGCGGCCGCTCCCGCGTCTTCATGGTCGGCATCGGCTCGGCGCCGAACACCTATCTGATGACGCGCGCCGCCGAACTCGGCCGCGGCACCTTCACCCATATCGGCGCGGTCGAGCAGGTCGAGGAGCGCATGCGCGGCCTGTTCGCCAAGCTGGAGAATCCCGCGGTGACCAATCTGACCGCAAAATTCTCCGATGCCACGGTCGACATCACGCCGGTTGCGATCCCCGACGTCTACCGCGACGAGCCGCTGGTGCTGGCCGCAAAACTCGACAAGCTTGCAGGCACGGTCGAGATCAAGGGTCGCATCGGCGATCGCCACTGGACCGTCACCCTGCCGCTGGCGAATGCAGCCGAAGGCAAGGGGCTGTCAAAACTCTGGGCGCGCCGCAAGATCGCGGATGCCGAAGTGGCCCGCACCACACGGCAGGCGAGCCCGGAAGATGCCGACAAGGCCATCCTCGCGCTGGCGCTCGAGCATCAGCTTGTCACGCGGCTGACCAGCCTGGTCGCCGTCGACAAGACGCCGAGCCGTCCGCAAGGCGAGCCGCTCAAGGTTTCGGAACTGCCGATCAACCTGCCCGCGGGCTGGGATTTTGAGAAGGTGTTCGGCGAGCGTCCGCGCATTCCCGCAACGCCTGTGGAGCGGCGCGCCGATACGGAGGAGGCGCGGGTTCAGGTCGCCGCGCTGAAGCGGGTGCAGCCTGTCGTCACCCAGGCGCCCAACACGGTGACGCTGCCGAAGACGGCGACTAACGCAGAGTTGAAGATGATTGCAGGTGTGATCCTGCTCACTTTCAGCCTGATCCTGTTGGTGTTCAATCGACGTCAGATGTCACGGTGCTGACGTCGGCTGAAAGGAGGAGGCCCCCCTACCTTCTCTTTCCAGAGCGCGCGCGGCTCCCACCCGTCCCCCCAAGGCCGCGCGCGCCCCCTTTTTTCTCCCCCACGGNGACAAACGCGAAGCGTTTGCGCAAGGGAGCGAAGCGACGACTTGTCCGCCGTAGCTCGAAGAGCGAAGGCGGAAGCAATCCATCTCTCCGCATACGCAGCCCGATGGATTGCTTCGCTTCGCTCGCAATGACGGAGGTGCCCTTAATGCCCCGCTTTATCCTCCCTCTCCTTCTCGCCATTATCGGCCTGATCCTGTTCGGCCAGGGCGCCTATATCCACGCCAAGGCGCTGGCTGCGCAGGTGCTGCTGGAACGCGCCTTCGAGAAAACCATCGCCACTGGACACGAGACAAAACCGTGGTCGTGGGCCGACACATGGCCGGTCGCCCGCATCGAAGTGAAGCGGCTCCATGCCCGCGCCATCACGCTCGCCGGCAGCAGCGGCCAGGCGCTCGCCTTCGGTCCGGGCCATGTCGAACGGACGCCCGATGCCGGCGAGCGCGGCATCGCCGTCTACTCGGCGCATCGCGATACGCATTTCGCGTTCCTGAAGAACGTCATCACCGGTGACGAGATCGAGGTCACGCGAAGCGACGGCAAGCGCTTCCGCTACCGGGTGGATGGCACCTCGGTCGTGCGCTTCGATGCTTCCGGCATCGATCCGCTCGCGGATGGATATCATCTGGTGCTGTCGACCTGCTGGCCGTTCGAGGCGCTGACGCCGGGGCCGGAACGCTATCTCGTGCACGCCACCATGATCGAGCCGGCAGTGCAACCGCGCTGAATTCTCCGCCAGCCGGGATATCGTGCGCCGCGCGAATGGCGCTGCGCGCGCAACGCGTGTTGCCACCCTCGCCAAGTCTCAATAAAACGGTCTCAATAAAAAGGGCGCAATCATAAGAAAGTCATGGCGCAGCGCTCGTCGATGAACGCGACGGCCAAAGAAAACAACAAAGTTTAAGGGATATCCATGGACGCTCAGGCAAGCACCGCATCGCATCAAGCCGAACAATGGTCGCCCTCGCCTGACGCCAGCGACACCGTCAAGAGCATCCATGCGATGCTGCACCCGCGCAATATCGTACTGGTCGGCGCCACCGACAAGCCCGGCAACTATGCCGAGCGCATCTGGAACAATCTGATCAAGTACAAGTATGAAGGCGGGCTGTTTCCGGTCAACGCCAAGCGCGAAACGATCTGGGGCGTCCCCTGCTACAAGGATTTCGCCAGCCTTCCCGAAAAGCCCGATCACGTATTGGTGCTGGTGCCGGCGCGTTTTGCCGTGCAGGTAATCCGTGACGCCGCGGCGGCCGGCGCGCGCTCCGCCACCATCGTCACTTCGGGCTTCAGCGAGCTGCAGGACGAGGAAAGCCAGCGCCTGGCGGTCGAACTGAAGCAGGCCGTGAAAGAGACCGGCCTTGCCGTCACCGGCCCGAACTGCCTCGGCAATCTGAGTGCCGGCGAAAAGCTGTTCACCAATATCGACGACCGTATAGTCACCATGGAAGCAGGCCCGGTGGCGATCGTCGGGCAATCCGGCGCGATCGTGATGGCGATCCGCCAGACACTGGAAGATCGCGGCGTCGGCGTCGGCTACATGGTGACGACCGGCAACGAGACCGGCCTCGAGACGCCCGACCTGATGGCCTATTTCGCGGCCGATCCCTCGATCCGCGTTATCGTGGTCTATCTCGAAGGCGTCCGGAACACAAAAGTGTTCCGCGAGGCCTGCAAGGCCGCGCGCGCCGCCGGCAAGCCGGTCATCGCACTCAAGCTCGGCGCCTCCGAAGGCGGCCGCGCCGCCGCGATGGCGCATACCGGCGCGCTCGCCGGCTCGATCGAAACCTTTGACGCGATCTCGACCCGCGAAGGCGTGATCCGCGTTCGCGGGCTCGACGAGCTGATCGAGACCACCGAATGCTTCGTGCATGCCGAGCCGCCGAAGAGCAACCGCCTTGCCGCGGTGTCATTGTCCGGCGGCAAGCGCGGCCTGCTGATCGACGCATTCTATTCGGCCGGTCTCAACT
This sequence comes from Bradyrhizobium lablabi, assembly GCF_001440475.1. Taxonomy (GTDB): domain Bacteria; phylum Pseudomonadota; class Alphaproteobacteria; order Rhizobiales; family Xanthobacteraceae; genus Bradyrhizobium; species Bradyrhizobium lablabi. The sequence continues at coordinate 107,765 of NZ_LLYB01000086.1, read as the reverse complement.
TCGCGCCGCTCAGCCCGAACGCGACGGCGCAACTGGCGCAGATGCTGGGACCCGGCAGCATCGTCGGCAATCCGCTCGATGCCGGTTTCGCGGCCGTGGTCGATCCTTCGGTCTATATCAAGTCGATCAAGATCATGATCGACGATCCCGACACCGATATCGTCATCATCGACGCCGAACTGCCGAAGGCGCCGCACGAACTCCGCGAACGCAATCTGCGCCTCGTCAACGAGATGGCAGGCGCGGCCAGCAAGCCCGTGGTCTATATCAGCGCGATGTCGATCGGATTTACCGAGTTCACCAAGGCGCTGCGCAAGTCATTGCCGAACATCGCTGTCATGCAGGGCCTCGACCGCGCTGTCGGTGCGATCAAATCGCTGATCGAATATTCTTCCCTGCGCAAGGAAGTGCCCGACATCGTGTCGAGCTCGAAGGCTTCGGCGCGCGCGATGCTGGAGAAGACGCTCAAGGCGGCGGGCGACGCCGCGGCCCTCGACGAGGTCGCCTCGAAGAAGCTGCTCAAGGCCTACGGCATCCCGGTCTCCAAGGAAGAGATCGCACAGACCTCGGCAGAAGCCGTCAAGATCGCCAAGAAGATCGGCTTTCCCGTAGTGGCGAAAGTCGTCAGCGCCGACATCCTGCACAAATCGGATATCGGCGGCGTGGTGCTGAACCTCAACAGCGCGGCCGAGGTGAAGAAGGCGTTCAACGACATCACCGCGCGGGTGAAGAAGATCAAGAGCAAGCCGAAACTCGAGGGCATTCTGATCGCGCAGCAGGTCAAGGCCGATCTCGAACTCGTGGTCGGCGCCTCGCTCGACGCCGAGATGGGGCCGGTGGTGCTGTTCGGCACCGGCGGCGTCGATATCGAACTGATGAAGGACGTAGCCCTCGCCGGTGCGCCGCTGGATGAAGCCGAGGCGAAGCAGTTGATTGCCAAGACCAAGGCCGGCGTGAAGATGAAGGGCTATCGCGGCAAGCCGGCGCTGCATGAGCCTTCCGCCGTGAAGGCGCTGGTCGGCCTCTCCAACCTGATGGCCGATGCCGGCAACCGCATCGCCTCGATCGACGTCAACCCGTTCCTGATCAACAGCAAGGTCGGCGTCGCCGTCGACGGTCTGATCGTGCTGAATAATGCGGCCGCGAACAAGGCTGCGGGGCATTAGGCACGAAAGCCGTAGGGTAGGCAAAGCGAAGCGTGCCCACCATTCAGCGCATCGGCTTGGAAAGATGGTGGGCACGGCGCCAACGCGCCTTTGCCCACCCTACGGCACCGCGCAAGCTCACAACCCGGCGCCCCACTTCTGCGCGGTCTGCAAAACCCAGTCACGATACAGCGTCAACGGCGTGACGCCGGTCATGCCGCCGCAACCCGCCGAGCCGTTCGGCCCGGTCGACCAGCTCACGACGCCAACGATCACGGGGCCACCTTGCTTGTCCTCGAAAACAGGCGCGCCGGAATCGCCGGTGCAGGCGCCGAGCCCGTCGCGCGTGCCCTGGCCTGCGGGATCGACCAGCCGGATCTGCAATGTTCCCGGCTTGCCGGTCGCCACCAGGCTGGCGACGCGGATGGTGCCGCCGCTCTTGCCGTCGCCGCGCACGGTCGCGCCGATGCCCGCGATGGTGAAACGGCTGCCGACATTGATCGGGATATCGGGCAAACCGAGCACGGCCGGCGTCCTTCCCTTGGGCGATGCGGCCAATTGCAGCAATGCGACATCCGCCGTCGCACGATGTCCCGACATCGCCTGCATGTTGAAGCCGGGATGAATCGCAACACTCTTCACATCCTGCAGCGACGGCTGACGGTCGGCGCCATATTCGACGATCTTGTAGTCCGCGCCTGGCTGCACGCAATGCGCCGCGGTCAGCACCAGCTTTGGCGCAATCAACGCGCCGGTACAGAAATTGCCGCGCGAGCCGACGATGGTGACGACCGAGCGGGCCACGCCTCCCGTCGACGGCGCACCGCCGCCGACGATGGCATGCGCGGGAACGGAGAGCAGCAGCGCTAGGCCGGCGATCATGTAAGGCGGGATCTTCATCGCCGCAGCAATAGCCTTTGGCACGCATGTCGCCAAGCGCCGGATCGGGCTGGTTCTCAAGGGCGTTCCGTGTTAGCCGCTCCGCAAAGATATTTTCAGGCAGGAAATGATGATCGAGGCAGTGATCTGGGATTTCGGCGGGGTGCTGACCACCTCGCCCTTCGAGGCCTTTTCGCGGTTCGAGACCGAGCGCGGGCTGCCCGCCGACATCATCCGGCGCACCAATGCCGCCAACCATCTGGAAAACGCCTGGGCAAAATTCGAGCGCGCCGAGGTCGATATCGAAGCCTTTGACGAATTGTTTGCAGCCGAGTCGCTGGCGCTCGGCGCAGCCGTTCGCGGCAAGGACGTGCTGCCGCTGCTCTCGGGCGATTTGCGGCCGGAAATGGTCGAGGCGCTCAAGCGCGTGAAGGCAAAATTCAAGACCGGCTGCATCACCAACAATCTTCCCGCCAACGCCATCGGCAGCAAGAGCGGCCGCACGCTCTATGTCGCCGAAGTGATGGCGCTGTTCGACCATGTCATCGAGTCCGCCAAAATAGGTCTTCGGAAGCCCGATCCGCGCATCTACCGGATGATGGTGGAGACGCTGCAGGTCGATCCCAAAAGCTGCGTCTATCTGGATGACCTCGGCATCAACCTGAAACCCGCCCGCGAGATGGGGATGACCACGATCAAGGTGGTCAATGCGGCGCAGGCGATCGGGGAGCTTGAGGCGGCCACCGGGCTGGCATTGCGCTAGGCGGAAAATACCGGAACTTGGGCCCTCCGTATGCCCAAACGGCGCTTGTCCTTTGCCTGGAACGCGGGCAGAACATTCCGAAATCCATCGAATTCGGAGTTGAATACCCGTGGCTGATACCAGGCCTTCGGCCTCGATCGAGGCAGTGGAAAGCGGTCTTGCGGCGCAGGGCTATATTGCGAGCCGCCAGATCGCGACCGCCGTCTATCTGGCGCAGCAGATCGAAAAACCCATCCTGGTCGAAGGCCCGGCCGGCGTCGGCAAGACCGAGCTGGCAAAGGCGATCGCCGCCTGGCGCGGCATGAAGATGATCCGCCTGCAATGCTATGAGGGGCTGGACGAGGCCAAGGCACTCTACGAGTGGAAATACGCAAAACAGCTTCTGTACACGCAGATCCTGAAGGACAAGCTCGGCGAAGTGCTCGGCGGCGCGCCGACGCTGGAAGCGGCACTCAATCAGTTGCACGATTTCGGCGACGTGTTCTTTTCCAAGGAATTCGTCGAGCCCCGCCCGCTGTTGCAGGCGCTGGAGCAGCCGGCCGGCTGCGTGCTGCTGGTCGACGAAATCGACAAGTCGGACGCCGAGTTCGAATCGCTGCTTCTGGAAATCCTCAGCGATTTCCAGGTGACGATCCCGGAACTCGGAACCGTGGTCGCGGTTTCGCCGCCGACCGTGATCCTGACCTCGAACAGCGAACGCGACCTCGGCGACGCGCTGAAGCGCCGCTGCCTGCACCTGCATATCGGTTTTCCCGAGCAGAAGCTGGAAGAGCGGATCGTCGAGAGCCGAGTATCAGGCATTTCGCAGACGCTGCGCCGGCAGATGGTGGGCTTCATCAACGAGGTCCGCACGCTGGATCTGAAGAAACTACCGTCGGTCAGCGAGACCATCGACTGGGCCCGCGTACTGGTGCTGCTGCAGGCGCCCGAGCTCGGCCACGAGGTGGTCAAGGACACGCTGAACGTCCTCCTGAAATACGAGGCGGATATCGAGGCGACGATGCCCCAGGTTTCCACCTTCATCGCCAAGGCTTCGCGTCAAGGCGTCTTCGGGTGACGGACGCATGAGGGAGAACCTGCATCGCTTCTTTCGTGCGGCGCGGGGCGCAGGCGTCAGGCTCTCGCCGGCCGAAAGTATCGATGCGATGCGGGCCGTCTCCAAGGTCGGATTCACCGACCGCAGCATCCTGCGCGACACCTTCCTGCTGACGCTCGCCAAGACGCAGGACGAGAAGAAGGCGCTCGGCGATTGCTTTGACCTGTTCTTCGATCAGCCCGAGCCGGAATCGCCGCCCGAGGATGGCAAAGCAGACGAACAGGGCACGCAAGGATCCAACGCGGCATCCGATTCACCGGGTGAGACAAGCGGCGGCGACGAGCAGGCTGAGGGGCTCGGCCAGCTCGCGCAGATGCTGCTGGCGCAAGACCGCAACCAGATTTCAGCCGCCATTGCCAACGCGGCGAGCGCGGCCTCGCTATCCGACATCCGCTATTTCACCCAGCGCGGCATCTTCTCGGGCCGCATCCTCGACCAGATGGGCCTCCAGCGGCTGCGCGACGATCTCGACAATCTGACCGCGACCAACCCGGCGTTGGCAGAACGGCTGACCAACGCGCTGGACGGGCTGCGCGGCACGGTCCGCGATACGGTTTCGCAGGCGCTGATGCTATACGGGCGCGAGGAAGCGGAAAGTTTGCGCAACGAAATTTTACGCAACGCGCCGCTATCGCGGATCGAGCCGCGGCAGGTCGAGCAGATGCGCCATCTGATCCGCCAGATCGCCCGCCGTCTGCGCGAGCGCTACTCCAAGCCGCGCAAGCGCCAGCGCCGCGGCCATCTCGACGTGCGCCGCACGATCAGGCGCAACGCCGCCTGGGGCGGCGTGCCGTTCCTCACTGCCTGGAAACGGCGGCACCGCGACAAGCCGAAAATCGTCGCGCTCTGTGACGTCTCGGGATCGGTAGCGCGGGTCTCTGACTTCTTCCTGCTTCTGATCCATAGCCTGCATGAGGTCGTGGACGATGTCCGTTCGTTCGCCTTTTCGGGTCACCTGATCGAGGTCAGCGACATCCTGGAATCCAAATCGCCGGAAGAGGCGATGTCCGAGATCATGTCCAAGGTCGGCTTCGGCTCGTCCGACTATGGCAGCTCGCTTGACGATTTTGAACATGGCTGGATGAACGCGATCACGCCGCAAACCACTGTGATCGTGCTCGGCGATGCCCGCAGCAATAACCTCGATCCCCGCGCCGACGTCCTTCGCCGTATCGCCGAGCGATCGAAGCGGCTGGTGTGGCTCAATCCGGAGGGCCGCATGGCCTGGGGCTGGGGCGATTCCGAAATGCCGCGCTATTCGACCTTCTGCACCGTGGTCCGCCAATGCGCGACTGCAAAACAGCTCGAACGCGCGGTGTCCGACATCGTGGCGAGCTACCAGTAGCCGCCTTCAAGCATCGATCGCTTCCTTGATGCGCTTGCGCGTCAACGGCAAATTCCGCAGCCGCTTTCCCGTGGCATTGGCAATGGCGTTTGCAATCGATGCCGCCGCCGGTCCCTGTCCGGTTTCCCCACTGCCGAGGAACGGCTGCCCCGGCCTGTCGATGATGTGAACCTCGATGCTTTCCGGCACCGCGTCGAACCGCAGGATCGGATAGGTCTGCCAGTCGATGCTGGTGATCCTGGAATCGTCGAAGGTCACGCTTTCGTACAAGGTCCAGCTCATCGACTGCACGATGGCGCCTTCGATCTGGTTGATCAGCCCGTCCGGATTGACCACCTGCCCGCTGTCGACCGCCGCCACCGCGCGGACAAGATGTGGACGGCCGGTCTCGCGATTGACCTCAACCTCGGACGCAATGGCGCAATAGGCCGCCAGGTTCTTGTAACGCGCAAAGGCAAAGCCGAAGCCGCGATCCTGCGGCGCCTTCTGGCCGCCCTTCCATCCGAACGCCTGCGCCGCCTTTTCGATCACGGCGCGGCCACGCTGATCCTCGAGATGTTTCAATCGGAATTCGACGGGATCGACACCGGCGAGACCTGCGAGTTCGTCCATAAAGCTCTCGATCGAAAACACGTTGTGATAGGCGCCGAGCGCGCGCATCGCCGAAATCCGGATCGGCATCGTCGGGATGAAATGGTGCACCACCTTGGCGTTGGGAAATGTGTAGATCGGGATTGCGTTGCGATCACCGCCGCCTTCCGGCAGCGGCAAGGGCCTCGGAGCTGGCACGGCAAACGGATGCGCCATGTGCTGCGCCGCCAGCATCGATCCGGCGCCGCCCGGCCGCATCGAGTGCGTGTTGCTCCAGACATCGAAGTGCCAGTCGGCGATCTTGCCGCCATCGTCGAGCGAAGCCTTGAGTTTCGTCACCATCGCCGGCCCGAACGGCTCCCAGGCATGTTCCTGCTCGCGCATCCATTGCACGCGAACGGGCCGGCCGGGCAACGCGCGGGCGATCAGCGCGGCGTCGGCCGCGGCATCGTCGGCGCCATTATGGCCATAGCAGCCGGAGCCTTCGACATGGATCAGGCGAACGCTGGCGGGTGGCATGCGCAGCATTTCCGCGATGCCCTGGCGATCGGGATAGACGCCTTGCGTATGCGTCCAGACCGTCATCTTGCCATCGATCAGTTGCGCGACGGCGCAGGACGGACCGATCGATCCGTGCGCCTGATAGGGCCGCGTATAGGTCGCTTCGATGGTCTTCCGGCCCGAGGCTGGGGAATTGCTGCGCTCGAAGATCGTCGAGTTCTGCGAAGGCAGGCTGGTCAGCACCGCAAGCAGGTCATCCTGCCTTGGCAGCCGTGCTGTCTCCTGCCACTTCGCAGCAGCGCCAAGCGCATTCATCGCCTTGATGGCTTGAAACTCCTTTTCCGCGACCAGGGCGAGGAAATTGCCGTCGCGCACCACCTTGACGACGCCGGGCAGCTTCTCGACAGCTGATGTGTCGCATTCGGTCAGCTGCGCGCCGTAGCTCGGCGGCCGCACGATGCGGGCATGCACCATCCTGGGCAGCCGCATGTCCTGAACATAGGCCGCACCGCCGGTGACCTTCGCCGGAATATCGACGCGCGGCACGGGCCGGCCAATGACTTTGAATGTCGCGGTGTCCTTCAGTTTCGACTTCGGCTGCGCCTGGACATGCAGCATATCGCCCGTGACGAGTTCCCCGTACGACAGGCGTTTGCCATCGGGTGCGACCACCGCGCCGTCTGCTGTCCGCAGATTCTCGATCGGCAGATCGAGCCGCCTTGCGGCCTCAGCAACCAGCAATTCGCGCGCCTGCGCCGCCGCATTCTGGATTGCGGTGCCGCTGTCCTTCATGGAGTTGCTGCCGGCCGTATAGCCCTCGTTCGCGGTCAGGCCCGTGTCCGCCGTCGTCACCTTGAGGGACTCAAAGGCGACATCGAGTTCCTCGGCCGCGATCTGCTGAAACGCCGTCTTGAAGCCCTGGCCGAGTTCGGCCTTGCCGGTGAACACCTCGATATGGCCATCGGCATCGATGCGGATCCACGCGTCGAGATAGGGTGTTGTTTTCAAGCTGCCGGGCGGGCTCGGGGGAGCCGCGGCGGGCGGGTCCTGCTGCTGCGCCAAGGCGCCTGACAGCGAGAAGCTGACGATCAGCGCGCCACCACCTGCCAGCACGCGACGGCGATCGATGTTCATGGGGGCGGTCATCGCGCTCTCCCCTCGGCTGCCGGCGTTGCATCTGCAGTGTCCATCAGCCTTGCGGCACGATGCACCGCGCGCAGGATGCGCATGTGGGTGCCGCAACGACACAAATGGGGATCGAGTTCGGTGCGGATCTGCTCGTCGGTCGGCTTGGTATTCCTCTGCAACAGCGCCTGCGCCCGCATCATGATCCCGGCGATGCAGTAGCCGCATTGCGCCGCCTGCTCTTCCATGAAGGCGCGCTGGATCGGCGCGGGTTCCGACGCCGTGCCGAGGCCCTCGAGCGTCGTTACCTGCTTGCCCTCCAGCAGAACCATCGGTGTCACGCAGGAGAGCACGGCCTTGCCGTCGACGATGACAGTGCATGCGCCGCATTGGCCGAGCCCGCAGCCGAATTTGGCGGCGTTGAGCTTGATGTCTTCGCGCAACACATAGAGCAGCGGCGTATCCGGATCGGCGTCCACCTGATGCTCCCGGCCGTTGACCTTCAATGTCATCATGGCTTTTCTCGCTGCTGAGGATCGGCGGGCGCGCCATGCGGCGCGGGCGATTTAACGAGGAATGCGGTTTGCGCGCGGCGTGCGTCCTGAACCGTCTTTTCAACGCTTGACCATGGCGGCTGGTTGCTGAACCGCGCGCGCAGATAGCTCAACAAGGCCGAAACCTGCGCATCGGTCATGCTGTTGGCAAAGCCGGGCATGATCGGGCTGCGTTCGCCTTCGACGGCCTGGACGCCCGATAGCACGATATTGGCGAGATTGCGCGGATCGGGGCTGGCGATGGCGGTGCTACGAGCCAGATTGACCCCGCCAAAGGGTAACGGCCGTCCGCTCTCATGGCATGACGCGCAAGCCGTGGCGTAGATCGATGCGCCGGCCGCGTTGGCTTGGGAAGCGGGGCCTGAAGATGATCTGGCTTGTTCCAGCGCGGCCTCGCCCTGACGTTTGCGGTCCGGCGTCGGCGTTCTCGACACGCCGGCCATGTAGACCGCAATCGCGCGGACATCGCTTGACGGCACCGAGGAGAGATTACCGACCACCTCCGCCATCGGCCCGCGCGCCGTGCCATGATCGGGATGAAAGCCATCGCGCAGATAAGCGAACAGGGCATCGGCATCCCATGGCACCGCGGCGCGGGACTGATCGTTGAGCGCATAGGCGTGCCAGTTGTCGACATCGCCGCCGGCAAACTGCGCGCTGGCGCGCTCGGCACCCAGCGCATTGCGTGGCGTATGGCAGGCGCCGCAATGCGCCAGCCCTTCGACCAGATAGGCACCGCGGTTCCATTCGGCGCTTTGCTGGTTGTCCGGCTGATAGGTGTCGTGGCGAAGGAACAGCAATTTCCATCCGGCAATGGCGAACCGCTGGTTGAACGGGAAGGAAAGCTGGTTTTCGCGCGCCGCCGCGCGAACCGGCTGCCGCGTCATCAGGAAGGCGTAGAGCGCGCGGTCATCCTCGTCGCTGACATTGGTGAAATGATCGTAGGGAAACGTCGGATAAAGGTGCTGGCCCTCGCGATTGAAGCCGGAGCGCATCGCGCGCCGGAACGCTTCTTCCGACCATCGCCCGATCCCCGTCTCCGCATCCGGCGTTATGTTCGATGAGAAGATGGTGCCGAACGGGGTCGGCACCGGCAGGCCGCCGGCAAAGTTCTTGCCGCCGCGCACGGTATGGCAATTGTTGCAATTGCCGATCGCCGCGAGATCGCGACCTCGTTTGACGAGGGCAGCATCGAAGGCCTGCGGCCCGGGAGGCTCGATCGCCGCAATCGCCGGACGCCACACGATCGCAAAGGCTATTGCCGCGCCGCCAAGCAGCACGACGGCAACGATGCCGGCGACAAGTCGGGACGGTCCCGTCATCCCGCTCCCTTTATGTTTATTACTGTTGGGTTGTATTTAACATAGATCACCCCCGTCGTTCACCCGCGAAAGCATAAATTACCGCAGGTCTGCCCTGCAGCGAGCCCGCACGGCCGTGGCACTTGTGGGAGTGTCGAATCTGGGTTGGACGTGGCATGATCGATGCTAATCTCGGCTTGCTGTCTCAAGAGCGCCAGCGCGCAACCCCGATCGGACGACATCATTCCCATGCCTGCTCCCGCCGCCCTTCATCGCGACAGCGTTCCCGATGCGCTGTCGGTGCTGAACTCCGTGTTCGGCCTGCCGGCTTTTCGCGGCGCGCAGGAGGAAATCGTCCGTCATGTGACCGACGGCGGCAATTGCCTGGTGCTGATGCCGACCGGCGGCGGCAAGTCGCTGTGCTATCAACTGCCATCCCTGTTGCGCGAGGGCTGCGGCATCGTGGTGTCGCCGCTGATTGCGCTGATGCGCGACCAGGTCGCGGGACTGCTGGAGGCCGGCGTCAACGCGGCAGTTTTGAACTCGACGCTGTCGTTTGACGAAGCTTCCGAAGTCGAGCGGCGGCTGCTGGCCGGCGATCTCGACCTGCTTTATGTCGCGCCCGAGCGGCTCCTGACGCCGCGCTGCCTGTCCCTGCTCGGACAAGCCAACATCGCGCTGTTTGCGATAGACGAGGCGCATTGCGTGTCGCAATGGGGGCACGATTTCCGTCCCGAATATATCGGCCTGTCCGCGATTGCGGAGCGCTTCCCGGACGTGCCGCGCATTGCACTGACCGCGACCGCCGACGCGATGACGCGCAAGGAGATCGTGACGCGGCTCGGCCTGTCAGATGCGCCGAGTTTCATCTCGAGCTTCGACCGCCCGAATATCCGCTACGAGATCGTCGAGAAGCAGAATGCTCCGGCCCAGCTCAAGGCCTTCATCAGCGAGCGCCACGCCGGCGATGCCGGCATCGTTTACTGCCTGTCGCGCGCCAAGGTCGAAGACACCGCACAGGCGCTGAGCAGCGCCGGCATTGCGGCGCTACCCTATCACGCGGGCCTCGACGCCGGCGTGCGTGCCCGCAACCAGGATCGCTTCATCAACGAGGACGGCGTCGTGATCGTCGCCACCATCGCGTTCGGCATGGGCATCGACAAGCCGGACGTGCGCTTCGTCGCACATCTCGATCTGCCGAAGAGCATCGAGGCCTATTATCAGGAAACCGGCCGCGCCGGGCGCGACGGCAAGGCCTCCAGCGCCTGGATGGCCTATGGCCTTTCCGACATCGTGCAGCAACGCCGCATGATCGATGAATCCACCGCATCCGATGCGTTCAAGCGCGTTTCGATCGGCAAGCTCGATGCACTGGTGGCGCTGGCGGAAACCGCCGGCTGCCGCCGCAGCCGCCTGCTCGGTTATTTCGGCGAGGAAGTTACAGGCAGCAATTGCGGCAATTGCGACAACTGCCTGTCGCCGCCGCAGCTCCGCGACGGCAAGGTCGCCGCGCAAAAACTGTTGTCCTGCGCCTATCGCACCGGGCAGCGGTTCGGCGCCATGCACCTGATCGACGTGCTGGTTGGCCGCCTGACCGAGAAGGTCACGCAGTTCGGCCACGACAAGCTGTCCGTGTTCGGCATCGGCCGCGAGCTTAACGAGAAGCAATGGCGCGCCGTGATCCGCCAGTTGGTCGCAATGGGCCATCTGCGCGCCGACAGCGAGGCGTTCAATGCGCTGAAGCTGACGGAGAGCGCGCGCGGCGTCCTGAAAGGCGAGACCGAGATCATGCTGCGCGAGGCGGCGCCCGGCACGCGCGTCCGCGCCAGCCGCGCCAAATCAAGGCGCGGCGATCTGGTGCCGCGCGCCGAGACCAAGCCCGCCGATGCTCCCCTGCAGGCCGCGTTGCGGGCTTGGCGAGCCGACATCGCGCGCCAGCGAGGCGTGCCGGCCTATGTCGTGCTGCACGATTCGACCATCGACGGCATCGCCGCCGCGCGGCCAATGACGCTCAACGAGCTCCGGAATATCCCCGGCATCGGCGACAAGAAGCTCGAACATTACGGCGACGAGCTGCTCGCACTCGTGCGAGCAGCCGACGCGTAAACCATCACCCGTTACGGAACGTATAGGCGTAGCCGTTGATGGCGGGCGCACCGCCGAGATGGGCGTAGAGCACCTTCGATCCCTTCGGGAAATAGCCCTTGTTCACGAGGTCGATCATGCCCTGCATGGATTTTCCCTCGTAGACGGGATCGGTGATCATGCCTTCGAGCCGCGCGCAGAGCCGGATGGCTTCCTTGGTCTCTTCCGAGGGAACGCCGTAGGCCGGATAGGCATAGTCCTCGATGAGGACGACGTCGTCCTCGACGAGGTCGCGGCCGAGTTCGACGAGCTTTGCGGTGTTGCGGGCGATGTCGAGCACCTGGGCCTTGGTTTGCGCCGGCGTGAAGGACGCATCGATGCCGATCACCTTGCGCTCGCGGCCGTCCTTGGCAAATCCCACCAGCATGCCGGCATGGGTCGAGCCGGTGACAGTGCAGACCACGATATAGTCGAAGGCGAAGCCGAGCTCCTTCTCCTGCGCGCGGACTTCCTCGGCGAAGCCGACATAGCCGAGGCCACCATACTTGTGCACGGAAGCGCCGGCCGGAATCGCATAGGGCTTGCCGCCCTTGGCCTTCACATCCGCAATCGCCTCTTCCCAGCTCTGGCGGATGCCGATGTCAAAGCCTTCGTCGACCAGCCGCACGTCGGCGCCCATGACGCGGCTGAGCAGGATGTTGCCGACGCGGTCGTAAACCGCGTCCTCATGCGGCACCCAGCTTTCCTGCACGAGGCGACACTTCATGCCGATCTTGGCCGCAACGGCAGCGACCATGCGGGTGTGGTTGGATTGCACGCCGCCGATCGAGACCAGCGTGTCCGCGTTGGAGGCGATCGCATCGGGAATGATGTATTCAAGCTTGCGCAGCTTGTTGCCGCCGAAGGCGAGGCCGGAATTGCAGTCCTCACGCTTGGCGTAGAGTTCGACCTTGCCGCCGAGATGCTGCGACAGCCGCTCCAGCTTCTCGATATGGGTGGGCCCGAAGGTGAGCGGATAGCGTTCGAATTTCTCCAGCATCGTGATCCCCGTTGATGGTCATGATCTCCGGGAAAGGCCCCTATCATCGAGGGCCGGAAAGGTGCTCTCTAAGTTATCGAGCATTCTTTACGAAGATTGCACCGATATCCAATCCAATTACTATTTCATCCGCAATCTAGTACAATTCCGAGAGATTCTTCCATGGCCGGCAGGCTGGACCGTATCGACCTTAAGATATTGCGTTTGCTGCAGAATAGCGGCCGGCTGACCAATGCCGAGCTGGCCGAAATGGCCGGCGTCAGCGCCGCAACCTGCCACCGCCGCACCCAGCGCCTGTTCGACGAGGGCTATATCGCCCAGGTCAGGGCAATGGTGACGCCGCGCAAGGTCGGCAAGGGGGCGCTGGTCATGGTCGGCGTCGTGCTCGACCGCTCCACGCCAGAAAGCTTTGCCGCCTTCGAGCGGGCGGTCGCGCAACTGAAATTCGTGCTCGATTGCCACCTGGTCGCCGGCGATTTCGACTATTTCCTCAAGATCCGCGTCGGCGACATGGAGGATTTCAACCGCATCCACGGCGAGCAGTTGATCGCGCTGCCGGGCGTCCGCCAGACCCGGACCTTCTTCGTCATGAAGGAAGTGGTCGACAACGCACCGCTCGATTTCTGATGGGAAGCCAGTCGCGGAACTGGGCGAGATGCTGGTCACATTGCACGCCATGTTCTATCAACCGGGCATGACCAGAAAGCTTTGCCGGCAGGCTTTCGCGCTTGCCACCATTTTTATTGCGACGCCGGCCCTCGCCTCGGACGAACTGAACCGGCAAGAGCCCGATACCGTCATCTTTGCGATGATGTCCGGCAAGTGCGCGACACTCAAGGTCGCGGGCCGGGATTTTGGCTGCCGGGCCGTCGCCTTCTTCCAGACCGAGGAAGGCAGGGCGAATTTTACCGTGGCGCTCGACGACCCCGGCGACGATAGCCACATCATCACGTTCTCCGGCGACAACGGGCGCAGGCCGGAGGCCAATCTGTACGAACTGCCGATCGACCGGATGCTGCTGAAATCCAAGGACAGGCCCAAGGCCGATGGCCTGCCGGTGCCCTCAGTCGAATCGACCGCCGGCCTCTGCAAACAGGTCGGCAACTTCGTGACGCTGGAGCTTTCCACCATCTCCTGCACCGCGGTCGACAAGAACGGCAAGAAGTACGAGCTGCAGTATCAATCCGACGGCGCGCCGATGGCGGTGCGACGCATCAAGCGGATGCGTGTCGGCAGCCCCGCGGTGTCGCCGTTCGACGAGGTGAAATGAAAGGCCGCCGGCGGTAAACCGACGGCGGCCAGTGTCGATCCACGCATGGCTCGCGACTGCGCAGACAGCGTCAGGCTAGTTCGAAATTCCTCTCAAGCGGTGCAGGCTATCAGTCGAAGTCGAGCGATTGCCTTCACACCGGCTTTACCGTGAGCCGCTGCGCACGCGTCCACTCCGCGTCGGCAGGATGGAGGCCGCGATCTCAAACGCGATGGCCCATCTCGGCTTTTCTTCCTCGGCGCCGGGCACGTTGATCTGAACGCCGCCGCCGTCCGTGACGGTGTCAGAAGCGGCCAGCACGGCGGCTTCGAGAGCGGCGCCCCGCGAATCGTAGACGCCGCCGATCTTGACGTTATCTGCAAACACCGACCAGCCCAGCGGTGCCTTCACGACTTCGAACACCGATCGTTCCATCAGGTCTCCTGTATCGGCTTCACCTGTATCGCTTCCGCCCCTCGCCAACGCGGCGAATCCTTTCGAAGGAAGCGTGGCGCCGGGACGCTGGCTTGTCGTCGGCTGCCTTCGGCCGCCACTCGAAAGCCCGCAACCCCGTCGGCAAATTCACCACTGGTGCCAGCGCGATTTCCTTCCGCACGGCATCGACGATCCGATCGAACTCAACTTCGCTCATTCGCACGCTCCATTGCGCCAGGCCGGCATTCTGCCGCCAGGACGATAAGAGGGGACCGCGCTGAGCACAGATCGCCATGCAAGTTTGTTGTTTGAAGGCTCGCCCGCGGTCGCTTCGATGGCAAAAACGGGCCGAAATCGGGAAGGTCCGAATCGTTCCGTGCGAAACCAGTGGCTCCCGAGGAACCCGCCGGTGGGCCCCCTTGGCCGAACTTGCCCCTTGCGTGTTAGATTCGGCCGCGAATCAGGAGGGTTTGCATGCCGGTAGACAGTGACAGCGCCATTGCGTGGCACCGCGCCCAGCTCAAGAAGCTTCGCGAGACCTTGAGGAACATCGAGACCACGAGGTTCATGGTGGGCGAGTCAGCCCAGGCAAGCAGGACCGGCAAGACCCAGAAGACGATCGCCGAACTCGAGCAGAAGATCCGGCAGTCGCAGCACATCATCGCTGCCTATGAGCGGCAAACCCGGCGGCCGTTGGCGACCGACCAGCGCAGCCTCGCCAGCGTGAGCTGGAGTAGCTGGACCGCCCAGACGGCACATGGCCGGGGCAGCAGTTCGCGCTAAGCGTTGAATGGCCGAAGGCCGCCGGCTTTCGGGCGGGTCCGCCGCCCAGGTTTCGAGCTAGCGGATCGTCATGGGTCGAGCACCGTTCAGGCGCTCTAGGACGCGTGCTCATCAAACTCGATAGTGCGGGTTTGGACGAATGTCCGCTGTGCCCCAATAGCGACCAAACTCCGTATCGCGGCGAAATGACGCGATGGCCCACTGGTTGACGTGGCCGAGGAAGGATCGCGTGTCTGCCAGGGGCGGCCACACGCGGACTTGTTCCACTTGCGGCGCCTACGTATGGTTCCTGTTGGAACGAGAAGCGTCCGCCCTCTAGCATCGCCGCATCTGACGATCGCCCCCGGACTCTCAGCACCTTTATCGACGAGCGAATCGAGCCCTTGAGCCTCGACAAGCTGCGTGGCATTGTGCCCTCAACGCTCGGGCCGGAGCTGCATGACCACTCCCTGCCGCGTCTTAATGATCTATCCGAAGTTCGTTCCGAACTCGTTTTGGAACTACGTTGAAGCCTGCGAGCTCGTCGGCGCGAAATATCCGGCGGCGCCGCTCGGACTGATCACCGTCGCCGCCATGTTGCCGAAACATTGGGACATCCGCCTCATCAACCGTAACACCGAGACTTTGACGGACGCGGACCTCAACTGGGCCGATCTCGTAATGATCGGCGGCATGCTCAACCAGCAGCCTGATGCCATCTACCTGATCGATCTCGCCCACCTCCACGGCAAGCCGGTATGTGTCGGGGGGCCCGACGCCACCTCCAGCCCGCATCTTTACGCGGACGCGGACTTCCAGGTGCTCGGCGAGGCCGAACACGTCATCGAGCGCTTCATCGCTGCGTGGGAAAGGGGCGAGCGCAGCGGCGTGTTTGTCGCCGAGAAATTCAAGACGGACGTCACGCTAAGCCCGATGCCGCGCTACGATCTGATCAACTTCGATCATTACCTCTTCATCGGCGTGCAATATTCGCGCGGCTGCCCGTTTACCTGCGAGTTCTGCGATATTATAGAGCTGTACGGTCGCGTGCCGCGCACCAAGACCAACGATCAGATCCTCGCTGAGCTGCAAGCGCTCTATGATCACGGTTATCGTGGGCATGTCGATTTCGTCGACGACAATTTCATTGGCAACAAAAAGAACCTGCGCACCCTGCTGCCGCGTCTCAAAGACTGGCTGGAACAGCACGACTATCCGTTTGAGTTCTCGACTGAAGCCTCGATCAACATCGCCGACGACAACGAGCTGTTGCAGGCAATGAAGGATGCGAACTTCTTCGGGATTTTCATCGGCATCGAGAGCCCGGATCCCGAGACGCTCGTGCACATGAAGAAAAAACAGAACACCCGGCGCAACATTGCCGAGTGCATCCACAAGATCTATGGCTACGGCATGTTCGTCACCGCGGGCTTCATCGTTGGATTTGATAACGAGAAAGTCTCGATGGGCCAGGCAATGGTCGACTTCATCGAGGAGGCAAGCATTCCGGTCTGCATGGTTGGATTGCTGTATGCGCTGCCGGGCACCCAGTTGACACGGCGGCTCGCCAAGGAAGGTCGGCTGCACGTCGGCCATGACTTGATGAACGTCGATCAAGCGGGTGACCAATGCACGCTCGGCTGCAACTTCGACACGACGCGTCCGCTTTGTGACATCCTGAGCGACTACAAGGACGTGCTCGCACAAGTCTACAGCCCAACGGCATATGCGGGGCGGCTGTCACGGCTCGCGGCTATGTTCGACCGATCGGACCGGCGCCGCGAGTTGCCGGATGGCGACGTACGCAAGAGACTTGGCGGCATCGACAGCGTACACAAGATCATGCGGGCCGTGCCGGAGGTTCGCGAGCCGTTCTGGAAGACGTTCGTCGAGGTCGCCAAGACCAACCCGGGCGCGCTGCGTTACATCGTGATGTTGATGGCGCTGTATATGCACCTCAGGCCGTTTTCGAACCGCGTGATCGGTGAGATTGACCGCCGCATTGACGAACTGGACGCTATGCCTCCGGTGAGGGCCACAGAGCAGGCGCTACCGCCAGCGACGATGTAGCCACAGCCATTGATCTGGATACTCGCGGATCCACCCCTCAATCACCGATGTGACCGCTTGCATCGTCCCCAGGATGTCGATTTGCCCGGCGGCGTCGCGGACCGGCTTCACTTCTTCAGACAGTTCGGCACGAAAGCGGTTTCCGGGCAGGCGGATGATGCGTACGCCATGAACCGGGCACTCGATCTGCCGTAGCAGCCGAGCCAGCATCGGATTGGCCCTGNGTCTTGCGGCCAAAGAAAGTAACCTCGACGCCGCCTGTCAGATACTGGTCGANCCAGCATCCCGACATGCTGACCATTTTTCAGCGCCTCTGCCAATCTTAGGGGTGCATCACGGCCGGCCGGAATCAGCGTGCCCATCTTTACGGCGCGCATATCCTGTATGATGCGGTCGGCCGATGCGATGTTGGGCCGGCGATAGAGGATCGCGGCGTCCATCCCGTGCGCGACGGCAGCTACCGCGGGAAGTTCCCAGTTGGCGAGATGGCCTGCAAAGATCAGCGCGGGTTTGCCGTCGAGCCGCAGCTGCGTAAACAATTCGTATGAGCGGTTGTCGATTTCGATCCGGCTATCCCCGGGCCGTTCGGGATCGTATTCCCAGATGTGATCAAGATGCGCGAATTCGGCGCCGACACGACCGAGATTATCCCAGACGCCTGCGAGAATGGCCTCGATCTCACTAGGCGATTTCTCCGGAAATGCGGCGGTCAGATTGGCGCGACCGATCTTTTGCTCTCGCATCATGGGCCCGATTGAGCGGGCGATCCGGCCGAACAGGTTGGCAGTCCTGAGCGGATCGAAATAGCGGGCGGTACGCAGTATTCCGATCGTCAACGCACCTATCGCGGCCTGTCCTAGGGGCTTGGTCACGTCGCGGAGTCGGGCCCTGGTGTGCAGCGGCAGACGTTGCATCAGAAACCAATGGCAATCTTGCCTGACATTTGTCGGCTTTCCAGGCGCCTCAGCGCACGTCGTTATACCACCCCATCAAAAACACACCAAACGAGCCGCGCGGCGCCCCCCGGATCGAGCTTTGTTTGGAGCAAATGTCCGTTCTGGGTCATGCGCGACGGAGTCGGGCGACAAGCAAGCCCGGCCATGCCCGCTACGCTGCCGAAAGCGGAAGCAAAATTTCAGAGCATTAGCGGCTCCGCCAGCTCGCAGCCAACGATCTGGCATTCGTCAAACTCGCATCAATCCGAATTTGGCTGCGTGCTAATGCGCCCCCCTAATTCTTTGCCGTCTCTCTCTCCTTCGCCTTGGCCTTGCAGGAAATCAGGAACGTAAACGCCCGCGCATTGCGCGCGATGTCGGCCGTCTTCAATTCGGCCTTGGCGTCGGAGATCTGATACGGCACCACGCTGTTATCGAGAAAGTCGCGCAGAGCGCCGGTCTTGATGGCGAAGTTGATGTTCTCGGGAATGTTGCCAGTAGCCCTCGCGAACCTGAATGCATTCAGCTTGGCCGCGACGACGCCGACCACATCGCCGCTGGATGCCAATAGCGGCCCCCCGCTATTGCCGGGCTGAACGGCCGCGCTGATCTGCAGAAAGCGCGTATCGTTCAAAATGCCGCTGAGCGAACTGACGATCCCCGTCGTCACCGTGAAATCGGACGTCAGCAGTCCGTGAAAGGGATAGCCGATCGCCACCACGCTGTCGCCGGACTGGATCGCCTTGTCGCGGATCCTGGCGACGTCCTTGAACGAGCCCGTCACCTGCAGCAGTGCAAGATCGTTGGTCTCGTCGCTCGACACCAGCCGCAGTTTGGCGGGCGCCTCGCCGGACAAATTGCCCTGAATGTCGCCGACGCACCCCTGCACGACATGCGCGTTGGTGACGAGGTGTCCGTTCGTGCTCACCAGAAATCCGGTGCCGGTCTGGTCGAGCAGCCTGTCGGGCTTGCCCGGCGCAGCATCCGGCGCCGCCGCTGCGGCGACCGGCTTGGCCACGGGCAGGACCGAGAAATCGCCGGCACTGGCCAATCCCGACTGCTTGATCCTGGCGACGCAGTTCACCAGGACCGGCAATAGCTGTCCGGTCTGGTCGAGGTTGAACTGGAAGAGCTGCCCCTGCGTATAGGCCGTCATGGCCTTTGCCCGCCGGAACTGGCTGATCAGCGAGGAGTTGCTCGGCATCGGCATGCGAACCAGCTTGTCGGCGATCGGGACGCCATGAACGTTGAACGGTTGCTAGCCATCGAATGTCAGGGTCAGCGGAAAGGCCTGCCCGGTCGTGAGCCGCCATTCCTCATGCATGAAGCCAAGGCTCCAGCCGCCGGTATGATCGATCATCACCAGAAAAAAGATGCCGCTGGCATATGATGCGCCTGCCGCACAGTGCGAGAACGATCCGGTCTGGTCGTTGGTGTAGGCCCCACCCTTCCAGTTGCCGACGCTGATCGAACCGTAGGGCCCCCGCGCCTGCACATTCGAACCGGCAAAAATCGTAAACAACAAAACTGCAATCGCAGCAGCACGGCATTTCATAAGCATTTTCCCCACATTCCCAGGGTGAGCATATTTATCTTTGCAACTGGAGTCTATTTTGGACCGGCACGGCCGCCGAAAATTCTTCCGCAGTAGGTAGGAAATTAGCTCGCCGTCGATCACACGCGGTGCGGCAGCTGCGGCCTGAAGCTCACTTCGTTAAGTTCTTTGCCGGATAATCTGCCCATCGTCCCGATCGTCGTAAGATCGAGACCGATTCGCGTCCGCCGGTCGCATGGCGGCTCATCGCTTGGCAGGACAACGCATGGACTTGGCACACGGCGGAGGCCACTTCGAGCACGGGGCAGGTTTGCGCCCGCCTGCGGTCGTGCTGATCCCTGCGCTCGCGATGTCGTTTTACATTTGGCTGNATTCTCGTCACGACCATTCCCTATCCGGGCAAGATCGGGCTGGACTACAATANCCCTCGGCACCGACTGGATGGTGTTCTACGGTGCGATCCGCTCGGTGCTCGACGGCAACGCGCCGCTGATCTTCGATGGCGATCGCTTCACTGACTACATCAACACCGCGTTTGCAGGCTGGCTCTCCGCGCCGCTGGAATTCCGGCCATGGGCCTATCCGCCGAGCTTTCTCCTGATCCTGCTGCCGTTCGCGCCGTTGGGTTTCTTCGGATCCTATGTGGCGTTTCAGATCGTGACCGCCGCCGCGCTGGCAATCGCGCTGCGTGCGTCCACTGCAAACAGCCTGCCGTCAGGCGCCCTGCTTGCAGCCGTACTGATTTGTCCGGCGTCAGCCATCAATGCGATCGACGGTCAGGCCGTCTTTCTGGTCGCAGCCCTGATCGTCGGCGGGTTCGGCCTTTTGGAACGGCGGCCTTATCTCGCCGGATTGGTGCTGGGACTGCTGACGTTCAAACCTCAATTCTGCATCCTGGTCCCGATCGCACTCGTCGCGGCCGCGCAATGGCGCGCGCTTTTGGCCTCGGGCCTGTCTGCGCTCGCCATGATGATCGCAAGCGGACTGATTTTCGGATGGGATCTGTGGCTGCGCTGGCTGCCCCTCATTATCGAAAATCTCGCCAGCCCGAACGAGAAGTGGATCGAGTACGGCCGCATGTGGGGCCACAGCGTCTATACCTGCGCGGTTCTGCTCGGCGCGCCACAGCGGCTGGCATCGTGGGTCCAACTGCTCGCGACGTTGGGGGCAGCCATATCCGTCGTCATCGCGTTCCGATCGAGGTTGGGGATACGGGAAAAGATTGCGGTGTTTCTGGCCGCCACCGTCCTCGCCGCGCCGCATTCCGGTCCCTATGACGGGACGCTATTGGTGATCGCGGCAGCGTTCTGGTTGATGGCGCGGGCCGCTCCTCTGCCGCTGTGGTGCTGGACCTTGGCGTTCATGATCTGGCTGCTGCCGATGCTGAGCCCGCCGCTGGTGTTTCCCGTCGCCAGGATCGCCCCGCTTTTCCCCGTGCTGCTGATCGTGCTTCTGCTTCGTCCCGCAGGCCCCGCGGAGAGCGTAAAAGCGTCGGCTCCTGCCGGATAGCTTTGCGCAGCCCTCTCTGGAACGATGGCGTGGAAATGGCCGTCGGCAGCGACCAAACGCCCCGGTGCCGCCCTCTTTCCGGCCGATCATTTTGATGGATCAGGCTTGGCATCTTGCATACGGTAGGGGCCCCGTTGCCCTGTCCATTCCGGGCGAACGCCGGAACCAGCAAGGCAAAAAATCAATCGCGCCGCCGACAGCGGACGCCAATTTGCAAATAACCGGAGGAAAATGCCGTGAAGCCAAGAGTTGTCCGGTCCGCCCTGTTTACACTTCTGGCGGTCATATCCGCCGTGGCCGGCCAGGCGCAGGCCCAATCATGGCCGGAGAAGCCGATCACCTTCGTCGTGCCGTTCGCGGCCGGCGGCGGCACCGACGCCTTTGCCCGCCCGCTTGCCGCCCAGCTCGATGCCCAACTGGGCAAGCGCGTGCTGATCGAGAACCGCGCCGGCGCCGGCGGCACCGTCGGTGCGTCCGCTGCGGCGAAGGCCGCGCCTGATGGCTACACCTTCTTCATGGGCGCGGCGCATCACGCCATTGCCCCCTCGCTCTATCCCAACCTCGATTACAATATCGAGAAGGATTTTATCGCGGTGGCGCTGATTGCGCGGCCGCCGCAGGTGGTCGTCGTCAACCCGGACAAGGTCGCCGCCAAGACGCTGGCCGAGTTCATCGCCTATGCCAAGGCCAATCCCGGCAAGCTGAACTACGGCTCCGCCGGAGCCGGCACCACGCACCATCTCGCGGGTGAGCTGTTCAAGATCCTGACCAAGACCAACATCCAGCATGTCCCCTATCGCGGGGCCGGCCCTGCGATGCAGGATCTCATCGCCGGCCACGTGCCGGTCGTGTTCGACGGGCTCGGTTCGTCGGCAGCCCCGGTCAGGGCCGGACAGTTGCGGGCGTTGGCCGTCGCGGCGCCGAAACGCGTACCGGCATTCCCCGATCTTCCGACCGCCGCGGAAGCGGGTCTGGCCGGCTATGAAGTGTCGACCTGGTACGGCCTGTTCGCGCCGAAGAACACGCCGCCGGCGATCGTTCAGCAGATGGCCGCAGAGTTGCAGAAGGCGATGCAGACATCAGCGATCAAGGAAGCCTGGGAGCGCAACGGCTCCGACGTCCCCGATGTCACGGGTCCTGCGTTCGCGAAGATGGTGTCCGCGGAAGTCGAGCGCTGGCGCAAGGTCGTGACCGAGGCGAACGTGAAGCTGGATTAAGCTGGCAGCTTGGGCGCAGTACCGTTTCACCACGAGTGGCCGCGCCACGCTCGCTGATCAATTGCCGTCGCGCACGCCATAGCGCGTGAAGTCGCCATCGATCCCGGCCTGCATCGTCCTTGCCGCGGAGATATCGGCATCGCCGCCGGTCTTGTCACCGCTCTTTAGCCTGGCGAGCCCGCGCCCATAGAGCGCACTCGCCAGCTTCGGATCGAGCCGCAGCGCGGAACTGAAATCATTTATTGCCGCATCGGCTCGCCCCATCTTCAGGTGGATCAGTCCACGCGAGTCATGGGTGGCGGCGTCGTTCGGCAACGACTGCAGCACCTTGTTGCAGTCCTCGAGCGCTGCCTGCAACGAGCCGAGGATGGCCCGGGTCCAGCAGCGTCCGCTCCACGCGGCTTCCAGATTGGGCTCGAGGCGGATCGCCTCGTCGTAGTCCCGCGCCGCGCGATCGTACTCGTGCTTTTTCAGGTAGACTCCGGCACGGTTGGCGAATGCCCTGCCGTAGTTCGGATTGAGCTTGATCGCCTGATCGAAAGATTTGATAGCGAGGTCGTACTCGGCCTTCTTCAGGTAGGCCGCGCCGCGGTTGTTGAAAGCCTTGGCGGAAGTTGGATCGAGCTTGATCGATTGGTCGAAATCAGGGATCGCCTGGTCAAAGTCTCCGTTTGCGGCATGGGCGTTGCCCCGATTGTTGTAGGCAATAGCAAGGGCCGCCTTGCCTTGACCGGACTCGATGAGCGCCGTGCAACCATTGATCCGCGCTGCGAGCGGCATCCGGCCGGTACCGTTACACAGCTCGATGTTCGCGAGATAGTCATCCTTCTTGGGGCTCTGCGCCGCAGCCAGCGTCCCGAACAGCAGCAAACCAAGAAGGGTTGCGGCGCCGCCGCTCGCACAAAACTTCATACCGGAGCCTTCCGATTCTGCGCTGGGTAATAAGCCGCCGTTGACTTCAACTCCCCACGCCCGGACGTCTCAGGTTGCGAGTGGCGCGATCGGCTCGCCTCCCACAACGGCCCTAGCACCCCCGACAGATGTTCAGGTTCGATTTTGGAAAAGCCCTTCGTTCGGGTTGCTGTGCTGCAGGTGCCGCCGGCTTTCCCGCAGGCTTGCTCTTGCCCTCTTCGATGAGCGTTGAAAATCTGACTGTCCCATCGTCCGAGATTTCGACGCGTGGCGTGGTGCCGCGAACGCCCATGGTCGCGACCGGGGTGTCGACCTTCATATCCCCGGTCTTCGCGATTTTGCCGGCGATGATGGTGAAGGTTCCCTTGGTCAGATTGATCAGGCTGGAATTGGACGTCCCGTTTGGGTCGTAAACGAACTCGTTCAAGACCATGTGCGCGTTGTTCGCCAGATTGAACGAGGTGCCGTCGGTGAAGTTGATACCGACCCGACCGTCGGCGCCGGTCGCAACCGCATCGCCCTGATAGACGAGATCGCCAACTTTTGCCTGACCGGCCTGGCCTGCGGTGCTGGCCTGAACGACCACCGCACCCGCACGTTCAACGGTGACCGAACCTGTGGCGACGACAATTCTTCCAATGGGTTTTGATGCAACATCCTGAACGGCGGGCGTTGCCGAACCGCGTTGCGCTTGAGCCGGACCGGGCGACAGCCCCGCCGCTGCCAGAGCCAAACCTGCCACCAATGCGGTAATCGCATGCGTGTACATGATCGCCCCTCTTGTTGAGAGATCTTCGAACAGCGCCAGCCAGGGCGACATTAAACCCCGGTTCGGGGCAGCGCACCATCCGGCATTTGCTCAAAAGGATTACCTCTTTTGGGCCTGAACCTGATGCACATGGATTGGTCTATTTTGGAACCGGAGGTCTCGGCGGTCGGCCGTTGGCCGGAAGCGCCGGGATATCATGGTGCGCGCAGAGGCGGAACAGGAGGAATGCGCACCAAGGCGAGTGGCAGAGGGGGTCAACCATGCTCACTGGCAACGAACGAAAACCGGCGGCGGCCCTAGTTCCCCGTGTTATCAGCAACATCAAGGCGGCGGCCAGGCGGAACCCGCTCGGGCGTGCGAACGGCACTGCCGCTCAGGCGATGGTTGACGATCCCCAAAGCCGGGCCGATGCCGGCAGGTTCGGCATGCTGTGGCTGACAGCGCTGACCTTCTCGATGACGAACAAGGTCCAGGCCGCCGACCCGGACGTCACATTCCTGGACGACGACCGCATCACATACAAGGACCTCGAGCATGGCGCGTTCGAGCTTGTCACCAAGGAGGCGATCCCGCGGCACTTCCTCGTTGAGGATCCCGGGCAGACCATCGTCCTGCACCGGCAAGGGTCCTCGGTCAACGTGAACGCAGTCATGAACTCTGCTGCGCGAATGGCGGAGTTGCAGGCGGCTCAGCGGGAAGCGCTCGCCACTGCCGAGAAAGGACCGGGGGCAACCGGATCAAGCACGCCTCCCTTCCTCGCCCCCCTGCAGGCGAAACCGATCAATTTCATTCAGATTGAGGAAGCCATCCCGGCGCAAAATTCGCTCACAATGCCCCCGCTGCTCTTCACTCCTCCCCCCGAGGACATTCTCGGAAAGATACCGCCGCTGCCGCCGACACTGAACGCCGCGGCCGGGCCAACCGAAATCGACACCGTGGTCTTCGACGTCTTCACGGCAACCAGCGGCACCTTCGTTGCGAGCAGCTCCAACAGCAACGCCACGCTGACTTTCGGCATCAGCGGAGGAAGCACCGGCAGCACCGTGCTCGATGGGGTGACGTACGATGTATCGAGAGCCGGTCCCTACGGCACGCTCTACGTCAACAGCACGACCGGCGCCTATACGTTCGTTCCGAATAGTGACGCCATCAACGCGCTGACCGCGCCCACGACCACGAACTTCGTCATCACGGTATCCGACGGCACGCTGTCGGCCAGCCAAACCTTCACGATCGCCATCAACGGCGCCAACGATGCGGCCATCATTTCCGGCGCGATATCCGGCGCAGTTATCGAAGCCGGCGGCGTCGCCAATGCCATGCCCGGCTCACCGACCGCGACCGGCATACTCACCGATACCGACGTCGACAATCCGCCCAATACTTTCACGGCGGTTACCTCGCCAAAGGCGAGCGCG
This sequence comes from Bradyrhizobium lablabi, assembly GCF_001440475.1. Lineage (GTDB taxonomy): Bacteria > Pseudomonadota > Alphaproteobacteria > Rhizobiales > Xanthobacteraceae > Bradyrhizobium > Bradyrhizobium lablabi. The sequence continues at coordinate 82,510 of NZ_LLYB01000086.1, read as the reverse complement.
GGAGGCTACGGCACTTTCACAATGACGGCGGCCGGCGTGTGGGCCTACACGCTCAACAACGCCAGCAGCGCGGTGCAGGCGCTCAATGCCGGCGACACGCTGACCGACACTTTCACGGTGACGACGATCGACGGCACGCCGCAAGTGGTGACGATCACCATCCACGGCGCCGGCGACGCGGCCATCATTTCCGGCACGACTACCGGTTCAGTGCTCGAAGCCGGCGGCGTCGCCAATGCTACAGCGGGTACCCCGACTGCGACGGGCACGCTTTCCAACACCGACGTCGACAATGCGTCCGACACGTTCACGGCAGTTAGCGCGCCGGCAGCGAGCGATGGCGGCTACGGCACCTTCACGATGACGGCGGCCGGCGTGTGGACCTACACGCTCAGCAACGCCAACAGCGCGGTACAGGCACTCAATGTCGGAAACACGCTGACCGACACTTTCACGATAACCACCATAGACGGCACCGCGCAGGTGGTGACGATCACCATTACCGGCACCAACGATGCGGCCGTCATTTCCGGCACCGCGACCGGCTCGGTGATCGAGGCCGGCGGCGTGGCTAATGCCACACCGGGTATGCCGATTGCGACCGGCACGCTTACCGACACTGACCCCGACAATGCGCCCAACAGCTTCACCGCGATCAGCTCGCAAAAGGCGAGCGCGGGTGGCTACGGCAGCTTCACGATGACCGCAGCCGGCGTGTGGATGTACACCGTCGACAACGCCAACAGCGCGGTGCAGGCGCTTAATGTCGGCGGCACGCTCACCGACACTTTCACGGTAACCACCGTGGACGGCACCGCGCAGGTAGTGACGATCACGATTACCGGCACCAACGACGCCGCCATCATTTCCGGCACCGCGACCGGCTCCGTGATCGAGGCTGGCGCCACGCCCGGCGTGCCGAAAGCGACCGGCACGCTCACCGACACCGACGTCGACAATGTGCCCAACACGTTCACGGCAGTTAGTGCGCCGGCGGCGAGCGACGGCCGCTACGGCACCTTCACGATGACGGCGGCCGGCGTGTGGACCTACACGCTCGACGACACCAACAGCGTGGTGCAGGCGCTCGATGTCGGCGACACGCTGACCGACACCTTCACGGTGACCTCCATAGACGGCACCGCACGAGTGGTGACGATCGCCATCCGCGGCGCCAGCGACGCGGACCCCAACGATTTCGACAATCTGGCCCTCGGGACGGCCGTAAGCTTCGAACCGCCGAACATCGTCCATGGGACTCCTGGACATGACTCCATCGCAGGAGGCGGCGACGAGGGACAAATCATCTATGGGGGCGCCGGTGATGACACCCTCAACGGCACCGGTAAAGCGGACACCATCTACGCAGGCTCCGGCAATGACACGGTCAAGGGCAATGACGGGGGTGACACGATCTACGGCGGCTCGGGAAGCGATACCATCAATGCCAACAATGGAAATGACACCATCATCGGCGGATTTGGAGCGGACTTTCTCACCGGCAGCAATGGAGACGACACCTTCGTTTATCTGTCCGCGGTAGACTCCAACAGGACACAGTTCGACATCATTTCCGATTTCAGATCGGGAGCCGATAAGATCGATTTGACGGCATTGGGTGCGCTTGCGTTCCTGGCGCTGACGTCCACCAGCACGTCCGTGCCGGCGCACACTGTCGCGTGGCGCTATGACAGCGCAAGCAACGAAACAATCGTATACGTCAATCCGACGGATCAAACCTTGAGCATTGGCGATTCCAGCCTGGTGGAAATCCATCTGCAGGGGATCGCGACCGTTCAGCCCTCGGATTTCATCACGCAATCGGCGGCCGCACCTGTCGTGGCAGCCGAGGAACTGATCAGTCCTGAGCTGACCGCTACCGCTACGGTGGAAGAAGAGGCGGCTGTCGCCACCACCGCCGGAATACTGCCCGACTCGCCTCTCAATGACGGCACGCTCGTCGCCAATGGGAACTGGACGCCGCAAACGACCGGCGTGGACGGCAGCTACGAGGCCGCTCGAAATCACAACGATTCAACCGATTATTCCAAGTTTGCCAGTTTCAGCTTCGACCAAATCGCGACACAGCCGACCGAATTAACCGATGACGGGTCAGTTGCGCCGGCAAGCGGAGCAGCAATCGATGCGAAAGCTGTCCACACCACGATGACGACGGAGCAGAACTTCGCGTTGAATCAGCAGTCCATGCTCGACACCGCCCTCTACGGCACGAATGTCGCCGCGATGAACGACGATATAGCCACGTCGCAACAGATCGACGATGGCCGCCCCCTACACTCGCGCACTGAGGCGCCGTCGCATTCCGCAACGCACGCCAACATTGCGTGGAACAACGAAAATCAGGGACAAGGCCACGGTACCAAGCCGCCAGTGACCAATGACGTCGCGATTGATGACGATCCTAACGGCCATGCAAGCCATGCGAACTCAAACAGTCACCATTCGGCTTCAGACGAACCGAACAAGCACGGAACGGCGTCCAAGCATGAAGCCGCTGAGTTCGAACCAACGACAACCGCTGCTACTCCTGCCCCAGCGGCAGCCCATATGCATGGGCTTGGAGGCTCATTCCACTTCAAGGAAAAGATGTCTGCCGCCGGAGCTCCTGCCGTCGTCGAGGACACGGAGGTGGGCCACATCGCAGTGTCGATCGGTCATCCCGCAGGAGCGGCGGACCCCAACGATCTACCGGCGGCTTCGGAGATGGCCCAACCAATTGAACTGTCCCCGCCAACGGACCACACAAATTTCGGCCACGCCTGGGGCCACATGGGGCACGCCGCTGCCCATGCGGCGCACGAACTGATCGTGTGAGGGGCAGCGCTGATTACAGCGCTGCCACCTCGGGCATGCCGAGCAGCCCAAAAGGATTACTCCTTTTGGGCCTAAAGCTGGCGCACATGGATTGGTCTACTTTGGAACAGGAGGTCTCGGCGCCGGGCGCGCCGGGATACGTGCGCGTGAAGCCTGAACAAGAAGAAATGCACACCAAGCGAGTGGCTGAGGGGATCAACCAATGCTCACTGGCAACGAACGCAAGCCGGCGGCTCTGGTTTCTCGCGTCATCGGGAACCTCAAGGCGACGGCCGGCCGCGGCCCGCTCGGGCGTGCGAACGGAACTGCCGCTCAGGTGGTGGTTGACGATCAAAAAAGCCGGGCCGATGCCGGCAGGTTCGGCATGCTGTGGCTCACGGCCCTGACCTTCTCGGTGACGACGAAGGTCCAGGCCGCCGACCCGAATGTCACATTCCTCGACGACGACAGCATCACATACCGGCACCTCGAGCACGGCGCGTTCGAGCTCATCACCAAGGAGGCGATCCCGCGGCACTTGCTCGTCGAGGATCCCGGCCAGACCATCACTCTTCGTTCGCAGGGGTCCTCGGTCAGCGTCACCCAGAGCACCAACTCGGCTGCGCGAATGACCGAATTGCAGGCGGCCCAACAGGATGCGCTCGCCACCTACGAGCGGGGACTAGGGGGGTCGACGGGATCGAGCACGCCTCCCTCGCTCGAGCACCTCCCCGTGCAACCGATCAATTTCATCGAGACTGATGGAGCTCCCCCAGAGCGGGATTTGCCCGCTTTGCCCGCGGTGATCCGCGCCTCGGACACGGAGATGATTGTCGGCAAAATACCGCCGCCACCGCCCACGCCGCCGACGCTGAATGCGGTGACCGGGCCGACCGAAATCGACACCTCCATCTTTGACCTCTTCACCGCAACAAGCGGCACTTTCGTAGCCAGCAGCCCCAACAGCGCGACACTGACCTTCGGCATCAACGGAGGAACCGCCGGCAGCACCGTGATCGATGGCGTAACCTACAATGTGTCAAAGGCTGGTCCCTACGGCACGCTTTACGTCGATAGCACAACCGGCGACTACACGTTCGTTCCGGACAATGACGCGATCAATGCGCTGACTGCGCCGACCACCACGGATTTCACGATCACCGTATCCGACGGCACGCTCTCGGCCCGTCAACCATTTACGATCGCCATCGATGGCGTCAACGACCATGCCATCATCTCCGGCGCCACCAATGGCACGGCGATCGAGGCCGGCGTCGTCGCCAACACCACGCTCGGCGCGCTGAGCGCCAGCGGTGCGCGGAGCGCCAGCGGGACGCTCACCAGCGCCGACGTCGATGACGCGCCCAATACTTTCACGGCGGTTGACACTCCGGCCACGAGCGCAGGCGGTTTCGGCACCTTCACGATGACGACGGACGGCGTCTGGACCTACACGGTAGATGATTCCAACAGCGCGGTGCAGGCGCTCAATATCGGTGACACTCTGACCGACTCCTTCACGGTAACCACCATCGACGGCACCGCACAGGTGGTGACACTCATCATCAAGGGCAGCAACGACGCAGCCGTCATATCCGGCGCTACAACCGGCTTCGTGACCGAGGACGGCGGCACCAAGTGCCACCCGCCGACGGCGACCGGCACGCTCACCGCTACCGACGTCGACAACGCGCCCGGTTTTACGGCGGTCAAATGCCCGACGGCCAGCGATGGCGGCTATGGCGCTTTCACCATAACGACCGACGGCGTGTGGACCTACACGCTCGACGACAGCAACTGCAAAGTACAGGCCCTCAATGTCGGAGACGAGCTGACCGACACGTTCAACGTGACCTCACTGGACGGCACCGTGCAGCTCGTGACGGTGACCATCAACGGCACCAACGACGCCGCCATCATTTGCGGAACCAAGCACGGCTCGGTCATCGAGGCCGGCGGCGTGGCCAATTCGATATCTTGTAAGCCAACCGCAACAGGCACGCTCACCGATACTGACGTCGACAACGCACCCAACACCTTTACGGCGATCGATACGCCAAAGGCAAGCGATGGCGGCTATGGCACATTCACCATGACGACGGATGGCGTCTGGACCTACACGCTCGACAACACCAACTGCAAAGTGCAGGCACTCAACGACTGCGACACGCTGACCGACTGCTTTACGGTGACCACCATCGACGGGACCCCGCAGGTGGTGAAGATCACCATCAACGGCGCCAACGACGCTGCCGTCATTTGCGGCGCTACGACCGGCTCGGTAACCGAAGCCGGCGCTTGCATCGACGGTACGCCGATCGCGAAAGGCACGCTCACCGACACCGACGTCGACAACACGCCCAACACCTTCACCGCCGTGTGCTCGCCAAAGGCGAGCGATGGCGGCTACGGCTGCTTCACGATGACGGCGGACGGCGTCTGGACCTACAAGCTCGACAACGCCAATTGCGAAGTGCAGGCGCTCAACGACTGCGACACGCTGACCGACACCTTTAAGGTGACCACCATCGACGGCACCGCACAGGTGGTGACAATCACCATCAACGGCGCCAACGACACGTTCCACTTCAAGGACAAGATGTCCGACGTCAGCGCGGCGAATGTCATCGACCCTGCAGAGGACAGCCCGGCACCGATCAGCTCGCCCGAAAACGCTGCGGAAACCAGCGGGCCGCCGACGATTTCAGCAGCAGCGCAAACGGTCGAGTTGTCTGCACAATGGTCCGAAAGTTTCGTTTGGAACCAGCCGGGTAACGCCGCCGTCGCCCATGCACCGCACGATCTGATCATGTGATGGAGCTGCGCCGGTTTCGGCGCAACCATTCCGCATCGAAAGGCGTCTTACTTCGCTTCGCTCGCCTTGATCCCCGAGCTTTCAATGAGCTTCGCCACGCGCGGCAAGTCGTCGGCGAACAGGCGCGCATGCGCCTCGGGCGTCAACTCGTTGGCCGGGAATGGCAGGGTCCCGAGCTGCTTGAGCTTCTCCACAAGGTCCGGCTCCGACAGTGCGGCACGGAGCGCCGAATTCAGCGCATTGATGGTCTCCTTCGGCGTACCCTTTGCCACGTAGAGCCCATGCCACATCGAGTAACTGACCTCGGGCATACCGAGCTCGGCGGTAGTCGGCACGTCCTTCAACTGTTCGAGCCGTTGCGGCGACGTGATGGCGATGCCATGCAGCGTTCCGGCCTGAATCTGCGGCAAGGCATTGGTTACCTGATCCCACAGCAGATCGATCTGCCCCGCCAGCAGATCGGCGATTGCCGGCGCGGATCCGCGATAGGCCACGACCGTCGGCTTGAAGCCGAGCACGTTACCCATCATCACGGCGCAGAGGTGACTGTTGGTCCCGAGGCCGCCATGCGCGAAGTTCGCCTTGTCGCGTTGCGCCTTGATCCAGGCCACATGGTCCTTCGGGCCTTCGCCGGGGATCGACTTCCGGCCGATCAAAACCATCGGCGCGTTGTTGACGAGGCCGACCGCCTCGAACGCGGTCTTGGTATCGTATCGCAAATTGGTGAACAGGCTGGGCGCAGCGAGCAGCGCGACGTGATTGATCAGGATCGTGGAGCCGTCGGGCGCCGATCGGGCCACGCGATCGTTCGCCAGCGTGCTGCCGCCGCCGACCACGTTCTCGACGATGACGGTCTGGCCGAGCGTCTTCGACATCCGCTCGCCAATCAGGCGGGCGACCGTATCCGTGCCGCCGCCGGCCGCAAACGGCACCACCAGCGTCACCGTCTTCGCGGTCGATTGGGCGTGAGCCTGCGGCGTGAGCGCGGCAATCAAGAGGCCAAGGCCAATAAGCGCGCTGTTACCAAATCGGTTGATCACAATCATATCCTCCCAAGTCTTGTTTATTGTTATGGTTCTTGTTTGTTGTTATGGCGCATTCTTTGCGATGCGCGCTGATTGGCGAAGCCTGGCGCTGGCAAGCAGCGCGACCCCGCATAACCCGGGATCATGCTGATTGCATTTCTACAAATCAACTGCAAAGCGAGTGTAATTCGCGCAGGCGAAGCGACATTTGGTCCTTCGCGGCGCCGTCGATCCAGCATCGCGACACCGGGCAGATCGCCGTGATAACATGTCCCGGAAGCGCAGATAGCATCGGGACGAACCTGAAATGAGCCAGCCTGCATATGTCGCGGTCGATTGGGGCACGAGCAGTTTTCGGCTCTGGCTCGTCGATCGAACCGGCAACGTCCTCGCGGAACGGCGCAGCCAGGAGGGCATGACGGCGGCGGGCAGACTGGGCTTTCCGGCGGTGCTGCAATCGCATCTGGACGCCGTTCGCGCCGCAGACGGGCTGCCCGTTATCATCTGCGGCATGGCCGGCGCCCGGCAGGGATGGGTCGAGGCCGGATATGTCGATACGCCGGCACCGCTCGCATCGATCCTGAAGCAGGCCGTCGCGGTGCCTGGACAGCATCGCGACATCCGCATCCTGCCGGGAATCGCGCAACGCGATCCCAAGGCGCCCGATGTCATGCGGGGCGAGGAAACACAATTGCTCGGTGCCCTCGGCATGGACGCTGCGGGGGATGCGCTCGTCTGCATGCCGGGCACCCATTCGAAGTGGGTCAGCGCCAAGAGAGGGACCGTCGAACGCTTCGCCACGTTCATGACGGGAGAGCTGTTCGACGTCATATCGCGCGAAACGATTCTGACCCACGCGGTGGCCGGCGCCGACGACGCGACAGATGCCGAAGCCTTCAAGTCCGCAGTCATCAGCGCATTCGAGACGCCTGCGAACGCCGCCAATCTGCTGTTCCAGGTGCGATCGGGCCAGCTCCTCCACGGCGGCACGCCATCCTCGGCCCGCGAGAAAATATCGGGCACCCTGATCGGTCTCGAATTGGCGGGCGGGCTCGCCGGACAGGTGCCGAGGAACGGAATCACGCTGGTGGCGTCAGGCAGGCTCCAGATGCTCTACCAGTTGGCGTTTGACACGGTCGCCGTTCCCGTCAGAACAATCGGCGCCGAGGATGCGGTCCGTCGCGGCCTTTCGATGGCCGCGCAATCGATTTGGAATGTCTAGAGGATCACACGAATGCGCGTTGTCCCCTTCCCCCCGATGAAGCGTCCGCTGGTCGCGATCCTGCGTGGCGTGAAGCCCGACGAAGTGGGCGATATCGTCAATGCGCTGATCGACAGCGGCATGACGGCAATCGAGATCCCGCTCAACTCGCCGGACCCGTTCCGCTCGATCGAGATCGCCGTCAAGAAAGCCCCTGCCGGAATCCTGGTTGGCGCAGGCACCGTGTTGGCGCTGGACGACGTCGCGCGGCTTCACGACGCGGGCGGCCGGCTTCTGGTGAGCCCCAATGTCGATCCCGAAATCATTGCTGGCGCCCGGGCGCGCGGGATGGTCACGATGCCCGGCGTCTTCAGCCCGACCGAGGCGCTGCTCGCCGCCAAGGCCGGCGCCTCGAGCCTGAAATTCTTTCCCGCGAGCGTGCTCGGCGCCGCCGGCATTACCGCCATCCGCGCCGTGCTTCCCCCGGACCTGATGATTGCCGCCGTCGGCGGCGTCTCCGACAAGAATTTTGCGGACTACGTCAGGGCCGGCATCATGGCGTTCGGCCTCGGCAGCAGCCTCTACAAGCCCGGCATGACGGCGGCGGAAGTAGCCGACCGCGCCAGGGCGACGATCGAGGCGTATGACGCGGCGATTCAACAGCGGTAGAGGAGCAGCCCGCCGTCGCACGCTCTCGTCGCGGGCATGCCGCGCCTAGTCGCCGCGGCTCCCACCAAAAATATCGAAAACAACCCCATGCAAAGTAGCCGGCGGCCGCCGCAACCGGCGGCCTGGACCGAAAATTTGACACGTCGGGCAAATCAGCGGCACAATTTGATCATCCCAGAATTCGCTAAACGACTGCGTGCGCGCGACATCGATGCGATCATGTTCCGCGTGGCTAGACCGTTGAGGACACGCCGCCGTCGCTTGCGCGAGAGTGCAGAAACCGCGAAAATCCCGGTTGTTTCAGAACTTGTCAGGGAAATCCCACAGATGCTGTTTGATGACGTTATTCTCGGTCGCCGGAGTATCCGCGGTTACAAACCCGATCCGGTACCCAAGGCGCTGATTGCGGAAATCATTGGTCTGGCGATGCGCGCCCCATCGTCGATGAACACCCAGCCCTGGAATTTCTACGTCATATCAGGCGAACCGCTGGATCGGATCCGCGCCGGCAACACCGAGCGGATGGTGGCGGGCATACCGCAATCGCGCGAATTCCGTACCGGGCAGCCCTTCGCAGGCAAGCACCGCGACAGGCAGGTCGGCGTCGCCAAGCAATTATTCTCCGCCATGGGAATCGAGCGCGACAACAAGGAGAAGCGCCAGGACTGGGTACTGCGCGGCTTCCGTCAATTCGACGCGCCCGTCTGCGTGATCATCACCTATGACCGCGTGCTTGATGGCAGCGACGATACGCCCTTCGATTGCGGCGCCGTGGCGACCGCGCTCGTCAATGCCGCCTGGTCCCGCGGGCTGGGCGCCGTCATCAACAGCCAGGGCATCATGCAATCCCCCGTGGTACGCGAGCACGCAGGGATCGCCGACGATCAGGTCATCATGAAAAGCATCGCGCTGGGTTGGCCGGATGAAACCTTTCCGGCGAATGCGGTGGTGTCGGAGCGGAAGTCCGTCGAGGAAGCCACGGTGTTCGTCGGGTTCGAGAAGTAGGCGCGCGGACGAAACGGCTGGAGATGCAGCAGTGATCCGCGCGATGGCCCGACGTGCACTGGTGCTGGCGGCCGCTGTTGCCGCGGCGTTGACGCCTGTCACGTGCCTTGGCCAAAGCACAAAACCGTTGCCGGCCAAGGCAACACAGGAGCTGCCGCCCGAGCTGCTCGCGCTGCTCGAACAGAAGAAGATGCCGAAATATTCGCCGATCGTTATCCGTCTTTTCAAGGAAGAGGCGGAGCTCGAAGTCTGGAAACAGGACACGAGCGGCCGCTTCCAGATCCTCAAGACCTATCCGATCTGCCGGTGGTCGGGCGATCTCGGGCCGAAATTGTACGAGGGCGACCGGCAGGCTCCCGAAGGGTATTATACGATTACGCCCGAGTTGATGAATCCCAACTCCAACTTCTATCTCTCGATCAACCTCGGCTACCCCAACAGTTTTGACAAGGCGAACAAGCGCAACGGCAGCTTCCTGATGATCCACGGCGACTGCTGGTCGAGCGGTTGCTATGCCATGACCGACGAACAGATCAGCGAGATCTATTCTCTGGCGCGCGACTCACTCAGCGGCCGGCCGTCGTTCCAGGTGCAGGCCTACCCGTTCCGCCTGACGCCTTCGAATCTGGCGCGGCATCGAAATAGTCCCAACCTCTCCTTCTGGAAAATGCTCAAGGTCGGCAACGACCATTTCGAGACGACGCAACGCGAACCCAAAGTGGATGTGTGCAACCGCCGCTATGTATTCGATGCGCAACCTCCCCCGAATTCGCCGTCGCCGCTCGTGTTCAACGCTACCGAAAAATGTCCCCCCTTGGTCGTCAATCCGGAAATCGCGCGGCGGGCGCAGGAGAAGCGGCGCGCCGACGACCTCGAATACGCGCGATTGCTTGAAGACAATGCGCCGGCCGCCCCGATCTACAGCGGCCTGGACGGCGGAATGAACAAGGCGTTCCTCGCCCAGTTTCCGGGCCGAGTGACGCTTGCGAAAGTAATGCCGTATGCGTCGTATCTGCCGCAACTGCCGCCGGTCCCCTGGATCGACAAGGACGGCTCGTTGACGAGCAAATGGTTTGGCACCCCGTTCTCCAAAACGGTTGTGTGTGATGCGGCCCGTGCGAGTTTCCCGTCGGGACGGTGCTAGACTAAATACTTGTCCTACGTCAGCTGGGATCATCAGCACATCACGACGGTCACCGTAACCACTTCGGAGCTATTGCCTTGCCGGCCGAGGAGGATGCTGCGAAAGCTGCCGCAGGAAATCGTTGGTGTCCTTGGTCAAGCCATTGCTCTGGGTCTGCAGACCCTGAATGCTGGCCTGTGACGGAGCAGATGGAGTTGATCTGGTCGCAAAGGGACGCGGAATCAAAAAAGTGATGGAAATCCCCACCACCACCAGCACGATGATTGCGGCACTCACTGCAAAGACATTTGGCACGCGAGGCTCGTTCGCCGCAACTCGTGGCGAACTCCCTTCGGCCAGTGGTTGCAAGGCTTCGACGAACGGGTCGGCAGGGATTGGCGCCTCCAGCCTGCTGCTCTGCACGTAACCAGCGACCGCCAGCAGCACGAGATTTGCAACGCCGGTGACTAGGCCGACCTCGTTCATCACTTCCATGAATTGGGCGGGCCGGAGATTGTTTGCGATCGCATGCGCGGCGACCGCGAGCGGAGCGACCAGCATGGTCGCGATCACGAACGATCCGCCGATCCAGCCTCGCCAACCGATGTCACGAAACCGGTACGCCACCAACGCGGCAAGCATAATGATAATAAGCGTATCGACCGCGCCCATTCCGTTGACGCCTGCCATTGCGGCGCCGGACAACACCAAATGCGCGATCACCAATGGGATGGCCCATGTCCAGAACAGGCGTCGGTCAACTCTCTCAGGCAACTTTATCATCTGCCCCGGTCCAAGACTATTTGGCCACAATGTCCCCAATGCAACCTGTACGGGACCCGATATGGTGGGTCAACAAGCCGGGTGAGGTCAGATCCGGTAGCCGGCTTTCGCGCATGCGGAGGACGGGTTCGGTAGACAGCCGAGTTGGCGGATGTTTGCGGGATATCTCATTCTCGCCGCCGCCGTCCCGACGCGTCAGCTTCATGCACTACGATTTGGGATACTTCGACATGGAGCAGAAACCCTGCAACCCGCTCGGCACGAGGTTGTCACCCATGTCTTAGGTACGACCCGTTACCTATGTCTCCGGGCTGGACACTGCACAGATGGCGGAGAGAGTGGGATTCGAACCCACGGTACGGTTTCCCGCACACACGCTTTCCAAGCGTGCGCCTTAAGCCACTCGGCCATCTCTCCGGAGGCCCTCTCTTGAAGGGGCAGCACTGATTTTGCAAGGGACGCCGGCCACCACGGCTAAAATTTCCCCAATTCATTGAATTTGTTTGGAAATTCTAGACGTCCGGCATCGGATGTCAGGCGCTTTGCCGGGCCTTGAACCGGAATCCGGCCACGATCGACGACGATAAGTGGCAGCGGAATTGATGGAGGACGCATAATGATCGCACGGACGCTCCTGCTCTCGGCTCTGGTCGCAACTTTCGCGGCCGCCGCGGCCGGCCCGGCGCTGGCGCAGGCCTGCACCAAGCAGGGCGTAGACGTGACCTGTGACGACGGCCGACGCGGCATCTTTGCGGGCGACTCCATCGTGTGGGCCGACGGCTCGAAATCGAGGCTGGCCTCGCCGCATCCGAGCGTCATCATCGGCAACAAGTCGTCCGTCGTGATCGGCCCCGGCGTGTTCGCCGGCAACGGCAAGGGCGGCTACGTACCGATGGAGAATCCGAGCGCGCCGAGCAAGGCGCGTTGCCCGGTGCTGGATGGCGTGTCGTATTGTTATTAGGCCGGGCCGGCCTAGGTTTTGCCGAGCACACTGACTTGGAACCCTCATGGTGAGGAGCGCGTAGCGCGTCTCGAACCATGAGGCCACGGGCCTGCATCCTTCGAGACGCCGCTACGCGGCTCCTCAGGATGAGGAACATAGCGCAGGAGTAAACTGCAGCCGCACTAATGATACCGCGCGTTGCCATTGGTGGCGGAGCGAAGCGGCCATAGCGCTGGCTCCGTCATCACAGGCGCCAACTCGCTCTTGTCGAGCTGGCAGTCGTGCAGCGCGTCGGTGAAGTCGGCGAACCATTGCTGGATCGTATGGCCGCGCAGCTTCGCCATCATCGCTTCCCAGCGCATCCGCCGTTCGGTGAGCGGCATCGACAACGCGATGGCAATGGTGCGCGCCATGCTGTCGATGTCGTGCGGATTGACCAGCAATGCCGTGTCGAGTTCGTTGGCGGCGCCGGCGAATTTCGACAGCACGAGCACGCCGGGGTCGACCGGGTTTTGCGCGGCGACATATTCCTTGGCGACGAGGTTCATGCCGTCCTGCAGCGGCGTCACCACGCCGACCTGCGCAGTGCGATAGAGGCCCGCAAGCACGGCCTGGCCGTAGCCCTTGTTGAGATATCGGATCGGCGTCCAGTCGACCTCGCCATGCTGGCCGTTGACGTCGGTGACGAGCCTGGCGACCTCGCTCTGCAGATTGCCATAGGCCTCGATTGCGCCGCGCGAAGGCGTCGCGATCTGCAGCAGCGAGACGGTGCGCGAAAGCTGCGGATGCAGCGTCCACATCCGGTCGAACGCCTTGATGCGGTTGATCAGGCCCTTGGAATAGTCGAGACGGTCGACGCCGATCGCGAGCTTCTCGCCGTTCAGGCTGCGCCGCAGCCGCGAGACATCCGGATGGGTCGATGCCTTCATCGCCAACTGGGCGAACTGCTTCGGATCGATGCCGATCGGAAATACCGCGGCGCGCGTCCTTCCGTAGCGCGAGATGATCACGCCGTCATGCACGACGAGGCCGAGATCGGACTGCGCGTAGGACACGAAGTTCTCGCAATCTTCCTCGGTCTGGAAACCGATCAGATCATAGGCCAGCATCGCCTCGATCAGTTCGCGATGATGCGGCACGCCTGATATCACCGAACGCGCCGGCCACGGCGTGTGGAGGAAGAAGCCGATCGGCTCGGTGACGCCGAGATCGCGCAGTTCGGCGCCGAGCGCCAGGAAATGGTAATCCTGCACCCAGAACGCGGAATCGGTTTTGCGGAATCGCAGCAGCGCACGCGCCATGAAGGCGTTCACTTCGCGATAGCTGAGATAGTCCTCCTGCGAGGCGCGAATCAGATCGGCGCGCGAATGCAGCGCCGGCCATAACGCGGAGTTGGCAAAGCCTTCGTAATAGCCGCCGTAATGCGCAGCCGGCAGATCCAGCATCGCCAGCGCGCCGGCGCCCAGCGCCTCGACTTCGGCAAAGGGTTCCTTCTGGTTCCCGTCGCGGACCCGCCCCGAGGAACCAACCCAGATGGCACCCGACTTCTCAACGATCGGCAACAACGCCGCGGCGAGTCCCCCCGTCATGGGTTCGTTGGGTTTTCCGCGCGAAACGCGGTTAGAAACGACGACGAGGTTCAAAGGTCCCCTCCCGTTGGTACGCCGCGGTTAACAACCGTTCATCAATATGGTTCCTGATCACCCTTTCAACGAATTGAAACCAAATTCGGGCTGCGACGTGCAGGAACTCACCGGAACTCACGAAAAATAAATTTTGTCGTGAACCTCGGCGTGAAGCGCGAGAATCTATGTTCGAAAGCCGACGAGACGAAAAACATTATGGCAGCGCTGCGTCCCTTTCATCGTCAAGCAAGTGCGCGAGGAACTCACGCACGTCGCTCGGCGCATCGAAGTGTCCCGCAACGCCCTTGGCGCGACGACCGACCGAGAAGGCAAGGCCATCGAGATCAGGCATGATCGCAAATACCGTTTCGTCGGTGACATCGTCGCCGATGAAGAACGGACGGCGGCCCTTGAACGGCTCGCGCGTCATCAATTCGCGCACGCCGCTCGCCTTGGTGAAGCCGGAATGCTTGATCTCGCAAACGCATTTGCCGGGCAGCACCTCGATCGGCGCGTTGGGCAGATCCGCCCTGATCAGCGAAACCGCGGCATAGATCGCCTTCTCGGCGTGCGGCGCGAGGCGGTAATGCAGTGCCAGCGAATAGCCCTTGTCTTCCAGCAATATTCCCGGGCTAAGTTTTGCGATAGCGGCCAGCCGGCGCTTCAATTCCTTGTCTAGCGGCGGCGCATGGGCGTCCACCGACTCGCTGTCGGCCTCGATCCGCATCTCGGCGCCATGGCCGCCGACAGCCGGAAACTGATCCGGCGCGAAAATCAGATCGATGTCGTTGAGCGAGCGTCCGCTGACCAGCGCGAGCGCGCCATTGGTTCGCACCAGCAGGCGGTTCAGCGTCTTCACCAGCCCCGGCGGCACCCAGACTTCGCGCGGCGTCGGCATCAGATCGAGCAGCGTGCCGTCGATGTCGAGCAGAACGGCAGTCTCGCTCAGATGCGGCACCAGCGAGCGCGGCACCGGCACGGTTTCCGGCGCAGCTTCGTCTTCGCGGACGATATCTTCTTCCAACGGCATTTCCAGCAGATCCTCGTTCATCTCATCCTACTCCACAAAAGCGAGCGGCCGTGCGACAGATTCGAGCGACTTGCGCTCGGCCGCCACGGCATATCGCCACGCAACGAGCGCGGCCACGATCATCAAGGCCGACCCGAACAGGTAGCCGGCGAAGACACTGTTGCGCGATCCGGTATCGATCAGCGCGCCGAAAAGCGCAGGCCCTGCCACGCCGCCGATGCCCGTTCCGATCGCATAGAACAGCGCAATCGCCAGCGCGCGCACCTCCAGCGGAAACGTCTCGCTGACGGTGAGATAGGCCGCGCTCGCCGCCGGCGAGGCAAAGAAGAAGATCACCATCCAGGCGATGGTCTGGGTCTGCGCAGTCAGAACGCCGATCGAGAACAGATAGCCCGACAGCGCAAGCAAGATTCCCGAAACGCCGTAGGTCGTCACGATCATCGCGCGCCGGCCGAGCGTATCGAACAGGCGACCGAGCAGCAGCGGCCCGAGGAAATTGCCTGCAGCAAAGGGCAGGATGTACCAGCCGACATGGTTGGCCGGGATGCCGAAGAAGTCGGTCAGCACCAGCGCGAAAGTGAAGAAGATCGCGTTATAGAAGAACGCCTGCGAGGCCATCAGCACCAGACCGACCATCGAGCGCTGCCGATAGGTCGTGAGCAGCGTATGCGCCACCTCTCGCAACGGCGTGTGGCTGCGCATCTTCAGCCTGATCTTGGGGAATATTTCATCGGCCGGATGATCCGGATGCCGCGTCGACGCTTTCTCGATGTCGTCGACGATCGCGTGCGCCTCCTCGGGACGGCCGTGGATCATCAGCCAGCGCGGGCTTTCCGGAATCCACATCCGCATCACGAACACAATCAGGCCAAGGGCTGCGCCGATGAAATATGCCAGCCGCCAGCCGAGATCGGGCGCGAGCAGTTTGGGATCGAGCAGCACGATGGCAGCCACCGCGCCGATCGCGGCACCGATCCAGAAGCTGCCGTTGATCACGAGATCGGTCCAGCCGCGATAGCGCGCCGGCACCAGTTCCTGGATGGTCGAGTTGATCGCGGTATATTCGCCGCCGATGCCCGCGCCGGTCAGGAAGCGAAACAGCGCGTAACTTGCGACGTTCCACGACAGCGCGGTGGCGGCGGTGGCGGTGAGATAGAGCGCGAGCGTGATGAAGAACAGTTTCTTGCGCCCGATCCGGTCCGTCAGCCAGCCGAAGCCGAGTGCGCCGAGCACGGCGCCGGCGAGATAGGCGCTGTTGGCAAGGCCGACATCGAAGTTCGAGAATTGCAACGTCGGGCTTTCCTTCAGCGCGCCCGACAGAGCGCCGGCCAGCGTGACTTCCAGCCCGTCCAGAATCCAGGTGATGCCAAGCGCGGCCACGACGCGGGTATGGAAACCGCCCCACTGCAAGCAATCGAGTCGCGCAGGTATACTGGTCTCGACGACGCGGTCATTGTCCTGCACCGCCGGTGCGGAGATGGTGACACTCTCACACACAGCCGCACCGTGTCGTATTGCTGTCGGACCCATCAGATTGGACCAATGAAAAAACACCCCGGAACGCCCCAGCCCCAAGGTTTTCTCGCTCAATTGCGGCAAACATGCTGCCCGCCACCGAGATAACGCCCTCGGTTGGCAGGGGTTCCGACGATTTTCGCGCCGCGAAAATGCATAGCTGTCATGGTGTGTTGGGCGTGCAAAATACTTGCTGCGGCCTTTCAGCCGTCATTGCGAGCGAAGCGAAGCAATCCATGTCTCGGCGCGTGGGTGGATGGATTGCTTCGCTACGCTCGCAATGACGGCTGCGAATGAAAGGAACAGAACCACCGACCGACCGTTCTTCGGCAAAACAACAATGGATCCGATCATGGCCGAACGTCGGAAAACCTCGCGCCCACAAAAGACCGCGGCCCGAAAGCACAGCCGCACGACAGGCGCGAAAAAATCATCGCCGAAAAAATCGTCGCCAAAGCGATGGTCGCAGCGCGTGACACAGGAAAGCGACGCGCTTGACCTGAAGCGCGGCGTGTTCAAACAGACCAGCGCGAAGAAGATCGCGGCATCGCTCAAGCGTTCGGCCGAGCATAGTACACGCCGGAAGAGCGGCGCCTATCGTTCGGCGCTGTCGATGCTGACCTTCTACATCAACCGCGCCGGCAAGACGTTGCCGAAAACGCAGCGCGCGCGGCTCGAGCGCGCGAAGGTGGAATTGAAGCATCAGTTCGGGAGGGAGTAAGGGCGGGCTTCTTGCCATAACATCCCAATCGTCATACCCCGCGAAAGCGGGGTATCCAGTACGCCGCGGCTTCTCAGTTAACCACAGCCGGCTCTGGAATACTGGATCGTCCGGTCAAGCCGGACGATGACAGCCTTGGATGGGATGCGCCTTGCCGGAACGATAGACAGGACCGTCGCTCACGCCGCCCTGATATTTTCCATGAAGCGATCGAGCTCTTCGCGCAGCCGCGTGCTTTCACTCGACAACGTTCGCGCCGAGTTCAGCACTTCCTCGGAGGCCGAGCCGGTTTCGGTCGCGCCGCGGTTGACGTGCATGACGTTGGTGGCCGCCTCCTGCGTGCCTTGCGCCACGTTCTGGACGCTGCGCGCGATTTCCTGCGTCGCCGAGCTTTGCTGCTCGACGGCGCTCGCAATCGTCGCGGCGATGTCGGAGATGCGGCCGATTGTGCCGCCGATCTCCTTGATCGCGGCGACCGATTCCTGCGTCGCGCCCTGCATGCCGGTGATGTGATTGGAAATCTCGTCGGTCGCCTTCGCGGTCTGGCTGGCGAGCGATTTGACTTCGGAGGCGACCACGGCGAAGCCGCGGCCGGCATCCCCGGCGCGGGCCGCCTCGATGGTGGCGTTCAGCGCCAGCAGGTTGGTCTGCTCGGCGATCGCCGTGATCAGCTTGACGACGTCGCCGATCTCCTGCGCGGCGCGCGACAGCTTTCCGATCCGTCCGTCGGTCTGCTCGGCCTGACGGACGGCTGCTTCCGCAATCTGGCTGGATTCCTTGACGCGACGCCCGATCTCGTCGACGGAGGCCGACAACTCCTCGGTCGCTGACGCCACCGACTGCATGTTGCTGGAAGCCTCTTCCGATGTGCTCGCAACCTGGCTCGACAGGCTCTGGGTGGTTTCCGCCGTCCGCGTCAACTTGCCGGCGGCGGATTCGAGCTGCACGGCCGAGGACGACACGTTGGAGACGATGGCGCCGACCGCGGCTTCGAATTCGTCGGCGAAGCGGATGAGCTCGGCGCGGCGCGCGGCGCTCGCCGCCTTGTTCTGCGCTTCCTGGGTGGCGGCGTCGCGCTCGGCGCGGGCGACCGCCTGCACCTTGAACTCCTCGACCGCGCTCGCCATCTCGCCGAGTTCGTCCTTCCGGCCGAGACCGGGCAGCACGACTTCGAAATTGCCGGCGGCAAGCTCGCGCATCGCCTTGCACATCGCAATCATCGGCCGGGAAATGCCGGTGCCGAGCAGGAACGCCCAGACGCAGCCGAGCAGGAAGCCGCCGGCGGCGAGGATCAGGATCAACCGCTCGGTCTCGTCAATGGTCGCGTTCGACTCGGCCTCGAGCCGCTTCTGATCGGCCAACAGGTCCGACTTCATCGCCAGCGAGCCCTTGTTGATGGCGGCGGCCGAGTCAGCCATCTCCTGGGTCAGCTCGTCGATCTCCTTGGCATTGTCGACCAGCTTGGCGAGCGCCTTCTGGTATTCTTCCAGCAGAGCCGAGATCTCCTGGACGCCCTGGCGAATCTTGTCGTTGTTCGCGGGGATCGCCTTCAACGAATTGCCGAGAAACTTCAGGCGCGCGAGTGCACTGGAGGCGACCGTCTTGTCCGAGTTGATGACAAACGTATTGGCGAGCCCCACCACGGCCTGAAACTCATCGGCTACCTTTTTCGCGCTGAAGGTGGCCGCCTGAAGCTCGGATTCATCGGCGTTGCTGGGGAGATCATCGAGCTTGTAATAGAGTGACTGGCCATTGCGCGTCAGTTGGTTTTGCGCGACGCGCGCGCTCTCGTCCTTGACCTTGAGGATGTCGGCGAAAATCTTGGTGAAGGTGCGGAACTCGCGTTCGAGCTTGGCGACCTGTTCGAGCCGGGTCGGGTTGGTGGTCCCCTTCATCGAGGCGATGATCGCATCCTTCAGGCCGGCCTCGGCTGCCAGCGCCGCCTTGCCATCCTCTTCCTTGCCTGTCGCCACGAAATAACGCGCAAGCGAGCGATAGGAGATCAGTTCGCGGTCGATGTCGCGCGACAGGTCTGCCTCCTGCACGCTGCGCCGGTAGGACTCCACGCCGGCAGAAACACGTTCGAATCCGAGATAGGCAAACCCCATGCTGGCCGCCGAAATCGCCAGCACGACGGCAAAGCCGAGCATGATCTTGGCGCGGAACCGCAGGGTTGGGATCCTAAGAGACGAGCCGCTACGTTTCGGAAATCGCACGTCACCCCCCGTTTTCGTTCTGAAAAACAGGCATCGGAGGCCCCCGCCCCCGATCCGGTGCGCAAAGTTAAGGCAGAATGGATAAGGGTGGGTAAATCCGGGCAAAAGTTGCAACGGGTGGGGGCGGGGCTTGTGCCTTACCCTCCCCTGGAGGGGTCCGGACGAGCGAAGTTCGCTCGGGGGTCGGTTCGCATGAGCGAAGCGAAATTCGAAACGGGGTGGGGTGATCTCGGGCACTGTTGGATGTGGAGAGACCGTCACCCCACCCCGCCGCTTGGCGTCGACCCTCCCCCTCCAGGGGAGGGTAAGAAAAGATTCGCCAGCGTCGCCGCACGTGCACGCGCGACGAATGTCATCACAATGACACCGCCCATCAAAATCCTAGTTGCAAGTTCCCTCGCCGCTGTTTCTAATTGGAATAATTATAAAACATCGGGAGGTACCACGCGTGTCTATAGTCAAATTGACCGTGAACGGCAAAGCCGTGTCGGCCGACGTCGAGGACCGGACGCTCCTCGTCCATCTCCTCCGCGACCATCTGAACCTGACCGGCACCCATGTCGGCTGCGATACCAGCCAGTGCGGCGCCTGCGTCGTCCATATTGACGGCCGGGCGGTCAAATCGTGCACCGTGCTGGCGGGCCAGGCCGCCGGCTCCAGCGTCACCACCATCGAGGGCATCGCCAAGGGCGACGAACTGCACCCGATGCAGGCGGCGTTCCGCGACAATCACGGCCTGCAGTGCGGTTACTGCACCCCGGGCATGATCATGTCGGCGATCGATATTGTGCACCGCCACAGCGGCAACCTCGACGAGGCGACCGTCCGACACGAGCTGGAAGGCAACATCTGCCGCTGCACCGGCTACCACAACATCGTCAAGGCGGTGCTCGATGCGGCCGGGCGCATGAAGGTCGCGCAGGCGGCTGAATAAGCCGCCGGCCAGCAATTTTCGAATTCAAGACCGCGTTTCGATGGAAATGGCGGAAAACAAATAACTCCGGTTGGGAGGACAGAACATGGGCGTTGAAGGCATTGGCGCAAGCGTCGTGCGCAAGGAAGACCGCCGTTTCATTACCGGCAAGGGACGTTACGTCGACGACATCAAGCTGGTGGGCATGACCCACGCACACTTCATCCGCAGCCCGCATGCGCATGCGAAGATCAAAAGCGTCGATACGTCGGCGGCGAAGGACATGCCGGGCGTGATCGGCGTGCTGACCGGCCAGCAGATCGTCGACGACAAGATCGGCAATTTGATCTGCGGCTGGGCCATTACGTCGAAGGACGGCACCGGCATGAAGATGGGCGCGTGGCCGGCGATGGCGCCGGAGACCGTGCGCTTTGTCGGCCAGGCCGTCGCCGTCGTGATCGCCGAGACCAAGAACCAGGCCCGCGATGCGGCGGAAGCCGTGGTGGTCAATTACGAGGAATTACCCGCCGTTCCTGATATCCGCGCCGCGATCAAACCGGGCGCGCCGCAATTGCACCCGGAAGCGCCGGGCAACGTGATCTACGACTGGGTCATCGGCGATGAAGGCGCAACCGATGCGGCCTTCAAATCGGCGGCCAATGTCGTCTCGCTCGACATCACCAACAACCGCCTGGTGCCGAATGCGATGGAGCCGCGCGCGGCGATCGCGGAATATAACGAGCCGGAAGAGCATTTTACGCTCTACACGACCTCGCAGAACCCGCATGTCGCCCGCCTCGTGCTGTCGGCGTTCTACAACATCGCGCAGGAGCACAAGCTGCGCGTGGTCGCCCCCGACGTCGGCGGCGGCTTCGGCTCAAAAATCTTCATTTACCCCGAGGAAATGGTGGCGCTGTGGGCCTCCAAGAAGGTCGGGCGTCCGGTGAAGTGGACCGGCGACCGCACCGAGGCATTCCTGACCGACGCCCACGGCCGCGACCACCTCACCAAGGCGGAGATGGCGTTCGACAAGGACAACAAGGTCACCGGATTGCGCGTCAAAACCTACGCCAATCTCGGCGGATACATGTCGTTGTTCTCTTCGTCGGTGCCGACCTATCTCTATGCGACGCTGCTGTCGGGCCAATACAACATCCCGAACATCTTCGCCGAAGTGATCAGCGTCTACACCAACACCGTGCCTGTCGACGCCTATCGCGGCGCGGGCCGGCCCGAGGCAAGCTTCGTCGTGGAACGGCTGATGGAAACCGCGGCGCGGCAATTGAAGGTCGATCCGGCGGAGTTGCGCCGCAAGAACTTCATCACGCAATTCCCGCACCAGACGCCCGTCATCATGGCCTATGACATCGGCGATTTCGGCGCTTCGCTGGATGCGGCGATGAAGGCGATCGACTATGCCGGCTTCGCAGCCCGCAAGGCAAAAGCGAAATCCGAAGGCAAGCTGCGCGGCATCGGCGTCTCCTGCTACATCGAAGCCTGCGGCATCGCGCCGTCAAAGGCTGTTGGCAGCCTGGGCGCCGGCGTGGGTCTGTGGGAGTCAGCGGAAGTGCGCGTCAACCCGGTCGGCACCATCGAAATCCTCACGGGATCGCACAGCCACGGCCAGGGCCACGAGACGACGTTCTGCCAGCTCATCGCCGACCGGCTCGGCGTTCCCATCAGCCAGGTCTCGATCGTCCATGGCGACACCGACAAGGTGCAGTTCGGCATGGGCACCTATGGTTCGCGGTCGGCGGCCGTCGGCCTCACCGCGATCCTGAAGGCGATGGAGAAGGTCGAGGCCAAGGCCAAGAAGATTGCGGCGCATCAGCTCGAAGCATCGGAAAACGACATCGTCATCGAGAACGGCGAGTTCAAGGTCGCCGGCACCGACAAGTCGCTGGCGCTGCCGATGGTCGCGCTCGCGGCCTACACCGCACATAATCTGCCCGACGGCATGGAGCCGGGCTTGAAGGAAGGCGCGTTCTACGACCCGACCAACTTCACCTTCCCGGCCGGCGCCTATATCTGCGAAATGGAAGTCGACGCCGCTACCGGCAAGAGCTCCTTCGTCAACTTCGTGGC
The DNA here is from genome assembly GCF_001440475.1 of Bradyrhizobium lablabi. Taxonomy (GTDB): domain Bacteria; phylum Pseudomonadota; class Alphaproteobacteria; order Rhizobiales; family Xanthobacteraceae; genus Bradyrhizobium; species Bradyrhizobium lablabi. The sequence continues at coordinate 60,027 of NZ_LLYB01000086.1, read as the reverse complement.
GGCGGACGATTTCGGGCGGCTGATCAATCCCATGATCGTCGAAGGCCAGGTCCATGGCGGCCTCGCCCAGGGCATCGGCCAGGCGCTGCTGGAGGGCGTGGTGTATGACGCATCCGGCCAGCTCCTGACGGCCTCGTTCATGGACTACACCATGCCGCGTGCGGACGATCTGCCATCGTTCAAGCTCTCGCACACGACAACGCTGTGTCCAGGCAATCCGCTCGGCGTCAAGGGCTGCGGGGAGGCCGGCGCGATCGGCGCTTCCGCCGCCGTGATCAACGCCATCACGGACGCGATCGGCAATAACAAGCTCGAAATGCCCGCGACGCCCGATCGCGTCTGGCATGCGATCCACGGCTAACGAGGAGGAAACATCATGCACCAGACAACCTATCACCGCCCCTCCTCGATCGACGAAGCCGCAAGCCTGTTCGCCAAGGGCTCCGATGCGAAGTATCTGGCCGGCGGCCATACGCTGATCCCCGTCATGAAGCAGCGTTTGGCCTCGCCGTCCGACGTCATCGATCTCGGCAAGATCAAGGAACTGATCGGCGTCGAAGCAACCGGTGACGGAATAGTCGTCAAGGCGGCGACGACCCATTACGACGTCGCTTCGAGCGAAACGGTGCGAAAGGCAATCCCGGCGCTGGCCTACCTCGCCTCGCTGATCGGCGATCCGGCCGTGCGCCATCGCGGCACCATCGGCGGCTCGCTCGCCAACAACGATCCGGCGGCGGACTATCCGGCGGCGGTGCTGGCGCTCGGTGCCACCGTGAAGACCAACAAGCGCTCGATATCGGCGGATGATTTCTTCAAGGGCCTGTTCTCCACGGCGCTCGAGGACGGCGAAATCATCACCGCGGTGTCGTTCCCGGTTCAGGCCAAAGCGGGATACGCCAAGTTCAACCATCCGGCGTCGCGTTTCGCGCTGACCGGCGTGTTCGTTGCCAAGACTCCGGCAGGCGACGTTCGCGTCGCCGCGACCGGTGCATCGCAAAGCGGCGTCATGCGTGTCGGCGCGATCGAGGCGGCGCTGAAGGCGAACTGGTCGGCCGGTGCAATCGACAGCGTCAAGATTTCGGCAGACGGGCTTCTGAACGACATCCACGGCACAGCCGATTACCGCGCCAACCTGATCAAGGTGATGGCGCAGCGTGCGGTGCAAGCAGCCGGCTGATCTATCCCTCCTTGAGCCATGCATGCGGCGCGCAGCGATGCGCGCCGCACTGCTTTTGGGCCAAGATTTGCTTGCCACTCGGCCAGGAAGGCGAGACAATTTAGCTAATCAGCTAATTAAAAGATTATTCGAGGAAGCACCGTGCTCGACAAACCATCCGCCCAATCCGCCGCCCGCACCTCCGGCCCGCTCGCCGGCTTCCGCATCGTCGAATTCGCCGGCATCGGCCCGGGTCCGTTCGCCTGCATGATGCTGGCCGACATGGGCGCGGAAGTCGTGACGCTCGATCGCGTCGGCGCGAAGAAGAATTTGAAATCGGTGGCGGGCCGCGGCCGCAAGGTCGTCGAGCTCGATTTGAAGGACAAAGCCGCGGTCGCGCAGGTGCTCGACCTTCTCGCCAATGCCGACGCGCTGATCGAAGGTTTTCGGCCCGGCGTGATGGAGCGGCTGGGGCTTGGGCCCGATGTGGTGATGGCGCGCAACCCGCGCCTCGTGTTCGGCCGCATGACCGGCTGGGGCCAGGAAGGCCCGCTGGCGCACGCCGCCGGCCATGACATCAATTACATCTCGGTCACCGGCGCGCTTGCGGCGATCGGCACCAAGGAAAAGCCCGTGCCGCCGCTCAACCTGGTCGGCGATTTCGGCGGCGGCGCGCTCTACCTCGTGGTCGGCGTGCTCGCCGCGCTGCTGGAAGCATCGAAATCCGGCAAGGGCCAGGTGGTGGATGCCGCGATGTGCGATGGCGCGGCCTCGCTGATGTCGATGTTCTTCGACATGACCGCGATCGGCCGCTGGGTCGAAGGCCGCGAACAGAATTTTCTCGACGGCGGCGCGCATTTCTACGGCATCTATGAATGCTCCTGCGGCAACTTCATTTCGATCGGCTCGATCGAACCGCAGTTCTACGCGCTGCTGCGCCAGCATGCCGCCCTCACCGACGCCGATTTCGACGCCCAGATGGACCGCAAGGCCTGGCCCGGCCTGAAGGACAAGCTGACAAAGGTGTTCAAGAGCAAGAGCCGCGAGGACTGGTGCAAGATCATGGAAGGCACCGACATCTGCTTCGCGCCGATCCTGACCATGGCCGAAGCGCCAAAACATCCGCACAACGCCGCGCGCAACATCTTTGTCGAACGCCACGGCGTGACGCAGCCGGCGCCGGCGCCGCGATTCTCGCGGACGCCGTCGGCAATCCGGGATGCGGAGAAGGCGGAGATTGCGGAACTGACGAGTGCTTGGAAGCGGTAACCGCTGACGTCCCGGCGAAGGCCGGGACCCATACCCACAGGTAGCTGTGGTTAGAACCGGCTGTAGCCTCAGCCTGCCGCACCAATCGACTTCAGTGGCTATCGGCCCCGGCCTTCGCCGGGGCGACGGCTACGCCGCGTTCCCCACCTTCAGCACGCCGCGGCGAATCTGATCCTCCTCGATCGATTCGAACAGCGCCTTGAAATTGCCCTCGCCGAATCCGTCATCGCCCTTGCGCTGGATGAATTCGAAGAAGATCGGCCCGATCGCGTTCGCGGAGAAGATCTGCAGCAGCACCTTGGTTTGGCCGCCGTCGACCACGCCCTCGCCGTCAATGAGAATGCCGTTGTTCTGCAGGCGGGCGACGTCCTCGCCATGCTGCGGCAGGCGCGTGTCGATCTTCTCGAAATAGGTATCCGGCGGCGACGGCATGAACGGAAGGCCGGAGGCGCGCAAGGTCTCGACGGTGCGGTGAATGTCGCGCGCGCCGCAGGCGATGTGCTGGATGCCCTCGCCGCGATAGATGTTGAGATATTCCTCGATCTGTCCGGAATCGCCGGCGTCCTCGTTGATCGGAATCCGGATCTTGCCGTCCGGGCTGGTCAGCGCGCGGGAGAACAGGCCCGACGCGCGGCCCTCGATGTCGAAGAAACGGATCTGGCGGAAGTTGAACAGTTTTTCGTAGAAGCCGGTCCACACATCCATGCGGCCGCGATGGACGTTATGGGTGAGGTGATCGATGTAATAGAGCCCGGCGCCGGCGGGGCGCGGGTCGCGCGCACCAAGCCAATCGAACTCGAGGTCATAGGCCGATCCCTTGGCGCCGTAGCGGTCGACGAAATAGAGCATGCTGCCGCCGATGCCCTTGATGGCGGGAACGTCGAGCGTCTTCTGCGCAGATGTGATATCGGCGGCTTCCGCGCCGAGCGACAGCGCCCGCTCATAGGCCCGCTTCGCATCGACGACGCGAAACGCCATCGACGGCGCACAAGGCCCGTGCGCGGCGACGAAGCCATGGCCATGGCTGCCGGGCTCCTCGTTGACGAGATAGTTGATGTCACCCTGGCGGTAGACCGTGATCTTCTTGCTTTTGTGGCGGGCGACCGGCACATAGCCCATCAGGCGGAACAGCGCGTGCAGTTCCTCAGGCTTCGGGTGCGCATATTCGACGAATTCGAAGCCGTCGGTGCCCATCGGATTGTCTGATGTGATGGTGGCGGCCGGCGCGTCATGCGGAAACGGACCCATGGCGAAATCTCCCGAAAATTGATCTGGATCAATATCGGGCGAAATGGACGCAAAGTGCATGCAAACGAGGGCGCGTTCGGCTATCATGACGCACAATCCGTGCATCAAACGAGTCATTTGCACATGATCTCCGTGGACGCCTTCGACCTCAAAATGCTGGCCGCGCTGCAGGACGACGGCCGGCTGACCAACCAGCAACTGGCCGACCTCGTCGGCCTCTCCGCCTCGCAGTGCTCGCGGCGGCGGATGCGGCTGGAGGAGGAAAAGGTGATCGCCGGCTATCACGCCGACCTCGCCGGCGAGGCGCTCGGCTTCAACCTGATCGCCTTCGTGCACATCACGCTGGCGACACACTCGCCGGACAATGCCAAGAAATTCCGCGCGCTGGTCAACCGCGTCGACGACATCCAGGAGGCCTATTCGCTGACGGGCGATGCCGACTACGTGCTCAAGGTCGTGCTGCGCGACCTGAAGGACCTCTCCGATCTCGTGAACAACGTGCTGATGCCGCATCAGAGCGTGGCGCATGTGCGCTCCTCGATCGTGCTGGATCGGCTGAAGGAGAGTTCGAGGCTGCCGTTACGAACTTAGCATCCGGGCCACATGGTTCGAGACGCGCGACTTCACCGCGCTCCTCACCATGAGGGTCTCAGACCTCATCCTGAGGAGCATCGCAAAGCGATGCGCCTCGAAGGATGAAAGCCCCTTTGCCGCCAAAGCATGACCCAAATCGAGGGAAATTCGTCATTCGCGTTTTCGGTGCGATTTGCAATGATCCCGGGGAATCACCTCACGAGGCGACGATGGCGCTGCAACTCCGCCCCAACTGCGAATATTGCGACAAGGACCTGCCGCCAAGCGCGACCGACGCGTGGATCTGTTCCTATGAATGCACGTTCTGCACGGACTGCGTGGAGAACAAGCTGCACAATGTCTGCCCGAACTGCGGCGGCGGGTTTGAGCGGCGACCGATCCGGCCCGCCACCGAGCGGCGGCCGGGCGTGTGCGTCACCAAGCAGTTGCCGTCGGACAAGCGGGTGCATTTGAAATACAGCGTCGAGGACGTTGCCGCGCATTGTGCGCGGTTGCAGGATATTCCACCGCAGGAGCGGTGACGCATCGTCATTGCGAACTTGCGTAGGGTGGGCAAAGCGAAGCGTGCCCACCATTCTGCGGGCTTGTCGGAATGAAGATGGTGGCACGGCGCTTGCGCGTCTTTGCCCACCCTACGAATCCTGCAATGCCGGACGGATCATCATCCCGCAGCCAGAATCGTCCCCTCGACCTCGCCAAAGCCAACGCGATAGCCGTCGCCCTGGCACCAGCCGCGCATCACGAGCGAGTCGCCATCCTCAAGGAAGGTCCGCTTCACGCCTTCGGCCAGTTCGACCGGCTCGGTGCCGTTCCAGCTTATCTCCAAAAGGCTGCCGCGCTGGTCCTTCTCCGGGCCGGAGATGGTGCCGCTGCCTAAGAGATCGCCGACATTCATGGCGCAGCCGCAGGCCGCGTGGTGCACGAGCTGCTGCACCGACGACCAGTACATGTATTTGAAATTGGTGCGGCTGATATTTTTTGGCGCGTTCATCGGCGCCGCGCGCAAGCCCACCTCAAGCGCCATGTCGTAATTGTTCGGCTGGGCCTGCTGCAGATAGGGCAGCGGCTTCGGCTCCTGCGCCGGACCATGAAGCCGGAACGGCTCCAGCGCCTCGCGCGTCACCACCCATGGGCTGATCGAGGTCGCGAACACTTTTGCCTGGAACGGCCCCAGCGGCACATATTCCCATTGCTGGATGTCACGCGCGCTCCAGTCGTTGAGGATCACGAAGCCGAAGATCATTTCTTCGGCCTGTTTCTCGGTGAGCATCTCGCCCATCACCGACGGCTGGCCGACCACCACGCCCATTTCGAGCTCGAAATCGAGCCGCTTGCACGGACCGAAGCTCGGCACCTCGGCCGTTGGCGGCTTCAATTGCCCACGCGGCCGGCGCACCTGCGTACCGCTGACGACCACCGTCGAGGCGCGGCCGTTATAGCCGATCGGCATGTGCAGCCAGTTCGGCTGCAACGCGTTGTCCTTGCCGCGGAACATGACGCCGACATTGGTGGCGTGCTCCTTGGACGAGTAGAAGTCGGTGTAACCGGAAACCGCGAACGGCAGGTGCAGCGTCACATCCGCTATCGGCACCAGCGCGCGCTTACGAAGTTTTTCGTTGTCGCGCAGCTCGGGATTATCATGACGCAGCAGCTCGCTGATCCGCGCCCGCGTGCTCGACCACACCTTTGGCCCCAGCGCCATGAATGGATTGAGCTGGGATGCTGCGAACACCGCGGGCTCGACGAGGTCGAAGCGACAATCCTGCGCGAGCTGCCAGAGATCGAGCACGTAATCGCCGATCGCGACGCCGATGCGCGGGGCGAGCCCGTCCTTGGCGGAGAACACCCCGTAGGGGAGATTCTGGATCGGGAAATGCGAATCGGGCGCGACGTCGATGAAGGAGCGGAGTTTAGGATCGTTGGGGTGGGGCATATTTGGGGCTCGTCCTTTCTTCCTTCTCCCCTTGTGGGAGAAGGTGGCGAAATCGACCGGAGGGAGATTGCGCCGGATGAGGTGTTCTCTCCGCGGAGACAGACCCCTCACCCGTCTCAATCGCGCGACGCGCGATTGATCCACCCTCTCCCACAAGGGGAGAGGGGAAGAAAGGTCACGGCTTGTTCGGGTCGAACCGCTTCTCCAAGCCCTTCCAGCAATCGGCGTAGTCGTCCTGCAGCGTCGCCGACGTTGCCGCATGCTGGGTCACCCGCTGCGGAAAGCGCGTTTCGAACATGAAGGCCATGGTGCCGGTCAGCTTTACCGGCTTCAATTCGCTGTTGCTGGCGTGGTCAAAAGCCTCGCGGTCGGGGCCGTGCGGCAGCATGCAGTTATGCAGCGAGATGCCGCCGGGGACAAAACCCTGGGGCTTGGCGTCGTAGACGCCGTAGATCAGGCCCATGAACTCGCTCATGATGTTCATGTGATACCAGGGCGGACGGAAGGTGTTCTCCGCCACCATCCAGCGCTCCGGGAAAATCACGAAGTCGATATTCGCAGTGCCGGCGGTCTCCGACGGCGACGTCAGCACCGTGAAGATCGAGGGATCGGGGTGGTCGAAGCCGATGGCACCGACCGGAGAGAAGGTGCGCAAATCGTATTTGTAGGGCGCGTAATTGCCGTGCCAGGCGACGACATCGATCGGCGAATGCGGCAGTGTGGTCTTGAACAGCGAGCCGCCCCATTTCACGTAGAGCTCGGTCGGCGTGTCCTTGTCCTCGTACGACGCCACTGGCGTCAGGAAGTCGCGCGAATTGGCCAGACAGTTGGCGCCGATCGGCCCGCGCTCCGGCAGTGTGAAGGCGCCGCCATAGTTTTCGCAGAGATAGCCGCGCGCAGGTCCGTTCGGAATCTCGGCCCGAAATTTCACGCCGCGCGGGATCACCGCGATCTCGCCCGGCTGGATGTCGATACGGCCGAACTCGGTAACGAGGCGCAGGTTGCCCTGCTGAGCCACGAACATCATCTCGCCGTCGGCATTATAGAAATGCTGATCCACCATCGACTTGGTGATGAGGTAGACATGTGCGGCCATGCCGGCTTGCGTATTGGCATCGCCGGCTGTCGTCATGGTCTGCACGCCCTGCAGGAAGGTCGTGTCCTCCTTCGGGATCGGCGCCGGATCCCAGCGTAGCTGCGCGATCGGCAATTCGTATTCGTGGCACGGCGCGGTGCGCCACAGCCCGGCATCGGCTTTTTCAAAGCGGCCGGAATGCTTCACCGACGGGCGAATACGATAGAGCCATGAGCGTTCATTGGTGCCGCGCGGCGCGGTGAAGGGCGAGCCGGACAATTGCTCGGCGTAGAGCCCGTAGGCGCAGCGCTGCGGCGAATTGCGCCCCATCGGCAGCGCGCCGGGCAAGGCCTCGGTCTCAAAGCTGTTGCCGAAGCCGGACATGTATCCGGGCGTCAGTTGCGCGCTGCTGCGAACGATCTGATCAGGCGAGGTATTGATATTCATGGTCATCCTCCTCCTTGCAGGGCGGCCCACATTTCCTGGTCGCGCTTGTCGGTCCAGATCACGGGATCGTCGATTCCCGACGCTTCGTCGAACGCGCGCGAGACGTTGAACGGCAGGCAGTGCTCGTAAATGGCAAAGCTGGAAAACTTCGGGTCCATCACCTCGCGCGTTGCCGCAAACGTCTCTTTCAGCGTGCGGCCCCTGGCGACCGAAGTCTCCGCCGCGCCATAGAGCGAGGTGACGAAGTCGCGCGTCATCGCGATCGCATCGCGCCCGGTCGACAATCCCTTCAGCGCATCGCCGCGGCCCGGCGCGATCGCCTTCGGATTGAAGGCGCGGATTTCGTTCAGCGTGGAAGGCCATTCGCGCAAATGCGCATCGCCGCAATAGCAGGCCGAGTGATATTCGATGAGATCGCCGGAGAACATCACTTCGGCATCCGGCACCCAGGCGACGATATCGCCCGACGTGTGCCCGGCACCGAGCTGCATCAGCCGCACCTCGCGCTTGCCGAGATAGATCGACATCTCACCTTCGAAAGTCAGCGTCGGCCAGGTCAGACCGGGAATGCTCTGGGCATCCTGGAACAAGCGGGGAAAACGGCCATATTCGGAATCCCAATCCTGCTGGCCGCGTTCCTCGATCAGCCGGTAGGTTTCGGCCGAGGCCACGATGGCCTGCGCCTTGTAGGCGGAAGCCCCCAGCACGCGCACGGCATGATAATGCGACAGCACGACATATTTGATCGGCTTGTCGGTAACCGTGCGCACCCGCTCGATCACTTTATTCGCCATCGCCGGTGTCGACTGCGCGTCGAATACCAGGCAGCCGTCGTCACCGACAATGATCGCGGAGTTCGGATCGCCTTCGGCGGTGAACGCGTAGAGATCCGTGCCGATTTCGGAGAAGGTGATCTTCTTCTCCGCGAGATCCGTGGTGGACGCGAAACCTTTGGCCATCAATTCGATTCCTGACTTCGTTCGGGACGTGAACTATTGCTGCTGTTGCTGTTGCTGCTGGCTCGCACTGAGCATGCGCTGGGCGGCGAGCGCGATGGCTTCCTTCAGCACATCGAGGTCGCCGATGTGATTGGCGAGAATGAGAACCAGCGCCGCATCGAGATCGGCGCTTTGCTCGTCGTTGAGCCCATGATGCGCCTCGACGATGGCGCGGAACGCATCATCGGGCTTGGCAAAGTTCGAACGGGTCGATAGCGCCATGACGAAACCTCAAATATGGCCTGCGGCACGCGCCAGCGCGGCATCCAGCGCCGCCCGCGTCGGGTGGCGGAAGCGCGCCGCGACGTAGCCGTCGGGGCGCAGCAGATAGGCGGTGCCGGGCTCGGCGTCGTAACGTCTGGCGGCAAGCCCCGCAGCATCGGACAGGCCGCCCTGACCGCCAATCCGGATCGTGCCCAATCCGTCGGGCCGTTCCGCCGCGGCGCCATTGCTAAACTCCAGCAGCGTGAACCCTGTTCCGGCCGCGATGAAGGCGTCCGTGAGATAGATCGGCTCGCCGCCCTGCCCGGCAACCGGCGCGTCCGGCATCGAGGCGCCAGGACGCGGACCGCCATCCCAGGAATCGCCATCGGCGGTCGAGAGCGGCGTCTCGTAGATCGACGGCGTCGAGAGGCGCCCGCCGTTCACCATGCGCTTGCCGAACTCGGTTTCCTTGGCGAGCGACAGCACCGCCTTGCGCAGCCGCGCCTCCTGGTGGGAGTTCGGCGCCATGAAGTCGGTCGAGCGGGTGGATTCGCGGATGTTCTCGTCCGCCGCAGCACTTCGCTCGATGTGGTAGCTGTCGAGCAGCGGCTCGGGCGAGGTTCCCCGCAGCACGCGATCGAGCTTCCACGCCAGATTTTCGGCATCCTCCAGCCCGGAATTGGCGCCGCGGGCGCCGAACGGCGACACCTGATGCGCCGCATCGCCGGCAAAGATCACCCGACCGTGGATGAACTTGCCCATTCGCCGGCACTGGAATTTGTACAGCGAGATCCATTCGAATTCGAACTTATCGTGGCCAAGCATGCGGGCGATGCGCGGCCGCACGTTTTCCGGCAGCTTTTCGACGGCGGGATCGGAAAAACGATTGAGCTGCAGGTCGATCCGCCAGATGTCGTCCGGCTGTTTGTGCAGCAGCGCGGAACGGCCGGCATGGAACGGCGGATCGAACCAGAACCAGCGCTCGGTCGGGAATGCCGCGGTCATCTTGACGTCGGCGATCAGGAACTGGTCCTCGAACACCTGGCCGGCAAATTCCGCGCCCACCATCTGCCGCAGCGAGGACCGCGCGCCGTCGCAGGCGACGACATATTGCGCCGCCAGCCGATAGGCACTGTCCGGCGTCTGGATCGTCAGCACCACGCCGTCGTTGCGCGGCTCGAGTCCCGTCACCTTGTTGCGCCAGCGCAGGTCGATGGCCGGCAGCTCCTCGACGCGGTCGACCAGGTAGGCCTCCGCATAGAATTGCTGCAGGTTGATGAAGGCCGGCCGCTTGTGGCCTTCCTCCGGCAGCAGGTTGAATTGATAGAGCTGGGACTCGCCGTGGAAGATCTTGCCGACGCTCCACACCACGCCCTTGTCGACCATGCGCTGGCCGATGCCGAGCCGGTCCCAGAATTCGAGCGAGCGTTTGGAGAAGCAGATCGCCCGCGACCCCTCGCCGATCCGGTCGGCGTCGTCGAGCAGCACGACCGATTGCCCGCGCTGCGCCAGATCGATCGCCAGTGACAGCCCGATCGGCCCCGCGCCGACCACGACCACGGCATGCTCGGCGATATCAGCGCCCGCCCGATCCTGATCGGGGTGGCGACGATAGCCGAACTGGGTTTTAGTCAGCGCCATGCGGGATCAACCCCGTGACTAGCCAAGGGGCGGCGCCCCTGCTAAATTAGTCTCACCTGCAACTATCTAAACCCCGGGCCGGGTCCGGCGTCAACCCAAATCGAGGCAATTCTTGCCAAAAGCGATGTCAGGCGAAATAGCGGCCGGTCCGCAGGAAGAGAGCGCGCCGAGAAAGGCAGCGCGGCTGGACCTCTTCAAATTCGTGCCGTTCCAGCTCAACAGGCTGGCGGCGGAAGTCAGCTCCGCGCTCTCGGTCGAGTATGCGGCCCGCTACGGCCTCGATATTCCGGAATGGCGCGTGCTGGCGACGCTCGGCTTCCGCCACGATGCCTGCAGCGCGCAATACATCGCCCACTGCACCCGCACCCACAAATCCACCATCAGCCGCGCGGTCACGTCGCTGATGAAGCGGCAGATCATCGAGCGCGTCGAGAACGAGGATGATCGCCGCGAATTCCGCCTGCGCCTGACGCGCAAGGGCGCGCAGCTCTACGAGGAACTGATCCCGCGCCTGTTGCGCAAGGAGCAGGAGATTCTCTCCTGCCTCTCCGCGCAGGAGCGACGCGATTTCGCGCGGCTGCTCGGCAAGATCGAGACGAGCCTCGAACTGGTGCAGACCAGCGAAGAGGCGGACGCGAAAGAAGCTTACTGAAGTACACTCTCTCCTCGTCATTGCCTGCGACAAACGCGAAGCGTTTGTGCAAGNGGGTCGCGCGAATGCGCGCCCGATGACAGGCTCCGCGACGAAGCAATCCATGTCTCCGCAAGCGGAAAGATGGATTGCTTCGCTGCGCTCGCAATGACGGCTGGGACAGCTGAGACTACTTCACCGCCGTCACCACGATCTCCACGATATGCGGCGGTTCGAGATCGACGCCGAGACAGGCGCGCATCGGCGGATTCTTGCGATCGACCCATTCGTCCCAGGCACGGTTCATCTCGGCCTTCTGCTTGATGTCGGCGATGTAGACGATCGCCGACAGGATCTTGCTCTTGTCCGTTCCGCACAGCGCGAGGCTTTCGTCGATCCGGGCGAGCGCCTTGACGCTCTGCTCGTACATCGACGGACTGACCGGATCGGGCGCGACCGCCACCGTGAAAACCAGATCGTCGTGCGCGACGGCACGGCTGCGGGTGGGTGTGAGCCCTGCAAAGCGTTGGATCATGATCGTCTCCGGTTAGCGGTGGGCAATATGTTTCGCGATGACCGGGAAATAATTATCCCCTGATCCCGCATCGATCGCTTCCTGCAACACGGTACCGATCAACTCCGCGCCGCGAATCCGCAATCCGGCGTCGGACGCAAGCTCCAGCGCGTAGGACAAATCCTTCAGCGCATATTCGGTCGAGAAGGCGCGTTCCGGGAAATTGCCCGGCACGATCGCTTTCATGCCGTGATTGCGGAGCGCAAAGCTGTCGGCCGAACCTTTGGACAGCGTGTCCAGCAGCAGCTTCGGATCGACGCCATTGTGCCTGGCGACCGCCACCGCTTCGGCGAGCGCGTTGACGGTTTCGAACAGCACCATGTTGTTGAGGATTTTTGTCACCTGTCCCGCGCCGACATCGCCACAATGGGTGACGTCGGTGGCGAAGCAGCGGATCAGCGGCTCGATATCGGCATAAAGCGAAGGCGTCGTTCCAACCATGACGCTGAGCGTGCCATCCTGCGCCGCCTGGCGCGTGCGCGCGATCGGCGCGTCGGCCCAGGACGCGCCACTAGCCTGCAACTGTTTGGCAAAGTCGCGAGTCTGGCTGACCGAGGAGGTGCCGAGATCGACCACGACCTGACCGCTGCGAACATTCTTGAGAATGCCGTCGCCCTCGAACACCGCGCGCACATGCTTGGCGCTCGGCAGGCACAGGAACAGTAAATCACTTTGCGTGATGACATCCGCAACGGAGCCCGCAATCTCGGCGCCCTCTTCCCGCAACCGCGCCAATGGCTCCGGCGACAGATCAAAGGCAAGGACGCGCCTGCCGCTCTTCTTTACGAGGTTGCGGCAAATCGGCTCGCCCATCACGCCGAGACCGATGAAGCCGACCGTCTTGTACGCCGACATCGCGACCATCCGTTATTTCGCGAACGAACGCGACGGAGCGAGATGCAGTGCGAACGCATCGACCTTGTCGCTGGCGCGCGGATAGATCTCGCTCACGATCGGATCGTGGCCGGGAATGAAACGGTCGGGATGGCCGGCCAGCCGCTCGACGGTCTCCCAGCCCTGCGCCATGTCGCCGACATTGTAGACGATCGGAAATGGGCTGCGCTTGTGCAGATTGGCGTAGTAATGCGCCGCATCCGACGCCAGCACCACGGGCCCGCGCGCGGTTTCCACCCGCACCACCTGCAAGCCGTCGGAATGGCCGCCAACGCGATGCACCGTGACGCCGGGCGCGATCTCGCCGTCGCCGGAATGAAAGGTGACGCGGTCGCCATAGACATGACGCACCATGGTCGTGACGTGCTCGACCGAAAACGGATGTCGCAGCATGCCGTTGCACATGCAGCGTCCGGTCGCATAGCTCATCTCGCGCTCCTGCAGATGAAACCGCGCGTTCGGGAAGCGATCGAGATTGCCGGCGTGGTCATAGTGCAAATGGGTGACGATCACGTCGCGGATCGCGTCGGCGGCGACGCCAAAGCCCGCCAGCGCATCGACCGGGTTAAGCGTCAGCTTGCGCGCACGCGCCTTCGCCTCTTCGGCATTGAAGCCGGTATCGACCAGGATGTCGCGGCCGCCCCCTCGGACGAGCCAGACGAAATAATCGAGATCCTGCGCCGTGGTCTCGTGCGGATCGGGGAGCAGAAAATTCAAATGGGGGGTGCGCGGCGACATCGTCGCATAGCGCAGCGCGTAGATTTCGTAGGCATTTCCCATCGGTGCCGCTTTTCTTTTGTTGTGAACCTGGCCGATGCGGCAGCAAGCCATTGTCATCCGCAAAGGTCAAACGCGGCGCGCGAATGACGACCGCCTAACAATTGCAGAGCTATGTGAGAGGGATCACAATACCATCGGCGGTTGCCACTGGGGACGATCCGCAATTCCAGAGCAGCAGCGATCAACTCGACAGGCGGCGTATCGGACACCCCGCCTTCGCAGAGCCGACCGTCACATTCGGACGCGGCTGGCGATGGACGAAAGCATGGTCAAGCGGATCGGGAACCAGTTGCACGGACCTCATCACGCCTTAGGTGTTGCCGCCGGTCCACATTGTTAACTCGATTGTTAACTCCACTTCATTCGCGACGTGCGGTCGCGGTTATTTGTCGCAATTAGTGAAGAGATCGCAAGCGGTTGACGCGCAATGCGCGCGGTTTGATAATGCAGGGAGCGTAGAGTATGGTCGCCGCGGCGCAAGCTGGTATCGGCGCCATTTTGGCTGGATTGCCGTCAATATGAAAACCCGCCTTGTATTGCTTCTCTCCCTGTTTTTTGCAGTGACGTCGGTCGTCCCGTCGTTCGCAGCCGGCGAACGTTATGCGCTGGTGATCGGCAACGCGAAATATCCGGACGCCGAGGCGCCGCTGAAGGAGCCGATCAACGATGCACGCGACATCGCCGAAGAGCTCAAGCGCGACGGCTTCAATGTCGATATCGGAGAGAACCTGACCGGCGAGCAGATGCGCCGCGCCTTCGAGCGCCTTTATGGCAAGATCAAGCCGGGGTCGGTCGCACTGATCTTCTTCTCGGGCTTTGGTGTGCAGTCGGGCCGCCAGAGCTACATGATCCCGGTCGATGCGCAGATCTGGACCGAGCGCGACGTTGGCCGCGACGGCTTCAGCCTTGAGACCGTGCTCGGCGAGATCAACAGCCGCGGCGCCGGGGTCAAGATCGCGCTGATCGACGCCTCCAGGCGCAATCCGTTCGAGCGCCGGTTTCGCAGCTTTTCCGCCGGCCTTGCGCCGGTGATCGCGCCGAACGGCACGCTGGTGATGTATTCGGCGGCGCTCTCGTCGGTCGTTTCCGACAGTGGCAGCGACCGCAGCCTGTTTGTGAAAGAGCTGCTGAAGGAAATCCGCACGCCCGATCTGATGGCGGAAGAAACGCTGAACCGCACCCGCGTCGGCGTCACCCGCGCCTCGCGCCAGGAGCAGGTGCCGTGGATCTCGTCGTCGCTGGCGGAGGATTTCTCCTTTATCCCGAGCGGCGCCGGTCCGCGGCCGGCGAGCCCGCCGCCAGGCCCGGTGGCCGCAGCGCCACCTCCACCTCCCGCACCGGCCCCCGCTCCTCCTCCGCCGGCTCCTGCACCGGCCACGCCCCAGGTGGCCGCGCCTGCGCCGCCACCTGCGCCTGCACCACCTCCTGTGGCGCCGCAGAAACCGGCTGAAGCCTCGATTCCGCCGCCTGCAGCGCCGGCCAAGCCGATCGAGAGTCCCAGCCCGACCGTGCTCGCGTTGGCCGACGACCCGACCATCAAGAGCCTGACGACCAAGCTCAACGACAATCCCGACGACGCTGCCGCGCTGTACCGGCGCGGGCAGGTCTATGCCAGCAAGGGCGCCTACGAACTCGCCATCAAGGACTTCAACAATTCGCTGCGGCTGAACCCGAAGGATGTGGAAGCCTACAACAACCGCTGCTGGGCGCGCACGGTGATCGGCGACCTGCAGGCGGCCCTGAAGGATTGCAACGAGGCGCTGCGGCTGCGGCCGAATTTCGTCGACGCGCTCGACAGCCGCGGTCTGGTCAACCTGAAGAGCGGCCAGAACAAGAATGCAATCGCTGATTTCGACGCTGCCCTCAAGATCAACCCGAGATTGACCTCGTCGCTGTACGGCCGCGGCCTTGCCAAGAAGCGCAACGGCTCGATCCCGGAAGGCGATCTCGACATCAACAATGCGAAGGCGATGGACCCCAATATCGTCAAGGAATTCGCTGATTACGGGGTGCAGTGACGATTTTTTTAAGCGAAGGCTGACGGCCACTCGAACCCTGTGGCCCGGCCCATAGACTAAAGCATAGCAGCCGGCCGCCATCAGGCCTGGCTGCTCATTTGGATGATATTGGAACCGCGTGGGAAGCCCGCAGAAGGGGACAGCAATGGCGAATTTCTCGGTAACGAAAACCCTAACCGCAATCGTCTCGGTTGCGGCGCTCGGCACCGCCGTTTGCTTGAGTGCGGGAACCGCCCTGGCCCAGGACAAGAACGTGACCGAGGATCAGATCGTCCGCGCGCTGTCGCCCGAAAAGAAGCCGCTCACCCGCGGCCTTTCGGTTGGACCGCAAACGACTGTCGATCCGACCGTAACCGCCGCCGAAAGCAAATTCGTCCAGAAGTTTCGCGGTCGCTCCACGCGGTCGCTCTCGAGCGCCGAACGTGAAGAGATCGCCGCGATCGTCAAGGACAAGCCGAAGATCGATCTGGAGATCAATTTCGACTACAACTCGGCCGATATCAGCGCAAAGTCGCTGCCATCAGTTCAGGCGCTCGGCCGCGCGCTCACCAACAATGACCTCAAGGGCTCGACCTTCGTGGTCGCGGGCCATACCGATGCGGCCGGCGGGGATGCCTACAACCAGGACCTCAGCGAGCGCCGGGCCGATGCGATCAAGCGCTATCTCGTCGACAAATATGGCATCAACGGCACGGATCTCGTCACCGTCGGATACGGCAAGAGCAAGCTCAAGGATCCGAGCCAGCCGATGGCGGAAGTGAACCGCCGCGTCCAGGTCGTGAACATGGAAAACAAGGCGACGGCGTCGGCCAAGTAAGGGCGTGGCGCAGAGCGTCCGTTTCCGGCTACAATACGTCCCGCAACACCCGTGCGGGACGTATTCGTTTTGGGCTTCATTGCGGGCCTTCGGCCGGCTCGATGTGCCTGTCTAATTTGACTTTCAGTCTGGATTGATGCGGCGATGAAATTCTCCGAATACCTCAAACCTGCGCTCGGAACGGCCTTCGTTGCCGTTGTCGCCGCTGGTTATTACTGGTTCGAGCACCGTCCGCGCCCCGAACCAAAGGATACGCCGGGCCAGGCGCTGGTGATCGTGACCAAATCCACCAATGCCTGCTTCTCCGACATGGTCCGCGTTACCGGCTTCATCGTGCCGCGGCGCGAGGCGCAGGTCGGCGTCGATCAGGAAGGCTCGAGGGTCACCGACCTGTTCGTCAAGGAAGGCGATACGGTTACCGAGAATCAGGAAATGGCGCGCCTCACTGCGCCACCGCAAATGCCGGGCGCCCCCGCCGGCCGGCCCGGACCGATCTCGCTTCGCGCGCCGGCAGCGGGCCTTGTTACCGAGGCCCGGACCGCGATCGGCGCGCCGGCTTCGCCCCAGGCGGGCCCGATGTTCCGTATTTCCGTGAACAATGAAATCGAGCTCGAGGCCGAAGTGCCGAGCGTTCATCTGCTCAAGCTCAATCCCGGTGCTACGGTGCGCATCAGCCGCGACGATGCGCCCGATGTCGTCGGCAAGGTCCGGCAGATCTCGCCGCAGATCGACCGCACCACCCAGCTCGGCAAGGTGCGGATTTCACTGAACAACAATCCCTCACTCAAGGTCGGCATGTTTGCCCGCGCCAATATCGACGCCAAGCGTTCCTGCGGCGTCGCCGTACCGCGCACCGCCATCGACCGCCTGACCCTGCAGGTGGTCAAGGGCAACACGATCGAAACGCGAAAGGTGCGGGTCGGCCTCACCTCCGAAACCTCAACTGAAATTCTTGAAGGCCTCGACGTCGGCGAAATCGTCGTGGCCGATGCTGGTACCTCGCTGCATGACGGCGACCAGATCAAGACCATGTTCGCCGACGAACTCGAGCGCACGCGGGCACGCTAATGGCTTTGAACATCTCGGCTTGGTCGATCCGGAACCCGCTTCCATCGATCGTCTTCTCCATCATTCTCCTGGTCTTGGGCTGGGTCAGTTTCACCAAGCTCGCGGTGACGCGACTGCCAAGCGCCGACATCCCGGTGATTTCGGTCGCCGTCGCGCAATTCGGCGCCGCTCCCGCCGAGCTTGAATCGCAGGTCACCAAGACCATCGAGGACGGCGTATCCGGCGTCGAGGGCGTGCGGCATATTTCGTCGTCAATCACCGACGGCCTGTCGGTGACCACGATCCAGTTCGCGCTGGAGACCAACACCGATCGCGCGCTCAATGACGTCAAGGACGCGGTCACCCGCGTTCGCGCCAACCTGCCGCAAAACGTCAACGAGCCGCTGATCCAGCGCGTCGACGTGATCGGCCTGCCGATCGTGACCTATGCCGCGATCTCGCCGGGCAAGACACCGGAGCAACTTTCCTATTTCGTCGACGACGTCGTCAAGCGCGCGCTGCAGGGCGTGCGCGGCGTGGCGCAAGTCGAGCGTATCGGCGGTGTCGAGCGCGAAATTCTTGTTTCGCTCGATCCCGACCGCCTGCAGGCGGCCGGCTTGACGGCCGTCAATGTCAGCCAGATCCTGCGCGGCACCAATGTCGACCTCGCCGGTGGCCGCGCCGAAATCGGCAAGAACGACCAGGCGATCCGCACGCTCGCCGGCGCCAAGACGCTGAACGAACTCGCCGGCACCATGATCCCGCTGTTCGGCGGCGGCGAAGTTAGACTCGACGATCTCGGCACCGTCACAGATACCATCGCCGACCGGCGGACCTTTGCCCGCTTCAACGGCGAGCCCGTGGTGGCGCTCGGCATCAAGCGCTCCAAGGGCGCCAGCGACGTGGTGGTGGCGGCGGCCGTGCAGAAGCGCATCGATGCGCTGAAGGTCGCCTATCCCGATGTCGACCTCAAGCTGATCGACACCTCGGTCGAATTCACCAAGGGCAATTATGAAGCGGCGATCTCGACGCTGTTCGAGGGCGCGATTCTCGCCGTCATCATCGTGCTGCTGTTCCTGCGCGATATCCGCGCCACCATCATCGCCGCGATCTCGCTGCCGCTGTCGATCTTCCCTGCGTTCTGGGCGATGGACCTGCTCGGCTTCTCGCTGAACCTGGTCTCGTTCCTCGCCATCACGCTGTCGACGGGCATTCTGGTCGACGACGCCATCGTCGAGATCGAGAACATCGTGCGCCACATGCGCATGGGCAAATCGCCCTATCGCGCGGCGCTCGAAGCCGCCGACGAAATCGGCCTTGCCGTGATCGCGATCTCGCTGACCATCATCGCGATCTTTGCGCCCGCCAGCTTCATGTCCGGCATCGCCGGGCAATTCTTCAAGCAGTTCGGCATCACCGTCTCGGTGCAGGTGTTCTTCTCGCTGCTCGCCGCGCGCTTCGTCACGCCGGTGCTGGCCGCCTACTTCCTGAAAGATCACCCGCATGAGGACCCGCCGCCCGGGCGCATCCTGCAGACCTACACCAAACTCGTCACCTGGTCGGTGAGGCACTACTTTATCACGGTGTTGATCGGATTTGGCGTGTTCGCGGCGTCGATCTGGAGCATTACGCTGCTGCCGCAAGGCTTCCTGCCGGCGCAGGACACCGCGCGCTCGCTCCTGGCAATGGAATTGCCGCCCGGCTCACAGCTCGCCTACACCGAAAAGGTAACGGAAGAAATCGTCGCGCGCTTGCGCAAGCGACCCGAGGTGAAGAGCATCTTCGTCGATGGCGGCCGGGTGCCGCCGGGAACGCAGGAAGTTCGCCGCGCCGCACTGATCATCAACTATACGCCGAAGGCCGATCGCAAGATTACCCAGCGGCAGCTCGAGCTCGAGATCGGCCAGGAACTCGAAAACGTTCCCGATATCCGTTTCTGGTTCCTCGACGAAAACGGCCTGCGCGCGATTTCGCTTGTCGTGACCGGCGTTGACAGCAACATCGTCAACAACGTCGCCAGCGAACTGGCGACGCAGATGAAGCGGATTCCGATCATCGCCAACGTGATCTCGGAAACCTCGCTCGACCGACCCGAGCTTCGGATCCGGCCACGCGCCGAACTGGCTGCGCGGCTTGGCGTCTCCACCGAAAGCCTGTCGCAGACGATCCGCGTCGCCACCATCGGCGACGTCGGTCCGGCGCTGGCAAAATTCGACGCCGGCGACCGTCAGGTGCCGATCCGCGTCCAGCTCGAGGACAGCGCGCGCAGCGACCTGCAGATGCTGCAGCAGTTGCGGGTACCGCTCGGCCAGCGCGGCGAACGCGGCGGCGTGCCGCTGTCTGTGGTCGCCGACATTCAGCTCGATCAGGGTCCGACCAGTATCAACCGTTACGACCGCGAACGACAGGCGACGGTGGCCGCCGACCTCGTGGGCAACGCAGCGCTCGGCGACGCGACCAAGTTGATCTACGACCTGCCGGTCATGAAGAGCCTGCCGAAGGGCGTGAGGGTCAGTCCGTCGGGCGACGCCGAAAGCCTCAACGAATTGTCGGAAGGTTTTGCCACCGCCATCACCGCCGGCCTGATGATGGTCTATGCGGTGCTGGTGTTGCTGTTCGGCACCTTCCTGCAGCCGATCACCATCCTGTTCTCGCTGCCGCTCTCGATCGGCGGCGCGATCATTGCGCTGCTGCTCACAGGAAAACAGCTCACTACGCCGGTGTGGATCGGCATCCTGATGCTGATGGGCATCGTCACCAAGAACGCCATCATGCTGGTCGAATTCGCGGTCGAGGCGATCCGCGAGGGCAAGAAGCGCGACGAGGCGATTATCGACGCCGGCATGAAGCGCGCCCGCCCGATCGTCATGACGACGATCGCGATGGCCGCCGGCATGATGCCGTCAGCACTGGCGTTCGGCGCCGGCGGCGAATTCCGCTCGCCGATGGCGCTCGCGGTGATCGGTGGCCTGCTCTTCTCCACCATCCTGTCGCTGGTGTTCGTGCCGGCGATGTTCATGGTGATGGACGATATCGGCGCCCTGTGCTGGCGCTTCGGCCAGAAACTGCTCGTCTCCAGCGGCGAGAGCGAGCCCGCCGGTCACGCGACGGATCATCATGGCGAGCCGCCAGCCAAGGGCCCGCCGTCCCCGCCGCCGGCGATGTGGCCTGCGGCGAAGTAGGGGCGCATGGGTTGCGAGCTGGGGTACGACGAATGAATTGGTTCGTCCGCCACCACGGAAGATCGCGCAATCGTAGCCCGGATGAGCAACGCGACATCCGGGAATGTGCAAAGTCAGTCCCGGATATCGCTTCGCTCATCCGGGCTACATGACTGTTGCGCCTTACTCGTTCCTCGCCACCGCGGTCAGCTTGTTCATGTTCTGCAGCAGGATCCGCCCGCGCTGCAGGTCCAGGATGCCGTCCTTGCGCCAGAGCTGCAGTTGACGGTTGACGCTTTCGCGGGCGGCGCCGACGAAGACGCCGAGTTGCTCCTGCGAGATGTGCACTTCGGAGCCGAAATCGGAAGCGAGTGCGCAGAGGCGCCGCGCCAACCTCACCGGCAGCGGCTGCAGCACGGATTCTTCCATCCGCTCGCTCTGCCAGCGGATGCGCTGGCACAACAGCATGATGATCTTGATCGCGACCTTGGGCTCGCGCTCCAGGAAGGCGAGGAAATCCTCGCGCCGCAGCACGAACAGTTCCGACGGCTCGCCGGCCGTGGCGTCGGCGGTACGGCTCTGGCCGTCGAGCACGGCGACCTCGCCAAAGAGATCCCCGGGACCCATGAAATTCAGCGTCAGGCGGCTACCGTCGGAGGCGCCGGTCTCGATCCGGATCTGGCCGCGGCGGACCCCGTACAGGGCGTCGCCGGGATCGCCCTTTTGAAACAGCATTTCGCCGATGCCGAGCTGCTGGGTGTGGCAAAGGCCGGAAATGCGCTGCAATTCGTCAGCGCCCAAATCGGCGAACATCGGGTTCATTTTCAAAATGACCGCAAATTCGGCCTGTTTGCTCATTGTATTGCCTTCCAGATCGCTTTGCCGCCCCCGAACGCCGTTAGCAGGATTCTCCTGTCGGCAAGTGTGTCATAAGTCACATAACTTTGCAGTATCCGCGGATTATTTTTGGCTGCTTTGGGCGCTATCCCCTTTCCGGGATAAGCTCGCCTGACCGGTTGCGACGGCGTGTCGAGCCACCGAAATAAGAGCCGTTTGCGCGGTCTGGAATATCGATATGAAAGCACTGAAAATTGCCGGCGCCGCCATCGTCGCCGTGATCGTCGTCATCGCGCTGCTGCTGGTGATCGGCATCCCCTCGGGCTTCGTGACGGCGCAGATCCAGGAGCGGGTCGAGCGCGAGACCGGCTACAAGCTCGCCATCAATGGCGGCGCCAAGGTCGGCCTGTGGCCGCAGCTTAACATCCGGCTGTACGACGTCACGCTGGAGAATCCCAGGGAACGCGACATCAACCGCCGCTTCGCGGCCTCGGTCATCGAGGCTGACGTAACGCTTGCGAGCCTGTGGGCCGGCAAGCCAGAGATCACCGACCTCGTGATCATCCGCCCCGTGGTGAATCTGCCGCTGCAACGCGAGCGCGCCAGGGATGCCACTCCTGCCGCGAAGCCCGCGAGCGGCAAGTCCGCTGACGCTTTTTCGATCGAGCATGTCAGCGTCACCGGCGGCACCATCGTGCTTTCCAACGTGCGCGACCGCGTCGAGCGAAGGATCGAGACCGTCAACGCCGATATCACCATCGATGCCGACCGCAAGGTCGTGGTGACCGGCAGCGGACGCAGCAGCAGCTCTCCGCTGAAATTCGAGGTGAAGGCGGCGCTGCCTGCAAGCCTGGTCGAGCGACAGAACATCCCGGCCGAGATCAAGATCGACGCACCCGACCTCTTGCCCGCGCAGCTCACGGCCAAGGCCGAAGCCCGGCTCAACGGCTCGGTCGTGATGATCAACAGCGTTACCGGCGCGCTCGGCGACGGCGCATTCAACGGCTGGGCCTCGGTCGATCTGTCGAGCAAGCCGCTGGTCAAGCTCGATCTCGATTTCCAGCGGCTCACGGTCGCGATGTCGCGGAGCACCGATTCCTCCTCGGCACAGCCCTGGAGCAGTGCGACGATCGACGTCAACGGCCTCAATTACGTCGACCTGCAGGCGCGCATTTCCGCGGCCGAACTGAGGATCGGCGACGCGCGCTTCACCCCTGCCGCAATCGACGCCAACCTCACCAGCGGTATCTTGAAGGCGCAGGTGTCCAACCTCGGCGCCTATGAGGGCACCGCCAGCGGCGATCTGACCGCCGACGTCTCCACCGCCAATCCCACTTATGCGATGCGCGCCGACCTCACCGGCGTGCGGGCGCTGCCGCTGCTGAGCGGCCTTGCCGATTTCGACAAGCTCGACGGCAAGATGCAGGCGAAGATCAACGTGCGCTCCTCCGGCACCAGCCAGCGTGCGATCATGTCGAACATGGCCGGCACCGCCTTCGTCGTGTTCCAGGACGGCGCGATCAAGGGGCTCAATGTTGCGCAGATGATCCGCTCGCTGACGGCGAGTACCTTGTCGGGCTGGCAGGAGAGCGCGGATAAGGCGACCGATCTGTCGCAATTGTCGGCGTCGTTCAAGATCGACAAGGGCCAGGCGCAGACCACCGACTTAAACCTCGTCGGCCCGCTGGTGAAGATGACCGGCGTCGGCACCATCGATCTCGGCACCAAGCAGATCGGCTTCCGCGTCGAGCCGAAACTCGTGATGACCACCGAAGGCCAGGGCCGCGCCGGCGATCCGGTCGGGTTCGGCATTCCCGTGATGATCGAGGGACCGTGGGGGAGCCCACGGATTTATCCGGAATTGCAGGGCATCCTCGACAATCCGGAAGCGGGCTATGCCAAGCTGAAAGAAATGGGCAAGGGCCTGTTCGGCCCGAACGGCGCCGGGCTTGGCGCTGCGATCGGCAACCTGCTCGGCGGACAGCCGGGGACGGCTGGCGGACAGGGCAATGCGCCCGGCACCGGCAAGCCGAACGAGCCGCTCGGCGGCCAGCTCGGCGAGACCATCGGCAATCTGATTCAGCAGGGCCTGAGCGGATTGGGCCAGGGGCAAGGCCAGGGCGGCGCGCGGCCGGGCGGTCAACGCAGCCTGACGCCGACCTCGCCCGCCGAGGCGCCGACCCAGGCTACGCCAACGCCGGCTGAACCTGCCGCTCCCGCACCGCCCAGCGATACGACCGCGCAGCAGGACAGCCAGCCGATGAACGAGGTGTTGAGGCAGTTGTTCAATCGGTGAGGCTTCCGAATATGGTGTGATTCCTGCCTAAAATCGGGGCTAACCATGCCGGCGAACGGTCCGCCGGCCCGCTCAATTCATGCTAAACAGGCCCTCATTTCGGGGCGCCAATTGTGGCATGCCCCACAAGCGACGAACGGATGCGCGCGCTATTCTTGAGCGTGGCGCACGAGGGTCCGGATGAGCGAGGGCAAGGACAGGGTCTGGTTTCTGCGCGAGGGGCTGTTCGCCAAATACGTCGTCGCGCTGGTCGGGCTCGTCGTGTTCGTGCTGGCCGTCAACGGCGCGATGGAAATCTGGATCACCTATCGCGGCATCAAGAGCTCGCTCCACGACGCCATGTCTGACAAGGCGGAGGCGACCGCCAAGCGCATCCAGCAATCGCTGTCCGACCTCGAGCGGCAGATCTCCTGGGTGACGCGCGCCAGCGCCACCAAGGACAGCGAAGCCGCGACGCTGGAGCTGCGCCGCGCCGACTACGCCCAGTTGCTGCGGCAGGTTACCTCGGTCAGCCAGCTCTCGCTGCTCAATGCCCAGGGGCGCGAGCAGCTCCGCATGACGCGCCAGATCGTCACGCCCGGCAGCAACGCCGACTTCTCCCGCGATGTCAGGCTGACCGAGACCGCCGCGCGCGGCACCAGTTTTGCCCCGGCCTACTTCCGCGGCGAACGGCCGTTCATGTCGATCGTGTTGTCGCATGCCGATGGCGGCATGACCGTCGCCGAGATCGATCTCGATTTCCTGTCCGAATTCCTGATCGACGCCCAGATCGGCAGGGTGGCGTATGCCTATGTCACGGACGCCAAAGGCGACGTGCTGGCGACGTCCTCGACCGGGCCCGAGGTCGGCAAGAATCTATCGAAGCTGCCGCAGGTACAGGCCGTCAGCAAGCCGGGCGGCGTCGCGCCGGCGTCGGGTACCGATATCAGGGGCGACGCGGTGCTGACGACGTCGAGCGTGGTGCCGAAACTCGGCTGGCGCGTGTTCTTCGAACAGCCGACGGCGCAGGCGCTGACGCCGATCCGCGACCAGCTGGTGCGGATCGCGCTGCTGATCGGGCTCGGCCTCGTGGTCGCGATCATCGCCGGCACCATCATGGCGCGGCGTATGCTGGTGCCGATCACGGCGCTGCAGGCCGGCGCGCGGCGGCTCGGCGCCGGCGATTTCGGCCATCGCATCGAGGTGAAGACGGCGGACGAGCTGGAGGAGCTCGCCAACCAGTTCAACGGCATGGCCGGGCAGCTCGCCGAGACCTATTCGAATCTCGAAACCAAGGTCAACGAGCGGACGCGGGATCTGGCGCAATCGATCAACGAGCTCAAGGTGCTCGAAGAGGTCGGCCGCGCCGTCGCCTCCTCGCTCGACCTCAACGCCGTGCTGCCGACGGTCGCCGCGCGCGCGCTCGAAATCACCCACGCCGACGCCGTGCTGATCTACGGCTATGACGCCGGCAATCATCAGTTCAACCTGACCGAGGCGATCGGCATCGACAAATCAGCCGAGGGCCGCCACCGCGCCATCGACGCTGACCACTCGCCGCTCGGCGAGGCCGCAACCAGCGGCGAGCCGATCGCGATCCCGCAGCTCAGCGCGATATCGGAACATCCGCTGCGCGATGTCGCGATCGAAGCCGGCTTCCACTCGGTGCTGGTGGTGCCGCTGGTGGACCAGACCGGCATTCTGGGATCGCTGGTGGTGCTGCGGCGGAACGAGGGCGACTTCTCCGCCAATCTGATCGGGCTGATGAAGACCTTTGCGCACCAGGCGGTGCTGGCGATGCGCAATGCACGGCTGTTCACCGAGGTCGACCACAAGAGCCGCGAGCTGCAGGATGCCAACAGCATCGTCAGCCAACAGGCAAGCAAGCTTCAGGAGCAGACCGACCAGCTTCGCGACTGGAACAGATCGCTGGAGGAGCGCGTCGAGACGCAGCTCGGCGAGATCGAGCGCATCCGGCGTCTCGAACGATTCCTCGCGCCGCAGGTGGCGCAACTGATCGCCTCCTCCGACGGCCATGAGGGCCTGCTCGACAGCCACCGCCGCGAGGTTACTGTCGTATTCTGCGATCTGCGCGGATTCACGGCGTTCACCGAGACCACCGAGCCGGAAGAGGCGATGAACGTGCTGCGCGAATACCACGCAGCGCTCGGCGAGCTGATTTTCAAATATGAGGGCACGCTCGACCGCTATGCCGGCGACGGCGTGATGATCCTGTTCAACGCGCCGATCCAGTTCGACGACCACACCGCGCGCGCGGTGCGGATGGCGGTGGAAATGCGCGACACCGTCGGCGGCCTGACCGAGAAATGGCGCAACCGCGGCCACAATCTCGGCTTCGGCATCGGCATCGCGCTGGGTTATGCCACCCTCGGCCAGATCGGCTTCGAGCAGCGGCTTGAATATGCGGCGATCGGCAGCGTGACCAATCTGGCGTCGCGCTTGTGCGATGAAGCGAAGGCGAACCAGATCGTGGTGAGCCGGCGCGTCTACGGCATGGTGGAGCCGTGGGTCGAGGGTCGGCCGATCGACGATTTGAATTTGAAGGGATTCAATCATCCGATTCTGGCGGCGGAGATCGTGAGCTGGCGCGAGGCGGTGGACAATGTGGTGGATGCAGCGTCAGCCGCGGCACGGTTGAAGAAGAAGCAGTAACGCGCGGCTTGCTTACCCTCCCCTGGAGGGGGAGGGTCGACGCGAGGCGGCCGTGTGGGGTGACGGTCTCGCCACATCCAACATTGCCCGAGTTGAGAGATCACCCCGCCCCGTCGAGCATTACGCTGCGCTCCATGCTCGCCGACCCTCCCCCTCCAGGGGAGGGTGAAGACCCCATCCCCTCACTGCCACCCCGGCTGCTGCAGTCGCGCGCGGGTTTGCGCCATGTCTTCAAGGCTGCTCTCGATCTGCCCGCGGCATATGCCGATATCCTTGAGGTCGCGGTCATTGAGCTGGTAGAGGGCGGCGCGCACGGCGTGAGCCTCGTGGCGCGCGATCACGCCCGCGAAGAAGCGGTTGATGAACCGGCGCAGGTGCGCCAGCCGAACCGCAGCTCGCAACGCAAATGGCCTGGTGGCGGAACTCTGCATGCTGGACAGCATCGTCATGGCTATGTTCTCCAAAGCCGGAACCCGGTGGCCCCTGCCTGTCCTTCCTTTCTATCGAAGGCCTGCTGCCAGCATGGTGTCAGCAGCGTCGCGCCGGGGAGATATGGCGGGCCCGCTTCCGCCTTCGCTCTGGCGAGCTACGACGGGACAAGTCGCGTTGCTCACCCCTAGAATCCGCCGTTGATTTCAAACTGCCTCATCTCAGGAATAAGGCGCTTGCGCTTGTTCCGAGTGAGCACGGAACACGCGTCTCGAAACACGACGAGTTGAACGTTTCTCCACGTGCCAAAACAAAATCAGTGAGCGCGGGAATGTGGTGCCGGCAGAAATCGCCGCCGGCGATAGCCATCAATCCCGCTTGGCGCCAACGTGCCCTTTCTGGTATCCAAGGCCCTGAATTTGAGAAGGAATTGCCGATGCCCGTTCTTGCTGCGCGCGATCTCACACCAAAGCTCACCGCCGTGATCGTCGCAAGCGCGCTCTGTCTTTCGATTTCACCTTCCCTCGCCGCCGACGAGGACGCCGCCCCCAAGGGCGCCGCCGTCACCGTCCTGAAAGCCGCGAAATCCTGTTTCGCCAATATCGTCGAGGTGTCCGGCACCATCATTCCGCGCGAGGAGACGCAGGTGCGGCCCGAGCGGATGGGGCTGAAGGTGGCCGAGGTGATGGTGGATGCGGGCGACAGCGTCACCGCGGGCCAGGTGATGGCGAAGCTGAATTTGCCCGAAGGCGGATCGGTCACGGTGCAGGCGCCGGTGGCGGGGGTGGTCTCGGCTTCCACCGCGTCGGTCGGCGCGATGGCGTCGGGCAAGGGCGAGGCGCTGTTCTCGATCATCGCACGCGGCGAGTTCGACTTGGTCGGCATGGTGCCGACGCGCGATATCCAGAAGCTGCAGGTGAACCAGACCGCGCGGATCAAGGTGATCGGCGCCGGCGAGGTCGACGGCAAGGTGCGGCGTCTCTCGACCACCGTGGAGCCGAACAGCCAGCTCGCGCAGGTGTTCGTCGGCGTCACCACCAACCGCCGCCTGCTGGTGAATTCAAGCGGCCGCGCGCAGATCAAGACCGGGCAGAGCTGCGGCGTCGCGGTGCCGCTGACCGCGATCCTCTACGGCACCGCCGGCACCGTGGTGCAGGTGGTGCGGCGCGCCCGCGTCGAAACGCGGCGGGTGGAAACCGGACTGATGGCGGCCGGGCAGGTCGAGATCACCTCGGGCCTGCAGGAAGGCGACATCGTGGTGGCGCGCGCCGGCGCGCTGCTGCGCGAGGGCGATCCGGTGCGGGCGGTGACGGCGAGCGCCGACGCGAAGTAGTAAAGTAACTACGAGCACCGATGCGGTGGCACCCCCACCCCGGCCCTCCCCCGCAGGCGGGAGAGGGAGCGCGCTGCCGTAGCGGCGGCGGTTCGCTTCGTAGCGTCCCCGCGCCGCTCAGTATCGCGCGGCCACCACCGGCTGCGAATTGAAGTGGTAGTTCACGCCGAATTTCACGAGGTGCAGGTCCTGGTTGATCTTGCTGGCCGTTACGCCGAACTGGCTGGCGGCGCCGAACGGCCCACCGGAAGCCGTGCCGCTGAGCTGGACCTGTTGCGCGAACATCTTGATGTAGTCGTATTCGGCCTTCACCGACCAGTTCGGCGCGAAGGCATATTCGGCGCCGGCGCCGATCACCGCGCCGGTGTGAACGGCCTTGCCCGCGAAATCGATCGCAACCGAGATGCCGGGGACGCTCTGCAGCGCCGCGGCCGAGTGCTGCTCCTCGGCGATCGCAAGGCCGCCTTTGCCGTACAGCATCCATTGGTCGCCGACGACAAAGCCGGCGCGGGCGGTGGCGAGCGCGAGCCAGTCGATCCTGCTGGTGTAGGTCGCGTTGATGACGGCGGGGCCGGCAGCCAGCGACCGGTCATAATTGCCCTTGATGCCGGTGGCGAGGATTTCGCCTTCGACACCGATGACGAAGCGGCCGGATTGGGCGTTGACGCCGATGGTGCCGCCCGCGATCCAGCCCGAGGTGTCAAAGTGCGGCTGGTCGTTCGCCGGCAATACATTGAGGACATCGGGCGATCGGGTCTGGCCCCAGCCATAACCGCCCTGCGCGCCGATATAGGCGCCGGTCCAGAGGGTAGCGGGCACTGCCGGCACCGGAGCGATGGACGGATCGACGGCAATGCCGCCGAAGCGATAATTGACGCCGAGCTTGGCTACATGGATCGCCTCATCAACGCGGTTGTTGCCGGCAATCGTTCCCGTGAGCCGCGCCGCGGCGTTGCCGAAATGATGGTAGTTGTATTCAGCAAGCACCGACCACGAACCCGCGAGCGCATATTCGGCGCCAAAGCCCAGCATCGGTGCGTAGCGGATTTCCGAGCCACTCATGCTGGCCGTTTGGGTCACGACGACGCCGCCGACGAGCGTACTTGAGGTGCCGCCGAAATCGTGCCTCTCGTGCGCTGCTGATATGCCGCCCTTGGCAAAGACAAACCAGCGATCGGCAGCGATGCCGGCGCGCCCTGCGAAAGTCACGAGACCATCGATCTTGGACGTCGAGCGGGCGTCGAAGCTGCCCCCGAAGACCGGACCGCTGAAGCTGACGACGCCGGTCCCCTTGATGTCGGCCCAGGAACCATCGAGCTCGAGGCCGAACACAAAGCTGCCGAGCTGCTTGTTGATGCCGACCTGGCCACCGGCCAGCGGACCGCGCGCCACGAAGTCCGCTCCAGGCTGGATCGACATCCAGTCCATCATGCCGCCGCCATAGCCGGCATGGGCGCCGATATAGACGCCGCTCCAGTCGAGGCCCGCGGCAACGATTGGCTTGGCTTTCACAGGCAGATCAGCGGCGGGGGCCGTGGCCGCACTGGCGGCAAGCACGGAGGCGGCGAGAACGAGCTTTTTCATTTCAATTCCAATGACCAGATGGACAACGGCGCAACAATCGCGACGCTGTGCACTCTAGCGGGAATTGCGGCCCGGCCAAGTTCCGCATTGTAATGGTTACGGTATTTTCCTGATTTATCGCTTATATTGTGGTTTTTACGAAACAAGCCGTAAGATATGCGGGATTTGTAGCTTCAGAGGCCGCCGCGGGTCGTTCGCAGGGCAGCGCGATCGGCCAAATCCCGGAAGACTTGCGAATTTGAAGAGGACCTCGCGATCGCGAGGTAACTATCCGTGGTCCCTGCGAACACAGGGACCCCATAACCACCGAATTCAGCTGCTTAAAGCAAAGCCGTCTCCCCGCGTGCCACTTCCGAAGGCCGCGGCGTATGGGTCCCTGCTTTCGCAGGGACGACAAAGAGAGGCGCGCGCCCTTACCCGCCGATGCGGACGTCTTCCATCAGGGACGAGGAGACCTGCGGCACCTGCTCGCCATCGGAGGCGCGGGAGACGGAGATGCGGGTCTTGTTGAAGGCGCTGGCGGCGCCGGATTGCGAGGAAAGATTGTTCAGCAGCTCGGTGACGAGCACGCTGTACTGGCCCTTGCCGTCGTCGGCGACCTTGCCCGGCGTCGCCGAGGTCAGGATCAGCGCGTTCTCCGGCGCCGAGATCGGCGCGAGGCCGTGGGAGTAGGAGCGGAAGCGGCGCTCATAGGGGTTGCGGCGGGAGGCGTCGACGACGACGAGCTTGGCCTTGGCGCCCTTCTCGGTCATCGCGTCCAGCACCTGCTCGATCGAGACGCCGTCGCGGCGGACGTCGCCTTCCTTCCAGATCGCGGCATCGACCGGGATCATGAAGCTTTCGCGGCCGACCTGAACGCCATAGCCGCCGAAGAACAGCATCGCGACGGTGTCCGGCTTGATCTTGTCCTTCAGGCGGGCGACGGCGCGGGCCATATCGTCCTTGGTGGCGTCCTCGACCACGTCGACGTCAAAACCCTTGGCGCGCAGCGCAGCGGTGAGACCGCGGGCGTCGTTGATGGGCTGGGACAGCGGCGCTGACGCATCCGGATAATGGCCGTTGCCGATCACCAGCGCAACGCGGTTGCCGGAAGCCCCGATCGAGCCGGTCTGCTCGGTGCCGATCGCCTTGGCGGCGTCGAGCGAACGCTTGTTCAGCGCAGCATGAGCGCCGATCGCCAGCGACACCAGGCCGACAAACGCAACGGCCATGGTGATGCTGCGGCGGGAAATGTGGAGCTGACCGAGGTTCATCGCGTTACCATTCCCAAGTTTTGTCTGAAGGCGCCAAGCAAGACCGCGCCAGTTAGTCGCGTGAGCAGCATTCAGGTTTGAAGGGGTTGCAAGGTGTGTGCCGTCCAATTGCGCGCAATTTGCGGCACCGCAACAACCCGGCTTTTAGCCTGTCAGCCCCTCCCGAACAACCTCATTTGGTGCATAGTCCCAGTTGTCGCCGATACTGGCCGAAGGTTAATCCTTCCCTAAGTGATCTACATCACATTTGTATTTTTCAGTGGATTTGTATAGTTTTCAAAGGCTTGCGGGCCCGATCCGGCCGGCGGTGGCTGCGTGGACTCCCCATCGAGCCCGTTCCGAAACCCCGGGACTTTCCGGGGTTTTACGGACCGTGCTCAACGCAGCCCTCCCTTCACCGTTCCGGCGGAAAGAGACTGCATGGGCTTTTCTATGATTGCCGGCGCCGCTTTTCGGGCGCTGACCGCGCGGAAAGACGGCCCGTCGCTATACGACGTCTGCGACCCCGTGCTGCTGAAATACCGCGGCGGCGATCCCCATCTGGGGAAGTTCTATCGTACCGCGCTGGGCAACCCGGCGCTGCGGCCGCTGCTGCGGCGGACCGGGCATCCGGCCCTGCGGGACGAGAAGCGGCTCGGCGCCTTGCGCGAGGCGCTGGTCCGGGCGCGCGACGATGCCGAGCCGGACTGGGCCGCGGTCGGCCAGCCGATAGCCGAGTTGATGGCCGACATCGACGTCCGCCATCCCTCCCCGCCCCACGTGAAGGCGCCGCCGCAGGCGCCCGCTGCCGCCGAGATCGACCGGGTGATCCGCCGCTGCGGCGCGCATTTGCTGGGCTCGTTTTCGAAAAACGGCTTCCTGCCGACCTACGCCGCCTTCAACCTGATCGGCGATGCCGACATGGGCGGGCGCGAGATGCTGATGGCGCTGACCGGGCTGAACTCGCGCGGCTACAAGAACTCGACGCTCTTGTTCAGCCTGGCGCGGATCTTCATCGCGCATTCGCCGGCGCGCGCGCTGATCAACCCGCCCTGGCAAGGGATTGCCGAGCCGATGTGGGAGCCGGTGCAGATCCGCCACCGCTCAGCCTATTACGACGCCTTCTTCACCGAGGCGCTGCTGAGCTACCTCGAGACCGGGCTGGCGTCGAAGGAAGAGACCGCGGTATCGCGGCGCGCGATCGACGAAATGGTGGATTTCTGCCTGAAGACCTCGGCCGAGGAAGTGCCCTCGCATGACGGCTCGACGGTGCGGGTGATCACCGCACTGGCGCCGCTGCCGCATCCGCGCTTCTCGCGCTTCTTCGCCCAGATCAAGCAGGATTTGGGTTTTGGCATCTACGTGCCGGACTGCGATACCACAGCCTGTTCATTCTCCGCCGCGACACAGGCCGGCTCGACCGATCCGATCCTCGACCAGCCGCTTTTGGATTTTTACCGCGGCTATCAGGTGCGCGAGGGCGCCAACGAGCCGCGCGTCACCGTGCCACTGAACGACAATATCGATTACGAGGGCGGCGTCGTCACCTGGATCGACAATATCAAGGGCGAGCGCCCCTACGGCAACGACCTCGATCCCACCCTCAATCTCGACATTCTCGAGGTCTCATTCCGCAACCTCAAGCGCTGGAAGATCCTGGAGACGCCGCAGCGGCTGGAGACCGTGCACCGCATCATCGGCTTCCAGCGGCGGCTCGCCGAAAGCGGCGCCTTCGCCGATCCGCGCTCGCATATCTATTACTTGCCCGAACTGTACTCCGCCTATTTCGGCCGCTGCCATGCCGCGTTCATGGCGTTGCCCGACGCGGCGCGGCGGGCGATCGATCCGGACGGCGCGTTCGAATTCATCCGGGGCAAGGTGCTCGACTATGTCGAGGGCGAATTGATCACCCGCGAGATGAACCCGTTCGACGCCGCGCTGGCGCTGATGGCGCTGGCGCATCTCGGCGCCGACGTCTCGACGTTTGCGCCGGCGCTCAACTGCATCGTCGCCCAGTTCGGCGAAGGCGGTCGTCACGGGCCGTATCGGGCGTATGAATGGAACAAGATGAAGACGCCGACGCGGATTCTGGTCGGCGGCCCCGAAGTGACGTCGGCGTTCGTGTTGATGGGCCTGGCGCTGGCGCGACGGGTGATGAAAAAAACGTAGCCCGGATGGAGCGAAGCGAAATCCGGGCTACGAGTTCGCAATGACGGGAAGTTGAAAGCGGTGCGACGTCCGTGCTCTGGCAAGACCGCTCCGATCTCCGCACAATCCGCATCATTGCTTTGCCGGGATTGCCGATGAAACTACGGACATTGCTTGCCGCCGTCCTGCTGCTGTCGCTCCCCGCCGTCGCGCAGGCGGCCGACATCATCGGCGTGCCGAAGATCCGCGAAGGCGATCAGCTCCAGATCGGCAACCACCGCATCCGCCTCGGCGGTATCGACGCGCCGGCCGTCGATCAGCTCTGTCTCAATACCAAGGCCGAGCGCTGGACCTGCGGCGTCGCCGCCCGCGACGAGTTGATAAAGCACTTCGGCAACAAGAGCTGGACCTGCCAGACCAGGGGTGCCGTCGATCGCCGCGGCCGCACCGTGGCGCGCTGCCAGGCCGACGGCGAGGACATCCAGAAATGGCTGGTGTCGAACGGCTGGGCGCTGGCGCTGACGCGGATCTCGCGCGATTACGAGCCGGACGAAAAGGCCGCGCGCGAAGCCAAGGTCGGGATGTGGCAGGGCGCGTTCATCGCACCGTGGGACTGGCGCATCCGCAACAAGAAGACCGCCATTCTCGGCGCCGTCACCCCGCCGGAAAATGCCAGGGCGGTTCTGCTGGCTTCGGCGTCCGGCCCGGTCGCGCCCTCGCCCGATTGCACCATCAAGGGCAACGTCAACCGCTCCGGCGAGTGCATCTATCATCAGCCGACCAGCCGCTGGTATGCGAAGATCGAGATGAAGATCTCAAAAGGCACGCGCTGGTTCTGCTCGGTCGAGGAGGCCGAAGCTGCGGGCTGCAGAGAGACGCGACGGTAGCGACGTTCTTCAACCTCGCCCCGCTTGCGGGGAGAGGTCGGATCGCCACGAGCGATGCGAAGCATCGTCCGGCGCGATCCGGGTGCGGGGATGCAGGTCCATCAATTGACATCGAACGCGCGGAGAGAGCCCCTCACCCCAACGCTCTCAGCGCGAGCTTCGCTCGTCGCGGCCCCGCGAAGAGCGAAGAGAGGGAGGCGCAGCCACGGTGCCTGATCAACGCATCGAAAAGCGATTGCGGCGGCAACGGCGCGGCGGATGGCGTCGCGCCTTGATGCTCGCGGCCGTCATCCTCGGCGGCTACGGCCTGCTCGCCTATCTGGTGCTGCCGGGTTTCTGGACGCATTACGAGCATCAGCGCGGGCTCGCCGAGATGCCGATGGTGACGCGCACGGCGCAGGGCATTCCCGGCGATCCCATGAATGTCGGCATGATCGGCGACCTCGGCGACGTCGTCTGCGCGATGCATGCGGCCGGCTGGTATCCGGCCGACCAGATCACGCTGAAATCCTCGATCGAGATCATCGGCAGCGTGCTGCTCGACCGTCCCTACAAGGAGGCGCCGGTGAGCAATCTCTATTACCTCGGCCGCCGCGAAGATCTCGCCTTTGAAAAGCCGATCGGGACCAGCGCCGATCGCCGCAATCATGTGCGCTACTGGAAGGTGCTGGAGAGCGGCGAGGAGAAGCGTCCGGTCTGGCTCGGCGCGGCGACGGAAGATCGCGGCGTCGGCGTCAGCCGATATACCGGCGCGGTCACGCATCACATCAGCCCCGATCTCGACGCCGAGCGCGCATTGCTCGCGGTTGACCTGGAAAACGCCGGCATGGTGGAGGCGAAATACCAGGTCACCGGCATCGGGCCGACACTCGCAGGGCGCAATGGCGGCGGCGACCTCTATTACACCGACGGCGAAATCTGGGTGCTGCGGCTGGTGGAAGCCTGCAAGAAGCGCGAGGGACCCGCGGTGACGATCCCAAGCCCGCCGGCGACCGCATTGAAGGACCAGATCTGGCGCGCGGTCGCGGATGCGGTAGGGAAATAGCCGGCGTGGCCATCGCGGGGCGCGGAGCAATCAGAGCAATTTGATCTTTTTTGCTACTCTGGATTGCTTCGCTGCGCTCGCAATGACGGTTCCGATCGAATATTATCTCAGCCAAACCTCACGCCTCGATTCCGCGTGCTTACCCATAAGGAAAACCAACAATGACCGTTCGCGCGGGCCGGGAGTTTCTGGCCATTCCGGGACCCACCACCATGCCCGACGAGGTGCTGCAGGCGATGCATCGCCCGGCGCTCGACATTTACTCCAGCCAGATGGTGGAACTGACCGAAAGCCTGCTCGCCGATCTCTCAAAACTGTTCGCCACCAAGGGCAAATCCTACATCTACATCGCCAACGGCCATGGCGCCTGGGAGGCCACGCTTTCCAACGTGCTGTCGCGCGGCGACAAGCTGCTGGTGCTGGAGAGCGGACGCTTTGCGATCGGTTGGGGCCAGGCCGCGGCCGCGATGGGCGCCGAGGTCGAGGTGCTCAAGGGCGACTGGCGCCGCGCGGTCCGTGCGGACGAAGTCGAGGCGCGGTTGAGGCAGGACAAGGACCACACCATCAAGGCGATCGTCGCCGTGCAGGTCGATACGGCGTCGGGCGCCTATAACGATATCGAGGCGATCGGCAAGGCGATCAAGTCGACGGGACATCCTGCGCTGTTCATGGTCGACACGGTGGCCTCGCTCGGCTGCATGCCGTTCGAGATGGACAAATGGGGCGTCGATGTCGCGATGTCCGGCTCGCAGAAGGGCCTGATGACGCCGCCCGGCCTCGGCTTCGTCGCCGCCAACGGGCGCGCCTGGGAGGTGCACAAGAAGGCCAATCTGCGAACGCCCTATTGGGACTGGACCGAGCGCGAAGGCAGCGAGCATTACCGCAAATATGCCGGCACCGCCCCGGTGCATTTGCTGTTCGCGCTGCGCAAGGCGATCGACATGCTGCAGACGGAAGGACTCGAAAACGCGTTTGAGCGCCATCGTCTGCTCGCCGAGGCGGTGCGCCGCGCGGTGGCGGTGTGGAGCGAGGGCCAGGTGCTCGGCTTCAACATCGCGGAGGCCAATGAGCGCTCGAACACGGTGACGACGGTGACCATGAACGGGCACGATCCCGCCGCGCTGCAGCGCTACTGCAAGGAGAAATGCGGCGTGGTGCTCGGCACCGGGATCGGCGAATTGTCGGGCCAGGCTTTTCGCATCGCCCATATGGGCCATGTGAATGCGCCGATGATTTTGGGCACGCTCGGCGTGGTCGAAGTCGGCCTCACCGCGCTCGGCATTCCCCACGGCAGGGGCGGAACCGAAGCCGCGATCGAATATCTCGGCGAGAACGTCGGGGCGTAAGCGTCGACATTCCCTTCGACCACGGGACTCGTCGCCAGCATTTCACATGGTGAGAGAGGCCGCGTCTCGCGTGCCGCTCAGCCGCATCTAAATGATGGGTATCGCTTCGCTCCGCCCATCCTGCTCTTTCCCGACACGCATTAGTGCGTATACTGGCATACAAGCCGGGCGCTGATCCGTGCACGAACGAAGAGTGGGAGTGAGGCGATTGGCGTCCGTTGATTTGCGCGGCCTGACCAAGCGATTTGGTTCGCTTGCGGTGGTCGATAACGTCTCGCTGAAAATCGATCACGGGCAACTGGTCTGCCTGCTCGGCCCGTCCGGCTGCGGCAAGACCACGACGCTGCGGCTGATCGCGGGTTTTCTGGAGCCTTCCGACGGCGAGATCCATGTCGGGGAACGGCTGGTGTCGTCGAAAACGCGCACGCTGCCGCCCGAACAGCGCAACATGTCAATGATCTTTCAGAGCTACGCGCTGTGGCCGCACATGACGGTGACGGAGAACATCGTCTATGGCCTGCGCCTGCGCAAACTCGACCGCGACACCATTGCCAAGAAGCTTGCGGCGATCCTGGCTACGACAAAACTCGAGGCGCTGGCGCAGCGCTATCCCGGCGAACTCTCCGGCGGGCAGCAGCAGCGCGTGGCGCTGGCGCGCGCGCTGATCGTCGAGCCGGAGACGCTGTTGCTCGACGAGCCGCTCTCCAATCTCGACGCCAATCTGCGCGAGGAGATGCGGTTCGAAATTCGCCGCCTGCATGACGAATATCGCTACACCACCGTCTATGTCACCCACGACCAGTCCGAGGCCATGACCACGGCTGACATGATCGCTGTCATGAACGGCGGCCGGATCGATCAGCTCGGCACGCCCGAAGACATTTACGCGCGGCCAGAATCCGAATTCGTCGCGCGCTTCATCGGCGCCAGCAACGTCATCAAGGGCACCGCGCGCGACGCCAACCATGTCGCCTTCGCGGGCGCGACCTTGAAGGTCGTCGGCGCGCCGCTGACGCCGGGACAGGGCGCAGTGGTCGCGATCCGGCAGCACGATATCGGTCTGGCGACGCAGGCACCGGCGTCACCGGAGAATGCGATCAAGGCGGTCGTCACGCGGCAAGTCTACCTCGGCGTGGCGCGCGACTACATGCTGGAAGTTGCCGACGGCACAAGTTTGCGCGCTACCGCGCCGACCGAAACCAATGTGCCCAAAGGCAGCGAGATCTGGCTGACACTCCCACCCGAGCGCTGCCGGGCGCTCAGCCGATAACAAGAAACGACAGGGGAAGACGCGATGAAGGGACGGAGACTTTCCAGACGCGACGTCCTGCAAGGCTCAGTCGCGCTTGCCGCAGGAACCGTGTTCGCCTCCCCCGCCCGCGCGCAGGCGCCGGAGCCGGTCGCGGTCACACCGGCGCTGGTGGAAGCGGCGAAGAAGGAAGGCAAGCTGATCTATTATTCCTCGATGGACCTGCCGGTCGGCGAAAAGCTCGGCAAGGCATTCGAGGCCGCCTTTCCCGGCATCACCATTCAGATCGAGCGTTCGGGCTCGGAGCGGCTGTTTCAGCGGATCGACCAGGAATTTGCCAGCAACATTCGCGCCGCCGATATCGTCAACTCTTCCGACGCCTCGCACTTCATCAGCTGGAAGAAGAACGGCTGGCTGATGCCGCTCGTGCCAGAGGATGTCGCAAAACATTTTCCGGAAAGCTATCGCGATCCCGACGGCATGTTCGCGACCTCACGCGTGTGGCTGTCGTCGATCGCCTACAACACCAACCTTGTGAAGCCCGAGGACGCGCCGAAGAGCTTTGCCGATCTGCTCGACCCCAAATGGGCGGGCAAGATGGTGAAGGGACACCCGGCCTATAGCGGCACCATCATGACCGCGACCTTCCAGATGGTGCGCGAGCTCGGCTGGGAATACATGGAGAAGCTGGCCAGGCAACGCGTGATGCAGGTGCAGTCGTCGACCGATCCGCCGAAGAAGCTGTCACTCGGCGAGCGCGCGGTGATGGCCGACGGCAACGAATACGGCATCGTGCTTTTGAAGGAAGCCGGCCAGCCGGTCGAGCCGGTATATCCGACCGAGGGCACGCCGACGATTTCCGGGCCGACCGGCATCTTCAAGACCGCGCCGCATCCCAATGCCGCAAAACTGTTCCAGGCCTGGCTGCATACGCGCGAGACGCAGCAATTCTTCGTCGACTTCACCGCGCAATATTCGGTCCACGCGCAGGTGCAGTCGAAGCCGGGACGGCGGAAGATCTCCGACATCAAGCTGATGAAGGAGGATGCGGAGGGCGTGGAGAAGATGGCTGAGGAAATCAAGACGCGTTATGCGCGGCTGTTCAGGGTTTGACCTATCTCCTCATGGTGAGGAGGCGCGGAGCGCCGTCTCGAACCATGAGGCCCCGCTGGTGCCATTCATCCTTCGAGATGCCGCTGCGCGGCTCCTCAGGATGAGGGAAACATCTGACTCGTGGATCATATGACCATCACCACCACCGACACCCCCAAACGCCGCATCGACGTCACGCGGCCTGTGCTGTGGCTGTTCGCGGCCTTCATGATCGTGCTGATTGTGCTGCCGCTGTCGTGGCTCGTCGTGTTCGCCTTCACCGACAAGGCGCGGCGGCCGACGCTGCAGAATTTCGTCACGCTGTTCACCGATCCCGCCTTCCTCGATCCGCTGCTGACGACCGCGATCATCGCCACCACCTCGGCGGTGATCTGCTGCCTCGTCGCCGCCCCGATCGGCTGGCTGGTGTCGCGCACCGACATGCCGGGGCGGCAGACCATCCGCGCACTGCTGACGGCTTCCTTCGTGACGCCGCCGTTTCTCGGCGCGGTCGCCTGGGAACTGTTGGCGGCGCCGAACAGCGGCATGCTGAACCAGCTCTACCGCTACCTCACCGGCGCCGAAGATCCCCTGTTCGACATCTACTCGCTGACCGGCCTGATCTTCGTGATCTCCTGCTACACCTTTCCGTTCGTGTTCGTGCTGGTCGCCAACGCGCTCGACAACATGCCGGGCGAACTGGAAGACGCCTCCGCCATTCTCGGCGGCAAGGCGTGGACCACGGCGCGGCGCGTCACGATTCCGCTCGCCCTGCCCGCGCTGGTCGCCGGCGCGCTGATCGCCTTCCTGCAGGCGATGACGCTGTTCGGCTCGCCCGCGATCCTGGCGCTTCCGGCCGGCTTCCACACCATGACGACGAAAATCTGGAGCCTGTTCCAGTACCCGCCAAAGCTCGAACTGGCAGCAGCAGCCGCCGTGCCGCTGTTGCTGCTGACGATGTTGCTGCTGCAGGGCCAAAAATTCCTGCTCGGCCGCCGCGGCTTTTCCGTGGTCGGCGGCAAATACGGCGCGCCGCGTCCGATCGAGATGGGAGGATGGCGCTGGGCGGCGCTGGCGTTCTGCCTCCTCGTGCTGCTGAACCCGGTGTTCCTGCCCTATTTCGCGTTGCTCAACGCCGCGTTCTCGCCGAACGCGACCACGCTGGTGACGCCATCGACGGCCACCCTGCACAACATCGTCTTCGTGTTCACCGAATTGTCGTCGACCCAGCTCGCGCTCAAGAACACGGTGATCCTCGGCGCATCGACGGCGACCGTCGGCACGATCCTCGCGCTCGTGGTCGCCTATGTCACGACCCGCCGCGTGATCGCGAGCCATCGCCTGCTCGGCTTTCTAGCAACCGCCCCGGTCGCCGTGCCCGGCATCGTCCTCGGCGTCGGATTATTCCTGAGCTACACGCGGCCGCCCTTCGTGCTCTACGGCACGCTATGGATCCTGCTGCTGGCGTTCCTCACTATCAACCTCCCGTCCGCCTATCAGCAATTGCAGGCAGCGTTCGCGACCATTCATCCCGAGCTGGAAGACGCCAGCCGCATCCTCGGCGCGACGCGGCTGCAGGCGCTGCGCCAGATCACCGCGCCACTGCTGCGCACTGGCGTGATCGCGACCTGGTGCTTCATCTTCATCGGCGTGATGCGGGAATTATCCGCCGCGATCGTGCTGTTCACCTCGCAGACCAAGGTGCTGTCGGTTTTGATCTACGACCTCAACGAAAGCGGCGACCTGGCCGCGATTTCGGTGCTCGGCATCGCGATGCTGGTGATCACGTTTGCGGTGGTGCTGGCAGTCAACCGGATCCCGATGTTCGGCGGCGGCGCGGGTGCGAGGTTAAGGAATAGCTAGTGCCGGTCGCCGCGCGTCGAGCGATGCTTTTTCGCGGCGTAGCGTTCAGACCGGCGTTACTCGATACGCGCGAGTGCGTTACCCACCCCGACATCGTACACGCTGA
Source organism: Bradyrhizobium lablabi (assembly GCF_001440475.1). Classification (GTDB taxonomy): domain Bacteria; phylum Pseudomonadota; class Alphaproteobacteria; order Rhizobiales; family Xanthobacteraceae; genus Bradyrhizobium; species Bradyrhizobium lablabi. The sequence continues at coordinate 19,441 of NZ_LLYB01000086.1, read as the reverse complement.
CGGATAGCGATTTTTGGGCGCTGACGTGAGCGGGCCGGTCAACCAGGATGCACGCCGCGTATTTCGGACTGCCTGGCTCGCCGGGCGTAAATCGTTCGAGCGCCGCTTCCGTGATGGAGCGGCAGAGCCGACGGGTAAATGGCCGCATCCACGGATCCCCCTTTGCCAGACTGACGCTGATGAGCATCGACCCCGGTTGCTGTCCTTTCCAGGTCACCACGCAGGCCGTGCCCTCACGCAGAAGCAGCGCACGCCCGGCCTTTCCGAGGCCGAGGCCGTCGGGCAACGCAGCACAGCGATCTATCGTCCATTCGCTATCGTCGAACTCGAACCACCGCTGCGGCACGCTCTTGAAACGGTTCTTGAACCAATCGCGGACTGACCGATTGAGCGACGAGGGCTCCTGCCGAACTGCGATGCTGAACGGAAACCTTGTGGTCACCCGATTGTTTCGGCCGACCACAAACATTCCATACACGCCCTCAAACGACTTGATCTGCTCGTGCGTTTCGAGAACCTTTTCGTCCTTCGTGACGTCGAGGGTTTCGCGACCGACTTCCAGCGAAATCCGAATACCCTCGCCATATTTCCGCTTGCTCTCGGCTTCGAGCTTGTTCACATCGGCCATGTCGATGCTGTAGGTGACGGCCATGACCGAATTGACTGACTGGCCCGAGCGCGGAACACGCCAGTCGCGAACAAGTTCGCCATGGGCAAAGATGCCGACGACAGCCAGAGCGGCTGTCCACATCACCGGTGTCAGCAACAGTCGCATACAGGCATGGCTCGCAGTTTGCGCACCCATGGGTTGTGGCAACGAACCGGTTAAGTCTTCGTAAAGGGCAGCCGCCCGCTTCAAGCGTCGAATTGCGCCTTGAGCCGCTCCAGCCGAATCGCAGGGTCGGCAAAGCGCAGCGTGTTCACCATTCGCGTTACGATTCGACGATGGATGGTGGGCACGCTGTCGCTTTGCCCACCCTACAGGTCTCCGTACGGCGCATCTGGTAATCCGCCACATTCGCCCCGATATAAGGCTCAATCATTAAGCCTCACGAGGAACCGCGTGACCCAAGCCGCCGCCAAAAGACCTGCCCTGTCGCCCCCCGTAGCGCCGAAGCGCCCGCACACCTTCACCACGCACGGCATCACGGTGACGGACGATTACGCCTGGCTGAAAGACGCCCGGTGGCAGGAAGTGCTGCGCGATCCTTCGATACTCGATCCGGACATCAGAAAATACCTCGAAGCCGAAAACGACTACACGGAGAGCCTGCTCGGCCACACCGCACCGTTGCAGAAGAAACTCGTGGCGGAAATGCGCGGGCGGATCAAGGAAGACGATTCCAGCGTGCCGGCGCCGGACGGCCCGTTTGCCTATTTGCGAAAATTCCGCGAGGGCGGACAGCACGAGCTGTTCGGCCGCACGCCGCGCGATGGCGGCGACGTGCAGATCGTGCTCGACGGCGATGCGCTGGCCAAGGATCATGAATATTTCAAGTTCGGCAGCGCGCGGCATTCGCATGACCATCAATTGCAGGCATGGAGCGCCGACACCAAGGGCTCGGAATATTTTTCGATCCGCGTGCGCGACTGGGCCACAGGCATCGACCGCGACGACCTGGTCGAGGAGACCGACGGCGGCATCGTCTGGAGCATGGACTGCGCGAGCTTCTTCTATGTGAAGCTCGACGACAACCACCGCCCGATGCAGGTGTGGCGCCATAAGCTCGGCACGACGCAGGCTGACGACACGCTTGTTTATGAAGAGCAGGATTCCGGCTGGTTCACTCATCTGCATGAAAGCTCCTCCGGCCGCTTCTGCGTGATCGCCGGCGGCGACCATGAGACATCAGAGCAACGGCTGATCGATCTCGCCAATCCAGATGCGCCGCCGCGCCTCGTCGCTGCGCGCGAGGAAGGCGTGCAATATTCGATCGCCGACCGCGGCGATGAATTGTTCATTCTCACCAATGCGGACAACGCCATCGACTTCAAGGTCGTCGCCGCGCCGCTCGCCGCGCCCGAACGCGCCAACTGGCACGACCTGATTCCGTATCGCGAGGGCGTCTATGTGCTCGATGTCGAGCTCTATGCCGGCCACTTGGTGCGGCTGGAGCGCGCTAACGCGCTGCCCGCGATCATCATCCGTGACCTCGCTAACGGCGAAGAGCACGCCATTGCTTTCGACGAGGCCGCCTACTCGCTGGACACCATGGGCAGCTACGAGTTCGAGACCACGAACCTGCGGTTCTCCTATTCGTCGATGACGACGCCGGCGGAGGTCTATGATTACGACATGGCGACGCGGGCGCGGATCTTGCGCAAGCGGCAGGAAATTCCGTCCGGCCACAACCCGGCCGACTACGTCACCACGCGCATCATGGCCACCTCGCATGACGGCGCGCAGGTGCCGGTCTCGATCCTTCATCGGAAAGACCTGGTGCGCGACGGCAGCGCGCCGCTCCTGCTTTACGGCTACGGCTCCTACGGCATGGCGATGCCGGCTTCGTTTTCGGCCAACCGGCTGTCGCTGGTCGACCGCGGTTTTGTCTACGCTATCGCCCATATCAGAGGCGGCGCGGACAAGGGCTGGGGCTGGTATCTCGATGGCAAACGCGAGAAGAAGACGAACTCGTTCGACGATTTCGCGGCCGCCGGGCGCGCGCTGATCGAGGCAAAGTATACGCGCGCAAAACGCATCGTCGGCCATGGCGGCAGCGCCGGCGGCATGCTGATGGGCGCGGTCGCCAACCGATCAGGCGAGCTGTTCGCGGGCATCGTCGCCGAGGTGCCGTTCGTCGACGTGTTGAACACGATGCTCGACGACACGCTGCCGCTGACGCCGCCGGAATGGCCGGAATGGGGTAACCCGATCGAGAGCGAAAAGGATTTTCGCACCATTTTTTCCTACTCGCCGTACGACAATCTCGCGGCGAAGGACTATCCGGCGATCCTGGCAATGGGCGGCCTGACCGATCCGCGCGTCACCTATTGGGAGCCGGCGAAATGGATCGCGCGGCTGCGCCCGACGATGTCGGGCGGCGGCCCGGTGCTGCTGCGCACCAACATGGGCGCGGGCCATGGCGGCGCATCCGGCCGCTTCAACCGGCTCGATGAAGTCGCGATCGCCTATGCGTTCGCGCTGTGGGCGGTGGGGCTGGCGGAGAGCGCGAAGGTTTGAATTGAATCCAATGGACTGAGGATTATCTGAGTACGATCAGACGGGACTTCATTTAGGCATGGCGGCGCGTGGCTGGCCACGCGCCCATAGCGACAACACCTGAATCATCACCTCACGGCATCGTGTAGGCCGTCTTCACCGTCGTATAAAATTCGGCGGCATAGCGGCCCTGCTCGCGGGCGCCGAAGCTGGAGCCTTTTCGGCCACCGAACGGCACGTGGTAATCGACGCCGGCGATCGGCAGATTGACCATCACCATGCCGGCTTCGGAATTGCGCTTGTAGTCGCTGGCGTACTTCAGGCTGGTGGTGCAGATGCCAGATGACAGGCCGAAATCGGTGTCATTCGCGGTCGCCAGCGCTTCGGCATAATCCTTGACCCGGATGACGGCGGCCACCGGCCCAAAGATCTCCTCGCGCGCGATCCGCATCTTGTTGCTCACATCGGTGAACAACGCCGGCTGCAGGTAGAAGCCAGGCGCCTCGCGGTTGAGCCGCTCGCCGCCAAAGGCGAGCTTGGCGCCTTCGTCCTTGCCGATGCTGATATATTTGAGATCCTGATCGAGCTGGCTCTGATCGACAACGGGGCCGATATCGGTACCGGCCTTCACCGCGTCATCGACCTTCAGGCCGCGCATCCGCTCGGTTAGGGCCTCGACGAATTTGTCGTGAATGCCGGCGGTGACGATCAGCCGCGAGGCGGCGGTGCAGCGCTGGCCGGTGGAAAAGAACGCGCTGTTGGCGGCGCATTCCACGGCGACCTTCAGATCCGCGTCGTCGAGCACGACCAGCGGATTCTTACCGCCCATCTCGAGCTGAAACTTCTTCATCGGCCGCGAGGCGATGCAGGCCGCCGCCACCTTCTGGCCGGTGGCCACCGAGCCGGTGAAGCTGATCGCGGCAACATCGGGATGCTCCAGCAGGACCGCGCCGACCTCCGAGCCGCGCCCGATCACGAGGTTGAGCACGCCCTTGGGCAGGCCCGCGCGATGCAGGATATCGACCAGCGCCCAGGTCGAGCCCGGAACAAGATCAGCGGGCTTGATCACCACGGTATTGCCATAGGCCAATGCCGGGGCGATCTTCCAGGCCGGAATGGCGATCGGGAAATTCCACGGCGTGATCAGGCCGACAACGCCCAGCGCTTCGCGCGTAATCTCGATGTCGATGCCGGGGCGCACGGAGGCGAGTTTCTCACCGGCCATCCGCAGGCATTCGCCGGCAAAGAACGCAAAGATCTGGCCGGCGCGCGCGACTTCGCCGACGCCTTCCGGCAGCGTCTTGCCTTCCTCGCGCGACAACAGCCGGCCCAGTTCGTCCTTGCGGGCCAGGATTTCGTCCGACGCCTTTTTCAGGATGTCGTAGCGCGCTTGCGGCGTCGATCGCGACCATGCCGGAAACGCCGCTTTGGCAGCCGCAATCGCAGCCTCGGCTTGCGCACGCGTGCCGCGCACGGCTTCGCCGACGATGTCCTTGGTATCGGATGGATTGACGTTCGGCGCGCGAGCACCATCGGACAACCATTCGCCGTCGATCAGATTGTTGAACATGAGCATGGCTGGTTTCTCCACTGTTACGTCGTTTTGGATACCGCGTCCCGGAATAGAAGACTATCGTCCGTTGGCCTTGCGCCAAACAGCAAAATCCTTCAGCGTTTGCTCGTCGGTCGCGGGATAGAGTCCCAAGATGCTGCGGCCCTTGCGCACCTCCTCGGTAACAAAATCCTCGAATGCGGTCATCTCGACCGCCTCGTCGGCGATCTCGTCCGCCAGATGCGCGGGGATCACGATCACGCCATCGCTGTCGCCGAGAATGACGTCGCCGGGAAACACCGGCGCGTCGCCGCAGCCGATCGGCACGTTGATCTCGATCGCCTGATGCAGCGTGAGATTGGTCGGCGCGCTCGGGCGATGGTGATAGGCAGGAAAGCCGAGATTGGCGATCTCAGACGAATCGCGAAAGCCGCCATCGGTGATCACGCCGGCGCAGCCGCGCTGCATCAGCCGCGTCACCAGGATGGCACCGGCGGATGCGGCCCGGGCGTCCTTGCGGCTGTCCATCACCAGCACCGCGCCGGGCGGGCAATCCTCAACCGCCTTGCGCTGCGGATGGCCGCGGTCGCGGAACACGTCGATCTTGTTGAGGTCCTCGCGCGCCGGCATGTAGCGCAGCGTGAAGGCTTCGCCGACCAGCACCGGTTGGTTCGGGCCGAGCGGATGCACGTCCTGAATCATCTGGATGCGGAAGCCGCGCTTGAACAGCGCGGTGGCGACGGTGGCGGTGGAGACGGTCTTGAGTTTGTTGCGGGTGGCGTCGCTCAGTTTTGTCATTTCATGCATCCCAGTTGTTCGTCATTCCGAGGCGCATGAAGCGCTGCGTCCCGGAACGACGATGTTGCTTGTTCAAACCGCCCCGTGCGACTCCACATACAGCGCGTAGACCGAGTGGCAGCTCGTCATATAGAGGCGGTTGTTCTTCGGGCCGCCGAAGGTGAGATTGGCGCAGCGTTCCGGCAGGCGGATATGGGCGAGCGGCTTGCCGGCCGCACTGAACACCATGACGCCGTCGAGATCTTCCGACTTGCCCTTGAGCTGGAACACCTTTCGGCCGCCGGCCTCGGTCGGCTCGGATTGCAGCGCGCCGTTGGAGCCCCAGCCGCACCACAGATTGCCGTCACGGTCGACGCGGAAACCGTCGAGTGCGCCCTGGTCGGCGGCATCGATCAGCTTGGTCTTGTTGCCGACCGTGCCGTCGTCATTGACGTCAAAGCTCCAGATGCTGCGGTTCGGCGTGCCCTTCCACTCCACGACATAGAGCTTCTTCTCGTCGGGCGAGAACGCCAGCCCGTTGGGATTGACGATATCGGTAATGACGGCCGCGAGCTTGCCGTCCTTGGTCAGGCGGTAGACGTTGGTGGTGGCCTGCTCGGGCTTTTCCTTCTTGCCTTCCCACTCGCCATTGATGCCGAACAAGGGATCGGTGAACCAGATGGTGTCGTCGGACTTCACCACGATGTCGTTCGGCGCGTTCAGCCGCTTGCCCTCGAACTTGTCGGCCAGCACGGTGATCTTGCCGTCCTTTTCAGTCCGGGTGATGCGGCGGGTGACCGAATGTTCGCAGGTGACGAGCCGGCCCTGGCGGTCGCGGGCGTTGCCGTTGGCGTAGTTGGCATTGGCGCGGAAGACCGAGGTCTGGTTGGTCTTCTCGTCGAACTTCATGATGCGGTTGTTGGGAATGTCGGAGAACAGGAGATAGCCACCCTCGGGAAAGTAGGCCGGGCCTTCGGCCCAGCGCATGCCGGTCGCGACCTGCTCGACGGTCGAGGAATAGATCCGGTATTTTGCAAAGCTCGGATCGAGGATCTGCACCGCCGGATCGGGGTAGCGCTGGTTCGGCGTGAACGGGAACGATTGCGCGCCGGCGGTGCGCGCGACAAGCGCGGAAGCGGCAGCGGCTCCTGCGCCAGCGAGCAGGTTGCGTCGAGTCATGGTCATTGGTCGTCCTCCCCTGTGATGCTTTTTGTTTGGTCTCGGCTCTTCGTCTATCCGCGTCATTGCCTGCAACAAACGTAAAATGTTTGTGCAAGGGAGTGAACCGACGAAGCAATCCATTCTTTCTTTGCGCGGTGAGATGGATTGCTTCGCTGCGCTCGCAATGACGGCGGTTAGTAAATCGACGGCTCGCTGACCGGCGCTCCAAACCCGGTCTCCAGGAAATCGAAATCGCAGCCTTCGTTAGCCTGCTTGATGTGGCGGGTGAACATCCAGCCATAGCCGCGCTCGTAGCGCGGCTCCGGCGCCTTCCATTCGGCGCGGCGTTTGGCCAACTCCGCCTCCGGTACATCGAGGTTGATGGTGCGCGCGTTGACGTCGAGCGTGATCTTGTCGCCGGTGCGCACCAGCGCAAGCGGCCCGCCGACATAGGATTCCGGCGAGACGTGCAGGATGCAGGCGCCGTAGCTGGTGCCGCTCATGCGCGCGTCCGACAATCGCACCATGTCGCGTACGCCCTGCTTCACCAGTTTGGTCGGGATCGGCAACATGCCCCATTCCGGCATGCCGGGGCCGCCCTGCGGGCCGGCGTTGCGCAGAATCAGGACGTGATCGGCGGTGACATCCAGATTGGGATCGTCGATCGCCTTCTTCATCGAGGGATAATCGTCGAACACCAGCGCCGGCCCGGTGTGCTTGAGAAAGCGCGGCTCGCAGGCGCTGGGCTTGATCACGCAGCCATCGGGCGCGAGATTGCCCTTGAGTACGGCCAGCGCGCCCTCCCTGTAGATCGGATCCATCACGGTGCGGATGACGTCGTCATTATAGACCTCGGCGCGGGCGATGTTGTCACCGAGCGTCTGGCCGGTGACAGTCATGACGTCGAGATGCAGATGCTCCCTGATGCGGCTCATCAAGCCGGGCAGGCCGCCGGCATAGAAGAAATCCTCCATCAGATATTTATCGCCGCTCGGCCGCACATTGGCGATCACGGGCACCTTGCGGCTCGCCTTCTCGAAATCGTCGAGCACGATATCCTGGCCTGCGCGGCGCGCCTGCGCGATCAGATGGATGATCGCATTGGTTGAGCAGCCCATCGCCATCGCGACCGTGATCGCGTTCTCGAACGCTTTGCGGGTCTGGATCTTCTCCGGCGTCAAGTCTTCCCACACCATTTCGACAATCCGTCGGCCGCATTCGGACGCCATGCGGATGTGGCCGGCATCGGCGGCGGGAATCGAGGAGGCGCCGGGCAAAGTCATGCCGATCGATTCCGCGATCGCCGTCATGGTCGACGCCGTGCCCATGGTCATGCAGGTGCCGTAGCTGCGGGCGATGCCGGCTTCGACATCGACCCAGTCCTTGTCGGAAATCTTGCCGGCGCGCCGCTCGTCCCAGTATTTCCAGGCGTCCGAGCCGGAGCCCAGCGTCTTGCCCTTCCAGTTGCCGCGCAGCATCGGCCCCGCCGGCAGATAGATCGTCGGCAGCCCCATGCTGGTCGCGCCCAACAAAAGGCCTGGCGTGGTCTTGTCGCAGCCGCCCATCAGCACGACGCCGTCGACGGGATGGCCGCGCAGCAATTCCTCGGCGTCCATCGCCAGCATGTTGCGATAGAGCATGGTGGTCGGCTTCAGAAACGATTCCGACAGCGACAGCGCCGGTAATTCCATCGGAAAGCCGCCCGCCATCAGGATGCCGCGCTTGACGTCGTCGACGCGGCTCTTGAAGTGCATGTGACAGGGCTGCGCATCCGACCAGGTATTGAGGATCGCGATGACAGGCCGCCCCTTCCACTCTTCCGGCGCATAACCCATTTGCATCGCGCGCGAGCGATGGCCGAAGGCGCGGAGATCGTCGGGCGCAAACCAGCGAGCGCTGCGGAGGTCGGCGGGGTTCTTCTTGCTGCTCATGACTGGGTGCCCCATTTCTGGACGGTGTTGCGCTCGATGGTGCGGAAGATCAGGTTCTCCACGATCAGACCAATCACGATCACGGTCAACAGGCCAGCGAACACGGCGGGAATATCGAGCAGATTGCGGTTCTCGAAGATGAACCAGCCGAGACCGCCCTGTCCCGACGACACGCCGAACACGAGTTCGGCGGCGATCAGCGTGCGCCAGGCGAACGCCCAGCCAATTTTCAGGCCGGTCAGGATCGAGCCGAAGGCGGCCGGGATCAGAATGCGCGCGACATAAGGCAGGCCGCGCAGGCCGTAATTGCGGCCGACCATGCGCAGCGTATTCGACACGCTCTTGAAGCCGGAATGGGTGTTGAGCGCGACCGGCCACAGCACCGAGTGGATCAGCACGAAAACCAGGCTGCCATTGCCAAGCCCGAACCAGATCAACGCCAGCGGCAGCAGCGCAATCGCGGGCAAGGGATTGAACATCGCCGTGATGGTTTCGAGAAAGTCGGTGCCGATCCGGGTCGAGATCGCGAGAATCGTGAAGATCGCCGCGAGAATGATGCCGGCGGCATAGCCCATGAACAGCACTTTTAGCGACGCCCAGGCGCGCAAGGGAATGGTGCCGTCGCGCACCTTGTCGAACATCGTCAGAATAGTGTCGTGGAAGGTCGGAAACAGCAGCGGATTGTCGAGGACGATGCCGTAGATCTCCCAGGCCGCGGCAAGGAAGATGATGATCACGGATTTGCGAACGAAGCCGTCGTTCCACAACAGCTCCAGCACCGTCAGCTTGCGCTCGACTTCCGACGGCACAACCGCCGCCAAATCAGCGGCATCGCGCAGCAGGATTTTTGCCTCACCCATCGCGTGCTCCCTCAATGTGCCGTCACGGCGTCGGCGAACAAGAGATCGTGGATCTGCTTTTCCAGCCGCGCGGCGCTGCCGTCCTCGCTGGATACCCGATCGACATCGATGACCTCGGCCTTGACCCGGCCCGGATGCGGCGACAGCAGCAAAATGCGATTGCCGATCTTGATTGCTTCCGCGATCGAATGGGTGACGAACAGGACGGTGAATTTGGTTTCCGCCCAGAGCTGCAGCAATTCGTCCTGGCAAGTGCGCCGCGTCAACGCGTCAAGCGCGGCGAACGGCTCGTCCATCAAGAGAATATCCGGCTCCATCGCCATGCCGCGCGCGATTGCCACACGCTGCTTCATGCCGCCGGACAGCGTGTGCGGATAGGAGTCAACGACGCGGGTCAAACTGACCTTCTCGATATAGGCGCGCGCCCGCGCCTCGGCTTCCTTGCGCGGCAGCCGGCGCGTCATCAGCAGCGGAAACATCACGTTTTCCAGCACCGTCTTCCACGGCAATAGCTGATCGAACTCCTGAAAGATCATCATCCGGTCGGCGCCAGGCTCGGATATTTCGCGGCCGCCAATGCGCATCTTGCCTTCGCTCGGCTTCATGTAGCCGCCGACCGCCTTCAACAGCGTCGACTTGCCGCAACCGGAGGGGCCGAGCAGCACGAAGCGGTCGGAACGATCGACCGTGAAGCTGACCCGCTCGGTCGCGGTCACGACCGCGCTCGAGGTCTTGTAGCGCAGCGTTACGTCACTGACATCGAGAAGCGCGGTCATGGCGATCAATTGCCCTTCAGGTCGTGCGCGACCGGCAGGTAATAGTCGGTCCATGCTTTGGGCATGGTCTTGAGCGTCCCGACCTTGGACAGATGGGCGGCGAACTTCATGGTGCCCTGCGGCTGCAGGTTCCACTCCATCATGCCCGGCTCCTTCAGCCATGCCAGCAGATCCTCGGCGCTGGTCTTGTCGCCGGTGACCTCCTTGTAGATCTCGACCGCGGCCTTGGTGTCGCTGCGGATTAAATCCTGCGCTTCCTTGGTGGCATCACGCACGGCCTGCACGATCTTCGGATTGGCGTCGGCGAATTTGGTCGTGGTGAAGAACTGCGCCTGGCTGAGCGGACCGCCCATCACGTCCGGCGAGGACAGCACCACATGCGCGCCGGGCACGTTCTTCAGTTCGAGGAAGGTGAACGGCGGGATGGCGAAGTGATTGCGGACCTCGTGCTGCGCATTGGTCATGGCGACATAGGCATCGGGATGGCCGAGCTGCACCGTATTGGCGTCGAGCTTCGACCACTGGTCGGCGCCGAAGGCTTCGGCGGCTGCGATCTGCAGCACGATCGCCTGCGTCGAGACCTTGACCGTCGGCACCGCGATCTTGTCGTTCGGGCCGAAATCCTTGATCGACTTGATGTGCGGATCGCGGCTGATCAGCGTCATCGGCTGCGCCGAAGTGGCGACGATGCCCTTGACGCCGCCGCGGGTGCGGTCCCACAGCAGCAGCAGATTGCCGGTTCCGGTATTGAGGATATCGACGCTGCCGGCGAGCAGCGCATCGGTCTGGGCGCCGCCGCCGCTCAGGTTGATCCATTTCGTGGTCACGCCGGGCACGCCGAGAGAGGCTGCGTGCTTCTCGATCAGCTTGTGCTTTTCCATGATGTGCGAGGGCATGTAGAAAATGCCCGGCTGCCGCGACAGCGAAATCTCTGATTTCTGCTGGGCCAGCGCCGCCGCGCCCGGCAGCACCATGGCGAGAACCATCGCGGCGCCCGCGCAGGCGCTCCACACCCTGTTTTTCATTGTGCATCTCCTCCGGTCTATCGTTGACGCTCTTGGGGGAGATGCACTAATGTATTAGTGTATCTGAGGCAAGCCCCTTCTGGAACGACCGGCTCGAATGGCACCACCGCAAGTCGCTCCCCGCCGCGTTACCCCGCGCTCCGCCGACCGGCTCGATCGCGACCGTCAGGCGGCGCCGCAGGTGTTCGAGCGCCTGCGCGGCATGATCATTTCGCTGGAATTGCCGCCGGGGTCGCCGTTGTCGCGCGCCGCGCTGGCCGGACAATTCGGCGTCAGTTCGACGCCGATCCGGGATGCGCTGATGAAGCTCGAGGAGGAAGGACTGGTCGACGTCTTTCCGCAATATGCGACCGTGGTCAGCCGGGTCGACGTGCGGCTGGCGCAGCAGGCGCATTTCCTGCGCCAGGCCGTCGAGCTCGAAATCGTCCGCATGCTGGCGCTGCGTCATGACCAAGCTTTCGCCGCCGAACTCAACGCGACGATCGCCCGCCAGCAGCAATTCGCCAAGGCCGGCGACTTCGAAAAATTCATGGCCGCCGATAACGAGTTCCACGCCCAGCTCTATGCCGCCACCGACAAGCAGGACATCTGGTCGCTGGTGCGCAGCCGCAGCGGACATATCGATCGCTTGCGCCGGATGCACCTGCCCTCACCCGGCAAGGCGCAGGATATCGTGCGGCATCACAAGCTGATTACGAAGGCGATCGGTGCCGGCGAACCCGAAGAGGCGCAGAAGCATCTGCGCACCCACTTGTCGGGCACGCTCAGCGAACTCGCCCAGATTCGCTCGCGTTATCCGGAATATCTCAGCAACTGACGGCAAGCGGCCTCGCTGCGTCGTTCGCACCGACGAATCACGCTCGCTGCGCCTGGCCTGTGTCTGCCTGACATCATGCGCATAAGGGCATTTTATAGGGACTTTCTGACGGTGCGGCCGGAACGCCGCCGCAGGGGAACCAGTTGCAGCAATGCGGGGATTCGGCAAGACTCGATCGCCGTGCACTTGATTCCAGCGGGGCCCGGAGAACTTTTACTTTGGCACGAATATTGGTCGTGGATGACGATGCGGCGGTCCAGATGACCATCCGCCTGCTGCTGGAGCGTGCCGGCCACAGCGTGGTCACGGCGAATGACGGCCGAAAAGGTCTCGCCCTGTGTCAGACCGGAGATTTCGATCTGCTGTTCCTCGACATTTTTATGCCGGGAATGGACGGATTTGAAACCATGCGGATGGTTCGTCAGCACCAGCCGCAAATGCCGATCATCGTCATCTCCGGCCGGCCGGTCGCCTCGGAATCGGACACGGCCCCGGACTTCCTGACCATGGCGACCAAGCTTGGCGCGGTCTCCAGTCTGCAGAAGCCGTTCCGGCCCGCCGACCTCCTGGCTGCCGTCACGGGCTGCCTGGAGGCCGCCGAACGTGACTTGCCGCCGCGCAGCGGTGTTGCTTCCTCCCCGTAATGCGCCATAGCATCGGTTTAGTCCGACGGATTTGCCGGCCGGCGCGGGAGGGCGAGCGGGCACCGACATGACGCTCACAACGAGGCTTGCCATCGCGATGATTGCGTTGGTCGCGATCGCGGTTTCCGCGGTCGGATGGCTGAGCTATCGCAACCTGGAACAGGCGCTCCTGCTGCGCGCCCGCGACCGCATCGAGACGCAATCACGGCAACTTGCCACCGACCTCGAATACTACGCGGCCAGCGCAACCGGCGATGTTGCGAGCTTTCGTTCCGCAGCGGCGCTGCACGGATTGATCCGCGCCCGCAGATCCGGCGGTATAGATCCGGTCGATGGTGTCTCCGAAAAGACCTGGCGCGACCGCCTTGCCTCGGATTTCGCAGCCGAACTCGAAGCCAAGCCCGCCTATGCGATGCTTCGGATCATAGGCGTTGACGATAATGGCCGGGAGCTTGTCCGCGTCGATCGCGCGGGACCGAATGATACGGTTCGGATTGTACCCGAAGAGGGATTGCTGAAGAGAGACAGTCGCAGCTACTTCCCGGCAACGATCCGGCTAAGCCCCGGACAAATCTACGTCTCGTCGCTCGATCTGGGTCGCCGGAACGGACTGATCGAGGAGGTGCACAGGCCGACGCTTCGCATCGCGACGCCGATATTTGCAGACGACGGCAAACGGTTCGGCCTTTTCATGATCAATCTCGACATGCGGCGTGCGTTCGACCGCATCAGGTCGTCGGTATTGCCTGGCGAGACCATATACGTCGTCAACAAGGACGGCGACTACCTCATTCATCCCGATCGCTCGCGCGAGTTCGGCGCGTTGCTCGGCAAGCCGAACAACTGGAAAGCCGACTTCCCGCATCTGGCGTCGCAGGCCGGGGCAATGCAAGCCAGCGCTGATATCGTGCCCGATCAAGCCGGACAGCCGGGTGGAATAGCCTTCGCGCCCGCGCTTCTGGCGGGGGTCGAATGGGCTGGCGTCATTCAAACGGCGCCCAACTCCGTCATCATGGCGCCGGCCACGAGCATCAGAAATGCTTCCCTTCTGGTCGGCGGCATCGCGATGTCGGGCGCGGTCGTGCTGGCCCTGCTGGTCGCGAGATCGCTGACCCGCCCGATCGTCCAGTTGACCGAAGCCGTGCAGGGCGTGGCCAGTAACAAGAGGATCTCCATTCCGGTCGAAGCACGCGGGGAGACCGGCGTACTTGCGCGCGCGTTTGCGCAGGCGATCGACGAAGTGAATGCGAAGACCGCCGCTCTCGAACGCGAGGTGCAGGAGCATCGCCGCACCGTGGCCGCGCGCGACCATCATGCCGAGCGCGAGCGACTATTCAGCGCTGCGGTCGAATCGTCCAACGATGCCATCATCACGACGTCGCTCGACGGCACCATCACCGGCTGGAACTCGGCAGCGGAGCGGCTGTTCGGCTACAGCGCGGCGGAAGCCGCGGGCAAGAACATCACCCTGCTCGTACCCAAGGACCGGCTGCCGGAGTTGCAGGACGCGTTGCGCCGGATCAGCTGGGGTGAAAGCATCGAGCACAGCGAAACGGTGCGCCTGCGAAAGGACGGCAGGCGGCTCGAAGTTTCGCTCAGCATTTCCCCGATCAAGTCGCCCTCGGGAGCGATCATCGGCATCTCGAACGTGGCGCGCGACATCACCGAAGCCAACGAGACCCGGCAGGTGCTGCGGCAACAGACCGAAGAGCTTCGCCGCATTTTCGAGACCTCGCAGGATCTGATCATGGTGATGGATTCCCGCGGGAACCTGGTTCAGATCAGCCCGAGCTGCAAGGCGATATTGGGCTACCGGCCGGAGGAAATGATCGGCCGCAGCGGGGAGGACTTCATCCATCCCGACCATCTCGAGAACTCGCGGCGGGAAATGCGCGCGGCGCGGCGCGGCGAGCGTCCGAAGCTTTCCGACACGCGCTGCATTCACAAGGACGGCCGAGAGGTATGGCTGTCATGGCTCGGAACATGGTCCGAGCCAGTCAGGCGCTTCTTCTTCGTCGGCCGCGACATGACCGAGAGCCGGCTGGCACAGGAGGCGCTGCGCGAAAGCGAGCAACTTGCCCGTGGCATCGTCGACACCGCGCTCGACGCCTTCGTCCAGGTCGATGAGCAGGGCTTCATCCGGGACTGGAATGCGCAGGCCGAAAATATCTTCGGCTGGCCGCGCGATGAAGCATTCGGGAAGAATGTGTTCGACCTGATGGGCCGGCGGGACGGGCAAGGCCCCCTCAAGAAAGCCCTGGAAGCCTTCCTGCTTTCCGGCGGCGAGGCGGTCCGTCAGCCCCGGCGCGAACTTCAGATCAGGCGGAGGGACGGGAAGGAGATCACGGTGGAGCTGAGCATCGCCGCGCTGAGGACGCGCGGCGGCTTCGTATTCAACGCATTCGTCCGCGATCTCACCGACAAGATCGCCGCCGAGGACAGGATCCGGCAGGCCGAGAAGATGGAGGCGATGGGGCAGCTCACCGGCGGTATCGCGCACGACTTCAACAACATCCTGACGGTGATCACGGGAACGATCGAAATTCTCGCCGATGCCGTCAAGGGTGAGCCGCAGCTTGCCGCCATCACGCGAATGATCGACGAGGCGGCATCGCGCGGCGCCGATCTCACCCAGCACCTGCTCGCCTTCGCGCGCAAGCAGCCGCTCGAGCCGAAGGTAACCGACGTCAACACGCTGATCATCGACACCGCGAAACTGCTGCAGCGAACGCTCGGCGAGCATGTCGAGATCGAATCCGTGTTCGAGGACGAGACGTGCCCGGCGATCGTCGATCCCAATCAGCTCGCCACCGCGATCCTCAACCTGGCCCTCAACGCCCGCGACGCCATGCCAGATGGCGGCAAACTGATCATCGAAACCGGCTTCGTCGTGCTCGACGAGAATTATGCGAGGATGCACAGCGACGTCCGGCCGGGCCGCTACGCCATGATCGCGGTGAGCGATACCGGCACCGGCATCCCCGCCGCGGTGCTCGACAAGGTGTTCAATCCGTTCTTCACCTCCAAGGGCCCGGGCAAGGGCACCGGCCTTGGACTCAGCATGGTGTACGGCTTCGTCAAGCAATCGGCGGGCCACATCATGATCTACAGCGAAGAGGGCCACGGCACGACGATCAAGATGTACCTGCCGCCCGCCATGGGCACCTTGCCGGCAACCGAGGCGACGCTGGCGCCGACGGTCGAGGGCGGCCACGAGACCATCCTGGTGGTGGAAGACGACAAGCTGGTGCGCGACTATGTGCTGGCGCAGCTGCACTCCCTCGGTTACGTCACGCTGGATGCGGCGAACGCGACCGAAGCTCTCGCGCTCGTCCACGCCGGCCACGCCTTCGACCTTCTGTTCACCGACGTGATCATGCCCGGCATGAACGGCCGCCAGCTGGCCGACGAGATATTGAAGGTAAAGCCCGAGTTGAAGGTGCTGTTCACGTCGGGCTATACCGAGAACGCCATCATTCACCACGGCCGGCTCGATGAAGGCGTGATGCTGCTCGCCAAGCCCTATCGGAAATCCGACATGGCGATCATGATCCGGAAAGCGCTCACCGATTGAACGCGGCCACCGCAGATCTGCGCCGGGTGCACCGGTTTGTCTGCGATCAGGCCACTGCGCCCGCGATCAGATCTGGCCCTGACGCTGGGTGGTCATCACGATGCGGACCAGATCGGCGGCATTCCGCGCGCCGAGCTTCTTCATGATATTGGCGCGGTGATCCTCGATCGTGCGCGGGCTGATCCCGAGATGCCGCCCTGCTTCCTTGTTGGAAGCGCCGGCGGTGAACTGCTCCAGCACCTCGCGCTCGCGCCGCGTGAGCGGTTCCCGCCCCGGGAAATGCATGGTCGCAATCCGCGACGGCGCGTTCTGCGCCTGCCGGCGGGCGTAGGCCTCGATCGCCTCATCGAGCCTTGCCACGATTTCGCTGCCACGGAACGGCTTCTCGATGAAGTCCAGCGCGCCGTTCTTGATGGCGCTGACCGCCATGGCGATGTCGCCCTGCCCTGAGATCATGAAGATCGGCGCAGGATAGTCCTCGCCATGCAGCTCTTTCAGAATATCGAGACCGGACTTACCGGGGATATGCACATCGAGCAGGATGCAGGCTGGCGTTCGCGTTCGTGCAATCGCCAGCAGCGCGGCGCCGTCGGCAAAACAGATGACCTGATAACCGCCTGCCGTCAGAACCATCGAAAGCGTGTCGCGAACGGCAGGGTCGTCATCGACTACGAAGATCTCCCCGCGGGAGGGGGCCTTTTCAGCCATGTTCCATCGTCCATGCGTGGTTGAATGTGACTCACACTCGGATAACGGTATTCAACACCATACCGGACCGTATTTGTACGGGACCACGGCTTAACGCACAAGTAGCAACGCACGCCTAAAAACGTAACTAAGGAGTGCACTCATGCTGAACGCAGCTGGCGACGGCGGCGCACCGGCGTCCCACGACCCGAATGACGCCCGCCACGCCGTGGTTTCGGACCTCGCCGGCCTGATTGAGCATGTCCAGAGCAGCCTGCGGCGGATTGAAGAGATGATCGCCAGGAATACCTCAGCCGGCGGCCCGGAAAGTTCCACCGGCGTCATCGTCCTCGACGACGTGTCGCCTCGCTACATGAAGGCGGCCGCCGCGGTGCAGGCCTGCGAGGTCAATCTTGGCATCGCCCTGCGCTCCCTGCTCGGCTCCGGCGCGGACGATCCATACGCCGCCAGCCTGCCGACGCTTGCGGTCGTCGGGGCATAAGGACGGCACGGCGCCGTCCTGCTGGAGCCTCGGATGTTCCCGCAAATTTTCTCCCCGGCTTTCCCGCGCCATTAACCACCTGCTGCGATCGCTGCCTGGTGTCCGGCATGCCATCGGCGCTCGGACCCGGATGCCGCCACGACGATGGAGAAGCTCGACGTAGCGCTCAACAATATGAGCCACGGCCTTGCTTGTTCGGGCCGGACAACCGCCTGCTGCCGATCTAATCGGCCGGTGGGAACCGATCGCACCTTAGGCTTCCGCTTCGGCCTTTGACGAAGCACCCGATTTCTTCTTGCCGTGCTTGCCGCGCAGGAAGCGAATGTCCATTTCCGTGCCGTTGACGCGAACAAGCTCGCAACGGCGGTAGGCGAGGCCGGTCGAGGACAAGAGCAGGAAGAACTCCTTGAGATTGAGGCCTTGAATGGAGCCTTCCACCGTCAGCGTGGCGTCGGTGTCCGAGATCGCGTTGAGCTGGCAGTCCCGCCGCCAGGTGCCGTCGATCGCCATGAGGCAGACGTCATAGCCCCGGCTGAACGTGACCCGCTCCGCGCCCTTGCCGTCTTCCGTCATCGCTCACCGTCCCGCCATCGCGGCGATTTTAGGCATCGACGCGCCGGCCTGCGGGGATGCCGCCCGTGCACCGCTCGGCCGATAGAGGCCGCGCTTGTCCGGGAACGGCTTGAACACGTCGGTCAGGCCGACGACCGTTTCCGCCGCGCCCAGCACCAGGAAGCCGTCCGGCTCCATCGCCTTGGCGAGACGGCCGAAGATGTTGATCTTGGTTTCCTGATCGAAATAGATCAGCACGTTGCGGCAGAAGATGACGTCGAAATTGCCGAGCAGGGAGAAGTCGTGCAGCAGATTGAGCTGGCGATGCTGCACCATGCCGCGCAGCTCCGGACTGATCTGCCACAATTCGCCGTTCTGCTTGAAATATTTGACGAGCAGTTGAATCGGAAGACCGCGCTGGACCTCGAACTGGCTGTAGATTCCCGATTTCGATTTCTCCAGCACTTCCTGCGACAGGTCGGTGGCGATGATCTCGGTGCGCCAGCCGGCAAGCGCCGGGCCCATTTCCTTCAGCGACATCGCGAGCGAATACGGCTCCTGGCCGGTCGAGCCGGCGGCGCACCATATCCGGATGCTCTTGCGGCCGGCACGCGCCTTCAACATCTCCGGCACGATCGTATCGCGGAAATGCTCGAACGGAATCTTGTCGCGGAAGAAGAAGGTCTCGTTGGTGGTCATGGCTTCGACCACCTGGGCGATGATCGATGACGACCCGCCCTTCATTTTCTGCACAAGTTCGCCGATGCCCGCCACGCCGCATTTGCGCGATAGCGGAAGCAGACGGCTTTCGATCAGATACTGCTTGTCTGCGGACAGATCGAGACCGGAATGATCCTTCAAGAGCTTACGCAGATACTCATAGTCTGGCGGGGTCACGGGTAGCCTCTCAAGGGCAAGCGGATAAGATTCAGATCAAGCTCTGGTCGCTCAGCTCGACCAGGCCGACTTCCTGGAACTTCGCGGCGACGATGTCCTTGTCGAACGGCTTCATGATGTATTCGTTGGCGCCGGCATGCAGCGCGCGCGAAATATGATCCATGCCGTTCTCCGTGGTGCAGAACACCACCTTGGGCACGTCGCCGCCGGGCAAGCGCCGCAGATGACCGAGGAATTCGTAGCCGTCCATCACCGGCATGTTCCAGTCGAGCAGGACTGCGGTGGGCATAGCGCCCTTGCAGGCTTCGAGCGCCTGCTCGCCGTCCTCGGCTTCGACGATCTGAAAATCCATTTCTTCCAGGATGCGGCGCGCGATCTTTCGCACCACGCTGGAATCATCGACGACAAGACAGGTTTTCATGTTGGCCTCCTTGCTTGACGCGCGGCGTTACGCTGCGAGGGTTGTTTTCGGCACGATTTCGAGAACGCGATCGACGTCGAGGACGACCATGAGCTGGCCGTCGAG
>NZ_LLYB01000085.1:58559-84173 GCF_001440475.1 Bradyrhizobium lablabi | reverse complement strand
GGGCGCCTCAAGCGGCGCACCCGTCCGCGTAAAGTCCTGCTCCTGATCGACGTCTCCGGATCGATGAAGGGACGCACCGACGACAACATGAAGCTCGCCCACGCCGTGGTGCATGCGGCGCCCAACGTCGAGGTGTTCACCTTCGGCACCCGCCTCACCCGCGTCAGCCGCGCGCTTCGTCTCAAGCGCCGCGAGCAGGCGCTATCTGCGGCGGCCCATCTGGTCAGCGACTGGGATGGCGGCACCCGGATCGGCGATGCGCTGCACGCGTTTCTGGCCGTGCCGCGGTTCGGCGGCTATGCGCGCGGCGCCGCCGTCATCATCCTCTCAGACGGCCTTGAGCGCGGCGATCCATCTGCGTTGCGCGATGCCGTCGCCAAATTGTCGCGGCGCGCCTGGCGGCTGAGCTGGCTGACGCCGCTCGCCACAGGTCCGGGCTTTCAGCCGCAGACCGAAGCGCTGATCGCCATCCGCCGCTTCGTCGATGATCTGGTCGACGGCGGATCATCAGCCGCGATCGTTTCGCACGTTCTCTCGCTTGGACAAAGGAAGGCCGCGTGACTGAAATCGTCGATGCCCATCATCACATCTGGCGTCAGGCCGACCTGCCCTGGCTTGTTGGTCCGATGCAGCCGCGCATCTTCGGCCCCTACGAGCCGATCCGGCGCGACTATCCGATCCAGGAATATCTCAGCGACCTCACAGGCTCAGGCGTCACGCGCTCGGTCTATGTGCAGACCAACTGGGCCAACGACCGCTTCGAGGACGAAACCGCCTGGGTGCAGGAGACGGCGAAAGACCATGGCTGGCCGCACGCCATCGTCTCCTATGCCGATTTCAACATCGACGACGTCCGACCGCAGCTCGATCGGCTTGCCCACTATCCGCTGGTACGCGGCGTGCGCATGCAGCTGCACTGGCACGACAATCCGCTTTATCGCTTTGCGGCCCGGCCCGATCTCTGCGCCGATCCCAAGATCCGCCGTAACGTCGCGCGGCTCGCCGAATACGGTTTCAGCTTCGACCTGCAGGTGTTCGCGCCGCAGATGACGGATGCCGCCGGCCTTGCCGAGGCTTGCCCCGACGTGACCTTCATCCTGCAGCACGCCGGCATGCTGGAAGACCTTTCGCCACAGGGCCGGTCCGCCTGGCGCGCCGGCATGACACGGCTCGCGACCTGCCCGAACGTCGTCTCAAAACTCTCCGGGCTCGGCACCTTCATTCACCGCAACGATCCCGCTCACATCGCCGGCATCCTCGCCGATGCCGTGGCGATCTTTGGCGCCAACCGCTGCCTGTTCGGCTCCAATTTTCCGATCGAAAAACTCTGGACGACGTATCGCGAACTGATCGACGCCTTTCTCGTCGCCACAGGCTCGCTTGCCGCCGATCAGCGCGCCGCCGTTCTGCGAACGACAGCGACGCGCGTCTACCGGCTCGACCGATGACGGCGCGCACCGACAATTAAAAGAATATGGGAGGGAACAGATGCCGCTTGAGATCAAGATCCTCGACTACGGGGATATCGAACTGGAATCGAGCTTTCTCGTGCTCGGCCGCGATTGCGGCCGCACCCGCCGTGTCCTGACGCTCGGCTTTCTGATCGTCGGCGGCCCCTATCCGGTTGTGATCGATACCGGCTACCGCTCCAACCAGATCATGGAAACGCTGGGCATGCGCGGGCTTCAATTCCACGAGAACATGATAGAAAACCAGCTCGCGCGCCACGGCGTGCGCATGGGCGACGTCCGGTATGTCTGCCACACCCATCTGCATATCGATCACGCCGGCAAGGACGATCTGTTTCCAATGAACACGACAGTCGTGCTCAATCGCAAGGAACTGGAATATTCCGTCTCCGGATTGATGCATCCGCAGTATCCCGCGCCCGACATCAAGCATCTGATCGACCGCCTGCACACCAAGAGCGCGCTGCGATTTCTCGATCTCGAAGTGACCGGCCCGATTGAGCTGATGCCGGGCGTCTATTGCGACGCCGCCAACGCCCATACCGAAGGCTCGATGAACATCCATGTCCATACGGCGGATGGCATCGCCACCATCTGCGGCGACGTGATCTACGACTTTAACGACCAGATCGTCACGCCCTTCCATGAGATTCACGACGCCGAACCGCGCACCACAGGCAATCACGGCACCAGCAAGCGGGCGGAAAAGGCCGCGATCAAAAAACTGCTGAGCAACTCGCGCTATCTGCTCCCGGTCCATGACCGGCCGGCAAAAATCGAAGGCGGCATGGTGGTCGGCCGCCTGCACGATCAGGTGCCCGGTCCTGTGGTGCAGAGCCTGCCCCAGCGCAACTGGTTCCCGGCCTGACGCGAGAGAAGGACGGACCGATGACGCACGTGACGCTGCGCCCGGAGTTCGAAACCCTGATCGACCCCTATGCGCCGGTCGGCCAGGTCGGCACCGGTTTTGATTTCACGGAAGGGCCGATCTGGCATCCGACGCATCATTATCTCCTGTTCTCGGATATGCCCGGCGATGTCCGTCGGCGATGGGATGCCAAGCGCGGCGTGGTCGAGGTCAAGCGTCCCTCGAACAAATGCAACGGCATGACCTATGACGCCGAGCTCAATTTGATCGTCTGCGAGCACGCCACTTCGTCCCTGATCCGTGAACGCCCCGACGGCAGGCGCGAGGTGATCGCGTCGCATTTCGAAAACCAGGAGCTCAACAGCCCGAACGACGTCTGCGTTCATTCGAGCGGCGCGATCTATTTCAGCGATCCCTGGTATGGCCGCATGCCGGTCTACGGCGTCGAGCGGCCGCGCCAGCTCGGCTTCCAGGGCGTTTTTCGCGTGCCACCCGGCGGCGGTCCGCCCAAACTCGTGGTCGATCGCCATCTGTTCGACCAGCCGAACGGCCTCTGCTTCTCGCCCGACGAACGCCTGCTCTACGTCAACGACACCGTGCAGGCGCTGATCCGCGCCTTCGACGTCGAAGCCGATGGTTCGCTGTCCAATGCGCGCGTCTTCGCCAGCGGCATTCGCTCCGAGCTCGAGCCCGGCCTGCCCGATGGCATGAAGTGCGATCAGCGCGGCAATGTCTGGGTCACGGCGCCCGGTGGCGTCTGGGTCTATTCGCCATCAGGCGAATTGCTCGGCAAGGTGCGCGTGCCCGAACTCGTCGCCAATCTCGCCTGGGGCGGTCCCGATTTTCGCACGCTCTATCTCACCGCAACCCATTCGGTCTACGCAATCCCGGTCAAGGCCGGGCCGCGCCACGAGCCTTATATGAGCGGCCGGGCTTCGACGGGCCCCGACACGGCCTCCGCTCCACCCGCCTCGCCTCAACTAGCCACCGGAGACATGCAGCTCGATCCGCGGCGCTGCGCGATGATCATTCAGGATTTGCAGAACGACGTGATCATGGAAGGCGGCGCGTTCTCCGATTCCGGCTCGCCCGGCCACGCGCGGCAGCAGCGCGTGGTCGAAAATGTCCGCCGCCTTGCGGAAGCCGCGCGCGCCCGCGGCGTCGTCATCATCCATGTCTGGTTTATCGTCGAGCCGGGCGCGCCCGGCGTCACGCTCAACGCGCCCTTGTTCGAAGGGCTGGTCGACAGCGGCGCAATGGTGCGCGGGAGCTGGGGCGCGGCACCGGTGCCGGGGCTTGAGCCGCGGGCCGGTGATTTCATCGTCGAGAAGATGCGGATGAGCGCCTGGGAGGGCACGCGGTTAGAGACCATCCTCAAGGCGACCGGCCGCGACATGATCATCAACACCGGCGCCTGGACCAACATGTCGATCGAGCACACCGCCCGCACCGGCGCCGACAAGGGCTACTTCATGATCGTGCCCGAAGACTGCTGCTCGACGATGAACGCCGACTGGCATAACGCCTCGATCAATTTTGCCATGCAGAACGTTGCCGTCGTCACCAATGCCGACGCGGTGATCAGGGGATTGGGATGAGCGACGCCCGGCCATGCCAAAGCTTTTTCACCTGAGCTGCTCGCCGCGCGCCGACTCGGAATCCTTCGCCGGCGCGCGCGTCTTCATCGACCGCTTCCGCCAGGCGCGGCCGGACTGGGACATCGACGTGATGAACCTGTGGCGGGATCACCTGCCGGAATTCGAGAACTATGTGCTGGAAGCCAAATACGCCCGCATCGACGGCCGGGCTTTTACGGACTCGCAGCGCGACGCCTTTGCCGTCGCCGAGCGCATCGCGATCCGCTTCGCCCTCGCCGATCGCGTGCTGATCTCGACGCCGATGTGGAATTTCGGCATCCCCTACAAACTGAAGCAGTGGATCGATGTGATCACGCAGCCCGGCCTCGCATTCCGCTTCGATCCCGCGCAAGGCTATCTGCCCCTGTTCAAGGACCGGCCGACGGTCGTGATCCTCGCCAGCGGCAGCGATTTCGTCACCGGCATGAATCGTGGCCGCATCGACATGGCCACCCCATACTTGCGCGAGGTGCTGCGCTTCGTCGGCGTCAACGACGTGCGCTTCGTGCCGATCGGACCGACCACCGGACCGGCCGAGCCGATCCGCACGGCGCGCGAAGCTGCGCATCGCCGGCTGGCCGAGATGGCGGCGCGGTTCTAACGCGCGGGCGTGGCGGAACCGGAACATTTGCGGCAATATGGCGCTCACTGGAGCGTGCCGAAGGAGATTCCCGGTGAAGTGCTATGAGCTGCAGGGACCGAACGGAATCGATGGACTTGCCCTGGTGGACAAGCCTGTGCCGGAGCCCGGCGAAGGCCAGGTGCTCGTCCGGCTCAAGGCGGCAACGCTGAACTATCGCGATCTCCTCACCGTCAAGGGCGGCTATGGCTCGCGCCAGAAATTCCCGCTGGTGCCGGTTTCGGACGGTGCAGGTGTCGTCGAGCGGGTCGGCCCGGGCGTGCGGGAATTCGCAGCCGGGGACCGCGTGATCGGCAGCTTCTTCGAAAGCTGGCTCAGCGGAGAACCGAGCGAAGCCAAGATGCGCGCGGCGCTCGGCGGCTCGGTGGACGGCGTTCTCACGCAGTATCGGATCTTTCCGAAACATGCGCTGGTCAGAACGCCAGAGCATCTCAGCGACATCGAAGCCGCCGCGCTCCCCTGCGCCGGCGTCACGGCCTGGAGCGCGGTCGTCAAGCTCGGCGGCTTGAAGCCCGGCCAAACCGTACTGACGCAAGGCACCGGTGGCGTTTCGCTCTTTGCCATTCAATTTGCCAAAATGTGCGGCGCGCGCGTCATTGCAACCTCCTCCAGCGACGCCAAGATCGAACGCGTCAAGCAGCTCGGCGCCGACTTCACCTTGAACTACAAGGCGACGCCCGATTGGGGAAAGAAGGCGCGCGAATGGAGCGGCCAGGGGGTCGATCTCGTCGTCGAAGTCGGCGGGATCGGCACGCTGAACGAATCGATCCGGGCTGTCAGGATCGGCGGCACCATCGCCTTCATCGGCGTGCTCGCCGGCCCGCCGCCGTCCAACTCGCGCCTCCCCTTGATGGTGATGCAGCAGCAGCGGCTGCAGGGCGTCACCGTCGGATCGGTCGAGGATCTCAAGGCGATGGTGGAGGCAACAGCGGTTCACAAGATGAAGCCGGTGATCGACAGGACCTTTTCCTTCGACCAGGCGAAACAGGCCTTTTCCCACATGGAAAGCGGCACGCATTTCGGGAAGGTGGCGATCGCGATCGATTGAACGCCGCGCCTGAGCCCGGCGGCCGGTTCCCGGCTGCAAAATTTCGCCGGGTTTTGGGCGCATCTAAACCGGCAGGCACCTGAGCCAAACAACCCCGCTGGCAACAGCCGGCAACAGCGCGGCGCCAAACACGCTTGCTGGTTGCAAGAATTGCCGCCGTCGCTATAAGGCTTCCAATCCGAGAAAATCACCTCGTCGAAAACGAGTGCCTGCCTGGCTCTCGCGCGTGCCGTCGGACGGAAATGAACGATGAGCGAAGACAAGAGCAAATTGCTGCGGTCGCTGACCATTGATCGCAGCACGGACAAGGTGGAGCGACCGGGCCGGCGCTGGCTGCCGCTAGCGGCGGCGGCTGCCATTTGCGTCGTCGGATTTGCAGCTTTTGCCGCTTACGAATTGGGCCGGCAAGACACGCCGAAGGAGACCGCGCCGCAGCCGGCCGCACAGAAGCAGACTGTGCAGCTTCAGCCGCAGCCGGCCCCAACAAGCGACAAAACGGCCGGCAGTCTGGCGGCCTCCGGCTACGTGGTGGCGCGGCGCAAGGCGACGGTGGCGGCCGAGATCACCGGCAAGGTGGTCGAGGTCTTCATCGACGAAGGCATGACAGTGACCGAGGGTCAGATCGTCGCGCGGCTCGACAGCGTACTGGCCGAAAAGGATTTTGAGCTGGCGCGCTCGCGCGTCGAGACCGCCGATGCTGCTGTCGCCGCGATCACCGCCGATCTGGAGGACGCGACCCGGATCATGACGCGCATACAGACACTCTCGCAAAAGAATTTTGCCACCGAGGCCGATCTGACCAAGGCGCAGGCGCGCGTCGGCGTGCTCAGCGCGCAGTTGCGCCAGGCGCAGTCGCAGTTCGAGACTGCCAAGATCGACGCCAAGCGCAGCGGCTCGCTGCTCGACAAGCACCAGATCCGGGCGCCTTTTGGTGGCGTCGTCATCGACCGCAGCGCGCAGCCCGGCGAGATGATTTCGCCGATGTCGGTCGGCGGCTTTACGCGAACCGGTATCTGCACCATCGTCGACATGGATTCGATCGAGATCGAGGTCGACGTCAACGAGGCCTTCATCGGCCGCGTCAGCCCCGGCGGTCCCGTCAACGCGG
The DNA here is from genome assembly GCF_001440475.1 of Bradyrhizobium lablabi. Lineage (GTDB taxonomy): Bacteria > Pseudomonadota > Alphaproteobacteria > Rhizobiales > Xanthobacteraceae > Bradyrhizobium > Bradyrhizobium lablabi. Next base: position 77,403 of record NZ_LLYB01000085.1, on the reverse strand, counting down.
TACTGGATGCCTATCCGGACTGGACCATTCCCGCCTCCGTGATCGCGATCGTGCCAACCGCCAACCGCGAAAAGGCCACCGTGAAAGTTCGCATCCGCTTCGACAAGAAGGATCCGCGCATCCTGCCCGACATGGCGGTGAAGGTGAACTTTCTGCAAGCCAAGCAAAACGGCAAGGCAAACGACAGGGCCAACGGCGCCAAAGAGGCCGCCGCGAACTAGCGCCAGCCATAATTTCCGACAGGAGACTAACGTGACTGCCGAACATCCGATGGTTCGCCTTACCGGCGTCAGCAAGCGCTTCACCAAGGGCAAGGAAACGATCTCGATCTTCGATCATCTCGACCTGGCGATTCCGCGCGGCGATTTCGTTGCGGTCATGGGACCGTCGGGCTCTGGCAAGACCACGCTGCTCAACCTGCTCGGCGGCATCGACCGCGTCGATGTCGGCGAGATCGCCGTCGCAGACCACCGCATCGACGGCCTTTCCGAGGGCGAGCTTGCGGCCTGGCGCGCCGCCAATATGGGCTTCATCTTCCAGTTCTATAACCTGATGCCGATGCTGACGGCGGCGCAGAACGTCGAATTGCCGCTACTGCTCACGAGATTGAGCAAGAAGGAGCGCGCGGCGCGCGTTCACACCGCGCTTTCCGTTGTCGGCCTCGCCGATCGCACAAAACACCGTCCGCGTGAAATGTCGGGCGGCCAGCAGCAGCGCGTGGCGATTGCGCGCGCCATCGTCTCGGATCCGAACCTGCTTCTGTGCGACGAGCCGACCGGCGACCTCGACCGCCAGTCCGCCGACGAAATCCTGTCGATCCTGCAACTGCTCAATGGCGAGCTCGGCAAGACCATCGTCATGGTCACCCACGACCCGGCGGCGGCGAACTACGCCAAGCGCGTCCTGCATCTGGACAAGGGCCGCTTCGTCGAACGGGAGCTTGCCGCGTGAACGATTTCGACCTGGTACGCAAAAACCTGTTCCGCCGCAAATTGCGCGCGAGCCTGATGATCGTGTCGATCCTGATCGCTTTCATGATCTTCGGCGTGCTCGCCGGATTCCATCGCGCCTTCACCTTGGGTGAGGATCGCGCCGCCGCCGACAGGATGATCACCGTCAACAAGATCAACTTCACCCAGCCGTTGCCGATCGCCTACTACAACCGCGTGCGGGCGGTGGAAGGGGTGCGGCAGGTGACCTTCGCCAACTGGTTCGGCGGCTATTACCAGGACCCGAAGAACTTCGTCATGTCGCTCGCGATCGAACCATCAACCTATTTCGACGTCTATCGCAGCGAATTCGATGTTCCGCCCGAACAGCTTCAGGCCTTCACCCGTGACCGCGGCAGCGCACTGGTCGGTGAAAAACTGGCGCAGAAGTGGGGCTGGAAGATCGGCGATCGCATTCCCGTTCAGAGCAACATCTTCAGCCAGAAGAGCGGCGGACACACCTGGGACCTCACCATTGCCGGCATCGTCAAGGGCAAGGTCGAGCACGTCGACACCAACTTCCTCCTGTTCCAGTACGCCTATTTCGACGAGACCCGCAGTTTCGGCAAGGACACCATCGGCTGGATGATCCTGCAGACCACTTCGCCCGAGAACAACGATCGCGTGGCGAAAGCGATCGACGCGATGTTCGCCAATTCCACCGCCGAGACCTCGACCGACACCGAAAAGGCGTTCGGCAAGGCGTTCGTGGCGCAGTTCGGCAATATCGCGCTGATCGTCTTCCTGGTGGTGGGCGCCGCCTTCGTCACCATTCTGATGATCGTCGGCAATACGATGGCGTTGTCGATCCGGGAGCGCACCCGCGAGATCGGCGTGCTGAAGACGCTCGGATTTTCAGGCCCGCGTATCCTCGCCATGGTGCTCGGCGAGTCCGTGCTGCTGGCGCTGCTCGGCGGCGTGCCGGGCCTTGCGATTGCCGCCCTGATCGCGATGGCGCTGCGCGCGAGCCTCACCAACGTCGCGCCCGCTTTTGCGGTATCGCCAACCATCATGCTACAGGGGTTGGCGCTGATGATCGCGCTTGGGCTGATCACCGGGATCATCCCCGCGCTCAACGCCATGCGGCTTAAAATCGCAACCGCGCTCGGACGGGGATAGGCATGCGTTCGCTTTGGCTTCAGGTGGCGGCGGTCACATCAATCAATCTCAAGAGCATCGCACAGCGACGCTGGTTGTCGCTCTCGACGGTGATCGCGATCGCGCTGGTGGTGATCGTGCTGCTCGCTTTCCTGGCGATGGCCAACGGCTTCCAGCGCACCATCGCAGGTTCCGGCGCCGATGACATCGCCATCGTGCTGCGGGCCGGCTCCCAGGCCGAGATCAACAGCACGGTGAGCCGCGACCAGGTGCGGCTGATCGAGGACGCGCCCGGCATTGCACGCGGTGCCGACGGCAAGCCCCTGATCTCGCCGGAACTCTATCTCGTGGTCGACGGCATCAAGCGCACGACCAAGACCAAGGCCAACCTGCCGCTGCGCGGGATCGGCGAACAGGGCATGGCGTTGCGCAAGGACATTGCCATCACCTCGGGCCGCATGTTCAGCCGCGGCAGCAACGAAATCGTGGTCGGCAAGGCGCTGCTACGCGAGTTCGACGGGTTGGACCTCGGCTCTACGGTGGCGTTCGGCGCCACGCGCTGGACCGTGGTCGGCGTGTTCGAGGCCGGCGGCAGCGTGTTCGAATCCGAAATCTGGGCCGATCTCAATGTGGTGCAGAGCCTGTTCAACCGCAACAACATCGTCCAGACCGTGCGCGCGCGCCTGACCGGGCCCGCCGCGCTGAGCGAGCTCAAGAACCACAGCGATACCGATCCGCGGCTGAAGCTCGACGTCAAATCCGAAGCCAGCTATTTCGCCGAACAGGCGTCGCAAACCACCGATCTGATCCAGAAGCTCGGCTGGCCGCTGGCGATCGCGATGGCGCTCGGGGCCATCGCCGGCGCGCTCAACACGATGTATTCGTCGGTGGCGTCACGCGCCACGGAAATCGCAACGCTGCGCGCAATCGGCTTCGGCGGCTTTCCCGCCTTTGTCGGCACGCTGGCGGAGTCGCTGTTGCTCGCCGTCATCGGCGGCTTGTTAGGCGCCGCCGCCACCTATCTGATCTTCGATGGCGTCACCGCCTCGACGCTCGGCGGCAACTTCACCCAGGTGGTGTTCGACTTCAAACTCAGTCCCTGGCTGATCGGTGAAGGCGTCGTGCTCGCCCTGGTCGTCGGCCTGATCGGCGGACTGTTTCCGGCCGTCCGCGCCGCGCGATTGCCGATCGTCGAAGGGCTGTACGCGAACTGAGCGTTATTCCCCCTTGAGGCCGGCGGCGCGGATCACCTCGCCCCATTTACGGGTTTCGTCGTCGATGAACTTGCCGAACTCGACGGCGGTGCCGGCGCGCGCCTCCAGTCCCTGAACGATCAGCTTCTGCTTCACCTCGGGATCGGCAAGGACACGAATGACTTCTGTCTGCAGGCGATCGACGATTGCGCCCGGCGTTGCCGTCGGCGCCATGAAGCCGTACCAGCCGGAAGCGATCACGTTGGAAAGCCCCTGCTCGCGCAGGGTCGGCGCCTCCAGGTAAATCGGGCTGCGCTCGGCCGACGCCACACCCAGCACACGCAACTGGCCACTTTGGATATGTGGTAAGGCTGTGCTGATGGCGGTCAATGTGGCGTCAAGGCGGCTCGCCAGCAATTCGGTGTAGGCCATGTTGTCACCTCGGAAGGGAACGATGAGGCCTTTGACGCCAGCGTCGCGGAACAGCAACTCCGAGGCCAGATGGGGTTGCGAGCCTGCGCCCGGAGAACCAAAGGTCAGGCCTTCGGGCCGCGATTTGCCATAGGCGATCAGTTCCTGAACGGTCTTGAAAGGTGCCTGCGCATTGACCACCAGGAACAACGGCGCCATGACGGCCATCGCCACCGGCTGCAGGTCCTTGCGGTTGTAGTTGAGCTTCTCGAACAAGGCTTCGGCCGTCGCAAACGGCGCTGCCGCATAAAGGAAGGTGTATCCGTCCGGCGCAGCACGCGACACCAGTTCGTTGGCGACGCGGGTACCTGCACCCGGCTTGTTTTCGACAATGAACTGCTGGTTCAGACCGCGCCCAAGCTGCTCGGCCAGAAAGCGCAACGAGATATCGCTTGCCCCGCCGGCTCCGTAGGGCGACACCAGCCGCACGATCCGTGACGGCCAATCGCCTTCGGCAAACGCGGGAAAGCGCGGACCTGCGGCAATTCCGGCGGCAATGGTCCCCAGCAGCGTTCGGCGTGTGACGTTCATGAATGCCTCCTGGGATGAAGCGCCGCCTCAAAGTGCGGCGTAGCCCGGCGTATCCGTCCCATTTCATCGAGCCGCATTGGCGCGATCGCATCGCTGCATCGCCGGGCTCCTAGTGTCTTCGAAGTTGCAACGATAGAGAGGCACCTTCTATCGAACAATGTGTATTTTTTTACCAATTGATAAGCTTGGCCTATGAATATCGAACGACGACACTGGAGGCCCGGCATGGCGATGGACGTGACACTGCGGCAGTTGCGCGCCTATGTAGCCGTGCTGGAGGCCGCTAGCTTCTCGGACGCCGCCAAGGCGATGCACCTGTCGCAGGCCGCGCTCTCGGGGCTGATCAAGGAGCTGGAGAACCGCGTCGGTGTCCGCCTGCTGGACCGCACCACGCGAAGAGTGTCGGTGTCAGCGGTCGGCGAGACCTTTGCGCCGATGGCGCGGCGCGTGCTGTCGAACCTGGACGAGGCGCTGGAGAGCTTGACCAATCTCAAGGAGCTTCGCCGCGGTGTGGTGCGTGTCGCGGCGCCGGAAACGCTATCCTGCACGCTGCTGCCGGAGCTGATCGCCGCATACAATGATAGCCATCCCGGTGTGAACGTCCGGTTCGATGATGTGCCGATCCAGGAAGTACTCGCGGGCTTGCAGAACGGCTCGACCGATATCGGCTTCGGACCGGCCGGCGTCGTTCCGGATGATCAGGTCGAGGTGCACATGATCTGCGCCGACCCGCTCTGGGTGGCGCTGCGCGGCGATGACCCGCTGAGCAAGGGCAAGTCGATCAGTTGGAGGGATCTCCGCGAGCGGCCCTTGCTCAACTACATGCCCAACATCGCCATCAATGTATTGAGCAATGTACCGCCCCGGCATCACCCGAAGGAGCTGGTGCCCGTACACCGGGTGAACACCGCGCTGTCGATGCTGCGGGTGAGACAAGGCGCCGTGATCTGCCCCTCGATGGCGGAGCCGCTGGTGCGCGGCTTCGGACTGACGTTCCTGCCGCTCACGCAACCCACCGTCCGATGGAAGATCGCGATGTTCGTGCGCAACAGCGCATCGCTTTCGCCCGCGGTAGAGAGTTTTCGCGACTTCACGCTCCACTTCAGCCCGAACTGGACGGCTGTCGCAGTCGAGCGACGCCGCCCGAGCGAACGGCGCAAGCGCGGTTAGGAAAAAGCGTCACGCGTAGGTCGCTGCTTCACGCGGAGAATTCGAAATCCATCGCGGCAGAGCGCCCCTGCAAGAAACATCCAATGATTGTAGATGTCCTGATGACAAACTGAATATGCGGGCGTAGCCTCTCTCGAAATAAAACATATGGGAGGAGTGGCATGCCAGACGCAGCGGTCGCAGCACGTTCTTCTGAAACCACGAACAGCGGCACGACGCAGCAAGTCGATGTCGCCGTCGTTGGCGCGGGGTTCGCCGGCCTTTATCTCCTGCATCGGCTGCGCAAGGCCGGCTTCTCGGCGGTCGTGATCGAGGACGCCGGCGATGTCGGCGGCACCTGGTACTGGAACCGCTATCCCGGCGCACGCTGCGACATCCAGACCATGGATTACAGCTACACGTTCGATCCCGAACTCGATCGCGAATGGACCTGGTCGGAAAAATACGCGACGCAACCGGAGATCCTGCGCTATTTCGGCTTCGTCGCCGATCGTTACGACCTCCGTCGCGACATCCGCTTCAACACCAGGGTCAAGGCCGCGAACTGGGACGACGCCAGCGAGCGCTGGCAACTCACAACCGACAACGGCGCTGATGTATCCTGCCGCTATTACATCATGGCCACCGGCTGCCTCTCCACGCCAAAGCCGCCGGAGATCGACGGCGTCAAGGATTTCAAGGGCGCGATCTATTTCACCGGACGCTGGCCGCATGATGGCGTCGATCTCGCCGGCAAGCGCGTCGCCGTGATCGGCACGGGATCATCGGGCATCCAGTCGATTCCGCTGATCGCGGAGCAGGCGGCGCATCTCACCGTGTTCCAGCGCACGGCGAGCTTTGCGTTGCCCGCACATAACGGTCCGGCGCCCGACGATCGCAAGACCTACTTTGAGGCTGACCGCGCCGCCTATCGCGAGCAGGCGCGCTGGTCTCTCGCGGGCGTGCCGTATCCGCAGGAAATGGCGGTGAGCTGGCAATTGAGCGATGCCGAGCGCCGCGAGCGCTTCGAGAAAGCATGGGCGGCCGGCGATCTCGTCCACATCCTGACCCAACTCTGGGCCGACCAGGCCGCCGATTTCGATGGCAACGCGCTGATCGGCAAGCTGATTCACGAGAAGATCCGCGCCGTGGTGAAGGACCCCGATACGGCTGCGGCACTGAGCCCGCATGACCATCCATTCGGCTCCAAGCGCCCGTGCCTCGATACCAACTACTATGCGACCTACAACCGTCCCAACGTCACGCTGGTGAACCTGCGGCAAGAGCCGATCAAGGCGATCACCGCCTCCGGCATCGTCACCGACAAGCGCAGCGTCGATCTCGACGTCATCGTGTTCGCAACCGGCTTCGATGCCATGACCGGCGCGATCATGGCGGTGCATCCGATCACCGGACGCGCCGGCAAATCCCTGTCGAGCGTCTGGGCCCAGGGACCGCAGACCTATCTCGGCCTCACGGTCGCCGGTTTCCCCAACCTCTTCATGATCACCGGTCCCGGCAGCCCGTCGGTGCTGTCGAACATGGCGGTGTCGATCGAGCAGCATGTCGACTGGGTGGTCGATCGCCTGGCGGCGTTGCGCGACGCTGGCTTCACGACGATGGAAGCAACCGAAACCGCGCAGGCCGGCTGGGCGCAGCACATGGCCGATTGCTCGATGCTGACGCTGCATCGGCTGGCCAACACCTGGTACACCGGCGCCAACGTTCCCGGCAAGGCGCAGGCCTTGATGCCCTATACCAGCGGCGTCGGTCCCTACCGCGGCATCTGCAACGAGGTTGTCAGCCGCGGTATGCTGGGCTTCAGGCTCACCGGCCCCAACGTTGCCGAGCAATGCAATGATGGCGAGGTGGTTCGCCTGCAGCCGGATGTGCGGCTGGTGCTCGGCATGCTGGCGGAAATGAACCTGCCGCAAATCGAGTCGCTCGGCGCCCAGGGCGCGCGCGACTTCCTTGCCGAATTCAATAAGGGCCGTCCCGCGGGGCGGCCGGTCGGCGAAGTCGGCGACGGCGTGCTGCACGGCGCCGATGGCCTGCTGCCCTATCGTCTCTACCGTCCGGCTACGCCCGGCCCGCATCCAATCGTGGTCTATTTCCACGGCGGCGGCTGGGTGCTCGGCGACGAGCAATCCGACGATCCGTTCTGCCGCGACATCTGCCGGCGCAGCGGCATGATCGTCGTCAGCGTCGGCTATCGCCATGCGCCCGAGCATCGCTTCCCGGCGGCACCGGAAGATGGTTATGCGGCGACAAAGTGGATCGCCGAACACGCGGCTGAACTCGGCGGCGGGCCAGGACCGGTGCTGGTCGCGGGCTGGAGCGCCGGCGCCAATATTGCCGCCGTCACCTGCCAGCTCGCGCGCGACCGCGGCGGGCCAGAGATCGCAGGCCAGCTCCTGGTGTGCCCGGTCACCGATTGCAGATATGACCGCGCCTCCTACACCGAGAATGCGGTCGGCTATTTCCTGACGCGCGCGCTGATGTTCTGGTTCTGGGACATTTATTGCTCGCCCGCCGACCGCACCGATCCGCGGGCCTCGCCGCTGCGCGGCAATCTGGCGAACCTGCCGCCGGCGTTTGTCGCAACCTGCGAGTTCGACCCGCTGCGCGACGAAGGCATCGAATATGCCGAGGCGCTGGCTGCCGCGGGCATCCCGGTCGAGCAACTGCAGGCGCGCGGTCACATCCACTCCTCCCTGATGATGGTGGACGTGGTGATCACCGGCGTCAGCGGTCGCGTGAAGATGGCGGAAGCCCTGCGCGGCTTTGCCGGGTTGCCGCGGAAGCTGGAAGCAAGTGGCGACGCCTCGCCGATAGCGGTCAACGCTGCGGCGGGATAAGCGCGCAACGCGACAATGATCTTTCCTCTGCGCGGCCCAAAGGTTGGACCGCTCAGGATGGCCGCTTGCGCCGCCGCGGCGCCTTGCCCTGCTTTGGCGCCGGCCGCTTCGCCGCAACCCGGTGGGCCGCGGCCAGCGCGGCGCGCCCCCACATGATGAATTCGTCCGGTTCGTCGAACAGCCGTTCCGGCACGCGCCAGAATGCGAGGTCGATGGTCTCGCCCTGCTTCGCATAGTTGAGCGGCGGAAACGCCTCAGCCTCCTTGAACGTCTCCCGGTTCTGGTCATCGACCCGGAAATAGAGCGTGTTTTCCGTCACCATGCCCAGCATCACGCCGTCGCAGAACACGCCGGTCTTGCCGAACATGCGCCGCAGGGTGACGCGGCCGAGGGGGCTAAGCTGCTCGCGCAGAAACTCGGCATAGGTGTCGCTGGCAACCATTCTCGATCCAGTCTGGCTGTCCCAGCTCCAAGCATGTCAGGAGACCTGCAGCCTGTCATGGATTAGATTTTCTACGTTGACCGCTCAACTGATTTCGTTTGTCGTCGCCGGGACGCTCCTCAAGAGAAAAACGGAAAAAGCGGCCTCATGACCAGCACGGACGATGTCAAAAATATCGAAGGCGTGATCCAGTCCTATCTGGACGGCCTCTACGAGGGCGACGCGAGCAAGATTGCGAGCGCCTTTCATCCGACCAGCGCACTGACCAGCATCGACGACGGCGGTGAACTGACGATCACGCCGCGCGACATCTGGCTGAACAACGTCAAGAACCGGCAATCGCCAAAGCAGCGCGGCCTGACGCGACACGACGAGATATTGTCGATCGACCTCGTCGGCCCGACGATGGCTTACGTCAAGCTCAAATGCGCAATCCCGCCGCGCTTCTTTACCGATCAACTGTCACTGTTGAAGATCGACGACCGCTGGCAGATCGCGCAAAAGGTTTTTATGACCGAGCTGCGGGAGTAATCAGCCCCATCTCGGCAAGGAGGCAACAATGAATGTCCTCGACGATTACATGGTCGATCCCCGTCTATCGCTGCTGGACAAGACGCGGATCCAGGCCCAAGTCCTCGTGCCCGTGCTGCGGGCGTTGCGCGCTGAACTTGGCAAGGAAAAGGCCGACGCGATCGTCAAACAGGCCTTGCGCGACTGGTCGAAGCAACTATTCGCCGACGTCGGCGCTCGCGTCGAGGGCAGCGCACGGCGCAAATGGGCGGCGATGCACACCGCGCTTGCCGACGTCAGCGAACGGGAAGTCACGGTGGAAATGCGCCGGCAAGACAAGGAGGCGCTGGAATTCGACGTCACGCATTGCCGCTTTGCGGAATTCTTTCGCGCGCTCGGCGAGCCGGAGCTCGGCACGCTGCTCGTCTGCGCCACCGATTTCGACATCGTCGACGCCGGAGGCAGCGAGGTCAGCCTCAGCCGCGACCAGACCCTGATGCAGGGTGCGCCAAGCTGCACGTTCCGCTACGCCTTCTCGCCGCGGGAATGATTTCCGCACCCAGTGGCCTCCCAGAAATCCCGTGAAAGCTATCGATAGAGGCGTATGATGCTCCCAAGAAGCCCGGCTTGACCGGGCTGGCAAGGGAGAGCGCCGATGGCAGCGGCAGCGGAGCAGGTTTCGCCCTGGCTCCAGGGACGTTCATTCACCTCGTTGAAGGACGAGTTCGACCGCAACGGGTACCTGATCTTCGAGCGCGTACTTGCGCCCGACCGCGTCGCAGAAATCCGCGCGGCGCTGGCGCCGCACCTGGCGCGCGATCTGCTCGGCCGCAACGATTTTGAAGGCACCAAGACCAACCGCGTGTATGCCCTGCTGGCAAAGTCGCCGGTGTTCGCCGAACTCGTGGTCCATCCGCTCGCCCTGGCCTTTGTTGAAGCCGAGCTCGGCGAAAGCTGCCTGCTGTCGGCCATGCTCGCGATCAACCTTCATCCCGGCGAGACGGTGCAGCCCTGGCACTTCGACGACAGTAGCGTCAAGATACCGCGGCCCCGTCCGGCGCTCGGCATCTCCACGTTCTGGGCGATCGACGATACGACCGAGCAGAACGGCGCTACCGAAATCATTCCGGGAAGTCATCTCTGGGACGGACAGTATATCGAGGGCGCGGTGAAGCCCGCGCACTTCACCAACGAAGCCGAGCATGATGAAGGCAATCGAACGGACGCCATCAAGCTGATCATGCCGTCCGGATCGCTGGCGATCACCAAGGGAACGCTGTGGCACCGCGGCGGCGCCAACCGGTCGGACCGGCCGCGCCTGATCATTACCCCGCAATATTGCGTCGGCTGGGTGCGGCAACTCGAGAACATGGCGCTTGCCGTCCCCGCCGATCTTGCCAGCCAATTGCCGGAGCGCGCACGCGAGCTGATCGGCTACTCGATCCATCCGCCGTTCATGGGCTATGTCGACGGCGTTCATCCGCGGCGGTTGCTGCGGACGCATTGACGGATACCGAGCGCGGCGCCTGAACGGGCGATCACCTGCACACGATACCGTCGCAGGGAGCGCATCGAACGCGATGTGCTCGCCCTCCTTCTTCGCAACCTCTGAGCTGGTCTGTGAAGTGCTTCACTGACAGATAGTCGCCGGTTCGGCAAAGTAGCAACCCGAAGGCATCGCACGTCGGAGTGTATCTCCGTGCTCAGAGTGATTGCAGGTCACCGAATTTTTCTCTGGCGACACAACGGTTTGTCGCTACGCCTGCGGCAGCGACACGCAGCGCAAGCGATCGACCAACTGCCGTACGCACCTTTTGAAATCAGAAACCACGACTGCCATTGCAATTAACTCATTTGACGCCGGAGGGACCGGAACGATGCGCTTCCTCGATCAACCCACCAAGGACAAGGTGCAGTCCGTGATCGACGCCAACATGGCGCAGTTGACCGCGGTCGATGGATTTGTCTCCGCCGAGCCCGGCTTTCCGATCATCGATGGCACCGTACACAAGGAGCCGGCGGTCATCGTCTACGTCGCCCACAAGAAGCCGCCGGCCAGCGTGCTGCCGGAAGAGCGTGTGCCGCGCCAGCTCGGGCCTTACCGCGTCAGCGTGATGCAAGCCGACCCGCTGCGGCAGGTCATGACGCTGATGAGCGATCAGCCCATCGCCGACAGCGTGGCGGCTTCGACTACCGGCCTCACCTACAAGCCGATCACCGGAAACCCGATCAACGCGACGTTCAAGCTCAAGAAGCCGATTCTCTGCCACATCGGTCCTGACGCCGGCTGGCCGGTGCTGCGTCCGTTCCTCGAGGCGACGAAAAAGACGCTTTCCGTCGCGATGTATGACTTCAATGCCGACTATATCGCCAAGAGCTTCATCGAGACGGTACGCGACAAGGATCTTCAGGTCGTGCTGACCTGGGACGACGGCATGACGGAGCCGGAGACCAAGATCCGCACCAAGCTGCGGAATTCGCTGAAAGACAATCTCGACGGCTTTATCGTGCAGTGCGGCGCCTCGCGCCGCTTCGCCAGCGCCTATCACGAGAAGGTCGCAGTCCGGGACTCCAGCGCATTCTGGCTGTCCAGCGGAAACTGGAGCTTGCGCAGCCAGCCGAACATCGACCCGATCGGAACCCCTTCCCAGGCCAAAGGGATGTACAGCAAGGGCAACCGGGAATGGCATGTCATCGTCGAGGATGACAGGCTGGCCAAGGTCTTCGAGCGCTACATCAAGCACGACCGCGATGATTCGAAGGCGGAGGCGGAAGCCGGCGAGGACGGCGCCGTGCTGGACGCGCAGGCCACCCCGCGGCTGCCGGACGTATTCGTGCCGGTTGAGACATTGTTCGACGCCGATGATGTCGCCGATACGCCGACACCGATTGCCCCGGAAATCCTGCCGACCAAGCCCGGCGAATTCGAGGTCGCGCCGGTCCTGACGCCGGACAACTACATCGGGCGCATCATGGAATTAATCGGCAGCGCCAAGCGATCGATCTTCCTGCAGTACGCCTACATCACCTTCAGCGACAAGAAGATCGACAAGAAATTTACCGAAATGCTCGCCAAGCTCGCCGAGCTCAGCAACCGCCCGAACTTCGACATGAGAATCATCGTCGGCAGCAACGGCGCCGCCGACAAGATCAGGAAGCTCGTGGAATCCGGCTTCAAGGAAACCGTTTTCCGCAGCCAGAGCAGCATCCACAACAAGGGCATCATCGTCGATGGCGAGACCGTGCTGGTCAGCAGCGCGAACTGGTCCGGCGACGGCGTGCTGCGCAACCGGGATGCCGGACTGATCATCTTCAACAAGGAAATCGCGACCTACTACCAGAACGCCTTCGAGTTTGATTGGGAGAACCGCGCCAGCGCCTTCATCGAGGATGATCCGCCGGTGACGGTGGCGCGCGACGGCGAAGAGACGCCGCCGGGCATGGTGCGGATGTCATGGCGTGATTACTACGGCTAGGAGACCTGCCTCTGTTAGTTGACGGCTTAGCAATTGTAACTCGAACTCTTTGGATACTGCACCCGCTAGCACATTTGGCGAATTACCGCCTGACCCGTTTTCAAGATGGGAGACTGTTATGGCTGATGGATTTCTGACAAGCGATACGACCGATACGACCTGGATCAAGCCGCTCGACACGGGCTGGAAGGAGGTCACCTACGCCGCAGTCGACGGTCTTGCGGTGTTCGAAGGATGCATCATTCTTGGAACCGTGGCCGAGGCGCAGGCCGTCAAGAAGTTCGTGGATGACAATCCGGGCATCAAGGAGGAAGGCGTCGAATCCTTCGGCACCGGAATCGTCGGCACCCAGTTCCGCTGGAAGAACAACACGATTCCGTTCGAGATCGATCCCAATCTGCCGAACCAGCAGCGCGTCCTCGATGCGATCAAGCACTGGGAAGACAATACGCCGATCAGGTTCGTGAAACGCAAGGCGACCGATCCTGCCCATCGCGATTTCGTCGTGTTTCGTCCCGGGAACGGCTGCGCATCCTCGGTCGGCCGGCGCGGCGGCCGGCAGGAGGTAATCCTGGGCGGCGCCTGCAGCGCGGGGAATTGCATTCACGAAATCGGCCACACGGTCGGGCTTTGGCACGAGCAGAGCAGGAAGGACCGCGATCAATTCGTGACCGTCAAGCTCAACGCGGTCGTGCAGAATGCCCGGCACAATTTCGATCAGCACATTCAGGATGGCATGGACCTCCTCGCCTACGACTACGGCTCCATCATGCACTATCCGCGCGACGCGTTCAGCGCGACTGGCGAGGACACGATCATTCCAAAGAAGGCTGGTGTCGAGATCGGGCAGCGCAAGAAACTGAGCGCTGGCGACATCGCTTCGGTAAAGAAGCTCATCAAGTCGTGAGGAGATGACCGGTGGGGCTGGTTGTCAACAACGATGTCGCGGGCGCCGGCGTTCATGCACTGATCGTCGGCGTCAGCGATTACCTTAATCTGCCGGACGCCGGCGAGCCGTCCTCCGATGAGACGTGGAAGCTCAACAAGCTCTCCTCGCCCGCGCTCTCGGCCTTCAAGATCTTCGATTTTATCACGACGACCGGCCTGCGGTTGCCGCTGAAAACCGTCCGGCTGTTGCTGTCGCCGTCGCCGGCCGAAGTGCAGGTCGAACCCCGGCTCGCCAACGCAACGCCCACCCGCGCCAGCCGGGATGCGTTTTCCAAACTCGCAGGCCAGTGGCGCAAGGACGCCTCGGTCAACAAGGACGACATGACGTTCTTCTACTTCGCGGGCCACGGGACGCAGCGCGGATCCGACGATTCCGTACTCATGCTCGATGATTTCCTGACCAGCGCCGCGCCGCTTAACGAGTGCTTCGAAATGCACAATGTGAAAAGCGGCATGGCACCGACGGCAACGCGCCCCGATATCGCGCGGACGCAGTTCTACTTCATCGATGCCTGCATGGACCGAAACGCAAAGCTGAGGACCTTTCTCAATCCTACAGTTCCGGCGGTATTTGGAATCGAGCTCAGTGAAAAGGACGAGCGGGCAGCACCGATGGTATTCAGCACCGTCGACGGCGCGATTGCGCTCGGACGCAGCCGCAAGCCGAGCCATTTCTCCCAGGCGCTGACGCTGGCCTTCGCGCGCGCCGCCGAAGAACCGGACCCTGTCACCGGACAGTGGTCGGTGACGGCGGTGACGATCAAGAACGCGCTGGACTACTACTACAACAAGAACAAGCTCGGGACGCTCGTGACCATGGGAAGCCTGGTCGGCTCGCCAGTTATCCGGTATCTGGCCGGCCCGCCGGACATCGATATATCCGTCGAGGTTCAACCGGAGGCTCTGGGTCTGCCCTGCACCATCGGCGTTCTCGATCAGGACAAAATCGCGGTTCCCGGATGCAACCCCGGCGCCAAGACCAAGTTCGATCTCACCGTCAAGGCAGGAGCCTATCAGGTGGAAGTCAACGCGGGACGATTGACGTCGAACCCGTTTCGTTCGCCATTGCGGCTTTTCAACAAGCCGATGCTGCCGCCGTGGACGCACAATCTGACATCGCTGCTCAGGCCCCCGAACTGAGCCTCGCCTGGGAAAGTTGTCATGGCCGATCCAAAAGCAACCCTCACGTTCAAGCTCGACACGCCGGCGAACCGAAGGTGGAGCGGAGCCTTGCCGATCGAGGTGCGCGACGAAAAGCTCGTGCTCAGGGCGCGCGGGGTCAGCGACGATAGCCTGGAAGTGCCGCCGGGACGCTACTACGTCACCGCGACGCTGCCCAACGGCGACCAGTCCACGGTCGACGACGTCGTCGTTAATCCTGGCGAGAGCAGGCAGCTCAACATCGCGTGCCCGGATGCCGCCTTTCCTGCCAAGCTGGAAACCTCGAACACGCTTTCGGATTCGCTTTGGGAGATTTCGCGCCCAGTCACGCAGTATTTCTTCAGGCAGTCGTTTGCGATTCTTCGCGGCAACTGGCTGGCCGACAGGATCCCCGGTACCGGCTCCCAGGTCCCGCTCAAGCGAGAGCCTACCACGCGGTCGAGCCTGGACATTCCGTTTTCGCGCGAGGCGGTCTGGATCGAAATCGAGAGGTCGAATCGGTACAATTATTTCGCCGTGCCGGTCGACGAAGGCACCTCGACAACGGTCAAATGGTCGCTCGACCTCGATACGGAC
Source organism: Bradyrhizobium lablabi (assembly GCF_001440475.1). Lineage (GTDB taxonomy): Bacteria > Pseudomonadota > Alphaproteobacteria > Rhizobiales > Xanthobacteraceae > Bradyrhizobium > Bradyrhizobium lablabi. The sequence goes on along the minus strand of NZ_LLYB01000085.1, from coordinate 62,001 downwards.
AAGCTGACCCTTGAGTTCGATCTTCACCACGGCGAGTTGAACTCGCTGCTTGACTTCGTCGAGAATGGCAAGGCGGCCGAGGCGCGGTCGATATCGAGCACGCTGGTCATGCGGCCCGATTATTACGCCACGAAGAAGCAATCCCCTCTTCGCGAAATACTCGGCGCCTACGTGCTGATACGCGCCAACCAGCTCGAAGGTCTGAACGAGTGGACCGGCAATCTGGTTGCCTCCCATCCCTGGCTACCGGACGCGCTCGCGGTTCGCATCGAGTATCTGGCGCGCAGTGGCCGGCACGCGGACGCGCTGAAGCTGTTGCTGGATATTCCGAAGTCGGGGGCGCCGCTGTTTCGTTCCGGTATCGGCTATCTGGCCGATCGCGCCAAGACCTACGCAAGATTGGCCTCCCAGGGCGAAGCCAGCCTGAAAGTCCCGGCGGCCGAGATGGAAAAGCTCGAGCGGATCGCGCAGGTTTTCGGCGAGCTTGTGATTGCACTGGACATGACCTTGTCGACATCGGCGCTTCGACACGTCCCCGCGTTCAAATCCGGGTAACCGGCACCGAATTGCCATCGGTCCGCTCGACCGTCCAGGGCACGGCAACCGTCGTCAGGAAGTCGCCGGGACCAGCGCGCCCCCGACCCGAACGCCGGATTTCCGCCGCCAGCACATAGCTGTCGCGCGCGCGGAAATCCCAGCGTGCTTCCAAATGAAAGGGAATGCGATCCTGTCGTCCGCTGATCCCTTCGATCACGGTCTCTGCAATCCGCGTCGACAACGCGTCGATCAAGGTCACGTCATCGAGCCCCACGGTCGCGGTCGCGCCGTCGAACGATTGCGGCGACGGGAGTTCAATCCAGCCATGAATCGAGATCTTGCGCATGGCCTTTCCTGCGAAGCGGCCGGTGCTGGCCGGATTTCGCGCCACAAACCGGCGACGCGAAATTCAGGTGCAATTTAGCTCGCCCTCGATGCTTGCGGCCGATGCGCCGCCGAAGGCATTACCTGCGCATCGAACACGATCCCCTCATACCCCTTCTCTGCAACCTCGGTGATGGCGGCGACATATTTCGGCGTGCCGCCATTATAGACGAGGTAGCGGGTCTTGCCGTGCTCGTGGCCGGGGATATTGGAATTATAGCCGGTGAACCACGACTTGGCTTTGCGCATCAGCATGATGGCATACATCTTGGTCACATGCGCCGTCCATCGCGCCTGCGCCTCCGCCGTCGGCTCGGCCCACGTATGGCCGCGATCCCACATGTGGGCGAGCAGGCCCATGCACCAGCCGACGCCGTTCTCGATGCCGCGCGGAAAATTCGTCGATGCCGAACCGCTCTGCGGTCCGGTTGGCATCAACAGGTTCGGAAAGCCGTGCGCCATCATGCCGAGAAAGGTCGAGGGTCCGTCGCGCCAGTGCTCGGCGAGCTTCACCCCGCCGACGCCGGTGATGTCGATCGCATCGAATGCGCCGGTGATGGCGTCGAAGCCGGTGGAATAGACGATAATATCCAGCTCATAGTGTTGCGCGCTGGTGCGCAGGCCGGTTTCGGTGACCCGCTCGATCGGTGTCTCGCTGACGTCGACGAGATGCACATTGTCGCGGTTATAGGCCTCGCAATAATTGGTCTCCAGCGGCACCCGCTGCACGCCGAAACCGTGATCCCTGGGGATCAGCTTTTCCGCCGTCGCCGGATCCTTCACCCGCTGTCGAATACGCTCGGCGATGTAGGCGGAAAACTCGGCATTGGCCGCCTCGTCGGTAAATATCTCGCGAAAATTGCTCAGCCAGATGCCGAAGCCGGGCTCGTCATAGAGCTTGTCCCACAGCGCGATGCGCTCCTCGCGGGTCGCTTCGTAGAAGCCGCGCCTGTCGGGCTCGTGCTCGAAACCGCCGGGCGTGCGCCTGCAGGCAGCGAAGATCTCGTCGTAGCGCGAACGGATATCGGCCATTTCTGCATCCGAGATCGGGCCGTTGTTGAGCGGCGCGCTCCAGTTCGGGCGGCGCTGAAACACTGTGAGTTCGCCGACCTTGTCGGCGATCTCGCCGATCACCTGGATCGCGGTGGCGCCGGTGCCGATGACGCCGACCTTCTTGCCGGCCAGCTCGACCGGTTCGTGCGGCCAGTTGAAGGTGTGAAACGACCGCCCCTTGAACGCCTCCATGCCCTTCAGCCGCGGCAGCGTCGGTATCGAGAGCAACCCTACTGCAAGAATGAGGAAACGGCAGGAGAGCTCACACCCGCCGTCGAGCCTGAGCCGCCACAGATGGCTGGCCTCGTCGAACACCGCGGCTTCCACCTTGCGGTTGAACCGCATGTATTTGCGCAAATCGAACTTGTCGGTGACGTAGTTGAGATAGCGCAGATTCTCCGGCTGCGCCGAAAAGCGCTCCTTCCAGTGCCACTCGTTGAGCAGGTCCTTCGAGAACGAATAGCCGTAGGTATAGCTCTCGGAATCGAAGCGCGCGCCGGGATAGCGGTTCCAGTACCAGGTCCCGCCGAGATCGGGGGCGGCGTCGAGCACGAGAGCATCCACCCCGAGATCGGCCAGCCGCTTGATCTGGTAAATGCCTGACACGCCGGCGCCAACGACGACGACCTCGTAATGCGGCTTGATCTCCCCGGTCATGCGCTTCCCCGTTCTTGCTTCTTTAGCGGCGACGCTTCGTGCGCGGTCGCGGCACTATAACAATTATCCGGGCTTTGCACTTGCGTCAGCAAGCCGGCCTGCGTTGCGAAATCGGGAAATGAGGCGGCATTCTCGCGACGCCATTCGCCCGAGGTTTGCATCTTGTTTGCCCTCATCGAGATCAGAGGGCGCAGGGAAGACGGGTGCGCGCCGCGCCCGCGGTCTCGTGTGCAATGTGCGTTAGGAAATGCGCACACGAGCATACAGGTTCGGCGGAAGCATCCCGGCCTACCCTGCGCAATGGCTTTACGGCTTATACGTGCTCTCCCCGGCGAACGGCTTTTTTGCCACCGTCGCCCCGAGAAGCCTCGCTTCCGGGACTTGATGCCAGCACCGCGAACATCAGGACCACACGACTTCACCGTACGCGTCAGGCGCGCACGTCCAGCGCGCCATCCACGTCCATCGCATCTCACCGCACGTTCGTGACGATCGCGAGCGCCCCTCATCCGCGGCGAGACAAGCGGAGTTATGCTGCTGATTTGCGTGAGAACGAAAGCGGAATATTTTTGATTTCGGCACTTGACACGATTTCTGAAAATCCGAATTGATTTGCTCGCCGGGTTGATTTGTCACATGTTACCGCCTGAAATTGTGCTTGCGAACAAAGCAAATCAGTCGGCGACGCGTAGGGAGGGCAAAAGCCAACGGGTCGCGCGAATGCGCGCCCGATGACAGGCTCCGCGTGCCCACCATCGNAGAGCGCGCACACGGATAGATGGTGGGCACGTCGCTCGCGCTCCTTTGGCCA
>NZ_LLYB01000085.1:24591-58549 GCF_001440475.1 Bradyrhizobium lablabi | reverse complement strand
CTCTACGCGGCCTTCGTGGCTGTCCCCGTCGTAACTCCGCGCCGGACGTCGCGCGCGTCACGGCGACCGGCTTGATCCATGTCATTAGAAGGTGGCACGCACATTGTTCAATGATGCTGACCTATCGAATGCTGTTCGGCCGCTGACGCGCATTTGGCTCATCTCGTTCATGAAGATGAATGGGAATGCGATGGGACGGTTTGTAACTTATCGCACAGACCCTTGCGCGCCGGACTTGCCGGGCGCACACTTGCAACCCCAAGCGCTATCATAAGAACTTACGGAGGATGCAGACCATGCCACGGGTCAAGCAAGCTTCGAAGCAGAAACGCGCAACCAAAGCCGCCACCGTGACGGTGCTGGGCGCTACCGGACTGGGTTTTTCGCTGCTGGGTAGCACATCAGCATCCACGATGCCCGCTGCTGATATCGCGCAATCTGACAATCCGTCACCCAATCAGCGCATCGTTCTCAGCGAAGAGGAAATGGCCGACGTCAGTCTCGCCACGTTCCATCTCTTCGATAAGGAAGACGTTGGCACCCGCGTGCAGCTAGCCCGCGCATGCGGTGGCTGCCGTGGCTGCGCGGCCCGTGGCTGCCGTGGATGCGCGGCTCGTGGCTGCCGTGGCTGCGCCGCGGTCCGTGCCTGCCGTGGCTGCGCGGTCCGTGCCTGCGCGGTCGGTTGCGCAGTCGGCTGCGCGAGCGGCAGCTGTTGCGCATCCTGGGGATATTGCCGCGTGTGCTAAGTCCCACGAGCTGACGGCCCGACGCTGAGAAAAATTGCATCCAACGGACTCAATAGCCGATCTTCCCGGAAGCCCTTTGGCCGCCGGGAAGATGTAATGATCTTCGCCCGGGCCTGATCGTCCACATCCGGCCGTTGCCCTTGGTCTTCACTTCGCAGGCTTGCGCTTCCCGGTTTCGATCCGGTCGTACGCGCGCGCGATCAACCACGCGACTAACTTGAGGAAAAAACTGTCTCTGGGGCAGGCTCAGGTCCGCTATGATCGAAACTGATAATGGAGAAGACGGGGAGGTCACTATGCGTGGAATTGGGCTTGCATGCGCCATCGCCGCGTTAGCGGCGAACGGGTCGGTGCTCGCTCAGTCGCCAGCAGGCAACACGTCTTCGGGCCTTCGCGTTGCGACGACGATCTGCGGCAATTGCCATCAGGTCACTCCGACAATGCCTCCCAGCGCAGTAAGGTCTCCGAGCTTTGCCGACATTGCCAGCCGGCCGACAACCACAGCGCTTTCTTTAAAACAGTTCCTGCGTTCCAACCACAGCCGAATGCCAAGGTTCATACTCTCACGCGCCGATACCGACGATGTCGTCGCCTATATCCTCAGCATCAAGCCGAGATAGCCTTCGGCTTCGCGATTGCCTTAAAAGATGCGCATGGCCGAAAGTACAGGAGCCTCCGCTTGGCCGGAAGTGACGGAGCGTTGATGTCCGCAACGGGCCCACAAGGCGACTTCAGGCGGCAATCTGGTTACTTCAGCTTATCCCCCAGCAGCGGACGTCGGCCGAGCCGTTCAGGAGGTCCGTTGAGGATCAATGGCCGAGAGCGTAGCCCGCTGTTGGGGCCGCTTCTCAGGGATCGCGTCAGAACCGTCGCCGCTCCACCGCGATCAGGCCGTCGAAAGTTGTGTTTCCCTTGCGGGCACTCAACCTCAATTTTTGCGCGACGTATCTGCGCCGCTCGTGATCGCCGCCGTGCGGGAAAACGCGACAGGCCTGTTCCAAAGCCAAATCCATGTTGGCGATGGCTCGATTGTCCAGCTTGGTCATGACGGCCGCCTGTCTTGGGGGTTGCAACCCGGGCGACGTAACCATTCGCTCATATGCAAGCCGGTCTCGGCCTGCAGGGCCTTGCGCAAGACTTCCGTGCGGAGCGCGCCAGGTGGAAGCAATTCAGCTTGCTCGCGGAGGCGCTTCGCTTCGTCGGCTAGGCGTTCTTCGAGGGATTTGGATTGTTTGAAACGACGACGCTTTATCGTCATGCGCTTCCCCTTTGCATGAGTAGGCGGGAGCGCAACGGGCGTTCTCATCACCGATATGTGCCACGGGTTGAGCGGTGATAACGGAAGATTATGCAGCCATGCAGGTTCATTCCGCCCGCTAGGCGACTCAGCAGGCAGGTATATTTATAAAACGCGTCGGAACGAACGAATTTGAGCACATACAACTCAAAAATGGCCGGCCGCTGAAAGTTAGTCGATTACTAAACGTTGGAATGAGATCAAACCAAAGTACCCAGCTATGCGCTTTGCCAAGGAGCCGCCGCCGGCTCGAAGCTTCGTCGACCTGGCGGCATTACGGGAAAGCCCCCGCGCGTCCGATTTGCCCGTTGAAAGCGGACGCCGATAGCGGCTGCGGCATGTCTCCTTTGGCTCATTCGCGACTGCTGGATTGGGCCAGCGGCAAGTCCTGGGTGGTCCGCTATGCCGCCGGAAGCGGAAGTGAGCTATCCTTGCAGCGACGCAACAGGAGCGAACGCGATGACTGAGACCGTCAGCAATGACGGCGGTCCTCACGCAGTCAGGCCCGCGTCCATCCGCGCGTGCAACTGTTCGACATACGGGTCCTCGATCCCCAACGCCTGTAGTTGTGTCGCCAGTTGCACGAGGTATTCCCGGTTGGTGCCGAGCACGCCCCTCCCGCTTGCGATCATGGCCGCGGTCTCGGCGAGCGGGAGTTCGCCGACATAGCTCGCATGCGCGCGGTTGGAGACGAAGGCAAGCGCCGTGATCGGGCCCTGCGGCGTCTGCATCGGCACCATCCCCGGCGCATAGCCGCCGCGCAGCATCTCGCGGCGCCACAGGATCGCGGATTCCGCGTGCACGGAATCCGCCGCGATGCGAAACGCCAATCCCCGGCAACATCCCTCGCCCGGCTCCAGCGACAGCATCAGCGCCGGATAATCGTGCGATCCGCGGCCGAGATTGATCTTCAGCGTGAAGCGGCGCTGATAGCCCTCGACGTCCGCCAGTCTCACCTCGGCGAAATGAAAGCCGGGGTCCCACATCAGCGAGCCGTAGCAATAGATCCAGAGATCGTCGCCATCAGGGTGATCGCCGAGCACGGAAAGCCGCGACGCCTCGATCACCTCGTCCGGCAACCGCCAGCTCACCGGCCATCCCGCGGCCCGTGCCCGCTGCTCCCACATCGCAAACATTTCCGGCGTCAGCCGCAGCAGCGACTCTTCCGGGTGCGTTACCCGCGTTCGCAGATCGGGCAGATGAATGAATGCGTCCGCGGTCAAGCCAGCCCCCTGCACAAAATTCACTGGTTTTCCAGTGTGCCATTGCCAGCCGTCAAGGCCAATTCGAACCACGCTGGCTTCGCACGTCTTTATCTCATGACTTGACCAATATTTTTGAGGCCAAACGGGACCGTTGCCGCAAGCCCCTCACGCAAGCGGCCTGTCATGACGAGTTCTCTTGGTCGGCCTCATCAGCTCGAAACATCCGCTGATAGTGCCCGCGAACGACTTCATCGCATTCGCAGGCCCGCTTCCGTATCTGGCTGATATTGTGGATGTGGAGTCGTCCCCGGCTGTAGGAGATCAACCCGGCGCCATGCAACTCACCGGCCACGGTCGTTACGCTGGTGCGCCTGACCCCCATCATGCCGGCGAAGAATTCCTGCGTCAGCGGCAGATCGGGACCGGCGAGATCAAACATGCGCGACAGCCATTTGCAGGTGCGTGCCTCGATGTCATGGACGGCATTACAGGCGGCCGTTTGTTGCACTTGAGAGAGAAAGAATTGCTCATACTTCACCAGCACCGCTTTGAAATCCGGCAGTTCGGCGGCAAGCGCGCGGAGCCTTTCCGAGGTGACGATCGACGCCCTGCCGCTGATCTGAACCGTGACCAGGTTGAGCGACATCTTGTGATCGAGCGCCTGGCTCGCGCCGAACACGCCATCCTTGCCGATCATGCCGGTCTCGATCGCGCCGCCGTCGGCCAGTTCGACAACGCTGGAGATGATGCCGGAATGCGGGAAGTAAACCCGCTGTACCTGTTGGTGAGGTTCGGCGACTATGTCCCTGGCTGTAATCTCAACCACCGACAGGTGAGGCACAAGGCGCGCCAAGGTCGCGGGTGCAAGCCGGTCAAGCAGAAAATTGGCAGCGTGGGGCATCTATTGTGCTCATGCCTGTGGCACGCCAGTTCTCAGCCCAGCCGCCGCCAGGCTGACCGCTCGTAGAAGAGTGCGTCGGGGCGGAGATTTCTTCAAGCCAAATCTTGTCAACCGCAGCTTGCGGAAATGCACGATTTCGAGACATCAGCGCTTGCGCGGCAGGGTTCTACCTGGGTCGCAGAATTTCGCCTAGAACGGCTATCGACAGGCTGATATCGATCAGGCGCCAGCCTCGACAAACACCATTAAAAATAGGGCCAAATCCGATGCGCGACCAGTTCTCCACCACGCAGCAGATCCGTAAACCCGCGGTCACCTCCAAGGGCGGCATCGTTGCGGCGCAATCGAGCCGGGCCGCGCAAGTGGGCGCCGAGGTATTGGCCGCGGGCGGCGACTGCGTCGATGCCGTGATTGCGACCACCTTTGCGCTCGGCGTGCTGGAGCCCTGGATGAGCGGGCCCGGCGGCGGCGGCGCGATGGTCCTCTATCGCGCGCGCGAAGACCGCTATGAGGTGATCGACTACGGCATGCGCGCGCCGGCGAGCCTGCGGATGGAGGATTATCCGCTGGCCGGCGGCGGCGCGGCGTCCGACATCTTCCCCTGGCCGCGCGTGAAGGACGACCGCAACATTCACGGCCCCGGCTCGATCGCAGTTCCCGGCGTGGTCGCCGGCATGGAAGAGGCGCACCGCCGCCACGCCAAATTGCCATGGAAGGAATTGCTGGCGCCAAGCATCGCGCTGGCCGGCGAAGGCCTGTTGGTCGACTGGTGGACGACCGTGATGATTTCGAGCGCCGCGGTCGATCTGCGGCGTTATCCCGCAAGCGCCGCCGCCTATCTGCAGGACGGACTGCCGCCGAATCCGCAATGGGGCATCAAGTCCAGCATTCGCATGCCGCAGGACAAGCTCAAGGACACGATGGCGCAGCTCGCCAATGCCGGTCCGCGCGATTTCTACGAGGGCGATCTGGCGAACAGCCTCGCCGCCGACATCCAGTCCGCCGGCGGCGCGCTGTCGGTCGAGGATCTCAAGCCATTTCGCGCGCACCTGCGTGAGCCGCTCGCAATTTCCTATCGCGGCGGCAAGGTGTTTGCGACGCCCGAGCTCACCGCGGGCCCGACGCTTTCGCGCACGCTCGGTCTGCTGCAGAAGGATCTCAAGCCCGCGCACGGCGGACCGGATGCGGCATCCTATCTCGCCTATGCAGCGGCGCTGCAGGCCGCCTATCGCGAACGGCTGAAGGACATGGGCGACCAGGACGGCCGACGTTCGCTCGGCGCGGAAGCGCTGGCGCCGGCCTGCACCACGCATTTCTCGGCGGTCGATCGCGACGGCAACATGGCGGCGGTGACGCAGACGCTGCTCTCGACCTTCGGCTCCAAATTCGTATCAGGCCAGACCGGCATCACCATGAACAACGGCATCATGTGGTTCGACCCGACACCCGGCGTGCCGAACTCGCTGGCGCCGGGCAAACGCTGCCTGACCAACTACACGCCGGTGCTGGCGCAGGCGGCCGACGGCCGCCGCGTCGCGGTCGGCGCGTCCGGTGGCCGCCGCATCCTGCCGGCCGTGAGCCAGCTTCTGTCCTTCGTGATGGATTTTGGCATGGACCTCGACGCGGCGATCCATCAGCCCCGCATCGATGCCAGCGAGGGCGCGGTCGTGATCGGCGACGTCCGCCTGCCGCAGGCCGCGCGCGAGACGCTGCGTGAACGCTTCGACTATGAGGAAGCGCGCATCCAGGCCCTGCCGATGAAATTCGCCTGCCCCAGCATCGTGATGCGAAACGGCGAAACCAACAGCGGCGCGACGGAGCCGTTCCATGCCTGGAGCGAGGCCGTGGCGGAGGGGTAAGCGCCGGGCGCACGTTGCGAGCAGATTGAACAAAGAAGTGCGGCACCGTGATGCCGCACTTTTTCTTTTTGCTTCGATCGAAGCGCCTGGACCGCGCCTACCGCGTCTGCGGCTCGATCGTCACCATGCAATCGGCGCCGCTCTGGCCGGACACCACGATCTGTCCGTCCGCAGCACCCAGTGCAATCGGCGCGGTCGAGGCGCCGCCGGGGACGCGGACCGTGACGCTGATGGTTTCCTGCTGTGCCGCTGCCGAGCCGACCGTCTGCGGCGTCAGTTCGGTGACATTGCCCGCGGTGTCGCGCCGCATGATGCGGCACGGCGAGGCGCCGCCGGCAGCAGCCATCGTGCCGGTGTAACTGCCTGAGCTGCTGGTGCCGCTTGTGTCGGCCGTGCCGCTCGCGCCGCCGGCGGCGCGAATGCGGGAGGCGTCACGCGGGATCTGGCTGACGATACGATGCGTGCGCGGCTCGATGATGACGATGTCTTCCTCGGTCGTGAAGTAATCATAACCGCGGTACTCCGGCTCGATCGCGACGATCGTGTCCGGCAGCCGGTGAACCCGCACACGTTCCGGAATCGGCTCGCCCACCCGGATCGCGATGTTGAGATTACGCTCGGGTGGCGCCAGGCGCTCGCGCGTCATGGTCTGGGAAATCCGCGTCTGCTTGTCGACCGAGATGTTGGACTGCTGGCTGGTCTGTATCTGGCCCGTCTGGGTCTGACCTGTCTGACTCTGGCCAGTCTGCGCGTTGGTTGAAGGCTGCGTACGCGTGGTGTCGGTTGCGGTGGACGGCCGGTTCGCATCCTTGCTCGTATCCTTGCCCTGCTCCGCAGCATTCTTCGAGCCGTCGCGCTGATCGCGGCCGGTTTCCTTCTGCGTCGTGGTCGTTCCCTCGCGCTCCTTCTGGGCAGAACTGGTTCCTTCCTTGGCCTTGTCGGATTCCGCGCGCGATTTTTCGCGGTCGGCGTCGCGCTTCATCTCGGCGCTGCCTTTGCTGTCCTTGCTGTCCTTCTCGCGTGCGGTCTGCGCGTCACGACCGCCGGAGCGAGAATCCTGCGCGCGATCGCTGGACTTGGCGTCGTCGCCGCGGCCGCGTCTGCTGTCATCGGCTGCGGTCGCCGGGCGCTCGGACGATGGCGCGGCCCTGCCCCTCTCCTCAGTTTGCCGGGAACCGGCATCCCTTTCCTCGCGGCCTCTTTGCGCCTTTTGTTCCGCAGCCTGCCCGCGTTCTTGCGATGCAGCACCCTTGCCGGAATCGCCTGGCCGCATCTGTTTCTGCTCTTCGCCTCTTGCTCCCGGCGACTGGCCATAGGAAACGGCCGGGGCCAGCATCAGGCAGATAATTCCGGTCGATAACAGCAGTTGCTTGCGCATATGAACCTCCTCCGCGTGAGCGTTTACGCAAGCGAACGTTCACCGGTGCCGGAGGTTCCGCGCGAGTCGAGCCGGAGTCGAATGAGGCAGCATCCCAAAGCGGCCGCTCACCCTCGCTTCGCCTCGATCACGCTGATTTCTGATCCCGGCAGCGCGATCGTGCGCTCCAGCACGAGACCGGCGGCAGCGAAGAGATTGCGATATTCCCGCTCGGTGCGCTCCTGTCCTCCAGGCATCGCCAGCATGTTCATATCGGCCAAAGCTATCCGTTGGTGGATCGGCGTCGCCTCCATCCTTTCCGGCATGATCCGCTCGATCAGCACGATCTTGCTCGTCCTGTGCATGGCTTCGCGGCAATTGCTCAGGATCGCGACGCTCTGCTCGTCATCCCAGTCGTGAATGACGTATTTGAGGATGTAGCCATCTATTGCCTCAGGCACTGAATGAAAGAAATCTCCCGCGATAGTTTCGCATCGCGCTGAAACGCCCGCATCGGCCAACTTCTGCGGCGCTTGCGCAAGCCCGCTCGGCAGATCGAAAACCATGCCGCGCACGGCCGCGTTGGCAGCGAGGATCGCCACCATCAAAGTGCCGTCGCCGCCACCGACATCCACGATGCGCCGGAACTGGGAGAAATCGTAGGCAGACACCAACAGCTCGGTAACCCGCCTGGTATTTTCCGCCATGGCCCCGTTGAAGATGGCAGCCTGTGCGGGATTGGCGGCGAGATACTCGAAAGTCCCGACGCCGTAGACGCGACGCGTGCCCGACTCACCCGTTCTCACGCAGTGAACCAACTCACCCCAGGATCTCCAGGCGCGCTCGCCACCAAACATCAAGGCGACATTTCGCATCGAGCCGGGCACATCTGACCGAAGCTGGCTTCCCGCTGCCGTCAAGGCAAAGCCTCCTGGCTCGACTTCTTCGACCAGACCCATACTCGCCAGGGCGCGCAGCAGCCGGCGAAGCGGCATCGATGCGGTATTGGTTTCCCGCGCCAGCGTGTCAGCCGTCTTTGCCTCGGTTGCAAGCAGATCGGCAATACCAAGCTCGGCCGCGACATGAACCACACGTGCCGGCATGTAGCCGGTAATCAACGACCACAACGGATTGGGCGAAGCGCCACCAGAACGGCTTTCCGGAGCAGACATCGTTCATCCTCCCTGCCACCGGTGCCGGCAACCGTTAGCGCGTCTTGTCTGTCGATACGATTTCGCGCACCTTCGCGCGCTGCTCATCAATTGCGCTGGAAAACTGCGCGGGCGGCAGGACGCGGACCTTTACGCCAGCCGCCTGCAGCCGCGAATTGACTTCCGTGCTGCCACCGACGACAGCGACATCCCCGGCAATCCTGTCGCGAAGGGCAGTTGGCAAGTCTCGTCCGCCGAAGAAGCCGACGACGCCGTCGAAAGTGAGCTCAGGGAAGCCGGCTTCTATCGCAGTCGGCACCTCCGGAGCTATCGGCGAGCGTTCGCGGTTGGTGACCATCAATAGCCTAGCTTTGCCGCTTGCGACCGCCGGCATCATGATGGAAGGCGCCGTTACCAATACCTGAATGCGGTTTTCGGCGAGATCCTGCAGCGCCGGCGCAAACTCACGATACGGCACCTGCGTCAGCTTCAGCCCATTCTTCTTCTGCAGCGCCAGGAAGATATAGTGCGGCAGACCTGCGGTGGCAGCCCAGTTGAAACGCTCGGGCGACGTCCGCGCCGCCGCGATGAACGCGTCGATCGATTGCACGCCCGCTTTCGCGGACACGGCGATCGCGAAGAAATTATCGATGACCGCCGCGATGGGCACGAGATCTCGGACAGGGTCGTAAGGCAGTTTATCGTGTATCAACGGGTTGATTGTTATCGGACCGGCGAACGAGAACAGCAACGTGTGGTCATCGTTAGCACTCACGAAGGTCGTGACGCCTGCGATAGCGTCAGCACCAGGGCGGTTTTCGACGACCACGGGTTGTCCCCAGCGCCGGGAAAGCCCCTCGGCAAACAGCCGCGCGGCCAGGTCGGTGGCACCGCCGGCCGGAAGCGGCGCGATGATTTTGACCGTGCGTTGCGGCCACGCTTCGGCAAGAAGCGGCTGCGAAGCGCTGATGGCTGCCGCAAACAAGGATGCAAGTATGAAAAGCGCTCTACGGGGCATGACTGGGCCTCGCTTGAGTCACGGATGATTTGACGGAACCGCGCTTGCGCCGTCCGCCCCCGGGGCGCGCATGGATACGATTGCCTTCCACCACACGCACCAGCAAGTCGAGAAACTGCTCTTTCTCGTCAGACGTCAGCGTACTCAGGATCCGATCGTTGGCGTGACGAACTTTGGCGCGATGGCCGCGCCACAGCTTCCTGCCCTCCGGCGTTATGTAGAGCTCGCGAGCGCGCCGATCGGCGCCGTTCACCGCCCGCTTCAGAAGACCCCGCGCTTCGAGCTTATCTGCGATCAGGCTGACATTGTTGCGGTCGATTCCAAGCGCCTCCGACAGCGCTTGCTGGCTGATGCCGGGCACGTCGTCGACGAACACCAGCAAGGCATACTCCAGCTGCACCAGGTCGGCCTCTTTCAAGGCGGTGGTGATCATGCTCAGGCAGACTTGTTGGAGCCTCCGAACCAGCGGAGCCAATATCCGGCGAATGGGAATTCCGTCGCGTCCAAGAATCAACACGGACGGCTTGTCTCGCGAAGGGTTTCTGGCAGCGGGGCGCATACTCTCACCCATCATCAAATATTTGATTATCATAATTATGAGTATTTAAGTTGTCAACCTGCTCGTTGCGCGCGCAGGTAACCAAAGTGCGACTTACTAGATCCCGAGCCGGTCCCGCACCCGCCCCGCCACGACGGCGGCGGTGACGCCTATCGGCCAGAAGGCATGCAGCGGCATCGGCTTGATACCCGTAACGGGCATGTCGATCTCGGCATTCTTTCCGCCGATGAGGCGGCGCGCGAGTTGCCCGCCCATCGCGGTCGAAAGCGCAACGCCGCGGCCGTTACAGCCGAGCGAGATCAGAAGGTTTTCCGCAGGCTCATGCACATGCGGATAATGATCGGGCGTGATCGCGAGCCGGCTGTTCCAGCCGTGCGTCCACTTCACGCCTTTCAGCCGCGGCCACAGCCGTTCGGCGTAGCGGATGAGATAGGCAACATCGGCAGGCTTGCTGATCCAGCGCATCGGCCCGCGCCCGCCCATCAGCAAACGATTGTGCTGATCGATGCGGTAATAGACCGTGATGTGTCCGCTCTCGTAGAGCACCGGCCGCGTCGGCATGATTTCGCGCGCGACGTCATCAGGCAGAGGCGCAGTGGCGGTGATCGACGAGAACACCGGCACGATGCTGCGCCGAAGCGCCGGCCATAGATTATCGGTGAACGCATTGGTCGCCAGCAGCACTTTTTCCGCGCGCACGATCCCGCGCGGCGTTTCGATGCGCCAGCCGGCTCCTTCACGCGACAAGGACAGCGCCGGCGTCTCGCCATGAACCGCAGCGCCTGCCGCGATCGCGGCGCGCGCCAGTCCGCGCGCATAGCTCAGCGGATGCAAATCGCCGCCGCGATTATCCTGCATGGCACAGAGATAGCGGTCGGTGCCGGTCATCTCGCGCATCTGCTCGCGGTTCAGCAGCGTCACCGGCATGCCGCGGCGGATGCATTGCTTCGCGGTCGCTTCGATCGCCGCCGCGCTTGCTTCGTTATAGGCCGCGCGCAGCGTGCCGTTCTGCCGCGCCTCGCAGGGGATCTGGTAGCGGCGGATCAGGTCGAACGTGTAGTTGGTGGTGCCGTAGGCGAACTCGATCATGCGGCCGCCGAGCTCGGCGCCGAAATCCGCCTCGATCTGGTCAGGATCGTGCTTCAGCCCCGGATTGACCTGGCCGCCATTATTGCCGGAAGCCCCCCAGCCCGGCTGTTGCGCTTCCAGCACGATCGCATTCACGCCCTGCTCGGCCAGATGCAGCGCGGTGGACAGTCCCGTAAAACCGCCGCCGATGATCGCGACTGCAACGTTCCTGTCGCCATCGAGCGGTGGCGTCGGTGTCGGCGCGACCGCCGTATCAGCGTAGAGGCTTGGCGGCAGCGGCAAAGTTACAGGCGCGTTCATGGACAACAACTTGATGCTTAGAGCGGATGCAGCACGCGCCGCAAAAAGTCCTGCGTGCGCGCATGCTGCGGCTGGTTGAGGACCGATTTCGCCGGCCCCTGCTCCACGATCACGCCACCGTCGATGAACAGCACGCGATCGGCGACATCGCGGGCAAATCCCATCTCATGGGTGACGACGACCATGGTCATGCCGTCATCGGCGAGCTTGCGCATCACCGAGAGCACATCGCCGACCAGTTCAGGATCGAGCGCCGAGGTCGGCTCGTCGAACAGAATAGCCTTCGGCTGCATCGCGAGCGCGCGGGCAATCGCCACGCGCTGCTGCTGACCGCCGGACAGTTGCGGCGGATGGACTTCGGCCTTCTCGGCCAGCCCTACCTGCGCCAATAGCGCACGGCCGCGCTCCAGCGCTGCCGCGCGCGGCTCCTTCTTCACATAGACCGGCCCTTCGATGACATTCTCCAGCGCGGTCCGATGCGGAAACAGATTGAAGCGCTGGAACACCATCGACACCTGCGTGCGGATCGAAACGATCGAAGGCGCATTGCGGTCCACCCGCGCGCCCTCCACGCTGATGTCGCCGCTGTCATAGCTTTCCAGCCCGTTGATGCAGCGCAGGATGGTGGATTTGCCGGAGCCCGAGGGGCCGATGATGCAGACCACCTCGCCCTTCTCGACGGAGGCCGTGATGCCCTTGAGCACCTCGACCTTGCCGAAACTCTTGTGAACGTTGGTCAGCTCGATCATTTCTGGCCCGCTCGCTTTTCGAAGTGACGGACCAGGAGAATGAGCGGAATGCTCATGGTGAGATACATCAGCGCAACCAGCGTGAACACGCTGGTGTTCTTGAAGGTCGAGGACGCGATCAGCTTGCCCTGAAGGGCGAGTTCGGCGACCGTGATGGTCGAGGCTTGGGACGAATCCTTCAACATCATGATCATGACGTTGCCGTAGGGCGGCAGCACGATCTTGATCGCCTGCGGCAGCACCACGCGGCGCATGGTCTGCCGCCAACCCATGCCGATCGCCTGCGCGGCCTCGATCTGCCCCTTGTCGATGGCCTCGATGCCGGCGCGGAAGTTTTCCGCCTGATAGGCCGAATAGGCGATGCCGAGCCCGAGAATGGCCGCCTGCAGCGCGGTCAGCGTCAGGCCAAACTCCGGCATCACGAAGTAGAGATAGAACAGCAGCACGATGATCGGGATGCCGCGGATGACGTTGATCAGCCCTGCGCTCAATCCCGAGAGAACGCCGATGCCGGAAACCCGCATCAACGCCCAGATCAGGCCGAGCAGCGTGGACAACAGCAGTGAACCGATGGTGACGATGATCGTCAGCGCCACACCGTTCATCAGAATCGGCAGGAACTCGATCGTGTCGCGCCAGAAGGCCTGCATCAGGCCCCCTGCGCCTTCAGGCCCCATTTATCGAGGATCTTTTCGACCGTGCCGTTGGCCTTGAGCTTCGCCAGCGAGGCGTTGATCTTGGCGAGCAGCTCGGTATCGCCCTTGCGCACGCCGATGCCGACCGCACCTACGGTCGTCGGCTTGTAGCTCTCGACGATGCGCGCCTCGGGGAATCCGCCCTGCTTGAGGTTATAGGCGAGGATCGGGTAATCGGCGAAGCCGGCCTTCAGACGCCCGGCGTTCACGTCGCGCAGGATGTCGGGAATGGTGTCGTAAGCCTTCACCTCGCTGAACAAGCCCGACTTCTTCAGGGCATCGACGAAAGCTGTCCCGACCTGCGCGCCGACCACCGCACCTTTCAGATCTTCCTGGCTGGCGTAGGCCTTGCTGTCGCTCTTCGGCACCAGCAGCCCCTCGCCGTAGCTGTAGAACGGCTCGGAGAAATCGATCACTTCCTTGCGCGCGGGCGTAACGAACATCGCCGCCGAGATGATGTCGATCTTGTTCGAGGTGAGCGAGGCGATCAGGGTGGAGAACTGCATCGGCTCGATCTGCACCTGGAAGCCGGCGTCCTTGCCGATCTCGGTGATGAGATCGACCATGATGCCCTGAATGCTGTTGGTCTTGGTGTCGAGGAAGGTGAAGGGCACGCCGGTTGGCGTCGAGCCCACCTTCAGCACCTGCTGCGCGGATGCCGGCATCGCGGCAGTGAGAACCAGAGCCGCCACCGCGGCCTGAACGAGACGCTTCAGAGCCATCGCACACCCTCCTGAAACCGGACACCGATCCGGCCCCGCCCGCCTGGCCTTGACAGAAGAAGTTGCGGGCAACGCCGTTCGGGCCTATTTTCACCAATATGAAATTGTGGTCACAGTTCCCCGACTATTGCAAGCCATTTTCATGCATATGAAGAAAGCAGTCTGACGTGAGCGGTGGCAGGAGAATAAAGAAAGCAACGCCCAAGCCGAGAAAGGCAGCGCGCACGCCGAAGGCAAAGCCCGCCGCCCGGCCGGCCGAACCGGCGATGGACCTTGCGGTCGGCCGCCGCATTCGCGACCTGCGCCGCGAACACAAATTGTCGCTGGAGACGATTGCCGACCGAACCGATCTGTCGATCGGCTTCCTCAGCCAGATCGAGCGCGGGTTGTCGTCGCCTTCGCTGCGCGTGCTGGCCACGCTCGCCGATGTGCTCGGCGTCGGCATCGCCGCGCTGTTCGGCTCGAAGCCGAGCGATGATGCCGGTTCCGGCGGCGTGGTGACGCGCCAGTTGCAGCGCGCCGAACTAAAACTGTGGCGTACCGGCATTTCCAAGCAATTGCTGAGCCCGGCCGGAACGGAAAACCGCCTCAATCTGTTTCTCGTGCACCTCGAGCCCGGCGGCAACACCGGCGACGAACTCTATACGCATGACGGCGAGGAAGCGGGGCTGGTGCTGGAAGGCGAGATGACGCTGACGGTGGACGCCGAAACCTGGAGCCTCAAGCAAGGGGACAGTTTCCGCTTTGCCAGCCGCCGCCCCCATCGCTTCTCAAATCCCGCGGAAGATGCGAAAGCGGTGGTGTTGTGGGTGAACTGCGTGACGCAGACCGGGTAGCGACAATCTGGAGTAAATGATGGATCAGGCCGCAGACGATTGGGCGCCGCACAGCGCGCACTGGGGCGCCTTCTCCGCGCGATGGAATGGCGAAACCCTCGATGTCACGCCCTACGAGGGTGACCCGGCGCCCTCGCCTATCCTGCAGAATTTCACCACCGCGATGCGCCACAAGGCGCGCATCCTGCGGCCGATGGTCCGCAAGGCATGGCTGGACCGCAGCGCGCGCACCGAGCGCACGTTCGATCAGGAATTCGTCGAATACTCGTGGGACAAGGTTCTCGACCTGCTGGCGAGCGAATTGTCGCGGGTCAAAACTGAACATGGCGCAGCCGCGGTCTTCGGGGGCTCCTACGGCTGGTCCAGCGCCGGCCGTTTTCATCACGCGCAGAGCCAGGTTCATCGCTTCCTGAACATGGCATTCGGCGGCTACGTGCGCTCGGTGAACAGCTATAGCGCCGGCGCCTCGGCCGTGATCCTGCCGCATGTGATGGGCGGCTATGAGGCCGTCTCGCGCCACAACGTGACCTGGGATCAGATCGCCGAACACAGCGATATTGTTCTGGCGTTCGGCGGCATGGCGCTGAAGAACTCGCATGTCGCAAGCGGCGGCATCAGCCGCCACATCGAGCGCGACGCGATGGCGACGGCCGCGCGCCGCGGCGCGGCGTTCTACTGTATC
This sequence comes from Bradyrhizobium lablabi, assembly GCF_001440475.1. Taxonomy (GTDB): domain Bacteria; phylum Pseudomonadota; class Alphaproteobacteria; order Rhizobiales; family Xanthobacteraceae; genus Bradyrhizobium; species Bradyrhizobium lablabi. The sequence goes on along the minus strand of NZ_LLYB01000085.1, from coordinate 43,383 downwards.
AGCCCGCTGCGGGACGACATGCCGGAAGAAGCCAACGCGCGATGGCTGCCGATCAAAGTCGGCACCGATGTCGCGCTGATGCTGGCGCTCGCGCACACGCTCCTGACCGAAGATCTCTGCGACAAGGCCTTCATCGAACGCTATTGCACCGGTTTTGAAAACTTCGAACGCTATCTGCTCGGCCGTGACGACGGCACGCCGAAGACGGCCGCATGGGCGGCCGACATCACCGGCATCTCATCCGGCATGATCGTCGACCTCGCGCACCGTCTGCCGCGCGGGCGCACCCTGGTCGCGGTCTCGCATTCGCTGCAGCGGGCGCAATATGGCGAGCAGCCGGTGTGGATGGGCGCAGTGCTCGCAGCCATGCTCGGCCAGATCGGCCTGCCCGGCGGTGGATACAATTACGCGCTTGGCGCGCTCGGACACACCGGCCGCCGGCTCAACGCCGTTCCTATACCGACGCTGTCGCAGGGCAAGAACGGCGTCAGCGAGTTCATCCCCGTTGCGCGCGTCAGCGACATGCTGCTCAATCCGGGCGAGCCGTTCGACTATAACGGCCGTTCCATGCCCTATCCCGACATCAAGCTGGTCTATTGGGCGGGCGGCAATCCTTTCCATCATCATCAGGACATCAACCGGATGCGGCGGGCTTTCAACGCCCCGCAAACCATCGTGGTGCACGAAAGCGCCTGGACGCCGATGGCAAAATTCGCCGATATCGTGCTGCCCGCGACCATGACGCTGGAGCGCGACGATATCGGCGCCGCCGGCACTGATCCAAGACTGATCGCGATGCGCAAGGCGGTGGACCCGATTGGCGAAGCGCGCGATGATTTTGACATCTTTGCCGACCTCTCGCGGCGGCTGGGCGTCGAGCAGGCCTTCACGGAAGGACGCAATAGCCGGCAATGGCTGGCTCATCTCTACGAGCCGACGCGGCGCGCGCTGGCCGAGGCCGGTTGGGAAGCGCCTGACTTCGACGAATTCTGGCAACGCGGCGAACTGGCGCTGCCCTCGGGGCCCGATGACGGCGGCTTCCTTCGCGCCTTCCGCACCGATCCCGTAGGCAACAAGCTTTCAACGCCAAGCGGCAAGATCGAGATCTATTCGAAAACCATTGCAGGCTTCGGCTACGACGACTGCCCGCCGCATCCGGCCTGGTTGCCGTCGACCGAACCGCCCACTTCACGCCACCCGCTGACACTGATCGCCAACCAGCCGGCGACCCGGCTGCACAGCCAGCTCGACTTCGGCGCCTACAGCCAGTCCAACAAGGTTGCTGGCCGTGAAGTCGTCCGCCTCCACCCTGACGATGCCAGGCGCCGCGGCGTCGCCAATGGCGACATCGTCCGGCTGTTCAACGACCGCGGCGCGTGCCTCGCTGCCGCTACTGTCACCGACGACGTCATGCGCGGCGTGGTCCAATTGTCCACCGGCGCCTGGTACGATCCGGAGCCTGGTACGACCGAGCAGCCGCTCTGCGTCCACGGCAATCCAAATGTCCTCACCCGCGACATCGGCACATCGCGACTGGCGCAAGGCTGCTGCGGCCAGGTGACGGTGGTCGAGTGCGACAAGTATGAGGGGGCGTTGCCGCCGATCCGGGCCTTTGATCCGCCTGATCACGGGTGAAGCGTTTCGTCGTCATTGCGAGGAGCGAAGCAACGAAGCAATCCATCTATCTCGGCGCTGTGAGATGGATTGCTTCGCTGCGCTCGCAATGACGGTCGTTATTCCATCGGCTGAAACAGGAACGCTCTTCGCTTGGTTGCTCAGGCATCCCCCTCCGTAGAATGCTGCTGTCGCGCGTGCCGGGCGAGCGCGTGAGCGATCAGGATATCCATCAACTCGGACTGTGAGACTCCTGACGCCTCCCAGAGCTTTGGATACATGCTGATGGAGGTGAAGCCCGGCAGGGTATTTACCTCATTCACGACGACTTCTTCGCCTTTGAGGAAAAAGTCGACACGAGCCAAACCTCCGCAGCCAAGAACCTGAAAGGTCTTGATGGCAAGCGCCTGCAAACGCTCCGTGCGTTCAGGTGGAATATCTGCGGGAATGATCAGTCTAGCTCCCGCCGCATCGGTATACTTTGCTTTATAAGAATAAAAGCCATGACTGTCTGCGGGCACGATTTCGCCGAGGGACGAGGCGCGAACACAGCCTTTCTCATCTTCGAGCACGGAGCACTCAATCTCGCGGGCGCGATCGATGCATCGTTCTGCGAGAATCTTGCTGTCAAATCGGAAAGCGAGTGCGCACGACTGAGCGAACTCCTCGGCCGACCTCGCGCGGGATATGCCCACGGACGATCCCAGATTGGCTGGTTTGACAAATACGTCTGTGCTGCCGACCGCGCGGACGACCGTCGCGTAGTCAAGCGGGGCTTGAGACGTCAACGTAGCGAAAGGCACGACGGGAAGGCCGGCATCCCGTGCCAACCGCTTTGCAACGTCCTTGTCCATGGCGGCCGCGGATCCCAACACCGAGGATCCGACATAGGCCACGTCGGCGAGTTCAAGTGCCCCCTGGATCGTTCCATCTTCGCCGTTCGGCCCGTGCAACACCGGAAACATAACGTCAACGTGAACGGCGCCCTTTTGCTCGCCCTCGGCGAACCGCAACGATCGTCCTTTTCCGCCGGGCACCAGCGCGAGCGGAGCGCCATCCTCCGGGATGGTGAGCGCTGTTGCAACCGTTCCGGCTTGATTTCCGGCGTCGCACAACAGCCAGCGGCCGTCCTTGGCCAAACCGATCAACACGACATTGTATTTGGTGGGATCGAGAGCTCGCAACACGTTCGCCGCGGACGCCCGGGAGACCTCGTGCTCTGCGGAGCGTCCGCCGAACAATAGTCCCACGGTGATCTTGGGAAGCCGCTCCGACATCGTCATCCATCCTCAGTTGCCCATCTATCGATCGTGGCGTCCCGGAATGGCTGATGAAATCACCCAAACCGGTGATCGTACCGGCTAACCGTAAGCTCGCTCACATCGATATCCGGCTTCCGTCCTGACAGCAGATCCGCCAGCACCCGCCCCGAGCCGCACGCCATGGTCCAGCCGAGCGTGCCGTGGCCGGTGTTGAGGTGCAGATTGCTGTAGCGCGTCGCGCCGATCACAGGCGGGCCGTCCGGGGTCATCGGGCGCAGGCCGGACCAGAAGCTCGCCTTGCCGAGATCGCCGCCGCGCGGAAACATGTCGGTCAGCGAATGATCGAGCGTCGCCTGCCGTGCCGGATGCAGCATATTCGAATAGCCCGAGATTTCCGCGGTGCCGCCGACGCGGATGCGATTCCCCAGCCGCGTGATCGCGACCTTGTAGCTTTCGTCCATCACGGTCGAGACCGGCGCGCCGTCGGGATCGATCACCGGCACGGTGATCGAATAGCCCTTCACCGGGTAGACCGGAACAGAAATGCCGAGTGGCTTGAGGAATCGCGGCGACCAGCTTCCCAACGCAGCGACATAGGTGTCGGCCTGCAGCAGGCCCTCGCTCGTCATCACGCCTGATATCTTGCCGCCGTCCGCGACCAGCCGTTCGATCGTCGTATTGAACTTGAACTGCACGCCGAGCTTGGCTGCCTCCTGGGCGAGCGCCTGCGTAAACATGTGGCAATCGCCGGTCTCGTCCTGCGGCAGCCGAAGCCCGCCGACGAAGCTGGCCTTCGCCGTCGCCAGCGCCGGCTCCGCGCCGATGCAGCCGTCGCGGTCGAGCACTTCGTAGGGAACGCCATACTGCTTGAGCACCGCGATGTCGTCGCCGGTCGAGTCGAGCTGCTTCTGCTTGCGGAAGAGCTGCAACGTGCCGCGGCTGCGCTCGTCATATCTGATGCCGATCTCGTCGCGCAGCGCCCGCAGGCAGTCGCGGCTGTATTCGGCAATCGGAATCATCCGGCTCTTGTTGACGGCGTAGCGCTCTGTCGTGCAGTTGCGCAGCATCTTCAGGCCCCAGATCCACATCATGGGATCGAGCTTGGGCCAGATCACCAGCGGGCCGTGCCGCATCAACAGCCATTTGATCGCTTTCACCGGCACGCCGGGCCCGGCCCAGGGCGAGGAATAGCCGGGCGAGACTTCGCCGGCATTGGCGAAACTGGTCTCCAGTGCGGGCTCGGCCTGACGGTCGACGACAACAACTTCATGGCCGGCGCGCGCCAGATAATAGGCTGAGGTGACGCCGATGACGCCACTGCCGAGAACGATGACTTTCACGATCCCTCACACATTCGCCGCGGCAACACTGCCGCGGCTTCTGTCTTTCCTTACGAGCAAGGATCAGGCCACGCGCTTGATCGCGTCGCCGAGGATCGAGACGATATCGTCGATATGGCTCTTCTCGACGATCAAGGGCGGCGACAACGCAAAGCTGTCGCCGCTCATGCGCAGGTAAAGCCCGCGATTGAAGCAGTCGACCATCACGTCATAGCCGCGCGCACCGACGCCGTCGCTGCGTGGCGCGACTTCGACGGCGCCCATCAGGCCGACATTGCGGATATCGACGACGTTCGGCAGGCCCTTCAGCGAGTGCAGCCCATCGCGCCAGTATTCGGCCATCGACGCGCCGCGCGTGAGAAGCTGTTCGTCCTTGTAGATGTCGAGCGTCGCAAGGCCAGCGGCGCAGGCGGTCGGATGCGCCGAATAGGTGTAGCCATGGAACAGCTCGATCGTGCCTTCCGGGCCCGTCATCAGCCCGTCATGGATCTTGCGGCTGGCGAAAACAGCGCCGCAGGGCACGGTGCCGTTGGTGATGCCCTTGGCGGTCGTCATCATGTCGGGCGTAACGCCGAAATAGTCGGCCGCGAACGGCGCGCCGAGACGGCCGAAGCCGGTGATGACCTCGTCGAAAATCAGGAGGATGCCGTGCTTGGTGCAGAGTTCGCGCAGGCGCTGCAGATAGCCCTTCGGCGGCGGCAGCACCGCGGTCGAGCCCGGCACCGGCTCGACGATGACGGCGGCGATGGTATCGGCGCCATGCAGCGCCACCATCCGCTCGACATCGTCGGCGAGTTCGGCGCCGTGATCCGGCTGGTCCTTGGCGAAGGCGTTGCGCGTGAGATCATGGGTGTGACGGATGTGGTCGACGCCCGGCAGATGGGTCGCGAACGCGCGGCGGTTCGCCACCATGCCGCCGACCGACATGCCGCCGAAGCCGACGCCGTGATAGCCGCGCTCGCGGCCGATCAGGCGCGTGCGCGTCGCCTGCCCGATGGCGCGCTGATAGGCCAGCGCGATCTTCAGCGCGGTGTCGACCGACTCCGAACCCGAATTGGTGAAGAAGATGCGATCGAGCCCCTTCGGGGCGATCTCGGTGAGCCGCTCCGCGAAATCGAACGCCAGCGGGTGGCCCATATTGAACGAGGGCGCGAAGTCGAGGTTCATCAACTGCCGTTCGACGGCGGCGGCGATCTGGCGGCGGCCATGACCGGCATTGACACACCAGAGGCCGGCGGAGCCGTCGATCACTTTGCGGCCGTCGACGGTCGTGTAGTGCATGCCCTCGGCGGAGGCGAACAGCCGCGGCGCCTTTTTGAACTGCCGGTTGGCCGTGAAAGGCATCCAGAACGAGTCGGTCTGCAGGGTGTTCGGCTTCTGATGGAGGGTCACGGCGCTTAGCTCCTTTGCTGGCAGCTCAAGGTAGCACCGGGCCACGATCAAGAAGCCACAACAAGTCCTTTTCTTTGGTCCTGCAACCTATTGATTTTATTGACCCCGACAGGGCATATTTGTTCGATCCGAAACACCTGCAACAGGGATTTTCCGATGAGCGTCGATATCGGCGGGCGACTCCGATTCATCCGGGCCCGGCACAAGCTGTCGCAGCGGGAGCTGGCCAAGCGTTCCGGCGTGACCAATTCGACGATTTCGCTGATCGAATCGAACCAGATGAACCCCTCGGTCGGCGCGCTCAAGCGCATCCTCGACGGCCTTCCCATGGGCCTCGCCGAGTTCTTCGCGATCGAGCCGGAGCGCCCGCGCAAGGCGTTCTATCGCTCGGATGAGCTGACCGAAATCGGCAAGCAGCCGATCTCCTACCGCCAGGTCGGCGACAACCTGTTCGGCCGCGCGTTGCAGATCCTGAAAGAGCGCTACGAGCCCGGCAGCGACACCGGCCGCGTGCCGCTGACCCATGACGGCGAGGAAGGCGGCATCGTGGTGAGCGGCCGGCTGGAAGTAACCGTCGACGACGAGCGCCGCATCCTCGACCCCGGCGACGCCTACTATTTCGAAAGCCGCCGCCCGCATCGCTTCCGCTGCGTCGGCGCGAAGGCTTGCGAGGTCATCTCGGCCTGCACGCCGCCGACGTTTTGAGCGGCTGGCGATATACTTATATAGCGCCGCTGCAACGGTTGCGATCCTTTGGCTCGAAGCGGACGCCGGAACCGCCTACTGGCGTGTTCGGATTGGGACCACCTCCGGACTCATGCAGCGCAGCATCATTCGGTCAGATCGGCGACGCGGTCAGCAGGGATCGAGAGGTCGAGGCAGCAAAGCCACGACAGTCATCCCGGGCCCGAACCAGTACAAGAGTATCGGGTGCAGTCCTGGTAAACACCCCGACACTCGAACGACGGCAGCTGGTTCAGACGACGACAGTCGCGATAGCGTGCACGACACGTGCTTATGCATTGCTGCTTGGCGGTCTGTGCGCGCGCTAACGTACTGGTGGCGTCATCGGCATCACGCGCATTGAGTTTTCCAATACTCAAGGACAGAGGCACGGCTAGCACGATGCAGAAGACGGTAAGCGACGGCTTGGTACATTTCATGGATCAGCTCCCATTGAGATCAATGGCGGCACAACGACCGCCAGCGGACATTCCCACGACTGCTTGTGACATAGCGACAGCAATGCCTAACTTTGGCGTCGATCGCCATCTACCACCAACCTCGCCAACATGATCTCGCCATCAGTAATGTAGCGGTTGACGCGTTCGGTGGGGAGATTTTGGCCGGCCCGATACACTTGCTCCGCCTCGATAGATCGATTTCTCCTCAATTCACCGACGATATGGTCGCGCTCTGCATTCGTATCCGAGTCCGTGGCGTGGGTGATCTGAAATGAAAGGCGAGTTAGGGACAAGCCAGTGTCCCTGGTGCCGGCTCCTACCCACAGAGCGCGTTCATTGTCCGGCGGGCGTTTGGTATTCTGCCAGAAGTCCGCTGCCCCCCAGGTGTCCCGGGCACGCGTTAGGCTCAAAGCCCAGAACCGGATGTGATGGCGCTTTCGTGGGCTATTATCGATCGCCTTTTGAAAACCAATGTCTTGGCCACGGCCAAAAAGATAGAGCGTGCTGAATGGAGCGCTGGGGTACGGGGAGTTGAATACGAAAGCACGGATCATGCCCCATGAGCTGGCTAGACTGAGCCGATCTGCTTCCGACCAGCCGAGTGCCGCAAAGGCCGCGCGAAGCTGCTGGAGAGTACCTATGAGTGCGACGTTCACCGGGTCTCCGGGCAAACCGTCACCCGTAATCGTGTAACTAGGCACACGTTTGCGTTGGAGGATCTTCAGTCCCACGCGAATGGCGCGCGGCAGGACAATATACGCGGCGATTCCATAGGTGATGCCGACGGCCAGGATCCAGGGTAACCTGCGGTCCGCGGTTTCAAAGACGACAAAGACGATCAACCAGACACAAAAGATGCCTAATCCAAAAATCAGCAAACGTCGCAAAAGACGCTTAATCATGATCTCGGCACCTTAAGCCGGCACGGTGGTGGCGTTCGCCTCTTTGCTGGCGACTGACGGAACCGTCATCCACCTTTTTGCACCGCCCCCGGCGTACATGCTATGCAACTTCGGCATCGCTGATTGGGCTGTTCTGGGGCCAACCAACCGGCCACCGTCATGACTGATTACCCTTGTTATCGTCGAAAGGAATCCGGGCGTCCGCCTCAAAGCGCGCTTTGCGCTTGCGGCCGAACACCCAGATCACGATGCCTATGAACGCAGCGACAAGAATAAGAAGGTAGATTGTCGCGGCCATGGTTACTCACCTCGCCTATTGTCCTGCTGTGCGCGCATCAGACTGCGGTCAACAAAGTGACGTTGTCTGACCCGAGGCCGCCGTCCTGCGGAAATCGACCATTGACCGTCTGCCAACTCAAAAAAGCTGCATTGAGATAGATCAACAGCCAAAGACCTTCAGGTACCGCGCTGCACCGCGTCCAAGACGTCTGCAAACAACGGAGAAGTCGCCAGCCTCACTCGATCACCGTCACCTGTTCGGTTCGACCACGGTGCCACCGTTGGCCATGAGAATTAAGGCTATTTCAAAGATGGTCGCGAGAACATCCGCCGAGCCGGCGCTGCGCTTGCGCGAGTGGCGAAAAAGCTGAATAGTTTCCTTGGGTCCTGACGGAGGGATCGGAGGATTGCGGCTGCTCCCCTGCAGCCCCTTCTTGGAGCTTTTCCACATGTCGAAGCTCACCGAGCACGGCGCGTGCCTGTTGTGGAAGCCGGAATTGATCTGGCTGAATGTCGTTTCCGACGCGATCCTCGCCGGGGCCTTCTTTACTACGGCGCTCGTTCTCGCGCTCTTCGTGTGGCGGCGCCACCGCGAGCTTATGTTCCGGGGCGTATTTTTGATGTTCGCGATCTTCGTCGCCGTCTGCGGCGTGAGCCGCCTGCTGTCGATCTACACCATGTGGGTGCCGGCCTATGAAATCGAGGCCCTGACCAAAGTTGTCCTGGCGCTGATCTCGGTCGCGATCACGGCAGCTCTACTGCTGGCGTTGCCGCGGATCCTGGTGCTGCCCACGCGAATTCAGCTTGCCAATGCCTATGCCGCGCTTGAAGAGGAAGTCAGGCAACGCCGCGAGGCCGAGGCCATGGTCAAGCGCTTTGAAGAGAAAGAGGCCACCGAATCCAATATCCAGCAAGCGCAGAAAATGGAGGCCATCGGCCAGCTCACCGGTGGCGTCGCGCACGACTTCAACAACATCCTGACCGTGATCACCGGGACCATCGAGATCCTCAGCGATGCGGTCAAGGATCGTCCGCATCTCGTTCAGATCACCAATCTGATCAGTGGAGCCGCGGCAAGAGGGGCCGAGCTGACGAAGCATTTGCTGGCGTTCTCCCGTCGACAGCCGCTGCAGCCGCGCAACACCGACGTCAATGCGCTGGTGATCGATGCCGCGGACCTGCTGCGGCCGACCCTCGGCGAGCACATCGAGATTGAATCGATGCTGGCGCACGATTCCGCACCGGCCCTGATTGATCCCAGTCAGCTCTCGACCGCGATGCTGAACCTGGCCCTGAATGCGCGCGACGCCATGCCCAACGGCGGCAAGCTGACGCTGGAAACCAAGAATGTGGTGCTCGATGAGAACTACGCTCGCCTGAATAGCGAGGTTAAACCGGGCAACTACGTCATGATCGCAGTGAGTGACACTGGCGATGGAATCCCGAGCAACCTGCTCGAAAAGGTGTTTGAGCCGTTCTTTACCACCAAGGAAGCCGGGAAAGGATCAGGGCTCGGCCTCAGCATGGTCTATGGCTTCGTCAAGCAGTCGAATGGACATATCAAGATCTATAGCGAAGAAGGCCACGGCACGACCGTGAAGCTGTATCTGCCGCAGGCCACGGGTGGCGGCCCGGAGGAGCTCGCCGGCGAGACCGGCGGATATGCTGGCGAGCATAGCGACCAGTCCATCCTGATTGTCGAGGACGATCCGCTGGTCCGCGAATACGTCGTGGCGCAAATCACCCGCTTCGGATTCCGCACGCGCGCCGCCGCCAATGCGGCCGAGGCGCTGGCCATCATCGATGGACCCGAACGCATTGACCTGCTGTTCACCGACGTCATGCTCCCCGGTGGCGTGAATGGCCGCCAGCTCGCGACCGAGGGGATCAAACGGCGCCCGGAGCTGAAAGTGCTGTATACCTCCGGCTATGCCGAGAATGCCCTCATCCATCATGGCCGTCTCGATCCTGGCGTGCTGCTGCTGCCGAAACCCTACGTCAGCGCCGACCTCGCGCGGATGCTTCTAGCCGCGCTGGCATCGTGAGTTCTTCCGGCAATGGCAACGACTGCGTTTGCTGCCTTTGAGAAGGGCCAGCCCAAGGCAGGGGCCGAGCCATCGGCGCCAGCCAACCGGTTCACGGTCACCATGACCGTTTCAGGTCTCCCTTGGAGCATGCGGCATCACAATCAATCGGGAAGGCCCGCATGGCGGAGACCCTTGGCGAGGGTGGCGAAGTCCTCCTCCCGACGAAACAAATCTCTCAGATTGTTGGCGCGCAAACCGGGATCATCTTCGAGTGCTCGTGATATCGCTCGTTGTGCCAGGTCGAGTCGCCCCGCGACGGCATTGCTCGCTGCGAAAACGCATGTAGCCAGCAGGAAATTCGGGTTGAAGCGCAGAGAGCTTTCGGCGCATGACGACGCCGTGTCATGGCGGCCTGCGAGAAAATGGGCATAGGCCATGGCCCCATGCATGGCGTAGGTGGAAGGATCGAGCGGGCTCAAGCGCATGGCGTGCGCAGCGTGCTCGAGTGCCAAATCCGGCTCACCTCTCCAGACTCTCAACCACGCACTAAGGATCCAACTTCGCCCCAAGTTGGGATTTACCGCAAGTCCCCTGTCCATGAACGCCGCCGCGTCGTCGAACTCACGGGCTACCAAGGCGAGTGCATACCCACCCATACACAGCGCGATAGGGTCATCTTCCCCCAGCAGCACAGCCTTCCGGGCCAGCCGCACGGCTTCCGCACTTTCCTGAATATTTTCATCCATCCAGCCACGCGCTTTCCGCCGCACGTAGCACCACGCAGCCATGCCATAGGCGCAGGCCAGACCGTGATCGAGCTCAATTGCCTTGCAAAAGAGCCGGAGTGCTTCGGCGTTCCCGTCCTTGGTCCACCGACCTGCGCTGGCCAGCCCACGGAGATAATAGTCGTATGCATCCAGATTTTCAGTTGGTTTGCGCTTTGCCCGCTTGATTTCCTCGCGCTGCAGCTTTGGTGCGATCGCACCCACCACGCTGGAAGTCACATGGTCCTGTAAATCAAACACGTCCTCGAGCGCACCATCAAAGTGGGCTGCCCACAGATGCGATCCAGTTTCGGCGTCGATAAGCTGTCCCGCGATGCGCAGGCGATTTCCCGCCTTGCGCACGCTGCCTTCGAGCACGTAGCGCACCCCAAGCTCGCGCCCGACCTGCCTCACGTCTGCACTTCGACCCTTGTAGGTGAAGCTCGAATTGCGTGCGATCACAAAGAGCCAGTGAAAGCGCGACAGCGCCATCGTGATGTCCTCCACGACGCCGTCGGCAAAATACTCCTGCTCCGGATCCAGGCTCAGGTTGACGAAGGGGAGGACGGCGAGTGATGGTCTCGCGGGCAGCGTCGGGGAGATTATCGGCGGTTCTGCCCGGTTGTCGGGCGCTGCGCCGCCTCGCTCTTCCTGCACTTGCCCGACAAACCGGAAGCCCTTCCGCGCCAGGGTCTTGAGAAGGCGCTGCTCTTCGCCGGAATCGCCGATCGCGTTCCGGGCGGCGTTCAGGCGGGTCGTCAACGCAGCATCAGATACTATGCGTCCATTCCAAACGGCGCTAATGAGGTCGTCTTTGCTGACGACACGCTCCCTGTTTCGAATCAAGTAATCGAGCAGGTCAAAGACCTGCGGTGTGATCGACACCGCATCCGCCCCGCGGTGCAGTTCACGCTTTTCAATGTCAAGCGTGTAATCCTCGAAGAGATAGCGCACGTTGCCATTCCTTCTTCGGGCACACCTCCCCCGAGGCCCCCAAGAATAAGCTGCCGGCAAGGGAAATGTAAGCCACCAATTAAGCGCGTCGGCGCATCTAGCGGCAACATTGCCTGGTCATCCCGACAGGACACACCGCAATGAGCACGACCCAGGCACCTGCCGAGCTGGTATCGGCAACCACAAAGCGACCGGTCTACAGTCCTCTCGAAGCATACTGGAATGCATTTCAGGCGCGGCGCAAACGCGAGAGGCTGCGAACCGAGTTGTGTCGGCTGACGGGCAGCGAGCTTGCGGACATTGGTATCACACGGGGCGAGATTGACTACGTCACCTCAAACCGCTCAATCTCGCCAGATCCCCTCCGTTGGATGTCTGACATCGGGACTCGAATGTGATGCATCTCGGCCTCACTTCGCCAGCGCGCTCGACAGCACCAGTTCGAGCTCCTGCCTGACGTCCTCGAGCGGCTGGGCGCTGCGCGCCGCGCGGCACATCGCGACCGTTCCCTCCGTAGAGGCGATGACGAGCGCCGCCAGCCGCCGCGCGCGCACCGGCGCGACGCCCTCGCGGCGCAGCGCCGTGAACATGATGCGCTGCCAGTCGGCGAATACGCCATCGGCGAGATCGAGCAGATGTTGCTGCGCGGCTTCGTCCGGCGCGCCGTCCTTTTCCGTCGCGTCGTTGACATATTGCTCGACCGCGACTGCGAGCACTGGACAGCCGGCCTCGAATTTCGACTTCTCCAGCGTCTGACGCCACAGGCCGATGAAGGTACGCAGGCCCGCAATGGCGCCGCGCGACTGCACCAGATGCTCCAGCGGCCCCGAGACCGTCCGGCCCGCGAACACCACCGCATCCTCGATCAGTTGCTGCTTGCCGCGCGGGAAATGATGGCTGATGGAACCACGCGGCGTACCGGTGTGACGCACCACCTCGCGCATGCTGGTGGCGTTGACGCCGCGGCGGCTCATCAGGTCGGCGGCGCCTGCCACCATCTTGGCGCGGGTATCTGACGTCATCGGATCCTCTCCAGCGGAATGGCACATCCTATAATATGACACTTGACATAGCCAGCCCCCTGTGAAGTTATGACGATCGTCATAGTCAGGAATATGCCGACAGAAGGAGCCCGCCATGACGTTTATCCATGTGATGACGCCGCAGGGCCGGCTGAACGCCGATCAGCGGCGCGTGCTGGCAAAAACGCTGACCGATGCCGTGCTGGTGCCGGAAGTCGGCAAGCTCACGCCGGAGGCACGCCGCGGCTATCAGGTGCATTTTGCCGAGCGGCCACTCGACATGATCGCCCATGGCGGCGAATTGCTATCGGACAGGCCGAGCGACGTCATGCTGATCGATGTCGCTGTCATGGACTGCTGCTGGACGCGCGAGGATCGCGCGACCGTGATCCGCAACATCCACACGGCGCTGGCGGAGGCGTGCGGGATGAAAACCCCCTCGCCCGCCTGGTGGATCAATTTCCGTATCATCGAGGAAGGAAGCTGGGGCTCGCGCGGCGGCGTGCTGTCATTCCTCGATCTGCTCGAGCATGGCGCCTCGCATTTCTCGCCGGAGCGGGCGGCCGCGATCCGCACCTCGCTCGCTGTCAAATACGAGCGATAGCAACGCGCGATCGCACTGCCACGCCCACCAATATTTCGAGAGGAAGACCATGAGCGCCGAAGGAACAATCCGCACCGAAATCCATGATCGCATCTTCAAGATCATCATCGACAATCCGGCGAAGAAGAACGCGTTCTCGCCTGCGATGATGGAGCAATTATCGGATGCCCTGACCGAACTCCACAACAACGACAGCTATTGGGTCGGCGTCATCTGCGCCGAGGGCAAGGACTTTACCGCCGGCCTCGACATGCCGAAGTTCTTTGGTCCTAACGCCGAGAAGCGCAACTTCAAGGAGGGTAATGTCGACGTCTTCGGCCTGCAGAAGCGGTGCAAGAAGCCGATCGTCACCGCCGTGCAGGGCATCGTCTTCACCATCGGCATCGAATTGATGCTGGCCGGCGACATCGTCGTCGCCGCTGACGACGCCCGCTTCTGCCAGATGGAATCCAAGCGCGGCATCGCCCCGCTCGGCGGCGCGCATTTCCGCTTCCTGTCGCGCACCGGCTGGGGCAACGCGATGTATCATCTGTTCCTGTGCGACGAGTTCACCGCAGCCCGCGCCCGCGAGATCGGCCTGGTGCAGGAAGTGGTGCCGGCCGGCCAGCAGATCGAGCGCGCGATGGCGCTCGCCAAGATCATCGCCGGCAATGCGCCGCTCGGCATCCAGGTCACCAAGGAAGCGGCCCTGAAGTATGCCGAACAGGGCGAGCAGGCGGCCATCGCCTACATTCCGAAGGTCCGCGAGCGTGTGCTCAACAGCGCCGATGCGCGCGAGGGCATCCAGTCCTTCATCGAGCGACGCGCCGCGGTGTTTCAGGGGCGGTGATCGCGGAGATGACGGCCCTTTCGGCGAAGCGGGACGAACTGGCGACGATCGAGATCACGATCGATCCCTGAGGACGGCCGCGCGCTGAACCCGAACCGCAGCACGGACGACCAAGGGCGGAGGACCCCTCCCGAGAGCCGTAATCAATGTCCGTGCTGCGCCTTGCCACGCTCGCTATCGCGCTGACCGCTCTCGCGCCCGCTGCGGCGAACGCGAGTGATGATTTCATCCGCGCCGCCAGCCGCGCGCCGACCCCGATCAGATTGTGCGACGAGACCGACGCCGACCGCATCAAGACGGCCCTCTGCCGGGAGGCAGGCTACGACAAGCTCGTCGCCCGGATCGACAGGGCGTTCGACACCGCGCTGCCAAAGGCACCAGCCAACATCCGGCCGCTGCTCAAGCGCGATCAAGCCTGGTTCAACGAAATGATCCTCGATGCCGCTGATCTCGTGGTGGAGATGGACGATGCCGACCTCCGCGCCGGTTTTGCGGAAACGCTGCAGTCGCGTGCCGCCGCGCTCGAAAGCATGGCTGACGGTTTTGGCCGCACGGGTTTTGCCGGCCGGTGGACCAGCGCGTTCGGCGGTATCGTCGTGACGCCCGCGGAGAGCGGCGCCTATCGCCTCGCCGTCAACATCCGCGTCAACTACGGCAGCAACCGTCACGCGGAGTGCACGGTGGGTGCGCTCGTGAAGTCGGATGGCGGCGCGTGGCTGGCGGGATCGTTGCTGCCGGACGAGGCCGCGGCGAAGGCAGCCACCGCCTCTGAGCCGAAGAAGCCCCCAACCATCAAGATGCGCCGCCAGGGCGACACGCTTCGCGTCGCGATCATACCCGGCGACGAGGGCTGGACCAACGACCTGCCCAGCTGTGAATCGATCGAGCAGATCACCGCGAGTTATTTTCCGATAGGCAAGCCGGACGCCGCGCCCGACAAGGCGGACACGGCTTTCGTGACGCCGACATTCGACTGCGCGCGTCCCGACACCGCGACCAAGGAAGAGATTTGCGCCGATCCGGATCTTGCCGATAACGACCAGCGGCTGGACCGCGCCTGGAAGGCATTGCTGCCGCGGCTGGATGACGTGACGAAACGCGCGCTGATGGAAGACCAGCGCAATTGGCTGAGAACGCAGGCCGCGCAGTTTCCGCAGTTCCTGCATCCGGCCTGGGAGAAACAAACCTCGCAGATGCACTTCACGACCGACGCCCGCGACCATGTCAATGGATTGCAGCGCGAGCGGATCGCCTTGCTTGAAGGTTTTGACGACAGGCGCACCGGCCTCGCCGGCATCTGGCTGGCCTACAACGCGGTCATCAAGATCGCCGCCGACGCGGACGGCACCATCACAGCCAAGGGCTGGAAGTGGGAGCAAGGCGACTGGAAGGCCGGCTGTGACTATGAGACGACCGGCAAGATCGTGAACGGCGTCTTCCGCTCCAGCGAGCAGCGCAACAACCCGGATACGCTGGAACGCGATCACGCTACGCTGATCGTCAACCGTCTCGACGACGTCTTCGCCAAAAAGCGCTGGAAAAAGGACGGCAGCGAGGACGACAAGGCCGATCAAGCAAAATGCCAGCGCAATCTCTCGAACTCGTCGACCGCAAGGCTGTTTCCGGCCCGCCCCTCGCCGGACATCGACAATCTCCGCGGATCGATCCGGTAGACGTACGCAACCCGGGACAGGAAACCGGTTGCGGTGTAGAACGTATCTGGTGGCATCGATCACGGAGCTCCATCATGCGCGCCATCGTCTTGTTTCTGGCCCTCTTGCTCGGCCTGGCTGCACCGGCTTTCGCCGACGACGTCGCCACAGCCCAAAGCGTGATCCGGGCACAGGAGCAGGCATTCGCCAGCGACGATGCCGCGGCTGCCTATTCGCACGCCGCGCCCGAGATCAAACAGCTGTTTCCGCAGGCCGACACCTTCATGCAGATGGTCCGCCAGGGCTATGCCCCGGTCTACCGCCACAAGAGTTTCGAATTCGGCGAGGCGCGCGCTTCGGGCGGCCACATCGCCCAGCGCGTCCACATCGTCGACGACGATGGCGAAGCCTGGGAAGCGATGTACACGCTGGAGCAGCAGAGCGACGGCAGTTTGAAGATTACGGGGTGCTCGCTGTTGAAGGCGGGGCAGGCGGTTTAGTCTCCCGCAGCGTCAGCTAGAAGAATTTGCCAAGAAACTCCGCGGCCTGGTCCGAAATGCCGACGATCTTGTTCGTTGCCTGGCGATAGAATTTGAAGTTGAGCTCGGTCTCGGGTTGGCCGTCATTCCAGTCGGCGAATCCCTTGAGCTCGCGCCGCCCCAGTGGCCGCTTCGCCAGCGCGGTGCGTTTGATGGCGATGCTCACGCGCGGCGTTTGCCTCGCGATCCCGCGCTTCTTCGCAACCGCCTCGGCGGAGGTGACGACGCCGCGCGCGATCAGCCCCTGCCCGCCCTCGTTCTCGCTCGCGAACACGAATATCGGGTCGCCTTCGGCGATCTGCTTGCCGCCATACATCGTCTTTTGCGCCATGAGCGAGAACGCGGTCGCGCGCGGATCGGAGATTTCGGCCTTGATCGCAAACGCCATGATCCCGCTTCCGCGCCAGAACCCCTGGATCGTCTCGTTACGCCATCGCCAGCCGCTGCCGCGCGCGCATCAACAGCAATAGCATGATGCCGATATTCAGCGCGTTCCATGCCAGCCCGTTGGCGAACGCCGCCATGTAGGAGCCGGTGGCGTCGAAGATCGCGCCGGAGACCCAGCCGCCGAATGACATGCCGAACACGGAGGCGAAGATGACGATGCCAACGCGGGTAGCTGCTTCCGAAGCCGGCATCGCCTCGCGCACGATGATGGCATAACTCGGCACGATGCCGCCCTGGAACAGGCCGAACATCGCGGAAATCACATAGAGCGAGGTCAGTCCGTCGAAGAACAGGTAGAACAACAGCGCGGTGCCCTGCGCCACCGACCCGATCAAAAGCGTGCGGATGCCGCCGATCTTGTCGGCGAGGAAACCGCTTCCGATCCGGCTGATGATGCCGAAACCGAGCATCAGCGACAGCATCTCGGCGCCGCGCGCCACGCCATAACCGAGATCGCTGCAATAGGCGACGATATGCACCTGCGGCATCGACATCGCGACGCAGCAGGCAATGGCGGCCAGCGACAGGATCGCCGTCAGCGCATTGGTGGAAATTCGCAAATCCATGCGCGGCGGCGCTGCGTTCTCGTGGTCGCGCTGGCCTCCCGCCCCCATCAGCATCCGCAACACGATCAGCGCCAGCGTCATCGCCACCGCGGTGAAGATGCCGAGCCCGATATGGGTGGTGCGCCAGCCCAATTGCTCGATGGCGTAGTTGATCACCGGTGGCCAGATCGCGCCGCCGATATAATTGCCGCTGGCGGCGACCGCGACCGCAAGTCCGCGGTAGCGGTCGAACCAGTGCGAGGCCTCCGCCATCAGCGGACCAAAGGTCGCCGACGACGACAGCCCGATGGCGAAATGCACCAGGATGAAGTGCCAGATCGAGGTCGACATGCCCGCGACGATATAGCCGAGGCCCAGAATGCCGATGCCGAGCCCGATCGCGGTGACGATGCCGTAGCGGTCGGTGATCTTGCCGGTCAGCACCGCGCCGGAGCCGAAGCCGAGCATGATCATCGTAAAGGCCAGCGAGGCGGTGCCGCGGCTTGCGGCGAATTCCGTCTGCACCACCGGCAGCGCGACCACCACCGACCACATGCCGACACTGCCGAGCGAGCCGATCAGCACGGCCACGGCAAGCCGGGTCCACGCCCGGCGCGAGTCGGGAACGAACAGGTCGGAATCCTTGGAAAGCTCAGAAGAAATTGCCACGGCGGCCGCAACTTCGGGGGCAAATCGCCTAACGTCAAGCCACATTGCCGCGATATTGGGCATGCAGTTGTGATGGGACAGCGTCCCTCAGCGCTTGGCTGAATCGGCAGATAGCGTTAGGTTGCCGCGATGTTCGTTCGCTTGACGAGGCCGATGCGCGCCAAAGCGGGGTGGTTTGCCGCCCTGCTCTATCTGTTTTGCGTGCTTGCGCCGGGCGTGACTCTGGCGCTCGGCGACGCCGCGTCATGCCTCCTGCCCCCGCCCGGAACGACAGCCGCCGCGCATGTGCATGAGGGCGCTCAGGAAGAGCAAGCGGCCTCGCACCAGCATCATGCGATGCAGGCGGATCAGCATGCGGTGCATCACGCCGATGCCGGGCACGACGCCATGCCCGAGCTCGACGCGATGCCCGGGCACGCCAAGCATCCCCACGACGGCAAGGGCTCCATGGGACCTTGCTGCGCCATGCTGTGCGTTTCGGCGATCGCGACCGATCCGCCCGTCGTCGCCACGCCCACGCCACCGATCTCGCTGTGCGTCTCCGAGAATTTCCAGCGGCTGCCGGGCGAGGCGCCCTCTCTGCTCTACCGTCCCCCCATCGCCTGATCTCTGACGTAACGACGTGGGCAGCCGCGCGACCAGCGCGCGCGCATGCCCGTGGTCCATCGAGAGATCAGGGATTCGATCATGTCTGCGCAATTTGGGGCGTGGTTCGCCGCCGTTGATTCGGCGGGCGGCCGCCGCCATTCCATCTTCAATTCAGCGAT
>NZ_LLYB01000085.1:7392-24574 GCF_001440475.1 Bradyrhizobium lablabi | reverse complement strand
CTCCCCCCCCGCCACGACACGCCTGGCCGCCGCCGATCCCGCGGATCCAGCAGTTCGCGTTGCCGGGGTTGGCTATCGCTCGACGATCGCGCCCTACACCGCGTTGCGTCCGTCGACGCCGGCGCCATGGCGCGGGCGCAACGACAGCGTCACCCCCAAGCCTCGGCGGGAACAGCCATGAGCATTCGCTTGATGTGGCGCGCGCCAATCGTCGCCCTGCTCGTGACGGCCGGAATCGGCCTGTCCGGATGCGCATCGTTTTCGCCTGATAGCGGCATGACTGTCGTGGCCGACGTCGCGGGGCAGACCATCGGCAAGGAGGTCGCGTTCGTGCGATCGGCCGACGACGCCGAGCGAACCGGCGGCTCGGTTCGACGCCTGCTCGGCCGCACGCTGAGCGCCGATACCGCCGTGCAAATTGCGCTTCTGAGCAACAAAGGCTTGCAGGCCGCGTATAACGAACTGGCGCTGGCCGAGACCGATCTGATCCAGCAGAGCCTGCCGCCAAATCCGACGTTCTCCATCTCGCGCATCGGCGGCAATGGCGCGAGCGAGATCGAACGGCAGGTGGTCGGCGATATCCTTGCGCTTGCGACGCTGCCGTTCCGCTCCGAGATCGCACGCGAACGGTTCCGACAGGCGCAGTTGCGCGCGGCGCTCGCGACGCTGCGGCTCGCCGCCGACGTCAGGCGCACTTATTTTCAGAGCGTCGCGGCCAATGAGATGGTCGTGCTGCTCACCGACGCCAAATCGACGGCGGAAAGCACGGCGCAGCTTGCCAAAAAACTCGGCGAAACAGGCTCGCTCAACAAGCTCGACCAGGCCCGCGAACAGGTGTTTTATGCCGAAACCACCGCCGACCTCGCCACCGCGCGGCAGGACGCAACCAGCGCGCGCGAACGTCTCACACGGCTGATGGGCCTATGGGGCGACAGTCTCGACTTCCGGCTGCCCGATCGGCTACCCACCTTGCCGCGGCGTCCGCGCTCACTCCCCGGCATCGAGGCCGACGCGGTCGGTCACCGCATCGACCTGCAGATCGCACGCATGGAACTGACAGCGCTCGAAAAGGCGCTCGGCCTCACCCAGGCGACGCGTTTCGTCACGCTGTTCGACGTCGCCGGGATCGCCAAGCGCACCCAGGATCCGGAGGGGGCGCCGTTCCGCGAACGCGGCTTTGACATCGCGTTCCAGATCCCGATCTTCGACGGCGGCGAGGTGCGCGTCCGGCAGGCCGTGGAGACCTACAACCAGGCCTTCAACCTGCTGACCGAAAAAGCCGTCAACGTGCGCTCGGAGGCGCGCGACGCCTATCGCGTCTATCGCTCGACATATGACATCGCCAGCCACTACCAGCGCGAGATCCTGCCACTGCGCCGGATCATCACCGAGGAGATGCAGCTTCGCTTCTCCTCGATGCAGATCGACGTGTTCGCGCTGCTGACGGAAGCACGCCAGCGCCTCGCCTCGCTGCGCGCGGCAATCGACGCCAAGCGCGCATTCTGGCTGGCGCAATCCGACCTGCAGACCGCCGTCAACGGCGGCGGATCCGGCGGCGCACGAGAAACTCCAACGACGACAGTCGCGGCAATGCCGGCCGCCGGTGGCGCGCACTAGGGAGACCAACAATGTTTTCACGCAGAGGATTTTTGGGCACCGCCGCGCTCGTCGGCGCCAGCGCCGTCAGCGGCCGCGTCCAGGCCGCCGCCATTCCCGAAGCGCCTGTCATGGACAAGGCGGTGATGCAGCCGCCGCTGCATCCGACATCAGGCCCGGACTACCGCCCCGTCGTGACGCTGAACGGCTGGTCGCTGCCATGGCGCATGAATGGCGACTGGAAGGAATTCCACCTTGTCGCAGAACCCGTGGTGCGCGAATTCGCCGAGGGCATGAAGGCCAATCTGTGGGGCTATAATGGCCAGGCGCCGGGCCCGACCATCGAAGCGGTCGAAGGCGACAAGGTGCGCATCTTCGTCACCAACCGCCTGCCTGAAGCCACCACCGTGCACTGGCACGGCATGATCCTCCCCTCCGGCATGGACGGCGTCGGCGGTCTTACCCAGCCGCACATCCCGCCGGGCAAAACCTTCGTCTACGAATTCGTGCTCAAGCACAGCGGCACCTTCATGTACCACCCTCATTCCGACGAGATGGTGCAGATGGCGATGGGCATGATGGGCATGTTCGTCGTCCATCCGCGCGATCAGAAATTTCGCCCCGTCGATCGCGACTTCGTCTTCGTGATGTCGAGCTATCTCATCGACCCCGGCACTTACCTGCCGAAGGTCAACGAGATGACCGACTTCAACATGTGGACGTGGAATTCGCGCGTGTTTCCCGGCATCGATCCGCTTGCCGTGCGGCTCGGCGACAAGGTGCGCGTCAGAATCGGCAATCTCACCATGACCAACCACCCGATCCACCTGCACGGCCACAAGTTCGTGGTGTCGTGCACGGACGGCGGCTGGGTCCCGGAGACCGCACAATGGCCGGAGACGACCATCGACGTTCCGGTCGGCGCCATCCGGGCGTTCGACGTACTGGCGGATAACCCCGGCGACTGGGCGTTCCACTGCCACAAGTCACACCACACCATGAACGCGATGGGCCACGACATGCGCAACATGATCGGCGTGTCGAAGAAAGACCTCGCCAAGGCCGTCGGCAAGCTCGCACCGGACGCCATGGTGATGGGCTCAACCGGCATGTCGATGGGCAACATGGAAATGCCCGCGCCCGACAACACGCTGCCGATGATGACCGGCGCCGGCCAGTTCGGCCCGATCGAGATGGGCGGCATGTTCACAGTGATGAAGATTCGCGAGGGGCTCGCGCGCGACGATTACAGCGATCCCGGCCCCTACAAATTCCCGCCGGGCACGGTGGCTTGGGAAGTCGACGCGCCACCGGCCGCGCCGGCGCGGCAGGAAACGCCGGCGACTTCCCCGCCGGCGACGAAGGACAAGGATCACAAGTCCATGCACAAGGGGATGAAGATGTAGCGAGTGACCGCGATTGCCTTGAACCGACGACGCCTGAATCAACAACGAGAGAACGACCAATGAAGAACATCGCGAAGACCACCCTGGCGCTGACGGCACTTGTCGCGCTGGCGGCGCCTGCAAAGAGCCACGACAAGCACGCCCATGAAACCCATTCGGCAACCTATTCGGCCGGCGAGCCCGGCAATCCCAAACAGCCCTCGCGCACCATCGAGGTCGAGATGAGCGAGATGGAGTACACGCCCTCGCGCATCGAGGTGAAGCGCGGCGAGCAGGTTCGCTTCGTGATCCGCAATGTCGGCAAGGAAGACCACGAATTCCTGCTTGCCACTACGGAAGAAAATCTGAAGCACGGCGAAGCCATGAAGAAGCACCCGCACATGGAACACGACGATCCGAATGCCGTGCGCCTCAAGCCAAACAAGTCGGCCGAGATCGTCTGGAAATTCACCAAGTCAGGCACGTTCGAATATTCCTGCCTGATCCCCGACCATCGCGACTACGGCATGATCGGCAAAGTCACGGTGAAGTGAGACGAGGCGAAGCGAGACGCAAATCCACGATCATGTCCCGGCCGCAGAGCCGGGACCCATTGAAGAGGAGAATACCATGAAGAAATTCGCGCATACCCTGGCAGCCGCCACGCTCACACTAATCCTGATCGCACCCGCCGCCTACGCGCAAGGCGACGCCGTCCATGGCGAGATCAAGAAGATCGACGAGGCCGCCGGCAAGATCACCCTCAAGCATGGTCCGATCAAGAACCTCGGCATGGACCAGGGCATGACCATGGTCTTCCGCGTCAACGACCCCGCGATGCTCAAGCAGGTCAAGGTCGGCGACAAGGTCGAGTTCGAGGCGGAGGACGGCGCTTCGGGCTATATGGTAACGAAGATGCAGAAGAGCAAGTGACGGACGAAACCGTAGCAACCATTAAACCCTCATGGTGAGGAGGCGCTTTGGCGCCGTCTCGAACCATGCAGGCCCGACTTTGGCCACATCCTTCGAGACGCCGCTAACGCGGCTCCTCAGGATGAGGTCTTGCAGAAGCGTAGGGTGGGCAGAGCGCAAGCGTGCCCAGCATTCCTTGCGGCGTGGCCCGCGGCGCTATGCGCCTTTTGCCCATCCTGCGATTCCAAGACGCCTACCCCGCCAATCTCGACATCCCCGTGCAACCCCGTAGGATGGGTAGAGCGCAAGCGAAACCCATCAGCCGCGTTGCCGAACGACGGCGCAGCCGAAAAACCAACCAACGAGACGCCCGTGCGACGAATTGACGATCAGGTTTTCCGGCTGTTGCTGCTCGCCGTCACCCTCGCCTTTGCCTGGGTTCTGCAGCCGTTCTACGGCGCCATTTTGTGGGCAATCATCGTCGCCGTCATCTTTGCGCCGGTGAACCGCGCGCTGCTGCGCGCGATGCCCGGCCGGCCGAACCTCGCGGCGGTGGTGACGGTCCTGCTCACCATCGCCATCGTGATCCTGCCGCTTGCCATCGTCACGACCTCGCTGGTCCGCGAAGCCACCACCCTGTTCGGCAAAATCCAATCCGGCGAATATGACCTCGCGAGCTACATCCAGCGCATCTTCGATGCGCTGCCGGCCTGGGCGATGGGCTGGCTGGAGCGCTTCAACCTGACCAATCTCTCGGGGCTGCGCGAGACCCTGTCGTCCGGCCTGATGAAGGGCGGCCAGATCCTGGCGCCGCAGGCGCTCAGCATCGGCATGAACACGTTCGAGTTCATGATCGGCCTCGGCATCATGCTGTACCTGCTGTTCTTCCTGACGCGCGACGGCAAGGCGCTGGCGGACCGGATCAAGGAGGCCGTTCCGCTCGGCGCCGACCACAAGGCCGCGTTGTTCGGCCGCTTCGCTGACGTCGTTCGCGCCACCGTCAAGGGCGGCATTCTGGTGGCGATGGCGCAAGGCGCGCTCGGCGGGCTGGCCTTCTGGTTTCTCGGCGTTCACGCCGCGCTGCTGTGGGCCGTATTGATGGCGTTCCTGTCGCTGGTGCCCGCCGTCGGCGCCGGCCTGGTGTGGGTCCCCGTCGCCATCTACTTCCTCGCCACCGGCGCGATCTGGCAGGGCCTCGGGCTGATTGCCTACGGCGTGCTGGTGATCGGCCTCGTCGACAATGTGCTGCGTCCCTTCCTGGTCGGCAAGGACACCAAGCTGCCGGACTATGTCGTGCTGATCTCGACACTTGGCGGCATCGAAGTGTTCGGCCTCAACGGCTTCGTCATCGGCCCGCTGATCGCGGCGATCTTCATGGTGAGCTGGGAGATCTTTTCGGCGTCGCGGCGGGGCGGATAGCATCCGCGGGCGGATGTGTTTCCACCGTCATTGCGAGGAGCGAAGCGACGAAGCAATCCATCTCACCGCGGAAAGAGAAAGAATGGATTGCTTCGTTTCGCTCGCAATGACGGTTTCGGCCCCTACCCCAATTCAAAGCTGGTAACGCCGAACACCCGCTCCAGCCGCAGCGGCGGAATCGCACCGGTATACATCCGCGCTGTCTCGAACACCGGCGCGAGCCCGAAACTTTCCGCCAGCGCAACCGCCTCGCGGTTGATGCCGGGCACATCCAGAAAAATCTCGCCGCCGCCCACCTCGACGATCAAGGCCGACAGCACCGCCTCCGCGGTGGCGCTATCGTCGGCCACCAGCGGTCCAATTTTAAAACCCTTCCGACATGGCCGGATCACGCCCCATCCCGCCAATCCGCCATCGCGCATCACCGCGCAACCGGCATGCCCAGGCGTGCTGATCCACGCCCGCAAGAACGCCGCCCGCGGCGCCGGAAACACCGTCGCATCGTCAGCCTCGATCGCCGCCATCGGAACGTCGCTCAATGCAATGATGCCAGCGCGCTTCGTATCGGGCGCTGTCACCGTGCCGCCATAGCGAATGTTGGCGTAAGCGAGCTTGAAGCCTGACTTCTTGTAATTTTCCTGCTGCGCCACCACGCCATCTAGCCCGATCACCCGCGCGCCGGCATGGGCGATTGCCGCATTCCAAATGCTCATCCCGTAGCCGTTGCCGCGCAGATCCGCGCGCACGATGTAAAAGCCGAGAAAGGCAAAGCGCGCATCGTAATTGACGCAGGACACGGTCGCGACCGGCGCGCCATCGAGTTCGCCGATCAAGAAACCCTCGGGATCGACGGACGCAAAGCACGCATCATCGGCGAGCCCCGGATTCCAGCCCTCCGCCGCCGCCCAGTCTATGGCGAGGGAGATTTCGTTCGGCCGCATGGCGCGGATGGTGAAGTCAGTCATGGCGGACGGTCCCTCGGGAAGGCAAGCCTGCACGAAAGCGAAACCCATTGTCTGCATTCCATCAATAGGCGACGGCTTGGCCCTTCTCTATCCATCCCAGCACTTATCGAGCGGCGCATCTGACAACGACGACCCGCGCCTCTCGCGACAACTTGCATTTCGTTCAATTTTCGAAAATAATGATTTTATCGAAAATTAGGCGGAAGCTGCCGATGCGCAGATCGCGCGGATCGAATGACGTCTCCGCGCCGCCGAAGAACGGCGATCTCGCAAATGACTGAAATTGCCGATGTCGCAATCAGTGGGCTGGGCCCGGTCGGCACCATCCTGGCCGCGTCACTGGGGCGGCTGGGCGTGCGAACGATCGCGATCGACAGGTCTGACGATATCTACCCGCTGCCGCGGGCGATCGGACTGGATCATGAGATCATGCGGGTCATACAGAATCTCGGCCTTGCCGATGCGGTCGCGCCGTATGTCGCGTCCTATCGTCCGACCGAATATCAGGGGATCGGCGGCACCGTGATTGCCCGCTATGAATCGTTGCCGCCGCCCTACCCGCAGGGCTGGCAGCCCAGCCTCGTGTTCACCCAGCCGCCGTTCGAACGAGCGATCCGGCACGCGCTGACAAAAATGCCGGCGGTCGAGGTTCGGCTGTCAACGACGCTGCAACAGCTCACGGAACGCAGCGATCATGTCGAACTGGACGTGCTTTCGTCTTCAGGCGAGCTGGAAACAATTCGCGCCCGCTATGTCGTCGGCTGCGACGGCGGCGGCAGCGCCGTGCGCAAGGAGCTCGGCATCGCGTTCGAGAGTCTCGACTTCGACGAACCCTGGCTCGTGATCGATGTGATGGTCGACGAAGACAGGCTGCACAAGCTGCCGGAAACGATGGTGCAGTATTGCGATCCGGCGCGTCCCGCGACCTATGTCGTCGGCCCCGGCCAACATCGCCGCTGGGAGATCATGCTGCTGCCTGGCGAGGTCCCGGACGACATGAGCCGCGAGGATGTGATCTGGCGCCTGCTCGGCCGGTGGCTCGGCCCGGAAGATGGAAGACTATGGCGCGCGGCGACCTATCTGTTTCACGCCCTCGTCGCCAACGAATGGCGCAGCGGAAGGGTGTTTCTGGCCGGCGACGCGGCGCACATGACGCCACCCTTCATGGCGCAGGGCATGTGCCAGGGCATCCGCGATGCCGCCAATCTGGCGTGGAAGCTCGCGCTGGTTCTCAAAGGCGACGCGCGCGATGCGCTGCTCGACACCTATCGACAGGAACGCCGTCCCCACGTCCGCACCACCACCGAAACGGCAAAATCCCTAGGGCGCATCATCTGCGAGCTCGACCCGGCCAAAGCGAAGGAGCGCGACGAAAAGATGCTGGCCGAGACGGGCAATCCGCCCGTCGTGCGCTACCGCCAGAACCTCATTCCCGCCCTTGTCGAGGGCGCGCTGGCGTCGGAGCAGGGAATGCCGGTCGGCACACGCTTCCCGCAGCCCTGGATTACGACGCTCACAGGCGCATGCCGGCTGGACGATTTCGCCGGATCGTCCTTTCGTCTGGTCGTCTCGCCCGATGTCACCGCGCAGGAAATTCCCGACGACATCAAGCAGACGCTCAGCCGATTGGGAGGTTCGATCCTATACGTCGAAACGCATGGTGTTTCACGGCCGATCACCGCGCGTTCGTTTTCGATCGTGGAGAACGATGATGTGTTGGCCGCCTGGTTTCGCGCGCACCGGATCGTCGCGGCCCTGGTCCGGCCGGATCACTACGTGCTGGCGGTAGCGCGAGGGCCCTTGGAATTGATCGCGTTGAGCCGGCGCTTCAAGGAATGTTTGCGCATAGAAGCGTGACTCGCCATCCGACTTGCGCGCTGTCGTCAAGACCGAAGGAGAAAGCTCTTGCGAATCCATCGGCGTAAAATTCAACGGCGATGATTGCGGAATTTCGTACGCGCTATTCGCGATGCAAATGTGTGTGCAGTCCAGAAATGGCACACTTCTTCGCGCAGAATCTCATTGCGCCCTGCGATTTGTTTAGAGAAAATTAACCGTGCTTGGCTGGCGCGGCTTGAGTAGTTGGAGGCTTCACAATGTACCGATCATCGCTTGCGCTTGGCTTTGTTGCCCTGTGTTCGGCGTCCGCCGCGGCCAGCGACCTGTCATCCGTCTACGTGGCGCCGGGCGGAGTTTATGCGCCTTCCTCGAACGTCTATGTGCGGCCGGGAGCGGCCTACCGGCAACCGGCTTACGTGGAACCCGGTTACGGCTATCGCTCCTACGAGGCGCCGCCCCCCGTCTACCGCGCCCCGGCAGCGGTCTATGGCGAATACGGCTACCCCGCCCAGCCGGCCTATGTCGAACGCGTGCCCGCCTATCCCGAGCGCTACTACGGGCCGGAGCGCGACTACGCGCTTGAATACGCGCCGCGGCCGCCGCTGCCGGTGCCCTATCGCGCCCGTGCGCGATGCGACGACGGCTATGGCAGGTGGTCGTATTGCGACTAGCCTGACGGCTCACACAGGGGGCGTTACCACTCGGGGCGTCGGTCGGAATTTTCGAACCGACGCCTCCTGTACCTTCGGCCAATGTTGCCGCTTTTCGCAAAGACTTATCATTTGTGAAGGCAAACGCCCCGCGCGGGTGTATTCTCCGAGATCAAGCGAGTCGAAATAATATTTGGAATTGATTGTAAACCTGGAGGCCGCGGGATCATGAGATCGGGCGGCCGTTCGCTGGGTTGATGAGCATGACACATCACGATGTGCCCTTCGTGGTCTCGCTAATCTGGCTAACTGCACTCAGCAGTGGACTGATCTTCCTGCTTTTCGAGTGAATGCGGCCGGAAGAGCTGCCGGAGGTTCATGGCGCGTTTACGCCAACAGTTCGGGCCGCTCGAGCTTTGTTGTCAGCGCTCGCATCGCGCGCCGTTGCTTCAAACGGATCATCGCAGGTGGCGTCGTTCAAACGTGTCTCGCAAAATTGCGGTAACCTTGCGATCCAGAACGTCAAGGCGGCTGCGAAGCTCTGTTTGTTCGTCCGATATCACGCGCTTGACGGTGACTTCGACGATCACGGACAGCACGTAACAGACGAATGCTGCCGCCAGAATCGAAGAGACCAGCGGTCGAAAGTCAGGGGTCACATTCCAAAAAACTAGACCTACGATTAGGGCCGCAATCCAGATGACGGCCTTCAAAAATGTTTTCATTTAAGGTGCTCCCGTAGAAGCGCGCGCCGTCCGATTGCCCTGCCTCCAATAGGGCGAGATGCTGGTCAGCCCACAACAATCGATCTTCAGGCCACGCAGTTCCCGTAACTAAAGCAACGTTGCGCTGGAACAATTTGGGCCAGAGCCGACACAAACGACCGCGGTAGCGCGCTTGCACGCACGACCATTTCTGGATGCGATTCCTGCGGCGCGCAGTCACCGCCCCCTTCAATCCTCGCGGGCTCAAGCAGATCAGCGCGCAGGATCGGTTTCGCTTCGCGCTTCCCATCCTGCGTGCTGGAGCCTACAAGGTGCGTATCTTCCAGCAGGGGTCGAGCATTGGCGAACCGGGTCTCGCAGGCTGACGAGGATGGCGAACGGCTGTTCGCGCGATCGGCCTTTTATGCGGAGTTCGCACCGCCGGAAAGCCACGGCCATCTTGTGGATTCGATTTACGTCCTGAAGGATTGCGGGCGGCTGACGGCAAACCGCCTGGCATTCGCCTCGCCGTTCAGGGAGCTCACCTTCAGCTTTCGGGAATTGGCGTCACCGGGCCTGGGGCGCAGCGGCAAGGTGGTTGTGAACGAACCCAACTTTGCGCATCGAAGAAAAGGCCGGGCGTTTTTCGGCTGGGTCATCGGCATAAAATTCAAACCGAATTGGCCGTATCCGTTACACGCCGAAGACCCCGCGATCGTCGCGTGTCAGAATTCGCTGGCGCGCCTCATCAGTGAAGTTCCGTCGTCCCCCGCGATCCTTGCTCCGCTGGACCAGCTCCTGCTCGCGCTGTTCCGGCAGACCCAGCACGGATCGATCGCGAGCAGCGACTATTTTGATACCTCGCACGATCGGGTTACCCGTCTTGCAAGTCACGTCGGCGGTTCGGTGCGAACGCTGCATCGGCGGATGAAGGCATCGACCGGCGTTGCGCCAAAGCGCTTCCTGGCCGTTCAGCGTTTCCGTCGTTCGGTTTACGAAATCGCGACGCGGAATGCCGGACTGTCGCTGATCGCCTCCAATCTCGGCTTCTCGGATCAGGCTCACCTGACGCGCGAGTTTCAACGGCACGCGGGCGTCTCGCCCGGTGCATTCAAGCAGACGTTGCTTGGACGTCATGCGCGGGCTGTCCGATTTCTTCAAGACGCGAGCCCTTCTGCGCGCCTAAGGATGGCGGTGTGGCCGTTCGAGGCCCCGACCAATTCACCTTCGAAGAGACGGGCGCGCCATCGAGCATAGTCGTCGTCTCCTCCGTCCGCTTCGGGAGACCCGACATGATCATCGATGCCTGGATGCAGCATCCCAATGCGGGGTGGATCGGCAATCCGATGCTCGATTCGTTGCGCCGGTGGCGGTCCGGCAAGTGGTCGGAAACGGCGCTTCCCATCCAGGATCCGATTGCCGAGATGGACCGCGTCGGCGTGTCCGTCGGCATGCTCTGCGCCTGGCACGGCCCGAACGGCCCCATGATCGGCAATGACGAGGTCGCGCAATACTGCCGGGAATATCCCGATCGCTTCGTCGGCATCGCATCCGTCGATCTCTTTCGCCCTCTGGAAGCCGTGCGTGAGCTGAGGCTCAGGGTGAAGCGGGACGGCTTCAAGGGATTACGCGTTCTGCCCTGGCTTTGGGGCCTGCCGCCGGACGACCGCCGCTACTACCCATTGTTCGCAGAGTGCTGCGAGCTCGATATTCCCTTTTGCACGCAGGTCGGACATGCGGGTCCCCTGCGCGAGTCGGAGCCGGGACGGCCTATTCCCTATCTCGATCGGGTCGCGCTGGAATTCCCCGAGCTACGCATTCTCGGCGGCCACATTGGCGTGCCGTGGCTCAGTGAGATGCTCTCGCTGGTGATGAAGTATTCGAACGTCTTCATCGATACGTCGGCCTACAAGGTCAGCCGCTATCCGTCCGAGCTGGTCGAATACATGCGGGGCAATGATCGGCATCGGATTCTGTTCGGCTCGAACCACCCGTTCTGGCCCGCGGGCGAATGTATCGCCGGACTTGACGGCCTCGACATCGGCGAAGCAGCCCGGTCCGCATTTCTCGCTGATAACGCGCGGCGCCTGTTCAAGCTCGCCTGAACCTTTTCTTCCGATCGCAAACCCTGAACAGCGGAGAAGATTCGATGCCATGGACCATCGAGCGCCGGCACCCTCACGTCGCCGTCGTCACCATGAACACCAACAAGGTCAACGCACAAAACCCGGCCTTCTTCGCCGACCTTCATGCCGCGTTCGATCGCCTCGAAGCGGAGTTTGCCGACTGCGCCGTCGTCCTGACCGGTTCGGGCGCGGCATTCTCGGCCGGCCTCGACTTCGACCATCACTTTCCATTGTTCGCGCGCCGTTCGCTCAAGGAGATCGACGCCTGGTTCGATGCCTATCGCGCCACGAATCTCCGCCTGTTCACGTATCCAAAGCCCACGGTCGCGGCCATCAACGGCCATGCCTATGCCGGCGGGCTGATTACGGCGCTCGATTGCGATCACCGCATCGCCGTTGAAGGCCCGCTGCAGTTCTCGCTGAACGAGGTGCCGATCGGCATCCCGATGCCGGCGGTCTATTGCGAGATCATCAAGCACGCGATCGGTCCGCGCGCGGCCTTCGAGCTGACCCTGTTCGGCCAGATCCACGATCTCTCCGCCGCGACCCGATTGGGCATTGTTCAGCGGACGGTCGCACCCGATAAGTTGCTCGACGCCGCCGTCGCCTGGGCCGCGCTGGTGCCGCCGGATTGCTGCACGGCCTACGCCTTTTCGAAGCGCGCATTACAGGCAGCCGCCATGGCAGCCATCGACCAGGCCGCCCGCCTCGACCGGGATTGGCTGTCGCGCGGCATGTCGGATCCGGGAAGCATCCAGGCCCAAGCGCGACGCTACAGGGAGCTGAAAGGCCGGGAGATCACGTGGCCGCAGCCGGTCTAGGGCGGTCACCCCTCCGCCCAGGCTAGCGGTTGGGCTTTTCCATGTTTGGGAATTCCGCTTCCCCGGCTTCGGTCTTGATACGGCTGCAGGGCATGGGATGCTTTTCAAGCACGGGTCCTTCATTGCCTTCGAACAGGATGCGATGTGCAGCGCCTTCGAGATCGTCGTACTGGCCACTCTTCAAGGTCCACATGAACGACGCCAGCCCCACCAGCCCCATCCCGATCGCAAGCGGAACCAGAAAGAAGAAATCGATCATGAGAGCGGCCTCGCGAGATTGAGTGTCGAGAGTCCAGCGCGATGCATCGTCACGAGCCGCCCGGCTGCACCGCGCGATAAGCGTGCCATGTGGCATGCCCGAGCAGCGGATAGATGACGATCAGTCCGAGCAAGGCGGTTGCAAGGCTCAGCAGGAACAGCACCAGTACGATTGCCGCCCAGATCAGCAGGACCCGGAGGTTGCTCCAGACCAGTGCCATGCTGCTGCCCATCGCAGTGAGAGCATCGACATCCTCGTCCAGCAGCATGGGAACGGAAAAGGCGCTGATTGCGAACGAGAATGCCGCAAACAATCCTCCGATCGCGGTCCCGACTGCGAGCATCGCCAAGCCGGTCTGCGTGGTGAAGAGCATTGGCGCGATCCGATTGAGACCCGGGAACGGCAACAGGCCGAAAAACAGGGCGTAAATGATGACCGCGGCGCGCATCCACACGACCATCAACAGGCACAGCAGCACGCCGGTGAACAGGATCTGACCACCCGAGCGGGGCCTGACGAAAAAGAGCGAGTGCCAGTGCACGGGTTGCCCGGCTTCGATCCGGCGGCTCTTTTCATACAGGCCGAGGGCCAGGATCGGGCCGACCACCATGAAGCCGGCGAAAGCCGGGAACAGAATGTAGTCGCGCCCGAGCGCAATCAGACTGCCGACAAAGCCGATCGAGAGCAGGAAGATGATCAGGCCGTAAGCGATGCTCATCGCCGGCTGTATCATGAGATCTCGCCAACCTGCGGCGAGCCACTTCAACGGGTCATCCATCTTCAGCGGCCGGACCCATCGATCGACGATCGGAAGGGGCGATGCGACCGGAGGGATCATCGGCATGGCGTCTCTCCCCGCTCAGGAATGACCCGCATTGAGCGCCGTCGAAGGCGAACACGACGACCTTGCAGCGCTGAACTGTCCCCGCGCGGCATCGCCCTCGCCTTGTCTCAGATGCGCGACGCAGGCGGGCTGCGACATGATCGCGACATAGACCAGATGGGCATTGGCGGCGACGAGAATGGCGACGGCGGCGGCGAGCAAGACCCAGACGCTGATCATTGGTCTTGCGCGCGATTGCTTGTCAGGCCTTGCGAGATCGTTCATGGGGTCACCGTCCGCTTGTCGAGCAAATAGAGGGTGAGGATTTTTCGATCGAGCTCGGACAGGCGGCCTTCCCAGCTCGGCATCTGGCCCTGCCGGCCACCCCATATCGAGGTATCGATGGCCTCCAGGCTACCGCCGTATATCCAGGATTTATCGGTCAGATCGGGCGCACCGAGCTCGGGGTTGCCCTTGGCATCGTCGCCGTGACAAGACACGCAATTGGCGGCGAATATCTCCTTGCCGGCCTCGATGGTCTTGGGATCGATCTTGGGATCGACCTTGGGATCGATGGTTGTCGCGTCAGGGTGCGTAAGAGAATAGACGAAGGACGCCACTTTCATGACGTCGGCCCGCGGCAACATCTGGTCGCGCCCGAACGCCGGCATCTGGGACACGCGCGTGTCCTTGTGCGCGGAATTGATGCCGACGCGGATGGTATTGAAGATGTCTTCAGGCTTGCCGCCCCACAGCCAGGATGACGTGGTCAGGTTTGGATAGGCAGGACCGCCCTTGGCGTCATGGCCATGACATGCCGCGCAATTGTCGCCGAACAAGGTGCGGCCGGCGTTGCGGACAATTTCCATGAGCTTTGGATCGGACTGGATCGCAGCGAAGCCTTCCGTTTCGATCCTCCTGGTCCAGACGCTGCGATCGATTGCTGCCTCGTTCAGGGTCGCCGCGACGGTGGTGCGTTGATCCACGCCGAGCAGGCCCTTGGTGTAGGTGACGCCCAGCGGCCAGGCCGGCATCAGGATCCAGTAGACAACGGAGAACAGGACGGAGAGCGCGAGAAAGAAATACACCGCACGCGGGACCGGCGTGTTCAATTCCTTGATGCCGTTCCATTCGTGGCCCGTGGTGAGATAGCCGGTGTAGCTGTCGCGCTCTTGCTGATCTACGGCCATGGCTTGTCCTCGTCGCGAAGGATGGACCGCGCGGCGGAGTCAAAGCGCTTCTTGTTCGAGGGCCAATAGGCGTAGACCAACACCGCGGCCGAGAGCGCGAGCAGATAAAAAAGCCCGAATGATTTGGAAACGCCGACCAGAAAATCGTGCTCTATGCTCATTGCTTCGCTCCAGCATCTGCGATCGGCCTGTGAGCCGCGTCGGTAAGCCGCCCGAGAATTTGCAGGTACGCGACCATTGCATCCATTTCGGTCAATTGGCTGGGGCGCCCGTCGAACGCGCGCACAGTGGTCGCCTTGCCATAGCGCTCGGTAACGCCTTTGGCCTGCGCCGAGTCAGGATTGGACTGGCCGAACGCGTCAAGCGACGCGTTGGCGATCATCTCGTCCGTATAGGGAACCCCGACCGCGCGCTGCGCTTTCAGGTGAAGGCCGAGATCATCGGCGCGCAGTTCGGTGGAAAGCAGCCAGTCGTAGGCAGGCATGACCGAAGGCGGCACCACGTCGCGGGGATTGACGAGATGGGCGACGTGCCATTGATCGGAATACTTTTCGCCGATGCGAGCGAGGTCGGGCCCCGTTCGCTTGGACCCCCACAGCATCGGATGATCGTATTTGGATTCGACCGCGAGCGAGTAAGGACCGTAGCGGTCGACCTCGTCGCGAAGCGTGCGGATCATCTGCGAATGGCAGGCATAGCAGCCCTCGCGGATATAAATGTTGCGGCCGGCAAGTTCGAGCGGCGTGTAGAGCCGCATGTCCGGCGCGGACTCAACCGTCTGATGGATGGTAAACAGCGGGGCGATCTCGACCAGACCACCGATGCTCGCCACCACGATGATGGCGATCACGAGGCCGATCGCCTTGCGCTCCATCCGATAGTGGAATCCGAAGATCGACATGGCATCTCACTCCGCCGGCTGTGGCGAGGCCCCGATGGCCTTTGGCTCCGGCTGATCGGCAGTCGCCTCGGAAATCGGGTTCGGAAGCTTGATGGTCATCCAGATATTGTAGGCGCCGATGCACCCGCCGATCAGGAACAACAGTCCGCCGATGGCGCGGGCGACGTAGTAGGGATGCATCGCGATCAGGGAATCGACGAAGGAATAGGTGAGCGTGCCGTCCTCGCTATAGGTTCGCCACATCAGCCCCTGGATAATGCCGGAATTCCACATCGCGAAGACGTAGACCAAGGCGCCTGCGATCGAGAGCCAGAAATGCGCCTCGACAAGCCCGGCCGAGTACATGCTCTTGCGCTTCCACACCCACGGCACCACAGCGTAGATCGAGCCGAACGTGATCATCGCGACCCAGCCCAACGCACCGGCATGAACGTGACCAACGGTCCAATCGGTATAATGCGAGAGCGCATTGACGGCCCGGATCGCCATGAACGATCCCTCGAACGTGGTGAGCCCGTAGAACACGGCCGCCACCATCATGAAGCGCAACGTCGCGTCGTCACGCACCTTGGCCCAGGCGCCGTTCAGTGTCAGCAGCGCGTTGCCCGCGGATGCCCACGAAGGAACCAGGAGCATCAGCGAGAACGTCATGCCCAGGGTTTGCACCCAGTGCGGCAGCGCCGTGAAATGCAGGTGGTGAGATCCCGCCCACATGTAAAGGAATGTGATCCCCCAGAAGCTGATGATCGACATCCGGTAGGAGAAGATCGGGCGGCCCGCCCGCACCGGCAGGAAGTAATACATCATGCCGAGGAAGCCTGCGGTGAGGAAGAACGCCACGGCGTTGTGGCCGTACC
The DNA here is from genome assembly GCF_001440475.1 of Bradyrhizobium lablabi. Classification (GTDB taxonomy): domain Bacteria; phylum Pseudomonadota; class Alphaproteobacteria; order Rhizobiales; family Xanthobacteraceae; genus Bradyrhizobium; species Bradyrhizobium lablabi. The sequence goes on along the minus strand of NZ_LLYB01000085.1, from coordinate 8,127 downwards.
ACCACTGGATCATGGCGTCCTGGACGCCGGAAAACAGCGTGTAGCTCTTGGCGTGGCCGATCGAAACCGGCACGGCGAGGTTGTTGACGATGTGCAGCATCGCCACCACCAGGATGAACGCCATGAAGTACCAGTTCGCGACGTATATGTGCGGTTCCTTGCGCCGCGCCAGCGTTCGCAGATAGATCAGGAAGTACACCACCCATACGACGACGAGCCAGATGTCCGCATACCACTCCGTCTCGGCATATTCCTTCGACTGCGTAATGCCCATCGGGTAGCCGGTGACGGCAAGCACGCAGAACAGGTTGTAACCGAGCAGCACGAACCACGGGCTCAACTGGTCCGGCAGGCGCGCGCGCGAGGTTCGCTGCAGGACATAAAGCGAGGTCGCGATCAGGCCGTTGCCGCCGAAGCCGAAGATCACCGCGGTCGTATGGACCGGCCGGATGCGGCCAAAGCTCGACCAGCCGCCGCCGAAGGTCAGGTTCGGATTGACCAGCTGCCATGCCACCCAATCCCCGACGGCAAGGCCGAAGACGACCCAGATCATCGCCAGGACAATTCCGGCCTTGGTCGGATCGTCATAGTAGGAGGCGAACCGTTCATCGGACGGCTCCGGGGCGTAATAGTCCTTGCCGATGAGAAAGATCGTGAGGATGCCGGCAGCGAAGATCAGCGCACCGTGAATGCCGATCGGGTCATCACGCCCCACCACCCCAAGCAGCATTCCGC